>NZ_JANCLU010000028.1 GCF_024294805.1 Alsobacter ponti
GGCGCGCGCGCCGCGAGCTGGCGCGCCACGCCGGCGACGCGCTCGTCGCTGGCGGCGAGCCGCGCGCCGACGGACAGGAAGCCCGTCTCGCCGGCGGCGATCAGGCTCACCTGCGGGCGTCCGTCGCCGCCGAGCATCGGCTCCGGCACGGCCGGCAGAAAGAGCCAGGACTGGCCGTCGGCGGCGCGCCAGACGCGCAGCCCGTCGATCGTCTCGGCGCTGTCGAGCGGGTTCATGGCGTGGCTCCCTCTGGCGCGCCGGCGGGCACGCTCAGCGCCTCGCCGTCCTGGATCGGGCCGCGCCACGGCAGCGGCGGAGCGCCGTCCGGCTGGCGAGGCCGCCACATCAGGCCCGGCCGGAACGGGTCGGCGGCGAACCACGTCACCAGCCGCGTGTCGCGGTCGGCGGTCAGCAGCACCGGCTCGACGGCCTCGTCGCCGGCGGACTCGGGGCGAACCTCGAGGGCGAGCAGCGGCGCGCCGTCGAGCCGCGCGGCGAGGCTGGCGGCGCGTGGGCCGTAGCCAGGCAGGTCGGTGACGTCGAAGCGGCACGGCTGCGCGTCGCGCGGGGCGAGCGCGAGCCGCGCGCCGTCGCGCGGGGAGACCGCCGTGGCGACGAGGCGCGCGTCGGCGAGATCGCGCGGCAGAGTGAGCGATGCGGACGGCCGGCTGGCGTCGAGCCGCACCGGCTTCGCCACCGGCGCGCCGCCCGCTTCGCAGGCCACGTCGAGGTCGGCGAGCGCGGTGAGCGCGGGCGACGCCTCGACACGCACGAAGCGGGCCGGCAGGTCGGCCGGGCGGATGGAGACGCGCCAGCCCGCGCCGGAGCGCGGCGGTCCGTCCAGCCGCCTCATGCCCGCCGGGGTCTCCAGCATCATCACGCAGGCCGCCGTCCAGGCGAGCTCCTCGTCGGGCGCGAGGCGGACGTCGACCGGCGTGACCTCGGCGTGCGTCAGGTCGACCGACTTGCGGATTTCCTGCGGACGTCCGGGCGGGTGCGGGGGCAGCACGATGTTCACCGCGGCCAGCGCGACGCCGGCCGGACGCTGGAGCAGCGCCGCCTCGACCAGCAGGCGGCGAAAGCCGAGCGACAGCTCCGGCGTGACGACGCGCCGCACCAGCGCGTCGCGGCCGACCCGGCGCGCCAGCTCGCGCGCCTCGGCGAACGGATCGAGCCCGAGCGAGAAGGAGCGGGGCGCGACCAGCGTCTCGGCGAGGTTCCAGGCGATCTCGTCCGGCGCGTCGCGCTCGGCGACGGCGAGGGCAAAGCCCGGCGCGCCGAGGCCGGAGGGCGCCGCGAAGCGGCCGAAGCGGACGCGAATGCGGTCGGCCAGCGCCTCGGCCAGCGCGCCCGGCGCGGGCTCGGGGCCGGCGGCCGTGACCGTCAGCCCCAGCGAAGCGAGGTCGCCGCGCAGCAGCGCGAGCAGGCCGTCGCGGGCGAGGAAGCCGTCCGGCGCGTGGGCGGCGAGGGCGGCGGCGAGGCGCTTGCCGGCCACGACGACGCGAGCCGGCGCGCGTGGCGACACGCCGTCGATCTCGATGTCGGCGCGGGCCGTGAAGGGCAGGGGGCCGTCGGCGAGCGCCGCCTCGATCAGGCTCGCGGCCGCTGGGTCGAGCGGCACGGAGAGCCGCGCGAGGCCGAGCCCCAGCCAGTCCAGGCTCTCGGGCGGGGGCGGCGTCAGCCTGGCGTCGGTGACGGAGTCGGAGGGCAGCAGCGCCAGCTCGCCGCGCACGGGCGCGGCCTGCTCCGCGCCCGGCGCGTCCGGGTAGACGAGGCGCAGCCGCAGTTCCAGCAGCGCCCGGTCCGGGTCGCCGGGGTCCGGGCGGGCCGGGCGCACGGCGGTCAGGCGGAAGGCGGGGTCGCCGCCCGGCTCGTCCGCCACCGCGAGGCCGAGCGGCAGCGCGACCGCGACGTCCGGCCGCTCGAAGGCCGGGAAGGCGCGGCCCTCGGCGAGCGGGGCGGGGACGGTCCAGTCTGGCAGCGCGCCGGCCATGCTCACCCCGCCGGCAGCTGCGGCACGAGGATGTCGAAGCTGTCCTCGTGCGGGGTGGGGTCGACGATCTGCCCGGTGCGGCGGACGACGCGCGTGCGGTAGCGGTAGGTGGGCGAGCCGCCCGCGCCGAGCACGAGGTCGGAGAGCGGCATGCGCACCGTCGCCTGCTTTTCCGACGCGTCCGGCGTCAGTTCGACGGCGTCGCCGCGCTCGAACTGCACCATGATGGCGAGCGCGCGGTCCTCCGGCTTGCCGCTCGGCGCATCGAACATCGGCCCGTAGGCCCGCACCGAGATGGTCCGCGCGTATTCGGCGGGGGTCGAGGTGTCGAGGATCTTGTCCCAGATGCGCTGCGGGTCCGGCTTCACGTCGAGCCCGGAGGCGTCGACGACGGGCGTCGGCAGCAGGCCGGCGACCTCCGGCGGCGGGCTGGCGGCGAGCGCCACCCGCATCGACGCGCCGGGCGCGAGGTCGACCGGCAGCGTGACGCCCGACACCGCGCCCTGCACGACGACGTCCGGCCCCGCCCCGTAGGCGAGGTCGATGTCAAGCGCGCGCACCGTCATCGGCGACTCGAGCGTGTTGGTCAGCGTCACCTCGTAGCGGCCCTCGGCGACAGCCGCCGCCGACATGTCGAGGTGGCCGCCGTTCATGCGGTCGAAGCGGGCCTCGAACGGCACGCGGTCGACCGCGCCGCCGCCCACGTCGACGCGGACCTCGCCGCGCATCAGCGACACGGAGCCGCCCATCATGGCGTCGAACACCGCCTTGAAGGCGGGCAGCGTCAGCGTCTCGGAGTGGTAGAGCACGCCGCGCAGATCGACCTGCGCGCCGGGGCGCTCGCTGAGGCCGACGCCGGCTCCCGTCGCGCCGGGCAGCGACAGCCAGAACGACGCCTTGCCGCCGTAGAGCAGTTCGAAGCGCACGCGCGCCCCGCCGCCATTGTCGCGCAGCTCGGCCGGCAACTGCGCCGCCAGCACCGCGCGCGCCGCCTCCAGCCGCGCGGCGTCGATGAAGGTCGAGGCGGCGAACTCCAGCGTCAGGCGCGCGTCGTCGGCGGAGGTCGCCCCCGGCGCGACGCGCACGGCGCACATCGGGTCGAAGGGCGGGCGGTCGCCGCGCGTCAGGCGGAACGCGTCGGGGAGGATGTAGAAGACGTGCGGCTCGGCCACGTCCTGCCAGTAGGTGTGGAAACGGTCCTTCCACTTCACCTGCGTGGGGGTGAGCGCCGGCCCCGTGGCGGCGCGCACCGCGCCGGCGAAGAAGGCGCGGTTCAGCTCCGGGTTGACGTAGAGCGGGTTCGGCTCGGCGAAGCAGGTCGCGAAGCGCGACGACTGGCGATAGAGCTGGACGCCCTGGTCGTCCTTCTCGCCTGGCACGCCCACCTCGGCGGCGAGCACGGTCTTCAGCCCCGCGCCGGAGGCGGCGGTGGTGATGGCCGAGACGGCCTGGTCGCGCTCGCCGATCGAGGCGAAGCGCAGCACGGCCTCCGTTTCGCCGCTGGCCTCGTCGAAGGTGATCTCCTGGAACGGCAGGTCCTTCTGGGCCGTCGCGCCGCCGCCCATCGTCACCTGGTAGACGAGGCTCACGGCGAGGTGGTGCGTGAGTTCCGTCGTCGGCGTCGCGGCGGGGATCTCCGGCGGGCGCGCCTTGGAGAGCTGCGCGCGCAGCAGCCAGCCCTGCGGCGAATCCTCGACGAACAATTTGTACTGGTCGACGCCGGAGACGACCTGCTGCGCCAGCCGGTAGCGCGGCAGGTGCCAGCGCGAGCCGTCCGTCGCGCCCTCGAACACCATCCTGTCGTCGATCGGGTCGGCGGGGGCGACCGGCACGGTCAGCGCCTCGCGCTTCACGCCGCGCCGGAAGCCGGGGAAGGTGCGGCGCAGGCGCAGCCAGAGCTGCGGGTCGACCATGCGCACGGCGTCGGTGCGCACCGCGTTGCCGATGTCGACGCCCTTCACCGGCGGGGGCGGGGCGGCGACGATGTCGCGCACGGCGATCATGGCGTCGCTGTCGCGCCGCGCCATGCCGGGGTCCTTGGCCACCGCGCCGACGAGCGCGGGATTGATCTTCACCGCCTGCGCCAGGCCTGCCTTCGCAATGCCCGCCTCGGCGGGCATACGCCGGAACGCCGCCATTCGGAAATTGGGGTCGGGCATGGATGCGCAGCCTCTCCGGGGCCGGCGCGTCCGCGCCGCCCTGCCAAGTTTTCGAGGGGAGCCGGCGAGGACCGCCGGCCTCCTTGTCAGGCGGCGCGCGACGGCGCCTGGGCCTGGCGCAACGCGCTCCAGGTCTGCGCGCCGACGATGCCGTCGGCCTCCAGGCCGTGCTCCATCTGGAAGCGCATCACGGCCAGTTCGGTGGCGGGGCCGAACGAGCCGTCCACCGCCACCGGGAAGCCGAGGTCGTGCAGCATGCGCTGCAGGTCGCCGACGCTGTCGCTGGCGCAGCCGCGCCGCGCCACCTCGTCGACGGGGGTCGGCTCCGCCGCCATCACCTCGGCGGCGGCGAGGCGGGCGAGCACCGTCTTGGCGCGGGTCAGCGCGGCGCGCCGCGCGTCCAGCCCGTTCAGGCCGCCATTGATCGCCCGCGTCACCGCGATCAGGTCGTCGCGGTCGGCCTTCGGGTTGATGTTGCGGTCGGTCCAGTAGAGGCAGGCGATCCGCAGGCTGAGCTTCGGGTCGGCCGCGGCCTCGGGATCGGCCTCGAGGTCGACGCCGAGCCTCGCCCCGAAGGCGCGGTAGTTGGCGCGCCCGGTGAGCTGGATCAGCCCGCGTCCCTTGAAGCGCCGTCCGTCGTTGGGCTGCAGATTGCCGAGGTCGCGGCGACCCTCGTAGGCGGAGCCGCTGGCGTATTCCTCGCAGGTGCAGAACCCGTCGGACTCGTGGCAGATCTGCGCGAGGAAGTGCGCCGCCCGCAGGCGCGTGTTGATGGCGGCCTCGTCCAGCGTGGCGGCGAGCGAGCCGCTCAGCGCCTCGAAGATGGCCTTCTGCTTCGCCGCGCGCGGTCCCGACATGCGCGGGGCGATCTCGCGGAGAGCGTCGCCGTCGATCGGAATCATGGCTCCTCCTTCTCCAGCGCCGCTGGAGCCTGGTCTTCCCCGGTCCCGGCCACCCCCGCGCCGGGCGCAAGCGTCCTCCCTGCGAAGCAAAGCGCCTCGCATGCGTGTCGCGAACATGATGTCGCCGGGCGTCTTCGCGCCGCTGCTTGTAATTGTCTGAGATAAAACGGAGCGCAGAGAATGACGTCTTCCGCGACGTTCAATGAACGTGCCGGTAGAACTCTTTCGTGCAACAAACACAACACAAAAAAGAAGTCATGCCAAGCGAAAAGACTCTTGCCGGAATCGACTAAACGAAAACTAAACTTAGTTACACTTTGAAATCTTGAACTCTGCCGAATTGTCCAGAAGGTCGGCGACAAGGGCCAGTCGCTCGAGGGCGACCTCGGCGGCGGCCTGCCGCGTCAGCCGGCAGAACAGCGTCTCGCCGCTGTCGAAGGAGCCGTTCTCGGCGAGCTTGTTGGCCGGCGCGCCGCCGCCGCACAGGCGGAAGTACGCGCAGGACGTGCAGCGGCGCACACCGCGATGCACCTGCGCGGCGAGCGCCAGCAGCCTTTGGCGATCGATCACGTCGAACAGCCCGGCGCTCCCGCGCTCGTCGAAGCGGCCGATGGCGAAGCGTCCGTCGCCGCCGGCCAGCTCCGGCGAGTAGGTCGACAGCGCCCCGTCCGCCGTGACGGTGAGGATGGCGAAGGGCGTCGCCTCGTCGTTGGCGGCGCTCTCCGACAGGCAGCGCTCGGCCATGTTCCAGAACTCGCGCAGTCGCAGCCGGCCGGAGGCGAGCGCGCGGTCGGTGACGCGCGCGAGGAAGGCGCGGAAGCGGCGCTCGACGTCCGGATGCGCCAGCGAGGAGGCGCGGTTCGCGCCCTCGATCTCCTCGACATTGAGGCCCAGCGCCTCGATCCCGGCGTCGAGAAAGAAGTCGACGAACCCGTCGGGGTCGTCCAGCGCGGCCTCGCCGACGACGGCGAGCGCGTGGAAGCGCACCCCATGCCGTTGCAGCAGCCGCACTGCGCGCATCGCGCCGTCATGCGTGCCGCGGCCGGCGCGGGTGCGCCGCCGCGCGTCGTGCAGGCGCGCCGGACCGTCGATGGAGACGCCCACCGACACGCAATGGCGCGCGAAGAAGGCGCACCACGCCTCGTCGATCAGCAGTCCGTTGGTCTGGAAGGCGTGTCGTACGGCGCGGCCCGGCATGGCGCTGGCGATGCGGGCGAAGGCGTCCTCGTACCAGGCGATGGGCAGCACCAGCGGTTCGCCCGCGTGCCACACGATGGTCAGCTCGTCGGCGGCGAGCCCGCTTCGATGCAGCCAGGACGCGGCCTGCTCGACCAGCGCCGGGGCCATGCGCGCGCGGCTGTCGCGGTCCGGCAGGTAGCAATAGGCGCAGTCGATGTTGCAGAACGGCGTGCCCTGCAGCACCAGCAGGTTGGTCGAGCCCCGGAGAGGCGCGTCTAGAAATTCTTCCAGTAGTTCGGCCAGTTGTTCCAGTTCGCCCATTGCGGGCGGTATTGCGCCTGCCGGTCTGGCGTCGCCTGCTCGGGCGGCGCGTGCCGCAACAGCCGGGCGCGGATGTCGTCGAGCCGGCCGATGAGCGGCGCCGGCGTCTCCGGGGCGCCTGGGTTCGGCGACGCGCCGGCCGGAGGGGCCAGGCTCGCCGCAAGCGCCAGTCCCTTGACGAGGGTCGACCATCTCTCGCGCATGTCCGTGCTCCCCTGTCGCGCCGGTCGCCCGCGCGGTCGCTTCGGCGGCTGTGGCGGGCGACGTCACCATGACTGGCACCGCAGATAGCGGCAGAGCCGCGAGACGCGGCCCTCGATGGGCTGGCCGGTGGCGGCCAGCGTGGCGGCGATGACGCGCTCGGCGGCGTCGCGCCCCACCATCAGGCCCCAGGACTGGCCAGTCGCGTCGTCGAGGCGGAGCAGGTCCGGCCGGTCGCCGCTCTCCGACGAGGCCTCCGGCGTGCGCTCCAGTCGCACCGCCTCGATGCGGGCCGAGACGTGGCCGTTCACCGACACCCAGGCGATCTGGTGCTCGGGGCTCTCGGCCCCGTCCGGCTTCGGCACGATGCGGATGTCGTGGCTGCAGATCTCCTGCCGCGCGCAGGCCCTGGGCTTCGATCCCGCCCCGCCCGCCGCCTCGGGCGAAGCGTCGGCGGGCGTCGCCTCGATCTGCACGATGGCGGGATGGCCGTAGAAAATCGTCTCGATGTTGCACACCGAGGACGCCGCGTAGTCGCAGCGCGCCTCGGCCGGCGGCGCGGCCGCCGCCTTCGGGATGGGACGGGGCGCGAGCACGCCGGCGAACGCCTGGTAGGCGAAGCTCGATCCGGGCTCTCCCTGGACGTCGAAGGCGAAGACGCGGCGCGCGCCGTCCGCCTTATAGAGGATGCGGTTGTTCGGCCCTTCCGCCGCGTCCCAGAAGGCCGTCCACACGTCGTCGCGGTGGCTGGCCAGCGCCTGCTCCGGCGTCGGCAGGGCGGCCGGCGGAATGTTGTTGGCCACCTCGACGCGCCACGCCGAGGGCGTCGCGGGGTCGGGATACCAGCGCAGCTCGACCAGGCTCGGCGAGAAGCCTTCGGTCCAATCGACCAGCAGCCCGCCGTCGTCGGAGAGGCAGTGAATGCTGCGCGCCGGCCGGCCGGGCGCGCCGAGCTGCGGGAACAGGTCGGGCAGACGGCCGTTGCGGGCGACGCCGGCCTGCCGCAACGCCGCCTCGTCGCCCGGCGTCCACACGGGGGCCCAGCGCGGCGCGGTCTGCGCGTCGACCCAGGCGAGCCCGCGCCGGCCGGGGAAGTCGGGGCTCGGCGGCGTGAGCAGCGGGGCCGGCGGCACGTTCTGCACCAGCCGGCGGCAGCGAGCCGGCGACGCGCCGGCGGCGGCGGCCAGCGACACCGCCAGCGGATGGCCGAAGCCCGGCCTCGCCACCTCGTCGAGCTGCGACACGGCGAGCGACCACGCCATGCCATTGTCGCTGCCCATGCTCGGCGCGCTGGCGTCGACGCGGCGCAGCGCCTGCCCGATGTCGTAGGCGAACTGCGTGCTGTCGGTCTCGTTGCGCAGCAGCGTCCGCAACTGGCTGCCGGCCAGCGCGTGGGCGCTCATCATCCGGTTCTGGAAGGTGAGATTGACGCTGACCACGGAGACGTAGGCGATCACGCCCAGCCCGAGGAGGAGCACGAAGGCCGTCACGGCGAGCGTCACCACGAGGCGGTTCTCCGGGCGGCGGGCGAAGGCGTCGGCGCGCGAGAGCAGGCTGCCGCGCGCCACTTGCGGCGTCGCCGGGCCGGCCAGCGCCGCGAGCCGGCTCACCCGCGCCAGCATGGCGTCGGCCTCGTGCATGGCGGCAAGCCGCGCGGCGGGGTCGACTTCGGCTGAATGAAGGACGGTCGGTTCCATCTCAGCCCCCTCCGGCGGCGGCGCGCGCGGCCAGTTCGCGCGCCACGCGGTCGCGCAGCCAGCCGTGCCCGAACAGCGGCGCGGGACAGAACACCTTGCCGAGCTGTTCGCGCGTGGCGACGGGCGCGACGTCACGGGCCGCCAGCTCCTTGCGGGCGCGCAGCCAGGCCCATAGCCCGGCGGGCGTGCGCGGGTAGGGCTTGAGCAGCGAGGGATCGAGGCCGGACGCCGCCTCGACCATCTGGCACAGCGCGCGGGTGACGGCCTCGGCCTCCTTCAGCCACTCGCCGTAGAGACGCCAGCTGCGGATCAGCGCCTCGTGGCAGACCTCGAACTCGCGCTCGCCGAACGGCTGGCCGGCGTGGCGGATGGCGACGTAGCCGTGGCGCACCAGCTCGTCCAGTGCGGCCTCCAGGGCCTCGCGGCGGTCGCGGCGCTGCCCCTTCGAACCCGGCGCGTCGGCGGCGATGCGCGCCGCTTCCGCACCCTTGAGCAGGCGGCGCACCCAGTTGCCCCGGTCGTCGCGCTGGGCCATCGACACCAGCACGATGCGCAGCACCCAGCGCGCCTCGTCCTCCGCCTTCGGCACGCGGGCGATGGCGGCGTAGGCCGCCACCGCCCGCTCGAACGCCGCGCCGGCGGCCTCGTTCAGGCATTCCTTCAGGTAGGCCGGCTGGGCGGGCGTCGCGGGGCCTCCCGGGGGCAGGTCGGCGAGCTCGACGCGCACCGGCGCGCCGGCGGGCAGCGCGCTCCAGCGCCGGGCGGCGTTCTCCCAGGTCAGGCGAAGGGCGTGCTGCAGCAGCGGCAACTGGTCGGGGCGATGGTCGAGCCCGTCGCGGATGTCGCGGCTGCGCGCCAGCAGCGTCGTCACCAGCTCGGGAGCGACCGGCGCGTCCGGGGCGGCGTCCGGCGGGGGGATGGTCCAGTCCTCGAAGACGATCCGCGCCGGCTTGACGATGGCGTCGCGCAGCGCCTCCTCGCCGATCAGCTCGAGCAGGTAGAAGCTGCTGTTGACGACGGTGGGCAGGGCAGGGTGCTCGGCGCAGCGGTGCAGTTCCTCGCTGCGCAGCGTCACGGCGATGTAGAAGCCTTGCGCCTCGCCGCGCCGCGCCGCCTCGAACACGTCGCGCAGCAGCGCCAGCACGTCGTCGCGCTCCGCCGGGTCGACGTCCGGCTTGAAGATCTCCTCGAACTGATCCATCAGCAGGATCAGGCTCGGCGCGCCGCCGCGCAGCCTGCCGTTCATCTCGAAATCGATCTCGCCCAGCGCCTCGGAGGCGAAGCGGCGCACGCCGGCGACGTCCAGCCGCCCGTCGCGCGTCAGCGCCGCGTGGAACGCCTCGCGCAGCGCGTCCGCGCCTGGGCCTTCCGCGCGAGCGGCGTCGCGCGGGACGGCGCCGCCCGCGACGCGGACCGCCTTGTCGGCCGTCGCCGGCGGCGCGCTCGCGAGCAGGTCGCGCCACAGCCCGTCGAGCAGCTCGCGCGCCGGCCGCCGGCCGGGCATGAACGAGGCGACGTACCAGCGCCCGTTGCGGCCGGGGATGGCGCGCGCCAGCCGCAGATCGGGGATCAGGCCGGCGCGCACCACCGACGACTTCCCCGAGCCGGAGCCGCCGAGCACGATGATGATCTGGCGCTGGCCGAGCAGGCGGATCAGGTCCTCGACCGGGGCGCGGCGGCCGAAGAACACGCCGCTCTCGCTGTCGGAGAAGCTGCGCATCCCGGGATAGGGCGCTGTGAGGCGGCCCTGCTCGTCCTGCGCCTGCGCCGCCCGTCCGTCGCCCGCCAGCCGCGCGAAGGCGGCGAGATAGGCGGCCAGGCCCTCGCCCGTCTCCGCCGGCGGCGGCGCTGCGGGCGGCGGGGGGAGAGGGGCGGGCTGGGCGGACATTGTCACCTCGCCAGCACGCGGTGCATTTCGCCGATCAGCCGCTGGCGGCTCGCCGGGTCGGGCTCCAGGCTTTGGCGGTCGAGGCTCAGCACGCGCCATTTCTCGCCGCGCAGATAGGCGTCGAGCGTCGGGTCGTCGCGGAACCAGTCGGCGTTGCTGATGACGAGGAACACGGGCAGCACGCCGTGATTGCCCGGCGCGTCGCCGAGGCCGTTGGCGTAGACGCGCACCTTGTCGCGCACGCACCGCCGCGCCTCGGTGAGGGTGCGCCCGCGCTGCAGGGTGGAGTCGTTGGCGACCACGATGCTGGTGTTGGCGATCTGCGCCGCCAGCTCCTTCGGGTCGGCGAAATTGGCGATCCACACGTCGTCGGGGCCGATCGGCGGGCGCGCGCCGCGCGGGTCGGGCGGGCCGTTGGTGGCGCTGACGACGTAGTCGCGCAGCTTGTCCTCGATCAGCTTCTGCGCCGTGCTGGCGCGCGCCACGACGATGTCGTCGTCGAGGATTTCGACCGTCACCGTCGGCATGTCGACCGGCCCGGCGGGGGCGAGCAGCCCGGCGAGGAGGTCGACGCTCGCCACGCAGGCGCGCGGCGCGGCGGGCACGGCGTCGGGGCCCGGCTCGGGCGGCGGCGGGAAGCGCCGCGCGAAGCCCGCGGCCAGCGGGTCGGCGGCTAGGTCCTGCGGCAGCCACAGCGTCACCGGCGGGGCCGGCTCGGCGAGGTCGCCCGCCGGGGTGAGCGCCACGCCGGCCGCCACGCCGACGCGCTGCGCCACCTCGTCCGGCGCGCTGTCGCGGGCCAGCGCCAGCGCCTCGCGCGGCGTCAGCGGCTGGATGAAGCGCGGCCATTTGCGCGCCACCTTGCGGTCGCCGGAGGAGAGCCAGCCGTTCGGCCACTCGACCGCCTTGCGGTGGCGCTCGTTCAGCCGGTCGCACAAAGCCTTGCGGGTCTCGGCCAGCTCGTCCGTGCGCACGTCGTCCTCGTGGCCGAGCACGACGAACTCGGCGTCGGCTGAGGCGGCGGCGTCGGGAGGCGGCGGCGCGTCCGTCTCGGGCGGCGGCAGGATCGCGCGGATCTGCTGGACGAACTCGAGGACCTTGTTGATCTCCTCCTGGCGCTGCGGGGTGATGGGGCCGAGGAAGTCGCGGTTGGCGACGTTCTCGTCCTTCAGCCAGGCGTTGCGCCGGAGAACCTCGTGGCCGCGCATCGACCACCAGTCGTCGGCGACGCTGTCGAGGATGACGGGGAAGAACAGCCGCCGCCCCTTCGGGCGCTTCGAATAGCATTCGACGGCCCAGAGGAACTCGTCCTCCTCGATGATCTTGCCGCCGTTCTCCACGTACCAGCGCGACAGGATGGGCATGAAGGCGACCGACTTCTCGACGCGCTCGCGCATCTCCTCGCGCACCGAGCCGACGAGGACGGGGTCGTTCTTGTAGCGGAACAGCGTCGCGGCCGAGCGGATCGGCCGCCACCACGCGTCGGTCAGGAAGGCCGCGACCCAGGCGTCGTCGAGGCCCGCGTAGCTGACGAAGATGCTGGGCCTATCGTCGTCTCCGGCAAGCGGCATCAGTCCCTCCGCAAGTGGAAGGGTGGCGGATTTCTGGCAAAATCATGTCTCATCATGCAAACGAGTCAAGGTAAAAAGATGTGCGTCCCAACACACGGGATGAAGCCTGCAAATCTGACTCTATTCGGGTCATTGACTCGCAACGAAAACGCTCGTTCAATCAGTTCACTAGTCAGCGAAGACTCCAGCGAAATCTAACTAAATTTCGCTTTTTGTAATTTTATGTAGTTCTGCTTGATCGATGCGCGGCGCGTCCGCGCGCGATGAGGCGCGCCCGATTGCGTCCGGTCCCAGTGGAGACGTCCCAGCGCGGCGTCCAAGGGAGGAGCCGATGTCGGTTGTCGAGAACCTGCCGGACACGGCGCCGCCGCCCGCGCCGGACGCCGCCGCGCCGCTGGCGCGCGTGGCGCAGCGCGCCGCCGACTGGTCGGCCACGGCGGGGCGGCTCAACGCCGCCGTGACGCGAACGCGCAAGGCGACGCTGGGGCTCTCCCTCGCCGGCGCGGCGGCGGCGACGCTCGCCAGCCAGATGGCGTCGGAGACGCCGGGGCGCGCCGGGCTGCTGGTGCTGGGCGCGGTGATCCTGGCCGCCGGAAACTTCATCTCCGCGCGGCTCGGCGGACCGGAGCGGATCGCCTCGTGGACGCGCGCCCGCGCCATCGCCGAGGCGATGAAGAGCGAGGCCTTCCGCTACGCCGCGCGCGCCGCGCCCTATGACGACCCCGCGACGGCGCGCGAGCGCCTGCCGGCCGAGGCGCGCCGCATCGAGGAGGGCGGCGACGATTTGCTGCCCGAGCTGACGCAGTCCAAGGCCCCGGGCTCGGCGCCGCGCGACATGCTGTCCCCGACCGAGTATCGCGACCGCCGCGTCGTGGCGCAGATCGACCTTTATTACCGGCCGCGCGCCGAGCTGTCGCGGCGGCGCGCGTCGCTGCTGCGCAAGGCCGAGTTCGGCGTGGCGCTGGCGGCGACGCTGATCACCGCCGCCGCCGGCGCGACCGGCAAGACCATCCCGTTCACCGGCGTGCCGTTCGACATCGCGGCGGTGACGGCGCTGCTGACGACGGTGGGGGCGGGGTTGCTGAGCCACGCCGAGGCCTCCCGCTACGGCTACCTCGCCGCGAGCTATCTCGCCACGGCGAACCGGCTGGAGGCGGAGTTGGCCGGCTTCGACGCCGCCGCCCAGCCGGGCGGCGACTGGTCCGGCTGGGTGGCGCGCTGCGAGGCAGTGATGTCAGCCGAGACGCAGGGATGGCAGGCGCGCTGGACGCGACCGCCCGGCGGCGGGTGAGGGGAGCGCCATGCCGCCGCCCGACCTCCTGAGTCCGCGCCGCCCCGGCCAGCGCCGCCTTCTCGCCCTCGACGGCGGCGGCATTCGCGGCATCCTGACATTGGCGATGCTGGCGCGCATGGAGTCCGATCTGGCGCGCCGGTCGCCGGACCCCGGCGGCTTCCGCCTGGCGGACTGGTTCGACTTCATCGGCGGCACGTCGACGGGCGCGATCGTCGCGTCCGGGCTCGCCTGCGGCATGAGCGTCGCGGACCTCTCGCGCTTCTACGTCGAGAACGGGCACGCCATGTTCGAGAAGGAGATGGTGCTGCACCGGCTGTGGAACCTGTACCGGGGCGATCCCCTGCGCGACCAGCTCGAGGCGGTGTTCGGGGCCGACACGACGCTCGGCTCTCCGCGCCTGCGCACGCTGCTGCTCGCCGTGACCTACAACGTCACCACCAACTCGCCCTGGCTGCTCACCAACAACCCGGCCGCCAAGTACAACGACCGCGCGCGGCCCGACTGCAACCTCGACATCCCGCTGTGGACGGTGGTGCGCGCCTCCACCGCCGCGCCGACCTTCTTTCCGCCGGAGGTGGTGACGCTGGGGCCGCGCCGCTTCGTGTTCGTCGACGGCGGCATGACGCCCTACAACATGCCGGCCTTCGCCATGGCGCGCATCGCCACGGCGCCAACCTTCGGGCTGAACTGGCCGCGCGGCGAGGAGAGCCTGCTGGTCGTCTCGGTGGGCACAGGCGGATGGGACCGCGCCGGCCGCTCGCCCGACGACGAGCGGGCGAGCTTCATCGACGTGGCGCGGCAGGCCCCCGGCCAGATGATGGACGGCATGGCCTACGACCAGGACCTCAATTGCCGCGTGTTCGGGCGCTGCCGCCACGGCCCGAGGCTCGATCGCGAGGTCGGCGACCTCGTCGACCCGGCGCAGCCCGGCTCGCGCGCCTTCACCTATGTGCGCTACGATCCCGACCTCACGCCGGCGGGCCTGGACGCCCTCGGGCTCGGCGGGCTGGACGCCAACCAGCTGACCCGCCTCGACGCGGTGGACGCGATCCCGCAATTGCAGGCGGTGGGCGAGGCGTTCGCGGCGCGCGAGTGGAGCCTCGCTCACTTCGCCGGCTTCGCCTGAACGGATCGCGCTCGCGATGGTGCTACAACTTGTGCGGGAACAACGTTGCGGAAGCTTGGCCGCCCTAGGCTGCATCCATTGCACTCGTGGTTGAGGCCATTGCGATGCTCGTTGCCTTTGTGACCCTGTACGGTGTCGCGGCGCTGTCTTTGGCGCTCGCCCATGCGCTGGCCCGCCAGATCGCGCGGGAGGCCCGCCCGGTGGCGGCTGGCGTGACGGCGCGGGCCTGGGCGAACCCGGCCCGGCCGAACTGAAAGCCGTCTGACATTCAACCAATCGGTTGACAATCGAGATCGGCGGATGCATATTCAATCGCATGGTTGAATTACACGCGCCCCAGCTCGACACCGTCTTCCACGCCCTCGGCGACGCCACGCGCCGGCGCATGCTGCGCGAACTGGCGGGCGGGGAAAGGACCGTAGGGCAGCTCGCCGAGCCCTTCGCCATCTCGCTCGCGGCGGCGTCCAAACACATCAAGGTGCTGGAGCACGCCGGGCTGATCCGCCGCGAGGTGCGCGGCCGGACGCATCTGTGCCGGCTCGATCCCGGCCCCCTCGCCACCGCCCACGACTGGCTGGCCTTCTACGAACGCTTCTGGACAGGCCGGCTGGACATCCTCGAACGGCTCCTCCGCGAGGAGGACGCCCGCCAATCCCCCGCGTCGAAAGGAGACGACTCATGACGCTCGCGACCCTGGACGACTACGGCGTGCTCACCGAGCCCGCCACGCTCACCATCACCCGCCTGCTCCCCGGCCCATTGGAGCGCTGCTGGACCTACCTCACCAAGGCGGAGCTGCGCCGGCAGTGGCTGGCCGGGGGCGAGATGGAGCTGCGCAAGGGCGCCTCCTTCGAACTGATCTGGCGCAACGACGAGTTGAGCGACCCGCCGGGCCGCCGGCCCGAGGGCTTCCCCGAGGAGCACCGGCTGACGTGCGAGATCACCGAGCTGGAGCCGCCGCATCTTCTCGGCTTCACCTGGGGCAACACCGGCGGCGTCAGCATCCGGCTGGAGCCGCGCGGCGACGAGGTGCTGCTGACGCTCGTCCACAAGCGCCTGCCGGATCGCGGCACGATGCTCAACGTCAGCGCCGGCTGGCACATGCACCTCGACCTGCTGGTCGCCCGCGCTCGTGGCGACAAGCCCGCGCCCTTCTGGGAAGGCTGGGCCCGCCTCAAGGCCGACTACGACCGCCGCCTGCCGGCCTGACGGGCGGGAGGGAAGATGCGCGGACCGAGTGTCCGCGCGTCTCTTCGTTGGTCGAGCCGGAGGCCCGCAATCGGAAAGGGCGGACCTCGTCCGCCCGTCCCCGGAACCCCGCAGCGTCAGCGGAGGGGTGTCCGAGGGCCAGCGCATGGATGCTGCCGCGCAGCGGCGCTCAATGGAAAAGGCCACAAGGACGCGCTTCGCGCGACAAATTGCGCTAGGCCCCGGATCCAGTTCCGCTTCGCTGCACCGGTCCGGGGACGGGTGAAGCAGAACGACTTGACTGTCCTGGGCGCATCGGCTTCCATGCGGTCGTTGTCGCCTATCATTACTTTATTTTATTGAGAAAACCCAATGTATTATCGAGGATGCAACTCCGAGTTGCTTCGTCTCGCGCGTCGCCGCGCGCCCGCCGCGCGAGGGGGGCGGGGATGCTGACGCGGCGCGACCATTTGCGCATGTTCGCCGCGCTCGCCGCCGCCGCCTTCATCGTCGCCATGCTGGCGTTGGGCGAAACCGCCTACCGCATGCCGCTCATCCTGTTCGCCGCCGCCTGCGCGATCTTCGGCCTGCTGGTCTAGCGCGCCCGGAAGCTTGACCGACAGGGCGGCCTGCTGTTTCCATCCGCCCGTTCTCAAGCTCTTGCGAATTGGCCCTCGATGATTCCCAACTTCTGCGCGAATTGCGGCGCGGCGCTGCCGGCCGGGGCGCGCTTCTGCTCCTCCTGCGGCGCCGCCGTCCCGCCCGTCCCACCGCCCGCGCAGGGCGGTCCTTCATGGTCTCCCGTGCAGCGCGAGCGCGACCGGGCCGGCGCGGTCGACTCCGCGCCGCGAGCGCCGTCTGAAGCTGGCGGGGAGCTCGCCTTTACCTTCCAGGGCCGGGCCGGGGAGTATTTCGGCATCTGGATCGTCAACGTCCTCCTGTCGCTGATCACGCTCGGGATCTACTCGGCGTGGGCGAAGGTGCGGCGGGTGCGGTACTTCTACGGAAACACCTGGCTGGACGGGCACAATTTCGAGTACCACGCCCGGCCCTCGCGCATCCTGATCGGCCGGCTGATCGTCGTCGCGGTGCTCGTCGTCTACCAGGTGCTGGTGACGATCTCGCCGGCCTTCGCCGTGCTGCTGATCATCTATGCCTTCGTGCTGCCGTGGGCCGTCAACACGGCGCTGGCGTTCAACGCGCGCATGACCTCCTACCGTAACGTGCGCTTCGCCTTTCGCGGCTCGTACTGGCCGGCCTTCGGCATCTATCTCGGCATGCCCATCGCGGTGCTGCTGAGCGCCGGCCTGCTGCTGCCGGTGTTCTCGCGCCTGTCGGCCAACTATGTCGGCAACGGGCTTTCGTATGGAACGGCGCGCTTCCACACGCAGGCGCGGCTGGGGCCGCTCTACGCCAATCTGGGCTTGGCGGCTCTGATCCCGGTCTGCGCGATCGGCCTCGCGGTTCTCCTCACGGTCGCCGCCTCGAGCGGGAGGTTCTGAGATGGGTGGTGTGAGCCTCTGGCACTGGGTCGTCGTCGCGGCCTATCTCTCCGTGTTCCTCGCCGGCGTGTTCTACCGGGCGGGCGTGCGCAACGTGGCGTTCAACGCGACCGGGCTGGACGGCGGCCATCGCCTCGTGTCGCGGCTCGGCCGGTCGCGCGTCCTGTGGATCGCCGTCTCCAACGTCGTCGTGACGGTGGCGACGCTCGGGCTGATGCGCCCGTGGGCGGCCGTGCGGACCTGGGACTACATGGTGCGCCACACCGCCCTCGTTCCCGGCGGTCCGCTCGACGCCATCGTCGGGGCCGCCGGAGAGGCGGGCAACGTCGCCTCGGCGGAATATCTCGACCTCGCCGGAGTGGACCTCGGCCTGTGAGGTGCGAATGATCGAGGGCCGCTATTTCCCGCCCGAGTCGGCCCGCTCCATCGACGCGACGCTGCGCGCCGGCCCAGCAGGACTCCTGCTGCGGCTCGGCGACGGCGCGGAAGCCGCCGCGCCGCGCATCGTCGCGGTGTCGCCGCCGGTCGGCAGCCTGCCGCGCAAGATCGAATTCGCCGACGGCGCGGTGTTCGAGGCGGCGCACGACGCCGATCTCTCCGCGCTTCCGCGGCCCGAAGGCAAGGTGGCGTCGGCGGTGCACTGGATCGAGCGTAACGCGCTCGCCGTCGCCCTGGCCTGCGTGCTGGCCGTCGCGGCGGTGGCCGCGTTTTACCAGTGGGGGCTGCCAGCGCTCGCCCGGGGCCTTGCGAGCGTGACGCCGCCCGGCGTCTCCGCCGCCATCGACGCCGCCGCGCGCCAGACCTTCGAGGGGACGTTGCTGAAACCGTCGCGCCTGCCGGAGGCGCGGCAGGAGGCGCTGCGCCGCCAGATGGCGGCTCTCGGCGAGAGCGCCGGCCTGCCGCCGGCGGACCTGCTGCTGCGCGACGCGCCGTCGATCGGCCCCAACGCCTTCGCCCTGCCGGGCGGCACCGTCATCCTCACCGACCAGCTCGTCCAGGCGGCGCGGACCGACGACGAGGTGCTCGGCGTGCTGGCGCACGAAATGGGCCACGTCGAGCTCCGGCACGGCCTGCGCCGGATTTACGCTGCCGCCGGGCTCTACGCCTTCGTCGCCGTGCTGGGCGGCGACCCGGGCCCGCTCGTCGAAACCCTGGCGACGCAGGCCGGCGTGCTGCGCATCCTCTCCTATTCCCGCGACTTCGAGCGCGAGGCGGACCGGCGCGGGGTCGAGATCATGCTGGCGGCGGGGCGCGACCCCACCGCCTTCGTCGTGCTGATCGGCCGCCTCTCGGGCGCGGCCGGACGGGACGGCGCGACCATCCTCGACACGCATCCCGGCGCCGCCGAGCGCGAGGCCGAGGTGCGCGCCCACGCGCGCGCGCTGGGCTGGCGGGGCTGAGGGGAGGGCGGATCAGGCCGCGTCCGGATCGGTCCGGGGCCGATCAGCCCGGGGCCAGGAAGCTCTCGAGCTTCGCCTTCACCGGCTCCGGCCAAACCATCGAGGTATGCTCGTCGAGCCGGCTCGCGGCCAGCACCTGATGGCCGGACCAGCGCGCCTCCGCGCCGCAATGGACGGTGTGCTCGATCGTCACCGACGAGCGGCCGACCCGGGTGACGGTGAGGCGGAAGGTGAGCCGGTCGCCGAAGAAGGACGGCTTCGAGAAATTGCAGGTGAGGTGCACCGTCGGCGTGCCCCAGCGCTCCTTCCAGATGATCTCGTGCCAGGGAAAGCCGATGCTCGTCCAGAACTCCTCGATCACCCCGTTCAGGAGGTTGAGGTAGGAGGGGTAGTAGGCGGTGCCGGAGATGTCGCAGTCGCCGAAATTCAGCATGCGGTCCGTGGTGAAGCTCACTGGCATGGATCGCTCTCGGGATGGGGCGGGGTCCGCCGCGCGGGGCCAACGAGTCCTTCTTAGCGAAGCCGGGGTGGCGGATACAATGCCCCGCTTGTGCTCGCCGGACGGGAAATGGTCGCGCGATGCGCGCAAAAGCCGCGGCCGGCGCGGCCCGCGCTCGGAACTCGGGCGGAAGATCCGGATTCCGCATTGGACGGCGGAAGACGGTGCGGGTTCCGCCGAGCTCCGCACGACCTTCGCGCCGAACACGGCCCGAAGTTCGCGGGCTTTGAGCTGGGACTTCGCGCATTCCGCGCGCGGAGGCAGAGATGCGCGCGGAACGCGTCGGCGCGCCCGAGCGTTGCCGGGTCGCCCCCGAACCGAGGTTTTCCACCCGATGGCCGCTCCCCGACCCGACATGAACCTTGTTTTTGCTGACGAATTCGACCGTACCGACTTCTACGACCAGCCCGTCCCCACATGGGACACCAGCTTCTACTTCGGCGGGCGGACCATCCTTCCCCTCTACCAGAAGCAGTTCTTTCTCGACCGGAATTACGTCACGAATGACGGAGTTTCGCCCGGAATCGACCCCTATTCGATCTCAGACGGCGTGCTGGCCATCACCGCCAATCCGTTGCCGCCGGAGCTCTCGCCGGTCCTCGACAACCGCACCTATTCGAGCGGCTTGCTGAGCAGTTTCAACGATTTCAGCTTCCAGTACGGCTATGTCGAGGTGCGCGCCCAGGTGCCGGCGGGGCAGGGGCTGTGGCCCGCCTTCTGGATGCTGCGCACCGACGAGGGCGTGCTCGGCGAGATCGACATCGCCGAAATTCTCGGAAACGCCACCTCGACCGTCAACTCGACCATCCACACCTCCACCGACGGCGTCACCGTCACCTCGACGCCGGTGGTCCGCACCACCGTCTCGGACCTCTCGGTCGGCTTCCACACCTACGGAATGGACTGGACGCCGGACTCGATCACCTTCTCGGTCGACGGCGTCGTCACCGGCCAGGTCGCCACCCCGGACGCCCTCAAGGCCACCATGTACCTGCTCGCCAACTCCTCGGTCGGCGGAATCTGGTCCGGCGAGCCTAACGCCTCCACCCCGTTCCCCTCGCAGCTGCTGATCGACTACATCCGGGTCTACCAGGACGCCGACCGCTCGGCGCTGGCCGTGCCGCGCAACATCGTGGGCGGCGAGGGCAACGAGACCTTCGCCGGGGCGGACGGGGCCGACACCATCGCCGGCAATGGCGGCGACGACACCTTCGGCGGCGGGGCGGGCGGCGACAGCCTCTCCGGCGGGGCGGGCGACGATCGCATCCAGGGCGACACCGGCAACGACACGATCGATGGCGGTCCCGGCGCGGACTACATGATGGGCGGCCGGGGCGACGACGTGTACTACGTCGACGACTCCCATGACATCGCCTGGGACGCGCCGAACGGCGGCTACGACACCGTCTACGTCTCCGCCTCGAGCTTCCGCCTCGGCCCGAGCCCCCTCGGCAACGCTATCGAGCGCATGGTCTACACCGGTGGCGGGGACGCGACGCTGGTCGGCAGCGGTTACGCTAACAGCATCGTCGGCGGGGCCGGCGCCGACTGGCTGGACGGCGGCGGGGCCGCCGACACGCTGGAGGGGAAGGGCGGCGACGACGTCTACGTTGTCGATGGGACGGGGGACTTGGTCGTCGAGCAGGCGGGCGGCGGCTTCGACACGGTCCGAACCGCGCTCGCCGCCTATACGCTGGGCGCCAACGTCGAGGGGCTGGTCGCCACGGGAGACGGCCCCTTCAAGGGCGTCGGCAACGCCCTCGACAACCTGCTCGTCGGCGCGGGGAGCGCGGACAGTCTTGCCGGACTCGCCGGCAACGACACGCTCTCCGGCGCGGCCGGGGCCGACACCATGGCCGGCGGGGTCGGCGACGACGTCTATGTGGTCGACGACGCCGGCGACATCGCTACAGAGGCAGCGAACGCGGGCTTCGACACCGTGCAGGCCTCGGTCGGAAGCTGGACGCTCACCGGCAACCTGGAGAGCCTGGTCTATACCGGCGTCTCGGCGTTTCGCGGCGTCGGGAACGGCCTCGACAATGTGGTGTCGGGCGGCGACGGCGCGGACACGCTGATCGGCGGCGCCGGCGCGGACACGCTTTATGGAGGGGCGGGCGCGGACCGCCTCAACGGCGGCCTCGGCGACGACCGGATCGTCGCGGGGGCCGGCGCGGACACGGTTACGGGTGACGCCGGCGCGGACGTGTTCGTCTTCGCCGCGCAGTCGGTGGCGTCGCGCGCCCTCGTCACGGATTTCGCCGTCGCGGGCGGCGATCGGCTGGACGTGCGCGGCCTCGGCCTCGCCAGCTGGACCGACGTGCAGTCCCATCTCTCGGAAGACGCCGGAGGCAACGCCGTGATCGCGGCGGCCGGCGAGACCGTGACGCTGCAGGGCGTGCGCGCCGCCCAGCTCGCCGAGGCGAACTTCGTCTTCGGCGCGACGGCGTCGGGGTCCGCCCCGGTCGGACTGACCGTGCCGGTGACGCAAATCGCCGAGAACTCCCCTGCCGGAACCCCGATTTCCGTTCTCATCGGCATGGATCCGGACCGGGGCGGCACGCTGAGCTACACCCTGGTCGACGACGCCGGCGGGCTCTTCGCCATTTCCGGGCGGACCCTGGTCGTCAACGGTCCGCTCGACTACGAATCCGCCGCCTCGCACGACATTACGGTACGGGTGACGGACGAGACCGGCCTGAGCTTCGACAAGAGCGTTCGGCTGGCCGTCACCGACGTGAACGAAGCGCCTTATGGCCTCGCGCTGTCCTCGGACCATGTCGCCGCCGGCAGCGCCACGGGTGCCATCGTCGGACTGGTCACGGTCCAGGACCCCGACGCCGAGGACGTGCCGACTTTGACGTTGGCCGACGACGCCGGCGGGCGCTTCCTGCTCAGCGCCGGGCGGCTGGTCGTCGTGGGGCCCCTCGACGCGCCGTCGTTCGACGTCAGCGTTCTGGCGACCGATAGCGGCGGCCTGACGACGCAATCCGCCTTCACCGTCACGGTCGACGGCTACTGGTCGGGGGGCGCGGGGAATGTCGTCGACGGCACGTCCGGCAACGATCTCATCACGCCGACCGCGACCGTCGTCGGACAGCTCTATCCCACGGCCGGGCCGGACACGCTGCGGGGCCATGACGGCAACGACACGCTGGACGGCGGCGGCGGCGACGACAGCCTGGCGGGCGACGCCGGAACGGACAGCCTGGTCGGCGGCGCGGGCAACGACACGATGGACGGCGGGCTCGGCGGTGACACGCTGGCCGGAGGGCAAGGCGACGACGTCTACGTCGTCGACACCGGCGACGCCGTCAGCGAACTGAGCAACGGCGGCTACGACACGGTATGGACGGCGCTGTCGTCCTATGGGCTCACCGGCAATGTCGAAGCCCTCATCTATACCGGCTCCGGGGCGTTCAAGGGCAACGGCAACGGGCTCGACAACGCGCTGACCGGCGGGGCCTTCAACGACACTCTGGTGGGCGGCGCCGGCGCGGATTCCCTCTCGGGACTCGCGGGCAACGATCGCCTGAACGGCGGCCTGGGGAACGACACGCTGGCGGGCGGTTCCGGCGCGGACACCCTGACGGGGGACGCCGGCAACGACATCTTCCTGTTCACGAGCCCCGCGACAGCCTCCACCGCGACGATCACCGACTTCGTCGTCGGGCAGGACCGGATCGATGCCCGCGCGCTCGGGCTCGCCAGCTTCGCGGACGTGACGTCCCACGCAGCCGACAACGGTCTCGGCTATGCGGTGATCTCGGCCGGCGGGGAAACCATCACGCTGCAGAACGTCTCGCTCTCAAAGCTCGGCGAGGGCGACTTCGTGTTCTGATCGCGCTGTCGCGCTAGACGGGGGGCGTCGTCGAACGGCGCACGACCATGTCCCCCTCCAGCAGGTGGAGGGCCGGCGTGGCGTCCCCGCCCGAGATGACGTCGAGGATGCGGCCGACCAGCTCATCGATGGGCTGGCGGTAGGTCGTCAGGGAGTAATGGGGCCAGTTCGCCATCGGAATGTCGTCGAATCCGGCGACCGCGATGTCCTCGGGCACGCGGACGCCGCAACCCTCCCGCAGCGCGTCGAGGCCGCCGAGCGCGAGAATGTCGTTGGCGAAGAACACCGCGTCAGTGCCGCCGGCGCGCCCCAGTTCGAGCCCGGCCCGGTAGCCCGCCTCGTAGCTGTACTCGCCCGCGCCGATGCTGGCGGTGAGCGTCATCCCGAGTTCCGCCAGCCGCGTGACGAAGGCGTTCTGCCTCTGAAGGCTGACGACCGTCCCGGTGAGGCCGGCGACGAAGGCGGCGCGCCTCCGGCCGAGGGCGTGGAAATGATCAGCGATCGCCCGCGCCCCGTGGGCGTTGTCGCAACTGACGGTCGTCAGGCGGGCTTCCGGCGCGATCCGGTTGACGAGCACGACACGCCGTCCCTCTGCGGCGAGCACGATCTCCTCGGCGCTGAGCACGGTGGCGGAGATCACCACCAGCGCGTCGACGTGATACTGCCGCAGCGCCATCAATTGCTGGCGCACGTCCGACCCCGGCGCGATGTTGAACAGCAGGCATTGCAGGCCCCGGGCCTGCAAGCTCCGCGACAGCCGTTCCAGCAGCCCGGGGTAGTAGGGATTGCGCAGGTCCGAGACCACCAGGGCGATGATGTCGCTTTTCTGACGCGACAGAATGCTCGCGATGACGTTCGGGCGGTAGCCGAAGCGCTGGGCGGCCGCGAGGATGCGCTGGCGAAGGTCCTCGGAAATCGATGCGCCGGGCGTGAAGGCGCGCGACACAGCCGACTGGCTGACGCCGATCAGGCGCGCCAGATCCCGGGCCGTCATCGTCTTGCTCGCCTCGTTCATCTTTCACGGACTCCGGATGTCGTTTGCACCGGATGCATAACCGGTTTGATCCTAGCACGGCCTTGCATACGGATGCAAAGGCGGGTTACGGTGACGGCGGGATGAAACGCCGGCCCGGAGCCGGCCGAGTCGACGGGACCGTACGGCCGCCAACGGGCCGACGTCGCGTCGCGACGGGGAGTGCGCGCGTGACCGAGACTGCAGATTGCGCCCTGGCGGACCTGCGCGTCGTCGATCTCTCCGACAGTATTGGCGGGCAGTATTGCGCGCGTCTTTTCGCGGACCATGGCGCGGAAGTGACCTTGCTGGAGCCTCCTGGCGGGTCGCTCGTGCGATCCGCGCCGCCGCTGTCCACGACGAGCGACGGCGGTTCCTTTCTCTTCGCCCACCTTAACCTTGGCAAGGGCTCAATTGTCCTGGACAGGGACGGGCCGGGCGCGGCGTCGCGTTTGTCGACGCTGTTGCGCGCGGCCGACGTCGCCATCCTGCCCGCCGGCTTCGAGCCCGAGGCGGTCCGGGCGGCCAATCCGGCGTGCGTGTCGGTTTCGGTGCAGGCATTCGGCGGCGACGGTCCGCTGGCTGGCTGGAAGGGGCCTGAGATCGTGCTGCAGGCGCTCTCCGGCATGATGGTCAACAACGGGGCTTTTGGGCGCGAACCGCTTTACGGATGCGGCCACCGCGCATCCTTCGCGGCGGGGCTCGCCGCCTATATCGGCGCCACGGCGGCGCTGCTGGCGCGCACGCGCACGGGGCGGGGCCAGCACGTGTCGGTTGCAGAAGCCGAGACGGCGGCGGCGATGGGCTTCCCCTATCTGGTGCAGCACATCTACAGCGGCGTGCGGCGCAGCCGCGCGGACCAGAACATCCCGGCCGGGCAGGTGCTGTGCCGGGGCAGCTGGGTCTGCATCTGGATCTACAATCACCGCTGGAGTGCGCTCTGCGCAGCGCTCGACCTCGGCGACCTGGAGCGCGACCCGCGTTTCGCCGAGCCGGCGACCCGGCGCGACAACTGGACGGCCCTGTTCGAGATCATCCAGGCCAGGGTGGCGGATCGCGACGCGGACGAACTGGTCGCCCGCCTGCAACGCGCCGAAGTGATCGCCGCCAAGGCCGAGCGGCTGACCGAGACGCTGGCCAGCGCCCATCTGAAGGAGCGCGGCTACTGGCAGCGCCTCCCGGACGGGTCGCTGGCGCTGGGGCCGCCCTACCGCTTTTCCCGCACGCCCCGGCGCGTCCCCGCGCCGCCGCCGAAACTGGGCGAGGACAGGCACGGCCTCGCCAGCCTCGCGGAGGCTCCGTCGCAGCCGCCGGTTCCCGCCACGACGGATCGGGCCGCGCCTCTGGCCGGCCTGCGCGTTCTCGAACTGACGACCGCATGGGCGGGGCCGATGTCAGGGCGCGTGCTCGGTTTCCTCGGCGCGGACGTGATCCACGTCGAGTCTCCCAACCGCGTGAATTCCTGGCGGCTCAACAAGGAGACGCCCAATCCCATCAACTTCCCGAACGGCGAGCCCGGCGAGCGGCCCTTCGATCGGTCGTTCCTGTTCAACTCGCAGAACATCAACAAGCGCTCTTGCATCCTCGACCTGAAGACCGAGCGCGGGCGCGAATTGCTGCGCGGGCTCGTGGCCGTGTCGGACGTGCTGATCTGCAACTTCCGACCGGGAACGCTCGATAGGCTCGGACTCGGCTACGAGCGCCTGAGAGCCATCAAGCCCGACATCGTCGTCGCCGAACTGCCTGCTTTCGGCGGCGTCGGACCGATGTCGCGCTTCGCCGCGCTCGGCCCGACGATGGAGATGGCGACCGGCATGGCGAGCCTCGTCGGCTATCGCGACGGCCAGCCGGAGACCACGGGGCCGTCCTATCTCGATCCGATCGGCGGCTTCAACGCGGCGTCCGCCATTCTCACCGCGCTGCTTCACCGGCAGCGGACGGGGGAGGGGCAGTACGTGGAGATTCCGCAGGTCGAGGCGGCGATGCATTTCATCGGGGCGGACATTCTGGCCGCGGCGGAGACGGGGCGCGATCCCGAACGCGATGGCAACCGGTCGCCCTGGGCCGCGCCGCACGACGCGTTCCCGGCGGCGGGCGAGGACGAATGGCTGGTCGTCGCGGCGCGGGACGAGGACGAGTGGCATGCGCTCTGCGAGGCGATCGGCCAGCCGGAGCTGGCGCGCGACCCGCGTTTCGCGACGCTCGCCGACAGGCGCGCCAACGAGGACGCGCTGTCCGCCATCATCGCCGCCTGGTCGCGCACGCGGTCGAAGCACGAGGCTGCCAGCCATTTGCAGCGTTGCGGCGTCCCCGCCGCTCCGGTGCGCACCGCCGAGGATCTGGCGCACAGCGACGATCTCGCCCGCAGCGGCTTTTTCACCTGGCTCGAACATCCGGACGCGGGGCGGCATCCTTATCCGACCCTGCCGATCCGGTTGAGCCTGACACCCGGCGGGCAATTCCGGGCGGCGCCCGTTTTCGGGGGCGACACGCGTGTCGTGCTGCGCGACCTGGTGGGCCTGGACGAGCGCGCACTCGAGGCGGCGCGCGAGGCGGGCGTCATCGCCGACGCGCCGCTGCCGGGAGCCTGACATGGCGAAGCCGTCCGTCTTTCCCTCGGCGACCCCAATCCGCATCCGGCTGGACGACAACCCCCGTTATCGCGGTTCGACGCACGATGACGAGACGGCGCGGAAGATGGGGTTCAAGGCCGCCCTGGTCCCGGGCGCGTTTCTCTACGGCCACGCCAGCCGGTTCGCGATCGAGGCCTGGGGTCTCGACTGGGCGACTCGCGGCGCCATGGAGGTTCGCTTCCGCCGGCCGGTCTACAACGGCGACGTCGTGACCTTTCACGTGTCCGAGGCGACCCGCGAAGGGGAACGTGTCACCGCCGCGCTGTCGGCGCGCAACGAGGACGGCGAGGACGTGCTGACGGGTTGGCTGGCGCTGCCCGACGAGCCCGTCGCCCCGCCGACCCTCGCGAGCCTTCCCGTCCCGCAACCGCCGGACGGCCGCCGGCCGGTGACGGTGGGCGACCTTGCCGTAGGCGAGGTCTGCCGGACGGCTCCGGCGGAACTGTCGGCGGACGACCTGCGGGCGTCGCTCGACGCCTTCGACGAGCGACACACGTTCTACGCCGAAACGGGGCTGGTCCACTCCGGCGGCCTGATGCGCCGGGCGATGTTCGACGTGAACAGCGGCTACGCCTTTCCAGCGCCCCTCGTGCTGGTGGGCTGCGAGACGCAGCATTTCGCGCCGGTGAAGCCGGGGCGCGTGCTCTCCGTCTCGGCGGTGGTCAGCGACGTCTACGAGCGCCGCGGCCGGCATTACTTCCAGACCGACGAGCACCTGATCGTCGACGGGCGAAGCGTCGCGGCGCGTTTCCGGCGGACGCAGATCTATGCATGACGGCGGCCATAACGATTGCATCCGCATGCAATTGCGTTATCGTCGCCTGACCAACAAGCGGCCGGGGAACGGTCGCCCAGGGAGTGAAACGCCGAGGGGTCCTCACCGGATCTCGCCGAATGACCGACCCGGCGGTAGCCGGGCGGTCATCGAGCGCGCAAGCGACCGGCTCTCCGCCCGCCTCCCGGCGGCCGGGCGAGCCCCGCAAGCCCGGCGTCCTCCCGCGCACGAGGAACGGACGGAAGAGGGCAGACGGTGAGCGTTTCCGCGAAGATCAAGTCGGTCGAAGCCTTTCAGGTGAGCTGGGCCCCTGGCGATCCGCCCGGACGCCGCACCGCGTTAGTGCGCGTCACGACCGAGGACGGCGTGGTGGGCTGGGGCGAGGCGTCTCCCATGCAGGGCGGCATGCATTCGCTGGGGATCGTGGAGCGTGACATCGCGCCCTCCCTCGTCGGGGCGGACGCTTTCGACCAAGCCGTGCTGCACGACCGGATGTTTCACAAGAACATCAAGCTCGGGCCGGAAGGCGCGCTGACCGGCGCGCTCGCCGCCGTCGACATTGCGCTGTGGGACATCAAGGGCAAGGTGCTCGGGCTGCCGGTGTACAAGCTGCTGGGCGGCGCGTGGCGCACCGAGGTGCCGTTCTACGCCAGCATCGGCGGCAACGCGGGCAGGACCGTGGACGAGACCGTCCGCGCCGTCGAGGCGCGCCTGACGAAGGAGCGTCCGGCGGCGGTGAAGATCCGCTGGGACGGCGACCGCACAAAGCTCGACGCCGACATCAACGGCGACATCGCGAAGGCGAGGGCGGTACGCAAGCTGGTGGGCGACGACTACCCGCTCGGCTTCGACGCCAACAACGGCTACTCGGTCGGCGGCGCCATCCGGGTCGGGCGGGCGCTGGAGGAACTGGGCTATTCGTGGTTCGAGGAGCCCGTCCAGCACTACGACGTGCGCGGCATGGGCGAGGTGGCCCAGCGCCTCGACATCACGGTTTCCGCGGCGGAGCAGACCTACACCGTCCAGGCGCTGGTCGACATGATCAACGCCGGCGTGCGCATGGTCCAGCCCGACATCGTCAAGATGGGCGGCATCACCGGCCTGATGCAGTGCGCGGCGATCTGCTTCGCGCACGGCGTCGAGCTTGTGCCGCACCAGACGCAGCCGACCATCGGCAACGTCGCCAACCTGCACGTTCTGGCGACGATCATGCACCTGACCAAGCCGGCCGAATTCGCCGATGCATCGGGGCGGATGGATGTCGGGTTCAAGTCCGTGCCGAAGCCCGTCGACGGCAAGTTCGTCATTCCGGGCGGTCCGGGCCTCGGCATCGAGGTGGACGAGGCCGAAATCCAGAAAAGGCGCTGAAGCGCCGCGTCGATCACGGAAAGGGAGGAGAGGATGACGACCATGGACAGGCGCAGCGTCCTGCAACTCGGAACCGCCGCCGCGGCGATCGGCCTCGCCGGCCTCCGGCCCGCCAGCGCCCAGGAAACCGACGTGCTGCGCATCGGCATCGCCGCCGGCCGGCCGCGCCACAGCGACCCGAACCTGACGACGCAAGGCTCCGACAACTGGGCGACCGAGCAGGCCTACGAGCAGCTCGTGCGCCCCGAGGACGGCACGTTCGCCGTGAAGCCGGAGGAGTACATTCCGACGCTGGCGACGAGCTGGACGATGTCGGAGGACGCCAGGAGCTGGAAGTTCAAGCTGCGCGAGGGCGTGCAGTTCCACAAGGGCTACGGCGAGATGACGTCCGAGGACGTCGTCTATTCCTACACGAGGGCGATGAAGGCGGGGACCAACACCACCATCCTCGCCAACATCAAGGAGGTCGTCGCCGACGGGCCCTACGGCGTCGTGATGACCCTCAAGGATCCCGATCCGCTGTTCCTCGGCACCAGCGTGTTCAACAATAACACGTCGATCGTCTCGAAGAAGGCCGCCGAAAAGATGGGCGAGGCCTTCGCCACGGACGCAGTCGGCACCGGCCCGTATGAACTCGCCAAGTTCGACCCGAACGCCGGCATGTTCATGAAGCGCTTCGACAAGTACTGGGGCACGAAGGCGGAGATCGCCAATGTCGAGTGCCTGTACATCGCCGACACGACCGCCCGGACGCTGGCGCTGCTGTCCGGCAAGATCGACATGATGGAGGCCGTGCGCGCCCCCGGCTGGGTCGACTCGATGCTGCAGCGCGACCGCACGCTGAAGATGGACATGACGGCGCCGGGCTCGTTCAACACGCTGCACATCAACCTCACCCGGCCGCCCTTCGACAAGCTCAAGGTTCGCCAGGCGATCATGCACGCCATCGACCGTCCGGCCGTCGCGCAGGCTTTGGCGCCGATGGGCGGCGTCATGGCCGGCCTGCAGCCCGCCAACTTCCCCGCGGGCTTCAAGACCGAGGACCTGCCGAAGGAACTGCAATACCCCTACGATCCGGAGAAGGCGAAGAAGCTGCTCGCCGAGGCCGGCTTCCCGAACGGCATCAGCTTCGTCGCGCTGTGCAGCAAGCGCGAGGACTATGCCTCGACCATGCTGATCGTGCAGGAGCAATTGCGCCTCGCCAACATCAACATGGACCTGAAGATCGGCGACCACACCGCCTATCACGCCGACAACCGTTCCGACAAAAACACGCTGGCGATGCACTCGTCGAGCTATCCGCCCATTCCGACGCAGCTCTACTTCCAGCAGCTGGCGTCGGCCTCGGAGGTGAAGTCGGACGGCAACGGCGGCGGCAACTACAGCCATTACGGCGTCGCGATGCCCGGCATCGACGACCTGCTGGACAAGGCGCTGAAGGCGACGAGCTTCCAGGACTACGAGAAGACCTGTCGGGAGATCGAGCTTCAGGTGCTCCGCGACCTCCCGCTCATCGGACTGTCGACGCTGTCCTTCACGGTGGCGCGGCGGGGCAATGTCGACCTCGGCTACCCGGTGAAGTCGGGCTATGCGCGGTGGCGCTTCCACCGCGCGACCAAGACGGCCTGACCGGGCCGGCTGGCGATGGCGCGCTACATCTTCTGGCGGCTGGCGGATTCGATTCCGACCGTGCTGCTCGTGCTGACGCTCGTCTTCATCGCCATGCGCATCCTCCCCGGGGACCCCGCGATCGCGGCCCTCGGGGACAATGCCCTGCCTGACCAGATCGCCGTCTTCCGCGAGAAGATGGGGCTGAACGTCCCGCTCTGGCGGCAATATCTGAACTTTCTCCACGGCGTCGTGACGCTGGACCTCGGGCGGTCCCTGATCAGCAACACGCCGGTCGTGAACCTGCTCGCCCACCACCTCCCGTACACGATCGAACTCACGATCGCCGCGACGCTGATCGGCGTGACGGCGGGCATCCCCATGGGCGTGCTCGCCGCCACCCACCGCAACCGCCCGGCGGACTCGGCGGTCCGGCTCTATTCGCTGGTGGGCTACGCGATCCCGGATTTCTATCTCGGAGCGCTGCTGCTGATCGTCTTCTCGCTGAACCTGGGCTGGTTTCCGATCAACGGCGGCGGCGACGATTTCCCCAGCCGGATGTACCACATCGTCCTGCCCGCGCTGACGCTGGCCTTCCTGAAGTCCGCCTTCATGGGCAAGCTGGCGCGGACTTCCCTGCTGGAGGTGTTCGGCAAGGACTATGTCCGCACCGCCCGCGCCAAGGGCGCGCGGGAGGGCAGGGTGATCTACCGCCACGCCCTGCGCAACGCGATGCTGCCGCTCACCACGGGCCTCGGCATGAGCCTGCTGGCGACGCTCTCCGGGTCGGTGGCGGTGGAACTCGTCTTCAATCGGCCCGGCATCGGCACGCTGCTGATTTCCGGCATCAGCGAGCGCGACTACGCGGTTATCCAGGGCGGGGTGATCGTGTTCGCGCTCTTCGTCGTCGTCGTCAATCTCATGATCGACCTGCTCTACATCGTGGTCGACCCCCGGATCCGCGTGCAATGACCACGGCGTCCATCGACACGTTCGAGCCCGTCTCCCCGGCGCCCAGCCGGCTCGAGATCTTCCGCCAGGTGATCCTGGCGAGGCCGGCGACGCTGTTCGCGGCCATCGTCATTCTGATCTTCGTCCTTATCGCCCTGCTGGCGCCGTGGCTGGCGCCCTACAACCCGCTGGCCCAGAGCTTCCTGAAGATCAACAAGCCGCCCTCCGCCGCCAACTGGCTCGGCACCGACCAGTTCGGGCGGGACGTGCTGTCGCGCATGATCTACGGCTCGCGGAACTCTCTCATCCTGGGCCTGCTGTCGCCGGCGCTCGCCGCCGTCGTCGGCACGACGCTCGGCGTCGTCGCCGGCTATTTCGGCGGCATCGTCGATCGGGTGATCTCGCGGATCGTCGATTTGCTGATCTCGTTCCCGGAATTGCTGCTGGCGATCATTATCGCCGCCGCGCTCGGGGGCGGGTTCTGGAACATCGTCGTGGTGATCTCGGCGGCCTTCGTGCCGGGCTTCGCCCGCGTGGCGAGGGCCCAGACCATGGCCGTGCGGCAGGAACCCTACGTGGAGGCGGCCGTGGCCGTCGGCGTCAGCACGCCGGTCATCATCCTGCGTCACATCATCCCCAACATCGCGGCGCCCATCGTCGTGCTGATGACGCTGTGGACCGCCTCCGCCATCCGGCTCGAGGCGTCGCTCAGCTTCCTCGGCATCGGCACCCAGCCGCCGAACCCCAGCTGGGGCAACATCATCCGCGACGGCCTGAACAACCTGTTCGGCTCACCCTGGCCGGTGATCGGGGCGGGGTTCGCGATCACCTGCGTGGTGCTCGCCTTCAACGTCTTCGGCGACGCCGTGCGCGACATCCTCGACCCGGAGACCGCGCAGTGACCGCGCCGCTCCTGCGCATCGAGAACCTGAGCGTCGAGTTTGGTCCGCGGGCCAACCCGATCCGCGTGGTCGACGACGTGAGCTTCGAGATCGAAGCGGGCGGGTCGGTCGGCGTGGTCGGCGAGTCCGGCTCGGGCAAGTCGATGACCTCGCTGTCGATCCTGCGGCTCGTGCCGGAGCCGCCGGGACGCATCTCCGGCGGGCGCATCCTGTTCGACGGCGCCGATCTCCTCGCCTTGCCCCGCAACCAGATGCCGGACATCCGCGGCCGCGACGTGGCGATGATCTTTCAGGAGCCGATGAGCTCGCTGAACCCGGTCATGACCATCGGCGACCAGATCGGCGAAGCCATCCTGCTGCACCAGGATCTGAACTCCGCACAGCGGCGCAAGCGCGTGCTCGAACTGCTCCGGCTGGTCGGCATCCCCGATCCCGCCGGAAGGATCGACGCCTATCCGCACCAGTTCTCGGGCGGCATGCGCCAGCGCGTGATGATCGCCATGGCCGTCGCCTGCAACCCGCGCCTGCTGATCGCCGACGAGCCGACGACCGCGCTCGACGTCACCATCCAGGCGCAGGTGCTGGCCCTGCTCAAGGACGTGCGCCAGCGCCTCGGGACGGCGATCCTGCTGATTTCGCACGATCTCGGCATCATCGCCGACAGCTGCGAACGTGTGGTCGTAATGTACGCGGGCCGCGTGGTGGAGGAGGGGGACGTCCGCTCGATCTTCCGCAATCCGGCGCACCCGTATACGCGGGCCCTGCTGAAATCCATCCCGCGCCTCGACGACGAGCGCGACCGGCTTTATCAGATCCCCGGCTCCGTGCCGCTCGCCGGGTCCGTGACGCAGGGTTGCGCCTTTCGGGCGCGGTGCCCGTTGCGCGTCGAGACATGCGCCGTCGATCGGCCGCCCTTGTTCGCCTTTGGGCCGAGCCACAAGGCCGCGTGCTGGGTGACGGCGGAGGCCGCGCAGGCGCGGTCCGCCGCGGAGGCCTCGCCATGAACGCGCAGGCGTCGACCCGGCCCGCGCCCGTCGCTGAGCCGCTGATCCGGGCCGAGGGGCTTTCCAAGGTCTTCAGCTCCAAGACCGGACTCGGGTTCGGCGGAAAGCGCGCCGATGTGCGCGCCGTCGATACCGTTTCGCTGGAGGTGGCGCGGGGCGAGACGCTGGCGGTGGTGGGCGAGTCGGGCTGCGGGAAATCGACGCTCGGCCGCCTGATGCTGCGCCTCATCGAGCCCAGCGCGGGCAAGGTTCTCTACGACGGCGAGGACCTGACGCAGTTGTCGCCCCGCGGCATGCGGGCCATGCGCCGGCATGTGCAGATGATCTTCCAGGATCCCTACGGCTCGCTGAGCCCGCGCCGCAGCGTGGCGGACATCATCGCGGAGCCGATGGGCGTCTTCGGCATCGGCTCCTCTGCGCGCGAGCGGCGGGAGATGGTGGCCGACCTGCTGACGCAAGTCGGCTTGCCGCCGCGCTACATGGACCGCTATCCGCGCCAATTCTCGGGAGGACAGCGCCAGCGCATCGGCATCGCCAGGGCGATTGCGCTCGGCCCGAGCTTCATCGTCGCCGACGAGCCGGTTTCCGCGCTCGACGTCTCCGTCCAGGCGCAGGTGATCAACCTGATGCAGGATCTCCAGCAGAAGCGCGGGCTATCGTATTTGTTCATCGCGCACGACCTCGCCGTCGTGCGCCATATCGCCGACCGGGTGGCGGTGATGTATCTCGGCCGCATCGTCGAGATGGGGCCGAAGGACGCGATCTACCGCACGCCGCACCATCCCTACACGCAGGCGCTGCTGTCGGCCGCGCCCGAGCCCGATCCCGACCGGCCGTCCCGCCGCATCATCCTGCAAGGCGACGTGCCGAGCCCGACCAACATGCCGAGCGGCTGCGCCTTCAGCAGCCGGTGTCCGCTGGCGCAGGACATCTGTCGGCAAGAGCGCCCGCCGCTGCGCGACGAGCTGCCCGGCCATCAGGTCGCGTGCCACTTCGCGCGGCCGAACCCGATCCCCGTCTGACCGTGCGGCGCGGGCGCGGCCGGCTCACGCCGGCACGCGCAGCTCCTGCTTCACGAGCTCGATCCAGTAGGCGATGCCGTAGGGAATGGCCGCGTCGTTGAAGTCGTAGACCGGCGTGTGCAGGCCCGCGCCGCCGCCTTCCTCCGTCGTGCCGTTGCCCATGAAGATGAACGAGCCGGGGCGGCGGCGCAGCATGAAGGCGAAGTCCTCGCCACCGCCGGTCGGCGGCAGTTTCGCGTCGACCGAGGCGGCCCCGACCACCGACGACGCCGCCTGGACGGCCGCGTCGGTCTCGTCGGCGTGGTTGATGAGCGGCTCGGCCAGCCAGTCGAACGTCACCTCGACCGAGGCGCCGTGCATCGCGGCGAGGCCATGCGCCAGCTCGCGCATGCGGCGCTCCGTGAGCTCCTTCACCGGGTCGCTGTAGTGGCGGGTCGTGCCCGCGACCATGATCTCGGAGGGCATCACGTTGCAGGCCTCCGGATCGCCGCCGCCGATATGTCCGACGCTGATGACGGCGGGCTCGAAGGCCGAGATGTTGCGGCCGACAATGGTCTGCAGGCCGAGCACGAAGTGCGCCGCAACGATCGACAGGTCGGTCGAGAGGTGAGGGTTGCTGCCGCCGTGACCGCCGGTGCCGGTGAAGCGGACGAAGAACTTGCTGCCGCCCGCCATGGCGGCGCCCTTGCAGATCCCGAAGCTGCCGAGGGGCATGCCGGGCTTGTTGTGCATGCCGAACACGGCGTCGCACGGGAAGCGCTCGAACAGCCCGTCCGCGAGCATGGCGAGCGCGCCGCCGCGCCCTTCCTCGGCGGGCTGGAAGATCAGTTGCACGACGCCGGAGAAGTCGCGGTTTTCCGCGAGGTAGCGCGCCGCGCCGAGAAGCATCGTGGTGTGGCCGTCGTGGCCGCAGCCGTGCATCACGCCGGCGTGCGTGGAGGCGTGCGGCAGGCCCGTGCGCTCCGTCATGGCGAGCGCGTCCATGTCGGCCCGCAGGCCGATGGAACGCTGGCCGGGCAGGCGGCCCCTCACCGTGCCGACGACGCCCGTTCCGCCCACGCCCTCCTCGACCTCGATGCCCCATTCGCGCAGCTTGGCGGCGACCAGCGCGGCGGTCCGCCGTTCCTCGAGACCCATCTCGGGATGAGCGTGGATGTCGCGCCGGATCGCGGTGAGTTCGGGGAGCCAGGGCTGGACCGCCCTGAACGTCGCATGCTCGGTCACGGCCGTTCCTCTCTCGCTGGAAACCTGGGGTTCGGTTAGGCGCTCACGCGCCGGTCACGCGCCAGATGGCGTCGCCGACGTCGTCCACCACCAGGAGCGAGCCGTCCGGGCCGATGCCGACGCCGACCGGCCGTCCATACGATTCGCTCTCGTCCGGCGACAGGAAGCCCCAGAGAATGTCGCGGGGCGGCCCGCTCGGCCTGCCGTTCTCGAACGGCACGAAGATGACCTTGTAGCCGCTCAGCGTGCTGCGGTTCCACGAGCCGTGCTGGCCGATCGCCATGCCATCCGGGAAGCCGGGCAACGTACCGGCGGGCATCCAGCACAACCCCAGCGAGGCGGTGTGGCCGCCCAGCGCGTAGTCGGGCGTCAGCGCCCGCGCGACGGCGGCGGCGTCCTGCTGCACGCGGTCGTCCACGGTCTGGCCCCAGTAGCAATAGGGCCAGCCGTAGAAGCCGCCGTCCTGCACGGAGGTGAGGTAGTCGGGCGGCGTCTCGTCGCCCAGCCCGTCGCGTTCGTTCACGACCGTCCACAGCGCGCCGGTCGTCGGCTCCCAGGCCATGCCCACCGGGTTGCGCAGGCCGGAGGCGAAGACGCGGCTCGCGCCCGTGGCGAGGTCGAGCTCGTGGATCGCGGCGCGGCCTTCCTCGGCGGCGAAGCCCTGGTCGGCGATGTTGGTCAGCGAGCCGACCCCGGCGTAGAGCTTCGTCTTCTCGGGGTTGAGCAGAAGGCTGCGGGTCCAGTGGCCGGCCGGCTTGAACGACACCAGCTTGCGGCCGGGGCCGCTCGCGGCCGCCGTCTCGTGCGAGTAGGGGAAGGCGACGATGCCGTCGGTGTTGCCGACGTAGAACGTGTCGCCGGCCAGCGCCATGCCGAAGGGCTGGTTGAGCTTGTCGAGGAAGACGCCGCTGATTTCCGCGACGCCGTCGCCGTCCGCGTCGCGCAGCCTCGTGATGCGGTTGGCGCTGACGCCGACCGAACCCGCCCGCTGCATCGTGGTGCGGATCGCGTAGTCGAAGACGGATTTCAGCGGCCCCGGGACGCTGCGCGACTCCGCGACGAGCACGTCTCCGTTCGGCATCGTCTCGATCCAGCGCGGGTGGTCGAGGCCCGTGGCGAAGGCGTTGACCTTGAGACCCGGCGCGACCTGCGGCTTCTGGCCCTTCGACCAGCCGCGCGCGGTGGGCATCTTGAGGGTCGGCAGCTTGCCCTGCGGCTTCGCCGAGGGAATGGCGGGCGCCTTGCCGAAGGCCGGCGTCACCCCGCCATCGCGCATGCGGCGGACGACCACCATCGTTGCGCCGACCGCTGCGACCAAGCGCGCGAAGCTCATGGAAATGCTCATGCTCACCTGTCTTCCTTCGTTCCGCGCGCACGCTAGTCGAAGCGCGAGGCGGTGGAAAGCCTTGCGGTGCGCACCTCAGCCGTGCGCCGGGCGTGCGGCGTCCGCGTCGGGCTGGAGCGCCAGCTCGCAGGGAAAGAAAAAAGGCCGCCCCACAGGGCGGCCTTAAGTCAAACAGGGAGGCTGAGCGAGTGCTCAAGCGCCTCGGGGGTTCTTCTAGATCGGCGAAGGCGCGCGATCCTTGCTTTAGATCAAATAACGGGGCGATGTGGGGCGAAGCGGCGGCGCCACGCCAGGAAGGGGCGTTGGCTCGCGCCCTCTCGAACGCCGGGCGCCACCCGCCCGGACACGCTTGCCGTCCGCCGCGTTCCGCCCCGTTTCAGTGGGGAATGAAATGGTCCTTCACGACCGACGATTCCCCCGTTGCGGTGTCGCGCAGGGTGAACACGAGGTCGGTGGATTCGTGCGGAATGGCGGATTTCGGGGTGCTGACGAGCACGCGCACGGCGCTGGTCTGGTCGGGCCCGACGGTGAGCACCACGCCGCCACCTGCCGTCTCCTCCGCGCCGACGGCCCGCAGCACGGCCCCGGGGAGGCCGGAAATGCCGAGCTCGAAGCTGCGGTCGATGGGTCGCTTGTTGAGCAGCCGCACCGTGTAGTCGTTGCGCACGCTTCCATCGCTCAGGCGCGTGAACAGCGGGTTGCGCTCGTGCAGGACGCTGAGGTCCATCGTCGGGCGCGTCAGCAGCGCGTAGAGCATGATCGCCCCGACGGTGCCGATCACCGCCGCGTAGAGGATGGTGCGCGGGCGAACGACCTTGCGGACCGTCGGCTTGCCGCTGGCCCGGCAGGCGATGTTGATGTCGGTGTCGTAGCCGATCAGTCCGGTCGGGCGGCCGATCTCCTTCATCACCGTGTCGCACGCGTCGATGCAGAGGCCGCACTGGATGCAGCCGAGCTGGATGCCGTCGCGGATATCGACGCCGGTGGGGCACACGGCGATGCACTGCCGGCAGTCGACGCAGTCGCCGGCCTTCTCGCCGCGCTCGCGGGCGTGCTCGGCCTTCTTCACCGACATGCGCGGCTCGCCGCGGTCGCTGCGATAGGTGACGTTGAGCGCCCACTCGTCCGTCAGCGCCGCCTGGATGCGCGGCCAGGGGCACATGTAGATGCACACCTGCTCGCGCATGAACCCGGCCAGCGCGTAGGTGGTGAAGGTGAGGATGCCGATCCACACATAGGCGACCCACGGGGCCTGCAGCGTGGCGAGGTCGCGCACCAGGGTCGGCGCGTCGGAGAAATAGAGAACCCACGCGCCGCCGGTCCACCAGGCGATCATCAGCCAGATCGAGTGCTTGAGGAGCTTCTGCGCGACGATGTCGGCGGACCAGCCGCCCTTGTCCTTCTTCATCCGCTCGCGGCGGTCGCCCTCGACCCAGCGCTCGACTGCGTAGAACAGATCCGTCCACACGGTCTGCGGACACATGTAGCCGCACCACAACCGGCCCGCGACGGCGTTCATCAGGAACAGCGTCATCGCTGCGATGATCAGCAGGCCGGTGAAGTAGTAGACCTCCTGCGGCCACAACTCGACAAAGAAGAAATAGAATCGCCGGTGTGGCAGGTCGACGAGCACCGCCTGGTTGGGCAGGTTCGGGCCGCGGTCCCAGCGCAGGAAGGGCACCAGGTAGTAGATGCCGAGCGTGACAACCAGAATCGCCCATTTGACGCGTCGGAACAGGCCCTGCACGGCCTGGGGGTAGACTTTTTTCCGCGCCGCGTAGAGCGGGCCTTCGATGATGGTGTCGCCTTCGGCCATCCGGTGCCTCCTTCGCCACCGCGGGACGTCGGCCCGCCCGGAGCGCTGCGCGCCCTCGTGGCGAGGGATCCAGACCCGACTGCATGGCTGCGACGCCGCGCGCTCGGCCGCCGGATCCGCGACGACAATGGGACCGTCGCGCCATAGCGCGCGGCCCCACCGCGGAACCTTTCAGGAGACGAAACTAGGCCCGTCGGCCTGCGCCGTCCTTGATTCAGGTCAGGTATATTCGAAGCATCGCATGCGCGCCGGGGCCGCGCCGCCTGTCACTGCGTCAGGAAGAGCGTCGCGGCGATCCCCACCGATGCGACAACGGCCAACACGGCGGCGGACGTGCGCAGCACGCCCATGCGCCGCAGCGCCACCGCGAAGGCGATGATGATGGGCGTCGCGACGATCAGGCCCATTTGTGCGTCGGTCATGTCGAACTCCCCGGCGGGTGAGCCCCCGCGTCGGCCCTGACCTACCCGCAGGGTGGAGGCGCGACGTTGCGCCCGCGCAAACGCCCCGCGCATCGTCAATCGCCCCGTTTGTTGCGCCGCCACAAAGAAGACTGCGCCGCGACGACTAGCGTCCCGCGCCGTGTCCCGGTTGTCCGGAGCATGCCCGCGCAGGGCTTTGTCGAAAGGACTGACTCTCGAAAGGATCGGTGATGGCTGAGCGCCTCACAACCTCGGCGGCCCGCAACGTGTTCTACGGCGGCTCGGCCTTTTTCTTCGTGATTTTCCTGGGGCTCACGGCCCACAGTCATTGGTACATGGCGACTTCGTCCACCGACGCGTCGACGCTGACGCCGGCGGTGGCCCGCGGCAAGCACGTCTGGGAAAAGAACTCCTGCATCAATTGCCACACGCTGCTCGGCGAGGGCGCCTATTTCGCTCCCGAGCTCGGCAATGTCTGGATCCGCTGGAACGGCAACGAGGATCCCGCCGCCGCGCGCGACATGCTGAAGGCCTGGATGGCCTCGCAGCCGTCCGGCACGCCGGGCCGCCGTCAGATGCCGCAGTTCAACCTCTCCGAGCAGGAGGTCAACGACCTCTCCGACTTCCTGGAGTGGACGAGCCGCATCAAGACCCAGAACTGGCCGCCCCACACCTCCGGCTGACCGAACACCTTCATCGCTGAAAGATTCGCACCATGAGATACGAGACCCAGAAGGTCGCGCTGCTCTACTTCTACGGCGCGCTGACGCTCTTCCTCGCCCAGGTGGCGTTCGGGATTCTGGCCGGCACGATCTACGTCCTGCCGAACACGCTGTCCGAGCTTCTGCCCTTCAATATCGTCCGGATGATCCACACCAACGCGCTGATCGTGTGGCTGCTGATGGGCTTCATGGGCTGCACCTATTTCCTCATCCCCGAGGAAACCGAGAACGAGCTGTGGAGCCCCATGCTCGCCAAGGTGCAGTTCTGGCTGTTCTTCGCCGCGGCCGGCGTTGCCGTCGTCGGCTATCTATTCCACATCCACGAGGGCCGCGAGTTCCTCGAACAGCCCTTCGCCATCAAGGTCGGGATCGTCGTCGTGGCGCTGATGTTCCTCTTCAACATCACCATGACGGTGCTGAAGGGACGCAAGACCACGGTGACGAACATCCTGCTGTTCGGCCTGTGGGGCGTCGCGATCTTCTTCCTGTTCGCCTTCTACAACCCCGTCAACCTCGCGCTGGACAAGATGTACTGGTGGTACGTCGTCCACCTCTGGGTCGAAGGCGTGTGGGAGCTGATCATGGCCTCGGTCCTGGCCTTCCTCATGATCAAGCTGAACGGCATCGACCGCGAGGTCGTCGAGAAGTGGCTCTACGTCATCATCGGCCTGGCGCTGTTCTCCGGCATCCTGGGCACCGGCCACCACTACTACTGGATCGGCGCGCCGGGCTACTGGCAGTGGATCGGCTCGCTGTTCTCCACGCTGGAGGTCGCGCCGTTCTTCACCATGATCCTGTTCACCGTCCAGATGACGTGGAAGGCCGGGCGCAAGCACGAGAACCGCGCCGCACTACTGTGGTCGGTGGGCTGCTCGGTGATGGCGTTCCTCGGCGCCGGCGTGTGGGGATTCCTGCACACGCTGTCCTCCGTGAACTACTACACGCACGGCACGCAGGTGACGGCGGCCCACGGACATCTCGCCTTCTTCGGCGCCTACGTCATGCTGAACCTGGCGATGATGGCCTATGCCTTCCCGCTTCTGCTGGGCCGCCGCGTCTACAGCCAGTGGCTGAGCATCGTCAGCTTCTGGATCATGTGCACGGCGATGACGGTGATGACCTTCGCGCTCACCTTCGCGGGCGTCGTGCAGGTTCACCTGCAGCGCGTGCTCGGCCAGTCCTACATGGACGTCCAGGACGGGCTGGCGCTGTTCTACTGGGTACGTTTGGGCTCCGGAGCGTTCGTCGGGCTCGCCGCGCTGATGTTCGTCTGGTCCGTGCTGGTCCCCGGCCGCGAGCGCAAGGGCGCGCCGCTCGGCGCGGTTCAGCCGGCGGAGTGACCTCCCGGCGGCCGGCCCGCCGAGCGCGGGCCGGCCGCCCCGTTCCCCCATTCAATCCGAGAGAATCCCCATGACCATCGCCGTTCATCCGGTCCCGTCGGCCGCCGGTCCCGTCATCCCGTTCTATTCGCCCTCCGGCAACGAGATCGAGCTGTTCGAGCTGGCCTGGGCGCGACGCCTGCCGCTTCTGCTCAAGGGCCCGACCGGCTGCGGCAAGACGCGCTTCGTCGCCCACATGGCGGCCCGGCTGGGACTGCCGCTGCACACGGTCTCCTGCCACGACGACCTCACCGCCGCCGACCTGACGGGGCGCTATCTGCTCAAGGGCGGCGACACGGTGTGGTGCGACGGACCGTTGACGCGCGCCGTGCGCGAGGGCGGCCTGTGCTATCTCGACGAGGTGGTCGAGGCGCGCAAGGACGTCGCCGTCGTGCTGCATCCGCTGACCGACGACCGGCGCATCCTGCCGCTGGAGCGCACCGGGGAGGAACTGCACGCCCCGGACGGCTTCATGCTCGTCGTGTCCTACAATCCCGGCTACCAGAGCCTGCTCAAGGCGCTGAAGCCCAGCACCCGCCAGCGCTTCGTCGCCATCGAGTTCGGCTTCCTGCCTCCCGAGCGGGAGATCCCCGTCGTCTCGGCCGAGAGCGGCCTGGCGGAGAGCCGGGTCAAGCCGCTGGTGGCGCTCGCCGGCCGCCTGCGCGCCCTCAAGGGCCACGACCTGGAGGAGGGCGTCTCGACCCGGCTCGTCGTCTATTGCGCCAGCCTGATCGCCGCCGGCATGCCGGCGCGCGAGGCGGTGCTGGCGACCATGGTCGAGCCGCTGACGGACGAGCCGGACGTCAAGACGGCGCTGGTCGAGCTCGCCCGCGCGCTGGCGGTGTGACCGCCATGCTCGATTTCCTGGAGCTCGAGGAGACTGTCGGAAAAGTCTGGCACCGCCTGGTCGGCGGCGCGGCCACCTACGCGCGCTGCCCGGAGGCGGAAGCGACGCTGGAGGAGGTGCGCGGCCCGCTGGCCGTAATGTTCCGGGGGTTCGGCGGCGAGGCCGCCGTGCAGATCGCGGCGGCGGGCGCGCGCCGCTCGAAGCATCGCCTGGGCTGGCGGCAATTCGTCGGCGTGGGCGAGGAGCGGCTGGAACAGCCCGGCCGCGACGGCGCGACCCTGTTCCTGCCCGCCGGCATCGCCTATTTCCCGGACCCCGCGCTCAACCGGGCGCTGTATCGGTGGCTGGCGGCGTGGTTCGCCGTCGTGCCTGTCACGCCGCTCGGCGAGGACGAGCCCTTGCGCCGTGACCTGCTGGCGCTGCGCCGGGCGCGGCGCACCACGCTGGCGGTGCTCGCCGCCTTCCCCGGCCTCGCGGGGGACCATCGCGCGCTGGCCTGCGCCATCGCCGCCGCGCGGCCGAAGCGGCCGATGCCCGCCAACGAGCGCGAGCTCGAGCGCATCGTCATGACGCTGCTGGGGGCCGGCGACCCGCCTCCCGGCGCGCTGTGGGCGGCGGTTGCGGGCGAGGGGCCGCTCCCTTCCGGGATCGCGCGCGGCTACCAGCCATTCCTTCCCTGTCCGCTGTGGGGCGATGCCTGGCTGCGGGCGGAACAGACCGCAGCCGACGATCCGGACGAGGCCGGAGGCGCGTCGGACTCCCAGGCGGCCGAGACGCGCAAGCGCACCGCCAACCGCGAGCGCGAGGACGCCGAGCGGGCCGAGCGCGACCCGCTGGCGCTGAACCGCTTCGAGAAGATCCTGGCCATGGCCGAGATGGTCGATGTCGACCGGCCGTCGGACGAGGACGAGGACGACCAGGCGCGCGAGGCCGCCGACGCGCTGGAGGAACTGACCGTCGGCCGCCGCGACGGCAAGCCGGCGAGCCGCCTCAAGTTTGATCTCGACCTGCCGCCCGAGGCGGTCGACCGCGAGCGGCTGACCGCCGAGCTGACCTATCCCGAGTGGGACTACACCCGCGCGGCCTATCTTCCGGCCCATTGCCGCGTGCTGGCCGGCGTCGCGCCGGAGACGGGCGAGACCTGGACGCCCGACGCCGAGGCGCTGCGGCACGTCAGGCGGGTGCGCCGGCAGTTCGAGGCGCTGCGGCCCCGCCGGGTCCTAATGCGGGCGCAGGCGGACGGCGAGGAGCTCGATCTCGACGCCCTGGTGCGGGCGCGCTGCGATCTGGCGACCGGGCACGGCGCGCTCGACCGGGTGCACATGACCACCCGGGAGCAGGGGCAGGACCTGGCGGTGACGCTGCTGGTGGATGTCTCGCTGTCGACCGACAGCTGGGTGGATGGGCGCAGGGTGCTGGACGTCGAGAAGGAGGCGCTGCTGGTGCTGGCGCACGGGCTGGCGGGCTCGGGCGACAGCCACAGCATCCTGACCTTCACCTCGCGCCGGCGCTCCTGGGTGCGGGTGGAGACGGTGAAGCAGTTCGGCGAGGCGATGAGCGGCGCGGTGGAGCGCCGCATCGGCGCGCTGCGGCCGGGCTATTACACCCGCATCGGCGCCGCGATCCGCCACGCCGTCGCTCAGATCGTGCTTCAACCGAACCGCCGCAAGTTGTTGATCGTGCTCACGGACGGCAAGCCGAACGATGTCGATCATTACGAGGGTCGGTTCGGCATCGAGGACACTCGCCGGGCAGTCCAGGAGGCCCGCCGCGCCGGCGTGGCGGTGTTCGGGGTGACCATCGATGAGGATGCGAAGTCGTATTTTCCGACACTGTTCGGACGCTTCGGATTCGCCACGGTGGGGCGGGCGTCGCGGCTGCCGATGGCTCTGCCGGCCATCTACCGCCAGCTCGTCGGCTGACACGCAGGAGTTGCGGACGCGGCCCGCTTCGCCGCGCCCGCCGCCGGAATCGGCGTCGGAATCCGCCATCGTCGCCCGCGTTTCCGTGTCGAATTCGGCACGGAACGGCGCCGCGATCCGCGCTTCTTGTGTCGGAACGTCGGAATCCGGATCTTCGGCCGCTGTTCCATCGGAATCGCGCCTGCGCGCGCCGCCGCCGAATATCGCGCCTTCCGGGGCTGTCCGAATCCGGCTAGCCCGTGCTGGATTTTCCGGCTCGGGCGTCGCACGGTGCGGCGCAGCTTGTCATCACACGGATCGGGTTTGCCATGCGCGCCGTCGTCATTCACGCCCCGCACGATTTGCGGATCGACACCATCGCCGACGCGCCGGAGCCGGGCCCCGGCGAGGTCCGCGTGCGGATCGCGGCGGGCGGCATTTGCGGGTCGGACCTTCATTACTTTCACAAGGGCGGTTTCGGCACGGTTCGGGTCAAGGAGCCGATGGCGCTCGGCCACGAGATCTCCGGCGTGATAACGGAGCTCGGCTCGGGCGTGTCGCACCTCGCCGTCGGCGCGCGCGTGGCGGTCAATCCGAGCCGCCCCTGCGGCGCGTGCGAGTACTGCGCGCGGGGGATGCGCAACCACTGCCTCGACATGCGCTTCCTGGGCAGCGCGATGCGCTTCCCGCACGTGCAGGGCGGCTTCCGCGAGTTCATGACGGTCGACGCGTCGCAGGCGGTGCCGATCGCGGATTCGCTCAGCCTCGGCGAGGCGGCTTTGGCCGAGCCGCTGGCGGTGTGCCTGCACGCCGGCATGCGGGCCGGGCCGCTGCTCGGCCGGCGCGTGCTCGTCACCGGTTCGGGCCCCATCGGGGCGCTGTGCGCGATGGTCGCCCGCTACGGCGGGGCGGCGGAGGTGGTGGTCACCGACATCGCCGACGCGCCTCTGGCGGCCTCGCGGGCGCTCGGCGCGACCCGCACGGTCAACATGGCGGCGGAGCCGGACGGGCTGGCGGAGTACAAGGCGGGGAAGGGCGCGTTCGACGTGCTGTTCGAGGCGTCCGGCGCGGCGCCGGCGCTGATCGGGGCGTTCGACGTGCTGCGCCCCGGGGCGGTGGTGGTGCAGGTGGGGCTCGGCGGCGAGATGACGCTGCCGGTCAACACCATCGTGGCGAAGGAGCTTCAGTTGCGCGGCGCGTTCCGCTTCGACACCGAGTTCGAACTGGCCGTGCGGCTGATGGGGCAGGGCCTCGTCGACCCCCGCCCCCTCATCACCGCGACGCTGCCCTTCGAGTCCGCCGTCGAGGCCTTCACGCTCGCCAGCGACCGCTCGCGGGCGATGAAGGTGCAGCTCAGCTTCTGACGGCGTCCGGCCGCCTCAGCGGCCGAGGCCGATTTCCAGGCCGTTCAGGTCGAGCGAGAACATGGCCCCCATCTGGCGGCCTTTCAGCTCGATGACGACGCCCTTGGAGTTCTTCAGCCGCGCCACCTGCGCGCCGCCGGCCACGGCGACGCCCGCCTCGGCGGCGGTGTAGGTGCCGACGATGTCCTGCACGCTGGTCAGGTTGTAGGCGGTGCCCACCAGGTCGGCCTTGGACGCGCCGATGGTCGCGCCGAGGCTGACGCCGCCGATCTTCAGCGGGTAGGTCTTCTTGTCCATGGTGATCGTGCCCTTGCCGCCGGACATGCCGACGATGAGGCCCGCCTTGACGATCTGGATGCGCACGGCGGCCGTCTTGGCCTCTGCGAGGCCCGGCATGGCCGCGACGGCGAGTGCGGCGGCGGCGAAGGTGGCGAGTAGAACCCTGCGCTTCATGACAAACCTCTCGTCTTTCGGGAGTTGAAACGGGGCCGGAACGGACCGTCCGTCGCGGCCTCGCGCCGCTCGCCCGTCCTTGAACGCGGCGGAGCGGTTTTGGTGGCGCGGCGCGGGCGCGCCGTCCGCCATGCGCCCGACGGGGTGGCCCCGCGGATGCACACGATGCGGCCTCTCCGTTCGGGATCGTGACGCATAAGGCAACTGAACGGTTTAGATTAAGCTGGTCAATGAGCAATAATGCTGATGCTAATATGCGCAATAGATCAAGCGAAATGACCCGGCATCGTCATCCTGCGTGAGTTTGCGCCGAGGCCGCCGCGGGCAGGGTGGATCACAAAACGCGTGCCCGCCTCGCCATCCTGGGGCACAGTTCCGGGGCTGGGCCGGACGGCCCCCAGGAACGTCCAGAAGGAACGTCCAGAAGGAACGTCCAGAAGGAACGTGCGAAACGGACGTGCGGACGGGACGGGCGGAAGCTGGCGAAGGGTGACGCGTGGCGCGGATCGTTGCTGGCGGCAAGAAGTTGAAATGGGGGCGGGAGAGCCAGATGAGCAAGCGTGATGACAGGCTGAAGCAGCGATACGCGGAGTTCGCCGAGGCGCGCCGCGAGCGCGTCGAGGCCCAGGCGGTGGCGGTGGGCCCGGGCGGCGTCGACCCCGCGGCGCTGCCGGCCGAACCCGGCATCCTGGCGGCCATCTCGGTGGAGCTGCGCGCGTTGCGGCAGGAGCGGCGCGCCCTCAAGCGCCTGCGCAGGGCGATCGCCGGCGCGATGCCGAAGGCCGACGCGCAGGCCGCGCCCGACGGTTCGGCGGCCGCGCCGGAGCCCGACGCGCCCGCCGCGTCGCCGATGCCGACGCGGGCGCGTCGCCCGCGCAAGCCGCGCGCCACGTCCGATGTCGCCGCGCCGTCGCGGGCCCGCAAGCCGCGCGCCCCCAACTCCACGACCGCCAAGTCCACCGCCGGCAAGTCGGCTTCCGGCGCATCGAGGGCGGCGAAGGCTTCATCCGCCACGTCCAAATCGGCCGCGTCCAAATCGGCTGCGTCCAAGTCGGCCGCCTCCAAGTCGGCCGCGTCCAAGTCCGCTGCGTCCAAGTCCGCCGCCTCGAAGCCCGCCGCCGCCAAATCCGCCTCCGGAGCCAAGGGCCGGCCGCGCGCCGTCCGCGCCCGGCCCGCCGCCGCCCGCAGCAACGGGCGACGCCAGGCCCCGCGGGCGCGCTGACGCGCCGTGTCCCCCCAATCCGCGGCCGGGCTTGAGCGCGAGCTGGCGTTCCGCGTGCCCGACGCGGCCCTGGAGGGGCTTGCCGCCTTTGCCGCGTTCGGCCGTCCCCGCCGCCTCGTCTCCACCTATTGGGACACGGCGGATTTCGCCTTCCGGCAGGCCGGCGTCACCCTGCGCGTGCGGCAGGCCGGGCGACGCCGCAGCCTCGGCGTGAAGTGGCGCGAGCGCGGGCACGGCCTCGCCACACGCGCCGAGCGCGAGGTGGACAATGGCGGCGACACGCCCGACCTTGGCCGCCTCGAGCCCGACCTCGCCGAATATCTCGCCGGGCTCCGCCGCGACGCGCCGCTCGCCCCCGCCTTCGTCACCACCGTCCTGCGCCGCACGGCCCTCGTCGATCAGAAGGGCGGCGCGGTGGAAATGGCGCTGGACCAGGGCTGGATCGTCGCCGGCGAGCGCCGGGCGCGCGTGCGCGATTGCGAGTGCGAGCTGAAGGACGGCGATTTGCCGGTGCTGTTCGATCTCGCCGGGCGCATCGTGCCGCGCTTCGGCCTGCGGCTCCTCGCCGCAAGCAAGGGGGAGCGCGGCTACGCGCTCGCCGCCGGCCCGGCGGGCGCGGTCAAGGCGCTGCCGGTTCCCGGTTCGGCGGAGACGATGGAGCAGTTGCTCGAAGCCGCGCTCGGTACCTGCGTCACGCAGTTCGTGCGCAACTGGCCCGCTTTCCTCGACGGCGCGAACGCCGAGGCGCTGCACCAGCTCCGCGTGGCGCTGCGCCGGCTGCGCGCGCTGCTGTCGATGTTCCACCACGAGGTTCCCGCGCCGGCGCTGGAGGCGCTGCGGGGCGAGGCGGCGCGCCTGGCCAAAGGCATGGCCGACGCGCGCGAATGGGACGTGCTGGCGCCGCTGACCGGGGAGGAGGACTTCGCCGAGCTCTGCCCGCCCGGCGGTATCGAGCAGTTCGCGGCGGCGCTCGGCAAGGCCCGCCGCGCCAGCTACGCCGGGGTCGTCGGCCTGCTGGAGGGACCGGACGCGACCGGCTTCGTGCTCGCGGCGGAAGGTCTGGCGGCCAGGCGCGGGTGGCGCGACGGCCGGACGGACGACGAGGTCGCGGCGCTCGATGCGCCCGCCGCCGCCTTCGCCCGCAGGACGCTCAAGCGCCTGCGCCGGCGGGTGCTGAAGCGCGGCAAAGGGCTGGCGCGGCTCACCGATGCGGAGCTGCACCGCGTCCGCGTCGCGCTGAAGGCGCTGCGCTATGGCGTCGACACCTTCGCGCCACTGCTCGGCCACCCGCGCAAGACCCGACGCTTCGCCGCCATCGCCTCGCATTTGCAGGACGTGCTGGGCGAGGCCAACGACGCGGCGACGCTGGGCGCGCTGGTCGGTGGGCTGCGCATGCCGGCCCGCGCCGCCGCCGGCCGCGCCACGCGCGAGCTGGCGGTCGCCTGGTTCGAGGCCCGCCGCACGTCCCACCGCTCCAACGTCCACGCCGCCTGGCGCGCCTTCAAAAAGGCCGACATCGACTGGCTGTGACGGCGCGGGGGGACTGGGTCCGCGCCGGCGTCCGGAGCGCGGCAGCCTCCGCAGGTTGTGAAGCAGGTCCGCCGCGCGCCGGCTTGTGCTCGGCCGTGGGCGCGCGGCAATATGGCGGCATGTCCCGCGCCATCCTCGCCGCCATCCTCACCCTCGCCGCCGCTCCGGCCCTGGCCCAGAGCCGCCCCGACACGCTGACCATGACCTGCGCCCAGACGCAGGCCTTGGTGAAGAGCAAGGGCTCGATCGTGCTGGGCTCCGGCCAGTTCTTCTACGACCTCTATGTCGCGAGCGTCACCTACTGCCCCATCGGCGAGGTCACGCGCGTCATGTTCGTGAAGACCAAGGACCAGCCGGCCTGCCCGCTCTCGGTGTGCGATCAGCCCTTCCAGAATTATTGAGGGGCGGCGGGCGGAGGGCGGACTGGCGTCCGTCCTTTGCGCTTGCGGGCGAAAGCCCGCCCGTCCCCGGACTGGTGCAGCGAAGCGGAACCAGATCCGGGGCCCAGCGCACCATGTCGCGCGTAGCGCGTCCATACGAAAAGGCTGGTGCAGCGCCGCTTCGCGGCAACATCCATGCGCTGGCCCCCGGACATGCCTCCGCAAGGCTCCGGCATTCCGGGGACGGGCGGGCGAGGCCCGCCCTTATCGCTGCCGCTTCGCGGCTCCGGGAGCGGGCCGGACTGACGTTCTTTCTTTGGGGCTGCGGGCCAACGGCCCGCCCGTCCCCGGACTGGTGCAGCGAAGCGGAACCAGATCCGGCAACTGTATTTTTCGGTCAAGCGGATCGGTAGTCCTTCTGGTCTCGGAGCATGGCGTTGAGGGTGATGAG
>NZ_JANCLU010000029.1 GCF_024294805.1 Alsobacter ponti
GGCCCGCCGCGTCGGGGCCGGTCCCGCGCAGGGCCAGGAAGGCGGCGGCGATCCGCGCGGCGGCGTCGGGAAGGCCGGCCGGCGTGCAGAACCCGGCCGGCACGCCGCTCGCCGCGTCGCCGCCCAGGCGCACCCGGAAGCCGACTTCGCCGCTCCCGCCCAGCGCGGCTTCGAAGCGGACGTCGCAGGCCACGTCGTCCAGGCCGGGGCTGCCGCCATCGTCGACGAGGAAACCGAACTTGGGCGGCAGGCCGTCGAGCGTTTCAGCCGCCACGAGCGCGCGTTCCAGCGCCGCGACGAGGGGGCGGATGTCGATCAGCGCATCGGGGGCGATCCCGGCCAGCGGGCTGGCGATGACGTTGCGGCGCGCCTCGCCCGCCTCGTCGTCGTCGAGCACGTCGAGCTCGCGCAGCCGCTCCGTCAGCGGCCCGAGCGTCGCGTCGGTGACGCCGCGCAGCTGGAGGTTGGCGCGCGCGCTGAGGTCGACGAGCCTGTTGCCGTAGGTTCGGGCGCAGGACGCGACGGCGCGAGCGAGGGAGGCCGGCACGATTCCGGCGGTGATCCGCACGCGCACCAGCCAGCCGTCGCCCGTCAGCATCGGGCGCAGCGCGCCGGGGCACCAGCCCTTGCGCAGCGCGAGCGCGCGTTCGGCGGCGGTCATGGCTCCATCTCCATCATGGCGGACAGCGTGGCGGGCACGGAGTTGCGCCGGCAGCGCCACAGCCCGCGCCGGATCGCCTCGTCGAAGCGGCTCGCGATGGCGCAAGCCGCCCGCGGGTTGGCCTCGCCCAGGAAGGCGCGCACCGCCTCGTCGCCGCACGTCGCGTCGAACATCAGGTCGAACTGGCGGTCGTCGACCGCGTCCGCCAGCGCCGCCCAGGCAAACAGATTGTCGACGCTCTCCGCGATCTCGGCCGCGCCCCGGTGGCCGTGCCGCATCTGCCCGGCGATCCAGCGCGGATTGGCGGCCCGGCCGCGCAGCGCGCGGGCGACCTCCTCGCGCGCGGTGCGCGCCACGACGCGCCCGGCCCGGCTCGTGTCGGCGTGGTAGAGGGCCGGCGAGGCCCCGAGGCGCGCGGCGGCGGCGGCGAAACCGCCGGTGTGGTGGGCGAGCGCATCGGCGTCCAGCGCGTCCTGGCCCTCGAGGTCGCGCGCATGGACATAGGCGTCCGCGCCGGCGACCACGGCGTCGAACTGCTCGCGCGCCGCGACGCCCTCGGCGTCCTTGCCGTAGGCATGCGCGCCGGCGGCCAGATAGGCTTCGCCGAGATCGGCCCGGTTCTCCCACGCGCCGCTGGCGAGAGGGCCGGAGAGCCCGGCCCCGTAGGCCCCCGGCGCGGCTCCGAACACCCGGAAGGCGCGCTCCGGACTGGCGCGGCGCGCCTCAGCCAGCGGGTTCTCGCCGTCATCCTCGTCCAATGCCGCGACGGCCCGCGCCGCCTCGTCGAACAGCGCGATGGCGCCGGGAAACACGTCGCGGAACAGGCCCGAGACGTGCAGCGCCACGTCGACGCGGGGCCGCCCGAGGCTGGCGCAGGGTAGGATCTCGAAACCCGAGACGCGCGTGCTGGCGTGGTCCCAGACGGGGCGCGCGCCGATCAGCGCCAGCGCCTGCGCGAGGTCGTCGCCGCCGGTGCGCATCGTCGCGCTGCCCCACAGGTCGATGACGAGGCGGCGCGGCCAGTCGCCGTGGTCCTGCACATGCCGCGTCAGCACCTCGTCGGCGGCGCGGCGGCCGATCTCCCACGCCGTCCGGGTCGGTACGGCGCGCGGGTCGACGGTGTAGAGATTGCGGCCGGTGGGCAGCACGTCGACGCGCCCGCGCAACGGCGCGCCGGCGGGCCCCGGCGGCACGAAGCGCCCGTCGAGCGCGGCCAAAAGGCCGTCGCGCTCGGCCGCGGGGCAGGCGTCGAGCGCCCGCGCCGCCTCGGCCCGGGTCGCCGCGTCGCTCTCCGCCCAGGCGTCCAGCGCGCGCTCGCGCGCCTCCGCCGCGGCCGCGCGGCCGAAGATATGGAGGCCGTCGCCGATCCTCATCTCCTTGAGATCGCAGAGCCATGCGTCGAGTTTCTGCAACGCTGTCTCAGGATCGTCGCCGGCCGCGAGGCTGGCTTCGCCGGAAAGCCCCGTCTCCGTCGCGCGGTCGAGGATGGCGCGCGCCAGCAGCCGGGCGCGGCCGGGGTCCAACTCGGACGCGGCGGCGTATTCGTCGAACAGCGCCTCGACTTCGGCCGCCCCGCCATGCTGGCCGGCGGCGACCAGCGGCGGGCTGAGATGGCCGACCGTCACGGCCGCGATGCGCCGCTTGGCCTGCGCCGCCTCGCCGGGATTGTTGACGATGAAGGGATAGACGACCGGCGTCGGGCCGAGCACCGCCTCGGGCGCGCAGCTCTCGTCCAGCGCCACGGCCTTGCCCGGCAGCCATTCCAGCGTGCCGTGCGTGCCGCAATGAACGAGCGCGTGGATGGCCTCCACCCGCCGAAGCCACAAATAGAACGCCACGTAGGCGTGGCGGGGCGGCAGGTTGACGTCGTGATAGTCGCCCTTGCGGCTGTCGCGCCGGCCGCGATCCGGCTGCAGCGCGACGACGAGCCGGCCGGCCCGCGCGATCCGGAAGCGGAACGCGCCGTCCCGCAGCGCGTCGTCCTCGCCGGGCGCGCCCCAGGCCCCCAGCACGGAGGCGCGGAAGGCGGACGGCAATTCGTCGAACAGCGCCGCATAGGCGTCGAGGGCGAGCGCGCCGGCGGGCTCGCCGGTCTCCAGCGCGCGCATCAGGTCGACGGGCAGGTCGCCGACGTCGTAGCCCGCGTCGCGCAGGTCGGCGGCGATGGCCTTCACGCTCTCCGTCGTGTCGAGGCCGACGGCGTAGCCTGTGCGCCCGCCCTTGGCCGGATAGTCGGACAGCACGCAGGCGATCCGGCGGCCTGCCGCCGGCGTGCGGCGCAGGCGCGCCCAGGCGGCGGCGAGGTCGGCGACGGCGGCGACGCGCGACGGCGCGGGGCGGTGGCGCAGCAGCGTCGCCTCCAGCTCCGCGCTGCGCGGGGCCTCGGCCTTGAAGGAGATGGCGCGTCCGACGATGCGGCCGTCGAGTTCCGGCAGCACGACGTTCATGGCGAGGTCGGCGGCGGCAAGGCCGCGCGCGCTGACCCGCCACGCTTCCTCCCGCGCGCCGGCCAGAATGGCCTGGATGACAGGAGCGTCGGCCTCGTCGAGCACGCCGGGCGCGTCGCCGGCGCGGCCGGAGAAGGCGGTGGTGTTGAGGATGACGTCGGGCCGACGACGGGCGAGGAAGGCGGAGAGCGCGCCGGCGGCCTCGGGGTCCTTCAGGCTCGACACGTGCGCCGCGTCCACCGCGAAGCCGCGGGCCGACAGCGCGTCGGCCAGCGCCGCGACGGGCGCGGTGTCGGCGGCCATCAGCACGGAGCGGTAGAACACCACCAGCGCGCGCGGGGCATCCGGAGCGGCCGCGCGGCGGAACGCCTCGGCGAGGCCGAAGGCGGGCACGGCGACGGGCTCGCGCCAGGCGCGGCGACGGCCGAGCCGGTCGGCCAAAAAGGCGAGGCACTGGCGCAGATTGTCCGGGCCGCCCTCGTGGAACCAGCCCCACAGCCGGCGAAGATCCTCTTCCGGCAGCGTCGAGGCGGCGTCGAGGCGCGCGTCGGCCATGTGGTCCCCGGGCACCACGGCGAGATGGAACCCCTCGCGGCGCGCGGCGGCGGACAGCTCCTCCACCCCGTAGGGCCAATAATCCTTGCCGCCGAGCAGGCGCACCAGCACGAAGCGGGCGCGGGCGGCCACGTTGGCGACGTAGAGGTCGACGGAGTAGGGGTGGCGCAACTGCGCGAGGTTGGCGACGCGCAGGCTCGGCGCGTCGGGCCCGGCGTCTTCCCACGCGGCGGCGAACGCCGCGAGGTCGCTGTCGGTGAAGGACAGGAACACGATCTCGGCCGGAGACTGCCCGAGGTCGACCGCCTGGGCGGCCTGGTCGAGCGACAGCGTCTCCGTCCTGAGAAGGTGCATCGTCCCCGTCCGGTCAGGCGGCGAGAGCGGCTTCGATGGCGGCGCGGTCGAGGCCCTTTTCGCCGATCACCACCAGCCGGCCCCGGCGCGGCTCGCCCTGCGGCCAGGCGCGGTCGTATTGCTGGCGGAAGCGCTGGCCGACGCCCTGCACGAGCAGGCGCATCGGCTTCCCCGTCACCTCCACGAAGCCCTTCATGCGCAGCACGTCGTGCGCGGCCGCCACCTCGGCGAGGCGGGCGACCAGAGCGGCAGGGTCCGCCACCGGCGGCAGGTCGACGACGAAGCTGTCGAAGTCGTCGTGGTCGTGGCCCTCCTCGGCGTCGTGGTGCGAGGGGCGCTGGCCGAGGTCGTCCTCGGCGGCCGCCTGGATGCCGAGCATGACGGATGCGTCGACCTTGCCCTCGCGCGCCTCGACTACCTTCACGGCGCGCGGAATGGCCTGGCGGATGTCGCCGGCGACGCGCGACAGGGCGTCGGCGTCCACGAGGTCGGCCTTGTTGAGGATGACGAGGTCCGCGCACAGCAACTGGTCCTCGTAGACCTCCTCCAGCGGGTTGTCGTGGTCGACCGCCGCGTCCTCCTCGCGCTGGGCGGCGAGGCGCTCCGGATCGTCGGCGAAGCGGCCGTCGGCGACGGCGGCGGCGTCGACGACCGCCAGCACGCCGTCGACGGTCAGGCGCGAGCGGATCGGCGGCCAGTCGAACGCCTTGACCAGGGGCTTCGGCAGAGCGAGCCCGGAGGTCTCGACGATGATGTGGTCGGGCCGCGCCGGCCGCGACAGCAGCGCCTCGATGGCGGGGATGAAGTCGTCCGCCACGGTGCAGCACAGGCACCCGTTGGCCAGCTCGACGATGTTGTCCTCCGGGCAGCTCTCGACGCCGCAGCTCTTGAGGATCTCGCCGTCGACCCCGACGTCGCCGAACTCGTTGATGATGAGCGCGAGGCGGCGTCCGCCGGCGTTCTCCAGGATGTGGCGGATCAGCGTCGTCTTGCCCGCCCCGAGGAAGCCGGTGACGATGGTGACGGGGGTCTTCTCCAGGGGAGCCCTGGCGGGGGTGGACACGGTCATTCGGCGGCCTCCGGAAGCGACGGGGATGGAATTGCGGGAGCGAGCGGCGGCACGCGGGAGATGACGCCCTTCTTGAGCGCGTCCGGGCGCTGCCGCCACGGAATCAGCCCGTCGGGGGCGGCGGCGTAGAGCGCGGCGCCGTTCAGGATCGTCTCGGCCCCGGCATCGGGGTCGGCGTCGGCGTAGACATAGGTCCACTTCCCCGGCGCGGCGAAGCCGAACGTCACCGGGCGCCGGCACACGCTCAGGCACTCGACGGGCACGATGTCGACGGGGGCTGACGTTTCAGCGGCGAGCGCAGCGACGGCGCGGTGGAGGCGCGCCCCGGCGCAATCCTCGCGCGGGCGGTCCGCCTCGTCGGCGCGCTTGCAGGTGACGCACACGTGGATCGTGGTGCGGGTCGAGGTCGGGTCGGCGGCGTTGCCCATGTCACCCTTCGGCCGCCTGACGCGGCGAATGGGGGCGCACTCGGGGCGGAACGCTCCGCCATCCAGACCGGCCCTCGCGGCCGGCGCCGGACACCTCGGGGCACCCCGCCCGAAGCCTCGGTCATGGACGCGGCAGGTCTCCTGGCTCGCGGATCGGCGTCTCGCGCGGCCTTCCCGGGCCGTGGCCCAGTGGCGTGCTTGCGCGAGACTACCCGCTCACAGTTGCGGGGGCAGCCGCGGATTTGCCGTCGCCGGCGCACCGCATTCCCTCTTCACCCTCGAAGACGAGGGACCGACGTCCGGTTCAGTGATAGACGTGGCCGTCCGTTCAAGTCAATCGAACCGATCGGGGACCATGGATCCACTCCCGCGCCTCACGCTCGTGCTCGGCGGCGCGCGCTCGGGCAAGAGCCGCCACGCCGAGTCGCTGGTGGCCGCGCTGCCGCCGCCCTGGCTCTATGTCGCGACGGCGCAGGCCTTCGACGACGAGATGCGCGAGCGCATCGCGCTGCACCGCGCGCGGCGCGGCGAGGGGTGGGAGACGGTCGAGGCGCCGCTGGACCTGCCCGCCGCGCTCGACGCCGCGGCCGGCCGGCCGGTGCTGGTCGACTGCCTGACGCTGTGGCTCACCAACCTGCTGCTGGCCGAACGCGACACGGCCTCCGCCGCCGACGAACTGGCGCGCGCGCTGGAGCGCGCCGGCGCGCCCGTCGTGCTGGTGTCCAGCGAGGTGGGCCTGGGCATCGTACCCGAGAACGCGCTGGCGCGGCGTTTCCGCGACGAGGTGGGGCGGCTGCACCAGGCGCTTGCGGCGCGGGCCGGGCGCGTGCTCTTCATGGTCGCCGGCCTCCCCCTCACCGTGAAGTGACCCATGCCCGAGCCCAGCGACACCGACATCGAACGCCGCCACAAGGAGAAGATGGCCAAGCGCAAGGCCGTGCAGGACGCCGAGGTGGCGGGCAAGACCATCGCCGAGAAGGGCCTGCTGATGGTCCACACCGGCCCCGGCAAGGGGAAGTCGACGGCGGCGTTCGGGCTGATCCTGCGCGCGCTCGGCTATGACTGGCCGGTCGGCGTGGTGCAGTTCATCAAGGGCGCGTGGCAGACCGGCGAGCGCCGCGCGCTCGAGCGGTTCCCGGACCTCGTGCGCTGGCACACGATGGGCGAGGGCTTCACCTGGGAGACGCAGGACCGCGCCCGCGACGTCGCGGCGGCCCAGGCGGCGTGGGCCAAGGCCCGCGAACTGATGGACGATCCGGCCATCCGCCTCCTCGTGCTCGACGAGCTCAACATCGCGCTGCGCTACGACTACCTGCCGCTCGACGAGGTGGTCGCGGCGCTGAAGGCCCGCCGGCCGGGCCTGCACGTCGTCGTCACCGGGCGCAACGCCAAGCCCGAGCTGATCGAGGCGGCCGACCTCGTCACCGAGATGACGCTGGTGAAGCACCACTTCGCCGCTGGCGTGAAGGCGCAGCAGGGCGTGGAGTTCTGATGTCCGGGCGGCGCGCCAGGGCCCTGATGGTCCAGGGCACGGGGTCGGACGTCGGCAAGTCGCTGATCGTCGCCGGGCTGTGCCGCGCCTTCGCGCGGCGCGGGCTGGCGGTGCGCCCGTTCAAGCCGCAGAACATGTCCAACAACGCCGCCGTCACCGCCGACGGCGGGGAGATCGGCCGCGCCCAGGCGCTGCAGGCGCGCGCCTGCGGCGTCGCCCCCAGCGTCCACATGAACCCGGTGCTGCTGAAGCCTCAGAGCGAGATCGGCTCGCAGGTCGTGGTGCAGGGGCGGGTGCAGGGCAACGCCAAGGCGCGCGAGTACCAGGCCTGGAAGCCGCGCCTGATGGACGCCGTGCTGGAGAGCTTCGGCCTGCTGCGCGGGCTGGCGGACCTCGTGCTGGTGGAAGGGGCGGGCAGCGCCGCCGAGGTCAATTTGCGCGCCAACGACATCGCCAACATGGGCTTCGCCCGCGCCTCCGGCACGCCGGTGGTGCTGCTCGGCGACATCGACCGGGGCGGCGTCATCGCGCAGATCGTCGGCACGCGGGCGGTGCTCGACCCCGACGACGCGGCGATGGTGCGCGGCTTCATCGTCAACCGTTTCCGGGGCGATCCGACGCTGTTCGAGGCCGGCATGCGGCTGATCGAGGAGCGCACGGGCTGGCCGGGGCTCGGGCTGGTGCCGTTCTTCGCGCCCGCCGCCCACCTGCCGGCCGAGGACGCGGTGGCTCTGGACCGACGCGAGCGCGCCGCCGACGCCCCGGTGCGCGTGGTCGTGCCGCTGCTGCCGCGCATCTCCAATTTCGACGACCTCGATCCGCTCAAGGCCGAGCCCGGCGTCAGCCTGCTGATGCTGCGCCGGGGCGAGCCGATCCCGGGCGACGCCGACGTGGTGATCCTGCCCGGCTCGAAGGCCACGATCGCCGACCTCGCGGCGCTGCGCGAGGCCGGCTGGGACATCGACATCGCCGCCCATGTGCGGCGCGGGGGACGAGTGCTCGGCCTGTGCGGCGGCTACCAGATGCTGGGCGAGCGCATCGACGACCCGCACGGCATCGAGGGCCCGGCCGGGGCCTGCGCCGGGCTCGGCCATCTGCGGGTGGAGACGCTGCTGACCTCGGCCAAGCGGCTGGAGGAGGTCTCGGGCGCGGACCTCGCCGAAGGCGCGCCGTTCGCGGGCTACGAGATGCACGTCGGCGAGACGCGCGGTCCCGACCGCGCCCGCCCGGTGCTGCGCTTCGCCGACGGGCGGGAGGACGGCGCGTCCTCGGCCGACGGGCGCGTGCGCGGCGTCTACGTCCACGGCCTGTTCAACGACGACCGGCAGCGGGCCGCGTGGCTGCGCTGGATGGGGGCGGAGCCGTCCGCCTTCGCCTACGAAGCCCAGGTGGAGGCGACGCTCGACGCGCTGGCCGCGCATCTGGAGACTCACGTCGACCTCGACCGGCTGCTCGGTCTGGCCGGCTGAACTTCAGAGAGCGGCGAGCGCGAGCGCCACGGCAGCCAGCGCCCCCAGCTGGAAGACGCAGGCGGCCCGATAGAGGCGCAAAGCGCGGGCGATGTCCGCCGCGTTGGCGTCGCGTCGCCCGTCGCCCATGAAGGCGTCCTCCACCCGCGCGTCGCCATAGATGCGCGGCCCGGCGAGGCTGAGGCCGAGCGCGCCGGCCATGGCGGCCTCGGGCCACCCGGCGTTGGGCGATCGGTGGCGTCGCGCATCGCGAAACACCGCCCGGAGCGCGTCGCGCGGCGAGGCGTCCGGCGTGACGGTCGCCGCCAGCACAATCCACACCGCGGCGAGCCGGGAAGCCGGAAGGTTTATCAGGTCGTCGATGCGCGCCGCCGCCCAGCCGAACGCCAGATGGCGCGGCGAACGGTGGCCGATCATGCTGTCGGCGGTGTTGGCGGCCTTGTACAGCGCGCCGCCGGGCAGGCCGAGAACCGCCGTCCAGAACACAGGCGCGACGACGCCGTCGGCGAAGTTCTCCGCCAGGCTTTCAATGGCGGCGCGCGAAACGCCCGCCTCGTCGAGCACCGCCGTGTTGCGGCCGACGATCATGGACACGGCGCGGCGGCCCTCTTGCAGGCCCTGGCCGAGGGCGTCGGCGACGGCGCGGACATGCTCGTCGAGGCTGCGCTGCGCCGGCAGGCTGGCGGCGACGACAGCGAGGGCGATGAGGCCCGCCGCGCCGACGGCGAGCGCCCACTGGATCGCGAACGCCACGAGTCCCGTGACGCCGAGCAGGAGCGCGAGCGCCAGCACGCCGGCCGCGCGGCGCGCCGAGAAATCCATCGTCTCGCGGTTCAACGCCCGGTCGAGCCATCCCACCAGCGCGCCCATCCAGGTGACCGGGTGGCCGATGGCGCGGTATAGGGCGGGAGGATAGCCGAACGCGGCCTCGATCAGCGCGGCCGCGAGCGCCAGGACGACGGTGGTATCCGGGGGCATGGGCACGGTGACTGTGACGACTCTCGCGGGCGACAGCCTGCTTTACCACGGCGGCGACCTGGCGGAAGCGCGGCGGCGCTTCCCGGGGGCGCCGGAGCCGTGGCTGGACCTCTCGACCGGAATCAACGCCGTCCCGTATCCCGTTGGCGAGCTTGCCGAAAGCGCCTGGACCCGCCTGCCGGACGCCGACGCGGTGCGCCGTCTGGAGGCGGCGGCGGCCTCGGCCTATGGCGCGCCGGACGCGGGCCTCGTCGTCGCCGCGCCTGGCACCCAGGCCCTGATCCAGATCCTGCCGCGCGTCCACGCCGCGCGACGCGTCGCGATCCTCGGCTTCACCTATGGCGAGCACGCCGCCGCCTGGCGCGCCGCCGGCGCGGAGGTCGCGACCGTCGAGCGGGTCGAGGATCTGATCGACGCCGACGCGGCGGTGATCGTCACTCCCAACAACCCCGACGGGCGCGTCGTCGGGGCGGGCGACCTGGCCGTGCTGGCCGGCGCGCTCGGCGCACGCGGCGGGCTGCTGGTGGTCGACGAGGCCTTCGCCGACATCGCGCCGGGGGTGGCGAACCTCGCGCCGCAACTGCCGCCGGGCGCGGTGGTGCTGCGCTCTTTCGGCAAGACCTACGGGCTGGCCGGCCTGCGGCTCGGCTTCGCTGTCGCCCGCGAGCCTTTGGGGAGCCGGCTGCGCGCCGCGCTCGGACCCTGGGCGGTGTCCGGCCCGGCGCTGGAGATTGGCGCGCGGGCGCTGGCGGACCGCGACTGGCTCGCCGCGACGGCGCGGCGGCTGGCCGGGGACGTGGCGCGGCTCGATGGGCTGCTGGAGCGGGCGGGGCTCGCCATCGTCGGCGGCACGCCGTTGTTCCGGCTGGCTTCGCACTCGCGCGCGTTCGCCCTTTTCGAGGCGCTTGGCCGCCAGGGCGTGCTGACGCGGCCGTTCGCCGCGCGACCGCACTGGCTGCGCTTCGGCCTGCCGGGCGGAGACGAGGCGTGGCGGCTGTTAGAAGAGCGGCTGGCCGGGGCGGCGCGCGAGGTGGGGCCATGAAAGGCCGCACGCTGCGCCAAAGGGCGGCCGTCGAGCTGCATCGTCTTTATTGGGGACGCAGCGAGGACGCCCAGCGGTTCCGCTACGGGCTGCTGGCCCTCGATATCGTCACGGTGCTGTTCATCGTCGTCACGTCCTTCCTGCCGCCGGCCGGCTGGATAGAAGTGCTCGACGTGGTGTTCGGCGTGGCGTTGCTGGCGGAGGTCGTGGGCCGGATCGCGGCGAGCCCGCGCCCGTGGCGCGAGGCGCTGACGCCTCTGACGCTCGTGGATTATGTCGCGGTGATCTCGTTCCTCGCGCCCATCGTCGGGGAGGGGGCGGGGTTCCTGCGCGTGCTGCGGACCTTGCGCCTGCTGCACTCGTACCGGACGCTGGCGCGGCTGCGGACGGACAGCGAGTTCTTCCGCCGCTACGAGGAGGTGATCATCGCCGCGGTCAACCTCGGCGTGTTCATCTTCATCATGACGGCGGTGGTGTTCCAGACGCAGCACTGGACCAATCCGAGCATCGCGAACTACGCCGACGCTCTCTATTTCACCGTGACGGCGCTGACGACGACCGGCTTCGGCGACATCACGTTGCCGGGCACCACCGGACGGATGATCTCGGTGGTCATCATGATCTGCGGCGTCACCCTGTTCCTGCGTCTCGCGCAGGTGCTGTTTCGTCCTGCCAAGGTCCGCTATCCTTGCCCGGCGTGCGGGCTCCAGCGCCATGAGCCCGACGCCGTCCACTGCAAGGCGTGCGGCACGTTGCTCAACATCCCGGACGAGGGGGACTGACCCGGCTCTCTCGAAGCGTTTGAATCCGGCTCGGAAATGCGCCAAAGCATGGCGATGCAACCGCAAATCGATCCCGCCAGGCTCAGCGCCGCCGCCGACGAGGCCAGCGAATTCCTGAAGTCGCTCGCCAGCCCCGTGCGGCTGCGCCTGCTGTGCATGATCGTGGGCGGGGAGGCCTCGGTCGGCGAACTGGCCGAGGCGCTCGGCGTGCGGCAGAGCGTCGCCTCGCAGCACCTCGCCCTTCTGCGCAAGGACGGGCTCGTCAAGACCCGCCGCGAGGGACAGACGGTCTGGTACGGGCTGGCCGACGACAAGGTGATCCGCGTCATCGAGGTGCTGCAGGCCGCCTTCTGCCCGGCGGAGGGCTGAGCGGGTGATCCCCTGGGTTCACCTCGACACCGCGCCGATCCCCGGCGGCGGCGAATTGCGGCTGTTCCGGCGCGGGGCGGAGTTCTCGATCCGGCTCGGCGCCAACGAGCTGATGAACAGCCGGCTCAGCGGCTCCGAGGAGGCGCTGGCGACGCTCACGTGCGACAGGCTCGCCGGCCGCAAGCGCGCGCGCCTGCTGATCGGCGGGCTCGGCATGGGCTTCACGCTGCGCGCGGCCCTGGCTTGCGCGCCAGCCGACGCCGCTTTGGTCGTGGCGGAACTCCTGCCCGAGGTGGTGGCGTGGGCGCGCGGGCCGATGGCGGAGCTGTTCGCGGGCAGCCTCGACGATCCGCGCGTGAGCGTGCGCGAGCAGGACGTCGCCGCCGTCATCGCGAGCGGCACGGCCGCGTTCGACGCCATCCTGCTGGATGTCGACAACGGGCCGGACGGCCTGACGAGGCCGCAGAACGACGCGCTCTACAATGCTGCGGGGCTGGCCGCCGCGCGGGCGGCCTTGCGGCCGGGCGGCATTCTGGCGGTCTGGTCCGCCGACCCGGACGACGGCTTCACGCGCCGGCTGCGCCAGGCGGGATTTTCGGTCGAGGAGGTCGCCGTCAAGGCGCACCGGGGCCGGTCCGGCCGCCGGCACGTCATCTGGCTGGCACAACGTCCCTGAGCCCGAAGTTGGCGGAGCTTGCGAACACGCGTAGGAATGACGCCGCGCGGGGCGTTTCGTGGTAGTTTTCATGCTGCCGCGCCGAGGCGCGATCGTGGGCGGCCGGTCAAGGATGCGGTTCCGCTTCCGCTGCGCCGCCGGGCGACGGGTGGACGGAGCCCGCAGCCGTTGGATGAGTCCAGAAGCCGGGCCCGGAACGCGCCGGGCGCGGCTTCGTTGACGTTCCCGAGACCTTCGCACCCCGGGGGAGCCGCATGTCGGACGTCGTCTATGAAATCGTGCCCCACGATGGGGGCTGGGCCTACAGCTTGGGCGGGGCCTATTCCGAAACTTTCGCCAGCCGCGAGCAGGCCATCGAAGCGGCCCATCTGGCCGCCCAGGAGCAGCGCGCGCCGGGCGAGCCGGCGGTGATTTCCTACCAGGACGCGGACGGACGCTGGCGCGAGGAACGCGCGCGCGGCGGAGATCGCCCGCATCCCGTGGTGCGGGAATAGCGGTCCGGCTCCGCGACCGGCGGTTGGACGGCCTAGCCGGGCCTTTTCTCGATCAGCTTAGGGCGGCGGCGCGCGGTCGCGCCCCGCATCAGAACGAGACGGCGCGCTGGAACGCGGCGGCGAGGCCTGACATCGTGCTTGCGAGACAGAAGGCGAGCACAGCCGCCGTGGAGACGAGCACGAGACAGAGCACGCATTTCTCGCGCAACTCGACATCGTACCTCATCGGCGCTTCCCGAACCGGGCGCATGGCGAAATGTCCTTTCGATAACCGCCCCGGGGCTTGCCCCGGCGGGTCCGCGCGTCGGCTCGGGGGCGACCTCTCGGCGGCTCAGAAATCGATGCTTCAAAAACGATCTTCCAATGCGCCCAAAATAGCCGGATCGCAGAACAGGCGCTACGAACTCCAGGTTGTATTTGGCGTGTTCTCGCTGTACGCTGGCGGTTGACTTGGTATTTACTATTCCACGTCAGGCCCGGCGGGGTTTGGCCTTGGAGGAGGGACGCGGTTACTGAAGCGTATAGAGGTAGGCCGCGACGTCGCGGGCCTCGTCCGCGCGGATGCCGGTGCGAGGCATCGCCGTCCTGGGGGAGAGGGATGGCGGGTCGACGATCCAGGCCACGAGATTGGCCGGGCTGTTGATCGCGACGCCGGCGAAATAGGCGCGACCGGCGATGCCGCCCAGCGGCGGGCCGACCCGTCCGTCGGCGCCGCGCACGCCGGGCACGGTGTGGCAGCCGGCGCAGCCGTAGCGGCGGATCAGCTCCGGCGCGCGATCCGGGTCGCCGCCGGTGAGGCGGACCGCCGCCTGCCGGGCGCGGGAGGGCTCGAGAATTCCGTAGAACACGGCCGTCGCCGCGCCGCAGGCGAGCACAGCCAGCATCAGGGCGATCAGCTTGGCCTGGCCGCTCATCAGGCGGGGGCGGCGCTCGGGCGCGGCGGGCGTGTCCATTGGATCGGCCATCGCGGCGCGCCGAGGGGCGGGGCGGCGGGGGCGGCGGAAGGCGAGGGCGGTCAGCGCCGCGCCCACGGCGAGCGCGGCGCCGCCGATCAGGCGATCGCGAAAGGCCGGGCCGCCGATCATCGCTCGCACCCCGTCATCATCAGCCCCGCCGCCCCCTGCGTCAGGATCACCAGCGCGAACAGCACGGACACCAGCGCGCCCGCCATGGCGGCGAAGCGGGTCGGCCGCCCGGCGCGGGCCGAGCCCGGCGGGTCGTCGTCCCCGGCGGCCGGCATGGCGCGCCAGGACAGCCACGCCCCGGCCAGCGCCGCCAGCACGGCGACCGCCGCCAGCGCCGGCACGGCGGGCCATTTGTGCGCGCACATCCACGGCGTCACGGCGTAGGACGCCTGCGTGTGCGCCAGCCACGCGACGGGCCCGACGAACAGGCCGGCGCTCGGCCACCCTCTCTCGCTGCGGGGCGCGCTCATGCCAGCCTCGGAGCCCAGTAGAGCAGCCCGTAAATGGGCAGCCACGACGCCACGACGAAGTTCCAGTAGAAGGCGTTGTCGGAGACGTCGCTGTAGCGCTTGCCGACCACGTGGCCGGTGAACATCAGCGCCGTCAGCACCCAGGTGTCCGCCGCGTCGGTGACGAGGTGCAGCGTGTGCAGGCCGAGCAGCAGCCAGACGATCGACCCGTAGGCGTTGACGTCCCAGCGCACCATCAGGGCCGGGAACTCGGCCGCCCGCAGCGCCATCAGCGCCAGCGGGATCAGGCTCATCACCACCATCCAGAGCCGCACGGCGCGCAGGTCCTGCCGCCGCGCGGCGCGCTGGACGAGCCAGTTGGGCACGGCGCTCGCCACCAGCAGCACGGTGAACAGGCTCGACCAGGTGAGCGCCGGCGGCGGCGCGCTCAGCGGCCATTGCGGGTTCAGCCAGGCCAGATAGAGGTAGGCCCCCGCGGCGATCGCGAACCCGGTTCCCTCGAGCGCGCAGAAGCCGAGCGTCCCCCACCACATGGTCGAGCGCGGCCCAAAGGCGAAATCGGGCAGCGACGAGACGTCGAGGACGGGGCGCTGGCGCATCAATAATCCTCCGGGTCGCCCTTGGGCCAGAACCACGCGATCAGCGCGGCGCCGACGGGCACGCCGCCCCACAGCACCGCCCACGGCGTGAAGATCGACCCGATGAAGGCGATGGCGGTGAGGATCGCGGAGATCAGCGGCCAGATGGACGGCGTGGGCGCGGTCTCGCGGATGTCGGGCGTGGCGTCGGTGGCGGTGGTGACGAGCACCTCGCGCACGCCGACGCGCAGGCCGGTCGCCACGGGCAGCGCGTCGCGCTCGGCCCACAGCGGCTCGCGATGGGTGACGACCGGGATGCGGTCGAAGTTCTGCGGGGCGGGAGGCGAGGTCGTCGCCCATTCGAGCGTGCCGGCGTCCCACGGGTTCGGGCCGGCGACAGCCCCGTTGCGCAAGCTCGCGACCACGTTCCACAGCAGCATGACGAACGACACGAAGAAGATCGCCGCGCCGACGCTGGACAGCATGTTGAGCGGCCCCCAGCCCATCTCCGGCTGGTAGGTGTAGACGCGCCGCGGCATGCCCATCAGCCCCAGGATGTGCATGGGGAAGAAGGCGAGGTTGAAGCCGACGAAGGCCGTCGCCGCGTGCCAGCGGCCGAGCCTCTCGTCGAGCAGCCGGCCGGTGAACTTCGGAAACCAGTAGTAGACCGCGCCCAGCAGCGGGAACACCGCGCCGCCGATCAGCACGTAGTGGAAATGCGCCACCACGAAGTAGGTGTCGTGAACCTGCGTATCGAGCGGCACCGAAGCCAGCATCACCCCGGTGACGCCGCCCGCGACGAAGTTGATGAGGAAGCCCAGCACGAACAGCAGCGCCGTGGTGTAGACCGGCCGTCCGCTCCACAGCGTGGCGATCCAGCAGAAGATCTGCAGCCCGCTCGGGATGGCGATGAGCATGCTCGACGCGGTGAACAGGCTCGAGCCGAGCTGCGGCACGCCGGTCGCGAACATGTGGTGGACCCAAAGCCCGAACGCCAGGAAGGCGGTCGCCACCAAAGCCGCCACCATGCCGACATAGAAGAAGATGGGCCGCCGGCTGAACGTCACCACGATCGACGACACGAACCCCGTCGCCGGCAGGAAGATGATGTAGACCTCGGGGTGGCCGAAGAACCAGAACAAATGCTGCCACAGCAGGGCGTCGCCGCCTTCCGCGTGGTTGAAGAAATGCGTGCCGACGAGCCGGTCCATGATCAGCATCGTCGAGGCGATCATCACCGCCGGCATGGCGAACAGCACGGCGAATGCGGTGACGAGCTGCGACCACACCGCGAGCGGTATGCGGTCGAGCGTCATTCCCGGCGCGCGCAGCTTCAGCACCGTAACGATGATCTCCACCGACACCGCCAGCGCGGCGACCTCGGTGAAGGTGATCATCTGCGCCCACAAATCGACCCGCTTGCCTGGCGAGTTTTCCGGGCCGGAGAGGGGCACGTAGGCGAACCAGCCGGTGTCGGCCCCGGCGTTCAGCGCGAACGCCACCCAGATCATCAGCCCGCCGAACAGATAGACGTAGTAGCTGAACGCGTTGAGGCGCGGGAAGGCGATGTTGCGCGTGCCCACCATCAGCGGCACGAGGTAGACGGCGAAGGCCTCCATCACCGGCACGGCGAACAGGAACATCATCGTCGTGCCGTGCATGGTGAAGAGCTGGTCGTAGAGGTCGGGGCCGACGACGCGGCTCTCGGGGCGCGCCAGCTGCACGCGCATGACGACGGCGGCGAGCCCGGCCAGGCACAGGAACATGAAGGCGGTGACGATGTAGCGCCGCCCGATGATCTTGTGGTCGACGGCGGTGAGCGCCCCCATGAGGCCCGGCCGCGTGCCCCAGGTGTCGGCGAGCATGCGCGACAGGGTCTTCGCGTCGAGTCCGGTGTCGGTCAGCTCCTCGATGGCGTGGCGGCGCGGAGGGACGTTCATCTATTTCAGCCCCTCGAGATAGGCGAGCAGCGGGTGAAGCTCGTGCGGTTCGAGCTTGATCGACGGCATGTGGACGCCCGGCTTCACGCCGGGGGCGTCGACGACCCACGCCGCGAGGTTGCCGCGCGTCAGCGGCAGCATGCCGGCCCCGAGCATGCGGCGGCTGGCGAGGTGGGTCAGGTCCGGGCCGGCCACGGCGCCCGCCGACGTGCCGCGCACGGTGTGGCAGGTCATGCAGGGGTTGGACAGGAAGACGCGCTGGCCTTCCTTCTGCTCGTCGGTGGAGGGCGGCGCGGCGGAGGCGAGCTGGGCGTCGCGCCACGCCTCGAACTCCTCGCGCGGATGGGCGACGACGAGAAGGCTCATATGCGCGTGCTGCCAGCCGCAGAATTCGGCGCACTGGCCGCGATAGACGCCGGGCCGGTCCGCCTGCAGCCGCACGAGGTTCTGGCGTCCGGGGATCAGGTCCTGCTTGCCGAGCAGCGACGGCACCCAGAACGAGTGGATCACGTCGGACGCCTCGAGCTTGATGCGGACCGGCTCGCCGACCGGAATGTGGATCTCGTTGGCCGTGCTGAAGACGCGGGAGGGGGCGGGGTCCTCGTAGCGCACGTCCCACCAGAACTGGTGGCCGGTCAGCAGGATGGTGATCCGTCCCTCGTGGGTGGAGAACAGCTCCTTCTGCGTCGCGTAGCTGTAGCCGGTCAGCGCCAGGATCACGACGAGGGTCAGCGCGACGCATCCCCCGACGGCATAGCCCATGGCGCGCTCGCGATCAGGCGCGCGCGACAGCGGATCGGGCGGCTCGGCGCGTCGACGCAGCAGTGCGGCCGCCAGCGCCACCGCGACGAGGACCCACACCGCCACGGCGACGCCGGTGAACACCCAGATGATGTCGGCGAGCGAGCGGGCCTGCGGGCCCTGCGGGTCGAGCGCGGATTGCCAGCCCTGGCATCCGGCGAGCGCCAGCGGCAGCACACAGGCGACGCCGGCGCGCGGCCTCATTGGGGGGCCTCCCCGGACGGGGGAACGGTACCGCCCTGGACGCCGGTGACGGCCGGCTGGCGGCTCTCGGCCGGGCGCGGATGCATGTCGTCGTCACGCGACGGCGCGACGTCCTGCGGCACGGCGCGCGACATCGACAGCACGTAGGCGGCGAGCTGCCAGATCTGCTCGTCCGGCAGCTTGCCCCTGAACGAGGGCATGCCGTTCGGCCGACCCTCCCGGATCGTCTGGACGACGTTCTCGATCCGGCCGCCATAGATCCAGGTGTCGTCCATCAGCGGCACGCCCATGCCGCCGCCGCCATTGGCGTGGCAGCCGTTGCAGTTCATCTGCTTGAACAGCTTCTTGCCTTCGCTCTGGTGATAGGCGTTGCCGGTGTACTCCTCGCCGCGTCCGGTCCGGACCTCGATGGGGCCGGAGTCGCCGGGAGACAGCGACGTGAGCGCGATCTTCTCGCGGCTCTCGTCGGCCATCGGATCGCCGCGCAGCGCGCGCTCCTCGCGCTGGCACGCGGCCAGCGACAGCAGCACGAGGGCGATCGCGAGCGTCCTCATGGCCGCGCTCCGGCGACGGCGCCCGCGTCGACGCGCGGCACGCCGTAGCTGGCGAGCACCGCGTCGATGTCGGCGCGGCGGCGGTCGAGCGCGCCCTGGATGTCGTCGCGCAAGCTCTTGTCGGCCGGCCGGACGCCCATCGCGATGTCGAACCGCATCGGCGGCAGCGGCGGCGTCGCGGCCGGATCGACGGGCGTCACGACGAGCTTCGCCGGTTCGCGGGTGGCGAAATAGCCGGCCATCGGCCCCCACGCCACCGCCACGTCGATGTCGCGCGACGCGACCGCGTCCACGATGCGGGCCGGCGGGTTCGGCTGGCGGTAGTCGCCGTAGAGATTGTAGCCGCGCACGTTGGCGACGACGCCGCGCGCCGCCAGCGCGTGGGCGGGAGGGGTGTTCCAGCCGTCGTCGCCGACGAGCTGGACGCCGACCAGCCGCGTGCGCAGGCCCGGGTCGTCGAAGCTCGACACCACCGGTTCGCCCGCCCGCGTCACGAACACGTAGGTGGAGCTGTAGTAGGGCCGGGTGGTCGCCATGCCGGGGACGCCGACCGCCGCGCCCGGCACAAGGTCGCACAGGCCGGCCTTCAGCGTGTTACGCACGTAGCCGCGCCGCTGCGCCCACCAGACGAACGAGACCTCCGCGCCGATCTCGTCCGCCACGATGCGGGCGATGCGGTTCTCGAAACCCTCTCCCCGGTCGTTCGAGAAGGGCAGGTTGTTGGGGTCGGCGCACACACGCAGCTCGCGAGCCGACGCCACCGAGGTCAGAGCCACGACCGCCAGCGCGCCGAGCGCCGCCCTACGGAAGGCGAAACACATAGAGCGTGCCTCCTTTGGTGGTGGCGTTCTTCAGCTCCCGCATGGCGTTGACGAAACCCATCGCCGCCGTGCCGTCGCGCGGGTCGAGGTCGCCGGCGACGATGGCGCCGGCCCAGCCGCCCACCCCGGCGAGGATCGCGACGTATTGCTTGCCGTCCGGGCCCTTGTAGGTGGTGGGCTGGCCGATGATCCCGGAATCCGCCTTGAACTGCCAAAGCAGCGCGCCGCTGCGCGCGTCGACCGCTTTGAACCAGCCCTGCATGTTGCCGTAGAAGACGAGGTCGCCGGCGGTGGCGAGCGTGCCGCCCCACACCGGGAACTGCTCGTTGACGGTCCACGCCTCCTTGCCGTTCACGATGTCCCAGGCGGAGAGCTCGCCCATGTGACCGTCGCCTGGCGCGGGGAACATGCGCGCTTCGGCGCCGATATAGGGCGTTCCGGCGATGTAGCTGACCTGCGAGTTCTCCCAGTCCATGCAGAGATTGTTGTGGGGGATGTAGAGCAGGCCGGTCTTGTGGGAGAAGGACGACGGGCTCCAGTCCTTCGCGCCCGGCGCGGTGGGGCAGATGTCGCGCACCACCTTGTCGAGCACGGGCGCCTTTGAGCTGTCGTCCATCAGCCGTCCGGTCTTGAGGTCGACGCCGTGATGCGTGTTCACCGGGTGGTAGAAGCTGGCCGACAGCACCTCGCCGCTGGTGCGGTCGATGAGATAGACGAGGCCGTTGCGGTCGGGATGGACGAGCGCCTTGCGTGTCTGGCCCTTCCACTCCACGTCGACCAGCACGCTTTCGTTGATGCCGTCCCAGTCGAACAGGTCGTGCGGCGTCGTCTGGTAGAACCACCGCGCCTCGCCCGTGTCGGCGTCGCGGGCGAAGATGCCGGCCGTCCACTTGTTGTCGCCCGGCCGCTGCATCGAGTTCCACGGCCCCGGATTGCCGGTGCCGTAGTAGATGAGGTTCAGGTCGGGGTCGTAGCTGGTGAAGCCCCACGTCGTTCCGCCGCCCTGCTTCCAGGCGTCGGGGGGCCAGGTGGACACGCCGAGGTCCTTGCCCTTGTCGCTGTCGTAGAACGGCTTGAAGTTCGGGCCGATCTTCACGTCGCTGTCGGGGCCCGTGCTGTAGGCCTTCCAGACGCTGCGCCCGGTGGCCGCGTCGAGCGCCTGCAGCCAGCCGCGCACGCCGAATTCGCCGCCCGAGATGCCGACGATGACCTTGTCCTTCACCACCAGCGGGGCGGCCGTCATCGTCTCGCCGAGGTTGATGTCGCCGAGCTTGACCTTCCAGGCCTCCTTGCCCGTTTCGGCGTCGACCGCCACCGCGTGATCGTCGAGCGTCGTGAAAAAGACGCGGCCCTGGCCGAAGGTCGGGCCGCGATTGACCACGTCGCAGCAGGCGACCCCCTGCGATGCCGCCTCGGGCTTGGGCTTGTAGCTCCACTTCAGCGGCGCGCCGGGCTTGGTGAGGTCCAGCGCGTAAAGGATGTTGGGATAGGGCGAGAGCACGTACATCGTGCCGCCCACCACCAGCGGCGACGCTTCCTGGCCCCGGTTGACGCCGGTGGAGAAGGTGAAGGCGACCTGCAGGTTCTTGACGTTGTCCGCGTTGATCTCAGCCAGCTCGCTATAGCGGGTTGAGGCGAAGTTGCGGGCCGGAGTCGTCCACTGGCCGTCGTCCTGCCCGGTGGCGAACGCCGGAGCCTTGGCTGGCGGTGTCTGGGCGTGGAGCGCGACGGGACAGAGCAAGATCGCGATGGCGGCGATCGAAGCGGCTTTGGCCTTCTTCACGGGCCCGTACCTCTCTGAAGTGACGTTGTTCAACTCTGGATTGAGCAAGGCGGTTCCTGTCTGACCCGACGGGGGCGACGCCGTTGCACGCCTTGGACATCCCGCTTCGGGCGGGCTTCGCGAGGTCCGGCCTTCCGCAAGCGCGCGAATTGCGGTAGCGACGGCCTGAGGCTGGGCCTGACGGACGCCGCTCCGCCGGGCTCGCGCAAAGGTGGTAGCATTCGGCATGTCCAGAGCTCATCCCCCGTCGGAAGCGCGACAACCCTCGACCGATCGGCCGGCGCGCATCGAGGCGCTGGCCACGCTGCCGCTGTTCCACAAGGTGGCGGGCCGGCGCGTCGTGCTGGCGGGCGCGAGCGAGGGCGTCGCCTGGAAGGCCGAGTTGCTGGCCGCCGCCGGGGCCGAGGTCGAGCTTTACGCCCCACGCGGCGTGGCGGCGCTGGACGCGATGGTCGACGGACGCGGGGAAGGGGAGCCGGGCGGCATCCGCTTCGTCGCGGACCGCTGGACGCCGGCGGCGCTGAACGGCGCGGCGCTGGCCATCGCCGATCTCGAGACGGACGCCGAGGCGGAGGCGTTCGCCCGGGCCGCCCGGGCGGCCGGCGCGCCGGTCAACATCGTGGACAAGCCACGCTTCTGCGACTTCCAGTTCGGGTCCGTCGTCAACCGCTCGCCGCTCGTCATCGCCATTTCGACGGACGGGGCGGCTCCGGTCTTCGGGCAGGCGGTACGCGCCCGCATCGAGGCCATGATCCCGCTCGGGTTCCGGCGCTGGGCCGAGGCCGCCAAGGCGTGGCGGCCGCTGATCGCCGCGCTGGAGCTGCCGTTCCGGTCCCGGCGGGCCTTCTGGGAACGCTTCACCGCCACCGCGCTCGCCGCGCCGGACCGAGTGCCGGGCGAGGCCGACCGCGGCCGCCTGCTCGCCCTCGCCGAACGGCTCTCCGCCTCGCCGCCCTTGGGCTCGGTCGCCTTCGTCGGGGCGGGGCCGGGGGATCCCGAGCTGGTGACGATGAAGGCGGTGCGGCTGCTGCAGTCGGCCGACGTCGTGCTCTACGACGACCTCGTTTCGCCGGAAATCCTCGAACTGTCGCGCCGCGAGGCGGAGCGTATCGCCGTCGGCAAGCGCGGCTACCGCCTCTCGTGCAGGCAGGGCGACATCACCAGCCTGATCGTCGAGCTGGCGTCCCAGGGCAAGCGCGTGGTCCGGCTCAAGGGGGGCGACCCGGGCATTTTCGGCCGCCTCGCGGAAGAGTTGGCCGAGGTGCGCGCGGCCGGGATTCCGTTCGAAGTGGCGCCCGGCATCACGGCGGCGAGCGGCGCGGCGGCCAGCCTCGGAATGTCGCTCACGCATCGCGGCGAGGCGCGCCGGGTGCAGTACATCACCGCGCACGCGCGCGACGGCAGCCTGCCGAGCGATCTCAACTGGGCTGCGCTGGCCGACCCGCTCGCCACCACCGTGGTCTATATGGGCGTCCACATGGCGCAGCCGCTGCTGGGGCGCTTGCTCGAGGCCGGCCTGCCGGCGGAAACGCCTGTCGCGCTCGTCGAATCCGCCACGCGGGCCGAGGAGCGGGTCGTCCGGGGCGTCGCCTCCAGCCTGCCCGCGCTCGTGGCTGAACTGGCGCCGCGCGGGCCGTGCCTGATGGTCATCGGCGCGGTCGCGGCGCACGCCGACCCGCGCGAGCGGGCCGAACGGCTCGGGCCGGACGTCTGAGACGCGAACCGGCCGGCGCGTCGCCCGTTGAGGCGGCGGGGCGGCTGGACAGAGGGCCGGGCTTTCGCCGGCCACGGAGGACGGGATGAGCGCCTATCGGATCGGCATTGTCGGGCTCGGCAAGATCGCGCAGGACCAGCACGTGCCGGTGATCGCGGCCGACCCGGATTTCGACCTCGTCGCCGTGGCGAGCCAGCGCGCCATGCGCGCGCCGGGCGTGTCGCGCGCCTTCACGGACTGGCGCGACCTGCTGGCGGACCCCGACGTGGACGCCGTCGCCATCTGCACGCCGCCCGGCGTCCGCCACCAGATCGCCAGCGCCGCCCTCGACGCCGGCAAGCACGTGCTGCTCGAGAAGCCGCCGGCGGCGACGCTGAGCGAACTCGTCGACCTGGAGCGCCGCGCCGCCGAGGCCGGGCGCGTCGTCTTCACCACCTGGCATTCGCAGTACAATCGCGGCGTCGAGGAAGCCCGCCTACGCCTCGCCGGGCAGCGCCTGCGCGCGCTGCAGGTGACGTGGAAGGAGGACGTGAGGCGCTGGCACCCGGGGCAGGCGTGGATCTGGGAGGCCGGCGGCTTCGGCGTGTTCGACCCCGGCATCAACGCGCTGTCCATCGTCACCCGCATCGCGCCGGAGCCGATCTTCGTGCGCTCCGCGACGCTGGAGACGCCCGAGAACGCGCAGGCGCCCATCGCCGCGACGCTGGAGCTGGCGGCCGGCCGGGCCGGCGAACGCCTTGGCGCGGTGTTCGACTGGCGGCAGACCGGCCCGCAGACCTGGGACATCGACATCGAGACGGAGGCCGGCGCGAAGCTGGCGCTGCGCCACGGCGGCAGCCGACTGGAGGTCGACGGGACCGTCGTCGTCGACGAGCCGGCCCACGAATACGAGGGCATCTACCGCCGCTTCGCCGAGCTGCTGCGCGACGGAAGCTCGCAGGTCGACGCCGCGCCGCTGCGGCTGGTGGCGGACGCGTTCATGGTCGCCCGCCGCACCGCGACGGAGCGCTTCGACCCCTGACGCCGGCCGCGACCTTCTATCTCCAGGACGCCGAGACGGTGGCGCGCGCGCTGGTCGGCGCGACGCTGCTCGTCGACGGCGTGGGCGGCCTCGTCGTCGAGACCGAGGCCTATGACCACGAGGACCCCGCCTCGCACAGTTTCGGGGGACGCACCGCGCGCAACGCCTCGATGTTCCGCGCCGGCGGCTGCGCCTATGTCTATCGCTCCTACGGCATCCACTGGTGCCTGAACGTGGTGTGCGGTCCGGCCGGGGAGGGCAGCGCCGTGCTGCTGCGGGCGCTGGAGCCGACGCACGGGCTCGACCGGATGCGGGCGCGGCGCGGGATCGACGAGGCGCGCCTGCTCTGCTCCGGGCCGGGCCGCCTGTGCCAGGCGCTTGGCGTCGACGCGTCGCAGGACGGGCTGCCGCTCGACGCGCCGCCCTTCGCGCTGATCCTCCCCGAGCGGCCCGTCCCGCTGGCGACCGGGCCGCGCATCGGCATCAGCAAGGGCGTGGCGACGCCGTGGCGCTTCGGTCTCGCCGGCTCGCGCTTTCTCAGCCGGCCTTTCCGCTGACTATTTCTTCGCGGTGGTCGGCGCGCCGCCGCAATTGGTGCAGATGGAGCGCACCGCGCCCTTGTCCTGAGCCTCCTGAGCCTTCTGCACCTGAGAAGGTCGATCGACCGGGTTCAGCGCATGGTCCGGCTCGGCGGTGCGCGGCGCGGCCTCGCGGCCCGTTTTGGCGCGGCACTCGTCGACCGTCTGCTTGCGGAAATTGCCCGGCTTGGCCAGCACGTCGGCGCAGATGTCGGCCTGGCCGGCGGCCTTCCCCTGCCGCGCGCCGGACACGCCGCCCACGGTCGATCCTCCGCGCCCCGGCGAGACGATGGCGCCGGCCGACCCCGATTGAAGCGTGGTGTTGCCCGGAGGCGCGATGCTGCCGGGCGGCAGCGTCGGGTTGACGCCGCCGGGGCTGGGAACCGCTCCTCCCGCGTTGGAGCCGCCGGGCGTCGCCGCCGAGGTGGTCGGGTTGCCCGAGGTTCCGATGCTGGTCGCCGGGGCCGAGCCCTGCGCGCCGGTGCTGGCCGGCGGCAGGATGGTGCCGGGGGGCGACACGCTGCCCGCCGCAGGCCCGAGCGTGCTCGAGCCCGACGTGCCGGACGTCGAAGACGTGGACGTGGACGAGGACGACGAGCCGCCGCCTCCCGAACTGGATCCGCCGGACGAGCCTCCGCCGCCGCTGGATTGCGCCGCCAGCGGCGTCGCCGCCATCAGGCCGGCCAGGATGGTCGCCGCGAGCATGGCTTGTCGGCGATAGGCGCTTCGATGGGTCGCCATGGTGCGCACTCCTCGTGTTCCGGACGGGAGTAACGCCCTCCAAGATGCGAGGTTGCGGCGCGCCGGGCGAACCTACTCGCCTTTCGGCTCGAATTTCATGGCCGCGCCGTTCATGCAATAGCGCAGCCCGGTGGGGCGCGGGCCGTCCTCGAACACGTGGCCGAGATGGCCCCCGCAGCGGCTGCAATGCACCTCGGTGCGGGTCGCCCACAGCGACTTGTCGATCGAGGTGTCGACGGCGCCGGGCAGCGGCTCCCAGAAGCTCGGCCATCCGGTGCCGGACTCGTACTTCGTGTCGGAGGGGTAGAGAGGCTGGCCGCAGCCGGCGCACACGAAGGTTCCCGCGCGCTTTTCCTGGTTCAGCGGGCTTGTGCCGGCGCGCTCGGTGCCGTGCTCGCGCAGCACGCGGTACTGCTCGGGCGTCAGCGACCGCCGCCATTCCGCGTCGTCGCGCTCGACCGGGAAATGCTCCGAGCTTTGCTGCGTCTTCGACCCGAACAGCTTCATCGCCGCTCCTCCTTCGCCTGTCTTGGACCTCCTAGATGGCGCGTCGCCGCCCGCATGGCCAGAGCGCAGCGTTCACAAAACCGGAACCAGAGCGGCGCTTGCCGGTTGATGGTCCGACCGACACAAAGGAGAGGAGTTCATCATGAAGATCGTCACGGCCGCCCTTGCCGGCGCCATCGTTCTCGCCGCCCCGCTTGCGGCCCAGGCTCAGAATGGCGGCGTCGCCGCCGGCGCGACCACCGGCGCCGTGGGTGGCGCGGTCGTCGGCGGCCCTGTCGGGGCCGTGGTCGGCGGCGTCGGCGGCGCCATCGTGGGCGGCATCATCGGCGATGCGACCACGCCCAAGTTCCGCAGCTACGTCGTGGAGCAGCGCGTCCCGTCCTACACCTACGCTGACGAGGTGCATGTGGGCACGGCCCTGCCTGCCTCCGGCATCCAGTACTACGAAGTTCCCGCCGAGTACGGCGTGAAGAACTATCGCTACACGGTCGTGAACAACCGCACGGTGCTCGTCGACCCGACGACCCGCAAGGTGGTTCAGGTGATCGAGTAATCGCCAAGTAGTCGAGGTCCGGGCCCGCCGCGGCGGGCCCCAGAAACCGGCCAGGCCGGAGCGGCGAAACCGCTCCGGCCTCGTGTTTTTGTCACCCGACGAGTGGGCGCGAAACCGGCCGGAAACGTCCGACAATGAGAGTTCGAGTGAGCAAGCAACGAAATATTGACTGTTGCAAATTGCACACAATTTTACGAATCCGTAAGTCTACAAGCAACAGTGGCCAATTATCCAGTTGAATTATCTGCGACTCATGCCATGATTAGACCACGCCTCATCGGGCGTTTTCCTCCCTTCGACTTGGGCCACCGGCTTCCCGGTGGCCTTTTTCTGCGGCGGTCAGAAACTGCCGAGCGCCACCGTGAGGCGCTGGAAGGGCTGGGCGACGACGCCCGGAGCGGACGCGGCCAGCAGCGAAAACAGAAGCATCGTCATGACGAGGATGGCGAGTTGCTCGAACGGTGCGGTCTCGCGGCGGTCGTGATCCTTGCGGCGGATCCGTTGCGTGCAAGTCGTCATCCCAAGTCCCCCCGATTCCCTGTGTAAAGGCTGGCGTGAGCGTCAGCTTCTGCTAAGCACCTCGGGGGAAACCCGCCAGCCAACTCGGGAATCGTTCGGCAACGAATTGTCGCCCGATGTTTCGAAAGCGCGCCGCCGAGGCGGTGCGGTTCTTGCTTGCGACGGGTCGCCGAACGGGTAGGGGCTGACTGCGCGATGGATCATGGCGTTCCGCTGATTTCGACGATCGCGGTCAGCTTCGTCCTGGCGTTCTGCCTTGCGTTCCTGGCGCACAAGGCGCGCCTGCCGCCGCTCGTCGGCTATTTGCTCGCCGGGGTCGTGATCGGGCCGTTCACGCCGGGCTTCGTCGCCGACGCCGGGCTCGCGGGCCAGCTCGCCGAGGTCGGCGTCATCCTGCTGATGTTCGGCGTCGGCCTGCATTTCTCGCCGGCCGACCTGATCGCGGTGCGCGGCATCGCCATCCCCGGCGCGCTGGCGGTGATCGCCCTGGTCACGGCGGCCGGCGCGGCGCTCGGCGTGCTGTGGGGCTGGAGCCTGGCGGGGGCGGTCGTGTTCGGCCTCTGCCTCTCCGTGGCGAGCACGGTCGTGCTGCTGCGCGCGCTCGAAGAGCGCAACGCGCTGTCCACCACGGCCGGCCGCGTCGCCGTGGGCTGGCTGGTGGTGGAGGACATGGCCATGGTGCTGGTCCTCGTGCTGCTGCCGCCGGTAGCGGCTCTGGCGGGGCCGCAGGCCGGTCCCTCGTCCGGGCTCCCCTCGCTCCTCGTTCCGGTCGGAATGACGATGCTGAAGGTCGGCACCTTCGTGGCCATCGCTCTGATGATCGGGCCGCGCGTCGTGCCGTGGCTGCTCAAGCAGGTGGCGCGCACCGGCTCGCGGGAACTGTTCACCCTCTCCGTCCTGGCGCTCGCGCTCGGCCTTGCCTACGGCTCGGCGGAGCTGTTCGGCGTGTCCTTCGCGCTCGGCGCGTTCTTCGCGGGCGTCGTGCTCAGCGAATCCCGCTTCGGCCATCGCGCCGCGGCGGAGTCGATCCCGATGCAGGACGCGTTCGCGGTCCTGTTCTTCGTGTCGGTCGGCATGGTGTTCGATCCCGGCATTCTCGTCCGGCAGCCCTTGTCCGTCGCGGCGGTGCTGGCGCTCGTCGTGATCGGCAAGGCCGTGCTGGCGGCCGGGGTGACGCTGCTGCTCGGCTATCCGGTCTCGATCGCGCTGCCCATGGCGGCGGCGCTGTCGCGCATCGGCGAGTTCTCCTTCATCCTCGGCGCGCTCGGGATGCAGACGGGCGTCCTGCCCGGAGAGGCGAAGGACCTGGTCGTTGCGGCGGCGCTGCTGTCGATGACGCTCGGCCCGCTCGTCTTCGTCTGCATCGACCGGATCACCCCGCGCCTGCGCGCCTGGGCGCCGCTGCGCGGCCATGGCCAGCATCGGCTGTCCCAATTGCAGAGCGACCTCGACGACGTTCGCCGCTCGACCGAGGCGCGCGAGGCCGAGCGCAAGCTGGAGGTGCGCACCATCCTCGAGCTGTTCCCCGTGTTCGGCGACCTCGACCACCACGCCACGGAAGACCTGCTGCTGCTGTTCCACCCCGCCGTCGCGCAGCCGGGCGACCGCGTGCTGCGCAAGGGCGACCGGGCGACGGCGGCCTATTTCATCTCGTCCGGCTCGGTGCAAGTCTCCGCCGCCGGGCGCGAGATCGTGCTGGGTCCGGGCGATTTCTTCGGCGAGATGGCGCTGCTCAGCGGGGCGCGCCGCAACGCCAACGTTACCGCAATCGACTACTGCCAGTTCTTCACCGTGACCCGACGGGACTTCGTGAGCTTCCTGGCGCGCCATCCCTCGCTGCGCGAGCGCATCGACGACATCGTGGCGCAGCGCCGGGCCATGAACCGCGCCTGACAGCCGCCGCCAGGGGGCTTGACCCTGCGCGCGCCGATGGCACGCTGCGCGTTCCGGTTGCGATCCAGGCGAGCCCCCGCCCGCCGCGCGCCGGCACGGAGGCGTCACCATGTCTCAGGTCCGCACCACGTCCGGCCGCGGCCGGCTGTTCGACAGTGTTCTGGACACGGTTGGCGATACCCCCTGCATCCGTCTCAACAATCTCGGCCCGGACCACGTACGGATCTACGTCAAGGCGGAGGCGTTCAACCCCGGCGGATCGGTCAAGGACAGGCTCGCGCTCAACATCATCGAGGCGGCCGAGCGCAGTGGCGCGCTGAAGCCCGGGCAGACCGTGGTCGAGGCGACCAGCGGCAACACCGGTATCGGCCTGGCCATGGTCTGCGCGCAGAAGGGCTATCCGCTGGTCGTCACCATGGCGGACAGCTTTTCGATCGAGCGCCGCAAACTGATGCGCATGTTGGGGGCCAAGGTGGTGCTGACGCCGCGCGCGCTGAAGGGCGTCGGCATGTACCGCAAGGCGGCCGAACTCGCCGAGAAGCACGGCTGGTTCCTGGCGCGGCAGTTCGAGACCGAGGCGAACGCCGAGATCCACGAGGCCACCACGGCGCGCGAGATCCTCTCCGACTTCGCCGGCAAGCGGCTCGACTGGTTCATCAGCGGCTATGGCACCGGCGGCACCGTGACGGGCGTCGGCCGGGTGCTGCGCAAGGAGCGGCCCGAGACCAAGATCGTCCTCAGCGAGCCGGCCAACGCCCAGCTCGTCGGCAGCGGACAGCCGCAGCAGCGCGCGCCGGATGGGTCGCCCGCCTCGGGACACCCGGCCTTCGAGCCGCACCCGATCCAGGGCTGGACGCCCGATTTCATCCCGCTCGTCCTGCAGGAGGCGCTGGACAAGCGGCTCTACGACGAGCTGGTGCCGGTCTCGGGCCCCGAGGCGGTGCAGGGCGCGCGCCAGCTGGCGCGGAAGGAGGGCATTCTCACCGGCATCTCGGGCGGCGGAACCTTCGCCGTCACGCTGAAGATCGCCGAGAAGGCAGCGCCCGGCTCCGTTCTCCTGTGCATGCTGCCCGACACCGGCGAGCGGTACATGACGACCCCGTTGTTCGAGGGCATCGCCGAGGACATGGACGACGAAGAGTGGCGGATCGCGCGCTCGACGCCCGGCTACCTGCCCGGCTAGGGTTCGTCGTCATCGGGGTCTGCCCGACGCGGGAAAGGCAGCCGGCGCGGGTCCGCCCCGCTTCGGGGAGGTCATGAGGCTCTGGAGGCGACGGCCGGTGCGTCCGGCCCCTCCGCCGCCGCCAGCGCCGCCGCCAGCGAGGCCAGCAGGTCCGTCGTGGCGGCCTCCGGCCGTCCGCCCGCCGACGCGCCGCCGAGGCTCCGGCGTCCGCGCGCCCACCCAATGATGCTCGTCATCAGCGGCAGCGGTTCCTCGGCGACGTAGCGTTCCAGTTCGCCGGCGTGGCGCTCCATCTCGTCCCACTCGCCGTCGCGCACCGCGCGGATCATGGCGGCTCGGCGATACCAGAGGTGGTTGTGGCTGACGCAGCCGGCGGCGAGGATCGCCTCGGCTTCGTCCTGCGCCTCCCGCGCGGCGGCCGGGGTCGCGGTGAGTGCGAGCAGCCCGAGAACCATCGGGCCCGAGAAGCCGGGGCCGAACTCCCGCGTCAGTTTCCACGCCTCGCCCGCCATGCGGTTGGCCTCCCGGGCGTCGCCGCGCGCCAGCGCCACCTCGCCGGACTGCATGAGCAGGACCGACTCGTAGCGGCGCGTGGCGAGCGACCGGCACCGCTCCAGTGCGTCCTGCTGAAAGGGGTGGGCGTCGTCGTAGCGGCCCATCATGGTCATGACGAAGCCCACGGATTGCCGCGCGAACATCTGGGCGTGGGCGTCGCCGATCCTGTCGGCCAGGAAAATGCCTTCCCGCATCGGCTCGAGGGCGGGTTCCAGCCGGCCCTCGAACACCACGCAATGGCCGGTCATGATGAGATTGGGCACGACGAGGCGGGTCAGGCCCTCGCTTTCGCACAGGGCCACGCAATCGCGGAACCGGCGGCTCGCCGTCATCATGCGGCCCTGCATATAGGCGGCGTCGGCGAGCCCGCTGAGCGCGCGCGCCTGCCACTCGGGAGAGCCCGAGCGGGTGGCGTGGGCGAGCGCCCTGTCGTGCTCGGCGGTCGATTCCGCCGTCTGGCCGCGGGCGAAGTGCAGGCTCCCGGCGAGGTAGTGGGATTCCGCCAGCATCGCGTCGTCGCCGACCGCCTCCAGCGGGGCGGCCGCGCGCTCCAGCGCGGCGAAACCCTCGTCGACGCGGGCCAGCAGCCGGCACCCGGCCGCAACGCCGAGCAGCGCGCGGGCGCGCATCGTCTCGTCGGCGGCGAGCGCCAGAGCGTCCTCGGCCGCAGCCAGCGCCTCCGCGCCGCGTCCCGCCAGGAGATGCAATTCGGCGATGAGGCAGGCGAGCTCCGCCCCATCCTCGGCGGCGGCGGCGATCTCCCGGCCGCGCTCCGCCAGCGCCAGCGCCTCGTCGTGGCGGAACAGGGAGGCCTGGTCGCGCGCCGCGGCGAGATAGGCGCGCGCAGCCTCCGGCGCTTCGGCGCGGTCGAGATGCTGGGCGTGGAGCACCGGGTCGTCGGCGACGTGCGCGGCGGCGCGCCGGTGCAGCGTTTGGCGCGTGAGGGCGGTCAGCGACTCGTAGATTCCGTCCCGGATCAGCGCGTGCGTGAAGAGGAAATCGTCGCCGTCCGGCTTCAGGATGAGGTGGCGGACCAGCTCGTCGCACCGGTAGGAGGGCAGTTCGGCGACCGCGCGGACGCCCTCCAGCGTCACGTGCTGCCCCAGCACCGCAGCCGCCCGCGCGGCGGCGCGGTCGTTCAGCTCCAGCCGGTCGACGCGGGCCAGGATCAGGCTGTGCAGCGAGCCCGGCATCTGCCCCGTGCTGAGCTCGGTGGCGTTGCGCAGCAGGTGCTCGAGGAACAGCGGATTGCCGCCCGCCCGCTCGACGCAATGCTCGGCCAGCTCGGCGAGCACGCCCAGGCTGTGCGCGGCCAACGCGCGGGCGTCCTTCGCGCCCAGCGGGCCGATGTCCAGCGTGGTGATCGCGCTCGGGGCGGCGGAGGCGCGCCAGGCGGCGTCGAGCGGGTCGCCCTCGATCCGCGTCGTCAGCACGAGCAGCGCGCGCGTGCGGGGCAGCCCGGCGGCGAACAGCGCCAGCAGCCGCAGCGTCTCCTCGTCAGCCCAGTGCGCGTCCTCGATCAGGATCAGCGCGGGCTGGCTTCTGGTGCGCGCCTCGACGAGGCGGATCAGGGCGTCGGCCTTGCCGCGCAGGCGCGCCGTGGCCTTCATCGCCTCGTAGAGAGGCCGGTCCTCGTCACGCTGGGGCAGGTCCAGCAGATCGCGGACGAACGGAGCATCCTGCGCCGTGATCCCGCCCGGGTCCGGCGAAGCCGCGAGAACCGCTTCGGCGACGTCGGGTTCGACGGGTGCGGGCAGGCCGAGCAGGCTCGCCACGACCGACGCGACGGAGCCGCGACCGCGCGCGGTGCCGAAGTCGAGCGCCAGGCCGACATGGGGCGTCACCCCGCGCCGCGCGGCGTCGGCCAGCAGCTCGCGGGCGAGCCGGCTCTTGCCGATGCCGGCCTCGCCGCGAATGATGACGGCCCGCCCGCCGGCGCGGGAGGCGTCGAGCAGGGCCACGAGCTGGTGCAGCTCGGCCGCCCGCCCCACGAGCGCGCGGTCGGCTCCGGAGGCGAGCGCGCCGCCCGTCCCCGCCTCGTCGAGACGGTACACGGCGACGAGCCCCTCGAGCCCCTTGAGAGTCACGGGGGGCAGCTCCTCGAACCCGCACAGGCCCTCGCAGGCGGCGCGGATGTCGGCGGAGACCACGGTTCCGCCGGCCGGGGCGCGCTCCAGCAGCCGCGCCGCCAGGTTCACCGCGTCGCCGATCACCGTGTATTCGCTGTGCTGGGCGCTGCCGAGCCCGCTCGCCACGACCGTTCCGGTGGCGATGGCGCTGTGGGCCTGGACCTCGCGACCGAGTTCGCGCCCCAGCGCCGGCATGGCGCGCTGGATGTCGAGCGCTGCGAGCACGGCCCGGCGCGGGTCGTCCTCGTGCGCCACCGGCGCGCCGAACACCGCCATCACGGCGTCGCCGATATGCTTGTCGACGGTTCCCCCATAGCGCGCCACGATGGAGTCAACGACGGCGAAGAAGCGGGTGAGCACGGCGTGCGTCCCCTCCGGCCCGAGCAGGCGGGAGAGGGCGGTAAACCCGGTGAGATCGCAGAACAGCACCGTCACCGGGCGGCGGTCGCCCATCTCGGACGATCCGCCGGCGGGCGGGCGCGGCGCGGCGGGCGGGGGCTCCCGCGCCTCGCCGCCGCGCCGGCGGGCGATGGCGCTGAGCAGCTTGCGGCGATGACCGACGGAGGCGACGCCGATGGCCGCCAGATCCTGCTCGGTCAGCTCGGCGAGCACGCTCTCGTCGACATCGTTGGCCGCGAAGGCGTCGGCATACTGGCCGAGCCCGAGCGAGGAGAGCCATGCGGACACGTCCATGGGTTTTCCCCCGGCGTCCTGCGCAGGATAGCAGATTTCGCGTGGGGATTGCAGAACCCCGACACAGGCCGGGCGCGCCGCGGGCGGCGGTTCACTCTTCCGGGACGTGGAGCGGCCGCCGCGCTCTCGTGCGCGGCGGCGCGCGGCCGGACTACAGCGCGGCCATGATGCCCCGATAGTCGGCTTCCGCGAACGCCTTGATGCTGCGGGTGCGCACCGATCCGCCGGCGGCGAGTTTCAGCTGGAATTTCGCGTAGGCCTCGTCGCTCGGCGCGTCGACGATGCAGACCATGTCCATGTCGCCGAGGGTGAGGAAGGCCTGCTCGATCTTGATGCCGAGGCCGTGCGCCATGTCGCGGGCCTTGTCGAGCCGCTGCGGCGACTCCTTCGCGGCTTTCACGCCCTGGTCCGTCCAGCTGATCAGCGCGATGAATTTCATGACCGTCTCCTCCCAGGCTGCCGGCGGGGCCGGCTCCCTTCCGCCGGTCCGCGGCGGAATGCAGGTCCCTCGATCGCCAGGCTTTGGCGCGGGCGTTGTCGGCGCGCGGTGGAGGCGACTTGGCGGTCGGAGGCGAAACGACGGAGAACGCGCGGTCCCAGCGACCGGCGGCCGAAAACCTAACATAAGGCAAGTTTCGCCAGAAGCTGGCGGGAGTGCGCGGGCGCACGCGACCGGGGCGATGATTTTCATGCCTGGCCCGGCAAGCGGCGGGGTGCGGATTCGCACATCGTTCGCGTTTCGCTCCGTGTTTGGGGCGCGTAGCGTGTGGGATCGGCCGTTCTTGGCCGGTGCGTGTCCTCGTGCTTTGGGCAGGAGGTTCCATGAAGAAGAGCGTAGCGTTTGCGCTGGCGGCGGCGTCCGTCGCCAGCTTCGTCGCGGTCACGGTCGTGCCCGCCGACGCGCGGCTGGCCTCGAACCGGCTGGCCGCGAACCGGCTGGCCGCCAACCGGCTCGCCGCGAACCGGCTCGCCGCCAACGCGGCGACCGAGAAGGCCATGTTCGACACCCGGGCCGTCAGCCTCAGCAGGGTGACGCTGAAGGACGGAACGGTCGTCGACACGAAGTAGCCGGACAGGTGGTCTGGGCGCTTCGACGGTTCGCGTTGGCGCTCCTGAGCGCCGGCGTGGCGCTGTCCTTCGCCTCGGCGGGACAGCCGGACCGTCCGCGCGTCCAGGCCATCGGGTCCGACCTCACGCTGACCCTGCCGGACGGGCGCGTGCTGGGACCGGCCGACCTCGTCGGCGCGGTGCTCTCCATCGACGCCGACGGCGGCGGCGAGCAGGCGGTGCGGATCGACGCCGTCGAGGATGATCCGGACGACCCCGCCAAGGATATCCGCCTTTACAGCCTCTCGGTGCGCGATCCCGCGTCCGGGGCGTGGTCGCCCTTCTGCCTGCCGGGTCCGGACGGCGTCGCCAAGGCCTTTCCGCTGAGCGGGCGCTGGACGGCGGACGGACGGCACGTCCGCGACGAGGCGGCGTTCTCGCTGATCTGCACCGGGGGCGCCATCGGCAAGTGCGTGCGCTGGGGCTACAAGCCGTGGCGCGCCTCGGCCAAGGGGGCGGACCTCTGGGACGCCCACCAGGCCTGTGTGCGGATGGTGCGGGCCGACTATGCCGGGGACGGCGTCGGCCATACCCGCGACGACACGCCGATCGACCTGTTCGACCGCCTCGGGATCAACCTGCCGGCCGGCGATCCCGGCGGCCTGACCTTCGAGGCGGCGTGGGGTCCGGACGGGGCGGTGTGCGTGCGCAAGACCCGCTACCGGGAGTTGATGACGCTGGAGGCGCTGGAGCGCGCGGTCCCGGCGCTGCGGGGGCATACCGGGGAGGCCTGCCGGGAGGATGTGGCGGACCCGCGTGTGCTGGTGCTCAATCGATCATAATCGGGCGTTTATTGATGCGGCCCGCCCTTTTAAGGCGATTGAGCGTGCAGTTAAGCAACGCCACGAGAGAATTAAGCTCAAAACCGGCCGGGCTTCGGAACTCGGCGCGAATTTTTGCGAATCCGCGCTCTGACCGGGCGTCCTGGCCCTCCTGTCCCGCGACCGAACCGGGCGCGCCGAGCGCGATGGCCTGAGGACGGCGCGACCCAAACCTCAAAAAATATGCCCCAGCACTTTGGCGCCGGTATGGCTGGCGAAGCCGTACACGCCCATGCCGATGGCGACGACCACGAGGAACGCCGCGGCGACGGTGGCGGCGCGCTCGGCCGGCGGCTGCCAGGCCCAGGATTGCGCCAGGCGGCCCATCCAGGAGGGCAGGGCGATGGCGCCGCCGGCGTGCTCCACCTTGCGCGGGCGCGCGAAGACGGGTCGCGCGGGCGGAGTCATGACGGGGCCGGTGGCGGGGGAGCCGCGCCGCTTCATGGGACACTCCTCGAATTTCGTTGACGAAAGGCAGGTTAGCAGAGCGCCGGCGCCCGCGCGCGAAAGCCCTGTTTTAACGTTACGGCCGGCGGCGAAACTCCCGCCTTTCCGTTCACCATGAAGGTGCGGATACGCGCGGCGTGCGCGCGCGCCGGCCGTTTCCGCCGGGCGCTTCGCTCTCGCCATGCCCGCAGCGCATGAAACCCGTCGCTCATCTCTTGCGTTTTTTCGGCGTGCTGCGACGCTCACGGCCGGTTGCCGTCGCGGCCCGGTCCGCGATGGGCAACCGACAGGGGAGGGACGGACGCATGCGTCTCCTCGAGCTTCTCCTTCGCACCCGCATCACCAGTGGAACCTTGCGCGTCACGGACTGGAAGGGGCGCGTCGCCACGTTCGGCGACGGCGAACCCGTCGTCGCGGTGCGCATCCATGACAGTCGAACGCTGACCCGGCTGGTGCTGGACCCGCAGCTCGCGCTGGGCGAGGCCTTCATGGAGGGCTCGCTGACGATGGAGCAGGGCGACGTCTACGACCTGCTGGACCTGGTGCTCGCCAGCGCCGGTTGGAGTTACCCGGACTGGTCCTCGATCGTCGGCGCGCGCCTGCGCGGCCTCTTGCGTCGCGCGGCGCAGTTCAACCCGGCGGAGCGCGCCAGGCGCAACGTCGCCGCGCATTACGACCTCACCGAGGAGTTCTTCCGCCTCTTCCTCGACGAGGACATGCAGTATTCCTGCGCCTATTTCCTCAGCCCCGAGGACACGCTGGAGCAGGCGCAGCAGCAGAAGAAGCGGCACATCGCCGCCAAGCTGCTGCTGAAGCCGGGCCAGCGCGTGCTCGACATCGGCTCCGGCTGGGGCGGGCTGGCGCTGACGCTGAACGCCATGGCGGGCGTCGACGTCACCGGGCTCACCCTGTCGGAACGCCAGGCGGAGGTGGCGCGCGAGCGCGCGCGGGTGGCGGGGCGCGAGGACGAGGTGCGCTTCCTGCTGCAGGACTACCGCGCCGCCACCGGCTCCTACGACCGCATCGTCTCCGTCGGCATGTTCGAGCATGTCGGCGTCAATCACTACGGGACTTACTTTCGCGCGGTGCGCGACCTCCTGAAGGAGGACGGCGTGGCGGTGGTCCACGCCATCGGGCGCGCCGACGGTCCCGGCAGCACCAATCCGTGGATCGCCCGCTACATCTTCCCGGGCGGCTACTCGCCTGCGCTCTCCGAGGTGGTCCCGTGGATCGAGCGGGCGGGCCTCCACATCACGGACATCGAGATCCTGCGCCTGCATTACGCCGAAACGCTGCGCCAATGGCGGCGGCGTTTCCTCGCCAGGCGCGACGTGGCGGCGAAGCTCTACGACGAGCGCTTCTGCCGGATGTGGGAGTTCTATCTGGCGGCCTGCGAGGCGACGTTCCGCCATGCCGGTCACATGGTGTTCCAGATCCAGATGGCGCGCCGGATCGACGCCGTGCCGCTGACCCGCGACTATATCGGCGAAGCCGAAAAGCGCCTCGCCGGGCCGCGCGCGCGAGCTTCAAAGTCCGTGCCGAAATACGCCTGATCGCCCCGGAATCCGGGACGGAACAGGGCCGCGTTCGCGACTTCAGTTGGAATCAATGCAAATTCCGACCACTTCCGCCCGTTGTTCGGCTTGACGTTGAGTGAAGCTCAACCGTTGAGGGGACGATCGGCTGGGCGTTGAGCTTGTTAAAGGCCTTTTCAGTAAGGACGCGCTTCGCGCGAACTGATTGCGCTGGGCCCCGGGCTCGGTTCCGCTTCCGCTGCACCGACCCGGGGACGGGCGGGCCGGAGGCCCGCAACCCCAAAGGGCGGACGCGTGTCCGCCCGTTCCCGGAACCCCAAAGGGCGGACGTCAGTCCGCCCGTTCCCGGAACCCCGGAGCGATAGCGGAGGGGTGTCCGGGATCCAGCGCATGGATGCTGCCGCGAAGCGGCGCTTTCTAAGCCTTTTTAGTAAGGACGCGCTGGCGCGCGAACAGATTGCGCTGGGCCCCGGGCTCGGTTCCGCTTCCGCTGCACCGACCCGGGGACGGGCGGGCCGGAGGCCCGCAACCGCAAAGGGCGGACGCGTGTCCGCCCGTTCCCGGGCCCTCCGCCATGCTGCGGGGTTCCGGGACCGGGGACGACCGCGCTCAGGGGCGGCGGCGGACGCAGAGATAGGCGTGCTCGGCGGTGGAGCGGACGAAGACGAACGGCGCCTTCATCGCGATGCGCGAGCGGCCTCCGTCGGGGAACACGACGTCGTAGACCCGCGCGCTCAGGCGGCGGGCCGAACCCGCCGGCGTCGCACCCGCGCCGTCGGCCAGCGGGCCGCCGTCCTCGGCGTAGCGCTCCGGCCACCAGTCGCCGACGACCTCGTTGTCGACGAGCTGCGCGCAGGACCACGCGCCGGCGAAGGGAGCGCGCTCGGCCGCCCAAGCGGCGCGCGCCGGTCCCAGCGTCACGGCGGCGAGCGCGGAGGCGATGAGGACGCGAGCGGGGGAGGGACGGCCGGCGCGGGGCGGACCCGGGCGCTGCGATACGAGCGGGGGACCGGCGGCTGCCTCGAGGCCGTGACCGACGAAACCAAAACCGGCGAGCCCGGCATCTTCGGGGGAATGACGACGCATCCCGGACGGCGCAGGCGGGTGCGCGCGTCCGCTGTCGGCTGGACCTGCATGTCCTGGCCAGATCCGGGATGCGGGACGTGAAGTCCGCTCCCCCGCGTCCGTCATACTGTCCGGGGGATGTGCGGTTTGTGCTGCGGCGGTGGCTCCATCGAGACCTCCGGCGTTTGCGCCGCCCGTGATCGGCGACCAAAGGAAGGGTCCGCCCAAGCGCCCGGGGAGTCAAGCGCCAGCTCCGCCAGTTCGGCGTCGCAGCCGGCGTGCCGGGGCGCACGGGCGGCGCGCTGATCGGCCCACGTTGGAACGGCCTGCCCGCCGGCCCCCGCGGAACGGGTTTGCGCGCGGGGGGATCGCGCCCGGGGTCGAATCCGTGGCATGACGGGGCTCCCGGAGACTCCCCCATGCCCGCCGCTCTGCCCCTGACCCACGCCCTCATCGGCCTCGCCGTCGTCGCGGTGTGGGGCACCAACTTCGTGGTCATCCGCGCCGGGCTCAACCATCTGCCGCCGCTCGCCTTCGCGGCGCTGCGCTTCTTCTTCGCCGCCGTGCCGGCGCTGCTGTTCGTGCGCCGCCCGCCCGTGCCGTGGTCGCAGCTCGCGCTTTACGGGCTGCTGATCGGCGCGGGACAGTTCGGGCTGCTGTTCATCGCCATGAGCGGCATGATCTCGCCGGGCCTGGCCTCGCTGGTGGTGCAGGTGCAGGTGTTTTTCACTATCGGCGCGGCGATGGTCCTCGCCGGCGAGACGGTGCGTCCCTTCCAGGTGCTCGGCCTGCTGCTCGCCTGCGCCGGCATCGCCATCATCGCCGCCCATGTCGACGCCACGACGACGCCGCTCGGCCTCGTTCTGGTGGTGCTCGCCGCCGCGTGCTGGGCGGCCGGCAACATGGTCGCCCGCCGGGCCGGGCGCGTGAACATGGTCGCCTACGTGGTGTGGTCGAGCGTGTTCGCCGCGCCGGCGCTGGCGGCGCTGGCGCTGGTCTTCGAGGGCTGGGACGCGATCTCGACCGGCGTCCGCGAGGCGGGGCCCGGCACCTGGGCGGCGGTGCTGTGGCAGTCGGTCGGCAACAGCCTGTTCGGCTACGCCGCCTGGGCGTGGCTGCTGGCCCGCCACCCCGCCGCCACCGTCACCCCGCTGGCGTTGCTCGTGCCGGTGTTCGGCCTCGGCGCGTCGGTGCTGCTGCTCGGCGAGCCGCTGCCGGGGTGGAAGATCGGCGCGGCGGCGCTCGTCATCGGCGGCCTCGCCGTCGGCATGCTGTGGCCGATGGCGGTGAAGGCGCTGCGGCGGCGCGCCGGCTGACGCCGCCGGCCGCTGTCAGCGGGGCTGGCTGGTCGGCCTTTCGGAAGGCGTCGAGGCGCGCCGCGACTCCGCCGCGACGGCGGCGGCGAACTGCCCGGCGTCGGTCGCCATCGCGGCGGGCGGCGCGCCCGGGCGGCCCGGGTCGGCGAGCACGGCTTCCGGAACGCGCGAGCCGATGCCGATCACGGCCGGGCCATCCGCGAGATCGGCGAAGATCGGCGCGCCGGAATAGCCGTGTCGGGTCAGGCAGCCGTAGCGGAAGGCGCCGCCGTCCGGGCCGGGGGCGACGGGGCAGGGGCGCGACACGCTGGGCAGGTACATCCGGTCCGCCCCGTAGCCGATCTGGCTGATCGCCCCCGCCCGCGACAGCTCGGCGAGGCGCTCCGGCGGCAGCGCCGCGACGGGCGCGGGCTTCAAGTCCAGCGCCTCGCGCAGCACCACCAGCGCCCAGTCGTTCGCCGCGCCGCGCGGAGTCCGGTCCCCGATGTCGAAGCCCGGCGCGATGACGAAGCGCGCGCCGACGCCGCGCGCGCCCGGCGCGCCCTGGCGCTGGCCGGGCAGGAAGTTGACGATGGCCGGGTTCACCGGCGCGCCGGCGAAGTACAGGCAGTGCGCCGCCGTCAGCACCACGTCCGGCGCGACCAGCGTGCCGGTGCACGAGATGCGGTGCGACGAGTTGGGCGCGATGCGCAGCGGGCCGATGGACGACGCCGGCCATTGCGCCGGATCGGCCATTTCGCCGACGTGGCGGAGGGCGGGGGCAGGCTCAGCCCGCGACGGCGCGGAGGCGAGGCCGGCGAGCGCGAGACACAGGAGTGCTGCCGCCGAACGGGCGGGAGGGGCGAAGCGCATCATCGGCGGCGATGGTAGAGGCCGCCTTGCCGCGCGCCAACCGGCGGCCGGGCGCGCTTTCAGAAGACGCCGGGCACCAGCCGCGCCGGGACCTTCTGCTGGTAGCTGCGGTAGTCGGGATCCTCGCCCAGCAGGCGCTCCTCGGCCAGCAGGCGGAGCACCTGCACCGCCCAGGCCGCGCCGTAGACCGTGAGGTTCCACAGCGACGGCATCAGCAGAAGGATGCCGATATGGGTCGAGAGATAGCCGGCGTAGATCGGGTGGCGCATGAAGCGGTAGGGGCCGGAGGTCACGATGCCCCGGTTGGCGGGCGCGACGCCGAAGCTGCGGCGCAGGAAGAACTTGGCCCCGAGCTGCCAGAGCAGGCCGGCGAGGTAGAACAGCATTCCCGCCACCACGAAGCCCTCGCCGTTGGTGGGCTCGGCCAGCAGCGGCAGCGCCGTGGCGGCGCAGGCCAGGCCCCAGTCCGACAGGCGGGTCGAGACGTTCAGCGTCGGCCGGCGCACCAGCACGAACACGGCGACCGAAATCTCCGAGATCAGCAGCAGCGGCGCGAAGGGCGAGCTGGATTCGTAGATGCGGTAGGCAAACCACAGCCAAAGGACCGTGATCACGGCCTGTTCCAGCCGGTCGATCAGCGCGAGCTGCGAACGTGTCATGTGTCGGCCCCCATGTGGCGGCTCAAGCTTTAAAGCGGCAACTTGATGATTGTGTTAACACGAGCCCACAACTTCGCCCTCGGTCCCGAGAGCGCGGAGCGCCGTTTCCTGATGCGCCGCGCCTCGCCGCCCGTCAAGCGCCCGCGACGCCGCAGGGGCCCCACCTGGCCCTCCGGCACGCCCAGGTCGCGGCGTTGTGCCCCGACGCCAGCGTGCCAGCCTCGTCCGCCCGCGAGCGCGGGATGGAAAGGGTCGCTGGTCCCCGCGGGGCGGCGCGCCGGGGCGGGCGGATTGAACCTGGCCGGGACGCCAGCGTTGTCGTGAGCACGGCGCGACCCCGCTGCCTGCGGGTTCTTGTCGCGCGTGACCTGACAAGGGAGCCCTGCCATGCGGACCATCCTCGCTTGCGTCCTCTCCGCCGCCGTCGCGCTCGGCGTCGCGTCACCGGCCTTCGCCCAGACCGCGACCACTCCAGCCAAGCCGGCCGCCACCGCTCCCGCCAAGCCCGCCGCCGCCGCGCCCTCCACCTCGACGAAGGCGCCGACGCCGGCCCAGACGGCCCAGCGCAACAAGATGAAGGCCTGCGGCAGCAAGTGGCAGGCGATGAAGAAGGCCGGCAAGACGCAGGGCCAGACGTGGCGCGAGTTCTCCAGCGACTGCCTCAAGAAGAGCTGAATGGTCCGCGCTGCGACGCCACGCGAGGTGCGTGACGCGCTCAGTTCACGGATGGTGGTGACGGCCCGCGTCGCGAGACGCGGGCCGCAGGCTTTGGCTCAGTGGGCTCGCGCCGTCCCGATCGCCAGCCAGAGGGCCAGCGCGGTGACGGCCGCGAGATAGATGGCGAAGTGCAGCGCCTCCTCGAACAGATCGACGCCGAGGGCGCCGAGCGTGCCGAGAACGCCCAGGAACAGCACGATGCCGCTCATCACGGCGCGTGGTCTTTTCATGATGCAAAATCCTGATGACGCAGGCGGGCGAGCGCGATCCGGCCATGGCCGGCCTCGCCCCTGCGAAAACATGGGTCCTCGCCCGACGAGCGGGCGCGAATGGGATTCAGAGAGCTGAACCCGCCCCCGGGGGACCGCGCGCCCAGGCATGCGCGCGGCCGGCCTCGGCCGGGGCGTCGCGTTCGACGAGGGCCAGTCGAGAGCCGCCGAACCCGTCTGGAAGCGCCGCCTCGGCGGCGGTGGCCGCAGCGGGCGCGCCGTCGCGGCCGGCGAGCCACGCCGCGCCCGTCGGCTTGCGGGCGAGCAGGACCGGGGCCTGCCGGGCCAGCAGGGTCGCGGGCGCGGTCGGCGCGTGAAGCGCCACGCCCGACGCCGGCCCGTCGTCGCGCGGCGCGCCGCTCGCGAATGTCAGCAGGGCGGCGACCAGCGCCGCCGCCGCCAGCGCCGCAAGGTTGCCGAACGGGAGCCGCCGCGACGACCTCACGGGGGCGTCGTCCCGGTTTGGCGCAACTGCACGCCGGGGCCGCCCTCGTCGGCGGGGATGAGGCGGACGCCCGCCTGCTGCAGCGTCTCGACGATATGCGCCTCGGTGGCGCGGTGAAGGTCGTGGCGTCCGGTCTCGAAATCGCGCACCGTGCTGCGCGACAGGCCGGCGGCGCGCGCGAGATCGTCCTGCGTCCAGTCGAGCAGGCCCCTAGCGGCGCGGCAGTGCGCGGGCGTGAGAAAGAGCGTCAACTCGACCTCGGATTTCAACCAATTAGGTTGAAATATGCGTTTTCAATCCTAAATCAAGGCCTTCACGACCTCTCCGGAGCCAGGATGCCTCATCATTCGCTGATCGCCACCATCGTCGCGGGCATCGGGCTCGCTTTCGTGTTTGGGGCGATCGCGAACAGGCTGCGCCTGTCGCCGCTCGTCGGCTATCTTCTCGCCGGCGTCCTGATCGGCCCCTTCACGCCCGGCTACGTGGCCGACCAGGGGCTGGCGAACCAGCTCGCCGAGATCGGCGTGATCCTGCTGATGTTCGGCGTGGGGCTCCACTTCTCGCTGTCCGAGTTGCTGGCCGTGCGCACCATCGCCGTGCCGGGCGCGCTGGGACAGATGGCCCTGGTGACGCTGCTGGGCTTCGGCATGGCGCAGGCGATGGGCTGGAGCGCGGGGGCCGGGCTCGTCTTCGGCCTCGCTCTGTCCGTCGCCAGCACGGTGGTGGTGCTGCGGGCGCTGCAGGAGCGGCGGCTGATCGACACCGAGCGTGGCAAGATCGCGGTGGGCTGGCTCATCGTCGAGGACCTCGCCATGGTGCTCGCGCTGGTGCTGCTGCCCGCGGCCGCGGGGCTGCTCGGCGGCAAGGCGGGCGCGGACCACGGCAGCATGCTCGTGACGTGGCTCGGCCTGCAATCGGTGTGGGCCATCCTGGGCGTCACGCTGTTCAAGGTCGCGGCGTTCGTGGCGGTGATGATGATCGTCGGCCGACGCGTCATCCCCGCCGTGCTGCACTGGGTGGCGCATGGCGGCTCGCGCGAGCTGTTCCGGCTGGCGGTGCTCGCCATCGCGCTCGGCGTGGCGTTCGGGTCGGCGGAGCTGTTCGGCGTGTCGTTCGCGCTGGGGGCGTTCTTCGCCGGCATGATCCTCGCGGAGTCCACGCTGAGCCAGCAGGCCGCCCGCGAGACGCTGCCGCTGCGCGACGCGTTCGCGGTGCTGTTCTTCGTGTCGGTCGGCATGCTGTTCGACCCGATGATCCTGGTGCGGAATCCCGTGCTGGTGCTGGGGGCCTTCCTCGTCGTCGTGGTCGGCAACGCCGCGGCGGCGTTCGCCATCGTCAAGCTGTCCGGCCGCTCGTGGACGACGGCGCTGACGATGTCGGCGGCGCTGTCGCAGATCGGCGAGTTCTCCTTCATCCTCACCGGGCTGGGCGTCGAGCTGGACCTGCTTCCCGCGCAGGGGCGCGACCTCGTGATGGCGGCGGCGCTGCTGTCGATCCTGGCGAACCCGCTGCTGTTCCAGGCGCTGGACCGGCTCGGCCCCTGGATTCGCCGGCGCGAGGGGGAGGGGACGCGGGCGGCGGACCGGGCCGGGCCGGCGGCCGCTGCCGGCGCGACAGCGGCGGCGGAGGCGGAGGAGGAGGCCGCGCATCTGCCCACGTCCGCGCTCGCCGGGCATGCGGTCCTCGTCGGCTACGGCCGCGTCGGCAGCCTGGTGGGCGAGCGCCTGCTGGCCAAGGGCCAGAAGCTGCTCGTCATCGAGGAGCGCGACGATGTGGTGGAGGCGCTGCGGGCGCGCGGCGTCGAGGCCATCGCGGCCACGGCGGCGCAGGAGGGCATCCTGGCGGCGGCCAACATCGCGCAGGCGCGCTGGCTGATCAGCGCCATTCCCAATCCGTTCGAGAACGGCATCCTCGTCGAGCAGGGGCGCGGCGCCAATCCGGCGCTGGAGATCATCGCCCGCGCCCATTCGCAGGACGAGGTCGACTATCTCCAGCGCCACGGCGCCGACCTGATCATCGTCGGCGAGGCCGAGATCGCCCGAGGCATGACCGAGCATATCGAGAGCCGTCTCGAGGGCGTCGCCGAGGCGACGCCCGTTCCCGGCGCGGCCTAGAACTTGAAGGCGTTGAGCAGCGGCGTCGCCTTGGCGTCGGCCTCGGTCAGCGGCGCGAGGCCGTGGCGCAGCTCGATCAGGCTGAGGATCGAGGTGGTGTCGTAGCTCGTGTGGTCGACGAACCCTGTCTTGGCGAAGGGCGAGGCGACGATGGTGGGCACGCGCGTGCCCGGTCCCCAGCGGTCGCGCGTGGGTGGGGCGACGTGGTCCCAGAAGCCGCCGTTCTCGTCGTAGGTGACGATGACGGCCATGTGGGCCCATTGCGGGCTTTTCTCCAGCCGCGCCAGGATGTCGGCGGCGTGGGCGTCGCTCGACAGGACGTTGCTGTTGCTGGGGTGCTGGTTCACGCCGGCGCGCGGCTTGTAGAACACCACCTGCGGCAGCGTGCCCCTGTCGATGTCCGCCAGCATGTCGTCGAGATCCTTGAGGTGCGCGGCGCGGTCCGGCTTGCCCTTCTGGAAACGGTCGAAGAAGGCGAACGCCTGATGGTGATAGCTGAACGGCGCGCCGGCCTTCAGCGTCCCGCTTTCCGCCTCGTTCCAGCCGCCCGAGTACCAGGTCCAGGAGACGTTCTTCTCGCTGAGCCTGTCGCCGATGGTGGCCATGGTCTGCACCGGCAGCAGGCGCTCCTTCTTGGTCTCCGGTCCGAACGGCCCGCCCACCGGCTCCAGCGTGTTGACGGCATAGCCGTCCGGCGTGACGAAGCCGTCCTCGATGAGCTTGCCGGAGGCGTCCAGCCTGGCGACGATTTTGGCCGGGGCGTTGGGGTAGACCGGCGCGCAGGCGCACACCAGCCAGATGTGGTTGAGAAACGAGCCGCCGAACGCGCCGTGGAAGAAGTTGTCGGCGAGAGTGTACTTGCGGGCGTAGTCGTACATCTTCAGCGACGAGCCGTCCCAAACGCCCATCGCGTAGCCCTGGGCGTCCGAGCCCTCGGCGAAGCGGTTCATCTTGCCGCCGGCGATCTGGATCTGCTGCTGGTAGTAGGCGTGGACCAGGCTGCCGAGCTGGTCGCTGAGCTTGTAGCTGTCGTCCAGCCTGAAGAAGCCGTTGGGAATGGAGGCCGGCAGCTTCTCGTAGCGCGCCGGCGGCTTCTTGCGCAGGTCGAGCGGGTCGGGCAGGGCGGCGTAGGGCTTGCCGTCGGCGTCGACCTGGATCGCCGCGTCGCCGGCGTTGGAGAGCCCGTTCGCGCCGGGGAAATTGCCGAACAGGTGATCGAAGCTGCGGTTCTCCATGTAGAGGACCACGATGGTCTCGATCTGGTTGAGGCCGGCCGGCGCGGCCATCTGCGCCCGCGCGCCCGCGCCGCCCCAGATCGTCGCCAGCGCCACACCCGCCGCGCAGCCCGCCGCAAGCCTGTGCATGTTGGATCTCCCTCCACGTCCCGCGTGCGGGATCGCAGGCCAGCATGCCGGCCGGCCCGCCGCTTTTCAATGCGCGTCGCCGTCGTGCCGGCGGGGCGGAGATCTCGGCTTCGCGGGCGATGCCGCCAAGGCCGGGCGCGCCGCCGGCGCGATGTGGCGGCCGGACAAGACGCCGGACACCTTCGGCCGGCGGCGCAGCCGCGTTGGACAGTATCGACTATGTGTCGAGCCGCCAGGAGGCCTCAGGGGAGGTGTCGTGCCGCCTGAACACTTTGGCCTGGATCGCCCCTCCATTTCCCACGTCTTTCATGGCCGGAGATTAGTCTTAATTGCACGGCCTGCATGCACCCCCGCTGCAACCCGTGGTAGCTTGACGTCTCGGGATGGGGGGAACCGCGATGACCAGGACGCGTGACGGACTGACGCTCGGCGACGACAATCGCGCGGATTTCTGGCTCGAGGCCGCGCCGGCGGCCCAGGAGCACGCGGGGCCCGTGCTGCTCGACCACGAGATCTTCGTCTTCCCGACCGGCGACGCCGCCAAGACAGGTGGCGGCGGATCGGGAGGCGGCGGCTCGACCAGCGGCGGGGCCACCACGTTCCAGGACTACACGACCGGCGCCGCCGACACGGTCGCCGACAGCCTGCAGTTCAACATCACGCTCGATTTCGTCGGCAGCTTCACCCAGAAGCAGCACGACCTGATCGTCTGGGCCGCCAATACGTGGAGCACGTGGATCACGGGCGACGTCCACGACGACTTCTACCAGGACAACACGACGCCCATCGACGACCTCGTGATCCATGTCAGCGCCGGGCGCATCGACGGGACGGGCAGCCCGATCCTGGGCAACATCCTGGCGCAGACGACGATCAACACGGTGCGGACCTACAGCGATTATTCCTACTACCTGCCCGTGGAATCGACGATGAAGCTCGACTCCACCGACCTCGCGAATTCAGCGAAGAACGGCTTCAACGGCACCTGGGACACCATCATCCTGCACGAGATGGGGCATGCGCTCGGCTTCGCCGGGCCGATCTTCACCGCCAAGGCCCTGCTGGACGCGGCGGGGAACTTCAGCGGAGCCTCGGCCGTGCAGGCCTATGGCGGCGCCGTGCCGATCGAGACCGCGGGCGGAACCGGCACCGCCGGCTCGCACTGGTCCGAGACCGCGTTCGCGCCCGGCGGGGTCGCCATGTCGAACGAGCTCATGACCGGCTACATCGGGGCGGGAGAGAAGACCTATCTCTCCGACACCACGCTCGCCGCGTTCCACGACATGGGCTACACCGTCTCCGACCCGAACCTCGCCACGGCGTCGATCCTCATCGACAGCGGGCTCCTGGCGGTCTGACCCGCGACATCGTCGCGGCCCGGCTCATTCGGCCGCGAGGCGAAGGCGCTGCCGCGCCGCCTCGCGCGGGCCGGTGGCCGGCGTCAGGGACGAGACCTTGCCGAGCCCCGTCTTCGGCATGCCCGAGTAGATCGCCTCGTATTCGCCGGCGCGGACCTTGTAGGTCTCGTGCCAGATGCCGACGTCGCCCCGCGCGTTCTTCATCTTCCGATTGAACTCGACCCAGGCCGGCCAGTGCGCCGCGTCCTTCGACCGCGCATAGGCTTCGAGGCTGTCGAAGTCGCGCCAGTACTGGGCCATGTTGAACAGCGACAGCCGCTGATGCCCGAGGAAGCCGGTCTCCTCGGATGGCCGGGCGTAAAGCTCGTTCAGCATCACGCCCATCGCCCTGGCGGTCGGCATCCACTGGCCCAGCTTCCAGAGCTTGTTGACGCGCATCCCGATCAGGAACACGACGAAGTCGCCGTCGATTTCCGCCGCCATGCGCTCCGCGATGATCTCCGACATCCGCGTCTCCCCCGACGGGCTGTGAACACCCGGTCTGCCCGGCACGACCGACGATCCGCGTACTGGGCGCAAGCGTGACCCCGGCGCTTCAGCTTGGCAACGGGGGCCATCGGTCTCGCCGGTCTCGATTGCGTGATGCCGGCGCGGGACGCCGGGAACATCCGAAATCAGCCGACGTTGTCCCCCGGGCAGAGGCGCGGCTCCGGACGCATTTTCTTGGGCGTCGTCACAACGGGGGGTCGTCATTGACTGACATCGAGATGATTTTTGTCGTCGGCGACCTGCACGGGCGGGCCGATCTGCTCGCGGCGATGCTGTCGGAGATCGAGACGCACGCGGCGGGCCGGCCGAGGCGTGTGATCTTTCTTGGCGATTACATCGACCGGGGGCCCGACAGCGCCGGCGTGCTGGCGCGGGTGCGCGCCCTGCAGGCGGAAGACCCCGACGGCGTGACCTGCCTGATGGGCAACCACGAGCAGATGCTGCTGCTGGCGCGCCAGGACGCCGCCGCGCGCGCGGTGTGGCTCGACAATGGCGGCGTGGCGACGCTGGCGAGCTTCGGCGCGGCCGACGTCTCCGACCTGCCGCGCGACGTCGTCGCATGGATCTCCGGCCTGCCCACCTTCGCCGAGGACGACGTCCGCTACTACGTCCACGCCGGGCTGGACCCGGACACGCCGCTGGAGCGCCAGTCCGACGCCGACCGGCTGTGGATCCGCGAGCCGTTCATCGGTTCGGACCACGATTTCGGCAAGCACGTCGTGCATGGCCACACGCCGGTGCGCCTCGCCCAGGGCTCCGCCCCGCTGCCCGACGAGCGCGACCACCGCACCAATATCGACACCGGCGCGGTGTTCGGCGGCGCGCTCACGGCGGCGGTGTTCACGGCCGGGCAGGTGCATCCGGTCGGCTTCATCCAGGTGCGCGACGACGGCGAGGCGCTGTTCTTCAGCTCCAAGCGGCAGGTGCTGGCGCTGATCTCGCGCCTGTCCGGCCCCGCCCGCGCCGACGGGCTGAACGCGCTGAAGCCGCCGATGGCTCCCCCGCCGGGCGTGAGCGAGCCGGCCCCCTCCTATGGCCGCATCGCGGCCTCGGCGCTGATCCTCGGGCTCGCGGGGCTCGGCGTCGCCTACGCCACGCTGAGCCCGGG
>NZ_JANCLU010000002.1 GCF_024294805.1 Alsobacter ponti
CCGAACTCGGCCGTTAAACTCCTCCGCGCCAATGGTACTATGTCTCAAGACATGGGAGAGTAGGTCGCCGCCAGGCCTGCCAAGGACAGTTGTGAACATCTCGACGAACCCCGCCACCCATCCCCGCCGCGCCGGAACCCGAGGCCCCAAAGCCCCGAAACCGGTCCCAAACTGCCGCGGGGTGGAGCAGCCCGGTAGCTCGTCAGGCTCATAACCTGAAGGTCACAGGTTCAAATCCTGTCCCCGCAACCACCGATAGTTGACTCCCCGGACGCCCTTGGGCTCCGGGGAGTTTGCTTTTGGGCCCTGCCTCAGCGCACGCCGCCAGGATCGCCGCGAGGTCCCCGTGCAGCACGGCGTCGAGCCCGTGCCCGTCGGCGCGCGGCGTCAGGTCGACGCGCTCGATCATGGAGCGGATGAGCTCCATCGCCTCGGCGCGGTCCGGCCCCTCGAGCACGCGCTCGAGCGCCTCCACCTTGCGCCGGTAGAGCTCCGGCAGGCGAGGGTGGAGCAGGACGGCGAGTTCGGGCTCGTGGTCAGCATCAGCCCCGTGCTCGAGCGCGGCCTTCTCGGCCTTCAGCGCCGCCATGCGCTCCTTCATCACGGGCTCGTAGAACCCGTCCTCGATGGCCCGCATGATGCCGGCGATCTTGCGGTCGATCTCCGCCACCTTCCTGTCGCGCTGGCGGTCGTCGGCTTCGCGGCGCTTGCGGGCCTGCCCGAGTTCCTCCTGAACGGTCGTGACAAACTCGGCGACGAGATCGGGGGCGAGCAGCCGCTCCTTCAGGCCCTCCAGCACGCGCGCCTCGATCTGCTGGCGGGTGATGGTGCGGGAATTGTCGCAGAGGCCCTTCTGGCGGCGCGTGGCGCAGCCATAGCGGTCCTTGCCGATGATGGTGTACCCGCCGCCGCAGCAGCCGCAGCGCATGAGGCCGGAGAGAAGGAAGCGGCTGCGGTGCGCCTCGTTCAGCGACGCGCCCGCGGCGGAGCCTATGTGGTCCGGCCGCACCTCGGCCTGTCGGGCTTTCACCTTGTCCCAGAGCGCGTCGTCGACGATGCGCAGTTCCGGAACCGCCTGCACTTCCCACTGGTCTGGCGGGTTCGGCCTGGCGACGCGTTTGCCCGTGCGCGGGTCCTTGACGTAGCTGCAGCGGTTCCACTCCAGCACACCGCGATAGGCGGCGTTGTTGAGGAGCCCGGTGCCGCGGTTCGCCTGGCCGCGGATGGTCGTGTTGGACCACGCCCGGCCACCGGGACCGGGAACGCCTTCCTTGTTCAGGTCTTTCGCGATCGCCTCGGGGCTCTTGCCGCCGGCGAACTCGCGGAAAATCCGCTCGACGATCCTGGCCTCGTCAGCCTCAATCTGCCTGGCCCCGCCACCGTCTCCCGTCTCCACGACTCGGTAGCCGTAGGCGAGGCCGCCCGCGACCTTGCCCTTCAGCACGCGGCCGAGCTGGCCCCTGCGCGTCTTCTCGCCCAGGTCCTTCAGCCCCATCTGCGCCATCATGCCCATCACGGCGATATGGATCGGGGTGATCTCGCCGAGCGAGGGGGTGAACAGCTTCACCCCGTGAAACGCGAGCTGGTCCTGCAGGTCAGCCGTATCCGCCAGCCGGCGACCCAACCGGTCGACGGCCTCGCAGATCACCACATCGAAGGGCTTGCGGGCGGCGTCGTGCACCAGCTTCTGGAAGCCGGGCCGGAACCGGCTCGCCCCGCTCAGCGCCGCGTCCGTGTACGCCCCAACCACGACCCACCCCTGCGCCGCCGCGAACCTGCGGCACACCTCGAGCTGGTCCTCGATCGAGGCCTCGCGCTGCAAGTCGCTCGAGTACCTCGCGTAGATCACCGCGCGCATCGTCGCGCTCCGCTGGAATCAACGAAGTGAGTCTGGCCGGAAGGTAAGTTGATGGGAAGGGGCTGCCGGCGGGGTGCTGGAATCTGCGGCTGCAAGGATGTGCGCTCGAGTGTTTGCGCTGGTCGAAGCCAGTTGAGATGCATTCAGCCGTGCCCGGGATGATATAAAGGCGCGGAATCAAGAGCGCGCCAGCCTTCGTGGAAATGGCGCCCAATCCAACGGGAATCACGGGGGGTGTATGGCCCAGCGAAGCGGCCGCGCGGATCTACCATTGCACGGCGGCAGGGTGCCGGCCTGGTTGGGCCAACGCATGTCACGCCTGGGCGCGGTCATCGGCGAAGCCATTATCCTGCATTACGGTCGCGACGAGTTCCTGCGCCGGCTGGCCAACCCATTCTGGTTCCAATCCTTCGGCGCGGTGATGGGAATGGACTGGCATTCCTCGGGCATCACCACCAGCGTGATCGGTGCCCTGAAAACGGGACTCTCACCACGGTCGAGGGAGCTGGGTCTGTACGTCTGTGGCGGGCGCGGCTCGCACTCTCGCAAGACGCCAGCCGAACTCTCGGCCATCGGGGACAGCGTAGGATTTGAAGGGTCGGAGCTGGCGCGAGCAAGCCGGTTGGTCGCCAAGGTGGATAGCGCGGCCGTACAGGACGGCTTCCAGCTTTATCTGCACGGATTTATCGTCACGGATGACGGGCATTGGGTTGTCGTCCAGCAGGGGATGAACGGCGCGCTGCGCCAGGCAAGGCGCTATCATTGGCAGTCTGAAGGACTGACCAGCTTTGTCGACGCGCCACATGCGGCCATTGAAGGCCGCAGCAGCGGAAATATCGTCAACCTCACGGACAAGCGCGCCAGCCACTCAAGGCGCGCCCAAATCGACATCCTGGGTACACTGGGTCCTGACGGGATCGCACGGAAGGTCGCGGCCCTAGCCGATCGCGCGGCGCCGGAGCCGGCGAGTTCCAGCCAACTTCTGCTGCCGCACCTCGTCATGCCAAGCCATCACGACGTACGAAGCGGTGATGTCATCCTCCGACGCCTGCACGGGGCACTGGCGGCCGCTGCCGAGAATGGACCGCGAGACTTCGCTGACTTGCTGCTCACGCCCGGCGTCGGCGCAAGGACGGTGGAGGCGCTCGCGATGGTGGCGGAAGTTGTCCACGGGACGCCATACCGCTTTGCCGACCCGGCCCGTTTCTCGCTGGCCCATGGCGGAAAGGACGGGCATCCCTTTCCTGTACCGCTCAAGGTCTTTGACGAGACGATCCGGGTGATGAAGTCCGCAGTCTCACAGGCTCGGCTCGATAATTCCGACAAGCTGGCCGCTTTGCAACGATTGGACGAGCAGGCCCGCAAGCTCGAGCGCACCGCATCAGGTCCGACTTTCGAAAGCTTCCTGGACCGGGAGAAAGAAGCATCGGCTGATTATGACGGGCGAACGGTCTGAAGCACGAGATCAGAGCAGGCGCGCAATCGGCGCTGTCGAGGTTGAATGTTGGGCAACCGCTTAATCTGCCAGCTGAATCCAGACCGGCGCATGATCGCTAGCCTTCTCCCAGCCGCGGACGTGCTTATCAACGCCCGCGTCCCGGACTTGGTTATGCAATGCGGGGGCCGCTAACAGGTGGTCGATCCGAAGCCCAGCATCGCGCCAGTATGCGTTTCGGAAGTAGTCCCAGAATGTGTAGATGCGCTCGCCGGGATGAAGCGTCCGCAGGCAATCCGTCCATCCTTGAGCGACGAGTTCGGCGTAGGCGTCGCGGACCTCCGGGCGGAAGAGGGCGTCATCGCGCCATCGCTCCGGTTTATACACGTCGAGGTCGGTCGGCATCACATTGAAGTCTCCGGCGAGCACAGCCGGAAGATCGTCCGAAAGCAAGTCGGACGCATAAGATTTCAGTCTGTCGAACCAGCGCAGCTTGTAGTCGAACTTCGGCCCGGGAGCCGGGTTGCCGTTGGGCAGATAGATGCAGCCCACGATCACGCCACCTACGACGCCTTCAATGTACCGGCTCTGCACGTCATTAGGATCGCCTGGCAGTCCGCGGCGCAGTTCGTGCGGTACGGCGCCCTTCGCGAGCAACGCGACACCATTCCAGCTCTTCTGACCGTGCCAGATCGCGCCGTACCCCGCCTCTTCCAGAGCGTCCACCGGAAACCGCTCCTGAGGGGCTTTGAGCTCCTGCAGGCAGACCACATCGGGCTTTGCGTCTTCAAGCCAGCGCAGGAGGACAGGCAGCCGTCCATTCACACCGTTCACGTTGAAGGTCGCGAGCTTCAATCTAATGCCTCCGGAACCAGTCGATCCCACGGAGAATGGCTCCGTCGCCGTGTCGTTCCGTCCGGCCGCCAGGAGGCAACTCAGCCTAGGGCGCGGCCCAACTGCACCAACTCGGGTGGTCGCCAGGAAAACTTACATCCCCTTAGATCTCCCCTGCTCGAAACTGCGCGCGGCGAAGGGGGATCGTCTCCTTGCTTGCCGAGCCCTTCGCACGTGGGCTGACGGGGGTTGCGGTGCCGCAAGCTATTCGCGCCGTAGCCAAGTGGGGTGTCAAACGGCGTTGAACTTTGACTCCTGATCGGCGCGCAAAATTTGCACGCCGGTCTACACCCACCGGAGGCGACCTCACGCCATTTTCCAACACGACCCGCGACGGCACCTGTCGGCGAAGACAGAAACTCTAACCAGCCAAACCATTGGCTACTTCACCAGCCATTCAAGCTTCAATGTGATTAGGCCGCCGGCGACGCCGACCACCGTCGCGAGCAGAACGAGGAGACGCCAGTTCTCGCGCATTTTGAATCGACCGACACCCTGGCCAGTGGCGAACGACGCCGCCGGAAAGATAAAGCGGGCGGTCCAGTTTATGCCTGACCAGACAAGGAAGACACCGGCCATTGTCTGCCACGCCGTTGTAAGAGAGGCCCTCGTTGCGTCCGAGAGGCTTCCCGACATTGTCATCAGCATGCAAACGCTAGATAGTATCAGCAACGCTCCCTGACTGCCGCTTTCTACCCCTTTCAAGTATGGCGTGCGCGAGACTATCGGAGTCCACCACATCCGCGCGGCAGATATGATTGAGTCAATCTCTGACGTGAGGTGAAGCACCGTCCTGTCTTCACCAGTTACCGTGTATGAGACCTTGCCTCCGTATTCCTCGGCATCTCGGAAAGTCAATTCGATCCTTGGGGACTGGGAATAGAGCGAAGAGGCCTTAACCTCTTCGATCCGCCGCTCCTTTGTGTTTGGAAATTTTTTCAACTCGTCGAAGCTATTTGTCGAGATCTCGGTGTCGTCGGACATGTTGAACACGATAGACGGCTGAAGGCCGTCGCGTGCGAACAGCTCGGCAATCCGGTCAATAATTTCGCTTTCAATCTTAAAGGCGATGTACCGGTCTACAGTCTTCCGAGTCTCAATGGCCATTTGGGAATCCACCTATACCGCCGCGCCGCTCACAGCGCGGGCGAGCGCTCATAATACGGTCTTCGATGGCTGTGGCAGAAGCCCCGTATTGGCTGAGATCATCTCAGGTGACTTATGCTGGAAGCTGGCGACAGTCTGAATCGGCACGGTCTCGAGCATGATGGAAACAATTGATGTAGGGCGCAAGGCGGAAGGACAACAATAACGCCGCCTTCAGGCAAGTTTCGCTCTATAAGCACCTCGCTGGCCAGCTCCCAAGGCACCCTGTGCGAGCGCTGCCATTTACCCGGCCCGGTTTGCTTCATAGTCCACCACTTGAGGAGAAACTCCAAACTGCTACGTCAGCTATCCGGCTTGACGTGAACGTCTTCTTCTGGCGCCAGGTAGACTCCTGACCGCCAGCGTGAGCCGTGGACGCGAGCTCTTCGTCGTTCGAAAAAACGAACGAATAGGTTGACATACCGGACGTCCGGATTAGATGTTGGGGCAACAATCCCGAGGAATGGGCCTGCTCTGGCAGCGTCCCGCCGAACCTGGATCCATTTCGCTATGTCTGCCTTGGCCTCCACGGCCCCGCCGGCCCACCTCTTTTCGGTCACGCCGGACCGGGCTGTCTCCGCATTGTCCGCGAGCCCTGCGCCCGCCATCTCCGATCGGGCGCCGACTCGCAAAATCCGCACGCTCGTGGCCTTGGAAGGCGTTGGAAAGGTGTTTGCTGGGCGGCGCGGCCAATCTCCGGTCGCCGCTCTAGAGGACATCGACCTTAACGTTGCGGACGGCGAGATCCTCGGGGTAATCGGCCGTTCTGGAGCCGGCAAGTCTACGCTGATCAGGCTCGTCAATGGCCTGGAGCAGGCCACCTCCGGCCGGGTTCTGCTGGATGGGGTCGACGTGACCGCTCAGCCGGAATCCGCCTGGCGGCAGGCGCGGCGCGGCATCGGCATGATCTTCCAGCACTTCAACCTGCTGTCCTCGCGCACGGTGTTCGACAACGTGGCACTCCCGCTCGAGATCGCTGGCGCGTCCCGCGGCGAGGTCGCCCCTCGCGTAAAGGAGTTGCTGGCGCTCGTCGACCTTTCCGATAAGGCGGGTCGCTACCCAGCCGAACTGTCCGGCGGCCAGAAGCAGCGGGTGGGCATCGCCCGCGCGCTCGCCACGCGGCCGCGGCTTCTGCTTTGCGACGAGGCCACCTCGGCCCTCGATCCCGAGACCACCCGCTCCATTCTCGCGCTGCTGGCCCGCGTCAACCGGGAGCTGGGCGTCACCATCCTGCTCATCACGCATGAGATCCCCGTCATCAAGGAGATCTGCCACCAGGTCGCGGTGATCGAGGGCGGACGCATCGTCGAGCAGGGCGATGTATTTGAGGTGCTCACGCGGCCCGCACATCCTGCCACACGCGCGCTGGTGTCTTCGGTGGTCGGCGTCGAGTTGCCGAAAAGCGTGGCGGACAGCCTGCTTCCGATGCCCGTCCCGGGCGGCCGGACCGTGCTGCGCATCTCCTTCACCAGCGAGAACGCCACCGCGCCCGTCGTGAGCCGGATCAGCACCGTGGTCGGCGTCGACCTGAACATCCTCGCGGGGCGCATCGACAGCATCGGCGAGCGGCCGTTTGGCGTGCTGGTGGTGGCCGTTCCCTCCCATGGCCCGGCGCTCGCCGCGGTGCAGGCCTCGCTGCGAAGTCTCGCCCTCGAAACGGAGCAGCTTGGCCATGTCGCCTGAAATCATCCGCCTGATCGCGCAAGCGACGCTCGACACGCTCGCGATGGTGGCCGCCGCCGCCGGCCTCGGCACGCTTCTCGGGCTGCCGATCGGCGTTTTTCTCGCCACGAGCCGGACCGGCGAATTGCTGGCGGCGCCCCGGCTGAACCTCGGGCTCGGCATGCTTGTGAATGTGACGCGCTCGACGCCGTTCATCATTTTGGTGGTCGCGATTATTCCCTTCACAAGGCTGATCGCGGGCACTTCGATCGGCACCGGCGCCGCCATCGTGCCGCTCACCGTGGCCGCCACGCCGTTCATCGCGCGTCTTGTCGAGGGCGCCATCCGCGAGGTCGATCACGGCCTCGTTGAGGCCGCCAGGGCGATGGGCGCAACGCCGCTCGCCATCGTGCGCAAGGTGCTTATCCCGGAGGCGCTTCCCGCCATCGTCCTCGGCCTCACGCTGGCGATCGTCAGCCTTCTCGGCTTTTCGGCAATGGTCGGCGCGGTCGGCGGCGGCGGTCTGGGGGACCTAGGAATCCGCTACGGCTACCAGCGCTTCATGCCCGACGTGATGCTCGTCGTAGTCGCCGTTCTCGTGATCCTTGTCCAGGCGGTGCAGACCGTCGGGGACCGCCTCGCCCGCCGCCTCAACAAAAGGCTGCGAACCGCCTGACGATCGCGTCGGGCCTTCCAACGGAGTCAAGTCATGTCCATCCTGAACCGCCGCCTCGCGCTGGCCACCCTGGCGCTCGCCCTTTCGACGCCCGGCTTGGCGCAGTCGCAAGTCGTGCGCATCGGCGTCACGCCGGGGCCGCACGCCCAGATTATCGAGGTCGTCAAGCCGATCGCCGCGAAGAAGGGGCTCGACCTCAAGGTGCTCGAGTTCTCCGACTACGTCATTCCCAACCAGGCGCTCGACGCCGGCGAACTCGACGCCAATTCGTTCCAGCACCAGCCCTACCTCGACAACCAGGTCAAGGATCGCGGCTACAAGATCGAGAGCGTCGGCCTCACCGTCAACTTCCCGTTGGGGATCTATTCGTCGCAGCACAAGTCCTGGAACGAGGTGCCGGATGGCGCGACGATCGCCATTCCCAACGATCCAACCAATGGCGGGCGCGCGCTCCTGCTGCTGCAGGAGAAGGGCGTGATCAAGCTGAAGCCGGGCGTCGGCTTCAAGCCTTCGGCGGTCGACATTGTCGAGAACCCGAAGAAGCTGAAGATTGTCGAGATCGAAGCCGCCCAAACCCCGCGTTCGCTGCCGGACGTGGCAGCCGCGGCGATCAACACGAACTACGCCGTAGACGCGGGCATCGATCCGGCCAGCGCCATCCTGCGGGAGGACGCGAAGGGCCCCTACGTCAATGTCATCGCGGTCCGCTTGTCGGACAAGGACAAGCCATGGGTGAAGGACCTGCTCGCGGCCTACCACTCGCCCGAGGTGAAGGCCTTCGTGGAGGAGAAGTTCAAGGGGACCGTCCTGGCCGGCTGGTGAGGGACTATCGACCCGTACAACGTGAGATAGCTTCGCGCCGCGTTCCTGATCAGGAAGACGTCTTCCCCCTGCGCCGCGTCGTCGACGATTTGCGCGCGGGAGCCGGTTTCGGCTCCTGCGCCACCACCTTTTTCCGCATCTGCCCCAACCCCAGTTCCTTGGCGATCTCCGAGCGACGAGCGGCGTAGCTGGCGGCCACCATCGGGTAGTCCTTGGGCAGGCTCCACTTGGCCCGATACTGATCGGGCGTCATGCCCCGCACCCCCAAATGCCGGGTCAGCGTCTTGTAGTGCCGACCATCCTCGAACGAGATCAGGTAGTCCCTGGTGATCGACTTCTTGATCGAGATCGGAGGGGTGGGGTGCTCAACCGGCATCTCGATGAAGGGAGCCGCGGCGCGGGCGAGGGCAGCATGCACATCCCTGATGACCCTGGAGAGGTCGGCCGGGCCGAGCGCGTTCTTCGCGACGTAGGAGGCGACCAAGTTCGCCGTGAGCGCGAGAAGGTCGATGTGCTGGCCGTCGTCGCCCATGGTCGGTGGTCCCTTGCTCCGGCGTTTTCTGAACCTTGATCGATCCGCTGCCCTGCCATGTCAACGCTGGCCGGGGTGGGTCACCGCCATTCTGCTCGCCGAAGCGGATCCTCATTGTCGCGGGCGTTCACGTCGGCGACCCCTTTCGCCGTTTCTCCAGCACCTCTGTCAACTGCTGGTGCGCCTGACGCCGCTTCGCCCTGACATAGTAATCCTCCGTCGTCGCGTAATCGCGGTGTCCGAGGAGAGGGGCGGCTGCGCGGACCTCGTCCGGCCGCTCGATGCCGAGGGTCGTGGCGGCGTTGTGCCGGAAGGCGTGCAGGTTGACGCTGATGCCGAAGCGCTCCTTCGTGTGCAGGGCGACGCGGTCATAGATCGCCATCTCGGTCAGGGGCGAGCCGTCGGTGGAGACCCACAGCGCGTTGCCCACGGGAGCCGACCAGCGTCCCGTCAGGCCTGCCAGGTAGGGGCGGTGCACGTCCAGGTAGTGCTGGAGCGCCGCGGCCAGGGATTCAGGCCAGAGGCACTCCAGCGGCGTGTGGGTCTTCATGTCGTCCTCGTGGTCGAGGATGATGAACCACAGATCACCGTGCTGGCGAAGTGACCGCCCCAGCTCCAGTTGGGCGATGTTGCGCCGGCGCAGGGGCTCGAGCGCAAGCGCCGCGATGAGCAGGCCGTCGCGATAGAGGCTGGCGCGCCGACGTGGCGTGGAGGCCGTGGCCGCCTCGTCCATCAGCGCCAACCCCACATCGAGCAGCTCGTCCGAGCCGACCAGCTTGGCGTCCTTGTCGCGCGCCGGCACATGGCGCGCGCGGATCGAGGCGGCGATGCGGCTGATGAACGACCAGTCGCCGTCAGAGTCCATGACCTTCGCCATCTCGCCGAGCTCCTGGAGGCGGCACTGCAGAGTCTGGGTGCTGTTGCCGAGGCTCTCGAGGTGCTGGACGTAGGCGCCGACCCGCTCCCGCGTGATGCGCGCCGCGGGCGCTTCAGAGAGCGATTCCGGTGAGGCGAGCGCGAGGTAGGTCAGCCATCGTCCGTAGCCCTTCTCGACCTTGGCATTGGACCGGGAGCGATGGTGTGCACGGCTGCCGCCCTCGTCGAAGACGCCGACGGGCTCGAGCGCGGCCCGCCACAGGATCTTGTCCGGCTCGGGCCACGCCTCGACCTTCATGCAGGTGCGCTCCGGCGCCTTGCCGCGACCGTAAGGTCCCCCGCTCATGACTTCGTCCCCGTTCGGGTCCGCCGACCGGCGACGCCAGCTCCGCGCGGGCTCTGGCCGGGTTTGCCTCCCCTGGAGGCCATGAGCCGTTCACGCCGGGCGATCACCGTCTCCTGGAAGAGCCGGCTGGCGCGCTTCTTCTCCTCGCCGGTGTAGTTGTCGAGCGTCGTCTTGAGGCTGCTGTGGCCCAGCACCTGCTGCATGATGACGTGCGAACCGGGCATGATATCGAGGAAGAGCTTGCCCGCCGCATGTCGGAAGCCGTGGGGGCTCAGCTTCAGGCCCGTGTACTCGAACAGGACCTCGCCGATCTGCAGGCCCAGCGTGTGCTTGCTCTTGGCCTTGCCGCCCTTGCCGGGAAACAGCGCGTTGGAGGGGCCGTCGAGGAGGGCAGGGCGGTGCTTGGCCAGGTACCAGTCGAGCAGGTCGACGAGGTCCTGCGGGAGTTCGAAGTCGAGCGCCTCGCCGTTCTTCACCCGATGGCCGCGGTACAGGAGATACACCTTGTCGCCGAGCCGCTTGAAATGGCGCTCGAGATCGATCTCGGTGAGGTTTTTCTTGCGCACCGGGCAGTACTGCAGCATTGCGATGGCGACGGCGATCTGGGCGCGAATGGCCGAGCGGTGCGGGTTGAGCTTGCCGGAGTCGGCATCGGCCTTCATCCGCCACGGCGCTTCCAGGAAGATCGAGACCGACCTGTCGTCGTCGAACTGGCGCATGCGCTCGCGGTTCTTCGGCGTCATGCCGCGCGTGGTCGGCGCGAACTTGGCGCTGATGCGGCTCATGGCCTTGAGCGTCTCGGCGTCCGCCTTGACCCAGTGGCGCGCGACCGACGTCAGGAACGTCGCCATGCCCCAGATCTGGGAGGAGGCGAGCGAGGTGGGGGCCTGATCGCCATCCTCTGCCGCCTGCCGCGCCTCGCGCGCTCGCTTCCGGTCGAGCAGGAAGGAGAGGCCGAGCTTGTAGGCGTCGAACGAGACGAGGTTGGCCAGTCGCTCCAGCGACGCCGCCGGGCGCCCTTGCTCCACCAGGATGGAGGCGAACGCGCGCAGCTGGTATTCCCGCTGGATGAGCGTCTCCGGCCTCGCCGGCCGCGGCGGGCCGTCGTCCTCGAACGTGTCGCCGCTCATGCGCCGCAGCCAGGCATCGACCTCTGCCTTCAGTGACGCGGGAAAGTCGGACCACGGCCTGGTGTAGGTCTCGCGGCGCTGGGGCAGCTCGACCTGCAGTTGCGGCCAACCGGCGACCTCCCGCGCGCAGAAATTCCAGTGCCACACCAGCGCTCGCCACGCCCCTTCCGGATCGCGCCGCAGGCTGTCTGCCCGGAGACTGTCGCGATAGGCCTCCAGATGCACCAGGGTCACGTCCGCCGGCGCGATGTTGTCGCGCGTCAGCACGCGCAGCAGCGGCTGCAACCTGATGCGGCGGTCCTCGGGCACGTGCTCGAGAAGGGTGAGCCACTCGGGACCGATCGGCTCGACGCTTCGTCCGGGCAGCATGGGCCGCACCTGCGCCAGGGCGGCGTTGAGGAGCGAGCGGACATTCTTCCAGCGCTGCGGGCACATGCCGTTGGCCGCGGGCGCGACGGTCTCCAGCCTGCGCCGCAGCGCCGGGGGATCGGCGGCCAGCTCGGCCGGCGCGCGCCCCAGGACCTTGGCGACGGTGCGGACCGCCGAGGCCATGTCCTGCCGGCGTCGCGAGGGCAGGTCCGCCGCCGCGAGGGCGTCGAGGACGGTCTGGAGGGTGGCTCGTGATGGCGATGGCGTTGACATGCGATGACTCGTTATGACACAGTATGACAGGCGTACAAAATAGTTATTACACCGTACTTCGAACGAATGCAGTTCACTAACCAATGTAATAACGAGCTCGACTGACATAAAACCAGCTGTCCGTTCCTGTCATAAACTGTCATCATTTGACCGGTCCCCTATCGATCATCGCGGCAAGGTCAGCTGGGCGGATGCGGACACTTCGGCCGAGGCGGCAGACGGGCAGCTGACCATCTGCGATCCACCGGCGAACCGTGCGGTCGCTGACCTGGCAGATCTCGGCGACCTGCCCGACGCTGAGAAGAGCTTCGAGAGGGGCCGCGACCGTGGAAGGGGAGGCCATCAGCATGCCTCCTCGTCGCGCAAGGGGTTGTTCTCGCTCGCCGTGATCTCGGCGGCGAGTTGCCGCGCGAGCAGCCGGACGAGTTGCCGGAAAGACCCTGGCGCGGGCTGGCCATCCGGCGGCTTCGGCGATGGCCGCGCACGCCGGGGTTCGACCGAGATGGGTTGAGGAGGTCGGCCGCTATCTGCTTGATCAGCGCTCGAGGGAGCGGAATTGCGGAATCTCGTCATCGGGAGGCTCGATCGCGCAACACCAAGCGCCCCCGTATAGGGGCGAAATTGGTCGGCGAATGAGCTGTCTCCCGCGAGCGCCGCGTTCGATCAGCAGTGGGTCAAGCCATCACAGCGCGTGATGGCGGCGAAGGCGACAGCTTGGCCGTGGCCACTCCATAGAACAGATCGTGTACGCACACAAGCCCGAATTCGTGCTTTCCAATGTCCTCGCGACATTGCCGATCGCTTTCAATCGTTCGGCTTCGGCGCGAGTTAGGCTGTCGTTAATCACCTCGTCGTCGAGATGCCGAAGAAGAGAGCGGCATTCGTTCTGCTCAGACCGCGACGCGCGGGAATTGAGCTTGCGCTGACCCTTCATTCCGTGCCCTTTTTTCAGCCTCATCCCGCGCCACCGCCGGTCTCCGCGCTCTAGGCTTCAACCGCCGGCGCTCGACCAGACTCCCGCGAAGAGGGCGAGGCCAACTGTCAGCAGCAGCGCCGCTGCACCCAGTTCGATGGTGGCGACCACCCAGGCACCCACCCGGCCTCTTCCGGTCGCGAGCCGCAGCGCTGCACCTTTGAACAGCACGGCAAGAGCGGCGAGGCCGCCCGTAGTCAGCGCGGTGCCCATCGCCATGGCCAAGGTCGCTGCGACCCCGAGCCCAAACGCGCGCTGCGACAGCGCGAAGACCAGCACGATAATGGCTCCCGAGCAGGGGCGCATGCCCGCGGCGAAGACGGCACCCAGCGCGGCCCTGCGCGAACCCGCCTTCGCAGCAGGCCCGGGTATGTGGAGATGACCGCACTCCGGTCCGCAAGTCTCCTTTTGCGCGTGATAGTGCAGGCCACCGAGCGCGCTTGCCGCCAGCGCCGACGCCTTGCGCCATAGCAGCGCCGCGCCGACAGCGGCGACGAAGGCGAAGCTCGCCAGCTCGACAGATTCCGTCGCGGCCGTCATGCGCATCGCGGTGACTTGGAGAAGTCCTGATAAAACGGCCACGAGCGCTACCGCCACGCCGGCCTGCAGCATCGCCGCGCCGAATGCCATGGCGAGCCCGCGGCGCAGGGCGAGTTCGTTGGCGACGATCCATGCGCCGATGACCGCCTTGCCGTGGCCGGGTCCAGCCGCGTGGAACACGCCATAGGCGAAGCTCAGGGCAATCAGCCAAACCGGCAGCGACGGCCTTGCCGCAGCCTCACGCAAGGCGGCGGTGAGCTGCCGGTAGAAGTCGCTCTGGGTCGCCAAGATCCAAGCGACCAGGGCGTTCGAAGGCGCTGCTCCTTCCCTGATGCCGACGCCGAACGGGTTCTTCGGTGGCGGTGGCGCGACGCCGACAAGTCCCGACAGCCCGTAGAGCACGAGCGCCACCCCCGCCAGCGCCGACAAGGCGGCGAGCGCGGTCGCGGAAATGCGTACCGACGTCGGCGGGACGTGAACTCCCACGGCCTCGGCGACAAAGACGGGGCGCCTGGCGTTCACGGGCATGCGACGAAGGCTCTCGAGGCGAATTGCAGCCCCATGTTGGCGTTGGCGAAATAGTCCTCGCCCAGTTTCTGCTTCGCGAAGTCAGGCTTGTCCGGCCGGGTCACGTGCACGGCGCAGCCCGCGGGCGCGCCGGCGAGCGAGACGACCTTCTCCTCCTCGGGATAGGAGAAGTCGACAAAGAAGGACGGGTCGGCCACGTCCAGCGTGAGCACGCGCTTCGCAAGCGCCGGCTGCTTCAGCGGCAGCGTGAACCGCAGGGTCATTCCGCTTCCGTCATAGTCGAGCACGCCGTCGACCGGGTTCGCGAAATCCAGTCGCTTGCCGTCTGCTTTCAGCACGGTGAAGAAGCCGACCTCCGCCAGGGACTCCGTGTTGACCTTCGCCAGCTCCGCCAACTCCTCCCGCGAATAGACGCCGTCATGGTTGGCGTCCAAGCCCTGCACGGCGAAGCTCGTGTAGGCCTCGTCGAATGTCCAATTATGGCGAATGGCCGTGATCCTGCCGTTGGTCCCGTAGACGATCTCGGCTCGCACGCTCACCCACACGTGGGGATGCGCCGAAGCAATCTGCGGGGCGCCGATCAGGGCGAGGCCGATCAGACAGGCTCTGAAAATCAGATGGCGAAACATAGACAAGCCCCGAGCCGAATCGATCCGGACCGGCTGCCGATTTGCGCCAGTCCATGCGGCCAAAGCGTGGCCGCGCAATTACATTTCGCTAAGGATGCGGAGAGCGTTGGCGAGATCCCCGATCGCGCGGCAGCTCCACTCCACCGGGTAGTTTTCTCGTGATTGCGCATAGACAAAGTTCGGGGAAGCTTGGCCCAGTAGGAAGGCGTGGCACAATGATAAATCCCGATGAACGGAATTCCCCCATGTCCACGACTGCGCTTCGTTCCCTCGCCTGCGTCATCGCGCTCGGCTCCACGGCGACCGGGGCCATGGCCCACGCCACGCTCGAGAGCGGAGAAGCTACCATCGGGTCGGCCTACAAGGGCGTGGTGCGCATCGGCCACGGTTGCGACGGCGCGGCGACGTTGAAGGTCCGAGTGCGGATCCCAGATGGCCTCGTCGGCGTCAAGCCAATGCCCAAGCCCGGCTGGACGCTGGAGACCGTCAAGGGGCCTTACGCCACACCTTATACGAACCATGGTGCGACGGGGACCGAAGGCGTGCGCGAGATCAGCTGGACCGGAAAGCTGCTGGACGAGAACTACGACGAGTTCGTGTTCCGCGGCACGGTGGCCGACAGCCTCAAGCCCGGCGCCAAGCTGTATGTTCCCATCGTCCAGGAATGCGAGGGCGGCAAGGCCGACCGCTGGATTGAGATCCCAGCGGAGGGCAAGTCGTCGCACGACCTGAAATCCCCCGCGCCGGCGGTCAAGCTGCTTCCCGCCCAGTCGAAGGACTGAACCATGCCCCGCCCGGCTCTGGGGTCGGCAATCCGGTGGCGGTCAGCGCTTTTCGTCCTGCTCGCCGTGTTGCTGATGTCGACGCTTTGCGGGCCACAGGCCGACGCCCACGCCGTCCTGCTTCAATCCGAACCCGCCGATGGGGCGGTGCTCGCCCATCGGCCTGACGCCGTGGTGTTCACCTTCAGCGAGCCCGTGGCTACCAGTGTCATCCGGCTGGTCGATCCCCAGGGACAGTCCCGCGACGCCGAGGGCGTTGCCGCCGCCGACGATAGCGTGCGGATCCGCCTTCCCGCCGACGACCAACTCGGGACGTGGCTGCTGAGCTGGCGCGTCGTTTCGGCCGATGGCCACCCGGTCGCCGGCGCGCTGGCCTTCTCGGTGGGCGCGGCATCGGCGGCGACTCCGGCGGAACATGGGGAGGTACTCGGGGACTTGACCCCGCTCGAAGCCCTCATCTGGCTCGCGCGCATCTGCCTCTATGTCGGCGCATTCTTCGGTGTGGGCGCGGTGTTCTTCCGGTTCTGGGTGTCACACAGCGAACTGCCCCACCGCAACGTCAGCGCGCCGGCCGCGCTCGCGATCGGGCTTGCAGGCGGTGTCGCTTCCCTCGGCTTCCATGGGCTAGACCTGCTCGGCTTGTCGGCGGGAGGATTACTTGCCGTAGGCCCCTGGTCAGCGGGGCTGCGCAGCACGGTGGGCGTAACGGTGCTTCTCCTTGGCGCGACCTTCGTCGCGTCGTTCGGCGCGCTGGCCTTTCCAGCGCACGGGCGCGGCCGGGTTCTCACCTTGCTGTCGATGGTGGCCCTCGGCGTGGCGTTCTGCTTGAGCGGCCATGCCGCGTCGGCCCCGCACGCCTGGCTGGTGCAGCCGGCCATGTTCGTCCACGTCACTTGTTTGGCGTTCTGGATCGGCGCGTTTGCGCCCCTCGTGGCGCTGATCCGCGGTGGCGGGGCGGCGGCCACCGTCGTCGTGAACCGCTTTTCGAAGGCGATCCTGCCCGTCTTCATTGCGTTGTCCGCAGCGGGGTGCGCGCTTGCCCTCCTCGAACTGAGCGCTGTGCGGGATCTGTGGACGACGAGCTACGGCGTGTTGCTGCTGGCGAAGTTGGCGGCCGTGCTGGCCATCACCGCGCTCGCCACGCTCAACCGGCTCGTCTTCACACCCCGTATGGCCTTGTCGTCGCCGGGCGTGCGCCGGAGCTTCGCCAATTCGATCCGCGGCGAGGTCGTGCTGGCGCTGCTGGCGCTGGCCTTCGTGGCCGGATGGCGGTTCACACCGCCGCCCCGAGCTCTCGCCGCGCTCGCCCCGGCCGCCAGGGAGTTCGACTTCGCCGGTCCTGCCGTGGCGGCCCATGTCCGGATCGAGAGGGGACAGCATGACGCGCTGAACGTGTCAGTAAACCTGACGAAGCCCTCGGGCGAGCCGCTGGATCCCCGAGGCGTCACCTTGTCCTTCGCGCCGGCCTCGGACGATGGCGGGACCTTGGATCGCGAAGCGCGCCTCGACAAGAGGAGTTGGGTGGTGCGGGACTTGCTGCTTCCGGCCGTCGCCCATTGGAGACTGAGGGTTGAGGTTCTCATTTCCGACTTCGAGGAAGCCGAGGTGGAGGGCGCTATCGAGTTGCCTGCGGCCAATGGTCAATGAGGGCCAGCCATCGCTCGGAGCGCGAGGACGCAGGTTCGATCCGTCGCAACTGCGGCCAAGCTGTCACCCCGGAACGCTGAACAGGTGGAATGCGGGCCACCTGCCACTATGGGGAAAGGAGACGGAGGCGGGCTTCCGGTGGTACGGTGCTCGTCGCAGCTGCTGGCCGAAAGTAACAATAGGCCGCCGCAATGCGGCGGCCGAAGTCATCTCACGTGAGTGAACATCCTGGAGTTGAGGGCAAGACCCTCGCTGCTACGGAAGCACCCACATCATTACGTGTCAATGCCTCCTCAACGAAGGGCGGCCTTTGCTGTGACGGAATGTCCCATTCCATGCCTCATCGTGCTAGCCTTTACGGCGATGGGTCTGCGCACTGCTGACATCGTTGAGCAGGGGGAGGGTGGAGCATGTCGAAGTCAGTCCAGAAAAAACTAGGCCGGCGGTATATGGACTATTTGGAGGCGCGTGAGGCGCACTCGTCCTTGCAGGCCGTGCCCATCGTCGTCGCCAGCAGAGCGACTGAAAGCATCGGCCTCCTTTCGGGAGAAAACCTGTCTGCACAATTGTTGCTGGAAATCGACGCATTCAAACTGGAACTGCGCGCGTTGAAGCGACTTCAAAAGGCTGTCGCGGCACTCGGCGCATCCAAGCCGAACGGGAAAGCAAACTCGAAAAGAATCAAGAAAGCCAAGCCCGACGGCCAGTCGAAGGGCTCGGCAGGCAACTTGTTGGACATTCAGCCGGCCGGTACTGCTTCGAAGAAAGCAGGAAGGCCGCGCGTTTCGCAGGCGGCGAGATAGCCCAAAAAGCGGCGGCCGTGCCATATTGGCAAGGCGGACCGGACGAAGGTTCGTTATCGGTTCTCCCCGCCGGCAGACGCGGAGCTACGCGCTCGACTTCAGGAACTGGCCAACGAACGACGGCGTAAATCGGTGGCTGTTCATCGTGGCGGCTTGGGAGGCAAACTATTCAGTGCGGGTGGGCAGTTCCGTCAAAACCTGAGCCCCGCGAAAAGCTGGTAGAACGTGACGATGACCTCGACGACGATCAATAGCACGATCGTTGCCTCCAGGCGGACGCTGCGTTGCGCGTCGATGAGGTCAGTAAGCGCTCGCGCCGTCTCCTGGACCACGGCGAGCTTGCGCCCGAGGGCATGGGCGCGCTCCTTCAGTTCATATTCGTCCTCAAGCCGAGCATAAAGTCGCTCGAGTTCCGGACGGTCCCACAGAACATCCGGCTTTTCGTCTACTGCAACCCGGCCCGACATCCGGTGATCGACCAGCAACGCTTCGCCGATGAGCTTGAGTATGTTTTTGCGGTGCGCGGGTACGCGGCCCTTGTGCGCCAAATCACGCGCTAGCGGATCAATGACGTCGAAGACGGCGCTGACATTTCGTTCGTTATGAGCAAGCGCCACGCTCTTTGCGAGCGCGTCAGAAACAATGAGCAGCCGTTCGGTAGAAAAGTCGCGCATCTGTACGGGCCCGCCCGGCGCCACCTGGTCTTCCTTGTCGGGCAGAGCCTCAAGGACAGCGACCTCGTCCTCGCCACGGGGAATATGCCCAATTACCCTCGGGCCGAGCTTGCGCATGAGGTCGTCCTCTTCGACCGGCGACATGCCGCCAAGCACAGCCACGCCGTAACGGAAAAGCACGACAAACCCGCCGTCCCGGCCCACACGGAACGCGAACGGCACGGTCGAGATCATGTCCGATCGCTCCAGTCCCGCAGTGTCGATTCGGTCGCCCAGCAGCAAGGCGCGAACAACCATTCGATCGGACTGCGTCGACGCGGGGAGAGCAGGTGAGAGCGGCTCGTTCATTGCAGTACAGTATATCTTCGACGGCTGTTCGTCGCGACCCCTTCATGGGCACACTGGCAGAGGTGTCCTGTGCGCCGCCTCCATTGTCCATTGTGGGAAGGGCGTCCCTGCTCAATAAGTTTCAAGCCTTACCTGTACGTCCTCGCAAAGTGGACATCGACGCGGAGAGCCGCTTCGTGGGCAATTGCCGCCCTCCGTGTACTCTCCGCTCTGAAAAATCGCAGCCGGTAGTCACCGCCCTGTCATCCATCGGGTCTGCGGCTCGGCAGCGCGCGGGCGGCGCGCACCTTCGATCTCTTGATCGGCGCTCCGGGCAGCGAGCCTCTACTCGTGCTTTCGGCGGTGTTTCTCCAGGGCTCGCCTGCGGCTGCTCAAGGGGGATGTACGGGCGCGCTCCGAACAAACCGCGTTGTCGCCTTTGTCGCGCCGGTCGGGTTCCACTGCGGGGACAGACTGGGCCTTCCAGGCGGAGGTGCTGACGCGGCTCTACGGGACGCTGAGCGATGAGCGCATCGATCCTTCCACTGTCGCCTTTGGCGCGCACACGCTTGTCGGCGCCGCCCTCCTCTACTGGTCGCCGCGCATGTCCTCCAACGCCGTCCACAGATTGGCGCTTTGCGCGCGCTTGGCGCTCCCGTCCCGCGATCGCAGTCTCCGTCTGGCTCGAGGTCATCGGCCTGATGGCGCTCGGCCTCGTTCTCGGCCATGCGTGGGCTGGTGGTGGTTAAGGTGCTGTCGCGGGTCATCGCCCAAACGGGAGCTTCCCGCTGCCCGTGGCGTTTGTGACGGCGGACGGGGCGGCGATGCTCTTAGTCTTGGCGGCCGGAGGACTCGCGGGACTCTTACCGGCGCTGGTCGCATTGACCCAGTCGCCCACGCAACCGATGCGGGACTGAGTCCACGTCCTGTCGAGAAGCTCGATTGGGCGAGGGGCTCTCGTCATGCGCCTGTCATTCATGGCTCCTACGAGTGCGGGGTTATTGCCACGCCAGGGCTGGCGGGCGCTAGGAAAACAGGAGAAAGACGAATGACGAGGCTGTCTTCGATGGCCAGACGCGCCTTTGCCGCCACGGACCTGGGCCATGCCGTCGACGTGGTCGAGGACCGCGTGCTGGAGGGATATGCGACGGAAGCCGGCGCGGATATCGGCGCGTTGCGTCGCCAGGCGGTGAAGCTGAACCGCCAGCTCGCGAGGCTGCTGGGCCTGTTCCGGCGAGTCGAGCTCGCCCCGGGGATCCGCCTGCCGAGCGACGTCCGCGAGGCGGGGGGCCGCATGGCGCAGCGGCTCGAATCCATCCACCAGGAAGTGCATTCGTCGCAGGAACGCGCGCGCCTTCTGCAGGACGAGGTCGCCGCACGCAGCGCGGCCCAGACGAACAGGCAGCTCTACGTGCTGTCGATGCTGACCGCGGTGTTCCTGCCCGCGACGCTCGTCACCGGCCTATTCGGCATGAATACCGACGGGCTGCCCTTTGCCGGCAGCGGCTGGGGCTTCTGGCTGGCCTGTATCGTCGCGGTGGCGGCAGCCGCCTCGGTCTACCTGTTGCTCGCGCTGGCGCTTCGACGGTCGTCACGACAGGGCTGAGAGGCGATCCGGCGCGGGCCGCTCGGCGGGCCACGCCGCCCGTTGCAGGATTTCGACGAGCATGGCGCCGCCGGACGCTGGCTCGCCGACATTCTCGATCACCTCGTCGGCGAGACCCGCCAGCGCCACTGAATCGGCCCGCGCTAGGCGGTCCCCAACGGAGTCGCCCCGCGTCCGTGCCGCGAGCCGCGCCGCGAGGATTTCCAGGGGGGCCGTCACGGCCACGCAGATCACCCGGGCGAACCGCGCGCGGGCCGCCCCCACCACAGACCGGGACACGTTGGCGACGACGACGCGGCCGGCGCGGACATCGTCCTCAAGGCGCGCCGGCAGGCCGTAGCTCAGCTCGTGCGCCCGCCAGGACAGGCAGAACCGCCCCGCTTGCTCGGCCGCCGCGAAGGCCTCCGGCGTCAGCGTGTCGTGCTCTTCCCACGCGCTCGACGGCCGGGTCACGATCCGGCGGGCGAACACGAAGCGGGGCGCGCCGGAAAGCCGCGAGCGCGCCACCGAGATCAGCGTGTCCTTCCCGGCCCCGCTCGGCCCGACGACGAGGACCAGCGCGCCCGGGCCGATCGAGGCCGCCGACCGGATCGGTGCGGACGCCTCAGACAACCCGAAGGCCCTCCCGCCACACGGCGCGCACGGCCGGGACGGCGCCCTCGGTGAGGCAGACGAGGTCGGCGCGAAGGCCGGGCTCGAGCCGGCCGCGGTCATTCAGGCCGGCGGCCCGGGCCGGGTTGTCGGTCACGGTCGCCAGCGCGTCGGGCAGGCTGATGGACGGCACGCGGCGGGGCAGGTCGAAGGCCGCCTGCAGCAGGCTCGCGGGCACGTAGTCGGACGAGAAGATGTCGAGCGTGCCCTGGCGGGCGAGATCCTCGGCCGCGACATTGCCGGAATGGGAGCCGCCGCGCACGAGATTGGGAGCGCCCATGAGCACGCCGATGCCGGCCTCGTGCGACGCGCGGGCGGCCTCCAGCGTGGTCGGGAACTCGGCGATGGACACGCCGTCGGCAAGGGACTCGGCCACATGCTCCGCCGTGGCGTCGTCATGGCTGGCCAGAGCGATTCCCTTGTCGCGCGCGATGTCGACCAGACGCCGCCGATTGGGCCCGGCGCGCAGGGCGTGGTCGCGCAGGCGCCTTTCGATCAGCGCCTGCAACTGCTCTTCCGTGAGGTTCGTCTTGCCGCGGTAGTAGACGAGGAACTTCTCGATATCCTGGAACTGCCGCTGGCCGGGCGTGTGGTCCATCAGGGACATCAAATGCACGGGCCGCTTCGTCAGGAAGCGCTCCGTCACCTCCAGCACGTCCTCGGTCGAGAGCTCGCAGCGCAGATGGGTGAGGTGCTCGACGCGCAGCAGGTCCTTCTCGCGGGCTTCGTCGATCGCCTCGGCGAGCACGTCGAGGCTGCTGGTCACCGCGTCGCGCCGATCCTCGAGGCCGGCGCGCAGCGAGTCGAACACGGTGGTGATGCCCGACGCGGCGATCTGCGCGTCATAGGCGAGCACGGCGGAGAGGGCCGGCCACTTCACGGCGGGGCGGGGCGTGTAGTGCAGCTCCAGGTGGTCCGTGTGCAGTTCGACCAGCCCCGGGGCCAGGGTGGCGCCGCCGGCATCGAGACCGCTCTCGGGCGCCGCGCCATCGCCGATTTCCGCGATGCGTCTGTCGGCGACCGCGATCCAGCCCTGCTCGATCACGCGGTCGCGCAAGACGAGGCGGGCGTTGTGGATGAGGAAATCCTTGGGGTTCATTAGCGGGCCTCAGGCGGCGGCTGCGAAGCGGGTGATGTCGACGATGCGGTCGGCGACGCGCTCGCGCACGTCGTCGTCGTGGAAGATGCCGACGATGGCGCTGCCGGCGCGCTTGCGCTCGTGGATGAGGTCCACCACGGCGGCGCGGTTCTTCGCGTCGAGCGACGCCGTCGGCTCGTCGAGCAGGAGGATGTCGTGAGTGGCGACGAAGCCGCGCGCGATGTTCACGCGCTGCTGCTCGCCCCCCGAGAAGGTGGCAGGCGGCAGGGACCAGAGGCGCTCCGGCAAATTCAGGCGGGCCAGCAGGTCGCGGGCCCGCGCTCCGGCAAGGCCCTCCGGAAGCCCGAACGCGACGGCCGCCTGGGCGACCACGGCGAGCGCCGACACGCGGGGGATGACGCGCAGGAATTGGCTGACATAGCCGACGCGCTGGCGGCGCAGCCGAATGATGCGGCGCGGTTCGGCCGCGGCCGCGTCGACCAGCTCGGACCCGTCCCGCACGAGGATGGCGCCCTGGTCGCAGCGATAGTTCCCGTAGATCATCTTGAGCACGGAAGACTTGCCGGCGCCCGACGGGCCGCCCAGCACCACGCACTCGCCGGGTGCGACGGAGAAGGAGACGTCGCGCACCACGGGCAGGCGGGCGCCTCCCTGCAGATGCATGGTGAAGGTCTTGCCGATCCGGTCGAGGACCAGGGCGGGGGCGGCGGGGGAAGCGTGCGCGGCGGCCATGATCAGACCTGCAGGACGGAGGAGACGAGGAGCTGGGTGTAGGGCTCGCGCGGATCGTCGAGCACCTGGTCGGTGAGGCCGGCTTCGATGACGCGACCCTGGCGCATGACCATGAGGCGATGGGAGATCAGCCGCGCGACGGCCAGGTCGTGCGTCACAATGACGACCGACAGGCCGAGGTCGTCCACCAGCCCGCGCAGCAGATCGAGCAGGCGCGCCTGCACCGACACGTCGAGGCCGCCGGTCGGCTCATCCATGAAGACGAGGCGCGGATGGGTGACGAGATTGCGCGCGATCTGAAGGCGCTGGCGCATGCCGCCGGAGAAGGCGCGCGGCGCGTCGTCGATGCGGTCGGAGTCGATCTCGACCCGGCCGAGCCAGTCGGTCGCGGTGGCGCGGATATCCCCGTAGTGACGCTGTCCCACGGCCATCAGCCGCTCGCCGACATTGGCGCCGGCGGAGACGGCCATGCGCAGGCCCTGCGCCGGGTCCTGGTGCACGAAGCCCCAGTCCGTGCGCATCAGCAGACGGCGCTCGGCCTCGGTGAGGCCAAGCACATTGCGCAGTTCGCCATCCCGCATGCGGTAGCGGATGCGGCCGGCGGACGGGGCGAGACGGCCCGACAGGAGCGACAGAAGCGTCGACTTGCCGGAGCCGGATTCGCCCACGATGGCGAGCACTTCGCCGGGATAGAGGTCGAAGCCGACGTCGATGCAGCCGAGCCGCGCGCCGTAGAATTTGCTCAGCCCGTCGACGGAGAGGAGCGGCAGTTCCGGCATCTCGGCGGCCGGGAGTTCGCGTGCGGCGCTCATGGCCGGTTCTCCGAGCTGTCGGGAGACATCTCGCCGCGATTCCCGTCGGCGCGGCGGGTTTCGCAATGGTCCGTGTCGGAGCACACGAACATGCGTCCGCCCCGGTCATCGAGGATCACTTCGTCGAGATAGACGCCCTCCGCGCCGCACAGCGCGCAGGGCTTGTCGAACTTGTTCACCTCGAAGGGGTGGTCCTCGAAGTCGAGCGACACGACGTCCGTGTAGGGCGGCACGGCGTAGATGCGCTTCTCGCGGCCCGCGCCGAAGAGCTGCAGGGCGGGCGACTGGTGCATCTTGGGATTGTCGAATCTCGGGGTGGGCGAGGGGTCCATCAGGTAGCGGCCGGCGACCTTCACCGGATAGGCGTAGGTGGTCGCGATGTGGCCGTGGCGGGCAATGTCCTCGTAGAGCTTCACATGCATGAGCCCGTATTCCTCGAGCGCGTGCATGGTGCGCGTCTCGGTCTCGCGCGGCTCGAGGAAGCGCAGCGGCTCGGGGATCGGCACCTGGTAGACGAGGATCTGGTCCTCCTTCAGGGGCGTCTCCGGGATGCGGTGGCGAGTCTGGATCACGGTCGCTTCGGAGGTGACCGTGGTGGTGGCGACGCCCGCCGTCTTCTCGAAGAATTTGCGGATCGACACCGCGTTGGTGGTGTCGTCGGAGCCCTGGTCGATCACCTTCAGGGTATCGTCGGCGCCCAGCACGGCGGCAGTGACCTGCACGCCGCCGGTGCCCCAGCCATAGGGCATGGGCATTTCGCGCGAGGCGAACGGCACCTGGTAGCCGGGGATCGCGATGGCCTTCAGGATGGCCCGGCGGATCATCCGCTTCGTCTGCTCGTCCAGATAGGCGAAGTTGTAGCCGGAGGTGAGGGGCGCGTTCATTCCGCGGCCTCCTTGCGCATGGCGTCCAGATCGGCCTGCCTGGCCGCGAATTCGCTGCGCAGCTGGCGGACAAGGCCGAGTTCGGCCTGGAAGTCCACGTAATGCGGCAGCTTCAGGTGCTCGACGAAGCCGGTCGCCTGGACGTTGTCGGAGTGGGACAGGACGAATTCCTCGTCCTGGGCGGGGGCGACGACATCCTCGCCGAACTCGGCCGTGCGCAGGGCCCGGTCGATGAGGGCCATGGACATGGCCTTGCGCTCGGACTGGCCGAAGACCAGACCATAGCCGCGGGTGAAATGCGGGGCGGCCTCGGCCGAGCCCTTGAACTGCGTCACCATCTCGCACTCGGTGACGGAAATCGTCCCGAGATCGACGCAGAAACCGAGATCTTCGGCGTGGAATCCGACCTGAACCGTGCCGAAACGGATTTCTCCAACGAAGGGGTGCGTGCGGCCATAGCCGCGCTGGGTGGAGTAGCCGAGCGCCAGCAGGAACCCCTCGTCGCCGCGCGCCAGGTTCTGCAGCCTCAGGTCGCGCGAGGCGGGGAAGGCCAGCGGCTCGCGCGTCAGGTCGCCGACCGGGGCGTCGGGCGCGGCGGACGGGTTGCGCTCGATCAGCCCTTCGTCGTCCAGCAGCGTCGTGACGTGTGGCGCGGCCTCGCCTTGCGTCGCGGTCGCCGGCGCCGGCGGCGCGGCGCCACCGGCCAGCGTGAAGTCGATCAGGCGGTGCGTGTAGTCGAAGGTGGGGCCGAGCACCTGGCCGCCGGGCAGGTCCTTGTAGGTGGCCGAGATGCGGCGGCGGACGCTCATGGCGCTGGTGTCGAGCGGTTCCGAAGCGCCGAAGCGCGGCAGGGTGGTGCGGAAGGCGCGCACCAGGAAGATCGCCTCGATCAGGTCGCCGCGCGCCTGCTTGATGGCGAGGGCCGCGATGTCGCGGTCGTGCAGCGAGCCTTCGGCCATGACGCGGTCCACGGCCAGCGCCAGTTGCTCGCGGATCTGGTCGGGCGTGATCTCAGGGATAGACGGATCGCCCCGCCGCTCATGGGCGAGCAGGGCGTGGGCGTTGTCGATGGCGGCTTCGCCACCCTTGACGGCGACATACACGGGCTGTGTCTCCTCAGGCGTCGACCTGCGTCGATCGCGGGATCGCGGCGAAGCGGTCGCCGCAGGTGAGAACGAGGTCGACCCCGCGCGGGAACAGGGCGTGGTTGCGCTGCAGCCGGTCGAGCATGTCGGCGGGCAGGGGGCGGGCGATGAAGCGGCCTTCGCCGGCCACGCCGGGTCCGGTCAGCCGCCAGCCCTCTCCCTCGGCCAGCGCCTCCACCGCGACCACGAGCGTGGTGGAGCGGTCGGGATAGTCGAGCGAGCCCTGCGCGAAGTCGTCCAGCGCCGGAACCTCGCCGCCGAGCGGCACGAAGGCGAAGCTCGCCAGCGCCCGCGCCTCCGTCACCGGCGCGCCGGTGTGGAAGCGCAGGAATTCCTGCACCTGCAAGTCGGCGGCGAGCGCCGGGTCCAGCCAGACGGGCGTCTCGTAGTCGCACAGCGCCAGCGCCACGGCGGCGGCGGCGGGATCTAGCGCGGGGACCGCATCGACCGGCACGTCCAGCCTGCGCACCGTGCCCGGCCGGGCGAGCGCCATCATGACGGCGCGGAACACGGCCTGCGACTGCGCCACGGGGTTCTCGAAACCGATCTTCAAAGCGGCTGACATCAGTCTTCTCCGCGCACCAGGGTGAAGAAGTCGACGCGGGTCGCGGCCGAGCGGGCTTCCGCGAGGTCCTGCTGGCCGGCGAGGCGCGTGGCGACGGGCGCGAGCGCCTCGTCCAGGCCCGGCGCGTCCTGCTGGGCCAGCGCGTCGAGCACGGCGGCCAGGCGCACCTTGGCGGCGTCGCGGCCCAGCGCGTAGGCGATGCCGACCTCGCCGGAGGCGAGGCGCACGGCCGAGCGCGTCACGGTGGCTTCGCCCAGGTTGAAGGGCGCGCCGTCGCCGCCGGTGCGTCCGCGCAGCATGACGAGCCCGGTCTGCGGCGCGCGGATGTCGTCGAAGGCGGGGCGCCCCACGCGGTCCAGGGCGGCGGCCAGTTCGGCCTCGGTCGCGCGGCTGGTGAGCGCCATCACGGCGCGGCGGCGGGCGACGACAACGGGCTCTGCGTCCGCGCGGCCCGGCGAAGGGGATGCGTGTGTCATGACGTTGGACCTAGGCAAGCTGGATGACGGGCGAATGACGTTTCGCCGACGTCAGTGTGAACCGTGTGCGCGGCCGATAACGGCGAAGCGCAGGCGCGAGGAGATCTGGTCGATCAGCGTCACGGTGACGAGCACCATGAGGACGAGGAAGGACACGGCCTGCCAGTCGAGCACCTTGATCTGCTCGTAGAGATGCGTGCCGATGCCGCCCGCGCCGACAATGCCGATGATGGTGGCCGAGCGCGTGTTGGACTCGAAGAAGTACAGCACCTGGCTCGCCATCACAGGCAGCACCTGCGGCACCAGGCCGAAGCGCACGCCGTGCATGGCATGGCCGCCGGTCGAGCGCACGCCCTCCACGGCCTTGCCGTCGGCCGCTTCGATGGCCTCGGAGAACAGCTTGCCGAACGCCCCGAAATCCGAGGTCATGATGGCGAGGATGCCGGCGAAGGGACCGAGCCCGACGACATTGATCCAGATGAGCGCCCAGATCAGCGTGTCGATGGAACGGACCGAATCGAGGAAGCGGCGCGTCACGAAGCGCATCGCCCAGGACGGGATGACGTTGCGCGCCGCCAGGAACCCGAAGGGGAGCGCCAGCGTCGCGGCGAGCAGCGTCCCGAGGAAGGCGATGGCCAGCGTCTCGGCCAGCGAATGCAGCCAGGCGAGGAGCCGCGCGGTGGCGCCGAACGAGGGCGGCAGCATCAGTTCGACGAACTCGCCGAGCCGGCCCATGCCGCCGACCACGCGCACCCAGGAAATGTCGAGCAGGGCGAAGCCGCCGAAGAACAGCGCGACGAGGATGACTACGAAGCCGATCGCGGCGGCGCGAGCCTTCACATCGGCGCGGAACTGCGCCGGGTAGCGCGCGACGAGCGCGGCGCGCGACTCGGCGGTTCCGGCCAGCATGGCGGCGATGCCGGTGGCAACGGGCGTGCTCATGCGCGGGTCTCCCGTCCGATCAGGGCGTGGCGCAGGCGCTCGGTGGCGATGTCGATGAGGGCGACCGTGACGAGGATCAGCACGAGGATGGCGCTGACGTCCGAGTAGTAGAATTTTCGCACGGCTTCGAGCAGGTCCTGCCCGATCCCGCCCGCGCCGACGAAGCCCATGATGGCCGCGCCGCGCACGTTGATCTCGAAGCGCAGCAGCGCGTACGAAGCGAGGTTGGAGGTGACTTGCGGCAGCACGCCGAAGCGCATCGCCTGCACCCAGTTTCCGCCCGACGCGACGATGCCGTCCACCGGCTTCATGTCGATGTTCTCGAAGACCTCGGCGAAGAGCTTCCCGAGCGCGCCCATGGTGTGGATGGCCAGCGCCAGCACGCCCGGCAGCGGGCCGAGGCCCCAGGCCACGACGAAAATCAGCGCGAAGACGAGTTCGGGAACGGTGCGGCAGAATTCGAGGAAGCGGCGGGCGAGGAACGCGCTCCAGCGCGTCCGCGCGACATTGCGCGCCGCATGGAAGCACAGCAGGAACGCGCCGACGCCGCCCAGCATGGTGCCGAGATAGGCGATGAGGACGGTCTCGCCGATGAGGCGCAGCCATTTCTTCGCGCCCCAGAACCATTCGGCCGGATCGCTCAGCACCAGCGCGCCGCTGTCGAGATGGGCGAGGCGTCCGAAATAGCTGGCGAAGCGTCCCAGATTGTCGACGAAGACCGCCGGGCGCACGTCGCCCATCCACCCCGCGGCCCAGACGAGCGCGACCAGCAGGATCAGCCCGCCGACGAGGCGGCGGCGCTTCTCAACGACGGCCGCGGCGTAGGCGGCCGCATGGGCGGCGAGCTGGTGCTCGGGCAGGTGGGGAATGGCGGCCAAGATCGCGTCCGACAGCTGGTTGCGGAAAGGCGCAAAAAAAGGGAGCGCCGCGCGGGCGCTCCCCTTCCGTCCGATCAGGACGACTTCTTGCGCAGGCTGTCGACGAACTTGATGAGCTCGATGTAGCTGTCGTAGTCCTTCGTCTCCGCCGGCGCGAAGGACGGGCGCTGGCCGTCGGACAGCTTGTCGAAGGCGGCCTTGTCGTTCTTCGGCGCGTCGAGGAACGCCCTGGCGATCGCCGCCTTCAGGTCGGCCGGCATGTCGGCGAGCACGGTGTACGGCCCGTTGGTGATTTCGTCCGACTTGCCGATGATGCGGAAATCTTCCTTCTTCATCGCCGTGCCGTCGGCGTTCTTCAGCATGCCCTTGGTGAGCATCTGCTGCAGCGTGGAATCCGTGTCGGAGGTCCACTGGTTGGCGGCGACGTCGACCTGGCCCTGGACGAGCGCGAGGATCGCGTTCTCATGGCTGCCGGCATAGACGACCTTCGAGAAGTACTGGTCAGGGTTGATCCCCTTCCTGTCGAGCAGGAAGCGCGGCACGTTGTTGCCCGAGGTCGAGTTCGGATCGACGAGGCCGAGATTCTTGCCCTTCAGATCCTCGACCTTCTGGTACGGGCTCTTGGCGAGCACGAAGAACACCGAGTAATAGCCCTTCGAGCCATTGCCGCTGACGTCCGTGGCGAAGGCTTCCGTGTTCACGCCGGTCATGCGGGCGCGGGCGAAGGAGGCCGAGCCGTAATTGGCGATGTGGACGTTGCCGGCGCGCTGGCCCTCGATGACGGCCGCGTAGTCCTGCGCGATGCGCAGCTTCACCGGCACGCCGAGCTGCTTGGTGAGGTAGGACAGGAAGGGCGCGAAACGCTCCTGAACGCCGGAGGCGTTCTCGGAGGGGACGACGGCGAAGGTGAGCTCCGGATACTTCGCCTTCCAGTCCTGCGCGAAGGCGGAACCGGTGGCACCGATGGCCGCGAGCGAAGCGCAGGCGGCGATCATGGAACGACGGGACAACATGGGACTGCTCCGTTCGGTGGGGATCGGGTTCGGGGAGTGGGGCCTGACCGGCCCGGGGAGGCGGGCGGTCAGGCGGCTGCGACGGAAGCCGCGAAGGCGGGCTCCGGCGAAGTTTCGGGAAGCTCCATCACCTCGCCGGCCTCGAAGCCGTAGAGGTCGCGCGCAGCGTCCCCGGTGAGGGCGGCGGGCGCGTCGTCGAACACGACCTTGCCGGCAGCCATGCCGACGAGGCGGTCGCAATAGGTGCGGGCGAGATCGAGCGAGTGCAGGTTGCACAGCACGGTGATGCCGAAATGACGATTGATGCGCAGCAGCGCGTCCATCACCACCTTGGTGTTGCGCGGGTCGAGCGAGGCGATGGGCTCGTCGGCCAGGATGATGCGCGGCTCCTGCACCAGCGCGCGGGCGATGGCCACGCGCTGCTGCTGGCCGCCGGAGAGGCTGTCCGCCCGCTGGGCCGCCAGCGGCGCGATGTCGAGCATCTCCAGCGCCGAGAGCGCGACGGCGCGGTCCTGCTCGCTCCACAGGCGCAGGACGGAGCTCAGCGTGCCGACGCGGTTGAGCCGGCCCATCAGCACGTTGGTGAGCACGTCGAGCCGGCCCACCAGGTTGAACTGCTGGAAGATCATGGCGCAGGAGGCGCGCCAGTCGCGCAGCTCCTGGCCCTTGAGCGCGGTCACGTCCACGCCGTCGGCGATGATGCGGCCGGAGGAGGGCTCCTGCAGCCGGTTGATCATGCGCAGCAGCGTCGACTTGCCCGCGCCGGACCGCCCGATGACGCCGACGAACGAGCCGGGCGCGACCTCCAGCGACACCCGGTCGACGGCAGTCTTGGCGCCGAACCGGCGGGACAGGTCTTCGACGACGAGCATGGCCAACTCCGGGTGGTGACTTCGCCGGAGTCGCTACCAATCCCGCGCAACGGTTTCGTGACGCGCCGCCAACTTGTGTGTGACAGCGGTGGACGGCGCGAAGGGGTTTGTCACAGCCGCGTCATCGGCGCGTGCGAGGCGGCGGGCTCGCCTTTCTCGAGGGAGTCTTTGCGCATGACCAAGCTCGGCCCGGAGCCGCTCATCCACCCCACCGCCCATGTGAAGGACAGCGTGCTGGGCTACTACACGGAGGTCGGCGCGCGCACCAAGGTGGTGGAGACGTGCATGGGCGACTACTCCTATGTCGTGAACGACGGCGACATCATCTACACGACCGTGGGCAAATTCACCTCCATCGCCGCGATGACGCGCATCAACCCCGGCAACCACCCGATGCAGCGCGCCAGCCAGGCGCATTTCACCTATCGCGCCGCGTCCTATTTCGAGGGCGTGGAGGACGACGACGCCTTCTTCGACTGGCGGCGCTCCCACGCCGTCGCCATCGGCCACGATGTGTGGATCGGCCATGGGGCGGTGATCCTGCCGGGCCGAAGCATCGGCACGGGCGCGGTGGTCGCGGCGGGCGCGATCGTCACGAAGGACGTCGCGCCCTACACGATCGTCGCCGGAAACCCGGCGCGCCCCGTGCGCCCGCGCTTCGCGCCGCGCATCGCCGAACGGTTGCAGGCGCTGGCCTGGTGGGACTGGGACCACGAGCGTCTGCGCGCCGCCCTGCCGGATTTCCGCGCGCTGTCCGTCGAGGCCTTCCTCGAGAAGCACGGGGGCTGAGATGGAGGCCGCGATGACCTCCGCGCCGCGCTACGCGCTCTACTACGCCCCCGCGCCGGAGGCGCCGCTCTGGCGCTTCGGATCGTCCGTGATCGGCTATGACGCGGCGACAGGCGCGGATGTGCCGCTCGCCGTCCCCGCGGGGTGGGACGAGCCCAGCTGGCGCGCCGCGTCGGACGAGCCGCGCCGCTACGGTTTCCACGCCACGCTGAAGGCCCCGATGCGCCTCGCCGCCGGGCAGGACGAGGCGGCCCTGCTCGCCGCCGTCGCGGCCTTCGCCGCGCGCCGGTCGGCCGTGACGCTGGACGGGCTCGCCGCTCGCCCGCTGGGGCGTTTCGTCGCGCTCATTCCCGCCGCCCCGTCCGAGGCGCTGCAGCAACTGGCGGCGGAGGTGGTCGAGGCGTTCGAGCCCTTCCGCGCGCCGCCGACGGAGGCCGAGCTGGCCAGGCGCCTCGCCGCTGGCCTTTCGCCACGGGAGCAGGAGTACCTTGCGCGCTACGGCTACCCCTATGTGCGGGAGCGCTTCCGCTTCCACATGACGCTCTCCGGCCCCGTGGGCGAGGGGGCGGGCGCGCTTGCCGACGTGCTGGACCGCGCCTTCCGCCACGCCGTTCCGGCGAGGCCGGCCCGCATCGACCGGATCGCCGTGTTCCGGCAGGAGACGCCGCAAGACCGCTTCCGCATCCTGGCGAGTGTCGAGCTGGCCGGCTGACGCGCCGTGTCACGAAACTCTTCATCCTGTATGACGCTGATTACGCTTGTATGACAGCGTCGCGACTGCGATTTTGCCTGCCCCCGCATGGTGCGGGACGCAGGATGGGTCGCGATGGCGTCGCCGCTCGCCTTCGGGCGCTTGGACAGAACATGGCAGAGGGGCCGCGCTCCGGCGCGGGCCGCCGCCTGCCGTCCTGCCTTCGGCGAGCTGGTCGCCGTCCCCGAGAACCCGCTGCCGCCGGGGCTGTCCGCAGGCGTGCTGCGCACGGCCGATGGCGTCGGACTTCGGATCGCGGCGAGCCGGCCCGCCGGCCGCCCGCGCGGCAGCGTGCTGCTGCTGCAGGGACGCGCCGACTTCATCGAGAAATACGCTGAGGTGATCGCGGAGCTGAATGCGCGCGGCTTCGCCGTCCTCGCGTTCGACTGGCGCGGGCAGGGCGGCTCGCAGCGCCTGCTGCCGGACCCGCTGCGCAATCACGCGAGCGGCTTCGCTGCGTTTGGGCTCGACCTCGCCGCCCTACGGGCGGAGCTGCACCGCCTCGATCTGCCCGGCCCCGCGATCGGCCTCGCCCATTCCATGGGAGCGGCCGTTCTGCTGACCGCGCTGGCGCGCGAGCCGGGCCTCGTGGAGCGCGCGGTCGTCACCGCGCCGATGATCGCCATCGCGCCGCAGCTGCGCCCGCCCTTCGCCGCCGGCCTCACGCGGCTTGCGCACGCGGCCGGATTTGGCGCGCGGACCATCCCGGGCCCCTCGGCCAAGGGCATGCCGGGCGCGGTCTTCACGCCCGACAATCTGCTCACGTCCGACGCGCGACGCTATCTGCGCTCGCACCATGTGCTCGCCGCCCGGCCGCAACTCGCCGTCGGCAAGCCCACCATCGGCTGGCTGCACGCGGCGTTCGCGGGCATGGCCGGTCTGCGCGACCCGGCCCTTGCCGCCGCGCTCGCCACCCCGCTGCTCTGCGTCGCCGGCGAGGACGACCGCGTCACGCACACGCAAGCCGCGGCGCGATTTGTCGCGCGCCTGCCGTGCGGCGAGATGCTCGTTCTGCCGGGTTGCGCGCATGACGTGCTGATGGAGCGCGATGGGCTCCGCGCGCGCTTCTGGCAAGCCTTCGACCGGTTCGTCGCCGACCTGTGATCAGACGGCCTTGCCGGCCTTCTTCTTCTTCTTCTTCTTCTTCGACCCTGGCCCGCTTGGGCTCTTGCCGACGTCCTTGATCTCCTCGGCCTTTGCCTTCTTGCCCTTGGAGAGAGCCCTCCCGCCTTCGGGCTCGTCCGCCGTGTCATTCACGCGGGCGATGGCGAAGGCCAGCATCTTCTCGAGCGCCAGAGCCTGGTCACGGAGCGCATCGAGTTCGGCGTTGACGGCGCGCTTGCCGGGACTGGAGGCGATGGCTTCCATGCCGCTGCGCGGTCCGCCGAGACCCTTCACGGCCTTCACCGCCCGCGCGGCTTCCTTGCGGGCCTTGCCGGCGTCCTTGTAGGCCTTCCGCAGCAGGTCGAACTGTTTCACGTCGGCGTTCGCCATCGTCTCGTCTCCACCCCGATCCCCCGCATGGCGCGCCCCGCGCGACAACGGAAATGCTCAGCTTCGCCCGAGCCATAGGCGTCCCCTGCGACACTCTCGTGACAGTCCGGGAGGGGCCGTCGGTTCGACGGGGCACGGGCAGGGTTCGCTGGCGGGCCGAATGCCCGCGAGGCCAGGCTAGGTCCCGCCGCCGGCTGGGGACGACGCCTCGAGCGTCACTGGAACGGCGTTCCCCCGCCATCTGGCGGCGCCCGTTCCCCAGCCGCCGAGCCACAAGGGCAGCAGCAGGAGATCCCGCAAGAGTAAGGCGATCGGGCTTGCCCAGGTCAGGGGCCAGCCCGCCGCGCGCGCGAGACCGGCTTCGGCGGCGTACCAAAGTCCGAGGCTCGCCAGCATGAGCGCAGCGGGATCGAGCTCGGCCGCGGCGCCGGCCCAACCCGCCGCTAGGGCCGGCGGGACAGCTCCCGCAAGCGCCTCCGGGAGGTAGAGCAGGGGGAAGGTGGCGCGGCGCAGGCGCGCCCAGCGCAACTGCCGGGACCACACCGCGCGCAGGCTGCGCGGGCCGATCGGCTGCGCGAACTCTCCCGTGGCGAGCGCCACGGCGAGTCCTTGCCGGCGGGTTGCCTTGGTCGCGGCCGCGTCCTCGGCCGGCTCGCGCGCCAGCGCGGCCATGCCGCCCTCGCGATCGAGCACGTCGCGACGGAACATCAGCGTCTTGCCCTGCGCGAAGCCCGCGCCGAGCAGATCCACCGTGTATTGCACCCGCGCCTGCCAAGTGTTGAGGAAGGCGCATTCCAGCTCGCCCCCGAAGTTGGCCGGCGCCACTCCGACGGGCGGGGCGGACACCATGCCGACACCGTCAGTCTCGACGGCGAGCAGGCGCTGCAGATAGTCGCGGGGCAGGAGGAGATTGCTGTCGGCGAAGACCACGCGCGCGGCCTCCGTCGCTCCCCAGGCCTTGGCCATGTTGTTGAGTTTCGGATTGCCGTTCAGCCTGTCATTGCTGACGAGCAGCCTCGCCTTCGGCCCGCCGTGCGTCGCCATCAGCCGCCGGACGACGACCGCCGCTTCGTCGCTCTCGGACGCCGCGCAGAACACGATCTCGTAGTTCGGGTAATCGAGGTCGAAGCTCGACCCCAGCGTTTCGTCGATGCGGTGGTCGCGGCCGCACACAGGCCGCACGAGGACGATCTCCGGCGCGTCGAGGGGAGGCGGCAGGGCTCCGCGAGCGCGCCGAAAGCGCAGCGCCACGGCCGCGCAGGAACCGAGATGGGCGAGGAGCGCGAGCGCGGCGAACGCGCCCGCCGATGCGGCGAGGAAGGTCATGCAGCGGCCTTAGCTGCTTCGCGTGACAATGCGGCGACGCATCCGCCGGCGTCCTGTCATAAAGGTGCAACGCGACTCTGCCCAAAGGACATCCATGTCGCGCACGGCGAAAGGAACCGGCATGGACGACACCGCCACCCGCCACGTGAGGACCCTCTTCGTGTCCGACATCCATCTCGGCACGCGCGGCTGCCAGCCCGATCTTCTGCTGGATTTCCTCAAGCACCACGACGCCGACACGATCTATCTCGTGGGAGACATCGTGGACGGCTGGCGGCTCAAGGCGGGCTGGTACTGGCCGCAGTCGCACAACGACGTCGTGCAGAAGCTGCTGCGCAAGGTGCGCAAGGGCGCGCGCGTGATCTACGTGCCGGGCAACCACGACGAATTCCTGCGTGACTATGTCGGCTCGAATTTCGGCGGCATCGAAATCGTCGAGGAGGCGGTCCACGTCACGGCGGCGGGACAACGCATCCTGGTGCTGCACGGCGACAAGTTCGACATGGTGATCCGCCACGCGCCGTGGCTGGCGAAGTTCGGCGACGTGGCGTACGACCTCGCCATCTGGCTGAGCGCCCATGTCAGCCGCGCGCGCCGGCGCATGGGGTTGCCCTACTGGTCGTTCTCCGCCTGGAGCAAGGGCAAGGTGAAGCGCGCCGTCAACTTCATCAGCGCGTTCCAGGACGCCGTCGTGGCGGATGCCGAGCGCCACGGCGTCACCTCCGTGCTTTGCGGCCACATCCACCAGCCCGCCATGGAGCGCATTCGCGGCGTCGAGTACATCAACACCGGCGACTGGGTGGAATCGTGCACCGCCGTCGCCGAGCATCATGACGGGCGGCTGGAGCTGATCCGCTGGACGTCTCCAGCGCATGTCGAAGCGACGCTGCGCCCGCCGCGCCGGCTGGCCACGGCAGCCTGACTCAGCCGGCCGGGAGCGCCGCCGCTCCTTGCGCGGCGCGGACGTTGTCGAGGAACGAGCGCACGCTGTCGGCCAGCGAATGGCCCGCCGCGAAGTTTCGGCAGCGGCTCCGGGGAATGGCGAGCGCCGCCATCGCCGCGGCGGCGAGGTCCTTATCAAGCGCCCCGCAACCCGACCCGGCCAGGATGTCCCGAGGGCCGGCGACCGGATAGGCGGCGACGGGCAGGCCCGCCGCGAGCGCTTCCAGCACCACGAGCCCGAACGTATCGGTGAGGCTGGGGAACACGAAAGCGTCGGCGGAGGCGTAGGCGTCCGCCAGTGCCGCGCCGGACAGGAAGCCGAGGAAGCGCGCCCGAGGGTAGCGCGCCGCCAGCTCCGCCCGCGCGGGGCCGTCGCCCACCACCACCTTCGTGCCCGGAAGGTCGAGCTTCAGGAACGCCTCGATGTTCTTCTCGACTGCGACCCGCGCGACGCACAGGAAAATCGGGCGCGCCAAACCTTCCAGCGCGTCCGAGCGGCCGCCGGTGAAGGCGTCGACGTCGATGCCGCGCCGCCAGCGCACCAGCCGGTCGAAACCGCGGCCCGCGAGTTCCTGCCGGAGCGTGTCGGTCGCGACCATGGTGGCGGCCGCGGCATTGTGGAAGCGGCGCAGCACGGCATAGGCCGCAGAGAGCGGAATGGGCGCGCGCGCGGCCAGATATTCCGGATAACGCGTGTGGTAGCAGGTGGTGAACGGCAGGCGATGCCGCAGGCAGTAGCGCCGCGTCATCGCCCCGATCGGTCCTTCGGTGGCGACGTGGATGGCGTTCGGCCGCGCGGCTTCGATCGCGCGGGCGACGGAAGCGGGCGTCGCCATCGCCAGGCGGATCTCGGGGTAGCTCGGCATCGGCAGGGTCCGAAAGCCCTGCGGCGTCAGGAAGCGCAGCTCGGCGCCATGCCAGGGCGCCTCGCCGGCCAGCGCCTCCAGCGTCCGCACGACGCCGTTCACCTGCGGGCGCCAGGCGTCGGTGGCGACGAGCACGCGAAACGGCCGTGCGTCGATCTCGCGATCTCCGGGCGGACCCGCCCGGCGCGACAGCCGCCAGTAGGGGAAGGCGTCGACGGTCTGCGCTGCAGTCATGGCGGCCTCTTGCGGATGCAAGAGCATCAACCACATTCATGCTGCAGTTCGATGACTTTCGCCGGCGACGCGGCGCGTCGACGGCTGCGAAATCGGTCCAGAAGGCCCCCTTCCGGACATCCTGCGCAAACGACGGCTCCGTGCGCGGCAGCTGCTCCACGTCCAACGGGACCCAAGGGCGGCGGGACACTGCACCGGGTTCGCGCCAAAAGCCAACGTAGTAGCCTCGGGCGGCCCGCCGATAGGTCCGGCCTTTGGCGCTGGGCATATCCGTGGCCCACGAGCCCGTATGAGACTGGCTCGCCCTAACGTTCCCCTCCAGGCCCTGCGCCTCCACGAGCAGAGGACCTGGGGGACATCCGCCCAGCCGACGCCTCGCGCCGACGTTCAGCGCCTTGTTTTTCCCCTCGTTGCAAATCGACTCGCGTCAATCCTCCGCCCACATGCGGAGCAGGTTCGCGTGCGTTTTGGACAGCAGCGAGAACTCGGTCGAAGGTCCCTCTCGTTCGTGGAGCGCGCGCCGGGCACGGTCAAGGTCGAACAGCAGTTCGCGCTTCTCCGGCGAGCGGACGTAACTGCGCGCCCATCCCACGACGGCGCAGCGCTCCCCCCGGATGACAGGCTCGACGCGATGCAAGGTGGTCGAAGGATAGGTGACCATCGAGCCGGCCGGGAGCTTGAAGCTCTCCTCGCCCGACGTCGTTTCGATGACCAGTTCGCCGCCGTCGTAGGCATCGGGGTCGACCAGGAAGAGCGTGAAAGACACGTCGGTCCGCATGCCATTCATCAAAGCGTCGTCGACATGCGCGCCATAGCGCCGTCCCGCTCCGTAGCGGCTGATGATGAGGGGCGTCAGGGCCTTGGGCCGCACGGCCAGCGCGAAGACTTCGTTGGCCAATATGCGCTGGGAGATCATGCACCGCAGCGCATCCAGGGCGCGTCCAGGGGACGCCTGCTCGTTGTCCTTGACCTCTCGCGCCGCCCAACCGGCGGTCGCGCGGCCGTCTTCATAGGCCAATTGGGGGACAACGCCCATGATGGTCTGGAGATCGTCAGTATTGAGCACGTCCTGGATGGTGATGATCATATGAATACCGCTGAGCTGCTTGGCTTTGGTCTCAGTTTGTAAATGTTCCAATGTTCGGCCATCGTATTGACGGCCGGGTGGCGCTGGTTGTACGCGGAGCGGCAGGGTCAGGCAACGCCCGGCTCGGTTCCCCCTTCCCGAACTTGCAGCCTTGAACTGCAACGAGGACACGATGAAGACACGACGCACAGTCTGGATGGGTCTCAGCACGTTCGCGGCCGGCGCGGCCATCGCGCCGCTGGCGCAAGCGCAGACCAAGCCCGCTCCCCACGCTCATGACGCGCCCGCCAAGCCAACCGCCGGGGGCGAGGGCGGGGAAGGCGGGGAAGCTGGTGCCGCCCGTGCGCAATCGCTGTCCGCCAATCTGAAGTTCTATCGCGCTATCGCACTGATCCGCGGCCACCTGCTGGTCGGTGATGAGTTGGTGAAGGCGGGGCGCTGGGCCGAGGCCCTGCCGCACTTCCTGCACCCCGGGGAGGAGATCTACCCGACGATCAAGGGCGACCTCCGCGCCTACGGTCTGCGCCCCTTCGAGAGCGGGCTGAAGTCGTTGGCCCAGACGGTGAAGGCCAAGCGCGCCGAGCCCTACGGTGCGGCCATCGAGCTGGTGCGCGGACAGATCGCCCCGGCCGACGAGGGCCTGCGCAAGATGGAGAAGGACTGGACGCGGTTCGTCGTCGAGACGGCGCTTGAGGTGCTGCGCCAGGCGACTGACGAGTATGGCGAGGCGATCGAGGGGGGCCGGTTCGCCAAGGTCGTCGAGTACCAGGACGCGCGCGGCTTCGTGTGGGAGGCCGACAGGCTCATCGAAAGTATCGCGGACGCGCTGAAGGCGAAGGACGCCGAGGCGCTGGAGTCGTTGAGGGCGGACATGACGGCGCTGAAGGCGGCCTGGCCGTCGGCGATGCCGCCCGCCAAGCCCGTCAAGGATCTCGGCGGCGTGCTGGGCGACGTTGCCCGCGTCGAGCTTCACGCCGGCCGTTTTCTCTGAGACCCACGCATGAACCGTTCGGCAAAAGCGCTCTATGCCGCCGCCCTGGGCTGCGCCGCGGCCGCTGCCGCGCTGCTCGCGTTCGGCGCCGGCGACGCCAGCCGGGCGGGAGACGATGCGCTATGGGCGCAGGCCCAGGCTTTCCGCCGGCCGGATGCGCTGCCCTACGACCCGGACCTGCCCAATACCCAGCGTATCGCGCTCGGCGAGGCGCTGTTCCGCGACACCCGCCTGTCCGGGCCGGGAACCATCTCCTGCGCGACCTGCCATGACCCTTCGCTCGCGTTCACCGACGGCGTTCCGTTGGGGCGCGGAGCGGCGGGCAAGCCGCTCGCGCGGCACACGCCGGCGCTATGGAATCTCGCCTGGGGCGAGAGCTATTTCTGGGACGGTCGCGCCGACACGCTGGAGCAGCAGGCGCGCGGGCCCATCGAGCACCCGCTCGAGATGGCCGGCTCGGTCGCCGAGGCGACCGCGCGGCTCGGCGCCGACGCGGAGATGGCGGCCAGGTTCCGGCAGGCTTTTCCTCGTGAGCGCGGCATGACGGCGGACCAGCTTGTCCGCGCGCTTGCCAGCTACGAACGGACGCTCGTCTCCCCGCGTACCCGCTTCGACAAGTGGGTCGCCGGTGACGCCGCCGCGCTGAGCCCCGAGGAGAAGGCCGGTTTCGCCCTGTTCACCGGCAAGGCGGGATGCTCCAATTGCCATAGCGGCTGGGCGTTCTCCGACCGCGCCTACCATGACATCGGATTGCCCGGCGACGACTGGGGTCGCTTCGGGCAGCTCGGCCTCGGCGCGGCGGACCACGCCTTCAAGACGCCCAGCCTGCGCGAACTCACCTGGACCGCGCCGTACATGCACGACGGCTCGCTCCACACGCTGGAGCGCGTCCTCGACCATTATGAGAACGGCATCGTGGAACGGCCGTCTGTGTCGGCCGATCTGCCGCGTATCCACCTCTCGGCCGACGAGCGCGACGCGCTGCTCGCCTTCCTCGACACGCTGTCGAGTGAAACGCCGCCGGTTCCGACACCCCTGGAGCGTCTCCGCGAACAACCAGCCGTCGTCGGAGAGGCCGTGCTGCGGGTGACGCAGAAGGACAAGCAGTTCAGCCCGCTCGCCGTAAGGATCAGGGAAGGCGAGACGCTGACGGTCGTCAACGACGACCGTCGCACTCACAACGTTCGGATGGACGGATCCGACGGTGCCTTCGACACCGGCGCGCAAGAGCCGGGCCAGTCGGCCGAAATTCACTTCCGCCACTCCGGGAGCTATCGCGTCTACTGCGGCATCCACCCGGCGATGCAACTCGCGGTCGAAGTGATGCCCTGACGCTCCTGCGCAGCACTTCGCCGGTGACGCGACTTCCCGACCGATTTCCGGGCTGCGGGATTCAGAGCCGCTGAAGAAAATCGGCTGGCCCGACGAGACCGCGCGTCGACGCGCGCCCCGCAAATCTGGCCCTAAGGTGGCTACGGGGAGTAGCGCCAGGCGACTGGAACGGCATGGAGACCCCGGGACACGTTGTAGCGTATCGCCTCGTCGCGCGCCCGGTTGACCGCGTCGCGATTGTCGGCGCGCGGGCATAGCGTACGCTTCGCCGGGCTATTTCTGGCCTCCAGCCAATCCGAGAACGCCTTCTCCTGAGCATCGAGACCGGCATTGGAGGTGTAAACGTCCGATACGAACACCTCGCCGTCGTCCGCGGCGACGCCCAGGCAATAGCGCCAGTCGGGCGGCTGGCCTGCCGACGCCGATCCCATCATGAGCCCGCCGATGAATTGCCATCCACCCACGAGAAGGACGATCGGAGCAAACGCCAAATCTCGACGCCGCACCTGATTTCTCATGCCGCCAGGTCACGGAATGTCGCATCGCCGTCGGCGTGATCGGCTCCGTGTCCGAAGCGGCGGTTCAGGGCCTGAACGATCGCCTCCAGATGGGCGGCCTTTCGGGCATCCTGCGCCGACGAGGGTTTCGTGCGCGGCAACGGGTCCACGGGCAGTGAGAATCCAAGGGCGGCGTGGGGAGCGCCGCCGCGTTCGCGCCAGAAGCCGTCGTAGTCGGCATGGACGCCGCGCTGATAGGCCCGGCTCTTGGCGTTGAGCACATGGGTGGCGCGCGACACAGCATGAATCTCGCATGCGCCGACGTTGACAGTCAGGGCCTGCGTCGCCGCCAGCAGCGCCGCCTTGGGCCGCAGTCCGCTCAGGCGGCGCGTCGCACGGACGATCCGCGCCTTGTCTTCCCCGCGTTGCTGGCCCTGCAACCCGCCGATCGCGATGACCCGCGCGCCGTCCAGGTCGACGATGGAGAAGGTCAGCCGCGCGAGCACGACGCCATCGGCCAGGTCCTCCAGCCAGAGGCACGCTTCGCCTTCCTGCCGCGTCCGATTGGACCGGCCCAGCATCAGCCCGTACTCCGCCTCGCGGCCCGACAGCATGGCCAGGCAGATGGGCCGATCGAGCGCCCAGAGCGCCTTCGCGATATCGGTCGGGAGGTCGGCGAGGGCGTCGTAGTGCGACACCAGCAGACGTACGCGCTCGCGCGTGGGCAGTTTGTGCCGGAGATAAGGTTGCAGTGGTTTCTGTAGTAGTGCGCGGCTGGGATAGGGCAGGGCCCGCCGTTCGTGCGCGGTTTCCAGGTAGCGGATCCACTCGGCAGTCGGCCCGGGGCGAAGGCAGGCCCGGCTCACCACGAACCATGCCTTTCCGGGGGTCAGCTCGGCGCGGAAAGAAGAATAGGCGCGCCACATCGGCGCGGCAACTTGGGAGACAAGATCGAGCATATAATCCTCGCTGCGCGCTGCCAATCATGTTGGCGCGTCAGCGGTGCATACTATGTTCGGTTACCGTCACTTGCGCATACATCTACGTAAATTACTTATTTGTATCACGATTGCAGAATTACATTGTAGTAACGTCACGATCTTGTAAGGCGCATACTCGCCCTTGAGATCGGCGAGAACTCACCCTGCTTGATTCTGACTCAGCAGAGTGCGAACGCTAAGCTGTTACAATCGACCCGTCGCCACCGGCCGGTGGAAGTCACTGAAAACTGAGTCTGCCGAGTACCTCAGCTGCGAGATGTATCTGGTCTCAATTGCGGTCAGAATCCCGCGCCGGGTTTTCGATCTTGCCGCGCGATTGAAGCCAAAGCGCCATCGTCCAGCAGATTAAGGCCCACGAAGCTCCGACGAACCAGCCGGCAAGAACGTCGGTTGGCCAGTGGACGCCCAGATAAACTCGGCTCGTCCCAACCAAAACGGTGAGCAAGACTGCGAGCGAGAGCACGTAGATCCGTTCGCGTCGATTTTTCAGCAATCGCGTCAAGAGCGCGCCGATGGTGAGGTAGGTGACCGCCGAGAGCATGGCGTGACCGCTTGGAAAGCTCGCTGTGAATACGCGTGCGGCATGAGGGACGATCTCCGGGCGGGCGCGTTCGAAGCTCACTTTCAGCACTGAGCTCAGTACCTGCCCGCCGCCGACAGCGACCATCATGAGAAGTGCGGCTGCCCGCCTGCGAGCCAAGACGAGATAGCCCAGCACAGCGAAAAAGACGAAGCCAAGCATGGCGACGCTGCCGAGGCTCGTGACGTCGCGGGCCATTTCCTGGAGCCAGGCAGGCCCGATAGGCGTTGACGGGTCGCCTGGTCGCCGAAACAGAAGCAGGACGTAGCGGTCGAAGGCTTTGGTGTCACCCTCCTCCACGTCGACGGCGAGTTTCATGAAGGCAAGCAGCAGGACCGGGCCGACCAGCAGGAGCCAGAGCGGTGCGATCTCTTCCAAACGGCCGCGAAGAGCGGCGGCGCTGCTTCTCACTTCAGCCATGATGCTCATCAGATATCCTCACGACCGCCGGCGAACGCACGTTCCGCAGCGGCGCCCCACAAGGTGACGGTGACGATGTTGGCATTGAACGAGCGGATATTCCTCCTTCTCAACGCGAGCGCCCACCCGCAGGGCGCTACGGTTTCGCTCGCCAACTTCGTGTCATCCGATCTGGTGCTCGGCGTCGCGCTGTTGCTGGTCGCACTGTGGGCCTGGGGAAATCACGACAAAAGGGCGGCACTCCTCGCGACCGCAGCGGCCACCGTCGTGGCCCTCGGCGTCAACCAGCTGTTGGGCCAACTTTGGTACGAACCGCGACCGTTTATGGTCGGGCTGGGCCACACGCTCGCCGCGCACGCGCCCGAGAACTCGTTCCCGAGCGACCACGGCACCTTCGTGTTCACCGTCGGCCTCGCCCTGATTGCGACGGGCGCCTCGTGGCGCTGGGGCGTCCTGGTGTCCGCCGTCGGAGTAGCCGTCGCCTGGGCGCGCATCTACCTCGGTTTGCATTTTCCCATCGACATGCTGTCCTCGGCCGTGGTGGCCGGCGCCTGTTCGGGTCTGGCCGCTGCCTTCCGGCGTCCCGTGGGCCACTTCGCCCCCTTTGCGAACCGGATCTACGACCAGAGCCTCGATCTCCTTCGGTTCCCCCCCGCCTGGTTCCCGCGGACACGGAACCGGGCGTGACGCAGCTTTTCGAGCAGCTGCCAGATCTGCTGCACGCCTATGGCTACTGGCTGATAGCGGCCGTGGTTCTGCTGGAGAGCATGGGGATTCCCTTGCCGGGAGAGACCATCCTTCTTGGCGCCAGCGCCTATGCGGGCGCGACCCACGAGCTGGACATCGTCTTGGTGATCGCGTCCACAGTGGCGGGGGCCGTGATTGGCGACAATATCGGGTACTGGGTTGGCGATAAGGTCGGGTACCGCCTGCTGTTTCGCTACGGCGACCGCTTTGGCCTGTCGGAACGCAAGATCAAATTGGGGCAATATCTGTTCCTCCGTCATGGCGGCAAGGTGGTGTTCTTCGGTCGGTTCGTGGCCGTGCTGCGTGCACTTGCGGCCCTCATGGCTGGCGTGAACCGCATGCCCTGGGGCCGGTTCGTCGTCGCCAACCTCTTCGGGGCGGTCCTGTGGGCTTCCGCCTATGGAATGGCTGCCTTTGCGTTGGGAGAAGCCGTCCACCGCGTGGCCCGGCCGGTGGGACTGGCTGCTGTGGTCTTCGCCGCCGCCGCTCTGGTCGCGTCGGCCATGGTATTGAAGAAACGCGAACAAGCATTGGAGGAGGAGGCCGTGCGCGCTCTGCCCGGCCCTCTGCCAAGGCCTTGATCGTGCCCGGCAGATGGCGATGTTGGCCAGCTCCCGCTCACACGCACGCTTCAAAAACGTGCGGCTCGGATGAAGGCCCGCGATGAGCAAAGACACTGACGTGGCTGCCTTGGAGCGGCGTCTGGGCAAGGTGCATGCCCGACAGCGCCTGGGCATCGAGGATGCGCACGAAGCGCAGGTCTTCGGGCAAGGGCTGAACTTCTTCCACATCGAGAACTGGTATTCATCCCACGCCGTGATCCGGGCGGTGCTACAGCTGACGGGTCTTTACGGCCGCGGACGTCGCAACGCCGCCCACGTTCGACTGACCACGAACAGGGTCGCGTCTCATAGACTGCCGTCCGACTTCGACGGGTTTCGCATTCTGCACCTCTCCGACCTTCATGCCGACATGAGTGGGGGCGCCATGAAGCGCGTCCGGCAGTTGGTTTGCGACCTGCCCTATGATCTATGCGTGCTCACGGGCGACTACCGCGGCAAGACCTTCGGGCCCTTCAAGGCCGCCCTCGACACGGTCGAGGAGGTCGTGGCCGCGCTGAGACCGCCGATCTTCGGCGTCCTTGGCAACCACGACACGGTGCGCATGGTGCCTCGTCTGGAGGCAATGGGGGTGCGCATGCTCATGAACGAATGCGCCCTCGTCGAGCGTGGCAACGCGCGCATCCACGTCGCCGGCGTTGATGACCCGCACTTCTTCCGGGCTGACAACATCGAGAAGGCGGCGGCCGACATCCCGGACGAAGCCTTTTCGATCCTGCTTGCGCACACGCCAGAAATCTACCGTCAGGCGGCCCATGCAGGCTTTGATCTCATGTTGGCCGGCCATACCCACGGCGGCCAGATTTGCCTGCCTGGGCAAGTTCCGTTGACCCTGAGTTCCGACCTGCCACGCCGCTTCGGAGCGGGGGCGTGGCGCTATCACGGGATGGCGGGCTACACCTCTGTCGGGGCCGGCTCCAGCGTGGTCGCGGTGCGTCTCAATTGCCTGCCTGAGATCACGCTTCACGAGTTGCGTTGCGGCCCTGCTCAGTAAGGACGGTCCCTGATCTTCATGGCGAACAGGAGACGAGACAGGATCATCTCGCCGATCCAAAAGACCACGACGCCAACCGTGATGTCCACCACGCTTAATCCGAGCCTGCCCGCGATGGTCACCAACGGAAGAAACACCTCGGGGATCTGGTCAAGCCCCGGGGCCCTGCTGCTGGGAGGAAGTCCAAGCCTGCGCTTTGTGAAGCTGGAAATCAGGTCACCAACCATTGCGGCTGCCCCCGCAATTGCACCAGTCGTGAGCTGCAGCCCCATGAGACTGGACGCAAGCGCGGTCATGACGACCGCCAACACGAGCCCGCGGATCGTCTTCGACCGCCCGAGCAGCGGCGCCCCGTCCCAGAGGAGAACGCCTCCGTCGAGCGATTGCGCCCAGCGGTCGCCGAGCACCCACTTCGTTAAAATCGGCGTTCCGTTGGCCACAGCCGCCAGGAGGAGCCCTTGGAAGAGTTGAGTGAGGTGAACATTCTCCATTCCGAGCAGCCCTGAGAAACATTTTGAAACCACAACCAATCTGAGTTTCGAGCGTTCTTGAGCGAGATCACAGTCTAATGGGCCGGCGTGAATGCGGTGGGTGCCCGACATGGGGAGATCAGGCGGATGAGCCGACCCTATAAGGACGCGATCGTCGCGGTTGCCTAATCAGCATAGAACCGAGTTTCGAGTTCCGCCTCGACCACAAGATGTACGGGCCTTGTAGTCGACTTTATTGAGTGGCAGATAATACAGAGTATTTTATAGATAAAAATATGGATTATGCGTGGTATGTAAATGCTAATTGATTGAAATAAAAAAAGACGAGATTTAGTTTGTGGTTATAAACGTTAATGCGGAGTAGTGATTTAAATGCGGGTACTTTTGACTACATTAATTAGTTGCGCGACGAGGAGATTGATCATGGCGAAGGTCGCCCCTGCTCAAACAAATATCCCGCTTACGCGTTCGACGTTTGCGTTGCCGAAATCCAAGGCCGCCGAAGGGGCGTCTTTCGATGTGGTGCTCGCTGGCGCCTTGCGCGCTTGGCGCCAGTGGTCGCCCGCTGATCGAATCGCCATCGGGGCAGCAGCGGCGCTATCCATTATCGCAATCGTGGTCTGGGCTTTAGCGCTTCCGAACCTCTTGGCATGAGGCGGTCGGGCCGTTCGACGAGATCAGACCATCGGTAGCCGCTTGAGCAAGTGTGCCCCAAGCGGATCCGAGGTTGAGCCAAAGTCGCGCCGGTGCCGAGCTGTGTCTGCCACAATTCACGGACGCCTGCACAATTGTCGGTTACGCGTGTCCTCGGCACTTGTAAGCGGGGCACCGTCGCGGAACTTTATTTCCGACCATTTCCATTTCCGTTTCCGCCGGCGTTCCCGTTCCCGCCACCGCGGCCATTGTTGCCGGCATCAGGGTTGCTGGATCCTCCAGCCCCGCCTCCGGCGTCCAGTCCGATCGATGCGCCGGCATTGCCACCGCCCCCGGTACCCCCGCCACCCTTTCCCTTGACGCCATCATTGCCGAAATTGCCTTTCCCCGGATTCTCACCGGAGTTTCCCACCGGCTTTCCATTTCCCGGATTTCCCGGCGGTGTCACCACGGGCGGCGGCGGAGGCGGCGGGGGCGGAGGCACGCGCACGGCCGCCACGACCGGGGCCGGCGGGGCGATCGGCTTGCCTTCGAGCACAGCGCGCTGGTCTGAGCACGAGGAGGTCTGCGCCCGGAAATCCTGGCGGACCGTGGCGTTCTGGTTGCTGACGTAGGGGAAGTCCGCCTTCAACCGCCGGTCGCGGTCTTCCATCGAGGTGATCTGGCGCGGCGCGCCGCCGCGCGGGATCTCGACCATGCTGCAGGCCTGCGTCGCCTCGATGCAGGAGCCCGCGCCGCAGATCGTCGCCGCGCCGCTGAGCAGCACGAACTGCGTCTGGCCGTTGGGTCGGACGTTGAGATCGAATTCCGTGCCGCGGATGCCGATCGTCGCCGTCGGCGTCTTGATGGCGTAGGAGGGCTTGGGGCTGTCGCCGGTGATGAACCGGAAGGTGCCGCGCAGCGCGTTGATCGAGAAGCGGCTCACCGTGTTGGTGCTGGCGCTCTGGAGCAGATACTGCTCGAGCATCAGGCTGGAGCCCGGGCCGACCACCAGCCGGGTCTCGTCGCTGAAGAGCAGTTGCGCCTGGCCGACCGGACCCGTCTGAATGCGGTCGCCCATGTACACCGGCTGCATCGCCACGACGTTGCGGACGTTGCCCGCCCGCGCGGCGGCGACGTCCGGCAGCACCTCGACGGCGCGCCCGCTCACGTCCTGCGCCTGGACCGCCGTTCCCGCCAGCCCGAGGAAGGCCGCGCCCAGCAGTCCGGCGCGCAGCCTGTGCCCACTCCCGCCCACAGACCCACTCCGCTCATGTTTAACAATGTTAACTTTCGTTAGCACATTGTACTGGCCTTGCCGAGGCATGATTCAGTTCGAATAGGTGCACTAGCGCACCCGTTCAGTGTCATAAATTCGTCGCGTTCAATGACAGAATGCAATTCAGCGCTTTAGACCTGCGACGACCCAATCATGAACGAAGCCCAGCGGTGCGGTTGCTGGCGCGCAAGACCGGGGCGTTTGGTCCCTCATCCCACCTGTTCGGCGTTCCGGGGTGACGATACCGCGCCTCTTCCCGCGCCGCCTCGGGATGCCTCGGCGCCCCTGTCCGGACCTTCGCCGTCCATGATGGAATTGCCTTCCTGTGCATTGCGACGTGCTGCTTCGCATGCCGGACCTCGCCAGCCTGAACTACGCTCTCCGTTCCTGAGAGGGCATTCCCATGATGTCCGCGATCTTCATCCCGTGCGTTTGCGTCGCGATGGTCATCGGAGATGGCGTGGCGTCGGCTGACTTGGTTCAGCAGCAGTTCGGGCAGTTCTTTCTGAACCAATTCGATCAGGACGAGCTGTTGGCTCCTCCTGACGACCAACTTCGCGGAGAGGAGAAGCCTCGTGCACATGGAAGCTGCGACCTGCCAAGACCATCGGACGCGTCTTCCGAAAAAGTCGGGGAGTGCAATCGCACGAAGTAAGCGCAGAGATGAACTCGGGGTGATCAACTGATCCGACGCACCGGCATGGTGATGGCTAGAATTGATTAAAATCACGGCGTCGCTCACGTTCGACCCGTTCGAGTCGGCTCAACGCCTGGAGAAGGGCTTCAGGCAGCGGTTCTTCCAATGTCCGTGAAAACGCCCTTTGGAATCCGGGGCCCCACAAGCGGGCGCATGCGTTCGGGCTGCTCGGTCCATACTCGTGTTCCGCGACTGATTGCCGAGTGCAAGCCGCCTCCGCATTTGCAGCGAATTCCTCGAGCTGGGAGGCTATCCGCATCAAACGATCGCGCTCGGCGGCGTCCTTGGCCGCCATGGCGTGCAGCAACACTCGTTCGGCCAGCGACCTAGTCCACACTACCAATGAGGCCGAACTCGAAAGGCTCGGCTTCCCCGTGAGCCAAGAGTTCGGAAATGCTGGTCGTCGGATGTTGTTCCGACGCTAGGATCGCGGCTGGGTGGAAAAGAGGACGGCGGCCGCCTCGTCGCGACCGCCGTCTGGGCCAGTGGTCAGGCCATCGGGACAAGCATCCTCGATGACCGGAGAACCAAGAAAGGGCGCCATGGTTCCACTGGTGTCTAGCGCCGGATGCCTTGCGCGCCAGTCGCCGAAAGTACGGCGGCCAGGGGACGCGGACCGCCGTCAAGTCATGGCCATTCGCGCCGATCTGATTTGATCGGCGAAATCGAAACGGCGGCTGCACTCGGAAGGTTCACGGTGCTCCTTCACCAAGAAAAGCGGCGGCCCCACAAGCCAGGGAGCCGCCGCAAGGTTTGGTCAGGACAAGCGCAACCCAAGTGGGCCGGATGGTGCGAAAACGTGCAATTCTGAGAAGGGTTGCCATTGGGCTGGCGATCGACGGCCGCGCCAGACCGCTCGTCCCTCGAAGAATGTCCCGCGCGACGTCTCTTACGCGTGTCCCATGGGACAGTGCAGCCGGGCGGGCGGGGGCCGGGATCAATCTGTGGACGGCTTACTGATTAGCCGAACCCCGACGTCGCCTTGGACGATCTCACCTGCTGCCAGTCTCACGAGTGCGGCAACAAGCATGAGAAGGTTTAAGACGAGCGCGGCAACGCCGAACGGCGCGAGAATCAGCCAAGTCATCGGGCCCCTCACGACAAACTGCCGTTGCTGCCGAGCTTGATTAGCAGGGGGGCACTTGTCCAGCACTAACGCTCATCCACAGTCCCCTCCTAGACCTGTTGCCCGGCCGCAGCCGGAACGCAATCGGCCAAGGGGGAAACGAAGACGGCGGCCGAAGCCGCCGTAAGTCAACCTAGAGAGTATACGAACGAATCGGGCGACTCGCCCAATACGCGTCTACTTTGTCGCGGAACCCGGCGCCGGCAAAGCCCTAGAAGCCTCACATCACGGTTGCACTCGTGTGGGGGCTCGTTCTGACAACAGGCGGGCCGCTTAATGGCGGGCAAGGCGCCGCACCACGCTAGCACTGCCTCTCTCCCCGAGCCTCGACCTGCGACCGATAGCGCCGCTTGCGCCAAAGGTGACCCAGTAACGGCATTACACGGAAAGGAGAGGGCGCACGCCGCTCAGTCCTCATCACCGTCATCAATGAGCTGGCATGCCTGAGCGGTCGTCGCAAGATCGAATCCCTTGAGCGGAGCGATCGCGTCGCCGTCGTCGCAGACGGCGTCATACAGGCGGTTCTGGATGATGATGTCGGCAGCCTGGAGCGCCAGCGGAGACTGCGCCGAGGCGAGACTCGGTGTCAGCAGCACGGCAAAGCCGATCGAGGAAACGAGCGCGACGAGATTCCGGTTCATGATGGCCTCCGAGATGAACGATGGAGGACACCTAACGCGGGATTGGGCAGAAACGAGGATGGTCGAGCTCAAATTTCGGTAAGACACAGGCCGGCACCTACACATTACTCGGGATGGACGTCAGGTGTCCGAGCGGTCGAAAGAAAAGGCCGCCGACGGGCGGCGGCCTTAGTTGCCCCGAGAGGGGAGTTCGGATCCGAAGTGGACGGGATCCATCACATCCGTGAGGCCATTGCGCGGCGACGCGCCTACCGGCCCGCTGGGTGGGGAAGGCCCGAGCGTCGAAGCCGATGAAACCTACTTCGGCACTAAGGAGACGTCGCCGACCAAGACGAGGAGCGGTCGTCATTTCCACAAGAGAAGGCGGGGGCGCTCACAAAATGTCCGTCGCCGGCCTCGTTGAGCGCGGCGACAACGGTTCGCAGCCACCTTCTCCGAGCGTCAAACCGCACAGTGAAGAGTCAACTCTCGGTGGTTTCGCGTCCCCGCAACCAAACGACCGAACGCCTCGCGTTCACCCAGCGCCGCCCCCTCCCGGGCGGCGTTGGCGTTTGTGGACGCCTGCGCCGCCTCCACCATTGCGGCGGTCTTCGCCCACCACCTCCACCTCGTAGCCGCCGCCCGCGCGCGGGCGCACCGCGACCCCGTCGATCAGACTGCGCAGGTGCTCGCAGGCCTCGGCGCGGGTCTCGTCGCGGTTCAGGGCCTCGTGCAGCGCTTCCACCTTGCGGCGGTACAGGTCGGCGAGGTTGGGGTGCAGGCGGACAGGCGAGGGAGGCGGGGCCCGCGAGTTCGCTCCAGCTGCGTCTTCTCGACCTCCAGCGTGTCGAGGCGCGCCTGCAGGCCGGGCGCGCGGTAACCCTCGGCCACCGCCGTGATGAGGCCATCGAGCTGCCGCTGCACTCGCCTTTGCGCTGGCGCTCGATCGTGGCGTCGGCCCGCGTCGCGTTGATCTCCTGGTGGATCTTGAGGTGTTGACGCGTTTGCTGCCGGTTGCGATCGAAATATATCGTTCGTTCAGAAGCCGGTTCTGATATGAAGAGGAAGGTTGCGAAAAGCGCAGCCAATGGGCAGCCTATTTTCGGCAGCAGTGCAGCCCGTGTTCCAGAGCGCTTTTCGGTGCTCACACATCACGCCGGGCAGGCCCGCAAGATCATTGAAGCCGCGATGCGCGCTGCCCCCCGCTAGCGGGCGCGCGCGAATTCCCGGACAAATGAGTCATCTGTCGATCTAAACCAGCGTCGCCGCACGCGGCGCAATCCGGAGGACCACATGGCAAATGGCCAGCAGCGCGGCAATCGCGAAGCCAAGAAACCGAAGAAGGAAAAGCCGAAGACCATCGCGGCGGCGCCTTCGACCAAGGGCCTGGTCATCCAGAAGCCATCCGGCGGAAAGCCATAGGTGACCGGACCCAGAACGGCGGAGCGCCCGCCATGGACCTGATTGTCGCCCGCGGCGAGGAACGACAGTGGCGCCTCACCGACCTGCTCGGGCGGACGATGGGGGTGATTGTCGAAAACAAGCCTGGCGCCTTCACGATTCGGCCCGAGGGCTTCGCCATTGAGGCCATGGCCGGGCTCACGCCGGGACCGTATGTGTCGGTGGACGATGCGCTCGCGGCCATCGAACGACGCACGCGCGGTGTCTGCCGGCGAAAGGCAGGCTCGGGGAACGAGTAGCCCGGGTAGACCCGGCACCCTGACGCGCCGGAGGCAACGCGTTGCACCAAGGCCTGTCCAAACGCGACAGGATCTCTCTGTGCGACACGGCCGTTCCCTTCAAGAACGATCTGACGAAACTGCAAGGAATCAGAATGCCCTCTTTCAAGGAACCGAACCACCAAGCCCGCGCCAATCAGGCCGCGGCCGCGCGCAAGCAGACCCTCTCCGCGTTCCAGCACAACCCGGCCCGCGATCCGGCCGCGGTGGAAGCGCGCGGGGCCGTTCTGCGTGAGCGGGAACAGGCACGCGCCCTCCGCGCCGAGGAAAAGGCGCGCCTGCGCGCGATCCGCGAGACCGAGGAAGCCGAGCAGAAGGCCAGCCGCGAGCGCGAGACCGCGCTGCTGGCCGAAGCGAGGGCAGCCGACGCAGTGGAGCTTGCAGCCAAGCAAAAGGCCGCACGCGACGCTCGCTACAGCGCCCGCAAGGCGCGAGCCCGCTGAACGGACACGAACAGGGCGTTGTCGACGCCCGGGGAGGAGACATCCGATGTCGAGTACAGGAACCGAAGCGCAACGGAGCGCCCGCCGCAAGGCGTCCGCCTTCTTCGACAAGTCTGCGCAGCGCCAGCTCGAAGCCGACCGGCGCGTCGAGGCACAGCGCGTCGCCGAGCGGCAGTTCGCCGCCAAGACGGAGCGATTGCGCTCGCTCCGGCTCGAACGAGACGAGCTTCTGGTCCGGGAGGCGGCAGAGCGGAGGGCCGCGGAAACCACGTCGGCGGGCCCTAAGAAGAAATCCACGCCGGGCTGACCCGGGTTGGTCCCCGGTCGCACGGCTGCCCGGCTTCGAGCAAGGTCACTCTGGATCCGATTGCAGCCAGCGACGATCTCAGGGTGGCTGGCGTGGCCATCAGGCGAAACCTGCCCGGCGGAACCATTCGGTAGGTCGAAGCGGCGGACCGGCCGTTTATTTGTCTGCCAGCTTCAGCACGAGGATCTCGGCCTCGCGCTCGCGCGTCGGCGCCGCCACGAATAGCCTGTCCATTTCAGGGACGTAAAGCCCGGTGCGCGCGCCCGGCGACGTCTTCACGCGCTCCAATGTGTTGCCATCACCGGCGTTGTGAACGGCCACCAGCCCCTCTCCGCACACGACGTAGATCAGCGGGCGACGTGGATCGATGAACACGTCATCGGCGTCCTCGCAGGTCTGTGCGCGCCAGCGCAGAGCCCCGTCCGAACTGTAGCGCAGGAGGGTCGCGGGTCGGCGCGACGCCACGACGAGCCACTCTCCTTGAGGTGCGAGCGCCAGCGGAAAATTTCCGCGAACGCCGTCCGTTCGCCAGCTTGCGAGCGTCCTGTGGCTCGCGATGTCGAGGACGGCGATAGAACCCGCATCTGCCAGGTTGACGAACGCCTGCCCGGCGCCAGGCGCGATCTGGAAGCCTTCCGGATGGGTGCTCAAGGGCAACGTCTCGATCACTTTGCGCGAGGACTTGTCGACGATGGCAATGGCTCCTGATCCATATCCGACGAAAATCCGGCCTTCGCTGATCCGGACATTATCGGCGTCATCGCCCAGGTCGACCCGGCCAAGAGGGGCCAGGTTCGCTCCCTCAAAGACGCGCACGGACCCATCCCGAGCATTGGCGATCCACAGAGTGCGAGCGCCAGGTTCCCAGCCGACGCCCTGCGGTTCGGCCAACCCTTCGATCCGATGGACCACCTTGCCGGCGCGAAGGTCCACCACGCTCACACTGTCGTTCCCGAGTTCCGCTACGAAGAGGCGGCGACCCTCCACGTCAACCGCGAGGTGGTCGATACGCCCCTTGACCGCGCCGAGTGGCATATGCGCTTCCACTGTGAGTTCGGCGGCTGGAGCCGGCAGGGGGGCACAGGCCAGCGCTGCGGCGAGAGCCAGGACGGTGGACGTTGCCTCGCGCATGTGGTGATCCATTTCAGCGAGCTGGTGCGAGGCTGACCTTGTCGAGCCCCGCCCGCAGGCCAGCGGCCACCTTCGCCGCGTCGTCGTGCGCCCAGAAGTGCATGAAGAACAGTCGCGGTTCGTCGGCGAGCATGTGGTTGTGCAGTGCCGTCACCTCAATCCCGTGGCTTCGCAACTCCCTGAGCACCGGATTCACTTCGCCTGCGGTCAGCACGAAATCGCCGGTCGCTGCGACCTTGCCGCCGCCGGTGGGCTGCATGTTGATGGATATGGCGGAGCCCATGGCCTCGGGCACCTCCATTCCCTCGTCCTTGACCGGTTCGCCGCGCGCTATCCCAAACTGCAGCACCCCGCCATTGACCTTGCCCTTTCGACCGAGCGCCCGTTCGATGCCGTTCTGGTCGAGGTCGAGCGTGGCGGGCGGCGACGACGCCGTGGTGAGGGTGAGCGGGGTGGCGCTGAGCGACAGCGCGTCGTGCAGGTGGGTCGCGAGCATGACCGGGTCGCCGCGCCCCGAAACGTGCATGTAGAGGGTGAAGGGTTCGGCTCGCAGCAGATGGTTGTGGATGGCGGTGATCTCGATGCCGTCCTGGGCGAGCCTCGCCATCACGGGGTTCAACTCCTGCTGGGTCAGCACGAGGTCGCCCATCACCATGGCGTCGGCGCCCATGGACCGGAAGGCGAGCCAACCGCCGAGCGCCAGCGTCGGCTTGATGTCGACGCCGTCCACGCTGACCTTGAGATCGGTCCTCGGCAGGCCGACGCGGTAGATGTCGCCCTGCAAGGTTCCGTCGCGCCCGAGGGCCTGCCCCACTGGCGTCCAGTCGGTCTGAGCGAGCGCGGCAGGCCCCAGGGTAAGGGATGCGGACGCTACAAGGATTGCGATCATTCGGTGCATCGCACTTCTCCTGTTCGCCCCCTGCGATTTGCTGGCGCCGGTCTCCCGGTCGTCCGGGTCCACCCTCTCAGGGCGCGCCGCACGACGTCATTCGTGCCTTGAACGACGGGCGGCGAAGCCGGTTGCCGCGAGCCTCATCACGGGTCGGTGTGGCAGGGACAATGGATCGGCGCGTCAACCGATCGCCACGGCGCGTGACGGCGGCGTTACCGGCAGCTAGGCCCATGTGCAGCTACAGAACAAAAGAATAACGCTTGCAACCACACCGGCAGTGCCTCTTCGGCTGGTGCACGTGAAAGGGCCGGGGCCTCGCGGTCCTGGCCCTTCGTGCCGATGGCGCATCAGTGCCGCAGGCCGGTCCAGCCCGGGTGCTCGAAATGGGCGCCGTAGGCCGAGATGGCTTCCACGACGGCCACGGCGCCACTCTCGCGGTCGGGGCCGTCCTTCATCGCCTCGAGCCCGCCGAGCATGTGCGTCAGCGCGTAGTGCAGCTGCAGGTCGGCTTCCTCGGGCAGCTTGCAGTTGGCCACGATCGTGTCGACCCGGCCCTGGATGGTGTCGGCGAGCGCGGTGTAGTCGGCCGGGCCGAACTGGCCCTCGTGGATTCTCGGCAGCGACTGGTTCATCGCCTCGTGGATGCTCGCCATTCCGGCGCGCAGGGCCTCGTCCGTCGGCCACTTTTTGCCGTGGTCAAGCGCCATCTGCTGGAGTTCGCTCACCCCCGCATGGGAATGCTGGGCCATTGCCGCGCCCGCCGCCGGGAAGGCGAGGGCGGACGCGATCAAGAGCGACGCGAGCCTTCTGGACATGAACATGGCATGTCTCCTTTATTTCAGGGGGGGCGTGCTCAGCGAAGGGCGGCCCGGAGCAGTTCGCCGGTCTTCGCGTCATAGGTGAGCTTGGCCGGGATGTTCGCGTCATTGATGACGCGCATCTCGATCCGGCCACGTTCGCTCTCCACGTGGCTGACGCTGTAGCCGAGGTCCTGGAGATTGCGCTGGATGGCCTGGCCGGTCGGGTTCGCCTCCGGGGACGATGCGCTGCGGTCGCCGGCGAGGGCGGCGGAAGCGGCGGCGGCGATAGCGGCGGCGGCGAGGGTGGTGATCAGGGTCCTGGACATGGTGGTCTCCCGTTGGACCGGCCCGAAGGTTTTGCCGGTCGATGAGGGACCCTAGCAAGGCCGCGCTGTTGCCCTGCTGTTGACCCATGTCAGCATTTTGACAGCTCCGGATGGCTTAGAATGCGGGCATGTTCGGTCAAACCCTCCGCCTCCTCCTTGCGGTCTGCGTCGCCGGCGCGCTTGCGCCGCCGGAACCGGCGCGCGCGGATCGCGACCGCCAGCACGAGGAGGCGCGGCGCGCCGTGGAGCGTGGGGAGGCCTTGCCGCTTCCCGAGATCCTGGCCCGGGTCGGCGGAGAGCTCGGCGGCGAAGTCGTCGGGCTCAAGTTCAGGCAGGCGGAGGGGCGCTGGATCTACGAGTTCCGGGTCATCGGCACGGGCGGGAAGCTGTCCGAAGTCTCGGTCGACGCCGCATCCGCGCAGATCCTCCGGCGGGAGGGCCATTGATGCGCATCCTTCTGGTGGAAGACGATCTCCGCATCGCCCGCAAGGTCGGGGCGCTGTTGGAGGAGTCGGGCTATGCGGTCGACACCGCAACGGACGGGGAGGACGCCTGGTTTCAGGGAGACACCGAGGACTACGATCTCGCCATCCTCGATCTCGGTCTGCCGAAGATGGACGGCCTCACCGTCCTGCGGCGATGGCGGGGAGCCGCGCGCAACCTTCCGGTTCTCATCCTGACCGCGCGCGGCGCCTGGGCCGAGCGGGTGGAGGGCATCGATGCCGGCGCGGACGACTATCTCGTCAAGCCGTTCGCCATGGAAGAATTGCTGGCGCGCGTCCGGGCCCTGCTGCGGCGCGCGGCGGGGCGCGCGTCCCCCGTGCTGGCGATCGGGCCCGTGACCCTCGACACGCGGCAGATGCGCGTCCGCGTCGACGACGCGCCGGTCGACCTCTCGCCGCTGGAATTTCGGTGCCTGAGCTACCTCATGCACCATGCCGGCCGCGTGGTCTCGTCGGGCGAGTTGATGGAGCACCTCTACGCGCACGACCACGACCGGGAGCCGAACGCGGTGGAAGTGCTGGTCGGCCGCTTGCGCCGCAAGCTGGGCGTCGACCTCGTCGAGACGCGCCGCGGCTTCGGCTACGTCATCGCGGAAGCACCCGGGACATGAAGAGCGGATCGCTCAGACGTCGGCTTCTGGTGGCGGGAGCGGCCTCCATCGTCGCCGCGCTGGCGGTTGCGGGCGTCGGGCTCTTGCTCCTGTTCGAGCGGCACGTCGAGCGACGCATGGTGCTCGAGCTGGAATCGGACTTGCGCCAGCTCGTGGCGGGACTCGACCGGGGCCCGGACGGCGCTCTGCAGGTGGACAGCGCGCCGGTCGATCCGCGCTACAACGAACCTCTGAGCGGGCGCTACTGGCAAATCAGCCTTGCGGAGGGCGGGGCGGCGCTTCGGTCGCGCTCCCTGTGGGACGCGACGATAGATCTGCCGGTCGATACGCTCGCGGACGCGGATGTCCACGAGCATGTCATCGCGGGGCCGCAGGGACGCACGCTGCTCGCGGTCGAGCGCTCCGTCCTGCTGCCTGCCCGGCTGGGCGGATCGCGCGCGCGGATCGCGGTGGCGCTCGACCGGGCGGAAATCCATGACGCGGGACGGGCCTTCGCGGCGGACCTCGCCTGGTCGCTCGCGGTGCTCGCGGCTGTCCTGGTCGCCGGGGCGTGGGTGCAGGTGAGCATCGGCCTGCGTCCGCTGGACGCCGTCCGGCAGCGTCTGCGGGCTGTTCGGACAGGAGCAGAGGCCCGTCTCGGCTCGGCTTTCCCGGACGAGGTTCGTCCACTGGTGGCTGAGGTGGATCATCTTCTCGACGAGCAGGAGGCCGCACTGTCGCGCGCCCGCAGCCGGGCGGCCGACCTGGCGCACGGTTTCCGCACGCCGCTGACCGTGCTAGCCGCGGATGCGGAGGCGTTGCGGGAGAGCGGCCAACAGGAGATCGCCGACGAGATCGCCAGCATCACCGACGGCTTGCGGCGGCACGTCGAGCATGAGCTGGCGCGGGCCCGTGCCGGGGGAGGAGGACGACGGTTGGCGGCGAGCCGGGTGGGCCCGGTGGTCGATGAAATCGTCGGCGTGCTGCGCCGGACGCCCAAGGGGCAAGGACTCGACTGGCAGGTCGATGTGGCGGAGGCCGCGCTCCGCGTCGACCGCCAGGACCTCGCGGAAATACTCGGGAACCTGGCCGAGAACGCCTGCAAATGGGCCGGGGCCACGGTGCGGATTTCGGCGCGCGCGGCGGATGGTGCTTGGATCCTGTGCGTTGAGGATGACGGGCCCGGCATTCCCGACGGTAAGGCCGGGACGGCGCTGGAGCGCGGAGGGCGGCTCGACCAGAGACAGCTCGGATCGGGCCTCGGGCTGGCGATCGTCGCTGATCTGGCGGAGGTGTACGGGGCGGCGCTGTCGCTCGGCCGCTCGCCCCTGGGCGGACTGACGGTCGAGCTGCGGTTTCCAGATCGCTCGTAAGCTCCTGGGGTTAGGCGCGCGGTTGCGGTGCCCTGGCCCGAAGCTTCCATGCCTTGGCCTCAAGAATTCTTATCCTGCCTCGCTCCCCTCAAGGCCGGGAACCTTTCCGGACCACTTCCATCCAATGGGCACGGGCAGGCCAAACGTGCCGTCCGGCTCATTCACCCAGACACGGTCAAGACCCGCTTGCATCGTGCTCGGCGCATGATGCGCGCCAGGCTGAGGGAACGCCTGTGCGGAAACTTGCACGACCTCTTCCCATTCGATGGGCCACGCTGCGACCGGATCACAGAAGCGGTGATGAGGCGGCCCGAGATCGAAGGCGTGCTTGCGCGCGATCCGTATTGCCACCGGGACGGAGGAACCGGCGCGGTCGGGCGTCCATGGTGGGATGGCGACGCGAGGAGACGCGCCGTGAGCACCAACGAAATACCTGAAGCCACGCAGCCGGACGCTAAACGCGCCCTTGCTCGGGGCGTAGCCTCCGTCAAAGGGCGATCCGGATTTGCCGTCCATTCCGGTCGACTAGAACCACGGAGGCTGCCCCGCAAGCCGCCGCAATGTCCCTGGCCTGCCGCTCAGGCGAAACCGAAAGAGCGGTGGACAGTGCGTCCGCCGTCGTGGCTGTCGCGGCTATGACGCTGACGCTGGTCCATTCTGCGGCGCAGCCGCCCGTGGACGGCACGAACAGGTGGTTGAAGCGGCCCTGCGGATCGAATTGAAAACCGGAGGGCGCTGACGTGGCCAAGGCCTGGTCGATGAGCGGCACGAGGGTCAGCGGATGCGCCGGATCGCCTGGGCTCTCGACGGCAGCTTCCCATGGACGCCCCGACGGGTGGCGGCCGATCGCGCGCACCTCGCCCATGTCGACCAGGCTCCGGTTCACCCCTTCGGCCCGCAACAGGTCAATAATTCTGTCTGTGACATAGCCTTGGGCGATGCCGTTGAGCGTCACCGCCATGCCGCGCGGGAGAACGATACGATCCGGGCCGACGACGATTCGGTCCGCTCCCACGCGTGCCATTGCCGCTCTCACGCTCTCCGCCGGCGGACCAGCCGGGTCTGGGTTCGGCGCGAGGAAGTGGGTCCGATAGACGGCCCACAGGGGTTGCACCGTGACGTCGAACGCACCGCCCGTGAGGTGGAAAAAGTCCTGAGCGATCGCCAGCAACCGGGCGAACTCTGGAGGTGGCGCGTCGACCGCACCTGAGCGGTTGAGCCGGACCAGCACGGAGGAGGGGTCATACAGGCTGAACATGCGCTCCAGTCGGCGCAGTTCCGCCGTCACGCGGGCAACGAGCCGGTTGGCTTCGGCGCGATCAGGGTGATGGAGTAGCAGCGTGCACTGCGCGCCCAGGGCCTGGCCTCGCCAAACCGTCAGGTCAGAATTGTCCTCGGCGTGCGTCCCAACGGGAAGGAGAGCCAGACCGGCCGCGGCCGCACTGATTCCGATGAAGCGACGGCGCGAGAGATGAGGTGTCATGGCTGTGTCCCCAGCAGATTGGGGGCTGCGACCGGGTGGCCCGAGCCTCCATCGCCGTCCTCGGAATGCGCCGACTGCCCCGGCGCTTCGCCCCCTTCCGTCAGGACGGCCTCGCGCGGTACGTCGGCGAAGGCATAGACGTGGCCGCCCTTCTCAGTGGCGAAACGCTCGGCCGCATCGCGGTCGGAAAACGGCACCGTCTCCTCCGCTCCCATACCGCCGCGTGCCGTACCGCCGACCACGAACCAGGCCTTGCGCGCCTCCACCCAGTTCTCGGGGCCGGGTTCTTCCCAGGAGGGAGCCTTGGCCATATCCGACACGAACACGGCGGCAATGTCCTTGGGTTCATCCGGCAGCATGGTGAAGGCGAGGGTGTCTCGCGCCGACGAAAACCAGACCGGATCGCGGCGGCTCTTGAGCAGGATTTGCCCCTTGGGTCCTGTGTGCTCCAGGACATTCATGCCGCAATAATGGCCAATCGCGTCCGCCGTGATTGCAAACGGCCGCGGTGGCTCGGTCGCCTTGTCGTTGTTGCAACCGGGAAGCGCCAACACGGCCAGCACAGCGAGCGCATGTCTCACAGCTCCCTCCTGCCGAACGAGAGCGCGGCGAGGCTCAACGGGAGGACGGTCCACGCCACGAGGGCGGCAACCAGCACGGGCGCCCCCAGCCTCGTCGAGCCCGCCAGCCCAGACATGCCCGAAAAGGCGCTGACATTCGCAAAACCGGAGAGGTTGACGAGGCGGTACACGTCAGTCGGGTTCAAGAGCAGCAGCACGTCAAGCGATGCGCTGGTGATCGTACGGCCCTGGTCGACCACAAGGATGCCGAGCAGGGCCATGTCGTAGACGAGCACCATGCCGAGCCAAATTCCGATGCAGACGCCTGCCGCCGCGCCGCGAGAGCCGGAAGTGGCGCTGACGAGATAGCCCAGCGCGATGAACACCGCGCCGAGCGCGACGGACGATCCGACCATGGCCGCGAAGGCGGTCCAGCTGGCCGCCTCGATCCGTGCACCCGTCGCAAGCAGGGCGAAGGCTGCGGCGCCGTAGCCGAGCAGGGTCGCGAAGGCGAGGACGGCCAAATGTCCGGTAAACTTGCCTAGCACCACCTGCCAGCGCGCGACGGGATAGCTGAGCAGAAGCAGCATCGTGCCGCGTTCCATTTCACCCACGATCGCGTCATGGGAGATGAGCAGCGCGATCAGCGGGACGAGGAAGATGGTGAGGCTGGACAGGCTCACCACGACAACGTCGAGCGCCCGGACGCCGACCGTGCCGGTGGGCGCGCTGCCCAGAAACGTGAGTGCGAGCGCAAGTCCGGCCATGAGCAAGGTGGCAGCGAGCACCCAGCGATTGCGCAGCGCCTCCTGGACTTCCTTCATCGCGATAACGGCGACCGTGCTCATGACGCGTGTCCCCGGTCGTTGAGGAAATGAGCGTAGAGAGCATCGAGAGATGGCGGGATGACCTCAACGTCGGTCGGCGGCCTGTCGCGGCAGATCAGGCTCTGGAGCACCTCCATCTTGCGGAGGGCCGGAACGTCAAACTCGACCGTGTCGAGCTTCGTCTCCGCACGGGGACGGAACTCCACCGGGAGTGAAAGGGACGCGGGTCCAGGCCGCACACGGAAGCGGACCGGCAGGCGGGCGATCTCTCGAAGCTCGTCGATCGCGCCGTCAACGACCACCCGGCCACCATCCATGATGATGACGCGCTCCGTCCGTTCCTCCAGTTCGCTCAGCGCGTGGGACGACATCAAGACGGTGGCGCCGGTGGCCGCGAGGTCCTGGATAATGTCGTAGAACTGGACCCGGAGGGCTGGGTCGAGTCCGGTCGTCGGTTCGTCGAGCAGAAGCACTTCTGGCTCGCCGAGGAGCGCCTGTGCGAGACCCAGACGCTGGCGCATGCCCTTCGAATAGGTCCCCACCCGTCGAGTTCCAGCGCTCCCCAGGCCCACGCGCTCGAGCAGTGTGAGAGCTTTGTCGACTGGTTCCCTCTTGAGGCGAGCATAGAAGGCGAGGGTCTCTTTGCCGGTCAGTGCGGCGTTGAACGCGACGTTTTCAGGCAGGTAGCCGAGCCGCCGGCGCGCGAGAAATTGCCCTGCTGCGGGATTTTCGCCGAGCACGCGCACCTCGCCCGCCGTGGGGCGGATCAGGCCCAGCATCAGCTTCATCAGCGTCGTCTTGCCCGCGCCGTTGTGCCCCACCAGCGCCACTACGCCGGAGCGAAGCGTGAAGCTGACGTCGCGCACGGCTTGCACGGCGCCGTAGCTCTTGCTCACGCTGGCGATGTCGACCGCGATCTTCATCGCGCAGGTCTCGGGAGGTCAGGCCTTGGCGGAGGCGCGATGAGGGGCCGGGTGTCCACGACGCCGCCGGGCAGGATCGCAGGGAACTGCGACTGCGCCCACCTGATGACCTGAACGGAGGGACTGTTCGTCAGGACCTTGGCCGCCGGCGCTGTCCACAGCACCTTGTCAACGAGATCATTTGGCCGGTACGCGGTGTCGGCGATCCCATCGCCGTTCAGGTCGAAGCCGGGATTGTCGCTCCAGAAATTGCCGCGTCCCGCCGCGGACCAGTCGAGGTGACGGGTGCCGACATACTTCACCTGGTTGCGGTTGCGGACGAATGCGTTGCCGGCCACCTCGTTGCCCTCGGAGCCGGCGGTGAAATGGATGCCGATTTCGCAGCCCTCGAACCAGTTGCCGCGGAACCGGTTCTGGTTCGCGTTGTAGATGAAGACGCATTTCTCCGGCCCGATACGATCGCCTGCCGAGGGCTCGTCGCGAAGGGGGACGCCGTGTTCGGCGTCCCCCTGCTGACCGCGGCGGGCCCATCGCTCCGCCGGCTGAAGACCACCCAGCACCGTGTTCCCGATCACCTGTGATCCGTTGGCATAATTCAGCACCAGCCCCTGGTCGCGGTCGTGATCGGACACGTTGCCCCGCACGATCAAACGATTGGAGAACATCAGCGCGAAGCCGATCGCATTACCGGACGAGACGTTGTCGCTGATCTCGCTCTCGTTCGTGTACATGTAGTGCACGGCGAAGCGGACATTCGTGAAACGGTTGCGCGAAAAGACGTTACGCTTGCTGGTGATCGAGAAGATGCCGTCGCGGCCGAAGCTGATGTCGTTGTCGACGACCTTCGCGCCAGGCGCGTTCCACACCGAGACACCGTTGCCGGCCTCGTTCGTGCGGCCTTCTTGCAGACCGATGATGGTGTTGCCGGAGGCGACCGCATCCTCGGCGCCATGCAAATAGACGCCGAACAGATTGCCTTCGATCCGGTTTCTGTCGACCACCGCTGCCCTGGCTGTCTTCGCGACGAACACGCCGGAATCCATGGCCGCGAGATCGGATCCCGAGCCTCGAATGGTGAGGCCGCGCACGACTGCGCCAGGCGCTTCGAGCACGATCACGCTGCCGCGGCCATGTCCCCTGACGATCGCTCCAGGCCTCCCTTCAAGGATAAGTCTCTTGCGCAGCACCACGGGACCCCGGTGTTCGCCGCTTCCGAGCACCAGCGTGTCGCCGTCTGCGGCCGAGTCGACGGCCGCCTGCAGCGCGGTTTCCCCGGCGGCAACCTCCACCTGCGCCGCGCCGGCCTGCCCCGCGAGGCTGACCGCCAAGGCGGCCAGCCCCGCGAGCACGATCGTTCGCCCTGCGGTCATCTCCATCAAACGTTCTTGGGCTCCACGAACATTCTTCCCTTCATTTCCATGTGCATGGCGTGACAGAACCAGGAGCAATAATACCAGTACACGCCGGGCTTATCGGCGGTGAACGTCACCGACGCAGTAGCCTGCGGCGCCACCTCCATCTGGATGCCGTAGTTGACGATGGAAAAGCCGTGCGTAAGGTCCTCCACGGCGTCGATATTGGTCACGTGTACGGTCACCTCGTCGCCTTGCTTCACCGTGAAGGACTCCAGCCCGAAGGCGGGCGCGGTCGACGTCATGTAGACCCGAACCTTGGTTCCGTCCCGGATCACCTTGCTGTCTTCTTCAAGCTTGACGCCGTCCGCCTTCGCCTGCTTCACCGCATCGGCGAAAAAGGGATCGGCACGGTCCCAGATCGATACGGGATTGATTTTCGACCGGTGTACGATGGTGGCGTCGTGCGGCTCGGCGAAGCTCGGCCCGTCATGGACGATCACCATCTTGTCGCCCGAGATGTCGATCAACTGGTCGTTCTCAGGCTTCAGGGGGCCGACGTTCAGGAAGCGGTCCTTCGAGAACTTGTTGAGGGAGATGAGCCACTTGCCGTCCGCCTCCTTGGTCTGGCCCATGGAGCTGTGGTTGTGGCCAGGCTGATAGTGAACGTCCAGCTTTTGGAGGATCGGGTCCACCTTGGCGCCCTTGTAGGCCTGGCGGGCGCGCTCGATATTCCACTTCACGACCTGGCTGTCGATGAACACCGTCGTGTAGGCGTTCCCCTTGCCGTCATAAGCGGTATGGAGGGGGCCGAGGCCCAGTTCCGGCTCCGCGACCACGACGTCGCGCGGCTTGATCTTGTCATCGAACAGATCGTCGAAGAGGCGGACGTCCATGACTGTGACGGTCGGCGCGAGCTTGCCGTTCGCCACGATATGAATGCCGTCCGGGGCGGTGTTCATGCCATGCGGGCTGTTGGACACCGGCACATAGCGTGTGAACGGCGATCCATGGCGCCCGTCTACGACTGGGACGCCCCCCACCATGTTGGCCTTGCCGGCCTTCACCGCCTCCTCGATGCGCTTGATGTTGAAGATGACGACCCAGTCCTGCTCGTTCGCGCTCATCTCGGCGAGCGTGACGCCCTCCTCGGAGTTGTAGCAGGTCGCGAACGCGTACTTGCCCTGGTAATCGGCGTCGACATTGTCGAGGTTGCCATCCACCATGACCTGCCACGCGACCTGCATGGTCTCGCCGTCCACGGCTGTGAAGATGGCGTGGTACTGCTTGTTGTCGTCGAGGATCTTCCCGTCGTTGGGGATCGGGACGCGATCCTCGCCGTTACAGAACACGTATCCGGTTTTGGGATATTTCTGCACGCGGAGCCCATGCACCGTGTGTTGGTTGGGCAACTGGATCATCTTGTCGCAGCGCATCACGTCAAGTCGGATCCGGGCGACGCGTGTATTGGCCTTGTCGTTCACGAAAAGGTAGCGACCGTCATAGGTGCCGTCGGTGAACGACAGATGCGGGTGGTGCAGGTCTCCGTTGAGATAGGTGCCGCCACGTGTCTTGAGAAACTCGCGGGTTTCGGGCAGAAGGCCCTCGGTCAGCACCTTCCGGCTCTCGTTGGTTTCGCCCCATCCGGTCGCGCTGCAGCGGTTGAAAACGGGGATGCGCATCAGTTCGCGCATGGACGGCAGCCCGACGATGCGGACCTCGCCCGTCTGGCCGCTTGAAAAGAACACGTAATATTCGTCGAGATCGCCGGGCTTGACTTCGGCCTTCTGGGAGCCCGTTGCGATCGCGGGGCGGACCGGCTGAGTCTGCGCCTCCGCGGCGCCAACCAGCGCGTCCTGCGTCGCCATCTGGCTCGCAGCGCCGGCGGCGCCGGCGGCTGCCACCGCCGCGGTGGTGCCCAGCATCTGCCTGCGGCTGAGTTTGCGGCCTTTAACGTCTTCACTCATGGGAGGCTCCTGTGCTTGGGCTGTTCGTTCGTCGGAGGGGGCTTGTCCGGGTCAGGCCCGCATGGAGGGGGAGGACAGGGCTTCGCGCTTCTCGCGCTTCAGTCGCAGCTGGATCATGTGGGGGCAGCGGTGGTCGTCATGATAAAGTTCCTGACAATGCATGCAGTAGATGCATTCATTCACATTGATGTGGCCTTCGGGGTGAATAGACTGGACCGGGCATTCCTTTGCGCAGCGCTGGCAGGGTGAGCCGCACTCGGGCCATCTCTTGAGCCACTCGAAGGTCCGCATCCGCCCGGGGATCGCGAGCGCAGCGCCGAGCGGGCAAAGGTACCGGCAGAAAAACCGTTCGATGAAAAGACCAGCCACGAGAAGCACGCCAACATAAAGCGTGAACGGCCATTCCCGCATAAATTTCAGCACAATGGCTGTCTTGAATGGCTCGACTTCGGCCAATGTCTCGGCATACGAAACCGAATAAAGTGAGGTGCCGAACAGTCCCAGAAAAATGATATACTTGATCGGCCAAAGTCGCTCATGGAGGCCCCACGGCATTTTGACTTGTGGCACCTTGAGCCATTGGGCGAGATTGTTGGTGAGTTCCTGCAGCGCCCCGAAGGGGCAGAGCCACCCGCAGAACGGGCCACGGCCCCAAAAAAGAAGCCCTGCCGCCACGGCGGCCCACAGAATGAAGATCAGCGGCGCGGCCAGGAAAAACTCCCAATTGAAACCCGTCATCAGTGCGTTGGAAAAGGTGAGAACGTTGACGACGGAGAGCTGGGCGTTGGCATACCAGCCCAGCCAGAACAGGGTGAAAGTCAGGAACCCGCGACGCACCCAGATGTGCAGCTTTGGGCGCTTCACCAGGGCGTCCTGGAAGAAAAAAATGCCGGTCAGGATGATGAGAGCAAGAGCGGTGATTCCGATCGAGACGGACTTGCCGCGCCAGATCGTCATCCAAAGTGGTTCGACCTGATCAGGAGGGACGACCGCCGGCCTTTTTTCGGCTGACGTCTCGGCGGGCCGCGCGGCGCTCTGCTCAGCCGCCGTGACGGCGCGCTGTTCCCGCTTGAGGTAAACGTCGGGCAGGGTGTAGCTCACGTCGAAGGTGAGAAAGGCCTTTTCGCGCGAACTGATCGCCCGTTGCACCAGAAGTTGCAGCTGCCATGGCTCTGTGGGGTCGAGCGTGAAATCCGGCGGTGTGGTGAAAAGCGCGATCTCCCGAAAATCCGGCGCGCCGGCCGCCGCGAGCGAACCGAGCCGCGTATGGTTGCGGTCGCGAAATCGCGTGCTCGTACCCTCCTGCAGAAGTTCGATGCGATCGAAGATGCCGCCGCGCACATAGCCCGAACCCTTGAAGGAGTAGGCCCCCGATCCCGCAACCAGTACCGCCTGTTGGCCGGGCTTAAGCTGGGCTTTCAGCCGCGCGTAGCCTTCCTCGCCGAGCAGGCTTCTGCCAATCGTCGGCACGGATGGCATGGTGACGTAGAGATCGATGAACGTCTCGTCCGGCGCGTCCGTCTCGGGATTGGCCGCGGCCGCCGCGTTTCCCGCCTTGGCGAAGGCCTCGTTTACGTCTCCGACGCTCAGGTGAAGACGGCGTACTGAGCCGTCACCCAGCAGCGTCCCCCAATCCTTCACCTCGGTTTTTTCGAGATCGACCGTCTTTGTGACTTGCGCGTTCGCCGCTGCGCCTACAGGCGCAACGCCGCCCAGCCGCCCGCTTCGGATCAACTTCGTCGCGGAGCGGACAATGCTGTCCCCGATCACGAGCACGGTGACCGTGGCGCCGCTCACGATGTCGACTTGCGGAGGCTTCTCCGCGCCGCTCGCGACCGTCGTCATGTTTCGGCCGAGCAAGGCGTTCATGGACGCCAGGATTTTCGTCTCGGGAATGCCGATCAGGACGATCGGCTCCTTGTGGTCGACGAGTTTCAGGCGCCGAAGGACGCCTTGCTGGTCGATGCCGACCAGGACTTGAATCGGCTTCCCGGAATAGCCCGTGGCGTTGCTGAAATCCGTGTTCAGGTAGACGAAACCCCTGAGCGCGTCGCCGGCAAAGGCGGGTGCGACAGGTGGCGTCCCCTGCGGGGGGCCGAACCGGTCCGCGCCCTCGAAGAAGTCGGCGGCTCGGGACTTTGCGAGAAACTCATCCAGCGTTCCCGCGGCCCCGGCGGACGTGGCGAAGGCAAGCCCCGCCAGTAGAACCAAGAGCGCGAGGCAAAGCTCCCGCGTCCCCGCCGATCGGCCCATACCTTGAGCTCCCTTTTGTCCCCGCCCACCTGATTTTTGGGGCGATGTTCCACGTTGGGAACAAGGTGCGTAACCAAACGGCAGGCAACCGCCCGCGTCCATCAATGAATTGAGTTGCATCTTAACGTGACGACTTCCTTGCGCAATCGCAAACAAACGCTACGCTTAAGTCGAAATACCCGCGCTTATGGAGGCGATCGCATGTCCACGCTCAAGTCAGAGCCTGCGGGCATCGTGCAAAGCCTGGATGAATTGTTCGCGCTGGCTCATGAAATGGAGAGCGCGGCGGCTGAGATGTACGGTCAGTTCGCGCTGTCGATGCGGTCCCAGGGACACGGGGAACTGGCCGATGTCTTCGAGCGGATCGCGGCGGAGGAGATGAGCCACGTCGAGAGTGTCGACAAGTGGTCGCAACGACAGTCCGGTCACCTGCCGGACCCCACCCGTCTCGTCTGGGCTGGTCCGCCACCCTTTGACGAGGAGGACGCGGCGGAGGTCGCGGGGTCTAGAATGCTCACGCCCTATCGGATTTTATCCATCGCCGTGAAAAACGAGGAGCGTGCCTTTGCGTTCTGGAGCTATGTCGCCGCCGCTGCCCCGCGCGAGGATGTGCGTCTAGCTGCGGAAGCCATGGCGACCGAGGAACTGGGGCACGTTGCGGCGTTCCGCCGTGAACGGAGAAAGGCCTTTCATGCTGCGCGGACAAAGCCCGGCGCGGCTTCGTCGGCCGGTGACGCAGCCGATTTAGAGGTGCACCTTGCCGCGATGCTGGCGGGGACCGCATTCGACGCCGATCGGGCGCGCATGGACATCGTGCGAAAGCAAACTCTGTCCATGGCCGACCTCGCGCGCGGTCTCGGAACGCCCGTACAGTTGGATACTGATGCCGGGCCCGCCGCCCTGTCGGAAGCGTTGGCCGAAGCGTATTTGGCGGCGGCTGACCGAGCAGACGACGAGGATGCACTCGCGCGCTATCAGCAACTCGCCGAAAGGGCCGTCGCTCGCCTGGTCGCCATCCGGACCCTGGCGAAATGAGATGCGTGGGCTTCACTGACGTCGTGTGAAATACCCAGCCAAATCATATTCGATGAAATCGGGGCGCCTTCAGTTCGGCCGAATTTGCATCACGTTGGCGGTCCAGACGGCCCGCCCGACCAATGCGCCGGTCACGGCTGTAGCCTCCATCGCGACTGCGCCCCAGAAGGTGCTCCTCAGCCGACGGACACGACCAGGCTATGCACCGGACGATGCGTCGCCAAGTCGTCCGAAAAGGAGAGCAAAGCCCGCGAAGGCGATACCCCAGGCGAGCGAGGCGGCGGCGAGCATCGTGGCGCTTCCGTCCGCGAAAATGCGAAGGGGCCAGGCGAGGCATAGCGTCGCGTACAGGATCGCCTCGCTGCGGGACCAGCGCAACGCGTCGCCTGCGCGTTTGCGAACCATGCTGGTCATGATCGCGAGGCTCGAGAGGCCGAGGCCGCCAACCAGAAGGACATGAATCCCCACCGCCCCGACAGTGGCGTTCGCGACCGCTTCGGCGGACAGAACGGCGAGCCCGGCCGGCAGCGCCAGCGCGCCGGCAAGCACGGCAAGGAAGCGGGGGTGCCGGGCCATTCCCCAGACATTCCAGGATCCGATCCGCACAGCCTGAAACACTGCCAGCAGGCCGACCGCCAGGGCTGTGTCAGGCCCCCTCGGGCGGAGCGCCCAGACCAGCAGGACCGCGACGCTCGCCATCGCCGCGGCGGTCTCTCCCGCCAGGCCGACGCGCCGGCTCTCGCGTCCGATGAAACTGCGCCCCAGCGCGGGCACGATTCGGCTGGATGCGATCAGCAGGAGCGCCACGGTCAGGGCAACCACGATCCGCAGCAGCGCCGACGCGGCATCGGGCAGAAAGGCTCGGCCGAGCCCGGCAACGCCGATGCATCCGATGATCGTCACGAGCGGCAGGTTCCGGACGTCGCCATGCCGCAGCACATGCCGGAGCAGCACCGCTCCAAGGAGGAGGGGAAAGGCCGCAGCTGCCGCGCTTCCCCATGGCGCGAAAAGTGCGACAGCCCGCCCCGCTGTCCAGACGGCGAGCAAGGCTGGCACAGGGTTCGGGGTAACCGGGTTCCCGGTCCAGCGCCGCATCGCGGTGAGCGTAAAGCCGGCCATGACCGCCGGAAACGTGCCGAGCAGCAACTCGTCCTGATGAAGCCGCAGAACCCATGCTTCGTCCATCAGGCGCGCGAGGGAGGCGGGCCAGAGCGCGATCACAAGCGCCGAATGGGCGCAGGCCAAACGAAAGAAGAACGTCGGCGTGGAGAGCGCGGCGCGCGCCATGTGGGATCAGCGCGGCAGGCGGTGACGCCCCTCGACCCACGCGGCCCCCACCACGCCGTGCAGAAAGCCGTTCGAGAACGGGGCTTCGGGATAAAGCGCGGCGAGGCTTGCGCGCGCCTCCATCGCCTTGAGCCGGCCGTCCAGCACGTCGCGGTGAATTTGCGCGACGGCGACCATGTCGCAGCGTTGCGGCGAGAGCCGGAAACGCCGCACGCCCATCGCGACGAGGTCGTCGAGGTCCTCCACAAGCGACTGGCAAGCGTGCGACACGGTCTGCACGCCATTGATGGCAAGGAAGGGCTCGGCATCGAGGGTGTCGAGCCGCAGCCCGTCGGGGTCCTGACCGCAGACGAACTGGCAATTGTCCTTGTGCAGGCCGCGTGCCCGGGCGTGGGCGCAGCGGGCCGAGATGGCGAGCGGCACGCGCCCGAAGGCGAAGACCTCGAAGGCGACCTGCGGCGTGGCGGACGCGATCTGGCGGATGGAGTTCGCGGGCAGTTCCGGTGGAAGGCAGATCACCTGCGCGCCGCGCTGCGCCAGAAGCGCCGCCGTCGGCGCGTTGTAGACGTTGACGATCGGTCCGACGGCATGGGGCCGGCCTGCGAGGTGGCGCAGGGCGGCGAGATCGTTGGCCTCGACGAGGAAATCATCCTGGCCGGCAAGGTCCCGGGTGGCGCGCAGCTCGCGTTCCAGCGTGATGAGCGTCAGCGACGACAGGATCACACGCTTGCCTGCCGAAGTGAACCTGTCGATGACTTCCGGCAGGTGCGGCTCGATGAAGGGCTGGCGCTTGGAGCAGACCGTCTCGCCGACATACACCTCGTCGATTACGGCTTCGTCGGCGATCCGGAAATGGAAATCGCGCCAGGCCGGCCCATCCCAATGGAAGAGCACCGGCCCCAGCGTCAGGGTGGGGCGTGTGTGGGGCGCGGTCATCAACGCCACCTCTTGTCGTAGGCGCCAGCCGTCGTGCGCTGTCCTTCGCTGACGCGGCTGAGCCGGCTGAGAATGGCGGGACGCGCTTCCGGCCTCGCTTCCAGCGCTCGTCGAATCGTCGAAACCACCTCGGCCACGTAGGCCTTTCCGCGCTGGCGCCCCTCGATCTTCAGCGCCTTGACCCCGGCCTTGCGCAACTCCTCCAGATGGCCGAGCGCGTCGAGGCTGACCGGATCCTCGAAGCTGTGCGCGACGCGTCCGTCGGCGCTGAAGCGTCCCTTGCAGAGCGTCGGGTAGCCGGCCGGGCGGCCGGCGGCGAAGCGGTCGATGGTGTAGTCGCCCAGGCGCGAGACGAGCTCCGTTCCCTGCGGCACGTAGCGGACGTGGCTCGCAGGCGAGCACACGCCGTTCATGTTGGGCGAGAGGCCCGTGGCGTAGCTCGACAGCGAGCAGCGCCCTTCCGCCATGACGCAGAGCCCGCCAAAGACGAACACCTCCGTCTCGCAGGGGGCCTGATGCGTCAGGTTGCGAACTTCGGCGAGGCTTAACACGCGCGGCAGCACGACGCGCTTCGCCCCGAAAGCCTCGACCAGGAAGGCGACCGAGTCGACGCTTGCGGCGGCCGCCTGGACGGAGACATGGATGCGTTGCGCCGGATGGCGGCGCGCGGTGTAGGCCATGAGCCCCATGTCGGCCAGGATCACGGCGTCCGCGCCAGCCGTGACGGCGTCGTCCACCGCCTCGAACCAGAGCTGCTCAGATCCGGCCCGCATGAATGTGTTGATCGCGACGAACGACATGACGCCCCGGGAATGCCCGAATGCGATCGCTGCGGCCATTTCGTCGCGCGAGAAGTTGAGGCCGGGGAAGTTGCGGGCGTTGGTCTCATTGCGGAATCCGCAATAGACGGCGTCCGCTCCGGCCTCCACGGCCTCGCGGTAGGCCGCGGAATTGCCGGCCGGGCAGATCAGTTCCATGTGGTCGGGTCCAGAAGGCGGGTGCGGATGCGCTCGAAGGCGCGCTTGACCAGAGGGCCGGCAGGGCCCGCGATGCCGGCGAGATCGGTCGGAAGGTCGACCTCGCAATCGTCCAGCGCGTTGCGCAGCGCCAGCATCGCCTCCATGTCGCCGCTCACCACGATGTCTCGAGCGAAGAAGAGCGCATCCCCGTCGACGCGGCCTTCAAGCAGAGCCAGCAGGCGCACGATCGGCCCTTCCGCACAGGCGTCCGCCATGCCGGGCTCGATGCTCCGTACGACCCTGATCGTCGCCGGGCGAGGCGTCACGACGAAGGCGAAGGGAAGGTCCGACGATGCAAAGCCGAAGGTGCGTTCGGCGTAGGCTCCCAGCCGATCGACGAGGGAGGGATGACGCGCGAGTACGACCTCGAATGCCTTCCGGGCCCCGGCCTCGACGAGGAAGAGAGGCGCGGGAACGAGCGCGAGCCGGATGGCGGCGGGAATTTGCATGACGTCCGTCGGTGGTGGCGCGCCAATCTAGCCGAGGCGGTGGCGCGCGAGTTTGTCGTGCGACAAAGACCGGAGTGATCCTTCGGCGGAGTTCTTGCGGATGACCGACGCACCTTGCCATCGCCGATCCGAACCCGTCTTTCGAAACTTGAGGGACTTTCTGGCTACGCTGGAGGCGCGCGGCCAACTGCATCGGATCGCGCGCCCGGTCTCGCTGGTCCACGAGATGACGGAAATCCATCGGCGCGTCGTGGCGGGGAACGGCCCGGCGCTGCTTTTCGAGGCCCCTGTCGACGCGCAGGGTGTCACGCGCTCCATCCCTGCTCTCGTCAATCTGTTTGGCACGGTCGAGCGGATCGCCTGGGGGCTGGGAATCGAACCCGACCGGCTGCGGGATTTCGGGTCCTTCCTGGCGGAGTTGCGAGAGCCACGCCCGCCGCGTGGGTTTGCCGATCTCGGCCGAGGGCTCGGGCTTCTCCGCGCGGCCCTCTCCATGCGCGAAAAAACAGTCTCTCGGCCGGCAGTGCAGCAGAGAGTGCTGAAAGGAGGCGAGGTGGACCTGTCGCTGCTTCCGGTCCAGTGGTGTTGGCCGGGCGAGCCGGCACCACTGGTCACGTGGCCGCTCGTCATCACGCGCGCGCCGGACGACACGCACGACGTGAATGTCGGGGTCTACCGCATGCAGGTCGCGGGCCCGAACAGGCTGATTGTGCGATGGCTGGCGCATCGGGGCGGCGCGAAGCACCACCGCCTCTGGGCGCGCCGCGGCGAGGACATGCCCGTGACCATCGCCATCGGCGCTGATCCGGCGACCATGCTTGCTGCCGTCCTGCCGCTGCCTGAGACGATCGGCGAGCTTGGATTCTCGGGCCTGCTGCGCGGCGCACCTGTGCGTCTCGCACGCGCGCTCACCACACTGATGCCCGTGCCCGCCGACGCCGAGATCGTGCTGGAGGGAACCGTCTCCGCGACCGAGACGGCCGAGGAGGGGCCCTACGGCGACCACACCGGCTATTACAACGCGGTGGACGACTATCCTGTGATGACCGTCTCCGCGCTGACCATGCGCGAGCAGCCGCTCTATCTGTCCACATTCACTGGCCGTCCGCCCGACGAACCGTCCCGCCTTGGCGAGGCGTTGACCGAACTTTTCGTGCCCGTGGCGCGCCGGCAATTTCCCGAGATCGAGGACCTCTGGCTGCCGCCCGAGGCGTGCTCCTACCGAGCCATCGTAGTCTCCATCGACAAGCGCTACCCGGGCCAGGCGCGGCGGCTGATGATGGGGCTCTGGTCCCTGCTGCCGCAGTTTTCCTACGCCAAGCTCATCATCGTGGTCGACCAGGACATTCCAGTGCGGTCGTGGCCGGACGTGATGTGGGCGGTCGCGACGCGCTTCGACGCGCCGCGCGATCTCCTGGTGGTGCCCGGCACGCCCATCGACGCGTTGGACTTCGCCTCCGCGCGGCCGGGCCTCGGCGGCAAGATGGGGCTCGACGCCACCATCAAGATCGGCCCCGAGACGGATCGGCCATGGGGTCGCGTGCTCGACATGGACCAGGCGGTGAAGGACCGCGTCGACGCGATCTGGTCCGGCCTTGGCATTGGCCCGCTTCCGGCGGAGGTGGTGGGATGAGGCGGATTGTGGTGGGCCTGTCGGGCGCGTCCGGGGCGGCGCTTGGCCTGCGGATCCTGGAAAAGCTCCGAAACGTGCCGGATATCGAGCCGCACGCGGTCGTCTCTCGGGCCGCGCGCCGGACGCTCGCCCACGAGGTCGGTCCGGACGCACTCGACCGCGTTCGCGCGCTCGTCCATGTCCTGCATCCGATCGAGGATATTGGCGCACCGATCGCCAGTGGGTCGTTCCGCACCGCCGGAATGATCGTCGCGCCCTGCTCGATGCGCACGCTGTCAGCGATCGCCGCCGGGCTCGCCGACAACCTCTTGGTGCGCGCCGCGGACGTGCATCTGAAGGAGCGCCGCCGGCTCGTGCTGCTGACGCGCGAAAGCCCGCTGCACCTCGGCCATCTGCGTTCCATGGTGTCGGTCACTGAAATGGGCGCGATCGTGGCTCCGCCGGTTCCCGCCTTCTACCTGAAGCCGCTCTCGACAGGGGAGATAGTCGACCAGATCGCGGCGCGGGCACTCGACCTGCTGGACGTCGCGACGGATGCTCGCGCATGGGGTCTGGACGTGTCGGACGAGTTTGATCGCTCTGGGCGCTCGGAGGGGTATGAGGGCTCGGTCAAGGGAGCGGCGACGCGGACCGTCGCGGAGAAACGCGTTCGTACTTAGCTGTCTGCCACGCGGCGCGCATGCCCGAATGGTAGGCGCATGGCGTCGCGCGTAGGCCGGCGAACTCTGCAGGTTGTCCACCGACGATCATTGGTGCAGGCGGTCGCGCTGTGCCGGGCCGTCAGTTGGTGCGGTGCGCCTCGGCCAGGACCTCGCAAGCATCGGCGTTGGCGTTTTCCAGCAGCACCTTGACCGCGCGGCTTGCCTTCTCGGGCTTGCGATCGCGGATGGCTTTGAACACGTCGTAATGTTCTTGCAGGCAATGCTGGTGGTGCTGGTTGGAGCTCGAGACGCGGAAGCTCATCTGGAAGTACTGGCGAAACACGTTGGCCAACGGCGCCATGAACACATTGTTGGACGCAATGTAGATGGCGGTGTGAAACGCCACGTCGCCCTCAATCCACTGGGCGAAATCGTCCTTGGCGGATGACATCGTCTCCAGCGCGGATTCGATCGCGTAGAGTTGCGCCACCGTGGCGTTGCGGGCCGCCTCCGCCGCGGCCGCGGGCTCGACGGCGCTCCGGAAGGCGAAGAGCTGTCTAATCACCGCTTCCGAGTTCTCGCTGGCCTGGACCCATGCGAAGACCATCGGGTCCAGGAAGTTCCACTCGCTCACGTCCGGCACCCAGGTTCCGATGCCGGATCCCGTTCGCAGCAGCCCCTTCGAAACGAGGAGCTTCACCGCCTCGCGCACGACTGTCCGGCTGACGCCGAAGCTGGCGCCGAGCTCAGCTTCGGTGGGGATGAGCTGGCCGACCGGAAACTCGCCCCCGACGATGCGCGAACCGAGAGCACTCGCCACATTAAGGTGCAGATTCGACCGCTTCTCGGGGGCCTGGCCTGTAACTTTCATAGGCGTTATCGCTCTCTGGATCCATATCCCTCGTTGGCCGGTTTTACACGCCGGCGGCTTGTGCCTGCGCCAGGATCGTCTGACACACCAACATCGTCTTGACCGTATCTCTAAACGGCGACGAACAGGTGTCCACCCCCGACTTCAAACTGTCGATGAACTCGCGGTTCTTGGCCTGAAAGCCGCCAAACACAAAGTTCTTATCGCTGCCGGCCGCCTCCTGCGTGGTGAGTCGCTCGCCGGCATAGTCGTTGTCGAGGTAGATCCGGGCCTCTGCCTCCAGTTCGATGTCGGCATAGCCGCCACGAACATGAATCTGAGTGCGGAAGACGCGCCGGCCCGAAGCCCAGTTGCACACCACGTTGCACACTGCGCCGTTGTCGAAGTGCAGTGTCGCAGTGATAAAGTTGATATCCGGTACGCCAATGCGACGACACCGGCTCTGGACGTCCACCACCTCGCCGCCGCAAATCCAGCGGGCGGTGTCGATGGCGTGGGTGCCGTCGTCCATCATGCGGTCGCGCGCGATCAGCATCGGTGACACGTCGCACTTGAAGAATTCGACGGCAGCCTGGATGACCGGCCCGCGCTGCAGCAGTCTCTCGCGCACCTGTCTCATAATCGGCGCGCTGCGGCGCTGGTGGCTCACCTGCGTGATCAGGCCCTTGCTGTCGGCCAGATAAGCCAACGCCTGCGCCTGATGCGCGGTGAGCCCCATGGGCTTTTCCACATAGAGGTTGAAGCCGTTGGCCAAGCACCAGTGCCAGATGGGGTACATGATCTCCGGCTGGCCGATGACGTAAACTCCGTCCGGCGCGAGGTCGCGCAGGATGGTCTGGTAATCGGTGTCGAGCACCGCCAGGAAGCGTGCTTTCTCCGGGATCCCGTGTGCGTTGCAGGTTTCGTCGAGGCGGTCCTTGCGGGTTTCGATCACACCGACAATCTCGACGTCGTCGAAGGAGGCGAGGGAGGGGTAGTGCACGCTGTTGGCCATGCGGCCCGCGCCCACAAGGCATATCCTCACTTTGCGGTCCTTGATCATCGCTGTCTGCTCCTTAGGTGTGTCAGGCCGATGCCGCCACGAGGCTCTTGAGATAGGCCACATCGGACGTGAGGAAGGGCAGAACGTCGTCGCCCATGCGTTGGGGCTGGCCCTTGGGATCGGTGTACTCTGCCGGAAGCACGAACGTTCCCGTGAACTTCCGTCGCTTCAGCTCGGCGACCAGGCCCGACCAGGAAAAGCCGCCGTGCCGACCCGTGGTCCAATGGGTGCGCCAAACGGCTTCGTTCTCCTCCGGACCGTTCACGCGTTCGCGGTAGGCATTCTTGAAGTTCACAAGGTTGGGCATCCGCTCCCACAGCAGGTCGACTGAGAGCTCCGTGGGCTCACCGGCAATGCCGCAATGAGCCATGTCGAGGATGGCGCAGACGTGCTTGGGGTCGAACGGCTCGATGAGGTGGTAGAGCCCGATGGCGCTGCCGATGTTGTTTCCCGAGTGGTTCTGCACGCCGATGCGCACGCCAGTTCGATCAAGCAGCGGCAGCAGGTCGCGGTATCGGGCCTGGTGACTGGCGATCGTCTCGGCGTAGCGCGCCTTCGACAGGTCGATCCCCAGCATGGTGCGAACTATGGGAATGCCGTTATCGCCGCAGGCCTCGATGACGGCCTCTTCAAGCGGCGCGGCGACGCTGACGATGCGTAGCCCGCGCGACGCAAGAACTTTGCAGGCACGCGCGAGGGTACTCCCGGCATCGGCCGGCGTGACCTGGTAGCCAGGCCGGATCGGGAGCTCGATTCCCTGGACACCGAGCGCGGCCATGCGATCAGCGACGCTTTCAATGGAATCCAGCCAGGGCTTCGTGAAGACGGCGAGGTCGATGTTGGACATGAGTGCTCTCTATGAGTTTGGGCCGCGAGGGGCGCCCTCGGGATTTTCTTAGCGGGGTAGGGCAATGGCGTCGGTCAGACCATCCGCATGGACATGCCGCCGTCGATGACGAAGGTTTCGCCCGTGATGAAGTCGTTCTCGATGAGTTGCAGGATCAAGGACGCCACTTGGTCGGGCTGACCCTCGCGGCCCAGAGGAATCCGGTTTGCGAGGTTGTTGCGCCGGGCTTCCTCGGTCATGGCGTTCTGGAATGGCGTACGGATGATTCCCGGGGCGACGCAGTTGACGCGGATGCCCTCGGCGGCATGGTCCCGGGCGAGGGCGCGCGCCAGCTGGACGAGCGCGGCCTTCACCACTTGGTAGGGCACGGTGCCGGGGCACCCGCGCAACGCCGCTGCCGAGGAGAGAAAGGTCACGCTTCCGCCTCGTACGGCCAGGGCGCCATGCGCGGCCCGGAACAGGTGAAAGGCCGAATGAACGTGCACTGCGAACGCATCCAGCCAAGCGTCAGTTGAAACATCGGGCAGGCGGCCCGGGGCGGGCCCGCCGGCCGCATGGACCACCGTGTCGATCCGCCCAAACTCCCGTACAGCTTCAGCAACGAGGTGGGTGGCGGTCTCACCGTTGCGAACGTCGCCGGTGACGAGGATGCAGCGTGCGCCCCCATCGCGGGCGAGCGCGTCGAGCTCGCCGATCACGCCGGGCGCATGACTGCGGGCGTTGATCGCCACGTTCATACCCTGCCCGGCGAGAGCACGGGCGGTGGCGAGGCCGATGCCCGAGGTGCCGCCTGTGACGAGTGCCGTCCGGCCGGTCCATTTCATCCAATGTACTCCCTGTCGCGACCCCGGATCGGGACGCTATTTGTCCGAGAACGCCGTCAGGCCCGAGATCAGGAACCTCTGGGCGAATAAGTACGCGACCACCACCGGCGCGACGGTGATCACCGTCGCTGCGAAGAGGTAGACGTAGGAGGTCTGTGCGTCGGGGCCGAAGAAGGTGAACAGGCCCACGCTGGTAACGGCCACATCCTTGGCGCTCGCGATGACCAGCGGCACCAGGAACTCGGACCATGAGGTGACGAACACCAGGAAGCCGGCCACCGACAGTCCCGGCAGGCTGAGCGGAACGATGATGCTCCAATAGGTGTGCCACTTGGAGCAGCCGTCGATCTGGGCCGCCTCGTCGAGGGCGCGCGGCACGGTGTCGAAGAAGCCCTTCAACACCCAGATCGCCAGGGGGATGTGCGAGGCCGTGTAGATCAGCACCAGCGCGGTCCGCGTGTTAAGCAGCCCGAGATGGTTCATGATCGTGTAGTATGGAACGATATTGACCGTGCTGGGGATCAACTGCAGACCCAGCAGCGTCACGAGCAGTACGTCCTTGTACCGGAAGTCCCAGCGCGACAAGGCATAGGCCGCCAAGCCGGCGAAGAACAGCGTGAGGACCACTGTAAACAGGGCCACTACTACCGTATTGATCAGATAACGGCCGAATTCGAGCCGAACGAACACGTCCACGTAGTTTGCGATGGTCCAATGCCGCGGCCACAGCGTGGGCGGGTAAGTGAACAGCTCATTGGGATTCTTGAAGCCGCCGAGCAGGGCCCAGCCTAGCGGCATCAGCACCGCTGCGGCGAGAATGGGATAGAATAAATAAGTAAAAGGACTGGGCTCCAGGGGCCGCCGCGCCGGACGGCCGCGAACTGGCACGACGTCAGTCATGATTTGCACTCCGGCGCGGCTGCAGGACCAAGAGATAGAGGACGATCAGGACAAGATTGACGACGAGCATCACGGTCCCGATCGCGGCGCCGTAACTGATGTCGAGGTGGAAGAACGACTGCTTGTAGAGCGAGATCGAGAACAGCTCGGTGGCGCTGCCTGGGCCGCCGCCGGTCAGCGCGAGCGGGATGTCGAGGCTGTTGAGCGCGCCGCCCGTACCCATGATCAGGCTGATCATCAGGATCGGTTTCAGCAAGGGTAGTGTGACGTAGCGGAAGCGCTGCCAGGCTGTCGCGCCGTCGATGACGGCTGCCTCGTAGAGCTCCCGCGGAAGCGTCTGCAGTCCACCAAGCAGGATGATCACGGTAAACGGCACGCCGCGCCAAACAGACACTGCCACCAGGAGCGCCATGGCCAACGCGGGATCGGCCAGCCACGACATCTGCCCCACGCCAAAGAGCGAGAGCACGTAGTTGGCGATGCCGAGACGGCTGCCTCCGAAGATCTGCGCAAAAACGAGGCCGACGACCACCGAGGGCAGGACCCAGGGCAGGATCGTCAACGATCGCATCACCTGGTGTCCGACAAGCTTCTGGTTGAGCAGGATCGAGACCAGGAGTCCGATGGCGACCTGGAGCACCACCACGCTGGCCACAAAGCCCAGCGTGTTGCGCGTGACGAGCCCGAGGTCATCCCATTCCAACAGGCGGCCGTAATTCTCCAGGCCAACGAACGAGTACCCCACATAGCCGAGGTTCAGGTTCGTCAGGCTGATGTAGATGCCGTAAAGAGCGGGGAAGAGCGTCAGGGATAGGACGAAGCTGACGCCGGGCAGGATGAAAAAGAAGAAGCCGTTCACTCGCGGCAGGCGCGGTCGAGGGATTCTGCGCCGGCTCGACGGAAGCGGGATGGTCTGCGCTGTGCTTTGCATGGCCGGACCTCGCTGGGAGACCAATCAGCGGGACTGCTGGCGCTTGAATTCGACCATCACCGCGTCGCGTGCCCGGTTCACGGCGTCGGAGGGGGACAGCGTGCCGGCAATGACGCCGGGCAGCTGCGACGAGATCGCGGAGGAGATTGTCGTATAGATTGGCGCAACGGGCCGGGTCTGCATGGGCCCGTCGTACATAGCCTTGTAGCTCACCATCATCGGGTTGGTTGAGAAGAAGCCGTTCGTGCTCCACACCGACGTCCGGACGGGCAGTTGCCCCAGCGCCTCGTTGATTGCGCCCATCTGGGCCGGAGCCGTCATGAAGGAGACGAATTTCCAGGCCGCTTCCACCTTCTTCGGGTCACGGGCCGTAATGGCGTAGGTGAAGCCGCCCAGGATCGTCACCGGCTTGCCGGAGCCCGGCATCGGATAGGCGGCGACCGCCAGATCGTTCACGGTGTCGGGCTGTTCGCTCCAGATTTGCTTGACGTTCGATGAGCTGCCGCCCATCGCGAAGACCTCGTGCCCATAGAAGAACGGACGCAGCGCCGCCTCGTCCATGGTGGTCACCTCGGCGCGCATGGCGCCCTTTGCAACGAGGTCCCGGTACATCTCGTAGACCCGGGCCAGGGCCTTGCCGTTCTCTTCCGTGAAGAACACCGGGGCGCCATGCTCGTCGACGAGCTTGCCTCCCAAGCCCCAGAAAATGCTGAGCATGTGCATGGTCGAGGGCTCGTCGGTGGCCTTCGCGGGCACGAGTTCGGCCACGACCTTCTTGTCCTTGAGCTTGCTTGCGAGCTTCAGGAAATCATCGAAGGTCTTCGGGAACTCCTTTTCGCCCTGCGCGGCCAGCACGCTCGGCCGGTAGAGAAGCCCGCGCATGCCTGTCTGAAACATGATGGCGTAGGGCTTGCCGTCGATGCTGACCGCCTCCACCACCGCCGGATGAAAATCGGCCCGGTCACTGGCCGGCCAGAGCTGGTCGAGGGGCTGAAGCGCCTTGGCCTGGACGAGCCGCGCGATCCACTGCCCATCCACGATCGCTGCGTCGGGCAGGCTGTTGGTGGTGGCCTGTGTCAGGATCTTCTGCAGGCCTTGAGGTCCCGTGTCCAGGACCTCGTAATTGAGCTTGATATCCGGGTTTTGCGCTTCGAACTTCGCGTAGAGGTCCTTGTGCACCACGGATCCCGGAATGAATCCTGATGCAGGAGAGTATTGAGCGGGTACGAGAACCTTCAGTTCAATAGCTGAAGCGTGAGCGACCGTGAGCAGGAGCGCTGCGGCCGCAACGGTAAACTTCGCATGCATTGAGCTGTCCCTCCGCGTTTTGTGCGACAGCTCCTTTGTTCAAGACACGGCCGTCGCTTTGCGCGATCCCATTGAGGGGCCATCGCCGCGATCTTGTCAATATCATACGTACGATGTTTACAGCAATTCATATGATGTTATGGTGCCAAGCCATACATCGACCGCCAAGGGAGGGGACCATGCGGACCGTCGCGACCTGCAACCATTGTCGCGGAGAAGGCGAGGACAGGCTCTGGGAAGGACCGCTGTTCAGGGTCGTGCTTGTGCACGATGCCGGGTTTCCCGGCTGGTGCCGCGTGATCTGGAACACGCACGTGGCAGAACTCAGCGACCTTCCACCTTAACAGCGACAGCAACTCCTCGACGCTGTTGTCGCGACCGAAATTGCGGTGCGAGACGAGTTCGCGCCTCGCAAGATCAACCTCGCCTCGCTCGGCACCGCGGCGCCTCACCTCCACGTGCACATCGTCCCGCGGTTCGAGGATGACCCCACCTTCCCCGATCCGGTCTGGAATGCGCCGGTCCGGACCACCACGCGCACGCTGCCGGACGGCGTCCGCGATCGGCTCAGGCGCCGCCTCGCAGACCAGTTCGGAGAGGGCGCGTCCTGACCGCCCGTTGGGCGTTCGTCTGCTTCCGACAGAGGCAACAAGTATCTTGTGGGTCTGCCCCCCCAGGACATTCCGCAACCCTGTGGAGCGCTGTTCTGAGGATGTGTGTCGCCAACCTGCGGCAGTCGGCGCGGCCTCTGATGGGGCCTTAAACAGACAACTCTTGGCTGTTTCGGGTCCCGTCCGGATGATAGTCGTGGGCAGGGTCTGAAAGAGTACGAATTCATGCGCGCGCTGATGATCGAAGCGGTCGGCCGGACCGTCTTCCACGACGTCCCGGAACCCGCCCCGGGGCCCGGCGAGGTTCTCCTGGCTGTCCGGCACATCGGCCTTTGCGGTTCGGATCTCGCCACTTTCTCGGGCCTGAATCCCCTGGTGGCGCTGCCGCGGATCCCGGGGCACGAACTCGGCTGCGAGATCGTCTCGGCCGGGGAGGGCGTGCCGCCTGACTATGCGCCGGGACGCCGGGCCATCGTGATGCCGTACACCGCCTGCGGCCAGTGCACCTCGTGCCGGCAGGGCCGGGTCAATGCCTGCCGCTACAACCGCACGCTGGGCGTGCAGCAGGACGGCGGCCTCGCCGAGCGGATCGTGGCGCCCTTCGGCAAGCTCATCCTCAATGATCGACTGCAGCCGCGCCACATGGCGCTGGTCGAACCCCTGTCGGTTGGGTTCCACGCCATCGCCCGCGGTCGCGTGACGGCGCGGGATCGCGTGGTCGTGCTCGGCTGCGGCATGATCGGCATGGGCGCGATCGCCGGTGCAGCAGCACGGGGCGCGTCGGTGATCGCGGTGGACGTCAGCGCGGGCAAGTTCGATTGCGCGCGCCGCTGGGGCGCCGCCCACACGATCGATGCCTCGCAGGAGGACGTTGCCGCGCGGGTCAACGAGCTCACCAGCGGCGACGGGGCCGACGTCGTGGTCGAGGCCGTCGGCCTGCCGGCGACCTTCCGGCAGTCCATCGATCTCGTGTGCTTCAGCGGTCGGGTCGTCTACATCGGCTACAGCAAGAGCGAGGTGGCCTACGACACCAAGTTCTTCAATCTGAAGGAACTCGACATCATGGGCTCCCGCAATGCCACGGTGGACGACTTCCGCGCCGTGATCGCCTTCCTCGAGGCCCCGGAGCGCAATCCTGACGATCTCATCACGAAGGTATTCCCCTTCGACCGGGCCGAAGAGGCCCTGCCGTTCTGGTTACGGGAACGGGCCGACGTGCTCAAGGTCATGGTCGAGCGTTGACGGGGGCGGTTCACCAGGGAGACGCAGGCATGATCGTGGTCACGGGTGGAAGCGGGAAACTCGGACGGTTCGTGGTCGAGGACCTCGCGGCGCATGGGCACGAGGTGGTCAATATCGACACCGCGCCGCCGCCTGCTGGTGCGAAGGGCCGCTACGTCCACACCGACATCACCGACTTCGGGCAGGTCATCGCCGCCCTTGCCGGAATCGATGAGCGGACGCGCGAGGTCCGCGGCATCGTGCACCTGGCCGCCATCCCTGCGCCCGGGCGAGCGCCGAACCAGGTCGTCTTCAACGTCAACACGCAGTCAACCTACAACGTGTTCGAGGCGGCCCGGCAGCTCTGCATCCGCAACATCGTTTCGGCCTCTTCCGAGACGGTGTTCGGCGTGCCCTTTACCGAGGGGACGGAGCCCTCGCAAGTGCCGCTCGACGAGAGCGTCACTGTTCCCCATAGCTCCTACGCGCTGTCGAAACTCGTCGGCGAGACCATGGCCGGGCATTTCTGCCGGCTGGACCCGGCGCTGAAAATCGTGAGCCTGCGGTTCTCGAACGTGCTTGTCGGAGCGGACTACGATCGAATCCGCACCGAAAGCGATCCTGCCTCGCGCCGCTTCAACTGTTGGACCTATATCGACGCGCGGGACGGGGCGACGGCCGCCCGGCTGGCGCTCGAGGCGACGATCACCGGGCACCATGTCCTCGGCATCGCCAATGCCGATTCCATCATGGAAGCCGACAATGACGCGCTGATGGATCAATTCTTTCCCGGGACGCCGCGGGTCGGCACCTACGGTCCGCGCGAGAGTCTGATCTCCATCGCCGCTGCCCGCCGCCTTCTCGGCTTCGAGCCGAGGCACTCCTGGCGCAAGCCGTCCGGATCATAAGGCGTTAGGGGCCGAGCCCCCGCGGGGGTAGCGTTCGGTCGTTTGGTTGCGGGGACGCGCAACCACCGAGAGTTGACCTTGCGGTGTTCGATCTGAGTTAGGGGCAAGTGGCCGCGGGGATGCGTGTGGAGCGCCTCCCACGGTGCCCATAAAGGTCGCCCCGGCTCCTGGCACCTGCCAGACCGTCGACGAGACCGCCTTACACCAGCCGGTGCTTGATCGCCTATGCAGCAAGGAAGGCCTCGATGAACTCGGCGACCAGGTCGGGTTGCATCAGGCGGTGCTTGAGGGCTTCAACGACGATGTCTTCCAGCACGCCGCGGCGCACGCCGACCGTGTTGTCGCACAACCCATTCCGGTGCGCGCGGGCGCACCGAAGGTAGTCGCGCCCGACGGCGGCCAGCTTGTGGCCGCAGCAGCCGCAAACGGCCAGGCGAGTCAGCATGTGCCCGGGCCTGCGGCGCTCCCAGAACCGGGACTCGCGCACCGCCGTGGAGACCGGGGAGGCCGCGATGGCGCCAAGCCGCGCGGCGACCCGGGCCCACAGGTCCTCGTCGGCGACGCGCAGGTCAGCCACCTCCTCGACGATCCACTGCTCCCTGGGGTGGGGTCGCGCGATGCGCTTGCCCTTCTGAGGTCCTTCACGGTCTTCAGGCGAAATTTCTAACGTTTATAGACAATTCTGGAATGCATTTACTCGTATTTATGTCAAATCTATTGTATTGTATTCACGACTTTCTAGTCCAATACGCGCCGTTCATTACAAGCTCACTCATGTCTATCACGGCAACTCGAAATGGTGCCACCCTGCTGGACGTTTCAGACGTCGTGCAGCGCCACGCGAGCCTGTCTTCTACTCAGCGGCGAGATCAGGTCTCGGCGCTAAAGACGCTGGCGAAGGCGCTTGGCAAGCCGCTGAACTCGATCTCCGCCAAACCTTCCGATCTCGGGCGGACTATGGCGGGAGTTGCGCCCGCTGCTCATGGGCTGAGCCCCAGTGGTATCCCAACTCTTTTGGCCAGCCGAGTTTCTGCCGGGCTTGACCCGGTCCTTTGTCACATCCATGGCACGTACTTCTAGGTCTGTGGTTCGCGGTCGAAGTCTGGCGACCCGCCGGTGAGATTGTCTTCCTCCCTCCAGGCGACAGCCGCCTGGCGCGCAAGAAGACGCGCGGGGAAACGCACCGCCGTGTCTGCGGGACAGACGTGAACAGGGCCGTGCTCGTGACCGCGCCGGGGAAGCGCAGACGCGACCGCGATCCGGGAAGCCCGGCGCTCAGCGGGTTGTTGTTTGCGTTGCCTTGGCCACCGACTTCATTCCCGTTCTGCGCTCGAGTCCTCTGCGCCGACACACAGAGTCGTTTGTCATCGACAGTGCTAGGCGCGCTGACATGATGCGGGTGCGCTGACGCCTGAGCGGCGAAGGCGCCACTGGGGCATGTGCACTGGTGTTGGCGACCGGTATCGGTTTGGCAGCGTTAACGGTTTGATCGGATTGATGCAGGGTCATGCCCAAGGCCCAAGAAAGTCGTTTTTTCCGAGTGGCACCCCCTTGCCGCGCAAGATGATGTAGGCGGTTGTGACGGAAAAATAGAAATTTGGGATCGCGTATTGCATGAGATAGTCGTAACCGGTGCAAACAACTGTCCTGTCGTCGAGAGCGAGGCGCAGGGTGCACTGCTCGAAAGCGCCGACGTCCTCAGTCGGTAGGCTTTCGATGATGACCTGCGCTGCTGCGATACTGGCGTAGAGATCGCCGAAGGTTTCGTACGCTCCGTCGACCGTGACTGCGTCGCGCCCTGAGAGCCGGGCGACCGCCGTAGCCGCGTGGTCGCAGGCCAGTCTGATCTGGTGGGTCAGCGGTTTCATCGTCGGCGCGACGCGCGCATCCAGCAGTTCCCTGGTGTCCAAACTGTTGGCCAAGCAGAAGTCCTCTCCCTTGCGCAGAATGCCGTCGAGCGCTTTTAGCGAACGGACGAGACCTGGAACCGGGGAACGCATGTCGACTCCTGATGTAGTCAGCGGCGACAGACGGGCCGGATTGCCGATCGCCGCAAGGGCAGTTCCGGTTTGAAGGGCGCGGCCACGCGATCGCGGGGCAATCCATTCTCATCACTTGGTGCCATAATTTGTATCCATTGACAATTCAAAGCTGATACATTAGCGTTTCATCTCATCGGCTCCCATCGTGAAACTGGGTACCGGAGCCGAGGAGATCGGGCCATTCGGGACGGATTCTGATCAAGTGTCCGCAAAGGTCCAAAACGCGCGTCTCTTCTTGGCGGCGTGGTCAAATTTCTCCCCTTGTGGGTCCTCACAAGGTTAGTTGTTGAATTGTTCACGCTGCCCAACGGAGCAGTCGGCATAGTCAATGCATGTGGCCTGCTTCAGTTATTGTATACAATAAAAATCAAGAATGGATGCGAAGCTGCATCCACAAATCGTTCCAGGGGAAGGCCAGGGAGTTCAGAACGATGGCGAACGTGAATGTGCGTAAGCTGGTCAAATCGTTCGGCGACGCCACGGTTCTCAGGGGCATCGATGTTGACGTGCGCGACGGCGAGTTCCTGAGCCTCGTCGGGCCCTCCGGCTGCGGAAAGTCCACCCTGCTGAGAATGATCGCGGGATTGGAGCCGATCTCGGCGGGCGACATCGTCATTGACGGCAAGGTCGTGAACGGTCTTGCCGCGAAGGATCGCGATATCGCGATGGTCTTCCAGAACTACGCGCTCTATCCCCACATGACGGTGCGGGAGAACATGAGTTTCGCGCTTGAGATGCGGGGGCTCAGCAAGGCGGAAATCGCCGCCAGTGTGGCCTCGGCCGCCGCGATCCTCGGCCTGGAGGCGCTGCTCGATCGCTATCCCCGTCAGATGTCGGGCGGTCAGCAGCAGCGAGTCGCCATGGGGCGGGCCATCGTCCGCGACCCGAAAGTGTTCCTGTTCGACGAGCCGCTCTCCAACCTGGATGCGAAACTGCGCGTCCAGATGCGCACCGAGATCAAGGACCTGCATGCCCGCCTCGGGTCCACCATCATCTACGTCACGCATGACCAGCTCGAGGCCATGACGATGGCCGACCGGATCGTCGTCATGCGCGCCGGCGTCATCGAACAGATCGGCACGCCCCTCGACCTCTACGATCGACCCGGCAACAGCTTTGTCGGAAGCTTCATCGGGTCTCCGGCCATGAACCTTGTGAGATGCACGGTCGCCGGCGGCGACACAGGGCCTGTGTGCGTGACGGCGGGCAATCAGATCCTGGCGAGACTGCCGGTGACGAAGCAGGTCGCGGCAGGAGCAACGGTGGACGTGGGCATCCGTCCCGAGGATTTGGAGGTCGGGGCGTCCGGTCCCCATGCCCAGGTCGTCGTGGTCGAACCGACAGGCCCGGAAACGCAGGTCACCGCGAGCCTCGATGGGCAAATCGTCAGGCTTGTCGTGAAGGGCCGCTCTTCGCTCAATCGTGGGGACAAGATCTCCCTGCGCACTGACTCAGAAAAACTGCACATCTTCGACGCCGAGACCGGCACTCGAATTTAGCTCATTTGAGGACCGCTGAAGGCGGTCGCCATCCAGCCAACGAACTGAAAGTGAGCACAGGGAGGGAGATGATCATGAACCGCACACCGAGCACCGCAAGGTCAGGCACTTTCATCGCGTCGCGCCGCTCCGTGCTTCTGGGAGGCGCCTCGCTGATCGCGGCGGTGGCCGCTCCGGGCAGCCGGGTTCTTGCGGCCTCGCCGGGCAGCAACCCGGGCAAGTACAAGGCCGACCTTGGCGGTTATATCGGCCCGAAACTCTCCGATGCGCCGATGACGCTGAGGGTTCTTCGACAGGAATTCTCCCCGGAGATCAACGCCCCGATCCGCGCCGCCTACACGGCGTTCAAGGAGGCCTATCCCAACATCACGATCGAGGAAGAGCGCATCCCATATGGCGATCTGGCCAAGAAGGTGCAGCTCTACGTCGCGTCGGGCTCGGCGCCCGACATCATGATGGGGAGCACCGAGCTGGCCCCCGTCTACTCCGCCGGCAAGATCGCCGTGCCGCTCAACGATTACTTCTCCCAGGACTTCATCCAGGATATTTACGCCCCGCTCCGGGAGTCGGCGACGATCGACGGCAAGGTCATGTGCCTGGCCTGGGAATCGAACTCGTCCTTTCTCTATTTCAACCGCGACATCTTCAAACGGGCCGGCGTCGCCACGCCTCCCGAAGTGATCGAGATGGAGGGCGGCTGGACCGCGGATCAGTACATCAACGCCCTGCGGGCCATCACCGAAAAGGCCCGCAAGAGCGGCGACCAGGCCACTTTCGGCCTGGCTTCCTCCCGCTTCGGCAACCGCGGCCCGGGCTCGAACTATTCGCAGCTCGAAAGCATGTGGGTGCGCATGATGGGCGATCCCAGGGCGCCCAAGGATTCGACGGCCTACAAGACCTTCGCCGGCATCTCCGAGAATGGCCAGATCGCCACCGGCTATCTCGATACGCCCGAAGCAATCAAGGGCATGACGAACTACCAGACCCTGTTCAAGGAGGACCTCTCGCCCAAGGGCATCGTCGCCGATCAATACAAAGGAGGCGTGGCGGCGACCGATTTCTCGTCGATGGCCTTCGCCAACACATTCCGGAGCCAGGGAGCTCCGTTCGACTGGGGCGTGTCCCCACCGTTGCGTGGCGCGATCGGCTTTGCGTCGAACGTCGCCGACGCGCCCTTCATCTACTCGGGAAGTCCGCACATCCCCGAGGCGGCGGCGCTTCTGGCGTTCCTTCTCAACGATACCAATCGACGCGCCTTTTACGCGGCGCGCGGTTCAATGCCATCGCGCCAGTCTTTGACCAACGAGATGCCCGAATACAAGTCGGATCCGGTGAACATGCTGGCCGCGAATGTGGCCGCCGGCGCCTATGGCCCGCCCAAGTCGGTCGGGTGGCTCGATTACGTGAACGCGGTCAATCCGGCGGTCAAGGACATCGCGCTGGGCGTTGACGTCGCCGATCGGCTTCATACCGCGGCGCGGCAGGTCGACCGGCTGCTCGTAAAATATCGCTAAGTATACCATAAGCCACCTCCCCCGCCGTGCGTAGCGGGGGAGGCATCCAGATCCCATCCAGAAAAGGTTAGGCCCATGCTCAGAGGCCTGCGGACTCCCGACCCCACCCGGCGCACCGAAAATTATTTCGGCCCTGCCATGGTTCTGCCGGCACTCCTGGGTTTGGGTCTGTTCCAGTTCTACCCGCTTGTCTCCGCGGTCTTGAACAGTTTCCGTACTTTCAACGCATTCACCAAGCGCCCTACCGGCTGGGCCGGATGGAACAATTTCATCGAGATCTTCGCCGACGACGTCTTTCGCAACGCAGTGTTGATCACGCTGATCTACATCGTCCTGATGATCGCGATCGTCGTGCCGATGGCGCTCGGCCTCGCCATTCTCATCGACAAGAGGATGCGCGGAACGGCCCTCGCCCGCGCCGCCATCCTGGGGGCCCTGGCGTCATCCGAGGCCGTCGCGGCGCTCATCTGGAACCAGCTCTACGAACCAGGCACGGGCCTTTTCGACGCGATCTTGAAATCCATGGGTCTGCCCGAGCAACCCTTCCTCGTCTCGGGGCCGCACGCCATCGTCAGCATCGTGGTCATGACGGCCTGGAAGGACGTGGGGTTGCCGATGCTCATCTTCCTCGGTGGCCTGCAGGCTATCTCGCCTCAGTTGATAGAAGCCGCGGCGCTCGACGGGGCCAGTTCCTGGCGGATCTTCCGCCGCATCACGCTGCCGCTGCTCCGACCCAGCCTCATCCTGGCGATTTTCATGGTCACGGTCGCCGCCGCGCGATTGTTCACGCCCATCATCTTGTTGACCCAGGGAGGGCCAGACGGCCAGACCACCAACGTTCCGTTCTATTCCTACGCGCAGGCCTTCGAGTTCTCGTCGCCGGGCACCGCGTCCGCCAGCGTGATGTTCATGATGGTCATCCTTGTCGGGATTACCGCCTTGCAGGCCTTCGTGATCCGGGATTCGAACGACGGGGGGCGTCGATGAGCGAGAACGTGGACACCGACCTCCCCGTGGCGGCCATTCAGTCATCGGCGCTCTCGAAACGCGCCCCGCGCGATCCGGTCTCGCTGATCGGTACGATCAGTCTCTCGCTGATCGCATTTGCTTTTGCATTCCCGATCGCGTGGGCGGCGCTGACGTCGCTCAAGTCCACCTCATCCGTGATCGCCACGCGATATCCGCTCACCGTCTGGAGCTTCTTTCCGCCTCACCCGACGCTCGAGAACTACGTCTTCCTTTTCAACGAGCTGAAGTTGGGGCGACACCTGCTGAACACGGCCATCGCGAGCAGCGGGCAGGTGCTTCTGGTCGTGATCACGTCGACCTTGGCCGGATACGCGTTCGCCCGGCTCCGCTTTCCCGGTCGGGAGGGCCTTTTCGCCCTGACGCTCCTGACCGCGTTTATTCCGTTGGAGGTGATCCTCGTCCCGCTCTACCAAGTGGTCTCGGGAATGGGTCTGACCTCGACCTATGCGGCCTTGTTCCTGCCCTTTGCCGCCCAGCCCTTCGGGATCTACCTGATGCGGCAGAGTTTCAGACAGATCCCCCCCGAACTCGACGATGCCGCCCGCGTGGATGGCGCGGGAACGTGGCGTATCTTCTGGAGGATCGCGATGCCGAATGTGAGGCCCGCGTTGGCAACGCTCGTCTTGATCCAATTCATCTGGTCGTGGAATGCCTATCTTTGGCCGCTGGTGATCATGCAGGACCCGGACAAGCAGATCGTGCAGGTCATGCTGGCCGGCCTCAAGGGCTCGCCAAATTACTCCTTGGATGGCCCGCTCTTCGCCGGGCTGACGTTTGTCACGGTGCCGCTGGTCGTGATGGCGATCCTCCTGCAGCGCTACTACGTGCGCGGGCTGATGACATCCGGGATCCGGTGATCGCGACGCCGTCCGTCTCGCGTGTCGACGGGCGCCGGAGCGCCGTTCCGATCTTCACATCCGCCGCAAGGGAGGTGTCCATGCGCTTGGGTATCGACGGCCGCAAGATTCCCGAGGCCCGCACACGGGGGCCCCTGGGGAGCATCGAACACGCTGCCGAACTCGGGATGGAAGGAACCTTCTTCCGGACCGTTCTCGAAATGAGCCCACGGCTCGACCGGGGCGAGCTCAGGGCGATACGCCAGCGTTCGGACGAGCTTGGCATGTACCTCGAAACCGGATTGGGAAAGGTCAATCCCTACTGCACTCCCGAAACCCCGGAATTGCGCGATGCCGGCGACGGCGACATTCTGCTTGGTTTCCGCCGGATGATGGAGTGCTGCGCCGAGATCGGCTGTACCGAGCTGTGGGTCGGTACAGCCAGTTCAAAGGGTCATTATCCGCGCCGCTTTTCCGTCGACCGCTTCCGCACCGACGTGAGTTGGGCCGACCAGATGGTGGCTATCGAGAAGTTCCTGGGGAAGCTCGTGCCCATCGCGCGCGACCTGGGCATCCACATGAACATCGAGACCCACGAGGAAATCACCAGTTTCGAAATCCTCCGCTTGCTCGAAACATTAGGTACCGATGCGCTCGGCGTCGTCTTCGATTCGTCGAACGGGCTGCAGAGGATGGAGCATCCGGTCATGGCCGCGGAGCGTGTGGCGCCCTACGTTCGGCAGACCCACCTGAAGGATGCCGCCGTGGTGCCCTTCGAGGGTGGGGCGCTCATGCAATTTCGCCCGTGTGGCCAAGGCGTCGTCGACTTTCGTGAGGTTCTGGCGGTCCTCCTGGCAGCCAACCCCAACGTCAATCTGACCATCGAGAACGAGGAGCCGTTCGACGAGGGCGACAAGCCCTACTCAGCCCGGCACCTTGAAATTTGCGATGCGAGCTGGCTGGCGGCCCATCCCGACCTGACGGTGATCGAATATGCGGCCTATTCGTCGATGATGCGGACCTACCAGGCGCGCATGGCCAAGGGCGAGGCCAGTGACATTCTGCGGGGCAGCAGGCGGTTCGGATATGCTGAGGCCTTGGCGGCGATCGCGGGGAGTGCCGCGCATATCCGCGAGTGCTTGCGAGATATTACTAATTCACTGCCAAAAAATTGACAGGAGACGAAACACGACGCAGAGCAGAGGAACTCCTGTCGGGCAAAGTCTTGTCTCCCGCGCGCCGTTGGACAAGAACTGCCGCACGCTCCAGCCCGCCCGGCGACCTAGCTAGTTTCCGTCTCCGATCAGGATGAAGGGAGCCCAGAAGAGCGGGTGCCCCATGCTGATTCTTGCTCCGGCTCCGCCGAGCGTCTCCTTGTCGAGCAGGTCGAGCGCCGCCAGGCGCAGGGCGGCGGCGCGGGTTAGCGCCGGGTCGGCCGCCTGGCGTCCGAAGAGCCGTGTCGTCAGCACCCGCGCCGAGCGTGTCTCCACGGGCCAGGCCGTCGCCAGAAGGGCGCGCGCGCCGGCGTAGAAGAAGGCGCGACCAAGCCCGGAGGCGGCTTCCGCATTGCCCGCTTCCGCCGAGGCCGTGTTGCAGGCCGACAGCACGATCCAGTCCGCATCGAGCTTAAGGCCCAGCACGTCATCGAGCGTCAGCAATCCGTCGCCCTCCACTCCCGGAACCTCGGGAGAACTCAGCGCCAGCGCCGGCTGGGCAAGGCCTTCCAGATCGCCCGGCACGAGGCCATGGGTCGCGAACATGATGACCCGCCGGTCGTCGAGGCGCGTCGAGCGCACCGCCTGCTCGCTCGCCCGCGCGCCGGTGAGCACGTCGTCCGGCCCGGCTCCCAGCGCCTCGGCGACCTCGCGCAGTTCGCGCCGCGTGTCCGGCAGACGCGGCAGCAAGGCGAGTTCGGCGGTGAGCGCCGCGGCGCTCGGAGGGGCGCTGCCGCGGGGCGCCGCCGCATTGGCCGCTGCGAGCTTCGTCGGCGCGGAGCGTCGCTCGCCCGCGGCGGAGGCGAGCTGTACGGGGGAGGCCTTCTCTTCCGCCATGGCGTTGTGCGCCTGGTCGCCGTTGAACCAGGGGTCGCCAAAGCCCAGGAAGGGCTTGCGCTGCTCCAGTCGGGAAGGCCGCGCCGTCAACGCGGCGAGCGCCGCGACGGACGGAATTTGCGACACGGCCATGTCCCGGATCAGGAAAGGCACGCCGCGATATTCGGCAAAGCGCGGGGCGGCCGGGTCGGCTGCCGGCTGCGGGGTCGGGCGCGTCACCAGCATTCCGGCGGGCAGACGCTGCAGCGGACCCGAGGCCACGACGATCAGCGCCTCGCGGCCCTGCCAGCCCGCCGCGACGGGCGCCAGCACGGCGTCGAAGATCCGATGCGCGGCCTCCACCGGAAAGGCGGGCAACGCCTCCAGGCTGCGCGCCTCGCCGGTCACGGATTTCAGGACCTCGTCCACGGCCAGGGACAGATCGGCCTCGGACAAGCCCATGGGCGAGAAGGCGATGTCGCCCTCCCTGGGCACGGCCCAGACATAGCCGCGGCCCTCGACGAAATGCGTGACGAGCAGCGCCTGCCCGGGACGGAGCGCGGCGCGCGCGCCCTCGAGCGCCACGGGCCGTGGGTGCAAGAGCTCCGCATAGGCCGGGAAGCGCCGCTCGATATCGCGCCGTAGCGTCAGGCGAGCCCGCTGCAGGTCCGCGACGGCGGTGCGAAGGCTCTGCAAGGCCCTGGCGTTCTGCTCGGAAGCCGGCGCGTCCAGCGCGGTCCGCACCATTTCCTTCAGCGCCGCGAGATGCTGGTCGGCGTCCTGCGTCTGCCGGATGAGCTCGGCCAGCGCCGGGTCGGCGACGGAGCGGGCATTGGCGGCTGCGATGGCGCTGTGCACGGATTGGGCGTTGGCCGCTTCGGCGAGCTGGAAAGCCAGCGCGGTCGCGTCCAGCCCTAGCTTGCGCTCCGCCTCGCTGCCGCGAAGCTTGAGCAGCAGGCCGAAATAGGCGTCGGCGACGAGGCGGCGGCGCTGCGCCTCGATCCACCGGTCGTCCTCCGCCTCGGCATCGTCGCGGCCCGCGAGCAGGACCGGCATCGCGCCTTGCACAAGGTTCAGCCCGCCCTCGAGCTTTCCGGCAAGACCGAGCGCGACCCCGAGCAGGCCCCGCGCCTCGGCCAGCGCATAGGGATCCGCGCCTTGCGCTTCGCGCTGCGCGAGGATGGCTTCGAGGATGGGCACGGCCTCGCCGGCGCGATGTCCGCCCAGCAGCATGGCGGCGAGGTCGAGGTTGAGGTCGAACGAGCGACGCCGGCCGGCCTCTCCGCCGGCAAGCGCCGTCCGGAGCCTGGCGTAGGTGTCCAGCGCGGGGCCCCATTCGCCCTGCGCCGCCTGCGCCAGCGCGATGCGCTGGTAGGCGTCGGCGTGGAGGGCGGTATCGACCCCGGCGCGCTGGTAGACGTCCAGCGCCATTTCGCCGAGCTTGCGGGCGTCCTTGAACCGGCCCTGCATTTGCAGGATTTCCGCCAGCATCAGCACGGTGCGAGCAGTCTTGGGCCCGTTGACGCCTTGCAGCTTGAGGAATTCGAACAGGGCGCGGCGGGTCTCGATCTCGGCCTCTATCAGGCGTTTCTGGCGCAGCAGCGCCTGTCCCAGCTTCAGCCGCAGGGCCGAGATCTCCGTCTCGATGGCGCCCGGATTGGGACGGCTCGGCCAGCGGGCGGAGTCCTTGATCGCCGCTTCCTGGAGGCGCATCGCGGAGCGGAACCGCGCTTCCGCCTCGCCGGGCTGGCCCGCCGCCAGCGCCACGTCGCCGCGCGCGCCGTCGAGGTAGGCGGCCTGGTTGTTCCACTGCGTCGACAGGAAACTGAACTGTCGCGTCAGGCTGACGACCTGCTGGATGCGCGCGACGCCGCGGCGCGCCCCGTCGAGATCGCCGACCGCCGTGTAGCTTTCGATGAGGCCGCGATCCATCGACACCACCGCCCCCGCCATCACCGTGAGGAGGGAGGCGCGGACCTCCTCGAAGGCGGACTGGGCCTGCCGGTAATGCCCGACATCCATTTCGGCTATGACATAGGCCTGCAGAATCCGGACGGCGCGCTGCTGCTCCGGCGTGACCCGCTCGGCCAGGCGCTCATTCGCCTCCTCGGGCGTCTTGGGCAGCAGGTCGATATTGCGCGGCCGCGGCCCGCCGGGACCCAGGCCCGGTCCGGGACGGCCGATTCCTCCTCCCCCGCCCATGCCCATTGGGGCGCCCATGGCGGCCCGCTTCGCCGCCCGCTTTTGCTCGACATAGGCCTGGAAGGCCGGGCTGCCGTCCGGATTGGCGGGGGTGGGAAAGTCGGCGACCCAGATGGGCGAGCGAAGGAGCAACTGCGGCTTGACGAGAAGATAGGCCTCCTTGAGGTCCGCAAGGCGCTGCTGCGTGCGGCCCAGATCGCGCGCGGCCAGCCCTCGCTCCATCAGGAAATCGGCCAGCGCCGCGCCTTTGAGATCGGCGGGCGTGCGCCGGTCGGCGAGGTCTCGCAGGGCCTGGATGCGGCGTGGATCGGGCTTGTACTGATCGAGCAGGCGGGCAATGTCCGCCACGGCGCGCGACACCGCGGGACGAACGAGAACCGTGCGATTGGCGATGGCAAGCGCCTCCGAGACCGACAGCGAGCCCGGCTTCCCTGGTGCTCCGCCCGCCGGTGGCGCGGCGGGCCGGCTTTGCGCCAACCCGGCTCCGCTTCCGGCGAGAACGAGGCTAGCCATGGCCGCGATCCGGATCCGGCGCGAACGGGCGATCATGCTGAAATTCCCGGCAGAACCGGCTCGCGCCGGCGGCGATTCAACTTTGGCGCGAAGGGCGTCAACCATCGCCATTCAGCGCAGGACGAAGCTTGTGGTCAAGCTTGCGCACAACCGTTAAATTCCGCACCGACGCATCCAGGAACGTAGTCATTTATGCAGTGTCCATATTGCGCCGAGGACATCAGGGACGAGGCCATCGTCTGCCGGCATTGCCGGCGCGATCTCATCCTGGTCAAGCCGCTGCTGGAACGCGTGCGCGGGCTCGAGGCGCGCCTCGAGGCGCTTGAGGCCGAGCGGCTCGATTGGCCTCAAGCGGCCGAGCGCGCCCATTACGCGGAGCCGGCGGCGTTGGCTGTTCCTGCCATGGCCGCGCCCGCTTCCCCCGCCGCGACGACTTCGGCCAAAGGCGCGGCCGTGGCGACGCTCCCGGCGATCGCCGCCGCGCTGCTCGCCTATCTCAGCCTTGTGGCGAGCCATTTCGCCATTCTGGTGGAGATGGATCTCAATCTGATCTGGCTGCGCGTCATCTCGCTCGGCATCCCGGTGGTGTTCGGCTTCCTGAGCCAGGACACCGGACGCCGTCCGGTGATCCATGGGGCCATGACGGGGCTCGCCGTGGCGATCGCCGCCGTGCTCACCATGTCGCTCGTGGTGGCCCGCCTCGACCATGTCAGCGTGCTGCCGGTGGACCCGGCGGGCTGGCGTGAACTGGCCGATTATGGCGCGAGCATCGCATTCAGTTTCCTGACCGGCGTGCTCCTGCGCCAGGCCGTCCTCGCGCTGCGCCGGCCGGCCGAGCAGCGGGGCAGGGTTCTGAATCTGCTTTCCGCCTATATCTGCGCCAAGCTGCGGCTCGAAAAGGACAAGGATATCGGCGTGGAGACGGTGGAGGCCGTCATCACCTACGGCATCGGCCTCGTGGCCGCGCTCGTCTCGCTCTCCACGGGTCTCCGGCAATTTCTAAACTGAGGACGCCATGAAGCTCCAGCATCCCCCGGTCCAGATCGACGTCTTGCGTCACGCCGCGCGCCTGCGTGGGCTCGTCCTGGCCGCGGCGCTCGCCGCCGCGACGCCGACGCTGGCCGAAACCCTCATCACGCCCGAGGAGGCGGCCCTGCCGCCCGCCGCCGAAACCGAACTGACCCTGCGAGGCCTCACGCGCGGCCCCGGCGTCGAGCAGGTCTCCCCCGCGCCGACCAGCCTGGCGTCGCCATTCGCGTTCAAGGTGCGCTTCACCCCCCGCAACCAGGTGCCGATCGACCTGTCCTCGGTCCATGTCACCTATGTGAAGGCGAACGACGTCGACATCACCGCGCGGCTGAAGCCCTTCGTCACACAGGGCGGCATCGAGATGGGGACCGCCCAGGCCCCGCCCGGCGAGCACGTCCTGCGCGTCGACGTGAAGGACGCGCAAGGCCGCGCCAGCAGCACGCTGGTCCGGCTCTCCATCGCGCCGTGACCTGAGCGACGGGGCAGGGCCGGTTTCCACGCGCGCGTGTGCAGTGGGCAACGCGGGCTCGGGCCGCGAGATCCGCGCCTGTCTTCACCGCCTTCCGAGCAATGAACCGCGATCGGCACGCAAGGCGTCGATGAATGAGTTGGCGGTCCGGTCAGACGGCCCGCCCGACCCATGCGCCAATCACGGCTGTAGCTCCCATCGCGACCGCGCCCCAGAAGGTGACCCTCAGGGTGGGACGGAGAACGCCCGCCCCGCCGGCCCGGGCGCCGAGCGCCCCGAGCACCGCGAGTGCGGCCAGCGAGCCGCCGGATACGATCACGCTGGTCCATGTCTGGGGCGCGAGCAAAGCGAGGGCGAGCGGCAGTACGGCGCCCGAGGCAAAGGTGAGGGCTGAGGTGAGCGCCGCCTGCACGGGCCGAGCGGCAACGTGCTCGGCGATCCCGAGTTCGTCGCGCACGTGGGCCGCAAAGGCGTCCTTGCGGGTCATCTGCTCTGCGACGACGCGCGCGATCGCAGGCTCGACGCCGCGGTCCACGTAGATCTTCGTGAGCTCGTCCAACTCGGCGTCCGGCATGGTCTCGAGCTCGCGGCGCTCGCGCGCCATGTCGGCCTGCTCGGTATCGGCCTGTGAGCTCACGGAGACGTACTCGCCCGCGGCCATCGACATGGCCCCCGCCACGAGGCTGGCGACTCCGGCGACAATGACCTCGCCCGGCCCCGCTGCCGCGGCAGCCACGCCGACGACGAGGCTCGCCGTGGAGATGATGCCGTCGTTGGCGCCGAGGACCGCGGCGCGAAGCCAGCCAATCCGCTCGATCAAGTGCGCTTCGCGGTGCAGGGGGTGCATGTCCAACTCCATGGGAGTACTGAAGGCGCCCTCAACGTCGCGCTTCCGGACTGCCTCATCCATGAGGGGGATCAATCCCGGGACGGCCCGACGTTCCCTGTCGCTGAATCACCAATCCACCATCCACAGGCTCGCCGGAGGGACACCCCGCGCCTGATCCCAGGACGGAGCGAGCCTCAAAGAGGTATTTACAATGCCTCTTTTAGGCGTATGTTGCGCTCAAGCAGCTCATGATTCCTGCCTGCAACTTTCCGCGTCTTCCTGGTGGAAAATTGCGCCTGACCCGGCCCTGAGGCTCTTGCAATGATCTCCCAACTCTCGCCCGGCGAGCGCCGCGGCGCGCTCGTCCTCTCGTGCTTGGTCGGCTGCGCCGGCCTCGCCATGGCCATTCTCGGTCGTGACGATCCGCTCGGCGGACAAGGCGCGGTGGTGATGGCCTTCGCGCTGGCCTGCGCGGGGACCGTCTCGCATGGTTATTTCACGCCGGCCCCGTCGCCGGCGAGCCGCGCCGCCTATTACGACGACCCGACACGGGCCGGCATCGTGCTGGCCATGATCTGGGCCGTCGTGGCGATGGCCGTGGGGGACTGGGTGGCGTGGCTGCTCGTCGCGCCCGACCTCACCTTCGATGCCGGCTGGTCCAGTTTCGGCCGCCTGCGACCGGTGCACACCTCCGGGGTCATCTTCGGCTTTGGCGGCAACGCGCTCATCGCCACGTCCTTCTATGTCGTGCAGCGCACTTCGCGCGCGCGCCTGCCCGACCAGCTCAGTCCCTGGTTCGTGCTCATCGGCTACAATCTGTTCTGCGTGCTCGCGGCGACGGGCTACCTGATGGGGATCACGCAGTCCAAGGAATATGCCGAGCCGGAATGGTATGCCGACATCTGGCTCGTGATCGTGTGGGTGACCTATCTGCTGCTTTATCTGCGCACGTTGGCGCGCCGGAAGGAGCCGCACATCTACGTCTCCAACTGGTATTTCCTGGCCTTCATCCTCGTCGTTGCCGTCCTGCACATCGTCAACAACCTGGCCGTGCCGGTCTCGTGGGGCCACGCGAAGAGTTATTCCGCCTTCTCCGGCGTGCAGGACGCCATGACCGAGTGGTGGTACGGCCACAATGCCGTGGCGTTCTTCCTGACATCGGGCTTCCTCGGCATGCTTTATTACTTCATGCCGAAGCGGGCGGGCCGCCCTGTGTTCTCTTACCGGCTGTCGATCATCAGCTTCTGGGGCATTACCTTCATGTATATGTGGGCGGGCTCGCACCACCTGCATTACACGGCGCTGCCGCAATGGGTGCAGACGCTGGGCATGACCTTCTCGCTCATGTTGCTTGTGCCGTCCTGGGCGTCGGCCACCAACGCGCTGCTGACGCTGAACGGGGCGTGGCACAAGGTGCGCGACGACGCCACGCTGCGCTTCATGATGACGGCGGCGGTGTTCTACGGCCTGACGACCTTCGAGGGATCGTTCATGGCCATCCGCCCCGTGAACTCCCTGTCGCACTACACGGACTGGACGATCGGCCATGTCCATGCCGGGGCGCTGGGCTGGGTGGCGCTTATCACCTTCGGGGCCTTCTACAGCATCGTCCCCCAGCTCTGGGGCCGCAGGGCGATGCATTCGGCCCGGCTCGTCGAGGTCCATTACTGGCTCGCGATCGCCGGAACCGTCGTCTACGTCATCTCGATGTGGAACTCGGGCATCGTGCAGGGCCTCATGTGGAGGACCTACAACGACAGCGGGACGCTGGCCTATTCCTTCGTCGATTCACTCGTGGCCATGCACCCCTATTACACCCTGCGCGCCATCGGTGGGTTCATGTTCCTCGCCGGCACAGCCGTCGGCGCATGGAACATCTGGAAGACCATGCAGGCCGAGGCGCCGGTGGCCGCGCTCGATTTGGTCGACGCGCCGATCCATCCCGACCTCCAGCCCGCGGAGTAAGCCCCGATGTTTGGCTTTCATTACCGGCTGGAGCGCCACGCGCTCCGCTTCGTGCTGGCTGTGGTCCTGGTGGCGGGGATCGGCGGCTTCGTCGAGATCGCGCCTCTCTTCACCATCTCGGAGACGGTCGAGACCGTTCCCGACATGCGGGTCTACACGCCGCTCGAGGTGGCCGGGCGCAACATCTACATCCGGGAAGGCTGCTATGCCTGCCACTCTCAGATGATCCGCACGCTGCGCGACGATGTGGAACGCTACGGCCCCTATTCGCTCGCGGTGGAGTCGAAATACGACCATCCTATGCTGTGGGGCTCCAAGCGCACCGGACCGGACCTGGCGCGCATCGGCGCCAAATATTCGGACGAATGGCAGGTCGCCCATCTCGTCAACCCGCGCGACGTGGTGCCGGAATCCAAAATGCCGGCCTATGCCTGGCTGGCTCGCACGCCGCTGAAGATGGGCGATCTCGGCCTGCATATGGCGGCGCTGCGCCGGGTGGGCGTGCCCTATACGGACGAGATGATCGCCAACGCGCCGGGCGACGCCTATGGGCAGGCCTCCCCTGACAGTCCCTACGCCGCCGGCGTGACGAAACGCTATGGCGACGCCACCAATGTCCGCGCCTTCGCCGGGCAGCCCGGTCATGTGACGGAGATGGACGCCCTCGTCGCCTATCTGCAGATCCTCGGCCATCTGACCGACGCCGCGCATGTGCAGCAGGCCCAGGCTGCCCAGTGAGGATCACGCGATGACTCATGATTTCGCGCTCTGGCTATCCAAGTCGGTCGGCCTGTTCTGGCTGATCGGCATGTCGCTCGGCGTGCTCGCCTACACCTTCTGGCCCTCGAACCAGAAGCGCTTCAGGGACGCGGCCAACTCCGTCATTGAGGATGAGGACAAGCCATGGCGGTAGAAGAACGCGACCCCCATTCGGGTTACCTGACCACGGGCCATGAGTGGAACGGCATCAAGGAATTGAACACGCCTGTGCCGCGTCCGGTCTATGTCTTCCTGCTGCTCACGGCGCTGTTCGCTGTCGTCTATTGGGTGCTGATGCCGGCCTGGCCAGTGGGGCGCACCTACACGAAAGGGCTGCTCGGCGTCGACCAGCGCACGGCCGTGACTTCGCTGCTCCGCGACGCCGCCGCCGATCGCGCCGCATGGACGAAGCGCATCGAGACCGCCGACTTTGCCGAGATCCAGGCCGATCCGGCCCTGATGCAGACGGTGCGGGACACTGGGCGCACTCTGTTCGGCGACAATTGCGCAGCATGCCATGGCCGTGAGGCGCAGGGCGGCCGGGGCTTCCCGACGCTGACCTCACAATCCTGGCTCTGGGGCGGCGACCCCGCCGACATTGCCGAGACGATCCGCGTCGGCATCAATTCCAGTCACAAGGACACGCGGACATCCCAGATGCCGGCCTTTGGCCGCGACAAATTGCTCGACCGGCAGCAAATCGAGGCTGTCATTGCCTATGTCCGCTCGTTGTCGCAGGCCACCGCGTCGCAGGGCGGGACCGCCCCGCCTATCGAGGCCGGTCGCGAAGTTTTCGCGGGCAATTGCGCCCCATGCCATGGCGAGGATGCGAAGGGCATCGGCGCCGGCGCGCCGGACCTGACAGATTCCTTCTGGCTCTATGGCGGCGACGCGGACTCGCTCTACCGCACGCTGATGCACGGGCGGCAGGGCCACATGCCCACCTGGGAAGGACGCCTGACGCTCGCCGACCGCAGGATCCTGGCGCTCTATCTCACGGATATGCGCAGGAGTACGCCATGAACGTAGCTTCCCTTGCGGCGATCCGCCGCTTCGGGATGCGCCCGCGGCGGCTGGTTGCTCTGGCGGTTACGGCCGGTGTGCTGATCGTGCTGGCGGCCAATGCGCACCTTGTCTATGTCGCGGTGACCTCGCAGCCCGATTGCGTTGCCCACACCATCGACATGGCCGCGCCCGGATCGCCGGCCCTGCGCGCCGCCGAATCCGGCTGTTCTCCCCCATCTCCATGAAGAGGGTCGGCCAGTGACCGTCATTCCCGCAGTTCGCCCGCCGCTTCCGCGCACAACGCCCTATGCGCGACATTTGCCCGCCACGCACGCGCTTGCCTGGTTTGCCGGAGGCTGGAAGGACCTTGCCGCAAATCCCGGACCCAGCCTCGCCTATGGCGCGGCGGTGACGGCCGCCTCATGGGTGGTCATCTTCGCCATGGTGCGCACCGGTTGGGACTCCGTCCTCTTTCCGGCGCTCGCGGGCTTTATGGTTCTCGGGCCGCTCTTTGCCATCGGCCTCTACGAGAAAAGCCGGCGTCTGGAGCATGGCCAACCGGCGACGCTGGCGGCGATGCTGCGCGTGCGCGCCACCTCGGGCGGGCAGATCCTCTTCGTCGGCCTGCTGCTGTGCCTGTTGTTCCTGCTGTGGATGCGCGCCGCGGTGATCATCTACGCGCTATTCTTCGGCATGCGGCCCTTTCCCGGGCTCGAGCACGTCGCGCCGATGCTGTTTACCACGCCCATGGGGTGGACCATGCTCGCCGTCGGCACGCTGGTCGGCGGCCTCTTCGCCGCCTTCTCCTTTGCGGTGAGCGCATTCTCAATCCCGATGCTGCTCGCCGAAAAGGTCGACGCACTGACGGCCATGGGACGCAGTGTCGCGATGGTGGGCAGCAACCTGCCCGTCATGCTGGCCTGGGGCGCGCTCGTGCTGGCGGTATTCCTCGGCTGCATCGTGACGGGACTGGCGGGCCTCATCGTCGGCTTTCCCTTGCTCGGGCACGGCACCTGGCGCGCCTATCGGCAGTTGTCCCTCACGTTCAAGTCCTGACCGCCTCTCAGACCTTGACGGCCACCGCGACTTTTCTGGAATTCTGCCGCGGGCTGGAGTGAATCGATCGTGAGCCTTTTGCTGTCCCCGAGAGACCTCGCCGAACTCGTCGCCTTTCGGCACGCGCTGCACCGCGCGCCGGACTTGTCGCGGCACGAAGAAGCCACCGCGCGAAGGGTTGTGGAGGCGCTGCAGCCCACGGGACCGGACCGGGTGGTCACAGGGCTCGGCGGCCATGGCGTCGCGGCTGTTTATCAGGGTCCGGTGCCAGGACCGACCGTCATGGTTCGCTGCGAACTCGATGGTCTGCCGATCCAGGAGACCTCGGAGATCCCGCATCGCTCGTCGATCCCCGGCAAGGGGCATTTGTGCGGGCATGACGGGCACATGGCGACGCTGGTGGGCCTTGCGCGGCTTCTCGGCGCCGATCGGCCGCGGCGCGGCCGTGCGGTCCTGCTGTTCCAGCCCGCGGAGGAGGACGGTTCGGGCGCCGCTGCCGTGATCGCCGATCCGCGCTTTGCCGAGATCGCACCGGACTGGGCTTTCGCCCTGCACAACATGCCGGGGATCCCGCTGGGCGCGGCGGCGCTCGCGCCCGGTCCGGCGAACTGCGCCTCGCGCGGGCTTGCAATTTCATTCAGCGGCAAGACCTCTCACGCCTCCCAGCCCGAAGCGGGCATTTCCCCCGCGCGCGCCCTCGCGCGACTGATCCCGGCCCTGGAGCAATTGGGGCCGGGCGGCGAGACCGCGCCAGGCTTTCGGCTCGTCACGATCACGCACGCGCGCATGGGCGAGCCCGCCTTCGGCATCTCACCCGGGGAGGCGGAGTTGTGGGTGACGCTGCGCACGCTGGCGGACGACGACATGACCGGACTGGTCGGCGACGCGAGGCGTCTCATCGAGAGGGAGGCGGCTGCGCACGGGCTCGCGGTGTCCATGAGCGAGCATGACGTCTTCCATGCCTGCACCAACGATCCGCAGGCGACGTCGTACCTGATGGAGGCGTTGAACGCGGAAGGGATTGCAGTCGTGCCCGGCCACTTGCCCATGCGCGCTTCGGAGGATTTCGGGCTTTTCGGGCGCCAGGCAAAGTCGGCCATGTTCCTGCTAGGAGCCGGTGAAGATCATCCTCGCCTCCACAACCCGGACTATGACTATCCGGATGCGCTCATCGGCGTGGGTGTCGGCGTTCTCCATCGTGCGCTGCGGGACGTACTGGAGAACGCGAGCAAATCCCCTCGTCAGAGGCATGCGCGCTGAAATCGCCACCCCGGCGGAGACATATGATGCCCTGGCGCCGCTCGCCGAGATCCGTGCGGCTGGCCTGAAATATCTCCTCACAGGCGCAGACGGGGCGCAGACGTCAATCGAACAGGTTCACCGTCGAAAACGGCTCGAACGACCACGGTCTGAACCGGCTCAAAGTGAACCTTGTTCGTTGCCCGGGCTGAACATGAACACGTAAATAATTATACTCTTCTTTGCGTGGCTGTCCCTTCCAATAGAGATCTGGAGGATAGTTCTCAGGCACGTCGATGCTCATGCGGCCGGGCAGTATCGAGTCCTGTTCGGCCCCTCCGTTCCCGAGCAGCAGATATTTCACGCCGTCGACTTCGTAGAGCTCGGTCGTGTGCACATGACCATTGAAGACAACTATCTCCAGGTCTCTTGCGTAGGGCGCGATAACCCTGTGGGGGTTTTGCGGCTCAGGGATGGGCCCTATGCTGGAACGGCAGAACGCGGGCGCGTGAAAACTAATGAAGACCTTGCGGATGCCGCTCGTCTTGGCCTGTTCCAGCCACTCCTTCAGCTCCGCCATCTGTGCTTCGTACTGCGGCCGCTCGGCATCCCATGACGATGGTGAGCGATAATCGTACTTGCCAGTCCACAAGAAGATAAACCGCACGCCATACAAATCGAAGTGGTAGATCAACCTCTTGTCGCTCACCCCGAACTGGCTCAAATGGGGAAAGACCTGCAACAAAGCTTGCGCGGCGGGATCGCCCCACACTTCGTGGTTGCCAACGGCAGGAAAAACGCGCCCGGGTAGTCCGGTCGCGCGCATCGCGGCGTCCGGAGGCGGCAGCCGGTCCAGCAAATTATCGTGGAGGAGCCTCCAGTACGGGTTCTCGGAAGGCGTTGGGCCTTGATAGCCCCACCAAACCAGGTCGCCCGTGCTGATGATGAACTGTGCCTTGCCGCTCTGGATTTCCGCTCCAATTTCGCGGGCGACCCATGCGCCGCCAAACAGTCGGAAAATGGTCCGGCGCACGCCCGGAAGCAATTTGATGTCCTCAACCGACGCTTCGGTGACCCAACCCTTCTCGACCGTCAGAGTGGTGATTTCACTCTTGGTCCAGAGAGGCATGACAATCTGCACCAGTTCGTGGGTCTCAGGATCGTAGGTGAGACTGATCTCTCTCCTGACGGTCTCCTCCGCGACTTTCTCGGGAAGAATAAGGGCAAACATGACCGTCAGCAGTTTGATTGCTTCTTCCCGTTCCTCCAGCTTGAACGGGAGGTACAGCATCGGCCGCGAGTCGCCGTACACAAGGAACGAAAATCCGGAGGGCTCTTGGGCAGCAGCGCTCCCTGCAAGGCTGGTCAAAGCGGCAGGGGCGACGGAAAGCGCCGCAAGGGCAGAGATCAGGTCTCGCCGGTCGAGCGCGCCGCTTCGGAAGGCTGATGGCCTGTCGGGTCGAGTGGAGCCCTCGTTCATGGCATCCGCCTTTGTTTAGTCAGAACCGTGTCCAAGCGACGCCGGGACCACACAGCCCGGCGTCGCAGCGCTACTTCGCGTAGAACTGTTCGGGACCTGTCCGGAAGGTCACCTTCGCGATCGTGCCGGAGAAGCGGAACGGCGGCGCGTAGTCGGCGTCGTTCACGCCGGTACGGGTGTCGCGTCCCACGTCGAAGGTTTCGTCGAGCGTCACGGTGAACGGGATCGTGCGGGGGATGGTGCGTGTGTCCGCCGCCTTGCCGTCGATGCTGAGGACGCCCTTTCCACCCTTGCCCATGCCGGGACCGTCATAGACGAAATCGAAGTCGATGCGGTGCCTGCCGGCGGACAGCTTCGGGCCCTCCCAGCGGAAGCGCTCAAGGTCCAGGAAGTTGTAGGTGAAGACAGGCTTGCCCCCGACGAGGTAGAGCCCGTAGCCGTTCGTCTGGCCGCCCTGGGTCACAATCATGCCCTCGCTGGCGTCGGGAACGTCGACTTCCGCGGTGATGGTGAAGGAGCGCCCGAGCACGGGCGGCGCGTTCCCGGGCGGGATGCCAAAAATATCGCCGGTGTAGACGAACTCCGTGCGCCCGGCCGTGGCGCTCGGCCGCGGCGCGGTGAAGCGCATGAAGGCGCGGTTGTCGAGCGGGAAGACCTGGTACTTCCAGGCCTCGCGTTCGAAGACCGCCTGGAGTTCCTTCAACTTCTCCGGGTAGCGCGCGGCCACGTCGTTGGCCTGCGAGTAGTCGCGGGCGAGATCGTAGAGCTCCCAAGTGTAGCCGGTCACCACATCGGGCAGCGTCACCCCGAGCACGGGCGACCACGGAGCTATCGGCGGCGTCGTCGCGGCGTACCAGCCCTCATGATAAATGCCCCGGTATCCGCCCATCTCGAAGTACTGCGTCATGCGCCGCGAGGGCGCGGTCGCCGCCGCCTTGTCGAAGGTGTACATCATGCTCACGCCCTCGATCGGCGCCTGCTCCACGCCGTCGACGACCTTGGGCGGCTGGATCCCCGCCGCCTCCAGAAGGGTGGGCACGATGTCAATGACATGGTGGAACTGGCTGCGGATCCCGCCTTTGTCCTTGATGACGTTTGGCCAGGAGATCGCCAGGCCCTGGCGCGTGCCGCCGAAATGCGAGGCCACCTGCTTGGTCCACTTGAACGGCGTGTCGAAAGCCCAGGCCCAGGGCACCGCCATGTGAGGGTCCGTCCCAGGCAGACCCCAGCGGTCGTAATGGGCCATGTTGGCGGCGAGCGGCACCTCGGTCATGCCGTTATATCCGGCATAGGTGTTGAAAGCCCCGGTCAGCGTGCCTTCCGCGCTCGTGCCGTTGTCGCCGGCAATGTAGACGACGATGGTGTTGTCGAACTTGCCCTGGTCCCTGATCTCCTGGATCACCCGGCCGATCTCGTGGTCGGTGTAGGCCGCGTAGGCCGCGAACACCTCGGCTTGGCGGATGTAGAGCTTTTTCTGCTCGGCGGTCAGCGTCTCCCATTTGGGCAGGGAGTCCGGCCACGGGGTCAGTTCGGTATCCGGCGGGACAACGCCGAGCCGCTTCTGGTTGGCGAAGATCGTCTCGCGCAGGGCGTTCCAGCCGTCGTCGAACAGATGCATGGCGCGGATCTTGTCGATCCACTCCTGCGTGGGATGGTGCGGCGAGTGCGTGCCGCCCGGCGCGTAGTGGATGAAGAACGGCTGGTCAGGCGAGACCGCGTTGACCTGGCGCATGTAGCGGATGGCCTCGTCCGCCATGGCGGTGGTCAGGTTCCACCCGGGCTTCCCCTCGAACGGGAAGATTTGCCTGTGGTCCTCGAAGAGATACGGGGTCCACTGGTTCGTCTCGCCGACCATGAAGCCGTAGAAATAGTCGAAGCCCATGCCCGACGGCCACTGGTCGAACGGCCCCACCTCGCTGAGCTGGAAAGCGGGCGTGTTGTGGTTCTTGCCGAACCAAGAGGTGGCGTAGCCGTGGTGCCGGAGCGTGGTGGCGACCGTCGCCTTGTCGAGCGGGATGACCGAATCGTAGCCGGGGAAGCCCGTGGGACCCCTCGCTGACGATACCGAAGCCGGTGGAATGATGGTTGCGGCCGGTGAGCAGCGCGGCGCGGGTGGGCGAGCAGAGCGCCGTCGAGTGGAACTGCGTGTAGCGCAGCCCCTCAGCGGCGATGGCGTCCAAGGCCGGAGTCGGTATCACGCCTCCGAAGCTGCTGGTGACACCGTAGCCCTGGTCGTCGGTCAGGATCACCAGCACGTTCGGCGCCCCTTGGGTGGGCACAACACGTGGCGGCCACCACGGCGTGGACTCGCTTCCACGCTCCTTGATCACGCCTCCGAACGGAGGCGGAAGCGGCGGAAGCCGCTCGCCGTCGATGGTGGTCGTGGCGTTCGGCGCTCCGGGCCCCGACACCACACCCTGTGCGAGGGCGAACGCCGAACAGGCGAGCCAGGCACCGAGCGCCAGCCCGGAGACGAGACCGGCCCGCCTCGTGGAGGGGCCCTCCTGACGCGTGCCAGTGCATACAGGTTTCATCACGCCCCCCTATGATCTTTAACATTGACCCATTCGGTGCCGTGGCGTGTTGATGCGCATCAAAAATCAACTAATTTGCGCAGAGTGCCAGACGGACGGGGCGGGTTAGCGCCGCCCCTCCCGCGCGGCGTTGTCGTTTGCGAACCCGCGCGTCTGGGGCCCCGCACGCGTTCGCGGACGCTGCCGCCGCCTTCGTCTCGGCGGCGATCACCCCCAAGCTCGACCTCGCACACGCCGCCCTCGCGCGGGGGGCAGCGGTCAGATACCGGGTGACCTCTTGGCTCACCGCCCGCCCACCACCTCGTCTATCGCCGCCATCAGGCGTTCCGGGGCGGATTGATGGACCATGTGCCCGACGCCCGCCAGCCGGTGCAGACTGCTGTGCGCGATGTCGCGATGCAGCCTCGCCGACTGTTTCTCGATGTCGACGATCCGGTCGCACTCCCCCGCGACAATGGCGACCGGCAGGTTCAACTCGCGATAGTGCCTTTCAAACGCGAATGCGTTGGGGATCATCATCGCGGTCTCTTCGGCGCTGGCGCGGATTTGCGAAGGGCGCACACGGTCGGTCGATGACTGCTGGCTCGGTCGTCTCACCCATGCCGGGCGCTGAGAAGCCTGCTCTGGACCGGGCCACTTCTGGCCCGATGCAGCCCTCCGGTCTCAACTGAATAGTCCGGCCGATGGTCGCCGGTGGGCGAAAACGCACAGAGGTTGTACGCGCGGCTGATTGCCAGGAAAGATTGAGATTGCAGACGGATCAGCGAGGCGACAGTCTGCCGAACTTCGAGCTTTGGACCCGGAAAATCCATGTTGCGGAAGTTAGTGTTCGGCGGTTTTGCCATCTTGTTCGTCTGGGCAGGAGCAGCGCTCTCAGACGAACTGACCATCGGTCCCACGCCGGTTCCCATCACGCCGGATCTCGCCCTCAACCTCAGAGGCGCGGGGAGCTACGCGAGCGTGGAGGCTATGCTGAGAGGCCCCGGGACCCGGATCGGGACAAGTCGCGAGTCCGATGGCCCGCACGAAGTGCGCGCGTGGCGGGATTCGGCCGGCGGGACGGCGCGGGCCTATGTCTACGACAGCGGCGATTTCAGCATCGTGCTCCGGCCGGCCGGCGAAGCGCAGGACATTGTCCTCAACTCCTTCGGTGCGTTCGTCTGTCCGACTTGCTCTCCGCCGGTGAACGCCTGTGGACGCCGACCCTGGTGGGTGCCGCACGACGTGCATTTCGACAACTTCGATTGCGGGTGCACCCTTGCGGGTCCGCAAAGCCTGGGCGTGGGTCGTTGCTGACGCTCTTTTGCGCCATCGGCCGTCGGCCTCCCGCAGGCTGCGGCATGCGCCCTGCCTTGCGGGCGCGAGCGATGCTCGGGGCGTTGGAGCCGCTGGGGAGCGAAAGGACCGGCGCGTCGCGGACGTCCTCGACGGCGAGGAATAGAGCCGTCCGCGCGGGGGGCGCGCTACATCATCCAGGCCGCGCCGAGCGCCACGATGACCGCCGTGGCGAGGATCGTGGCCACCATCACCGATGTGCTCCAGCCGCGTCCCGATTGATCCGGCCGGGCCGGGGCCCCGCGTGCGTCGGACGGGAGCCTCTCCTGCCGCCACGCGAGCGCGACCTCTTCTGGTCCGGGCGGATGTCCGGCGGCTTCGTCGTCGGCTCCGAGCGGCGCGGCGGCCGGGTCGCTGAACGCCACCTTGTCGCCGGTCCGCCCGCTGTCGATCTCGGCCCGCAGGCCCTCCGTCGTTCGACCGGCCGGAGCGCCGGGCCTCGTGTCACTGGCCATCGCGCCTCTCCGCGTGTGCTTCCGTCGAGCCCAATGCGTGCATCCGGCCTCGGTTCCAGACCGCTTCCGGCGCCGCGGCGCCTCAGCGCAGCGTCGCCAGATAGGCGGCGATGTCGCGCGCCTGGGCTTCCGACAACCCCAGGCGCGGCATGGCGTTTCCCGGCACGATGGCCTGCGGGTCGCGCAGCCACGTCACCATGTTCTCCGGCGAGTTCCGCAGCAGCCCGGCGAGGAAGACCCGTCGGCCGATCTGCTTGAGCGGCGGCCCGACCAGCCCCGTCGCGCCCGTGATGCCCGGAATGACGTGGCAGGCGCCGCAGCCCGTTTCGACGATGAGCCGCGCGCCCTGCCGCGCGTCGCCGGGCATGGAGTTGTCTCCGGCCGCCCGGGCCTGCCCCTGCGCAGCCAGGAGCAGCAGGAGGGAAATCGCCGGTAGCGATGCACGGGCGAGCCGCGCCCGCCGCTCCGCCTCGGCGAACCAGGCGAGCAGGATCCAGCACATCGCGCCGAGATAGACGAGGCCGCCGGGAATCCACATGACCAGCCCTGCGAGCTGCTGGTCTTCCGCGCCGGTCAGCCCCCAGCCGCCCTGCGCATGCGCGGCATAGAAGGGCCGCGGGGCCAGGATCATCAGCGCGCCAGGAAAGCTGCTCACGACCGCCGCCGTTCCCACGTAAGCGAGGCGCGCGCCGTGCCCCAGCGCTGCCGAGGGCCGCGCCAGCGCGACGGCCCAGAACGCATAGGCGCTCGCCAGCAGGCTGGCGTGCTCCAGCACGTGCAGCGGGAAGCTGCGCAGGCTCCAGCCATAGGGGCCGGGCAGGTGCCAGAACGCGAAGACGCCGCAGAAGGCGAACCAGGCCAGCAGCGCGCCGGGCATGCCGTGGCACGTTCGCCTCACGCGCTCGAACCCCAGCCGGCCGGCGATACGGCGCGGTGCGCGGCCGAGGCCCATGCCGGCGAGCAGTCCGGCGCGGCCGAAGGCGAGCAGCGGGGCCGCGATCAGGACGAGCGCAAGGTGCTGCGCCATGTGAGCGCTGAACAGCGTGTCCGCCATCTCGTCCGCAGCCGGGGCGAGCGCGGCCAGCAGCACGGCGAGGCCGGACGCAAAGGCAGCCGCCTGGGTACGGTGGCCCGGCGCGGTTCCCGCCGCCCGGCGGCGACGCGCCCATCCGGTGGCGTACAGGCCCGCGATCATGAAGCTAAGCCCGACGAGCGCCGGAAATGCACCGATGGTTTCGGGCGTGGCCCCGGAGTCATGCGCCAGGGCCGGAGCGGCGGGAAGCAGGCTGGCCGTCGCCAGCAGCCAGAGCGTGGTCAGCCGCCGCATGACGTCACCAGAGCCAGGCCGACCGCGTCGAACAGGATGGCCACCGCGAACAGAACGCCGATCCACAGGCCCCAGGCCGCCAGGAAGCGGCTGCGTCCCTCGCCGACCTCCAGCAGACGCCTGTGCTCGCCGTCCGCCTCCTCACGCGTACGCCGCCAGCTGCGATAGCCGGCCCACGCGGCCGCCACGGCGATGACCAGCGCGACCGCGGTGCTGGCCGCCAGCAGCGTGGGCAACCAGCTCCATCCCGCGGGCAGGACGGTTCGCGGATAGTCTCGCGGGAAGCACGCCATGCTGCTGAGCCCGTAGTTCAGCAGCACCTGCAGCGCCCAGACGGCCGGCGCGGCCAAAATGGCGAAGGCGATGGCGAGCCCGCTCACCTCTCCGCGATGCGGCGAGGGGTGGCGGACGCGGGGGGCTTGCGGTCCGGCCATGGCGCTCACCTCAAATGCGGGGTGACGTAGAGACTGAAGAAGACGCACAGCCACACGACGTCGACGAAATGCCAGTACAGCGCGCCGATGCTGACCGGCGCGTGGCGGCGCGCATCGAAATAGCCGAGCAGCGTCCATGCGAGCAGGGCCGCCAGCACGAGAAGACCCGCGACGACGTGCGCCATGTGGAACCCGGTGATGAGGAAGTAGAGCGAACCATAGGAGCTCGACGCGTAGTTGAACGTCTTGTCCTTCCACTCCATCAGCTGGATGCCGACGAAGACGAGGCCGAGCACGAATGAGAGCGCGATGCCGAGAGCCGCTCGCCCGTTCGCGCCCCGCCGGGCCGCGCGCTCGGCCCAGACCATGGTGAGGCTGCTCACCACGAGGATCGCCGTGTTCGGTCCCGAGAGGCGGAAGGCAGGCAATGGGTCGGGCAGCCACGAGCGGCCATACTGCACGTCGAAATAGAAGTAGCTGAACAGCAGATACGCGAAGAGCGCGCCTTCGGTGGCGACGAGGGCGATCATGCCGAACCAGCCATTGGCGAGTTTGCCGACGCTTCCGGTGGGCAGGGGCGCCTGAAGGTGAACGGTGTCGCTCATGCCTCGCGCTCCGCTTTCTGGCCCAGCGACGCCTCCGGCCACAGCCAGACGAGCGCCCCCGCGAGCACGCCGAGCCCGCCCGCGCCGGCCACCCACCATTCATGCAACAGGAGGCCGGTGAAGCCGACCGACATGGCGAGCGTGACGACGAACGGCGCGTAGGAATCCTCCGGCATCTTGAGGATGGCCTCGGGCTGCGCATCGAGGCCCGAGGTCGCGAGCGCCTCCTTGCCGTCGGCCAGCAACGGCCCGCGCAGCAACTCGGAATGCCCGGCCTCCGTTTCGCCAAGCCGCTCTTCCCACAGGGGATGACGGCTCGCCACCATGGGAACGACGGGGAAGTTGTAGGGCGGGGGCGGGGAGGGCGTCGCCCATTCCAGCGTCGGCGCGTCCCACGGATTGTCGCCGGCCGGCACGCCGTTCGACAGGCTCATGGCGATGTTGACGAGCAGCAGCAGGATGCCGATGGCGAGCAGGAAGGAGCCGGCGCTGGTGACGAGGTTCAGCGTCCCCCAGCCGAGATCGGCCTCGTAGGTGTAGACGCGCCGCGGCATGCCCATCAGTCCGAGGATGTGCATGGGGAAGAAACCGAGGTTGAACCCAATGAGCACCGTCCAGAAATTCCAACGGCCGAGGCGCTCGCTGAGCAGGCGTCCCGTCATCTTCGGCAGCCACACATAGAGCGCGCCCATGACCGCGAAGAGATTGATGCCGATGAGCACGTAGTGGATGTGGGCGACGACGAAATAGGTGTCGGTCAGCTGGCGATCGACCGGCACCGCCGCCGTCATGACGCCGGACACGCCGCCGACCACGAACATCGCGATGAAGCCGGCGAAAAACAGGAAGGCGGTGGTGATGACCGGCCGTCCCGTCCAGATCGTCGCGATCCAGGCGAAGACCGCCACGGCGCTGGGAATGGTGATGACGAAGGAGGCGGCCGAGAAGAAGGACAGCGCGATGAAGGGCAGGCCCGTGGCGAACATGTGGTGCAGCCACACGCCGAACCCCAGCACCATCGTCGTGACGGTAGCGAGCACCACGACGGTGTAGCCCACCAGGGGGCGGCGGCAGAAGAAGGGCAGCGCGTCGGAGACGAGCCCCATCGCCGGCAGCACGACGACATAGACCCAGGGGTGCGCGAACATCCAGAACAGGTGCTGCCAAAGCAGCGGCTGGCCGCCGCTGTCCTGGGTGAAGAAATGGGTGCCGAACTGCCGGTCCGTCCACATCATCAGGAAGGCCAGGCTCACCGAGGGTACCGCGAAGAGGTTGCCGACGGAGGCGGTCAGCGTGCCCCAGGTGAGGATCGGCACGCGGTTGATCGACATGCCGGGCGCGCGCATGCGCAGGAAGGTGACCACGAAGTTCACGGACCCGACCGTGGTCGAGATGCCGTAGAACACCATGCCCAGCGCATAGAAATCGAGGTTCGGGCCGGGGTTGTAGGCCTTCAGCGCGTAGGGGACGTAGCTGAACCAGCCATCGTTGGGCGCGAGGCCCATGACGAGGCTCGCGTACATGAAGATGCCCGACGCCAAATAGATCCAATAGGAGTAGGCGTTGAGGCGGGGGAAGGCCATGTCGCGCGCGCCCAGCACCAGCGGGAACAGGTAGTTGCTGAACCCCGACAGCACCGGCAGCGCGTAGAGGAAGATCATCGTGATGCCGTGCATCGAGAAGAGCTGGTCGTATTGCTCCGGCGTCAGCAGGGCCTGGTTGGGCCTTGCGAGCTGCACGCGCATGATGAGCGCCTCGACCCCGCCCACAATCAGGAAGCCGAACGCCGTCACGAGATAGCGGATGCCGATCTCCTTGTGGTCGACGCTGGACAGGAACCCGCGCAGTCCAGGCTTCGACTCCCACATCTCCTCGAGCCGCCTCGCGTGCTCAGTGGAATAGCCCTGCTCCTCGACATGCAGAACGCGCTCATATCCGGTGACGGCCAAGGCGTGCTCCTATTTCAGCGTTTCGAGAAAGCCGCGGATCCGCGCCAGTTCCGGGCCGGAAATGTCGAGCGTCGGCATGCGCGCGCCGGGCTTGATCGTCTGCGGATTGGCGATCCAGCCGGAGAGATAGGCGACGCGGTTGGGCAGGGTGGCGGCGGCAATGGAGCCGCGGCTCATGAGGTGGGTGAGGTCCGGTCCGAGGACGCCATGCGCCAGGGTGCCGCGCACCGCGTGGCAGATCCCGCAGCGCTGGACGAAGTCGTCCTGCCCGGCGCGAACGGGGCCGTTGTCCGCGGTCTTGGCCGAGGCGAGCTGGTTCGCCATCCAGGCCTCGAACTGGTCGGGCGGTTCGGCCACGATGACGAGGCCCATGTGCCCGTGCTGCTGCCCGCAATATTCGGCGCACTGGCCGCGATAGACGCCGGGCCGCTCGGCCTGCAGCCATGCCATGTTGGTCTGGCCGGGGATGACGTCCGTCTTGCCGCCCAGCGCGGGAACCCAGAAGGAGTGGATGACGTCACGGCTCTCCAGCTTGAATTCGACGGGCTTCCCGACGGGGATGTGAATCTCGTTGGCCGTGTCGAGAATGCGGGTCGGATCGCCGCTCTCGTAACGGACGGCCCACCACCATTGCTGCGCGCGGATGTCGATGGTGAGCGCGGGCTGGGTCGGCGGGCGCGCGATGCGCGCCATCGTCGTGGCGGTCCAGCCCATCATCCCGAGCAGGACGACGGTCGACACGCCGACGCCGATGGCGATCCACGACAGGCCGCCCTCCGGGCGCTCGACGGGCATCTGGCCGTCGCTCGGCAAGTGCATCCGGGGCGCGCGGCGGCGCAGTGTCCCGACCACCACGAGGAGGCTGATGATGACGACCACCGCGACCGAGATCGCGCCGAGGCCCCAAAGCAGCGGCGTCACGGCGCGGCCCTGCAGGCCGTGCGTCACGACGTAGTTCATTGGCGCATCGGCCAGCCCGGCGGCCAAGGCGTGGCGCGGCAGGACCACGGCCGGCGCGGCCAGCGCGATCCTGTCCATCGTCCATCGGGTCCGGGGCCTGAGGGGCATGTCGGACTCCTCACGCCTTCAATGCGCGTTCGGTTTCTGGCCGGCGCTGAAGGACTGGGTGTGCTTCCATGGGGCCGTGCCGCTCACATATTCGGTCGGAACCTGTTCGATGTCGGGAGAAGGCGGCGTGCGCGAGATCGTATGGCCGAAGCCCTTCGGCGGCGGCGAGCGCAGCTTGAGCACATAGCTCACCAGGTCCCAGATCACCTCGTCCGGGAGGGCGGAGCCCCAGGCCGGCATGCCGTTCGGGCGGCCCTGCTTGATCGTCAGGAAGATGTTGGCCGGCTGCTCGCCATAGATGTAGCGCCAGTTGCTGAGCGAGGGGCCCATGCCGCCTCCGCCATTGTCCGCATGGCAGCCGATGCAGTTGAATCCCGTGAAGTACTGCATGCCGCGCTGGGCCGCCGCATCGCTGGTGTCCGGATTGCGAATGTCCGGTCGTTTCAGGGAATTGCCCGGCGCGAGCGACACCACGGGCACCTGCAGGAGAGCCGGTCCGGATCCGGAAAAGGCCTGCATGCCGGTCGTCACGCCCTTTCCGCCGGGGAGGGCGGGGAGCTTGAGCCCGGCCGCCGGCTGGACCTCCTCGGGAGCGGCGAGCGGCGAGGCCGGCTGAGCCTGCGTCGGTGACGGTGGGGCGGCCTGTTGCTGGGCCAGGACAGGCGTGGCGGCAAGCATGGCGGCGAGGACGGCCGGGGCGGCGAGGCGAGGCATGTCGAGCCCTCCTCTTGTTACTGCGGCCCGGCCGGGCCCGGCGCGGGCGCGGCAGGCGCCGAGGTCGGTCGGGGCCCGGGCGTCTGGCCGGCGGGTCCGCTCTGCGCGGGCAGGGCGAAGACGAACAGCGTGCTGCCGCCCACAGTGTAGGTGGGGAGGTCCTGCGTGGCTCCCGCGAAGCCCAGGGCCGCGTTCCGCACGCGCGGATCGACTTCCGCATTGGCCACGACGCCCGGCCAGCCGCCGATGCCCGACATCACGGCCACATATTGCCGCCCGTCCGCGCCCTTGTAGCTCATCGGCTGGCCGATGACTCCCGACGAGGTCCGGAACTGCCAGAGCGGTTCGCCGGTGCGGGCGTCCACCGCCTTGAAGAGGCGATCCATGGTCCCATAGAAGGCGACGTCGCCGGCGGTGACGAGTGCGCCGGACCAGACCGGCAGGTTTTCCTTGATGGCCCAGACCTTGGACTTCTTGACCGGGTCCCAGGCCATGAATTCGCCGCGATAGCCGCCGGGTCCGGCATACATGTCGACCGAGGCTCCGACATAGGGGGTGCCAGCGATGTAGCCCACCTCGCCCGTCTTGAAGTTCATGCACAGATGCTGGTGCGGCACGTAGAGCAGCTGCGTGCGCGGCGACCAGGCCGCGGGTTGCCAGTCCTTGGCGCCCGGGGAGGCGGGGCAGACGTTCTCGATCGTCTTGCCCAATGCAGGGTGGAGCGCTTCGTTGGGCTTCGGCCGGCCGGTCTTCAGGTCGACGCCCAGGTAGGCGTTGACGGTGTCGTAGGGGTCGGCGGAGATCGCCTCGCCCGTCTGCCGGTCGATGACGTACATGTAGCCGTTGCGGCCGGGGTGGACGAGAACCTTGCGCGCCTTCCCGTCGATGGTGAGGTCGAGCAGGATGCCTTCGTTGATCTCGTCATGGTCCCAGAGATCGTGTGGGTTCAGCTGGTAGGCCCAGCGAGCCTGGCCGGTGTCGGCGTCGCGCGCGAAGATCGTGGACGTCCACAAATTGTCGCCTGGGCGCTGGTTGGAGTTCCAGGGCCCGGGATTGCCGGTCCCGTAATAGACGAGGTTGAGCTCGGGGTCGTAGGTCAGCCAGCCCCAGATCGTGCCGCCGCCCGTCTTCCACGCGTCCGGCGGCCAGCTCGCGACGCCGAGGTCCTTGCCCTTCGCGGCATCGTAGAAGGGCTTGAAGTCCGGCCCGATCAGCACGTCCTTGTCCGGACCGGTGGACCATGCAGTCCACGCCACCTTGCCGGTGGCCTGGTCGAGCGCGGTGAGCTTGCCGCGCACGCCGAGCTCCCCGCCGCTGTCGCCGACGAGAATCTTCCCCTTCACCGCGAGCGGCGCCATGGTGATGGTCTCGCCCAGGTTGATGTCGCCGACCTTGGCGTTCCAGATTTCCTGGCCCGTCTTCGCGTCGAGCGCGACGACGTGGTCGTCCAGCGTGGCGACGAACAGGCGTCCGTTGTCGTAGGCCGGGCCGCGATTGACGACGTCGCAGCAGGCCACGCCCTGCGCGGCGAGGTCCTGGTTCGGCACATAGCTCCATTTCAGATCGCCCGTCGTCGCATCGAGCGCGAAGACGCGGTTGGGAAAGGGCGAGACGACGTACATCGTACCGTCGACCACCAGCAGCGCGGATTCCTGCCCGCGCTCCTTGCCGACGGAGAAAGTCCAGGCTGCCTGGAGGCCGCCGACATTCTCCGGCTTGATCTGGTCCAGCGGGCTGAACCGCGTCCCGGCGTAGTCGCGGCCCGGCATCACCCATTCGGCGGGATTGGACGAGCGCCCGGCGAGGTCCTCGGCCCGGGCCATCATGGGAGCAGAAAGCGAAATCGCCGCGGCGAGCAACGCAATGCAGGCCTTGGGGCAAGGCATCCGGACCTCCCTGGAGGAATGCTCCTGTGCCGCAATGCCGGAAGGCGTCGACGGTTTCGGGGCGCGGAGCAGGCTCGGGACGCAGTTGGTTCGCTGGAAGACCGAATTTGCCGGTCAGGAAGGACCGGTCCCGTCGCCCGGCTGAAGCGCGGCCTGCGCATGGGAGCGGATGATCCGATGGCAGTGGCATGAGAGCGCCTCGAGCCGCTGCTTGTCGCTGATGACGATCCGCCCGCGCCGGGTCTCGATGGCCCCGTGCTCTTCGAGCACGTGCAGGCACTGCGTCACGCTCGGTCGGGTGACGCCGAGCAGGCGAGCCAGGAGCTGATGCGTCAGCGCGATCTCGTCCGTGCAGAGGGCGTCATGCGCCACCAGCAGCCAGCGCGAGAGGCGTTCGCGCAGTTCGTGGGTCGCGTTGCAGATGCTCGACTGGGCGGTCTGGAGCAGCACCACGTCGATATATCGCAGCAGGCGGCGGCGCAGGGCCGGGGAGATGTCCATGGCGCGCGAGAGCATGTCCGGCGCGATGCGCCAGGCCGCGCCGCCAATCTGCATGACGCGCCTCAGCCCCGGCGCTTCCTTTGTCCCCAGCACGGCGGGAATGCCGACCATCCCTTCCGAGCCGATCAGCCAGACCTCGACCCACCGGGACGGCCCGGCGCGCCCCGATACGGAGACGAGCCCGGAGATCGGGAAATAGACGTCGGCCATCGGCGTCCCGGCGTGGTGCAGGATCTGCCGGGCGCGAAGCTCAACCCTGGTGAAAAGCCCGGCGATGCCGGTGCGGTCCCCGGGGGGAATGGCGTCGAGCAGCCTGTTGCCGAACGAGGGCGACGCCGAAGGCCCGATCGATGCGGGCCCGGCCCCCGGCGCCCTGAAGCTGCCTGGAGAAGGCAAGGACCCGTCGCCGTCTCTCAAGCTCTGAGGCTCCCTGCAAATCGGATTTGGGCTGGCTCTAAGCTCAATGCAGCCGAGCAGCCGCGAGTTGCGTCGTTCTCCTCGATCGGGCGATTCCGGACGATTTCCGAGCATTCTCCAATGCGAATAGCGGCCGAACTCGCATCGAAGGTCGGCCGCTATCTCGACGTCAGGCGACAAACCAGGCGGCGCGCGCCCGGTCGAAGGCGCCGGGCGTTTGAGGCTTCACGAAGAGCAGCACGACGGACGGGGCTTCCTGGCGAACCTTGCTTTCGATGGAACTGACCGCCCGCTCGATGTCGGGAGTGCGCAGGCCGTCCTCGAATTCGATGCTGAGCGAGGCCGTGACCTGATCGGGGCCGAGATGCGTGGTGAGGACGCCGTTTGCCGCGACGACTCCGGGCTCTTCGTTGGCGATCCGCAGGATGAGATCGGTCGTGGTCCTGTCGGCGGGCTCGCCGATCAGCAATCCCTTGGTCTCGCGCGCCAGAAGAGCCGCCACCGCGGCGAGCAGAACGGAGATCGCCAGCGAGCCGTAGGCGTCGATCTCGGGCTTTTCCAGCAGCTGCGAGACCGCGGTCGAGGCGAGGGCGATCAGAAGCCCGATCACGGCGGCGCTGTCTTCCAGTAGCACCGTGAAGGTCGCGGGATCCTTGCTTCTTCGGATCGCGGCGAGGAGCCCTTCAACCCGATTGCTCGACCGAAACTGTCGCCAGGCGAAGACCCACGACGCGGACTCGAACGCGAGCGACAGGGCCAGCACCGCGTAGACGACGAACGGGTCCTCGACGAGCTCCGGCGCACGGAGATGCTGCACCCCCTCGTACGCCGAGACACCGGCTCCCGCGGCGAACACGAGGATCGCGACGACGAAGCTCCAGAAATAGATCTCGCGTCCGTGCCCCCACGTATGCTTCGGGTCCGGAGGCCGGCGGGACCGGTGTATTCCATAGAGCAGAAGGACTTCGTTCACGGTGTCGACCAGCGAGTGAAACGCCTCGCTGAGCGTGGACGAACTGCCGGTCCATGCCGCCGCGGCGAATTTGGTCGCGGCCACGAGCAGATTGCCGACGAGAGCCGCGTAGACGGCGATATTGGGGTGCTTGCCCGGGGCAGCACGCGTTTGCGAAGCGCCGAAGCTGCCTGCCATGGCTGAATCCTTCGGCTGGGAACGGCCCAGCCGATCCCTTGTTCCCGGTTTCGGGTGTCGTGGCGGTGCGGATGGGGAGCCATTTTCCAGCCGCGTCCCGCTGGGCGGATCCGCGTTTCTCGCTCTCAAGGCACAAGGTTGACGAACGTCGAAATTGATGTCATTGCAAGTGACATGAATTCACGTCCAGAGCGAAAATACGAAAGCCCGCTTCGCCGGGCGCACGCCGAAGACACGCGCAACCGGCTGCTGGCGGCCCTCGCGGAAGTCCTCGCCTCGTCGGGGGACGGCGCCTTTATCCTTGATGACGTGGCGAAGGCCGCGGGCGTGGAAAGGCGAACCATGTTCCGCCACTTCCCCTCGAAAGAGGCGCTTTTCCAGGCATTCTGGCATTGGATCAACGCCCGCATTGCGCCCACCGTCTTGCCCCGATCGGGCGCCGACCTGATCAGCATGCCCATTGCGGCGTTCCAGGGTTTCGACGCGAACGAAGGCATCGTGAGAGCGAGCCTTCACACCGTGTCGGGTCGCCAGATGCGCCTCGCAGCGCTGCCTGAGCGCAAACAGGCCTTCTCCGTGGCGGTCGATGACGCGCTGGCCGGCGTAAGTCCCCGCGATCGGGCTCGCTGCGAAGCCATCGTCCACGCCCTCTACAGCGCGGCCACGTGGGAGACTCTGAAGGACTATTGCGACCTCGACGGCAAGCAAGCCGGCGAGACCGTGGCGTGGGCGATCGAACTGATCATGAAGGGTCTTCGACAGTCTGTCCCGAGCGACACGAACGAAACAGGAGGTCAGAAGCCGTGACGACCCAGGTGGCTATCGAACGCCCTGAAACCGCGCCGTCTCTCTGGGTCCTGGGAGACCTGGTCCGGTTCATGGGAGAACTGGAGGACAAGAACCTCCACGTGCTCGATGTGACCGTGCCGCCCGGTTCAGGGACGCCATTGCACCGGCACGCTTCGCCGGAGGTCTTTCGCGTGTCCGAAGGCGAAATCACGTTCGGCTTCCATGACAAGGGACGCGCGTCGACGGTCGTGGCAGGGCCGGGGTCCATCGTGACATTGCCGGGCCGGGTCGAGCATAGCTACTCCAACCAGGGCAGCGCTCCTGCCGTCATGACGGTGATCGTCGAGGCCCAGATGGTCGCGTTCTTTCGCGACATCGGTTCGCCCCAGCGTCTCGAAGGGAGGCCGTCGCCCGACACGCTTTCGCGGGTTGCGGCCGCTTGCGCACGACATGGGATCGAGATCCTCGCCTCTGCCACCGACTGACGTGCAAGACGCAAAAGACGGGTCGGCTCGCTTTCGGGCGGACTGGCTCGTGACCTCGCCAGGACGTCGGCGCTCACGCGCGCGGCGGCCTATTGTCCCGGCGAGAGCTGCGCCAGAGCGGCGGCGAGTTCGTCCTTGCGGAAGGGCTTCGTCAGCCTCGGGTGATCCGGGTCGACTCCCTCGAACTCGGCATAGCCCGACACGAGCAGCACGGGGACGCTGGGGCGCGCCGACCGGATGGCGCGACGAAGTTCGGCGCCGTTCATCCCGGGCATCAGGTGGTCGGTGACGAGCAGGTCGAAGCCGTCTCCACGCTCGACCAGTCGAAGCGCCTCCTCGGCGGATGAGGCCTCCAGGACCGTGTAGCCGAGCTCCTGCAGCATTTCGGCCGTGCTCAGGCGCACGAGCTCCTCATCGTCGACGAGGAGCGCCGTTCCCATCCTGGCCGCCGTCTGCGCGGGCTCGGGGCGACGCTCGTCCGTACCGGGCGCGGCGGCGCTTTGCGGCAGCCAGAGCTCGACATTGGTTCCGAAGCCCGGCCGGCTCCGGATCGTCAGCGCTCCGCCAAGCTGGGACGCCAGGCCATGCACCATGGACAGGCCAAGTCCCGTGCCCTTGCCGACGCCCTTCGTGGAGAAGAATGGCTCGACGGCGCGCGCCAGCGTCGCGTCGTCCATCCCGGAGCCGGTGTCCGCCACGGACAGGCAGACATATTCGCCTGGGTGAAGCTTGGCGCGATGCCCGAGGCCGACACGTTCGGATGTGGCCGAGATGCGCAGCGTGCCGCCGTCTGGCATGGCGTCACGCGCGTTCACGCTGAGGTTGAGAAGCGCCATCTCGATCTGGTTGGGGTCGGCCAGCGCGGGCGGCAAGTCTTCCGAGGCCTCCACCACGACCCTGATCTGCGGGCCGGTGGTGCTCGCCACGAGTTCACCCATTTCAGTCACGAGCTTCGCCACATCGACGGGGACCGTCTGGAGCGGCTGGCGGCGGGCGAAGGCCAGCAGGCGCTGCACGAGGATTTTCGCGCGCTCGGCCGATTGCGCCGCGCCCGCGATCAGGCGCTGCTCCCGCGCGCCGCCCAGGCCCTTGCGGTGGAGCAGGTCGAGCGCGCCGACGATTGGCGTCAGCAGGTTGTTGAAGTCGTGCGCCACCCCGCCGGTGAGCTGGCCCATCGCCTCCATCTTCTGGCTCTGGCGAAGTGCCTCCTCGGCCAGGATCTGTCGCGTCACGTTCCGGCTGGAGCCGATCAGCCGCACGACCCGGCCGCTGGCGTCGCGCATGGGCATCAGCGCCGTGTCCCAGTGCTGCGCATCGCCGTTCAGGTCGAACACCTCGCGGTACTGGTGGACCTCTCCGGTCCGCACCACGCGCCGATACATGGCGAGCACCTCGCGGGCGAGATCGTGCGGGAGAATGTCCTCGACGCGCTTGCCACGGACCTCCTCGATTTTCAGGCCCACGCTCGCCACATGGGATGGGTTGAGCTCCTCGACCAAGAAGCGGTCGTGAGGCTCCACCCGGATGACGAACAGCGCCTCGGGCGTGTTCTCGAAATAGGTCCGGTACAGAGCGTCCGCGTCGCGCCGGGCGGCCTCCGCCGCCTCGAGCTCGGCTTGCCGCTCCTTCTCGCGCGTGACGTCCCGCGTCACCGCATAGAGTTTCCCGCTGTCCGGCGCGGCGACCCAGGAGAGCCACCGCCATCCACCGTCACGCGTGCGGTAGCGGTTCTCGAAATGCAGGACCGGCCCGCCGGCCCGCACGCGCTCGAACTCCGCAAGGCTCCGCTCCAGGTCTTCGGGATGCAAGAACTCCGCGAAAGGCCTGCTCTGGAGATGCTCCGCCGTCCAGCCCAGCGCGACAGTCCAGGCTGGATTGACCGCGTCGAAGCGCCCGGTCGCCACGTCGATGACGGAGAGAAGATCGAGGCGGTGCCGCCAGATCAGGCCGCGCTCGCGCGTGCGCTCGACGACTTCACGCTCGAGATCGGCATTGAGCGCCAGCAGCGCCTGTTCGGCCACCTTTCGGTCGTGAATGTCGACCGACGCGCCGAACCAGCGCAACACCTCGCCGGTCTCCGGATCGCGATAGGGCTCGCCGCGGACGAGGAACCAGCGATACGCCCCCGCCGCCGACCGGATGCGATGCTCGACGACGAAGGTTCTCCCGGTGCGGCGCGCCTCCTCGAACGCTTGCGCCGTGACGGGGCCGTCCTCGGGATGGACGTATCTGGCGATCACCTCGCTGTTGGTGATCGGGTCCGGCGACGCGCCGGTATAGGCGTACCATTGCGCGTTGAAGAACTCGCTGCGGCCGTCCGCGTCCGTGATCCACACGATCTGGGGCACGGCGTCCGCCATGAGCCGGAACCGCGCCTCGCTCTCCCGCAGGCGCGCCTCGGCCCGGGCGCGCTCGACCGCGGCCCAGGTCCGGGCGGCGACCTCCTCGATCAGCGCGACCTCGTGCGACGTCCAGGCGTGCGGGTTTCGGTGGTTGACGTAGAGAGAGGCCTGCAGCCGCCCTTCGCGAACCAGCGGCACGGAGACGAACGCGCGCGTGTCGATCGCAACCCAGGTGTCGTGCCTCTGGGCGGAATCGGCAAGGATGTCGGAAACTGCTTCCGTGGCGCCCGCCCTTTGGCGCGCGATGCTTTCCGCGCCGAAATCGTCGAGACGGAACGTGCCCAGGATGGGGGCGACCCCATCGGCGTAGCACGTCTCGCAGATGATCGTCTGCCCGTCCGCGTTCACCTCGCTGTATCCGACCCGCACCGCCCCCAGGTGGCGGCCCAGCGCCTCGACCGCCACGTCCATCGCCGCGCGAGCGTGCGAAGCCTCGCGCAGCCGTTCCTCCACGTCGAGGAGGAAGGACCGCCGCCGGTCCGCCAGGATCTGCGCCGTCGTTTCCGTGCAGGCGCAGAACATGCCCGCGACGCTGCCGCTTTCGTCACGGACGGGGGAGTAGGAGAAGGTGAACCAGGTCTGCTCGTCGAAGCCCTTGCGGTTCATCAGGAGCGGGAGATTTTCGCGGTAGCTCGCCTCGCCCGCCATGGCGGCGTCGATCAGGGGCGAGATGTCGGGCCAGATCTCGGACCAGATGTCGTAGAACCGGCGGCCCAGCGCCAATGGGTGCTTGGCCCCCAGGATCTCCGCGTAGGGGTCGTTGTACAGGAAGCCGAGATCCGGCCCCCAGGCGACGAACATCGGGAACTTCGAGCCGAGGAGCAGGCCGACGACCGACCGCAGCGACTGTGGCCAGGTCTCCGGCGGCCCGAGCGGAGACTCCGACCAGTCATGCTCGCGCATGAGGGCGCCCATCGCCCCGCCGCCGGCGAGGAACAACAGGGATTGGGGCCGCTCGGCGGGGGTCATGTCGTTCCCTCGCGGCCCTGGCCAGACCCGCCGGACCCCGCGCTTCGATGCTGGCTTTTATGACCGGCGCGCGGCCGCTCCGCCGGACGGACTGAGCCATCGACGCGGAAGGTCGGATCGGGCGGTGGCGGCAGGGGATGCTCCATGACCGGGTGGTTGGCACGTTCGTCCAAGTTGAGATGTCTGGCACGAACCGCGGCTTCAATCTACCCGAAGCCACCCGGGCGGTGGGAATATCTCATTGCAATGTCACGAGAAAATGCTCTGCTCAAGCTCGCCGGGGCCGAGGCGGAATGCGCCCCGACCCCGACGAGAATGGCTGGCGCAGGCCAGCGGCGGACGGTCCGGCAGGCCGTCAGCCGTGGGCCGGGTTCGGCCGCGGGAGCCGACGCAGGCTCTTCCACTCCAGCTGGGCGAGGATCAGCACCGCCGCGGCCTGCAGCAGGACGACCGCCTCGCCGACCGGGGTGACGGGGACCGCCAGAAGCAGTCCGACGCTGGCGGCGGCCCATCCCAAATTCCCGAGCACCACGAGCCAGCCGAGCGGCGACGTCAAGGAGGGGAGGCGGGCGGCGGCCAGCATCAGGAAGGCGCAGGGAAACAGGATGGCTCCCGCTGCGGTCAGGACGACGCCGGGGATACCGAGGAGGGAGGCCAGTGAGGGCGCGAAGCCCACGAGGACGACGCCCATCGCGGCGCAGGTGGCGGCGTCGATGACCAGCACGGTTTCGAGGGGCAGGGCGGACAGCTGCGTGCGCATCGTTGATCTCCGTGGTTGTCCGGCTCGGTGTGGGCCGGGAATGACCTCAGATCAGCGCGGCGCCGTCCGCCAGTCGATTACCTCGCAGGTCATGGAGCCTGCGCCGGGAGGGCGGTAGGATGCGCTCATGTCCATCGCTGCCTCACCATCCCCCGCCAATTTCGGCCTGCTGCTCCGCGACTGGCGTCAGCGCCGGCGCATCAGCCAGCTCGACCTGGCGCTCGAGGCGGAAATTTCCTCGCGCCATCTGAGCTTTATCGAGACGGGCCGCGCCCGGCCGAGCCGCGAGATGGTGCTGCGGCTCGCCGAGCAGCTCGACGTTCCGCTGCGGGAGCGCAACGCCCTGCTGCTGGCCGCGGGCTTCGCCCCGGTCTACCCCGAGCGCCGGCTCGACGACCCCGTGCTGAAGCCGGTCCGGGACATGATCGGGCGCGTGCTCAAGGGCCACGAGCCCTTTCCCGCCGTCGCCATCGACCGGCACTGGACGCTCGTGGCGGCCAACGCCGCCGTCGCCCCGCTGCTCGCCGGGGCGAGCGAGACGCTGCTCGCGCCGCCGGTCAACGTGCTGCGTTTGAGCCTGCATCCCGAGGGGCTGGCCCCCCGGATCGCCAACCTGCCCGAGTGGCGTCACCACCTCCTGTCGCGGCTGCGGCGGCAGGTGGCGGAGAGCGGCGATCCCGTCCTGGCGGCCCTTCAGGACGAGCTGCTGTCCTATCCGGTGCCGCATTCCGACCGGTCGCCTTCCATGGCGGAGGAGGTGGCGGAGATCGCCATCCCGCTCCAGATCGCGACGCCGGGCGGCGTCCTGAGCTTCCTGGGGACGTCGATGGTGTTCGGGACGCCCCGGGACGTGACCGTTTCGGAGATCGCCATCGAGGCCTTCCTGCCGGCCGACGAGGCCACGGCGAACGCGCTCTCGGCCGCCCGCTGATCTTTGTCTTCCAACGTTCGTCGAGCGGAAACCGGATCTACCGGCCCGTTTCCGCGCGAGTTTCGCGTGAACACGGCCGAGTTCAAGGCTATATTCCGGAACAACGCAACGAAGGTGACATTCCAATGTCAGCCGTGCCGCCCCATTCGCCCGGACAGGCCGCCGAACCGGCGATCAGCCCATGCGGCTGCTGAAGCGCCTCTTCCAGCGCCTGCTGGTCGCGCTGCTGGGCGTCGCGACGGTCTGGCTGATCCTGGTCGTCTTCTTCGACGTCGCCGACCGCAAGCTGCCCCTCGTCCTGGCGCTCGCCGCCACCTATGGCGTCGCCGCCTACCTGGTGCTGCCGCGCGTGATCCGCCTCGGCGCACGCATCCTGCAACGCGGGCGTGTGCCCTCCTACACGCTGACCGGGGACGGGCTGCCCGGCGATCCGGTCAACGTCGCCCTCATCGGCACCTTCGGCGAGCTGCAGGAGGCCTTCCGGCGCGCCGGCTGGGTGCGGGCGGCCCCTCTGGGGCTGGCGTCGTCGTGGAAGATGGCGCAGGCCTTCGTGCTGGATCGCCCCTATCCGGACGCGCCGTTCAGCACGCTCTTCCTGCTGGACCGGGGGCAGGACGTCGGCTTCCAGCGCTCCATCGACGACAGCCCGCGCAAGCGCCATCACGTGCGCTTCTGGGGCATCCCGGCGAACGAGGCGGAGCACACGCTGAACACGCCGGAGTTCTGGCGCGGCTCGCGGCGTCCCGGCGACGGGGAGCCGGCGCTGTGGCTCGGCGCGGTGACCAAGGACACCGGCCTCGCACTCACGCGGCTGAGCTTCCAGATCACCCACGCCACCGACGGCGACACCAACGCCGAGCGCGACTTCCTGATGGACAGGCTCGCCGAGGCCGGCGCGATCGGCCCCGCGCGCTCCTACAAGCCCGGCGAGCGCGTCGCCATCGGCAAGGTCAACCGCTACGTCACCGACGGGGTGATCGCGGTGGCCGACATTCTGCGCCCGGACGCCTGAGCGCCCGGGCGAAGATCAGTTCGCCGCGAAGCAGTAGAGCAGGCCGTTTCCGCCGGTGCGCAGGAGAGCCGGCGGGCTGCATCCGGCGGAGGGATGCGAGGCGTTCCACGACGACGACTCGCCGCCCGTGCCCATGCGGTCGAAATGGCCCAGCATGGCGGAGCCCTCGCCGTTCTTGGTCCAGTTGCCGCAGGTGAGGTCCTTGTCCGGCGGCGGAGCGGTGCCGTTGGCGAGGCTTCCCGTCATGATGTCGTGGTAGTTCACCACCATGGGGCGCGAGGGGATCTTGCGCGCCAGTTCCGTCAGGCCCGACTCGACGGTGATGTTGTTGCGCTCGGGATTGTGCAGGTCGTCGACATTGGCGGCGATCTGCATGCCGACGGCGTTCACCCACGGGCCCTTGCCGATGCGGTCGCGCGCGTTGACGGCGGGCTTGCCGCCGATCGCCTGCTGGCTGAGATAGGCGCGCCATGTTTTCGCGCCGGCTCCCGCGGTCGTCGCGAGGTCCTGGCACAATTTGTCGGCGCCTTCGAGCCCGCCCAGATTGGCCCCGTCGGGGCCGCCCTTGCTGGTGATGAAGAACGTCATGTTGGGAAACTGCGGCGGCGGAGGCTGCTGCGCGGACGCGGAGCCCCCAAGGCCGACGACGCAGGCGACAATGGCCAATTGAACGGTAGTCCGCATTCCGATCCCTCCCCCGTGTGGCGACGTGATCCGACACTATTGTCGCGTCGTCGCGCGTCACCCGACGACGATGATGGCGGGAGAGATAGCGCGCAACCGGTCGATCGAGTCCCGGGCGCGGAATTCGTCGTCAAATCGTGTGTGGCGGGATCAAGTTGCCGTGACAGCGCCGTGATGAATTACACCGTGCGAAGGCTTTACAGCAGTTTCGTCCGACGATGTTTGGCGGCGCAGCCGGATGTTGTCGGACAGGAAAGCCGGAAATTGTCGGTCAAGTCTTCGGGTCGGGCTTCATATAGTCGGGCAGCACATCGAGATACGCCTGGCCCCAGTCGGCCTTGCCGACATCCTGGTCGTCGAACAGCGGGGTGGAGTGGGAAGGCTCCAGCATCGCCATCTTGTGGACGTGCCGGGAACAGTTCGGATGGATGTCGCTCGCCTCGACGCGCACGAAAGCCTGCGCCGCCTTCACGCGCCCGAGCAAGGGATGGCGCTCGTCGATACGCGCGGTGCCGTTGACGCGCAACCGCGACTGCTTCTCGAAGTCGATGAAGAGGAGGTCCACCCGGCCCGTGCCGGCGATATTGCCGGCGGAGAGGTAGAGGCCGTTGCCCTCGAACAGCGGGAAGGTGATTTCCGCCTCTCCGGTCACCCGGACGAACCCACGCGGGCCGCCCTTGTACGAGCACTGCGGGCGTCCGTTCCTGTCGACGGTCGCGAGGAAGAAGAACTGGGCATTGTCGATGAAGGCGCGGTCGGCTTCCGTGAATTTATTGCGGAAGGCCCGCTCGCGCACCTTGTCGGCCAGTCGACGCGTCTGAAACCGCTCCTGCAGCACCCGCATTTCGTCGGTGAGGAAATCGTCCACGGCAGCGTCCCCCCTCGGCGAAAGAGCGACGCAGGACGCGGCGATCTCTCCCGCACAGGCGAAATGTACAGCAGTCCGACCCAACCCAAAATCGCGGCCCGAGCCGCGCCGGACGGGGCCTCCGCCGGGCGACGCGATGCCGCCCGGCGGAGGCCGATCTCACAGCTTGACGCCCCGCAGGCGGGCGGCGTTGCCGATGACGCTGACCGAGGACAGCGCCATCGCGGCGGCCGCGATGACGGGCGACAGCAGGATGCCGAAGCTCGGGTAGAGCACCCCGGCGGCGATCGGCACGCCGGCCGCGTTGTAGACGAAGGCGAAGAACAGGTTCTGGCGGATGTTCTTCATCACCGCATGGGACAGCCTGCGCGCCCGCACGATGCCGGTGAGGTCGCCCTTCAGCAGCGTCACGGCAGCGCTCTCCATGGCGACGTCCGTGCCCGTCCCCATGGCGATGCCGACGTCGGCCGCCGCCAGCGCCGGCGCGTCGTTGACGCCGTCGCCCGCCATCGCCACCACCCGGCCCTGGTCGCGGTAGCGCTTCACCACCGCGCTCTTCTGCTCGGGCAGCACCTCCGCCTCGACGTCGGCGATGCCGAGCCGCTTCGCCACGGCCGTCGCGGTGGTCCGGTTGTCGCCGGTCAGCATCACGATGCGCACGCCGGCCTCGCGCAGCGCGGCGAGCGCCTCCGGCGTCGACGCCTTCACCGGGTCGGCGATGGCGAGCGCGCCGGCGAGCCGCCCGTCGACGCCGACGAAAATCGCGGTCGCGCCTTCGCCGCGAAGCTCCTCGGCCTGCCGGGCGAGCGGGGCGATGTCGACGCCGTTCTCGGCGAGGAAGGCGGCGTTGCCGAGCGCCACCGCGCGGCCGTCGACCTTGCCGAGCGCGCCGCGCCCGACCGGAGAGGCGAAGTCCACGACGGAGGCGGTCGCGATGCCGCGCTCGTCCGCCGCGCGCACGATGGCCTGGGCCAGCGGATGCTCGCTGGCGCGCTCGACGCACGCCGCCAGCCTCAGCAACTCCGTTTCCGCGAAGCCCGGCGCGGGCACGATGGCGGTCACCGCCGGCTTGCCTTCGGTCAGCGTGCCAGTCTTGTCGACGACGATGGTGTCGACCTTCTCCATGCGCTCCAGCGCCTCGGCGTTCTTGATGAGCGCCCCGGCCTGCGCGCCGCGCCCGACGCCGACCATGATCGACATCGGCGTGGCGAGGCCCAGCGCGCACGGACAGGCGATGATGAGGACGCTGACGGCCGCCACGAGGCCGAAGGCCAGGCGCGGCTCGGGACCCCACACCGCCCAGGCCGCGAAGGCGACCAGGGCGACGGCGATGACCGTCGGCACGAACCACCCGGACACCTGGTCGGCGAGGCGCTGGATCGGCGCGCGGCTGCGCTGGGCGTCGGCGACGAGCTGGACGATCTGCGACAGCATGGTGTCGCGGCCGACCTTCTCGGCGGCGACCACCAGCATGCCGCTCTGGTTCACCGTGCCGCCGATGGCCTTGTCGCCCGCCGTCTTGGTGACGGGCATGGACTCGCCGGTGACCATCGACTCGTCCACCGCGCTGCGGCCTTCGACGACCGTTCCGTCGACCGGCACCTTGTCGCCGGGGCGCACGCGCAGGCGGTCGCCGACGCCGATCAGGTCGAGCGCGACCTCCTCGTCCGTGCCGTCCGGCCGCAAGCGCCGGGCGGTCTTGGGCGCGAGGTCGAGCAGCGCGCGGATCGCGCCGCTGGTGCTCTCGCGCGCCCTCAGCTCCAGCACCTGGCCGAGCAGCACGAGGACGGTGATGACGGCGGCCGCCTCGAAATAGACCGCCACCGCGCCGTCATGGCCGCGGAACGCGGGCGGGAAGAGATCGGGCGCGAGCGTCGCGATCACGGAGTACAGCCACGCGATGCCCGTGCCCATGGCGATGAGCGTGAACATGTTGAGGCTGCGGTTCACCAGCGAACGCCAGCCCCGCTCGAAGAACGGCCACCCGGCCCACAGCACCACGGGCGTGGCGAGCGCGAGCTGGATCCAGTTCGACCACTGCCGCGACAAGGTGTGTTCGAGATCGAAAAGATGGCCCCCCATCTCGACGGCGAAGACGGGCAGGGCCAGGGCGAGCCCGATCCAGAACCGCCGCGTCATGTCCGCGAGCTCGGGGTTCGGTCCCGTATCCGCCGTGGCGATCACCGGTTCGAGCGCCATCCCGCAGATGGGGCAGCTGCCCGGCCCGATCTGCCGGATTTCCGGGTGCATGGGGCAGGTATAGACCGTGCCCTCCGGAACCGGCTCGGCCGGCGCGGATTGCGGCGAGAGGTACCTGGCCGGGTCGGCCTCGAACTTCGTCTTGCAGCCGGCCGAGCAGAAATAATAGGGGTGGCCCTCATGCGAGGCCCGGTGCTTCGCCGTATGCGGGTCGACATCCATCCCGCACACAGGGTCCTTCACGACACCCGGCTTCGCCTCGGCCGCGCCGTGGCCCTGCTTGGCATGGCCCGAGCCGTGACAGCAGCTCCCGCCGTGCTGGTGGCCCGCGTGATCGCAGGCGTGATCGTGGTCGGCGTGATCGTGGCCGGAATGGTCGTGACCCTGATGCCCGTGGCCGTTATGGCCGTGGTCGTGATGCCGGTGGTTGTGAGCGTCGCTCATCGTCGATCCTCCTAACGCTTCGGCAAACCCTGCACCTTCCCATCGTGGTAAGGTCAACACCCCATTTTGTGCGCTCTCCGCGGCCGAGCGAGCCGCGCCTTGACCTTCCCACGTTGGGAACCCTTATGATGGGCATTCCACCCATCGAGGGGCCTTCCATGAACATCGGCGACGCAGCGGCGGCCTCGGGGCTGTCGGCCAAGATGGTGCGTTACTACGAGGCGATCGGCCTGGTCGCGCCGGCCCTGCGGACGGAGGCCGGCTACCGCGTCTACGGCAGCGACGATATCCACACGCTCCGTTTCATCAAGCGCGCGAGGTCGCTCGGGTTCTCGATGGAGAAGACCGGCGAGCTTCTCCAGCTCTGGCGCGACAGGGACCGGTCGAGCGCCGACGTGAAGGCGGTGGCGCTGGAACACGTCGCGGAGCTCGAGCGCAAGATCGCCGAACTGCGCGGCATGGCCGACACGCTCCAGCATCTGGCGAGCCACTGCCACGGCGACCACCGGCCGGGCTGCCCGATCCTGCGCGACCTCTCCGCCAACGCCGCGCCGCCGGCTCCGGTCACGGCCCCGCGCCGGCGCCGGACGTAGCGCGGGCCATCGTCCTTCGGCCCGCCTCAGCCGATCCAGATTGGCGCGACGAGCTGGCGGACCATGGCGATGGCGCTCAGCGCGGCCAGCCAGCTCGAGCGCGGGTTGAGCGGCGAGGGCTGGTTCGCGACGTCGATGGCCATCGTGCCGGACGCCGCCGTGACCTCGATGCGATGCTGAGTCATCTCCGCGTGCGGGTCGGCGATAATGCGCACCTGCACGCGGTCGGGAGAGCCCACGAGGGTCGCGAGCGTCAGCGAGACGTTCACGTTGGAGGGAAACCCCGCGATGGCGTCCCGCGCGCTGCCCTCAAAGATCACGCGCGCCTCGGCGAGGCCGGCCAGATCGAGCGGATGCTCGTCGAGGTAGGGCGAGCCCGCCAGCGCGCGGGGATGCTTGCGGGTCGTGATGCGGACCGTCTCGACGCCGGCTTCCATGGCGGCGCGAATGCCGTCGAGCCCGGCGATGGCTCCGGAGGGGAGGTAGATCTTGCGCCCATGCGCCGTCGCGGCATCCTTCAGGCGGGCGAGCAGCGCGGCGTCCCCCAGCGCGCCGGTGCTCATCAGGATGACGTCGCAGCCGGCTTCGAGCAGCGGCAGGGCGTGCTCGCGCACGGCCGATGCGCCCGCCGCCTCGACGATGAGACGGGCGCCCAGCGCGGGCAGGGCCGACGGGGCATCGAGCGCCGCGCAGTCGCACGCGCGCGCCAGGCATTCCAGGTCGTCCGACAGGCGCCGCCCGGCGATCCCGACGAGCCGCGCGCCGGGAACCTGGCCCGATCCGAGCGCCTGCGCGATGGCATGGCCGAGCGCGCCGTGGCCGAGGACGCCCACCCCGGTCATGACGGAAGCTCCTGCCGGTGCAGAAAGTCGAGCGTCATCGCGTTGAAGGTCTCCGCGCGCTCGAAATAGACCGAGTGTCCCGCCCGGGGGACGACGTGGCGTTCGCAATTCGCCATGACCCCGGCGAGGATGGAGACGTTCCCGGGCGGGCAGATGAGGTCTTCTTCCCCGACCATCGCCAATGTCGGGCGGTCGATGGCGGCGATGTCGGCGGGGGAGCGGACCCGCATGGCGTCGAGCGCGGCGCGCACCGCGGCGCGGTCGAAGGTTCCGCTGGCGCGGTCGATGTCCACGAACATGCGATGCAATTCGGGCTGTTCCTCGGCCATCCGCGCGCCCGCGGCGGGCTGGATGCCGGCGGCCCGCCAGGCCTGGATGCGGGGGTCGGCGGCGGTGTCGCCCAGGGACCGCAATCCGGCGTGCCGCAGCGTGCCGGTCGATCCGCACAGGACGAGCGCGTCGACGCGGCCCGGATAAGCGAGAGCGAACTCCATCGCCGTCCACCCGCCCATGGACTGGCCGACGATCGATGCCGTCTCCACGCGCAGATGATCGAGAAGGCAGCGCAGGTCGCTCGCGAAGCAGGGGGGCCGAGGCGCGCCCGAGGAGTCCCACGACGGATCGAAGCCGCGATGGCTGAACGCGACGCAGCGGAAATGCCGGCTGAAGGCGCCGACCTGCTGCCACCACGACCGTTGGTTTCCGCCGAGCCCGTGCGCGAACACGACGACGGGGCCCGCCCCTTGAACCGTGTAGGCGACGGAGCCGTCGGGCACGCTCACGTGCCCGGTTTCGACGTCTTCGCCCTGGTGGGATGAGCCCATGACAGCACCCGTGCCTCTCGGCGTTATTGGACGAGGTCGCCCTGCTTGCCGTTGAGCGCGGCATAGTGCGCGAGCTTGTCCTCGTCGACCTCGACGCCCAGGCCCGGCCCGGCGGGCGCGCGCATCGCGCCGTCTTTGATGGCGAATGGCGTTGTGACGATGTCGTCTTCCATCAGGTAGTAGACGGTGTCGATGGCGTGCCTGATCTCCGGCATCGCGCTCGCCAGATGCAGGTGGCAGGCGGTCGAGATCCCGAGCTCTCCGCCGCTGTGCAGGTTCATCCCGATGCCGAACGCGTCGCACAGCGCGCCGAGCCGTCGGACCGCGTTGATGCCGCCCCATTTGTGAACGTCGCCGTGGATCACGTCGATGGCGCCCAGGCGCACCGCCGGAGCGAACTCCTCCAGCCGCACGACGCACATGTTCGTGCACAGCGGCATGCCGGTCGTCTGCCGCACGCGCGCCATGCCCTCCAGCCCCGCGCAGGGGTCTTCGAGATATTCCAGGTCGAACGGCGCGAGCGCCTTCGCGCCGGCGATGGAGTCGGTGACGGACCAGACCGCGTTCGGATCGATCCGCAGGCGCACGTCGGGCATCCGCTCGCGCATGGCCGCGACGGTGGCGACGTCGCGGCGCATGTCGGAGGAGCCCTTGAGCTTCAGCGCCGAGAACCCGTAGCGGGCGCGGAACTCGCTCGAAGCCTCCGCCATGGCCCGGGGGTCGGAGGCCGACGCGCCCGGCGGCAGCAGTCCCGGCGTCACCACGCCCGTCACCGCCACCGTGTCGCGGACGCTGCCGCCGATCATGTCGGTCAGCGACATTCCCGCGGCCTTGCCCATCAGGTCGTGGCAGGCCATCTCGATCCCGGCGAGGGCGGCGTAGCCGACATAGCCGTAGAAGAACGGCGTCATGTAGAGGCGGGCGCGCAGCCGCTCCACGTCGCAGGGATTCCAGCCGACGAGGAGGTCGCGGCAGCGTTCGACGATCGCCGCCGTGGGCCTGCCGCGGAAGGTCTCTCCCCAGCCCACGAGGCCCGTGTCGGTCCGCAGGCGAAGCACCGTCCGCGTCGTTCCCACGCGCTTGTCGAACGAGGTCTTGAAGGCGCTCGTATAGGGGACGTTGACGGTCCAGACGTCGAGCTCGGCGATCCGCATGTCGTGTGTCTCCTTACGCCGCCAGCGCCGGCGCGGGCAGCCGCTCGCCTTGCGCGTCGAACAGATGGATGGCCCCGGGTTCGAAGCGCAGGCCGACGGTGTCGCCGAGCGCCGGCGCATCCGCGCTGGAGGCGCGCACCAGCACCTTCTGCCCGCCGACGTCGACGGTGACGAAGACGTCGGGATGCAGCGGCTCGATCAGCGCGACGCTTCCCGTCAGCACGCCGCTTCCGGCGGAAACGAGCACGAGGGATTCCGGGCGCACGCCTAGGGTCAGCGCGCCGTCCGCCGAGGTGGCGGGGTTCGCGGGCCCGAGGGCGACGAGGCCGAGCGACGCGCCGAGGTCGAGGGCCGACCGCCCGTCTCGCACCACGGCGCGCCCGGCGAGGAAGTTCATCGCCGGCGTTCCCATGAACTCGGCGACGAAGCGATTGGCCGGGCGGTAGTAGATGTCCTCGGGCGTGCCGAGCTGCTGGACCCGGCCGTCGGACATGACGGCGATGCGGTCCGCCATCGTCATCGCCTCGACCTGGTCGTGCGTCACGTAGACGAAGGTCTGGCGGATCTCGTTGTGCAGCCGCTTCAGTTCGGAGCGCATGGTCACGCGCAGGCGCGCGTCGAGATTGCTGAGCGGTTCGTCGAACAGGAACACGGCCGCGTCGCGCACCATGGCCCGGCCGAGCGCGACGCGCTGGCGCTGGCCGCCGGACAGCTCGCGCGGACGCCGCTCCAGCAGCGGCGTGATCGCCAGCATCTGCGCGGCGCGGTCGACCCGCGAGGCGATCTCCGCCGCGGGCAGGCGCATGTTCTCGAGCGGAAAGGCGAGATTGTCGCGCACGCTCATGTGGGGGTAGAGCGCGTAGCTCTGGAACACCATCGCGACGTCGCGCCGGTCGGCGGGAAGGTCGGTCACGTCCACGCCGTCGAACAGGATCGCGCCGGAGGTCGGCGCCTCCAGCCCGCTGATCAGCCGCAGCGTCGTGCTCTTGCCGCAGCCGGACGGGCCCACGATGGCGAGGAATTCGCGGTCGCGGATTTCGAGGTCGATGCCGTCGACGGCGGCCGCGCCCTTGAAGCGCTTGACGAGACGGTGGATGTCGATGCGGGCCAACTCCGGCTCCTGCGTTAGGGGGTGAGCGCGGCCGCGATGGCGTTGAAGACGCGCGGGCGCAACGCCTCGATGCGGTCGTTGTCGCGAGACGGGTGGACGCGATTGCTGAGGAGCACGATGGCCATCTCCTCGGAGGGCACGAGGCACATGGCGGTGCCGGTCGTCCCGGTATGGCCGACGCATTGGCCGGCGAGGAGGTCGCCGAACACCTTCGCCGCGCCGGGCAGCCAGCACACGCCGCGCCGCGCGCCGCGCTCGTCCGTCCAGGGCGTCAGCAGCAGGCGGGTCGAGAACCGGCTGAGCACGCGCACGCCCGCGTGCGTTCCCCCGCCCAGCAGCATCGTCCCGAAGAGCAGCAGGTCCGCGGCGGTCGCGAACAACCCGGCGTGGGCGCTGACGCCGCCCATCATCTGCGCGGTCTTGTCGTTGACGACGCCCCAGTCGTACTCGCCCCGCCACTCGACGAACTCCGTCGCCGGAATCCTCGGGCGCAGCGCGGGCGGCGGATTGAACATCGTGTCGCGCATGCCGAGCGGCGCGAAGATGCGCTGCGTCAGCAGCTTGTCGAGCGTCATCCCGCTGACGCGCTCCACGATGAGCGCGATGACGATGAAGTTAATGCTCGAATAGAGATAGAGGCTGCCCGGCGGCCCGGCGAGCGGCAGGGCGAGATAGGCCGGCAGCAAGGTCTCCCACGATGTGTGCTCGTGATAGAGCTTCGGGTTGGACTGGATGCCCGAGGTATGGCTCACCAGATGGCGGATGCGGATGGCGGCCTTGTCCCCCACCGCGAACTCGGGGATGTAGCGCGCCACGTGGTCGTCGAGGCTGAGCAGGCCGTCCTCGAGGCACAGCAGCAGGGCCGTGCCGCTGACGGGCTTGGTCACCGAGGCGAGGTCGAACACCGCATCGACCGGCATTTCGGGCTTCGCCTCCGGCGCGTCCTGCTGGCGACCGGCGGCGTGGAGATAGACGATCCGGCCCCGGTGGGCGACGCCGGCCACCGCGCCCGGGAACACGCCGTCCCGGGCCGCCTGATCGAGCAGGGCGCTCACGCGCCCGAGGCGATGGCGATCGAAGTGGGAGTCGTTGTCGACGATGGGCAGCATGGTCAGCCTTTCACGGCTCCCGACGTGACGCCGCTCACGATCCAGCGCTGGAACCAGAGCGCCAGGACGAAGGGCGGCAGGATCGCGAACATTCCCGACGTGGCCAGCAGGCCGTAGTCGGTGTGGATGTCCGTGGCGAAGTTCGAGATGACGACCGGCATGGTCGTGGCGCTCGATCCCGCCGTGAACAGCAGCGGGTAGAGGAACGACCCCCACGACGACATGAAGCCGAACACGGCGGTGGCCACGAGGCAGGGCAGGGCGACGGGCAGGAACACCTTGAGCATGGCCTGCAGCCAGGTGCAGCGATCGATGCGCGCCGCCTCCTCCAGTTCCCGCGGGATCGTGCGGAAATAGCCGGCCAGCAGCCAGATGCTGAACGGCAGGGTCTCGGCGGTCTCGGCGATGATCAGCGAGGCGAGCGAATTGAGCAGCCCGAGCCTCTGCATCACCACGTAGAGCGGGATCATGATCCCGATGGCCGGCACCATGCGCGAGACGAGATAGGCGAACATCAGCGTCTGGCTGCCGCGAAAGTCGAGCCGGGCGAAGGAGTAGGCGGCGAGCGACCCGAGCACGACGTTGCCGAGCGCGACCCCGACGCCGACGATGACGCTGTTGAGAATGGCGCGCGGCATCGCCGCGATGGCGTCGGCGCCCATCAGCGACTGCCGCTCGCTCGGGCTGAAGAACGCCATGTAGTTGGCCAGCGTGGGATGCTCGGGGATCCAGTGCGGCGGCGTCGACAGCGCCTCCGCCTGGGTCATGATGCTGAGCAGAAACAGCCAGAGCACCGGCGCCAGCAGATAGACGGCCGCGAGGGCCATGAAGGCATAGGTGATCCAGGGGATCTTGCGTCTCACGCGACATCCCCCCGCTTGTAGAGGCCGCGGTAATAGACCAGCGCCATGAACAGCGTCAGGCCCATGATCACGTAGGAATAGGCGCTGCCCATCCCGAGATCGAGGTACACGAACGAGGTCTGGTAGGTGAGCCAGGCGAGCGTGGTGGTGGAATTGCCGGGGCCGCCGCCGGTGAGCACGTAGAACAGATCGAAGGCGCGCAGCGCGCCCATGGTCTGCAGGATGACGACGACCAGGATCGGCCGCCACAGCCAGGGCAGGGTGATGCGCCACAACACCCGTGCGCGCGGGGTGCGGTCGATCAGCGCCGCCTCGTAGAGGTCGCGCGGGATCGCCTGCAGGGCGGCGAGCAGGATGATCGTGGCCATGGGAACGTGGTTCCACGCATGCGCCAGCACGATCACCACCAGCGCGATGGCGGGGTCGACTAGCCAGGCCTTGTAGCTCTCGATCAGTCCGAATTGCAGGAGGAGGCCGTTGAACGCGCCCACGTGGGAATCGAAGATCAGTTGCCACAGCGTGGCGTTGACGATCGGCGGGATGGCCCACGGCACGAGAACAAGGGCGCGCAGAATCCCTCTGCCCTTGACCTCGCTGTTCAGGAGGAGCGCCAGGCACAGTCCGAGCCCGACGATCAGCGCGACGGCCAGGCCGGTGAACTTCAGCGTGACGGAGAGGGCGGCCCGGAATTCAGGCGAGGCCAGCGCGTTGGCGTAGTTGTCGAGGCCGATGAAGGGAAAGCTCTTCGGCCTGCGCAAATTCATCTTGTGCAGGCTGATCCAGAACGACAGTCCGACGGGATAGGCGACGAGCGCCAGCAGCGCCAGCACCGCCGGCGCGTTCAGCGCGTAGGGAAACAGCGCCGACTTCCAGCGCGACCAACGGCGCCAGCCGCCGCCGCGGGCGAGCGCTGGGTCCGCCGCGCCCCCGGGCGCGGCGGCCGGACCGGCCTGGAGCAGCGCCATTTCAGGCTTTCTTCAGCTGGATGGCCTTGCTGGCCGAGGCCTGCAGCGCGTCGCGCGCGCTCTTGCGGCCGAGCACGGCTTCCTGGAGTTGCTGGATGTGGAAGTCTTCCCACTCCGCCGCCCACGGGAAAGTCATGTATTCGCGCGGCTTGGCGAGGCTGCCCTGCTTTGCGAACATCGCCTGGTCGCTCCATTTCTGCGTCTCGGCGGCGATGTCGGGATCGTTGTCGAGGCTCTTGTAGGCGTAGCCGACGCCGTTCTTGAGGTAATAGCGCTTGGCGACCTCCTGGCTGCTGATGAACTGCAGCAGTTTCCACGCTTCCTGCGGGTGCTTGGTGTCGGCTGAGATGGAGAACATCTGCGTCCAGCCCACGGTGGCGTGCGGGCCGCTCGCCGTCAGGCTGGGGAACAGCACCTGCTTCGCCGCGCCCGCGATCTTCGACGTCTTGGGATCGTTGATGAGCTTGAGGTCGTAGCGCGCCGCGGACGAGAAGGCGATCTTGCCGGCGGCGAAAGCCAGCCGCGCTTCCGCCGTTCCCATCTGCACGGACGCGGGATCGAGGATCTGCTTTTCGTTGGCCTGCACCAGATATTCGAGCAGCTGGAGGGACACCGGGTCCTTGTCCGCGAAGAGCGGATTTCCCTCCGCGTCGAAGAGGTGGCCGCCGCTGGCGTAGACGGCCGACCACCAATGCAGGCCGCTGCCCGCCTTGAGCGGAAACACGAGGGGCCGATCGAGGATTCCGGCCTTCTTGATGGCCAGCGCCTGTTCGGAGATCTCAGCCCAGGTGGAGGGCGGCGCGGCGATGCCGGCCTTCTGCAGAATGTCCGCGTTGTAGATGTAGGCGATGTGGTCGCCGTAATAGGGCAGGCCCCAGGTCTTGCCCTCATATTGCAGCCCGTCGAGATGGAAGGGGATCAGGCCCTCCACGTGCTTTTCCCAGCCGGGGAACTCGTTGATCGGCCGGATGTAGCCGGCGTCGGCCCAGCCGGCGAGCGACTGGTCGCGCACATAGAGCAGGTCCGGCGGATTGCCGGCGGTGAACCGGGCGATCATCTTCTGGACGTACTGGCCGGCGGGCTGCGCGACGAACTCGGCCTTGATGTTCGGATTGGCCTGGACGAACTCCTTGACGATCTCGCTCTGGAAGGCGGGATCGTAGTTCCAGCCCTCGAAATTGAGCGAGACGTCGTCCGCCGCCCACGCGGCTCCCCGGCCGACGAGCGGCAAGGCCGCCGCCGCTCCCACCAGAGCTCCCGACCGGCGCAGGAATGCGCGTCGGTCCCATCCCGTCCTGCTGCTGCTCATCTGCGGTCTCCCTGTTGACCGGCGTCTTGGCGCCGTTTGGTTTCGTCGCCCGGAGCGCCATCGGCCTTCCCGGGCGCGCGCATGCGCTTGAGGTCGTTGTAGAGCGTGGCGCGGCTCAAGCCGAGGTGATCGGCCACCTGCGGAATGGCGCGCTGCAGGGAGAACACGCCCCGCGCGTCGAGCGCGCCGAGGAGATGCTGGCGCTCCTCGCGCGACAGGTCCGCGAGCGGCCGCCCGAGCATCCGCGTCTCCTCCTTGAGGACGTCCCCGATCACCGCGCCCACGTCGTCGACGAAGGTGACGGGCCGGGGCGGCTTCTCGTCGGCCCCGAAAAGCCCTTCGAGGCTCTTGCCCAGCATCCAGAACTCGGTGACGTCGATGTTGACGCACAGCGCCCCGAACACGTGCCGCCGCCCGTCCCGAAGCGGCACCGTCACGGATTTCAGGATGCGGCCGCTCGGCGTGTTGGTGATGTAGCTGTACTGGTCCTTGGCGGCGTCGCCCTCGCGCAGGATCGACAGCCCGATCTGGGTGACGGAGCCGCCCGGCTTGCGGCCCGTGACGTTGCCGGCGATCGCCACGATGGATTGCTCGGGCTGGCGAAAGTCGTGCAGCACGACCTCGAATCTATCCCCGACCGAACTGTCGAGCGCCGCCAGCACCAGCCGCAGAGCCGCCAGGCAATCGTCCGCCGACACGGCAGGCGCTTTGGCAGCCGTTTTGGCCGGTGTCTTGGCCGGTGTCTTGGCGCTCGACGGCCGCGCGCGCGACGCCTTGACGCCTGCCGCCTTGCCGTTCGTGCCCGCCCGAAGGCTGCGTTTCGTCCCCATGCGGCAAGGCTAGCCAGCGTCTGGTCCAACTGTCAAACGATTTGATGAATTGTCTAACGCCGTGGTGAGTCGCGTCCGGGCTTGGACGGGGCCCGCCGGAGATGAGGCGTGTCGCTGAGAGCAGCTCCCGCCGGGAGCCTGCCCGTCAGTGCGCGTGGGACGGCAGAAGCCGCTGGTATTCGGCCTCGGGGATGCCGTAGGCGCCGTCCGTCATGTCGATGAGGAACGGGCGGTCCAGCACGGCGATGAGGCCGCGCCGGGCGCGGATCGCCCTGTGGCCTTCGAGAATGTGGATGGCGGTGGTGACGCCGGCCCGCCGCACCCCGAGCATGTGCGAGAGCATCTCGTGGGTGATGGGGAATTCATCGGCGCGGGCGCGGTCGTTGCACATGAGCAGCCAGCGGGCGAGCCGCATCTCGATCGTATGCTCGGCGTTCACGAATGCCGTCATGGCCGACTGCATGGCGATGGTCTGGGAATAGCGCAGGAGCGGCCGGTGAAGGGAGGGATCCTCCGCGAGAAGACGGGTCATGTCGTCGGCGGCGATGCGCAGCGCCTGGCCCTGGAGCTGAACCACGAGCTGCAGCGGGCACGATGCCGCGCCGAGGACGACGGCCAGCCCGACCATGCCCTCGCTCCCGACCATCCCGACCTCGACCTTGCCGCCCTGCAGCGGCGCGATCATCGACACGTAGCCGGATTGCGGGAAGTAGATGTGCTTCATCGGCTCGCCCGGCTCGCTCAGGACGTCTCGCAACGCCATGTCGACACGCTCGCCGCGCGACTGAAGCAACGCCTGCTGGGTCGCCGAAAAACAGGAAAAGAGGGAGTTTTCTCGTGTCGGGAGCATGGCTCGAGCCTCATCGGGGCAAGAGCACACACCTCTCTCGGCCGTTCGCGCCCGGAGAGATGCCGAACGACCGTTATAGTGTGTTCCATGAAGCAGGTTATTTCAAGGCGCGTGGGATATTTGTTTTTCTATTGACGCGGGCTTGGCAAGCGTCGGCGTGACGCCGCTTTCGACCCGGATGATCGGTATCGTACCGTTCCCTATTCTTGGAAACTGACCGCGCCGCCGCGCATTGAGCGATTGCATCGAGGCGCTCTGATGTACCCTGAAGATGGTGTTTTCCTCCCTTTCTGACTTTGGGCCGCCTCGACGGGCGGCCCTTTTTCTTGGGAAGGCGGCCGAAGATGGAGCGCGCCGGCGGATGCCAGGCCGAGCCACCCCCCATGAAAAGCTCAAGTCCGACCTGAAGCGGGAGAGAGGACCCAGGGCCGCGAGCCGCTGATCGGCGGCGCGGACCTCGGCCGCGTCTTGGTGTAATCTCGCCGGAAATCGAGCCGAGGGCCGCATGTTCGACCTGATCCTCGCCGGCGGCGCCGTCGTCGACGGCACGGGACGCGCCGCCATCCGCGCCGATGTCGGCATTCGCGGCGAGCGCATCGCGGCGATCGGCGATCTCGCGCAGGCGGACGCCGGGCGCGTGATCGACGCGACGGGCCTCACTGTCGCGCCCGGCTTCATCGACACGCACACCCACGCCGAGGGGGCGCTGCTGGTCGACCCGCAGCACGCCAACGGGCTGCGGCAGGGCGTTACGACCGTGCTGCTCGGCATCGACGGCATGTCCTACGCGCCGCTGTCGCGCGAGAACTACAAGCTCTACCGCCAGTGGCTGAGCGGCCTGCTGGGCGACCCGCCGGAAGAGCTCGACATGAGCAGCGTCGCCGCGTTCCGCGCGCACTATCACCGCAAGGTCGCCGTCAACACCGCCTATCTCGTCCCGCACGCGACGGTGCGGCTGGAGGTGCTGGGCTTCCACGACCGGCCGCTCGTGGGCGAGCCCCTGGCGAGAGCGAAGCGGCTCGTTCGCGAGGGGCTGGAGCAGGGCGCCGTCGGCTTCACCACCGGCTCGAAATACTATCCCGGGCCGTGGGCCGACACGCGCGAGCTGGTCGAGCTGTGCTCGGTGGTGCGCGAGGCGGGCAAGGTCTACATGTCCGAGCCGCGCGCGACGCCGCGCGCCTTCGCCGGCGGCGGTCCCGCCGAGGCCATGGAGATCGTCCGCCAGAGCGGGGTGAAGCTGCATCTGGCCCACTGGCGGACCGGCGCGGATTCGGCGGGCCGCATCGAGGCGATCATGGGCCCCATCGACGCGGCGCGGCGCGACGAGGACGATGTCACCTTCGACATCTACCCTTACCCGTCGGGCAGTTCGATCCCCGTCAGCTTCCTGCCCGGCGAGGTGCAGGAGGGCGGGCCGGAAGCGATCCTGCAACGGCTCGCGGATCCGACGGTGCGCGGACGCGTCGGCGCGTGGCTCGACGCGCATCAGAGCCTCTACCTCACCCCGATGACCTTTTCCTACGCGCCGGACGCGCCCGAGCTGGAAGGCGCGCGGCTCGTCGACCTGGCCGACGCCCGCCGCCGCTCGCCGGGAGAGACGCTGTGCGAGCTGCTGCTCGAACAGCGGCTGCGCCTGGGCCATGTCACCGCGCCCCCGGAGAGCGAGGCGGTGCGCGAGCGGATCGCGCGCGACTGCATGGAGCTTCTCGCGCGGCCGGACTACATGGTGTGCAGCGACATCACGCCGGCGGGCGGCTGCACCCATCCGCGCTGCTACGGCACGTTTCCGCGCCTCCTCGGCCGCTACCGCCGCGACTACGGGACGATGCCGCTCGAAGCCATGGTGCACCGGATGACCGACCGCCCGGCGCGGCGCTTCGGCCTCACGGGGCGCGGGCGCATCGAGACGGGCTATTTCGCCGACATCGTCGTCTTCGACGCCGCGACGGTGAACGACACCGGCACCTACGCGCGGCCGCGCGCCTTCCCGGTGGGCATCCCGTACGTGATCGTCAACGGCGAGATCGCCGTCGACCAGGAGCGCTGCACAGGCGTCTATGCCGGGCAGGCGGTTCCCTAGGCGGGCCGGCTTCAGTTGCGGACGTCGCCGTCGAAGACCCGGCGGCGCGCGTCCTGGATATGCTTGTGCATGGCCTCGAAGGCGGCGTCCTCGTCGCCGGCGGCGATGGCGTCGAAGATGACCTTGTGCTCGGCCTGGACGAGGTTGATCCGCTGCACCGGGTTGTGCAGGGACAATTGCCGGTTCAGCAGCATGGCGGTGCGGACGGATTCCTCCAGCATGCGCAGGGTGGTCGAGAAATAGGTGTTGCCGGAGGCCTCCGCGACCGCCTTGTGGAACGCGAAGTCGGCCTCGATGTTGAGGGTGCCCATCCTGATCGCCTCGCGCAGCGTGCGCAGGGTCGCCTCGATCATCTCCAGAGCGGCGTCGTCGCGGCGGGCCGCCGCGAGGCGCGCCGCCATCGGCTCGACGGCGATGCGGAATTCGAAGCAGCGCTGGATGTCGGCGATGCTGCCGATGGGGGCGAAGCGCAGGAGCGCGGTGGCCGGGCGCTTGAGGACGAAGCTGCCCGCGCCCTGCCTCGGCTGGATCAGCCCGTCGTCGCGCAGCCGCGCCAGAGCCTCCCGCACGATCGGGCGGGAGACGGAGAACAGGCGCGCCAGGTCGATCTCCGTCGGCAGCTTGGCGCCTTCGGGATAGCGGCCCTGGACGATGTCGGTCAGCACGACCTCGTAGATCTGGTCGCTGAGCTTCGACTGCGGGCGCTTGGCGAGCGGGTTGTCAGGCGCGGGCGGAGGCGTGGGCATGTCAGGCCGGCCTATATCGCGGGTTCGGACGGAAGTGAACAGACGCGGCGTTGTGGCGGAGCCGGGGCGCGCGCGCCGCGCCGGCGCAGGGCGGCTCGCTGACAAATCCCGTCGTCGCCGCCGGTCCCTCGGGAGTTCCGATCATTCCGCTCTCCTTGTGGGGGATGAAGCCGGGACACTCGCGCGCAAATCGATCCTGGAACGATTTCTAGTTCGATGTCAGAGCCTTCTGGCTGGCCTCGACGCGTCGTCCCCGCCGCCGCCCGGGGGAGGGACCTGGGATTTCCGACGATCGCGCCTTGGCATTTTCCACGAACGACCCTAAAAGATGTAAGCTTGACTGACAACTGGCATTTTTCGTGTCACGGAACGGCGGGGCGCGGACCGACGAAAAGCGCGGCGGAAACACGTCACCAATCTTGCGGGCCGCAAGTAGACGGATGAACATGGGGCTGGTTGGCCAGCATTCCGCGGGATGATCGGCAGGCGAAGGGGCAAGACAACGAATGGCGCGCATCCTGCTGAGAAATCTCCGGAAGACGTATGACAACCAGACGGAAGCCGTCCGCAGCATCAATCTGGAAATTCCGCACAACGAATTCCTTGCGCTCGTCGGCCCCTCGGGCTGCGGCAAGAGCACGACGCTGCGGATGATCGCCGGACTGGAGTCGATCACTTCGGGCGACGTCATCATCGGCGACCGCATCGTCAATTCCGACCAGCCGAAGGACCGGGACATCGCCATGGTGTTCCAGAACTACGCTCTCTATCCGCACATGACCGTCTACCAGAACATGTCGTTCGGGCTGCGGCTCAAGCGGACGCCGAAGGACGAGATCCATCGGCGGGTGGTGGAGGCCGCGTCGATCCTCAACATCACCGATCTGCTCCAGCGTCGCCCGAAACAACTCTCGGGCGGCCAGCGCCAGCGCGTCGCGATGGGCCGCTCGATCGTGCGCGACCCGCAGGCCTTCCTGTTCGACGAGCCGCTGTCGAACCTCGACGCCAAGCTCCGCGTCCAGATGCGCACGCAGATCAAGAAGCTGCACCAGCGGATGAAGACCACGGTGGTCTACGTCACGCACGACCAGATCGAGGCAATGACGCTGGCCGACCGCATCGTGGTGATGAACGCGGGGCGGATCGAGCAGGTCGCGAGCCCGCAGGAGATGTACGACAATCCCGCGACCAAGTTCGTCGCCGGCTTCATCGGCTCGCCCGCGATGAACATGATACCCTGCACCCTCGAGCGGCGCGCCACGCACCTCGCGGTCCGCATCAACGAGCGCCACAGCCTCGACATCCCGCCCGAGCGGACGCAGCGATACGCCGAGTATGTCGGGCAATCGATGCTGTTCGGCATGCGCCCGGAGCACATCACCGAGAAGCGCGCCCACGTCAACGCGGCGCAGCGCGACTTCTCCGAACAAGTGCAGGTTCTCGAACCGATGGGCGTCGACACCATGGTCTTCCTCGACCTCAACGGCGAGGAGATCTGCGCCCGCGCGGCGCCGCACTCCGTCCGGCCCGTGGGCGAAGCCATGGAGTTCACGGTCGACATGTCGAAGATGCACCTGATCGACCCGAGGACGGAGAAGGTCGTCTAGTCCCGTGCCGCGGATCGCGGCGCGCGGGTTCCTCGAAGACTGCTGGAGGCCCTCTCATGCGGCTTGCCCCTTCGGTTGAGATCGACCTCGACGCCGGCGGCAAGGCTTTCGGCCGGGTGGTGTTCCCGCTGGAAGCGCCCTGGAACGGCCGCCACGAGATCGTGCTGCCGGCCTGCGTCATCGGCCACGGGAAGGGACCGACGGTCGCGTTGTGGGGCGGCAATCACGGCGACGAATACGAGGGTCCGCTCGTGCTCGGGCAGATGGCGCGCGAACTCGACCCCGAAGCCGTCGAAGGCCGGCTCATCATCCTGCCCTCGATCAACCCGCCGGCGGTGCTCGCCGGGCAGCGTGTGTCGGCGATCGACGGCAAGAACATGAACCGCGTCTGGCCGGGCGATCCCGAGGGGACGATCACCGAGCGGATCGTGAGCTGGCTGGACACGGAACTGCTGTCGCGCGCCGACGTGCTGATGGACCTGCACACCGGCGGCAACGCCATGGACATCGTGCCGATGTCCATGTGCCACCACAGCGACGACCTGGCCTTCCGCGACCGCATCCGCGCGGCGCAGCTCGCCTACAACGCTCCCCTCAGCGTGGAACTGCGCCTGCCTCCGGACCGGCCGACGGCCTCGGGCCGGGCGCACGATCGCGGCATCCTCGTCGTGGGAAGCGAGTCCGGCGGCGGCCATCCCGCGCGGCCGGAGAGCCTCTGCGTCTGCCACGACGGCGTGCGCAACACGCTCGCGTTCCTCGAGGTGCTGCCGCCGCCGGTTCCATTGAGGGCTCGTGCGGTGACGCGCTTGACGCGGAAATGGGGATTTCAGGCCGAGATGGCGACCGAGCGGCCCGGCATGTTCGTGCCCTATCGCGGGCTCTGGGACGAGGTCGTCGCCGGCGAGCCGGCGGGAAGGTTCGTGCCGCTCGACGACCCCTTCGCCACGCCGGAAACGCTGCGCTTTCCCGCCTCCGGCCTCATCGCCGCGCGGCGGGCGAGCAGCGGCGTGCAGCCCGGCGACGTCCTCTACTGGATCGTCGCCGACGTCTCCGGCGAGCCGCGCCGCGCTATTGACGGTGCCGGGGCAGGGGCATAGGTTAAGTTGTTAAACAACACGAGAACTTGCCAGGGAGGACAATCTTGAGGCGCAAGATTCTCGTCGTGGATTGCGAGCAGGAGATTTCCTCGTTCAATCCGCAGCCCAGCCAGTACGAAGACTTCGCGGTGTTTCGCGGCGCGGCCTTGTTCGAGGCGCACGCCGACGCGGACACCTGCGTGCGCGGTTTCCGAGACGTGCTCGGGCAGCGGGCGGACATCGAGCTGGTCCCCGTCTACGGAGCCTCGGCCTGCAGCGCCGGGCCGTTGTCGGGCGAGGGCTTCGCCCGGCTCTCGGGCGAGCTTCTGGAGGCGGTCGACCGCGCCATGTCGCCCGACGTCGCCGCGATCTACATGTCGCTGCACGGCGCCATGGGCGCGATCGGCGAGCTGGACCCGGAAGGCTACCTGCTGGAGCACGTGCGCCGGCGCGTCGGGCCCCATATCCCCATCGTCATTTCGCTCGACCTGCACGGGCTGCTGACCGCCCGGATGCTGTCGAACTGCAACGCCATCGCCGTGTTCCACACCTATCCGCACAACGACTTCACCAGCACCGGCCGGCGCGCCGCGCGGCTGATGGAAGCGATCCTCGACCGCGGCGCGAAGCCGGTCATGGCGCGGATCTTCATTCCCGCGCTCGTGCGCGGCCCCGAACTGATCACGGCGACCGGCCTTTACGGCAAGATCATCGACCGCGCCAAGGCGATGGAGGAGAGCGGGGAAGCGCTCTCGGCCGCCGTGCTGATCGGCAACCCCTTCACTGACGCCCCCGAACTCGGCTCGCAGTCGCTCGTCATCACCGACAACGACCCGGACAAGGCCCGACGGCTGGCCATGGAGCTCGCCGACGCGTTCTGGGCCGACCACGAGAAGATGCTGGCGGAGCTCGTTCCGCTCGCCGACGCCATCGCCGACGCGGCCGGGCAGGGCGGTCCCGTCACCTTCACCGACGCCGCCGACGCGCCGAGCAGCGGCGCGTCCGGCGACAGCAACACGATCCTGGCCGGCCTGATCGCGGCCGGCTATCGCGGCCGCGCGATCATGCCCATCGTCGACGCCCCGGCCGCGGCGCGCGCGCATGAGGCGGGCGTGGGCGCGCGCATCCGCGTCTCGCTCGGCGGCACGATCGATCCGGCGCGCTTTCCCCCGCTCGCGCTCGATGTCACGGTCGAGCGGCTGGGCGACGGCGAATACACGCATGAGGTCTCGCGGATGCCGGCCCATGCCGGGCCGACCGCGGTGCTCCGCCACGGCGACATCCGCATCGTCGTCGTCTCGCGTGCGGTCTTCATGATGGACCGGGCGATCTTCCTCGCGCACGGGCTCGAGCCGGAGGAGGCGGACATCATCGTCGTGAAGTCGCCCGGCGCGGCGATCCGCTATTTCACCTTCGCCCGCAAAAACTACGTGCTCGACATTCCGGGCGCGACCTCGGCGAACCTCAACAGCCTCGGGCACCGCGTCTGCCCCCGGCCGATGTTCCCCCTCGACGACAATGTCGAGTTCCGGCCCAAGGTCGAGCTCTATCCCGCCAGCCTGAGGTCGGCGGCATGAGGCGGCCCGGGCTCCATCCCCCGCGGAGCGCGCGGACATGATCTGCCAGGATCAGCCGCGCGAGCGCTTCGTCCACCTGCCGACGCCGCTGGAACCAGCGCCGCGTCTGTCGGAGGCGCTGGGCATCGACCTGCTGATCAAGCGCGAAGACCTCGCCGGGCTGTGCGTCGGCGGCAACAAGGCGAGGCTGCTGGAATTCGCCATCGGGTCGCTGCGCGGCAAGGGCGTCGACACGCTCGTCGCCTACGCGTCCGACCAGTCCAACAAGCTGCGGGACATCGCCGCCGTCGCCGCGCGCTGCGGCATGCGGGCGGTGCTGCTGGTGCCGGGCGACGGCCATGGCGGCGAGCCGCCGCAGGGCAACCGGCTGCTGTTCGACATCCTCGGCGCGGAGGTGCGCGTGGTCGCGCCCGGCCTCGACCGCGCCGGCGTCATGGCGGCCCAGGAGCAGGTGCGCGATGAGTGCGCCCGCGCCGGACGCCGCGCTGCTGTTCTCGACCGCATGCTCGACTACGGCGTCGACGCCACCATCGGCTATGTCGACGCGGCGGAGGAACTGCACGCCCAGCTCTCCGGCGGGCCGGCCCCGCATTCGGTGTTCATTGCGGTCGGCGCGGGAATGACCGCCGCCGGCCTGGCGCTCGGCCTGAAGCACCTCGGCTCGCCGGCGCGCGTGGTGGGCGTTTGCATTTCCAGCCCCGCCGAAGAGGTCGCGCCGGAGATCGAGCGCCATGCCGCCCGCGCCGCCGAGAGGCTCGGAATCCCGACCCGCCTCGGCGCGGGCGACCTGACGCTGATCGACGATCAGGCCGCCATCGGGTACGGCACGTTGACGCCTCCGCTCGTCGAGGTCATCCGCCTCTTCGCGCGGCTGCACGGCCTCGTTCTCGATCCGGTCTACAACGCCAAGGTCGCGCGGGCTCTGGTCGATGAGGTCGCGACAGGCGGGGTGCCGAAAGGGGCGAGGGTCGTCTTCGTCAACACCGGCGGCAGCCCGGCCACCTACAATTACGCGCCGCTGCTGGCCGGGGGCGTCGCCCCCGGGCGGCCGGCCCGCGCATCCATGGCGGCTGGCTGACGATGGGCGCGGCGTTCGATTTCGCAACTCACGCAATGCGGCGGCGGCGCGGCGCGTGGGCGGTTTCCCAATCCGCCGATCCGGGGCTTTGCTCGGAGAAGGTCCAATGACGTTCCAGGGACAGACGCAACACGACGCCAACCCCGACATCCGCGTCAGCCTCGGCTGCACGCCGGTGATCAACCTGACGGGGACGCTCACCACCCTGGGCGGCATTAGCGCCCGGCCCGAGGCCATCGCGGCGGCCGCCGCGATCATGGGCAGGGGCGTCGACATCGTCGAGCTGCAGGCGCGCGCCAGCCGCGCCATCGCCGAAGTCACCGGTGCGGAGGCCGGCTTCGTCGCGGCCTGCAGCTCCGCCGGCATCTGCATGGCGGTGGCGGGAGCGATGACGGGCGACCGCATGACCGCCATCGAGCAGCTTCCGGACACGACCGGCATGAAGAACGAGGTCGTGATTCAGGTCGGCCATCTGGTGAACTACGGCCACCCGATCACGCAGGACATCAGGCTGGCGGGGGCGCGCGTGCGCGCCTTCGGGTCCGTCAACTCGACGTCTCAGGAGCAGCTTGCGGGGGCCATCGGCCCCGACACGGCGGCGGCGCTCTTCGTCGTCAGCCATCACTGCGCGCCGGACGGGCAGATTCCCTTCGCCGATTTCGCCCGCGTCTGCCGCGAGCGCGGCGTGCCCGTCATCGTCGACCTGGCGGCCGAATACGACCTCACCGGCTATCACAAGGCGGGCGCGGACATCTGCATCCACAGCGCCCACAAATTCGTCGGCGGCGCGACGGCAGGCATCGTCTCCGGCCGCAAGGACGTCGTCCGCGCCGCCTTCCTGCAGAACTACGGGATCGGCCGGCCGATGAAGGTGGGCAAGGAGGGCATCGCCGCAGCCATCGTCGCGCTGCGCGCCTTCAAGGCGGAGGACCGCGCGGCGGTTCGCGCCGAGCTGCAAAAGCCGCTGCTCTACTGGCGCGACGCGGTGGCGGACATCGCCGGCATCAGCGCGGAGCTCGACCCCGATCCCACCGACAACCCGTTCGACCGCCTGCGCGTCACCGTGCTGCCCGACGCGGGCTTCAAGGCCGTCGACGTCGTGCATGCGCTGGAAAAGGGATCGCCATCGATCCGCGTGCGCACGCACCAGCTCGAACACGGCTCCTTCGTCATGGACCCGCGCTCGCTGGGGCAGGGCGAGCGCGATGTCGTGGCCGAGCGCCTTCGCGCGGCGATAGGCGAGGCGCGGACGAACCGCGGCGAGGGCGTGCAGGCGTGGAAGATCGAGCGCGCCAACGCTCTCCGGCACTGGCCGGACACGCAGAGCGAGGCGGCGTCTTGAGCGAGGCGACGACGACATTGGTCCCGACGGCGGCGCCCCGGCAGCCGAGCTTCTGGGAGTTCGTCTCGAACGACGTCCGCACGCTGGCCTTTCTGTTCCTGCTGCCGACGACGGTCGTGCTGACCTGCGTCGTCCTCTATCCCTTCACCTACGCCCTGCTGCTGAGCTTCGAGGACAAGACGGCGGGCGTCCCGAGCCGGTTTATCGGCCTCCAGAACTACATCGAGCTTCTTTCGGACCGGGAGTTCATCGAGATCTTCTACAACACGGTCTGGTACACGGTCGTCGCCGTCGGCATCAAATTCCTGATCGGCCTCGCGTCGGCGCTCGTGCTGAACCAGCCGCGGCGCTTCAACAATATCTACCGCACCATCCTCTTCATCCCCTGGGCGATCCCCACCGTCATCGCCTCGCTGATCTGGCTGTGGGTCTACAACGAGTTCAACGGGCTCTTGAACATCGTGCTGCTCCGCGCCGGGATCCTCGACAACGGGATCGCCTGGCTGGCCGAGCCGAAATGGGCGATGTGGTCGGTGATCGCGGTGGTGGTGTGGAGCGGCACGCCCTTCTACACCATGCACTTCCTGGCCGGATTGCAGTCGATCCCCAAGGAGCTCTACGAGGCCGCCGAGATCGACGGGGCCGCGACGCTGCACAAGTTCTGGCACGTCACCATTCCGTCACTGAAGGCGGTGTTCACGATCACGGTGATGCTGTCGACGGTGTTCACCTCGACCAGCATCGTGGTCGTCAACATCCTGACGAACGGCGCGCCGGCGAACCTCACGCAGATCCTGCCGAACGAGAGCTACGGCGTCGCCATCGAGGCCGGCCGCATGGGGCTGGGCTCGGCGATCAACATGACGCTGTTCCCGTTCCTGGTGGTGTTCATCGTCTTCCTGACACGTCGCATGCTGCGCAAGGACGGGACCTGACCCATGGCGATGAGTCAGCAAACCTCGACACGGTTGACGCGCGGCGTTGGCGCGGTGGCGCTGGTCGTCCTGATCGTCTGGACGGTGGCGCCGCTCTACTGGATGGTGGTGACCTCCCTGAAGGTCAATTCCGAGATCTACGGCGAGCAGGTGACGCTCTGGCCGTTGAAGCCGACGCTCGACAATTACCGGGTGCTGTTCGAGGAGACCAACTTCCTCATCTACTTCCGCAACAGCGTCATCGTGGCGGTCGTCACGACGATGCTGTCGCTGGTGTGCGCGGCGCTCGGCGCCTATGCGCTGACGCGCCTCAACTTCCCGGGCCGGAGGTTCTTCGCGCGCGCCCTCGTCTATACCTATTTGATGCCGAGTTCGCTGCTGTTCATCCCGCTGCTCATCATCATTCGCGGGGTCGGACTGCAGAATACGCTGGAAGGGCTGGTCTTCTCCTATCTCGGCTTCACCGTGCCGTTCTGCACCTGGCTGCTGATGGGCTATTTCATGTCCATCCCGATCGAGCTGGAAGAGAGCGCCATGGTGGACGGCTGCGGCCGCCTCGGCGTGCTGTTCCGGATCGTCATCCCGTTGACCGTTCCGGCCCTCGCGGTCGTCGCTTTCTTCTCGTTCACCCTGGCGTGGAACGAGTTCATCTACGCCTCGGTCCTGGTGTCGGACCTCAGCGTGCGCACGATCCCGACGGGCATTCCGAATTTCATCGTCGAAGACGTCTTTTTCTGGGGGCCGATGATGGCATCGACCCTGATCAGCGCCGTGCCTCCGCTCGTCGTGTACTTCCTGTTTCAACGTTTCCTGATCACGGGTCTGACCCTCGGCGCGGTCAAGGGGTGATGGAAGGGTAGCAACGCACTCAACAACAGAGAGGGGATTGGAAATGACTCGCAGGATCTATTCGCGTCGCGACATCGGCAAGTTCGGCCTGGTCGCGGCCGCCACCGGAATAGCCGCCCCCTACCTCAATATTCGCGCGGCCTACGCCCGCGACGCCAAGCTGGTGTTCTGGCTGCAGCCGAACTTCAACAAGGTGGCCGACGACCTGCTCGTGGAGCAGGCGAAGGAGTATGCGCGCCTGAAGGGGCTCAGCGGCAACGATCTCCAGATCGAGGTGGTGCCGGGCGGCGAAGTCGCCAAGCGCATGGCCGCGGCGCTGGAGGTGGGCGCTCCGCCGGACGTGACGCGCGCCAACGAGGAAGACCTGACCAAGTGGGGCGTCGCGGGACACCTGCTCGACGTGACCCCGATCGTCAACGAGATGAAGGGGCGCGAGGGCGGCATCAACGAAGCATCGCTGCCGCTCGCGATGATGAACGGCCAGATCTTCGGCGCGCCGATGGGCATCGCCGCCAACGCCGCCCATGTGCGGGCCGACAAGTTCAAGGAGGCCGGCTATGACGGCCTACCGAAGACCTGGGAGGAGTTCATCGAGGCCAGCAAGAAGGTCACGAAGCCGCCCTTCTATGCCTACGGCATGGCGCTCGGGCTGGTCCCGTCCGACAGCCTCGGCGACGTGATGTCGGTGGTCTCGGCCTATGGCGGCAATCTGATCGACGAGAAGAACCGGCCGGCGCTCCAGAGCGACGCGACGGTGACGGCGTTCAAGCTCATCAACACGATGTACAACGACGCCAAGATCATCCCGCGCGGCGCGCTGAGCTGGGACAATTCGGGGAACAACAAGGCCTTCCAGTCCGGACAGGTGGCCTACGCGCTCAACCCGACGAGCATCTATTCGAGCCTGATCGCCGACAAGAGCCCGTTCCTGGACGCGACGATCCTCGAGCGCCCGCCGGGCGGTCCGGCCGGCCGCTTCAGCACGGCCTCGACCGACTACTACAGCGTGTTCAAGAAGTCGCCCAATCCCGAACTCGCCATGGGGCTGATCCAGCACTTCATGAAGCCCGAGAACTATTCGCGCTTCATCGTCGAGGCCGGCGGGCGCTATTTGCCGATCTATCCGGCCCAGCTCAAGGACCCGTTCTGGACCAGCAAGCCGGCCTTCGCGGGCCTGCTCGAGGCGGCGCGCTCCGCTCGCTCCAACTACGCGCCCGGCAAGCTGACCCCGGCGCTGAGCGAAATCGTCAACCGCAGCATGGTGGTCGAGGAAGTCCAGAACATGCTGGTCAAGGGCAAGGACCCGGCGCGCGCGGTCGCCGACGCGCACAAGACGATGGTCGAGGTCTACAAGCGCCTCGGCGAGCCGACCTGAACCGGCCTTCGCCCCAAGGCGGGCATCGTCGAAGGACAGCGAAAGCCCCCGGCAGCGGGGGCTTTCTTTTTCGGCGGTGGGCTAGGTCGGCAAGTATAGCTTTTTGGACTTTTGACGGAATTCGCGAAGCGGGCTTCAGCCCGCCCGTCCCCGGAACGGTGCAGCGCCAGCGGAACCGTATCCGGGGCCCAGCGCGATATGTCGCGCGTCAGCGCGCCCTTGTAAAAAGGCTGATAAAGCGCCGCTTCGCGGCATCATCCATGCACTGGACCCCGGATTCCCCTCCGCTTTCGCTCCGGGGGTCCGGGGACGGGCGGACGAGGTCCGCCCTGTGGGCAGTGGGGACGGGCGGACGGGCGTCCGCCCTTCGCGGCGCGGGGCCATTGCCGGCGGCAGGCCGGCGACCCGAGCTGATGAGCCCGCCGATCAACCGACCGGCCGGGCGAGATGGGCGACGCAGTCGCCGCGTTCGACGCGGGCCGGGTGGCGCTGGCAGACGACGTCGCCCGCCGCCTCGAAATGGAGGCGGATCGGGGCGCGGCCGGGGTTCTCCGGGAAGAACAGTTCTCCGCACAGATCGCCTTCGGCGACGGTGTCGCCGAGCCGCGTCGCCTGCACGAAGACGCCGGCTTCCGGGGCGTAGACATAGGCGCGCGGCCCGAACACATGGAGCGCCACGGGCGGCGGCGCGGGCTCGAACGTCTCGTCGGTCGCGCCGAAGAAGGCGAGGAGGCGTGCGACCGCGCCCTCGACCAGCGCCAGCCCCTCCGGCGTCAGCGCGCCCGTGCCGCCATACTCGCCGTTGATGTAGATCTTGCGGTGCTCGCGGGTCGCGGTCGACATCCCGCCGGCGCGCGCGGCCGTCTCGAAGATCATCACGTGGCGCAGGCCGAGCGACTTCACGGCGGCGAGGCTGCGCGCCTTCAGCTCGGGGCTGGCGTCCGGAGAGAAATGCGTGCTGGCGTGCGGCCGGTAGGCGAGGCTGCCGCCGCCGCAATGGAAGTCCGCCACCACGTCGACCATCGGAACGAGGTGGTTGTGGAGGTAGTCGGCGATCTTCCAGGTGGGGCCGCCGTCCGGGTCGCCGGGGAAGGCGCGGTTGAGATTTCCCTGGTCGAGCGGGCTCACCCGCGTTCCCGCGATGGCGGCGGGCGTGTTGAGCGAGGGGATCACGATCACGCGGCCGCGAATGTCCTCGGGCGGCAGCCGCTGGATCAGCCGCGTCAGGACGATCTGGCCCTCGTATTCGTCGCCGTGGTTGCCGGCGGTCAGGAGGATGCTCGGGCCGTCGCCGTTGTTGAACACGGCGATGGGCACCGGCACGACGCCATAGGCGCTGCGGGTGACGGAATGCGGCACCCGGAGCCAGCCCACCTGCCGGCCCGGCGCGGCATAGTCGACCGTTGTCGTGATCTGGGTCATCGAACGCCATTTCCCGTTTGCGCCCCGGTGAGGGTCACGATATTTTTGTCAGACAACTTGTCAAATCATACGAGGCGGCGATGCACGACATTCTGATCCGGGGCGGGAAGGTCATCGATCCGTCCCAGGGCCTCGCCGCCGACCGCGACGTCGCGGTGAAGGACGGCAAGATCGCCGCGCTGCTCGAACCGGGCTCGGGCGGGCAGGCGCAGGTCACCGTCGACGCCACCGGCCATCTCGTCACGCCGGGGCTCATCGACCTGCATGTCCACGTCTATCCGCATGTTCCGCTCGGGGTCGACGCGGACCAGCTGTGCATCTCCGGCGGCGTCACGACGATGCTCGACACGGGGTCCGCGGGGTCCAACAACTTCGATGCTTTCCGCCGCGACTTCATCGACAAGGCGCATTGCCAGGTGCTCGGCCTGGTCAACCTGTCGCGGGCCGGCCTCGTCGCCTCCGAACTCGGCGAGCTGATGGACCGGCGCTACGCCGACCCGAAGGGCGTCGTCGCGACCATCGAACGCAACCGGGGCGTCGCGGTCGGCGTGAAGATCCGCGCGGGGACGCACATCATCGGCGCCGGCAAGGACGGTTGGGACAATCTGCGCGAGGCCATCCAGGCGGCGCGCGACTCCAAGACCTGGCTGATGGTGCATATCGGCGAATGCCCGATGTCGATCCCCGAATTGGTCAACGAGCTGTCGCCGGGCGACGTGCTGACGCACTGCTTCAAGGGCGGCTCCACGCGGGTGACGGACGACCACGGGCGCATCTTCGACGACGTCCGCGCCGCGCGGGAGCGGGGCGTCGAGTTCGACGTCGGCCACGGCTATGGCAGCTTCAACTGGAGCGTGGTCGAGGCGGCGCTGGAGCAGGGCTTCGAGCCCAACACGATCAGCACCGACCTGCACGGCATGAACCTGCACGGCCCGGTGTTCGACATGCCGACGACGATGAGCAAGTTCCTGATGCTCGGCGTGCCGATCGAGCGCGTGGTGGAGATGTCCACGACGAACCCGGCGAAGACGTTGGGCCTGCAGGACCAGATCGGCACGCTGAAGGTCGGGACGGCGGCCGACATCACCGTGCTGGAGCAAATCGAGGGGCGCTTTGCCTTCTTCGACAGCTATCGCGAGGAGCGCGTCGGGGACACGCTCCTCGTCGCCGCCGCCACCGTGCTGCGCGGCAAGCTCCTGCCGGGCGGGGGAGGCCGGCGCATGCGCTTCCTCGCGGGCGAGGCGCGCTGATCCGTATCCGCCCGGCGCGCCCTCAGAGCACGCTGCGGCGGACGGTCAGGTCGGAGCGCTCGAACACCTCGGACCGCAGCTCGACGCCGAGGCCAGGGCCTTCCATCGGGTAGACATAGCCGTTCTCGATGCGCGGCATCGCCGTGACGAGCTCGTTGTACCAGCCGCGATAGAACGCCCGCACCGACTCCTGGATCAGCGTGTTGGGCTGGCTGAAGGATGTATGCACGGCGGCGATGAAGCCCACCGGCCCGATGCAGTCGTGCGGGGCGAAGGGGCGGTGATAGGTCTCCGCCATCGCCGCGATCTTGCGGCCCTCGGTGAGGCCGCCGGTCCAGCACAGGTCGACCATCACCACGTGGGCGGCGTCGCGGTCGAGATAATCCTTGAAGGCCCAGCGCGAGCCCAGCGTCTCGGAGGCGCAGACCCAGACATCGGTCGAGCGCGCGTACTCCGCCAGCGCCTGGGGCGAGTTCATGCGGATCGGGTCCTCGTACCAGGTGGGCTCGAATGCCTCCAGCTCCCGGGCGATCTTCAGCGCGGTGGGCAGGTTCCACAGCGAGTGGAACTCCACCATGATCTCCATGCGGTCGCCCACCGCCTTTCGGATCTTCTCGAACGGCGCGATGGCGGCCTTCATCTGGGCGGCGGAGATGTGCAGGCCGGCGGTCTCCTGGGCGGCCGGATCGAACGGCCAGATCTTCATCGCCGTGATGCCCTGCGACAGGAGGTCCTCGGCCAGCACGTCGGCGCGGTTCATGAAGGCGTCGAGGTCCTCGTAGGGGCCCGCGGCCTCGCCGAGCGACCAGTTGGAGACCGGGACGATATTGTTGGTCCGCACGTAGCGGTAGCCGGCGCAGGTGTTGTAGATGCGCTGCTTCTCCCGGCACAGGCCGCCCAGCATCTGGTGGACCGGCTGGCCGCAGACCTTGCCGAACGCGTCCCACAGCGCGATGTCGATCGCCGACGCCGCCCGGTATTCGACGCCGGTCGAGGACTGCGCCATCGGGAGGCTCACCATCTCCCGGTTCAGCGCCTCGACATGCAGCGGATTGCGGCCGAGCAGGCGCTGGGCGAGCGTGTCGTGGATGTGCGCCTCAACCGCGCCCGCGCCGTAGAACGTCTCGCCCAGCCCGACGATTCCGGCGTCGGTATGGACGCGGACCCACAGGACGTTGGCGAACTCCTCGGCGCGAAGCGTTTCGATGCCGGTGATCTTCATGGCGCTGGCCTCCCTCTTCGCCGGCGGCCATGCCGCTCACGACGTTCTTCGGAAGGAACCATAGAAGACGACGGCCCGCCGCGCCTAGGTGCGCGCGGCCGATATTCGACGCGTTGTCGCGACCGTCCGCATCGTCGAGGACGGTCCGGCCCCGCCCCCAACGGGAGCGGAGCGGAGCGGGGCGGAGCTTTCAGCCGCGAAGAGTTACGCCGGGAGGACGATCACCTTCGTCTTGACCGGCGTGCGGGAATAGAGGTCGAGCATGTCCTGCGTCAGGAGCCCGGTGCATCCGCTGGTCACGTTGGTCCCGATCGATTCGGGGTCGAGGGTGCTGTAGATCGTGTAGAGCGTGTAGCGGCCGCCCTGGTAGAGGTAGAGCGTGCGCGCGCCGAGCGGATTGTCGAGGCCGCCCGGCATGCCGCCGGCGTATTTCCGCGACTCCGGCTGGCGCGCCATCATCTCCTTGGGCGGCGTCCACACCGGCCATTCGGCTTTGCGCCCGACATAGGCCTCGCCGTTCCACAGGAAGCCCGAGCGGCCGACATTGGCGCCGTAGCGCGTGGCGTTGCCGTCGCCTTCGATGCGGTAGACGTAGTAGTTGCTGGGGTCGACGATGATCGTGCCCGGCGCTTCCTTGCTGTCGTAACGCACTGTCTTGCGGTAATATTTCGGGTCGACCTTGCTGACGTCGATCGCCGGGATCGGGAACTTTTCCTCGGGCACCGGCCCGTAGTGAAGCGCCGCCTCGGCGCGGCTCATGCCGTCGGTCGAGACGCAGCCAGCGAGCCCCAGCGAGCCGAGGCCGGCGGCCGAGCCGAGCAGGAACGACCGACGGTTGAGTCGGCTGAACGGGGCTCCGGCCGAAGCCGCCTCGTCCGTTGCGCCGGAATTCGCCATTTCACGGTCGGTGTTCGTCACGTCGCTGTTTCCCTGTCTCGTCGCCGGCCGGAGAATCTCCCGCGGCGCCCTCTGATCGTCTCAGCCGCGCAGACATTGCCGTCACACGGCCCGGTTGACAAGCGTGCATCGGCAGCCCCCGGCGGCCCCCGCTCAGGCCTTTCCCCCTCAGTCCTGCGAATCGCCCCGCTCCAAAGCGAGCGCTTCGCCGCGAAACGTCGTCGGCGGGCGGCCGGTCCAGCGCCGGAAGGCGCGGGTGAAATGCGCGGTGTCGGAGTAGCCGAGCGACATCGCCACGCGCGTGACGGGCGCCCCCTCGTGGATCCGCGCCATCGCCAGAGTGCGTCTCAGCCCGTCGACCAGCGCCTCGAACGAGGTGCCGGCCTCGACGAGCCGGCGCTGAAGCGTGCGCGGGGCGACGCCGAGCACGCCGGCGGCGTCGATGAGCGTCACGGGGCCGTGGGGCAGGCGCGCCGTCACGATGGTGCGCAGCACGTCGAGCAGCCCGGAGTCGCGCAATTGGTAGGCCTGCGGGGCAGGGACGCTCCGCGCGTCGCCGCCGTCGCGCGATGAATCGGCCCGTGGCGCGACGCGGCGGCGAAGCACCGCCTTGTCGAAGACGATGCGCGTGTCCGCCGTCTCGCCGAACACGACCGGCGCGCCGAAATGCTCCTCGTAGTCGAGGGCGCGCCCGCGGCGGGCGTGCGGAAATAGGACATACGTGGGCGACCATTCGACGCCGAGCAGGGCCCGCAGAAAGCGCAGGTGAAACGCGGCCGCGCCTTCGTACAGGATCGACGACGCGCCCTCGGGCTCCCCCTCGAGCCGGTGCGACCACACGGCCCGCTCGCCCTCCGTCCGCAGCCCCAGCCGCACATGCGTCTGCAGCGCCGGCATCGACCGGGCGTGCGCGCGCAGGCACTCGCCGATCGACGTTCCGCCGACGAGGGCGAGACCGGCGCTGCCGAGGCGCGCGGGATCGGCGGCCGCGCCCAGCGCGAGACCGATCTCCGGCCGGTCGAGAACGCGCGCGGCCATGTTCAGCACGGCGCTGACCTGGGCGCGATGGACGAGGGCGGGCGTCGCGGTCGCCGCCGCGCGCATGCCGCCCGCGCCGAAGATGGCGTCGGCGTCGAGGCCCGCCGCGCCGAGCTGGGCGGGGAGCATGTGCAGGACGGCGGCGCGAACCGTCGGAACGGACATGGGGCGTCTCGCGGCGATGGCCGGGCCGGACATCGCCGCGATGCTACGGTTCCAGCGTTGAACTCGCAACGCGTGCCTGGCGGTTCCTCAACCGTCAGTCGTACTGGCTGAAGAACGCGTCGTCGTTGGGGAAGACCGGGCCCGGCGCATGCCGGCCGAGATAGGCCTTGAACGACGCCTGGAAAAACGAGGACGGCGCCATCTCACCCGCCAGGACATTCACCCGCTTCTGAAGGTCGGCCACGATCGCGGGCTGCTCGGCGGCAAGGTTCTTCGCCTCGCCCGGGTCCTGGGCGATGTTGAACAGCTCCACCTTGGACGGAAGCGTGGTCCGCCACACGAGCTTCCAGTCGCCCTTGCGGACGGACGCGCGGAACATCTCGACGTTGTAGACGATCTCGTCGCGCGGCGAGGACGCGCCCTCGCTGATCGTGCGCCAGACGTCGCTGCCGTCGAGGGGCTTGACGCCCTTGAGGCTCGCGCCGGCGCGGCCGGCCAGCGTGGGCAGCATGTCGACCACGTGGATGGGCTCGGCGACTTTCCGCGGCTTGATCCGACCCGGCCAGTTGGCCAGCGCCACCGCGCGCGTGCCGCCTTCGTAGAGCGAGCCCTTGCCGTCGCGGAACGGCCCGTTGCTGGCCGGCGGCGCGCCTTTCGTCGCGATCTGCCCCGCGAACATCGCGGATTTCACGCCGCCATTGTCGCTGTGGAACACGACCAGCGTGTCGTCGCGCATGCCCTTGCGCTTGAGCGCGTCGAGCACCGCCGCGATCTGGTCGTCCATGGCGCTGACCATCGCCGCGTAGGTCCGGCGGTTGGGGTCGGAAATGGTCTTGTAGCGGTCCAGATAGGCCTGCGGCGCCTGGAGCGGCGTGTGGGGCGCGGTGAACGCGAGGTACATGAACATCGGGCGCTTGGGGTCGTGTCCCTCGATGTAGCGCACGGCGTCCTTGCCCAGCAGCTCGGTCACGTAGCCCGGCTCCTTCAGCAGCTTGTCGTTGCGATACCAGTCCGTCACCCCGTGGACCTGATGGGTGAAGTAGTCGATTTCGCCGATCAGCGCGCCGTACTGGTAGTCGAAGCCGCGCTGGCGCGGCCAGAGCGCGCGGTCGGCATGGCCGAGGTGCCACTTGCCGATGATGGCCGTGTCGTAGCCCGCTTCCTTGAGCACCTGCGGCAGCAGCTTCTCGTCCAGCGGAATGCCGAACGTCTGCTCGGGCAGGATGACGAAGCTCTGGAGCCCGTATCGCATCGGGTAGCGGCCGGTCATCAGCGCGGCGCGCGTCGGGGTGCACATGGGCTGGACGTAGAACTGGTCGAGCGTCGCGCCGCCTTGGGCGAGCTCGTCGAGCGTCGGCGTCTTGATCTCGGCCCCGTGGAAGCCGACATCGGCCCAGCCGAGATCGTCCGCCACGATGTAGAGGATATGCGGCCGGGCGGCGTTCTGCTGGGCCATGGCCGGCCGGATCGCGAACAGGCAGGCGAGAGCGATCGCCGTTACGAGGGAGAAGGGTCGGATCACGGAGCCCTCGGAAATTGATGCGGGGTTGCAGGCTTAACCTCGGCAATCTATCCGCGCTTGCCATTTCGCGCCAAACGACTTGTAGCGGGCGACGGACCCTTTCGAGGACGGGATCGCGCGACGGGCCCCCGCCGCGCGTCCGGCCTACAGCCACGCCTTGATCCGGCTGGTGACGGCGGCGGCGGAGATGCCGTAGCGGTCGTGCAGCGTCGGCAGCGCGCCGGCGTGCAGGAACTCGTCCGGCAGGCCGATGTGGCGGAACCTCGGATGCACGCCGGCCTGCAAAAGCACCGAAGCCACGGCCTCGCCCAACCCGCCGACCACGGTGTGGTTCTCCGCCACCACGACGAGGCGGCCGCCCTTGGCCGCTTCGGCCAGGATGGTGCGCGTGTCGAGCGGCTTGATGGTGGGGACGTGGAGGACGGCGGCGTCGACCCGGTCGCCGGCGAGCAGCTTCGCGGCCTCGAGGGCGCGCATGGTCATCAGGCCGGAGGAGACGATGAGCACGTCGCGGCCGTCGCGGATCGTCTTGGCCTTGCCGAGTTCGAACGTGTAGCCGTACTCGTCGAGCACGAGCGGCACTTGCCCGCGCAGCAGGCGCATGTAGACGGGGCCCTTGTGGTCGGCGATGGCGGGAACCACCTGCTCGATCTCGTGCGCGTCGCACGGGTCGATGACCGTCATGTTCGGAATGGCCCGCATCAGCGCCAGGTCTTCCGCGGCCTGGTGGCTCGGCCCGTAGCCGGAGGTGAGGCCGGGCAGGGCGCAGGCGATCTTCACGTTGCGGTTCTCTTCCGCGATGGTCTGGTGGATGAAGTCGTAGGCCCGGCGCGAGGCGAAGACGGCATAGGTCGTGGCGAACGGCGTAAAGCCTTCTGCCGCGAGGCCCGACGCCGCGCCGAACAGCAGTTGCTCCGCCATGCCGACCTGGTAGGTGCGGTCCGGGAAGGCGTCCCGGAAGATGTGCAGGTCGGTGTACTTGCCGAGATCGGCGGTCATGCCGACGATGTCCGGCCGCGTCCTCGCCGCCTCGACCAGGGCGTGACCGAAGGGGGCGGACCGGGTCTTCTGCCCCTCCGCCGCGATCGAGGCGATCATGGCCGAGGTGGTCAGGCGCGGCTTGCCGGGGGGAGGGGTGGGGGTGGACGTCATGCGGGCCTCCCGGCGTCCAGAGCCTGAAGGGCGAGCGCCCATTCGTGCGGGTCGACCCGGATGAAGTGGTTCTTCTCGCGCGCCTCCAGGAAGGGCACGCCCTTGCCCATCAGCGTGTCGGCGACGATCATCTTCGGGCGCGGCTGCGGGTCCGCCTTGGCGGCGTCGAAGGCGGCGACCACGGCGTCGACGTCGTTGCCGTCGATGCGCTGGACGTGCCAGCCGAAGGCGCGGACCTTGTCGGCCAGCGGCTCGAAGGCCATGACCTGCGACGAAGGCCCGTCCGCCTGCTGGTTGTTGACGTCGACGATGGCGACGATGTTGTCGAGCTTGTAGTGCGCCGCCGACATCATGGCCTCCCACTTCGAGCCTTCGTCGAGCTCGCCGTCGGAGAACAACACGTAGACCCGAGCGGTCGAGTTCTTGCGCTTCAGCCCCAGCGCCATGCCCACCGCGATGGACAGCCCGAGCCCGAGCGAGCCGCCGGACATCTCCATCCCCGGCGTGTACTGCGCCATGCCGGACATCGGCAGGCGGCTGTCGTCGAAGCCGTAGGTCTCGATCTCGGATTCGGGGATGATCCCGGCCTCGATCAGCGCCGCGTAGAGCGCGATGGCGTAGTGGCCGTTCGAGAGCAGGAAACGGTCCCGGCCCTCCCAGCTGGGGTCGTCGGGACGGTACGTCATGGCGTGGAAATACGCCGTCGCCAGCACGTCGGCGATGTCGAGCGCCTGGGCGATGTAGCCCTGGCCCTGGACCTCGCCCATGCGCACCGCGTGGCGGCGGATGCGGTAGGCGCGCTCGGCGATGCTGGGCGCGTTCGCGCCGCGCGGCGGTGCCGTCGTCATGGGTGGCTCCTGCGGGTCAATGAATGAGCATGCCGCCGTTCACGTCGATGACGGCGCCGGTGACGTAGGCGGACAGATCCGAGGCGAGGAACAGGTAGATATTGGCGACGTCGCGCGCCTCGCCCAGCCGGCTCAGCGGGATGCCCTTGACGATCTCGGCCTTCATTTCGGGCGTCAGCTTGTCGCCGGTGATGTCGGTCTGGATGAGGCCGGGGGTGACGCTGTTCACCCGGATGCCGTCGGGCCCGAGTTCGCGCGCCATCGCCTTGGCGAGGCCGAGCACTCCCGCTTTCGCCGCCGAGTAGTGGGGCCCGCCGAAGATGCCGCCGCCGCGCTGCGCCGAGACGGACGACATGCAGGCGATCGAGCCCTGCTTGCGCGACCGCATATGGGGGATGAACGCCTGGCTGAGATAGAGCACGCCCGTCATGTTGACGTCGACGACGAACTCCCAGTCCTCGGGCCGCACGTCCATGACCTTCAGGGGCTGGGTGACGCCGGCGTTGTTGACGAGGACATCGACCTTGCCGAACGCCGTGAGGACCTGCTCGGCGGCGTGGCGGCAACTCGCCGCGTCGGCGACGTCGCAGCGCAGGCCGAGATGGCCCGGCCCGAGCTCGGCGGCGGCCCGCGCCGCGCCGTCCGCGTCGAGGTCGAGAATGGCGACGCGCGCCCCGTGCTCGGCGAAGAGCCGCGCGGTGGCGCGGCCGATGCCCCTCTCGCTCGCGGCGCCGGATATCACGGCGGTCTTGTCCCTGAGCAGCATGGTTTCCTCCTGGCATGTCCCGTTCGGGATCGTGGGAAACAGGTAGCATCGCGCCGCGCGCGCCGACACCCCGCCGGGGGAGGTGAGGGGCGGCGCGGGCGACGATCAGAAGCCCACGTTGTCGCCCCCCTTGGTCCCGAGCATCCGCCGCGCGTCGTCCGGCGTGGCGATGTCGAGCGAGAGCTCCTCGAGAATGCGCCGGATCTTGGCCACCTGGTCGGCGTTCGAGGGCGCCAGCTGGCCCCGGCCCAGATAGAGATTGTCCTCCAGCCCGACGCGGACATTGCCGCCGAGGATCGCGCCCATGGTCACGAACGGGAACTGGTGGCGTCCGGCGGCGAGAATGGAGAGATAATAGTCCTGCCCGAAAAGCCGGTCCGCGGTGGCCTTCATGTGCATGAGATTTTCGGGTTCCGGACCGATGCCACCGAGGATCCCGAAAATGGCCTGCACGAAGAAGGGCGGCTTGACCAGGCCGCGCTCGGCGAAGTGGGCCAGGTTGTAGAGATGGCCGACGTCGTAGCACTCGAACTCGAAGCGGGTGCCCAGATCGCCGAGTTCCGTCATCCCCCGCTCGATCTGGCTGAACGTATTGGAGAGGATGAAGTCCTTCGTCATCTCCAGATAGGGCTTCTCCCAGTCGTGCCTGAACGACGGCACCCGCGCGCCCGCGCCGGAGATGTTGAAGTTGAACGAGCCCATGTTCATCGAGGCGATCTCGGGACGGGCCCATTTCGCCGCCGCCAGCCGCTCGTCCAGGGTCATCCCGAGTCCGCCGCCGGTCGTGATGTTCACGATGCCGTCGCAGCCCTGCTTGATGATGGGCAGGAAGAGCTTGTAGACGTCCGGGCTCTGCGTCGGCCTGCCGGTCTGCGGGTCGCGCGCGTGCAGGTGCAGGATCGCGGCGCCGGCCTTCGCGGCGGCGATGGCGTCGTCGGCGATCTGCTGCGGCGTCACCGGCAAATGCGGCGACATGCTGGGCGTGTGAATCGACCCGGTGACCGCACAGCTGATGATGACTTTCTCGGCGCGCTTCATGGGCTTGTTCCTCGTGCAAGGCGGTGCGCAAGCGTGCCCCGATCCGGACGCCCGCGTCGAGCGAATCTTGCCGGCCGACGCTCTCGGCGCGAGGGAGTCCCCCGGAGAGCAAAGTTCAGCTATGTTCCTGCATGCTCCCCCGCATCCGGGCTTTCGTTGTCACGGCGATCCTGGCGTCCGCGTTCACGGCGCCGGCCTGGGGCTGTGACCTGCCCACCGCGGAGCGGAAGGTCGTCCGCGGCGAGGAGCTGCGGGACTATTTCTATCTCTGGATCGAATTGCGCGCCTACCACGAGGCCGCGGCGGAGTGGGTGCGGATCGGGGAGGACCTGGACGAAGCGTCGCTGCTTCTGGAGGGATGTCCCGCGTCCGCGCTTCTGGTGGACACGGCGCATCGCATCGCGGTGATGAGGGCCTGGAGCCACCGCGCGGAGGCGGCCAGGATGGATCGCTTCCACCACGGGCGCATCGTTCATCCCGGGGCTCCGCTGGCCGGCCCGGCGAACGCCACGGCACGGAAGTAGCGCCGGGCTCCGGCGCGCCACGCGGAAATGCGCCGGATCGTTGACGTGGACCAAATACACGGCCCGCCGGCCGTTCATAATGAAGACTGGGTCCACTCTCTCCGGGAAAGGGGAAGCTCATGGCGGGTCGAGCTTTACTCGCAAAGGTCGCCGGCGCCTTCGCGGTGGTTTTCGGGCTGCTGACCATCGCCTCCGGCGGACGCGTGCTGTTCGGCGGTCCCGAGGCGCTCGCGGACGCGGGCAAGGTCGTGCCGTTCGTGCTCTGGTTCAACTTCCTCGCCGGCTTCGCCTATATCGTGGCGGGAGGCGGTCTGCTGGCCGGGCGGCGTTGGGTTCTCGCGCTCTCGGCCGGCATTTTGGTCCTGACCTTGGCGGTGTTCGGAGCGTTCGCAGTCCATGCCCTCGGCGGCGGCGACTTCGAAACGCGCACGGTGCTCGCCATGACCTTCCGGACCGTGGCCTGGCTGGCCATCACCCTCGTCGCGGCGACCCGCCTTTTGCACCCTGCGGCAAAGGCCGCGGCCTGAGTTTCACTCGAAGCGCGTCGGCGCGAGCGCCACGCTCTTGACCTGCGCGAACACTTGCTGACCCGTCGCGAGGGCGAGCAGGTCCCAGGAGCGTCGCGTAACGCGCGCGAGCAGGCGGTCGCCCTCGCCATCCTCGCCGAGGCCCAGCAGGACCACGAGTTCCTGCCTGTTCAGCGGCCTCGCCTCGACGATGCGCGACGGCAGCACGTTGCTGATCGTGCTCGCATCGGGCCGGCGCAGCGCCAGGCTCACATCGGCGGCATGCACGGTGATGCGCTGCGCCTGACCCGGCGGGGCCGGCGTGGAGGGCACGCTGAACCGCCCGCCCTTCACGTCCAGCCACAACAGGCCGTATTGCTCGTCGTAGCCCGCCGTCATCGCCTCGAGGCTCACGGCGGCGTCGCGCCGGGCGACGAGGGGAAGGGCGGGGTCGCTCTGGATCGCGGCCAGCGGCCCGGAGGCGACGGCGCGTCCCTGCTCCATCAGCACCAGGTGATCGGCCAGCCGCTCCACCTCCGCGAGATCGTGGGTCACGTAGAGGATCGGCAGGGCCATGGTGGCGTGCAGCCGCTCCAGAAACGGCAGGATCTCGTCCTTGGCGAGGCGGTCGAGCGCGGACAGCGGCTCGTCCATCAGCAGCAGGGCCGGCTGCGACAGGAGGGCGCGGCCGATGGCGACGCGCTGGCGCTCGCCGCCGGAGAGCGCGGCGGGCGAGCGTTCCAGCAGGGCCTGGAGGCCGAGCAGGTCCACGACGTCGTCGAAGGCGATCGCCGTGGCGGCCCCGGCCTTGCGCGCGCGCTCGAAACCGAACGACAGGTTCCCCCGCACCGTCAGGTGGGGGAACAGGCTCGCCTCCTGGAACACGTAGCCCACCGGGCGGCGGTGGGGCGGCGTGAAGCGCGGAGCGTCCTGCCAGGCGTGGGGGCCGACGACGATCCGGCCGCGCTCGAACCGGTGCAGGCCGGCGATGGCGCGCAGAACGGTGGTCTTGCCGCATCCGGACGGGCCGAACAGCGCGGTAACGCCCGAGCCCGGCGCCGAGAAGTCGACGTCGAAGGCGAATGAGCCGACGCGCCCTTCGAGCCGGCAATGAATCCCGCCTTCGGCGCTCATGCGCGCGCCCCTCGCGCTTTCCGCTCGATGAGAGTCATGGCGAGAATGACGGCGAAGGCGAACACCACCATGCCGAAGGAGATCGCGTGCGCCTTCGCCCACTGCAGGGTCTCGACGTAGTCGTAGATGGCGATGGAGATCACCTTGGTGCTTCCGGGCAGATTGCCGCCGATCATCAGCACCACGCCGAACTCGCCCACCGTATGCGCGAAGCCCAGCACCGCCGCCGTGAGAAGCCCCGGCCGGGCGAGGGGCAGGGCGACCGTCCGGAACGTGTCGAGCGGGGAGGCGCGCAGCGTCGCCGCCACTTCGAGCGGGCGTTCGCCGAACGCCTCGAACGCGTTCCGGATGGGCTGGACCACGAAGGGCATGGAGTAGAACACCGAGCCGATCACGAGCCCGCCGAAGGTGAAGGCGAGCGTCCTCCCGCCCCACAGCGACGCAATCCAGCCCCCAGGCCCGTTCGGCCCCAGCGCCAGCAGCAGATAGAAGCCGAGCACGGTGGGCGGCAGCACGAGCGGCATCGCGACGACAGCCGCCACGCCCTCCTTCCACCACGCCGTCGAGCGCGCCAGCCACCACGCCAGCGGCGTGCCGAGAAGCAGCAGCAGCAGCGTGGTCAGGCCCGCGAGCTCGATGGTGAGCAGGACGGGCTGCCAGATTTCCGAGGACAACGACTCCATGCGTCAGGGACCCGCGATCTCGTAGCCGTAGCTCTCGATGATCGCGCGGGCTTCCGGACCCTTCAGGAAGGCGAGGAAGGCGCGCGCCGCCTCGTTGTCCTTGCCCTTGCCGGTCAGCACCGCGTCCTGCCGGATGGGCGCGTAGAGGGCTTGCGGCACGAGCCAGCGCGAGCCGTCCTTGCGGCCGGTCAGCTGCGAGAGTGCGACGAAACCGAGCTCCGCGTTCGCGGTGTCGATGAACTGGAAGGCCTGGGCGATGCTGCCGCCCTGGACGATCTTCGGCCGCAGCACCTGTTCGACGCCGAGCGTCTTCATCACCTGGATCGCCGCGGTTCCGTAGGGCGCGGCCGCCGGGTTGGCGATCGAGAGCCTGGCGAAAGCGCCGTCGCGCAGCGTCGCCTCGCCTTTCACGAGGCCGGGATCCCGGCTCCACAGCACGAGCTTGCCCACCGCGTAGGTGAACCGGCTCTCCGGGATCGCCAGCCCGTCGGCGACGGCCCTGGCGGGCCGCTCTTCGTCGGCCGAGAGAAACACGTCGAAGGGCGCGTGCTGGGAAATCTGGGTCAGGAGCTGGGCGGACGAGCCGAAGCTCAGCACGGCCTCGTGCCCCGTCTTCGCCTTGAACGCCGTCGCGATCTCCTTGGCGGCGTCGGTGAAGTTGGCGGCGACGGCGATATTCGCTTGAGCGGCGCGCGCCTGAGGGCCGGCGGCGAGGGCCGCGACGGCCGCGATGACGGCTGACAGGTAGGCGAGGGGCTTCATGGCGTCTCCCTGAGGCGTCAGTCGACGGCGAGAATGACGTGGCTGGGGTCGAACAGCGCGTCCACGCGCACCCCGTCGAACAGGGCGAGCGAGCGCACCGCGTCGGCCGTCACCGATGCGGTGAGCGTCCGGTCGCCTCCGATGTCGACGACGACGTGCGCGTTGACGTCCTCGGTGTCGAAGCGCCGGACGACTCCGGGAAGGCGATTGCGCGCGGAGATCCGCATTCCGGCGTCCGGCGCGGCCAGCATGATGAAGTTGGCCTTCACCAGCACGAGGGCGTCGCGGCCCACCACGAGGCCGAGTTCCTCGAGGCTGTCGCGCGTGATCAGCGCGTGAACGGTGGTCTCCGGCGCGATCGTCACCGACACCTCGGCGCTGAGTGTGTCGTGATGCAGCTCGGAGATGGTCCCGCGCAGCACGTTGCGGGCGCTGGTGCGCATCATGAAGCCGCTCGGCGGAGCCGTCGCGTCCATTCCGGCGCCGGTGAATCCCCCCTGCGCGTGCTTCAGCGCGCGGGCGAGTTCGCCTTCCAGCCGGTTGAAAGCAGCGATGACGGCGTGGCCGGCGGGCGTGAGCCGCGCGCCGCCGCCCGCCTTGCCGCCGGTCTGGGTGTCGAGCAAGGGCGCGCCGAACAGGTTCGCCATGGCGGCGAGGGCGTCCCACGCGCCCTTGTAGCTCACGCCGGCGAGGCGCGCCCCTGCGCTGATCGAGCCCTCTCGCGCCACCGCTTCGAGCAGGCGGATGCGCTCGCGCCCCACGGCGGGGCCGTTCCCGTCGCTCAGCGAAACGCTGGCCCTGAGCATCGCTTGCTTCCTCTCCGACGCATTGTATAATTTACCATACAACCATATCGTATAGCTGAAATTCATAACGGGCAATCGGGGACGGTCCATGAGGCTCAGCGCGCGCAACCAGCTGAAGGGCGTCGTCGTGGATGTGGTGAAAGGCGCGACCACCTCGCATGTCCGCATCGACGTCGGCGGGACGGTCGTCACGGCGTCCGTCACGAACGAGGCGGTGGCCGATCTCAAGCTCGCCAAGGGACGGGTGGCGACCGCCGTCATCAAGGCGTCCGACGTCCTCATCGCCGTCGAGGAATGACCGCCCGATGAGGGCTGGCGTCACGGCCGGGAGCGCGCTTGATTTAGCAACCATCACTTAACCGCAAGCTTGAGCGTCCGCGCGGCTGCGTCGATACTACCCCTCCGCGTGAACTCTGTTGCCGAGGGGGCCGGTCGATGCGGATGCGGGTTGCGGTTTTCGTTCTTCTCCTGGGCGGCGCGTTCCCCGCCCGCGCGGAGCTGCCCAAATGCTCCTGCTCGGACTTCGACAAGCTGCAGCAGGAGCTCGACAACGCCACCACGCTGCGCGATCGCCACAAGGCGAAGGCGGAGGAACTCGAGCGCAGGCACGCCGGCGGCGAATCGTGGGACAAGCTCGGCGGCGAATACGCGGCCTGGGAAACCGACGTCGAGAAGGGAGCCGGCGCGGGGATCCAGGCGACGGCCGAGGGCAACGGAAGCGCCTCGATCTCCTACGTGCCGAAAGGCGTCGCGCTGATTTCCAGCGGCGCGATCACCGGCTGGTCGTCGCCGGTGACCTCGGACGGCTACACGAAGGACGTCTACGACGCCGCCAAGGCCCACGCCATCGAGGCCAGCTACAAGGCGAAGGGCGTCGACCTCTGCGAGTTCTCCAACCCCGAGGCGGTCCGCAAGTCCGCCGACGACAGCAGCTTCTGCAAGGGCGTCAGCGACATCACTATGGCTCACGAGGAGAGCCACCGCGCCACCTGCCGCAAGATGGGTTTCATCGCCTTCTACCTGCGCGACGCCGCCCAGCTCGCCCGCGACGAGGTGACGGCCTATGACGGCCAGATCGCCGCGCTGCAGGACGCGCTGGGCAAGGCGCTCAAGGGCGCGGAAGTGGAATTCGAGGATGTGACGAACATCACCTATTCCGGCCAGATGGCGCTCTTCCAGTACAAGTTCGCCGTCGAGAAGACGCGTGGAGCCATCCCCGACAATGACGGCAAGAGCTGGAGCCTGAACCTCAAGGGCGTCCACCGGACCACACCCACCAACTTCCGCGTCGCGGGTTCCACCTGCACGATGAATGCGTTCACCCGCAGCGTCGACATGGCGGTCGCGGCGTCCGGCAAGGAGGCGAAGATCACCTTCACCTCGTTCGGCCCGACGCCCAAGATCACCATCTCGTGCAAAGGCGGTCGCGGGATGGGCAGCGCCGGCACGGACCCCAGCGGCGAAAGCGTCGACATGCCGCTGAAGCTGTCCTCGACGGTCACCAGCGACCTCTCGAAGAGCAAGGTCGCGACCATGATGAAGGGAATGATGACGGTCACCGGAAAACAGGAGACCTCGCTGCGGATCATCTGCCCGGCCAAGTGACCGGCGGACCGTCCGCGATCCTGTTCACCGTTGCCGAAGAGGACGTGCGCTCGCGCATAGCCAAGCTTGCGTGGCGGGATCACGCTTCCCCTGCCAGTCGAGTGGAGTTCGGCCACGGGGGAAACGATGGAGGTCAGGCTCAGGCCAGCAAGAGTCGCCGACATTCCCGACCTCGCGGTCTTCGCGAACGAGGCGTCCGCCGGGTTGATCGAGTGGCTCTATCGCGGGGCCATCCCGGGCCGCGCGGCCAACGTGATCGTCGAGCACGTGTTCACCCGCTTCGGCACGGCGATGAGCTTCGACCGGTGCGTCGTCGCGGAGGTCAGTGACCGGGTCGTCGGCTACATGCACGTCGCCGCGGCGAACGATCTCATGAACGGTCCGCCGGATGCGCTCGTCGCCGAGGAACGCAAGCGGCATTTCGCGCCGTTCGCCGGCCTGCGAACGCCCGGAAGTTTCCACGTGTTCGGCATCTACGTCGATCCCGACCACAGGAGCGGCGGCGTCGGCCGGTCGCTGCTGGCCGCCGCCGAAACGCGGGCCGCCGAAGCCGGTTGCCGCCTCATGGCCCTCAACGTGTTCGGCGTGAACGCACGGGCGCGGAAGCTCTACGAGGACGTCGGCTACCGGGAGGCGCGCAGGGTCGACGTCGACGTGCCCGGCGTCTACGCCGGCCCGCTGATCCACATGACGAAGCCGTTCTAGGGGCCCGCGTCAGCCCGGCCGGACGGCCGCATTCAGCTCGCCAAGCGCGCGGCCTCGCTTCAGACCGAAAGCGCCAGGGCGAGACCGGCCACCACGGCGATCCCGGAGCCGATGGACAGACGCCAGCCTGCTGGCGCGCTTCGCAGGCCGAGGAAGTCGAGCCCGACGATCCGGGCCTTTCCCAGCAGCGCCGCCACCACGACGACGTCCAGCAGCGCCTTGGGAAGGCGCAGCCACATCGACAGCGCGGTCGCTCCGACGAGCAGCAGCAGCGTCAGCCACGCGATGTCGGTTCGGCTTCTTTGCGTCGTCACATCGTCACCCGAGCAGGTAGACGACGGGGAACATGACGATCCAGATCAGGTCCACCGCGTGCCAGAAGGCGACGCCTGTTTCGATCGCCTCGCGGTCCGCCGCCCAGGCGACGACGGCCAGGATGACGATGCCCAGCACAACGTGCAGCGCGTGAAATCCGGTCAGCAGGAAGTAGAGGGTGAAAAAGAGATCGCCCTCCAGCCCATGCCCCGCGCCGACGAGGCCGGCATATTCCACGCCCTTCACAACGAGGAAACAGAGCCCCACCACGACGGCCGCGAACAGCCAGGAATGGGCTACGCCAGATCGGCCCGAGGCGGCCGCGAGGCTGGCGCGGGCCGCGCACCAGCCGCTCGTCGCGAGAACGGCCGTGTTGAGCGCCCCGAGCCCGGCATGCAGCTGCGCTTGCCCGGCCGCGAAGACGTCCGGGTTCAGGCGACGGGCGATGGCGAACGCGCAGAGCATCGCCGCGAACACGGCGAATTCGCTGACGATCAGCACCCACATCATGGGATGCCCTTGCAGGCCGCGGAACAGCGGCCATGCGCCTTCGTCCGTCTCGCCCGGGAGCGCGGCGTCGCTCATGTCGGCTGCCCTCGGCAGGTCAGGCGGCGGTGCGGGAAATGCGCACGCGCCAGACCTGGGGGCCCTGCTCCACGTAGTCCCAGGCGAACGCGCCGCCGAGATGCTCGCCGAACTGGTAGTGCAGGGGGCGCGGGTCGTGGTCGCTCACGAGCTGGAAGGCCTCGCCCGGCTGCAGCATGTCGAACGTGCCGAACACGATGGGATGGCGCATCCTCGGCGCGATCTGGCGGACGTCGATGACGGTTTCGGAAACATTGCCGCAGCTGCACATGAGCCGGTGGTCCCTCGTTCTGGCGCAAGCGCGTCCCGCGCCCGGCGAAGCCGCAATCTGCGCCAGCCAGGCGGGTGTCGTCTTTGCACCCGGACAAACAGTCCGCGATCGGCGGGACCTCGGCCCGGCTCGCTCCGCGGCGCTCGGCCGCGCGCTCCTGTCGACTCGGCCGAAACCCGGCGCTAGCGTGGTCGCGAGCGCCCCGTTCCTCGGAGCCTGCGATTGGACCCTGCGCGAGACAAGGCTGCCCGAGCCGGGCAAGGCATGATCGAAACCGAGGGCCTGAGCAGACGCTTCGGCGAGCATCTCGCTGTCGACGACGTGTCGCTTGTCGTTCGCTCCGGCGAGATCTTCGGGCTGATCGGTCCCAATGGGGCCGGTAAATCGACGCTGATCAAGATGCTGACGACGCTGCTGCCGCCGACGGCCGGGGTCGCCCGTGTCGCCGGCTTCGACGTCGTGCGCCAGGCCAGTCTGGTGAGGCGGCACATCGGCTACGTGCCCCAGCTGCTTTCGGCCGACGGGGCCCTGACGGGCTACGAGAACCTGCTTTTGTCAGCGCGGCTCTACCTGATCCCCCGGGCGGAGCGGGAGAGCCATATCGCCGAAGCGCTGGAGCGCACGGGGCTGACCGAGGCCGCGCACCGGCTCGCGCAGACCTATTCAGGCGGCATGTTGCGACGCCTCGAAATAGCGCAGAGCACATTGCACCGTCCCGAACTCCTCATCATGGACGAGCCCACCGTCGGGCTCGACCCGGTCGCGCGAACCGGCGTCTGGGAGCACGTGCGCAAGCTGCGCGAAAGCTTCGGGACGACCATTCTCCTCACCACGCACCTGATGGAGGAAGTCGACGCGCTGTGCGACCGGCTGGGGGTGCTGCATCGCGGCCGCCTGGAAGAAGTGGGGACGCCCGAGGAGTTGAAGGCGGAAATCGGTCCGGAAGCCACGCTGGACGACGTCTTCGCGCGTGTGGCCGGGGGCGACATCGAGACGATCGGCCGCTACGCCGATACGCGCGCCACGCGCCGGAGCGCGATCGAGCATGGGTGATCGCTCGCTGGCCGGCTACCTGACGCAGGTTTACGCGGTGGCGGACGCCGAGGTGCGCAAGCTGCGGCACGACCCGACCGAGTTGCTGACGCGCGCCATCCAGCCGGCCATCTGGCTCATCCTGTTCGGCGAGGTCATGGCGCAGGTCCGCGGCCTTGCTCCCGGCGGCGTTCCCTATCTCGACTTCCTCGCCCCGGGCATCCTGGCGCAGAGCGTCCTGTTCGCCGCGATCTTCTTCGGGATCTCCGCCATCTGGGAGCGGGATCTGGGCGTGCTGCACCGCTACATGGTGAGCCCGGCGCCGCGCAGCGCGCTGGTGATCGGAAAGGCGGTGTCGTCGGCCGTTCGCGGGCTGTCGCAGGCGGTGGTGGTCTACATTCTCGCTGCGGCGCTCGGCATCGGGGTGAACTTCCATCCGCTCTCGCTGCTGGCGGCGGCCGCCCTCATCGCCTTGGGCTCCGGACTGTTCTCCACCTTTTCCCTGATCGTCGCCTGCATTGTGAAAACCCGCGAGCGCTTCATGGGCATCGGGCAAGTCCTCACCATGCCGATCTTCTTCGCGAGCAACGCGATCTACCCCATCGACATCATGCCGCCATGGCTGCAGGCCGTCTCGCGGGCGAACCCCCTGACCTACGAGGTCGACGGCTTGCGGGCCTTCATGCTGGAGGGAGGGGTGAGCCGCTTCGGCCTGCTCACCGACTGCGCCGTCCTTCTCGGCGCGTGGCTCGTGCTCACGGCGCTGGCGGCGCGCCTCTACCCACGGATGACGACCTAGCCCGCGCGGCCCCTCGGGGACGCGCGGGGAGGGCCGGCTCAGGCCGAGAGGTCCACCGGAACGTCCAGCAGCGGCGCGTATTGCTGCGAGCCGAAGATGTCGGAATCGCCGGGGCTGCCGCTGGGCCTGACGCGCAGGATGGTGAACTTGATGGCGCAGCCGGGGTCGTACTCGACGAAATCCGAAATCCGGCTTTCCGGGATGTTGTAGAGCCGCGCCACGGACTCGCGCGTCAGGGCCCGGCTGCGGCGCACGAGGTCGTAGGCGGCGCGGTCGGTGAAGATCACGTCGAAGGTGATCTTGTCGACGCCGGCGTTCTTGCTGCGGATGGTCTTGGCCAGCTCGGAGAGGGGGCGATAGCGGTTCATGGGGCGTCTCCTCAGCCGGCGACCTGGACCATGTGGACGGGGAACAGCTCCATCGGGTCGTCGACGGCGAGCGTGTGGTTGAGGGTCCAGCGATAGCCGGCGGAGGCGTGCAGCACCTCGTCGAGCGGGAAGGCGACGCCGCCCGCCGTGCCCTTCACCTCGGGGAGCCGGGCGTAGAACAGCTGCCGCGTGCCGGTGATGCAGACCTCCTCCGCCATCTCGGCGGTCGGGGCGACGCCCTGCACCATGATCAGCAGTTCGTGGGCCGGCGTCTTCACCGGCTCCATGTCGCCCATCACGCCGTTGCGGCCGTAGACGGAATAGTGAAGCTCGTAGGGCTTGTCGCCGAAGCGCTCGGCGGCCTGCGCCTTCGCCCAGGCGATCACCTCGTCGACATGGGCGATGGTGTAGGGGTCGCGGATGGCGGCGAGGCCGACATAGCGCTCGCCGACCTTGCCGGAGCCTTCGAGCTTCACCCGCACGCGCGGCGCCGGCGCGTAGACCTGGCCCGTGACGCGGGTGGTGCGCGGGTCCACCTGCTCGTAGTGGCAGTGCGTCATGTCGAGATGGCCGCCGACGAAGTGCTCGAAGAACGGGCTCGACCGCTCGTACATGGCGTGGCCGGCCACCGACGCGATGGTGCAGCGCTGGCCGGGGTGCATGGCGGTGACGGTGACGCCCTCGCCGTCAATGGCGCCCAGCACCGTTTCCTTCGCGCCGTAGGGCTCGGCGCAGAACGAGGCGCACTCCAGCACCTTGCCGAGATAGTAGGCGTCGGCCTCCTTGCAGCCCTTGTGCAGCGCGGCGGCGGCGAAGATGGCGCAGTCGCTGGAGCGTCCCCCGATGATGACGTCCGCTCCCATGTCGAGCAGCTTCATGAAGGGATGGACGCCCGCCATGGCGACGATCCGGTCGGTGGCGTCGAGCTCGGATTCCGACAGCGCCGGCCGGCCGTCGAGGCCCTCCACAGCGTCGCCGCCGCGGATGGCGCGCCGGACGCGTTCCTTGTCGACCTCGGAGTAGAAATAGCCGAGGCGGAACGGCGCCAGCCCGTGCTGGGCGGCGATGTCCTTGATCATCCCGACATAGAGGTCCACGCGGCTGTTGGTGCCGGTGTCGCCGGCCGAGCCGATGATCATCGGCACGCCGATGCGCCGGGCGGCGAGCAGCATCGCCTCGAGGTCGTGGCGCTGCCAGGCTTGGGGGCTGGCGCAGGTGTCGGAGCCGAGCGGCACGGGGCCGATGTCGTCGCTGCCGGAGTCCGCCGCGATGAAATCCGGGCGCGCCGCGACCCCGATCTCGAAGCTCTCCGGCTTCAGCGGCGCGAAGCCGAGGTGACCGTTGGGACAGATGATGCGGACGGAGGCCATGCCTGCCAAGCTCCAGTGCGATTGCGTCATCCGCGAATTGCAGAAGCCGTGCCACGCCGCCGCGATGCTCGAAATGGCGCGAACAGAGGCGAACTCGCCCGTTCGGAGCGGTCTTCCGCCGATGCGCTGCGCGAAAGCCACGCGCGTGCGCGCTATTGGCGCATGCCCAGCTTGAGCATCTGGTGGCGCAGGGCGTGGCGCGAGAGGCCCAGGAGCTCCGCCGCCAGGCCGATATTGTCGTCGCAGGCGGAGAGCGCCTTGCGGATCAGGTTGGCCTGGAAGGCGGTGGTCGCCGCGTGGTAGTCGACCGCCCCGACCCCCTGCGCCGCCTCCGCGCCCTGGGCGCGCTCGGCCTCGCGCGGGATGCGCGCGGGGAGGTGGCGCATCAGGATGATCTCGTCGTCCTCGAGGATGAAGATGCGCTCCAGCAGGTTCTCCAACTCGCGCACATTGCCGGGCCAGGGGTAGCGGCGGAAGGTGTCGCGGACGGCGGGCTCCATGCCGAGGATGCGGCGGCCGTAGCGGGCGGAGAACTTGCGCAGGAAGTGGTCGGTCAGGACGAAGACGTCGTCTCCGCGCTCGCGCAGTGGGGGAATGTTGATGGCCACGACCTGCAACCGGTAATAGAGGTCCTCGCGGAAGCGGCCCTCTTTCACCTCGGAGAGAAGTATCCTGTTGGTTGCAGCGATGAAGCGGACGTCGACTTCGATGGGCTTCACCGCGCCGACCCGGCGGAAGCGCTGGGTGTCCATCAGCGTCAGCAGCTTCGCCTGCATCACGGAGTTCATGTCGCGGATTTCGTCGAGGAAGATGCTGCCCCTGTCGGCGACCTCGATCAGCCCGGACTTCTTCGCCAGCGCCCCGGTGAACGCGCCTTTCTCGTGCCCAAAAAGCTCTGATTCCAACAGGTTGTCGGGAATGGCGGCGCAGTTGACGTCGACGAATTCCTGCCGCGCGCGGGACGACTGCTGGTGGATGAGCCGCGCCACCACGCCTTTTCCGGTGCCCGTCTCGCCGTAGATCAGCACGGCCCGCGCCGAGCTCGCCGCGACGCGCGAGATCAGCCGCCGCACCTCGTGCAGCGTGGAATGTTCTCCGATCAAACCGCCTTCATACGCCATTTCGGGTCCCGTCTCGGGCCCGAATGTCGCCTGAACGGCCGGCTTGCTCCAACGGAAAACCCGAAACCGGATCTTCTAGTCGAAATCGTAGGCGAGCCAGCGCCCGGCGCAGGGCCTTTGCGGCGAGAAGTACAGCTTCGCCTCCGCCGGAGCAAACACGGAGGTCGAGATGGTCAGGCTGTCGCCGTCCTGGCCATGCCGGCACAGCGCCTCGCCGCCGTCGGCGTGGCCCGCCATCAGGCGCGCCGCGTCGGCGGGGACCGGCGGCCGGTCGAAGCCGGCCAGCGCCGCCTCGATGCGGGCGAGCCGGCCGGTGGTGCTGGTCGCCATCGGGTCGGAGCGGTGGGCGCGGAAGGAGGCGCGGGTGGGATCGAGCAGGAAGTGGTTGGTGCGCGCTCGCCAGGGCCTGGCGTCGGCCTCGACGCCGGTGGCGCGGTGGCCGAGCTCGACGGCGGCGTGGCGGCCGGCCCGGTCGCAGAGCACCATCGTGCCGCCGCCGGCCTGGGGCAGGGCGGCGATCTCGTCCAGCGCCTCGCCGACATCTGCGCAGCGGCGCAGCAGGCGCGTCATCAGGAAGTAGCGCAGCAGGCCCAGGCCGTGGTCGGAGCTGCCGACATGGGTGTCGACCAGCGCCAGCCCGCGCGCGTTCATGCCGCTGGAGAAGGCGCCCGGGCTGCCGAGGCTGCCGACGAGCAGCATGTCGGCGCCCGGCCGGGCCGGGTCGCGATGCAGGAACACGCGCTGCAGGGCGGCGTGCTCGCCGCGATAGTCGCGGTTCTTGACGAGCAGCGGCGCGACGCCGCCGCCGGAGTGGGCGAAGGCCGAGCAGCCGTCGGTGAAGTCGCCGAGCACGCCGAGGTGGAGATAGGCGAGCAGGGTTTGCCGGTCGATGGCGAAGCCCTCGGCGATGCCGTCCATCTCGTCGGCGCCCTCCGGGTCCACCGCGTCGAGCATGTCTTCCTGCGCCGCCAGAAAGGCGCGCACGTCGACGCGGTCGAGCAGCGCGGCGGCGAGGTCGAGGCGAAGGCGCACGGCGGCGCGCACCGCCTCCGCGTCGGTGCCCGGCGCGGCGGCCTGGGCGAGCCCTCGCGCCCTTGCGTCGCCGAGCAGGAGGACGGGGCGGGCGGGCTCCGGCGCGAACATCAGGCGGTCTCCGTCAAGTGGCAGGCGGCGGACGTCCCGTCGCCGAGGGGGCGCAGAACCGGCCGCTCGGTCTTGCAGCGCGGCATGGCCAGCGGGCAGCGCGTGTGGAAGCGGCAGCCGCTCGGGGGGTCGAGCGGCGAGGGCAGGTCGCCGGCGAGGCGGATGCGCGCCGCGCCGCCGCCCTCGACGCGCGGCACGGCGGAGAGCAGCGCCTGCGTGTAGGGATGGCGCGGGCGCGCCAGCACGGCGCGCGTCGGCCCCGTCTCCACGACGGAGCCGAGATACATCACCGCCAGCCGGTCGCTGACGTGGCCGATGACGGCGAGGTCGTGCGAGATGAACAGGTAGGTCAGGCCCAGCTCGCGCTTCAGCTTGGCGAGCAGGTCGATGATCTGCGCCTGCACCGAGACGTCGAGCGCCGACACCGGCTCGTCGCAGACGACGAAATCGGGGTTGAGCACCAGTGCCCGCGCGATGCCGATGCGCTGGCGCTGGCCGCCCGAGAACTGGTGCGGGTAGCGGCTGAGCCAGGCGCTGCGCAGGCCCACCGCCTCCATCGTCTCGACCACGCGGTCGCGCGCCGCGCGGCCCTTGGCGAGGCCGTGGACGCGCAGCGGCAGGGCGATGATCTGCTCGACGCTCTTGCGCGGGTTCAGCGAGGCGTAGGGGTCCTGGAAGACGATCTGCATGCGCCGGCGCAACGCCGTCAGCTCGTCGCGACCCAGCGCCGTCACGTCGGTCCCGTCGAACGTCACCTTGCCGACGGTCGGCTCGTGCAGGCGCAGGATGGCGCGCGCCAGCGTGGACTTGCCGCAGCCGGATTCGCCGATCAGCCCCAGCGTCTCGCCCGCCGCGACGGAGAGGTCGACGCCGTCGACGGCGGCGACCTCGCGGCGCGGCCGGCCGAGCAGACGGTCGAACGGTCCGCCCTTGACGGAGAAGCGCATGCCGAGGCCGCGCACGTCGAGCAGCGGCGCGGCGGAGGGGGCGGTCGCGGCCGGCGTCATGCGGCGGTCTCCAAGGCGCGGATGCAGCGCGCGGCGCGGCCCGGTCCGACATCCACGAGGTCGATGCGCGCGTAGCACGCGCCCACCGCCATCGGGCAGCGGCTCGCGAAGCGGCAGCCTTCGCCGGCGGAGACGAGCTCCGGCGCCTGCCCCTCGATGGGCCGGATCGGCGCGTCGAGGTCGGACAGGCGCGGGATCGAGCCGAGCAGGCCGCGCGTGTAGGGGTGGCGCGGGCTGTCGAGCACGGCGCGCGTCGGGCCGGTCTCGACCACCTGGCCGGCATACATCACGGCCAGCCGGTCGGCGTATTCGGCGACGACGCCGAGGTCGTGGGTGATGAGCACGACGCTCATGCCGAGCTGCCGGCGCAGATCGGCGATCAGCTCCAGCACCTGCGCCTGGATGGTGACGTCGAGCGCCGTGGTCGGCTCGTCGGCGATCAGCAGCATCGGCCGGCAGGCCAGCGCGATGGCGATCATGATGCGCTGGCGCATGCCGCCGGAGAACTGGTGCGGATAGTCGCCGATGCGCGTCTCCGGCGAGGCGATGCCGACGAGGCGCAGCATGTCGACGGCGCGCCGCCGCGCCTCGGCCTTGCGGCCGGCGCGCGGCAGGTCCACGGCGTGGGCCAGCAGCACTTCGACGATCTGCTCCTCGATCGTCAGCGCCGGGTTCAGCGCGGTCAGCGCGTCCTGCATGGTCATGGCGATCTCGCGCCCGCGCACGGCGCGCAGCTCGGCCGGCGACAGGGCGGTCAGCTCCCGGCCGCGGAACGTGACGGAGCCGCCGGCGATGTAGCCGGGCCGGCGCACCAGCCCGATGACGCTGGAGAAGGTGACGCTCTTGCCGGAGCCGGACTCGCCCACCACGCCCAGGCACTCGCCGGCGCGCACGTCGAGCGACACGCCGTCCACCGCCGTCACCAGCCCGGCGCGGGTGGGGAAGCAGGTGCGCAGCTCCTTGATGGAGAGCAGGGTCTCGGGGGCGGTCTCAATCATTGATCTTCGGGTCGAACGCGTCGCGCAGGCCCTGGCTCGCCACGTTGATGGCGAGCACGAGCACGAGGATGGCGAGGCCGGGGAAGGTCGACACCCACCAGGCGTCGAGGATGAAGGCGCGCCCGTCGGCGACCATCGAGCCCCACGAGGCCGTGGGCGGCTGCACGCCGAGCCCGAGGAAGGACAGGCTGGCCTCCAGGATGATGACGTGCGCCATGCGGATCGTCGCCACGACGATCACCGGCGACAGGATGTTGGGCAGGATCTCGCCGAACATGATGCGCCCGCGCGTCGCGCCGACCGCGCGCGCCGCCTCGACGAATTCGGTCTGGCGCATGGCGAGCGTCTCGCCGCGCACGACGCGGCAGGGGATCACCCATTCCTTGTAGACGAGCGCCAGCACGATGTTCTGCAGGCCGGGGCCCATCATCGCCATCAGCGCGATGGCGAAGATGAGGTAGGGGAAGCCGAGCAGCACGTCGACGACGCGCGAGATGGCGATGTCGGTCCAGCCGCGCAGATAGCCGGCGGCGAGGCCGAGCGCGATGCCGATCGCGGTCGCCAGCGCCACCACAGCGACGCCGATGAAGATCGACACCCGCGCGCCGAACACGATGCGCGAGAGGATGTCGCGCCCCAGCGCGTCGCAGCCGAACAGGTAGGACCACTCGCCGCCCTCGAGCCAGGCCGGCGGCTGCAGGCGGCGCAGCAGGTCCGTCTCGTTGGGGTCGTGCGGGGCGACGAGCGGCGCGGCGACGGCGGCGGCCAGGATCAGCAGCACGATCACGGCCGAGGCGAGCGACATGCGGTTGGCGAGGAAGGTTTGCAGCCCGAGCCGGCCGGGCGAGGCGGGCCCGGCGGCGCGCAGGGCGGGGGAGGCCGGGATGGCGCTCACAGCTCCACCTTCGGGTTGAGCCGCGTGTAGAGGATGTCCGCCGCGAAGTTCAGCAGCACGTAGGTGACGGCGTAGAGCAGCACGGCCGCCTGCACGAGCGGGTAGTTGCGCACGAAGATGCTCTCGACGACCAGCCGGCCGAGGCCCGGCCAGCCGAACACCGTCTCCACCACCATGTTGCCGCCGAGCAGCGAGCCGGTCTCGATGGCGGCGACCGTGACGGTGGGGGCGAGCGCGTTCTTCAGCGCGTGGCGCAGCAGCACGCGGCGGGGCGACAGGCCCTTGGCCTCCGCGAAGGCGACGTAGTCCGAGCGCAGCACCTCCAGCATCGAGGCGCGCATCACGCGCATCAGCACCGCCGCCGTCGGCAGTGCGAGGGTGATGGCGGGCAGAGTCAAAAAGCGCAGCGCCTCGCCGGCGCAGGCGAGCTGCCCGCGCAGCAGCGAGTCGAGCACGAGCAGATGGGTGATCGGCGCGACCTCGCAGGACAGGCTGGAGCGGCCGGAGACGGGGAGCAGCTTGAGGTTCACCGAGAACGGGATGAGCAGCAGGATGCCGAACCAGAAGCCCGGCAGCGACACGCCGAACAGCGAGCCGACCGTCGCCAGCCTGTCGAACAGCGAGCCGCGCTTCACGGCGGCGACGACGCCGAGCGGGATGGCGATGAGCAGCGCGATGACGAGCGCCGCCAGCGTGAGTTCGATGGTGGCGGGCAGGCGCTCGGCGATGACGTCGGCCACCGGCCGGCGGTGGAAGAAGCTGAGGCCGAAATTGCCGGTGAGCGCGTTGCCGAGGAACACGGCGAAGCGTTGCAGCGGCGGCTGGTCGAGCCCCATGTCGTGGCGTAGCGAGGCGGCCTGCTCCGCGGTGGCCTGCTGGCCGGCCAGCATCACCTCGACCGGGTCGCCCGGCGTCAGCCACATCATCAGGAACACGATGACGCTGACGCCGAGCAGCACCGGGACGAGCTGCAGCAGCCGATAGGCGACCGCGGAGGCCTTCATGGCGCGCGCGCTCCGCTCAGTTCACGCACGCGTCGTGCAGGTTGATCTTGCTGTCGGCGCTGGGCTGCCAGCCCGAGAGCCGCTTGGACACGCCGTAGATGTCCTGCGGCAGCCACAGGAAGATCCACGGGGCGTCGGCGTTCACCATCGCCTGCGCAGACTTGTACATTGCGGCGCGCTTGGCCTGGTCCAGCTCCGTGTTGGCGGCGTCGAGCAGCTTGTCGACCTCGGGGTTGCTGTAGAAGGCCGAGTTACCGCGGTCGCCGGTGCGCAGCGTCGGCACGAAGATGTCGGCCGGGTCGAGCGAGCCGTTGCCCCACGAGGTGAAGTACATGTCGCCCTTCTTCTCGCCCTTCGGCGCCCACTTGGCGCGGATGGTCGAGCCTTCGCCCACCGTCACCGTGGTGCGGATGTTGGCCTTGGTGAGCAGCGAGCCCACCGCCTCGGCGATCTCCTTGAACGGGCCCTCGACGTCGAGCGTCACGTCGATGCCGTTCGGGTAGCCGGCGTCGGCGAGCAGCTTTTTGGCCTGGGCGGGATCGTACTTGTACTCCGGCAGGTCCGGGTTGTAGCCGAAGGCGTCGGGGCTCATGACGCCGTTGAGCGGCACGGCGGTGCCGAGCAGCACGCGGTCGATCACCAGCTTCTTGTCGAGCGCGTGGTTGGCGGCCTTGCGCACGCGCGGATCGTCGAACGGCTTCTTGGTGGTGTTGAGCGCGACGAAGAAGGTGCGCGTGCCGTTGACCTTCATGACCTTGGCGTTCTGGCTCGCCTCGATGCGCTTCATGTCCGAGGCGGGAAGCTCGGCGGCGATGTCGACCTCGCCGGCGAGCAGCGCGGCGGTGCGGGAGGCATTCTCCGGGATCATCTTGAAGATCACCCGGTCGACGCAGGCCTTGCCGACCGGCGGGATGGCGGGCGAGCCGCCGTAATACTTGTCGAAGCGCTCCATGATGATCGAGTCGCCCTTGCGCCACTCGACCAGCTTGAACGGCCCGGTGCCGTTGACCTGCGTGGCGAGCCCGGCGGTGCCGACCTTCTCGACGAAGGCCTTGCTGACGACCTCCTGGAAGGGGAGCATGGCCGGCAGGATGGGCCAGGGCTCCTTGAGCACGAAGCGCACCGTGTAGGGATCGACCAGCACGATCTCCTTGACCGGGCCGACGAGATCCTTGCGCGGGCTCGTCTGGCCGTCCATGGCGCCGTCGCGGGTCAGCCGGTCGAAGGTGAACTTGATGTCCTCGCCGGTCATCTTGGTGCCGTCGTGGAAGAGCACGTCCTTGCGGATCTTGAACTCCCACGTGGTCGGGTCGACCTGCGTCCACGACTCGGCGAGCTCCGGCACGACCTTCATCTGCGAGTCGCGCGTCAGCACGCCGTCATACATGTTGCGCAGGATGGTCTCGGTCTGGCGGACGCGGTGGTTCGCCGGGTCGAGGTTGAGCGCGTCGAGCGTGAAGCCGACCGTGAGATCCTTGGCGTGCGCCATCGTCGGCAGCGTCAGCGCGGCGAGCAGCAATGCGGTCTTGAGCCTGGACATTCTTCGATCCCTCCATCGAATGAGTCTGGTGAGCCGCTTTCAGCAAGCGCCGTGCCATGGCCGGATTGGGGCTCGGCAATGGAAAAACGCCAGCGTTTGCCGGAATTGTCCCGCAAAACCGCGCCCGCCGCAAAGCGAGAGCGCGCGCGCCTGCGTGGAATCCACGCGCGGGGCGTGGGGTGGACGCCAGTCCTCCGGAGCACGGGAGCGTCAGCGCACGGGGCGGACGCCAGTCCGCCCGTTCCCGGAGCCCGGGAGCGATAGCGGACGGGTGTCCGGGGCCTAGCGTATGGATGATGCCGCGCAGCGGCGCTGCATGGGCCTTTTCATATGGACGCGCTGCGCGCGACATATCACGCTGGACCCCGGACACGGTTCCGCTTTCGCTCCACCGTTCCGGGGACGGGCGGGCCTGCGGCCCGCCGCCCGCGGCTCAGGTGCGGGTGTAGGAGGCGAAGATGGGCTCGTTGGGGCAGAACTCGGCGGCGTGCTCGCGGGCGGTGCCTTCGGCGAGCTCGCGGTGGCAGCGGTCCTTGTCCTCGCAATAGTGGCAGACCTTGCGCACGTCGCGCAGGACGGGGCTGCACAGCCCACCCAGCATCTCCGGCGTGATGCCGAAGCGGGCCATCATCTCAGCCGACTCCGGCGCGTCCTGCGTGTGCAGAACCACCGCGTCGTAGAGCTCGGAGGTCTGCACGTCGAGGTCGGCGGCGATCTGCTCGATCTGCTCGCGGCTGAGGCCGTCGAGCTCGTTGCGCTCGAACATCGCCGCGAGCCTGTCGCGGAAGCGCGCGAAAATGCTGGGGCCCTGGCGGCCGTCCGACGGAAAGGCCATGAGCGACGCTCCTTCTGGCTTCGTCGGGCCGTGGCTGGAGGGGCGCTGGCCGCCCCGGGTCGACCCGACGCCGTCAGTCTAGGCGCGTCGCGCGCGGCGAAGATTGCGCTGGATCAAGGCCATGGAGTGGGAACGCGCCCGGCGCGGGGCGAGATCGCTATTGCCTCGGTGATGCGTCCGTAATATAGAACAAATGGAAGTTCAAATCGAACTTCGTTCGTTTTTCAGAACCGCGCGCCCGGCGTCCCGGCCGGAGCGGGCGGGCGCTGGAGCCCATCGCGATGCGACATCACCCCCGCCACACGCCCTGTCCCCGCCGCCTCGCCGAGGCGATCCGCGGGCGCGGCAAGATCGGACTGCGCGAGGCGCTGCGCCTGCGCGATCTCGGCGTTCACCCGTTCGCCGGCGCGGTGGTGTTCACGATGCGCGCCGACGACGAGGTGGAGGCCGCCGGCGGGCTGGACGCGCAGGTCGAGGTCAGCGCGGCCGAGACGCTCGCCCTCCTGGAAACCCTGCTCGCCGCGCCCGCTTTGGCGTCCTAGCGGATCGGCAGCATCAGGTGCTCGTAGGGCGTCCCGGCCCACATCACGTAGGGCATGGTGGGGTCGGCCTTGGGCGAGCGCGGGTAGTTCGCCGCCATGCCCTTGGCCTCGGCGCCGACGATCATGACGTGCGCGCCGGTCTTCACCCAGTTGTTGTCCTTGGTCGGGCCGGTGGCGAACGGGTCGGTGTTGCTCGCCCCGTTGTCGCCCCGGAGCATGTAGATGAAGCCGAGCTTCTGCGGCGCGGCGCCGTGGCTCATGTAGGCCTGGCCCCATTCCATGCCGCCCTGGTCGGCGCACATCGGGTCGGTGCCGGACGGGTCCATGCAGGTCCAGCCGTTGTCGCCCTTGCGCACCACCTTCATGGAGCCGTCGGGGGCCATGTTGAGGATCGTCGCGCCCTTGAACACGTTGGGCGGCGCGGCCTTCTGCAGCTTGGCCATCAGCGCCTTGTCGCTGATGGTCTTGTGACTCATGGACTTGTCGGGCATGGCCTTGTTCTGGGCGAGGGCGGTCGCCGAGCCTGCAAGGATGAACGCCGCGGGAGCCAGCAGCAAAGCGGTCTGGAGAGAGCGTCTCATGTCGAGTCCTCCTGTTCGCCAATGGGGGGCGCGCCGGCGCGGGCGGTCCGCGCGCGGGTGCGAGGCCGTCGGCCGGCGTGTCGGATCGGAGATCGATGCGCCCGGTGCAGGGTGGGGCGCGAGGCGGGGGAGCGCTGTTTCTTGGCCTCGCCTGGCGAGGCGACAATCACGAGCGGCAACATAGCTCAGCTTCGCGGACCCCGCGAGGGCTCCGGTGTGCTGCATCGCATCATCGTGAGAGGGATCAGTCCCCGCCGGGCGCGGCCTCGTCCTCCGTCTCCCTCGCGGATTCCAGGATGTCGCGCGCCAGTTCGGCCAGCCGCGACAGGTTGGCCATGCCGCCATCGCCGATCCGCCGGGGCTTGACGTCGGCGATGCAGAACGCGCCGACGCAATGGCCGCTGCTCAGGATCAGCGGGTGGCCGGCGTAGTAGCGCAGGCGCGCGGGACCGGCGACGGCGGGGTGGTCGGCGAAGCGCGGATCGCCCGCCGCGTCGGGCACTTCCAGCGGGCCGGGCGAGGCGACGACGTGCGCGCAGAACGACTCGTCGCGCGGCGTCTGCCGCTCGCCGAGCCCGCACGAGGCGGCGAACCACTGGCGGTCCTCGTCGATCAGCGTGACGGCGGCGATGGGCGCCTCGAACAGGTCGCGGGCGAGCAGCGCCAGGTGCTCCAGCCGCTCGTTCGGCGGGGCATCGAGCGCTTCGAGCCGCTTCAGCGCGGCCAGCCGATCCTTCTCCGCCGGGGGCGACGGCGGCAGCGCCCACAGGCAGGCCCGGCGCATCAGCCAGGCGCGAAGCCGCGCGCGGGCGTAGGTGGGCGTGAACGGCCCGGCCAGCCGGTCGATGATGCCCAGCACCTCGTTCGACGGGCCGGACTCGTCGCGGCTGACGAGCGCGATGGCGACGTCGCGTCCGGCCTCGCCGGCGCGCCGCACGTCGCGGATGCGCGCGGCGGCGGAGTCGGGGTCGTCGTCGACGAGCACGAGCAGGGTGGGCCGCCAGCGCGTCACCACGTCGGCGGCGTCGTCCGGCGCGACGCCGCGCACCGGAACCTGGTCTTCCTCCAGCACGGCGACGAGGCTCGCGACGCGCTCGGCGTCGTCTCCCGCCACCAGCACCGCCTGGTCGGCCAATGCGGGCTGCGCCGCCGCCGTCGGCGGCTCCGGCTTGGCCCGCGCGCGCCGCGCCGGCTGGTCGGGCACAAGCGTGAGGACGTGGCCTTCGGTGGCCGCGAACAGCTCGATGTCGTCGGCCTCCGCGCCGGGGCGGTAATGCTCCAGCAGCGCGTCGAGGTCGTCGTCGCTGCGCTGCGGGTCGTGGTGGGCGATGCACAGCCGGGGTGTCCCGGCCTCGCGCGCCACGAGCAGCGCGTACTCGACCGTGCTGTGGCCCCAGCCGATCTTGGTGGCGTACTCGGCCGCCGTGTACTGGGCGTCGTGGATCACCAGGTCGGCGCCGCGCAGGAACTCGACGTGGCGGCGGTCCGATCCCTCGATCGGCCCTTCGCCGGAGGCGAGCGAGGGCGCGAAGGGCTCGTGGTCGAGCGCGTAGACGACGCTGCACCCGTCGGCGGTCAGCCGGTAGCCCAGCGTCAGCGCCGTGTGGTTGAGGTAGTGCGCCTCCACCGCCACGTCGTCGATGGCCAGCGTCCCCTCGACGAGGTCGTGGTAGCGGATCGTCGCGCCGAGCTGCTCCAGCTCCAGCGGGAAATAGACGTGCTGCATCTGCCCGGCGAGCGTCTCGCGCAGCGACGGGCCGAGGCCGCGCGGCGCGTAGATGTCCCACTCGTTGCCCGGCCGGAAGAACGGCGCGAAGAAGGGCAGGCCCTGGATGTGGTCCCAGTGCGTGTGGGTGATGAGCACGTGCCCGCGCAGTTTCCGGCCGGTTGCGACCAGTTCCTGCCCCAGCGCGTAGGCCCCGGTCCCCATGTCGAGCACCACCAGCGTGTCCCGCGCGCTGCGCACGACGCAGCAGGAGGTGTTGCCGCCGTAGCGCACGGTGCGCGGACCCGGCACCGCCAGGGAGCCTCGGGTCCCGTAGAACGTGACCTGCATCACGCACCCCCTTCCGGCGGCATGGCGGCGGCTGGCGTCGTGGCGTCCGATGGTTGCTTATACCACCGTCGCGTGTCCGTGGCGTCATCCTCGCGCGCGGGCCGCATCGCGCGGGCACGGCGGCCCTCGCCACGCGAACGCCCCATCGCCGCGCTAGGTCGTGCCGGTTGGCCGCGAAGCGCGGGAGAGATCGCGCCGCGCGGCCGGCGGGAAACGCTGAAGGAGTGAGAGCATGCCGGACGTCACGCCCTGCCTCTGGTTCGACCGCGAGGCCGAGGAAGCCGCCCGTTTCTACACGTCGCTGCTGCCCGACAGCCGCATCGACGAGATCCAGCGCTCGCCGGCCGACTGGCCGGCCGGCAAGGCGGGCGACGTCGTCATGGTGACGTTCACGGTGGGCGGGCGTCGCTTCCTCGCGCTCAACGGGGGAGGGGGCCAGCCCGCCAACTTCGCGGTTTCGCTGTCGGTCGAGTGCCGCGACCAGGCCGAGGTCGACCGGCTGTGGGACGGATTGCTGGCCGGCGGCGGCCAGCCGATCCAGTGCGGCTGGCTGCGCGACCGCTACGGCTTCGCCTGGCAGGTCGTGCCCGAGATGCTGCCGCGCCTGATCTCGGACCCGGACCGCGCCAAGGCGCGCCGGGTGATGGAGGCGATGTTCGACATGGTGAAGCTCGACGTCGCGGCGCTGGAGAAAGCCGCCGCCGGGGCCGGACGGGGCGGTCCCGGCGAAGGCGCGCGTCACTTCTCCTCCAGGAACGAGAGGTCCACCGGGCCGAACCGCACCTCGGCCGGCTCGAGGAAGCGCCGGCCGTTCACCTCGTCGTGACGCGGGAAGGTCGGCGGCGGGAAGCGCACCGTCACCGTCGCGTCGCGCAGCACCGGCACGGCGACGTTCTGCCCGTAATGGTAGAGCGTGGGATGCCACAGGAACGGGACGCGCAGTTGTGCGACCTCCCGGCCGGAGGCGTCGGCGATCGACACGTCGATGTCGAGCGCCGGGAGGAATCGTCCGTCGGCGGCGTCGCGCACCGCCACCTCGACATGCAGGTTCTCCGTCGTCGGCTCGCGCCATTCCAGGCCGTCGCCCGACCACATATAGAGGCCTTCGGCCTTCTCCAGCGCCAGCGCCACGGAGTAGTCGCCGTGCCGCTGCTCCTCGCCGAACTCGGCGACCATGCCGGTCATGTGCTTGAGCGCCAGCCCATAGGCCGCGCCCTCGGCGCGCGCGAGCGCCAGCCCGATCCGCCCGGCTTCCTCGCTGGGCGTGGTCGGCGGTTTGGGGTCGTCGCTCATGGTCGTCTCCCTCGGCGCGTGGACCGCGTGCCTCGATAATCGGGCCGGGCTTTCGGGAGTTCCGGGCGGGGACGGCGGGCGGGCAGGACGGGGCGTCGGCGGAACGCTCGGTTAACCGTCCAGACAACCTTTAAAGCCGCCCTCCAAATGATTGATGAACATCAATATTAGTTTCACGCTTCATCAACAAATTAAACGAATAAGGAACATAAGAAAGAAGAGAGGTCGGGTGGCGAATATCCTGCTCATCGAGGACGATCCGCTCACGCTGGAGTTCTTCCGGCGGGTGCTGGAAAGCCGCGGCCATGTGGTCGACGCGGCCCGCGATGGGTTCGACGCGGCCGAGTTCCTGGCGCGCCGCCACTACGACATCGCCCTTCTCGACTATCACCTCCCGGAACTCGACGGCTACGCGGCGGCGCGGATGCTCACCGCCTGCACCTCGCTCAACGACCGGCCCCTGCTCGTGGCGATCACCGGCGACCCCGCCGGCGTCATGTCGCGCAGCGGCTCGGACACGCTGTTCGAGGCCGTGCTGCCCAAGCCGGTGGACCAGAAGGCGCTGTTCGCCCTCGTCGAGCGCCTGATGCGCGACCCCGAGCGCGAGCGGCTGCGGCAGGCCTCGCGCGGGTTCTGGCGCGAGCGCGGGCTGGCGGACCGGCCGCGGGCCTTCGTCGCGCCGGCTCCGACCCGCGAGCAGCGCCTGGCCCTGGAACTCTGCTTCGACCTCGCCGCGCGGCCCGGCGACGCCGAGCTGATCCTGCTGCAATCCGCCAGCGGGCTCGACGAGGCCGCCCGCGCCCGCGCCATCGAGCCCGGCGCGCATCTCCTGCCCGTGGTCGACATGACGGGCGAGCTGACGGCGATCTGCGACGCGTCGTTCAAGGTCGGCGATCCCGACACCTGGGCCGAGCTCGCCGGCGCGGTGCTCCGCTTCGCCCGCCAGCGCGAGGCCCTGGCGCCCTCGGCGCGCGACGCCGCCGACCTCGCGACGCGGCTGATGGTCTATACCCACCTCTCCGGCCGCCCGCTGGAGCCGGTGCGCGACCCGCGCTCGAAGGTCTATTTCCGCTATCGCGGCCTGTTCCACGAGGCCGACGCCGAGCTGGCGGCCGAGAGGCTGGCGCGCGAGGGCTATCTGGAGCGCCGCTTCGTCGACCGTTTCCACGCCTGCAAGGATTGCGGCTCGCACAGGCTGAACGTGCGCGAGGAATGCCCGGCCTGCCGCTCGCCTGAACTGGCCGAGACGGCGCTGCTGCATCACTTCCAGTGCGCCCATCTCGGCCCCGAGGACGCGTTCCGCGCCGGGCGAAAGCTCGTGTGCCCGAAGTGCCGCGTCGAGCTGCGCCATTATGGGGCGGACTACGAGCGCGCCGGCACGGCGCTGGAATGCGGCGCCTGCCGCGCCATCAACAGCGAGCCCGCCGTCGGCTTCGTGTGCATGGACTGCGCCGCGCACACGGACGGGGAGGCCGCCCCGACCCGCGACGTCCACGCCTACGTGCTGACGGCGCGCGCCCGCGACCTGCTGGCGAAGGGGGAGGAGCCGCAGCCCTCGCTTCCGCCCGATGTGCTGCGCGCCCTGCGCGAGCTGCGCGCCCGCGAACCCGAGCCGCCGGAAACGGTGATCGTCACGGAGATCCACTACGCGGCGACGCAGACCATCGTCGCCAGCCGGGGCGCGCCGATCTTCGCCAGGCTGCGACGGCTGTTCCTGGAGAACCTGGGCAACCTCATCGGCGACATCGGCCGGGTCGTGCCCGGCGCGGAGGTCGACTATCTGCTGCTGCGCGACGTCGGCCCCGAGGAGCTTGAGCGCTCGGGCTCCGCGCTGCTGAGCGAATGCGAGGCCCTGCTGGCCCCCAAGCTCGCGGCCGAGTTCCGCGTCGTCGGCCCCTTCCGCGAGGCGGCCTGACCATGGACGACCTCGACCAGGCCCTCGCCATGCTCATCGGGCAAAGCGGCCCCGGGCTCGCGGCGATGTTCTGGTACACGCTGGTGTTCGAGCTGCCGCGCTACGGCTTCCCGCTGCTCGGCTCGGCGTTCGGGCCGCTGGTGGCGCGCGGGCCGGCCGCGCCGGCGGGCCTGCCGGGCAGGCCGCCGCGCGTGAGCGTCGTCGTGGTCGGCCACAACGAGGCCGACGTGCTCGACCGCTGCGTCCGCTCGCTGCGCGAACAGTCCTTCGGCGGCTTCGAGATCGTCATCGTCAGCGACGGGTCCGACGACGGCATGGGGCGCGTCGCCGGCCGGCTCGTGCGCGAGCGGCTGGCCGACGTGGCGCTGGCCACCGACCTGCGCGGCGGCAAGTCGGCCGGGCTGAACCTCGCCATCGGCGCGAGCTCCGGCGACATCGTCATCACCGTAGACTGCGACTGCTCCTACGACCGCTTCGCCATCGAGGAGATCCTGCGTCCCTTCGCCGACCCGCGCGTCGGGGCGGTCTGCGGCGACGTCGTGCCGCGCAACGGCGACGCCGGCCTGCTCAGCCGCTTCCAGGAGATCGAGTACCTGTTCGCGATCTCGGTCGGCAAGCGCATCGGCGCGCAGTTCGGCCAGGTCGTGTGCATGTCGGGCGCGTTCAGCGCGTTCCGGCGCGACGCGCTCGACGGCGTCGGCGGCTTCGACGTCGGCGGCGGCGAGGACCTCGACGTGACGCTGCGGCTGCGCGCCCGCGGCTGGATCATCGGCTTCGCCCCGGCGGCGATCTGCCATACCGACGTGCCCGAGGCGCTGTGGACGCTGGTGCGCCAGCGCCTGCGCTGGGAGCGCGACTCCGTGCGGCTGCGCTACCGCAAGATGCGCGACCTCATGCTGCCGGGCGGCGCGCGCTTCGCGGTGGCCGAGGCGCTGCACCAGTGGGACTTCCTGCTGTTCGGCGTGCTCGGCGCGGTGGCGTTCCCGTTCTATGTCGTCTGGCTGTTTACGACCTACGGGGCGTTCGCGCCGGCCATTCTCGCGGCGGCCCAGCTCGGCCTGCTGGCGCTCGACGCCGCGTCGCTCGCGCTCGCGGCCGTCGTCACCGGCCGCCCCGCCTTCTGGCGCAACCTCGCCTACACGCCGGGCTTCTCGCTGTTCACCAGCTATTTCATGCGCATGGTGCGGCTGTGGGCCTATGTCGAGGAGTGGATGCTGTTCGGCTCCACCCGCGACAACTACGTGCCCGCCCGCGTCCGCCACGTCCGGAAGTGGTAGGCCCATGCAGCGCATCCGAAAGCGGCCCCGCCTCGACACCCTCGTCAACCAGCACCGCGCCGGCTCCCCCGTCGCGTGGGGCAAGCGCGTCTATCTCGGGCTGCTGGCGGCGCTGGGGCTCGCCATCGCCAACTACGCGGTGGGCGACGCCGTGCTGCTGCGCGCCGACGGCACCGTCGTCGTCGACCGCACCATCGTCGCCGCCACCTATCCGGCCAAGGTCGCCGCCGTGCGCGTGCGCGAGGGCGAGAAGGTGACGCAGGGGCAGGTGCTCGTCGAGCTGGAATCGGCGGACATGCTCAAGGACATCGCCGACCTCGCCGCCCGCAATTCGGAGCTGGCGATCCGCGAGGCGCAATTGCGGGTGCGCCAGGCGACCATCGAATCCGTGCTGCCCATCGCGCGGCGCCACGCGCAGGAGACCAACAAGCAGGTGCGCCGGCTCGACTCCATGTCCGAAGGCGGCCTCGTTCCCTCCACCCGCATCGACCAGGCGCTGGCCTCGCGCATGGTGACGGCGGAGAAGCTGGCCGAGCTGAGCGGCCAGTCCGACGCGATGTCCGGCGAGCTGGCGCTGGTGGCGCAGGCGCACGAGCGCGCCGTCACCGCGCTCGTCCAGCTCGAGGCCTTCTACAACAAGGGCCAGGTGCGCGCCGCCACGGCGGGCGTGGTGGGGGCGAGGGTGCCGTCGCCCGGCCAGGTCGTGCGCTTCGGCGACGAGCTGCTGCAGGTCAACGGCGAGCGCGCCTACGTGCTGGCCTATTTGCCGGAGCTGTACCTGTTCGGGCTCAAGGCCGGCGACCGCGTCACCGTCAGCGCCGGGGCAAGCGGAACCGTGGGCGAGATCGACGCCATCCTCTCGGTCGCCGACGCGCTGCCGGCGGAGTTCCAGAACATGTTTCGCCCGCGCGACCGCAGCCGGCTGGTGCGCATCTCGATCCCGCCGGGACACGATTTCGCGATCTCGCAGAAGGTCCGCGTCGGCGGCTGCGCGCTGGGCTGGTGCTGGCTGCGCTGACCCGCCCGCCGCCGCGAACGGTCCCGGACATTGGGGAACCGCAACGCATTCAATTGGCTTGAGGGGGACGAAGCGCCGCCCCCGCGAACCGCTGTCCGGGCGCGCGGCGGCGCAGGCCAGGACCCAAGCCCATGCAAGTCGAACGCCGAGCGGCCTACTCCGAGCCGCCCCAGCCCCCGTCCTCCACCGCCAGCATCGCAGGACACCCCATCCACCCGATGCTCGTGCCGTTCCCCATCGCGTTCTTCGCCGCGGCGCTCGTCACCGACATCGCCTACTGGCGCACCGCCGACCTGCAGTACAGCAACTTCTCGTCGTGGCTCATCGCCGGCGGCCTGGTGATGGGCGCGCTGGCGGCGCTCGCCGGGCTGACCGACTTCATCGCCAACAGCCGCATCCGCGCCCAGCGGCCGGCCTGGCCGCACGCGCTCGGCAACATCGTCGCGATGCTGCTGGCGCTGGTGAACGCCTTCGTCCACGGCCGCGACGGCTGGACCGGCGTCGTGCCGTGGGGGCTCGCGCTGTCCGCCGCGGTGGTGCTGATCCTGCTGGTGACCGGCTGGCTCGGCGGCGCGCTGGTTTACCGTCACCGCGTGGGAGTCCAGCCATGAAGCCCGCCAAGACCTTCGCCCGCGTCCTCGCCGCGTCGGCGGCGGCGGCGTCGCTGCTCGGCCTGGCCGCGTGCCAGGAGAACGACAATTTCGACCGCTCCACCCAGATCGGGCCCAACCCGACCCTGCCGGAGCCGCACCAATACCTGTTTCCGCCGATGAAGATCGGCACGCCGGTCGGCTGGAGCCAGGGCCAGGCGCCGACGGTCGCCAAGGGCCTCCAGATCAAGGCCCTGGCGACCGATCTGCGCCACCCGCGCTCGCTCCTCGTGCTGCCCAACGGCGACGTGCTGGTGGCCGAGCCGAGCGGCCCGCCGCCCGAGCCGGTCACAAGGCCCAAGAGCATCGTGCTGAGCTGGTTCCTCTCCGCCGCGCACGGCAAGTCGTCGGGCGCCAACCGGATCACGCTTCTGCGCGACGCCAACGGAGACGGCGCGACCGAGCAGCGCACGGTGTTCCTCGACCACCAGAACTCGCCGTTCGGCATGGCGCTGGTCGGCGGCGACCTCTACGTCGCCAACACCGACGCCGTGATGCGCTTCCCCTACACCGAGGGCCAGACGAAGATCGACGCCGCCGGCACGAAGCTCCTCGACCTGCCGGGCGGGCCGATCAACCATCACTGGACCAAGAGCCTCACGGCCAGCGCCGACGGCAAGCTGCTCTATGCCGGCGTCGGCTCCAACAGCAACGTCGCCGAGAACGGCATGGAGGCCGAGAAGGGGCGGGCGGCGGTCTGGGAGATCGACAGGGAGAGCGGACGCGCGCGCGTCTTCGCCAGCGGCCTGCGCAACCCGAACGGCCTGTCCATCGAGCCGACCACGCACGCGCTGTGGGCCGTCATCAACGAGCGCGACGAGCTCGGGCCCAACCTCGTGCCGGACTACATGACCTCGGTGCGCGAGGGCGCGTTCTACGGCTGGCCGTACAGCTATTATGGGCAGCACGTCGACCCGCGCGTCATGCCGCCCAACCCCGAGCTCGTGGCCAAGGCCATCCCGCCGGACTTCGCGCTGAGCTCGCACGTCGCGCCGCTCGGCATGGCGTTCGTCACCGACGGGCCGCTCGCCGCGATGTTCGGCCAGGGCGCGTTCGTGGGCGAGCACGGCAGCTGGGACCGCGACCATTTCAACGGCTACAAGGTCATCTTCGTGCCGTTCAAGGACGGCAAGCCCAGCGGCCCGGTCAAGGACGTGGTCACCGGCTTCGTCAACGACAAGGACCAGGTGTACGGACGGCCGGTCGGCGTCGCCATCGACAAGACCGGCGCGCTGCTCATCGCCGACGACGTCGGCGACGTCGTCTGGCGCGTCACGGCCGGCTCTTGACGGGGCCCGAGAAGCGGCGGCCGCGTCGCCGCTTCGCGTCGCCCCGAGGAAGGTGAGCCGGCGAGGATGCCCCGGATCCGTGACCTCGCCATCGCCGCCGCGCTCCTGGGAGCGGGCGGCCTGCTGTTCGCGATGTCGGGCTTCTACAGCGTGGCTGCGACGCGCGAGCACTGGCCGCCGGTGCGATGGTTCTTCGACATGGCGCTCGCCCGCTCGGTGCAGTTCCACGCGGCCGGCATCGTCGCGCCGAACCTCGACGACGCCCGCCTCGTCCGCAAGGGCGCGGCGCATTACGAGGGCAATTGCGCGCCCTGCCACGGCGCGCCGGAGGCGTGGCGCAACCCGTTCAGCCACCAGATGATGCCGGAGCCGCCCCACCTCGCCAGCACCGAGCGGTGGAGCGACGCGCAGCTGTTCTGGATCGTCAAGAACGGCATCAAGTACACGGGCATGCCGGCCTGGGCCGCGCAGAACCGGGACGACGAGGTCTGGGCCGTCGTGGCGTTCCTGCGCCGGCTCCCCGGACTAACCGGGTCGGACTACCACAGGCTCGCCTTCGGCGCCGCCCCGGCGCGCGACGGCTCTGACGGCGCGGCCAGGGAGGGCGAGGCGCTCGCGCAACGCGGCGCGCCCGCCGCGACCGCCTCCTGCGCGCGCTGCCACGGCACGGGCGAAGTGCCGGCCGACCCGGCATTCCCCCGGCTCGACGTGCAGCACGAGGCGGTGCTGTACAAGGCGCTCATGGCCTATCGCGAGGGCGAGCGCGCGAGCGGCATCATGCAGCCCGTCGCCGCGCTGCTGACCCCCGACGAGATGCGCGCCGTGGCGCGCTACTACGCCGGCCTGCGAGCGACGGCTCCGGCCACCATGGACGGAAACGCCGCCCAGCCGGACGGCTCCTCCGACGGCGCGACCCTCGCTCGCGAGGGCACGCCGCAGGGCGTGCCGGGCTGTGCCGTCTGCCACGATTCCGGCGCTCCGGGCGAGGCGCGGCCGGCGCTGGACGGCCAGCACGCCGCCTACATCGCCGAGCAGATCGAGGTGTTCCGCTCCGGCGCGCGGGCCAAGGGCGACGGCATCGTCATGACCGCCATCGCCCGGCTGCTGACGCCCGAGCAGGTCGGCGCCGTGTCGCGCTACTACGCGGGCCTGAAGCCGCGACCCCATTACGAGGCCGAGCCCGCGTCCCGGCCTGAAGACGCGGCGGCGCTCACCGGCCCGGAGCTTTTCATCCGCAACGGCTGCGGCGCGTGCCATCGGATCAGGGGCCTCGACGCGCGCGGCGAAGTCGGCCCGGACCTGACCCATGTGGGAAGCCGGCAGACCATCGCGGGCGGGCTGTTGCCGACCAACGCCGGCACGCTGGCCGCGTGGATCGTGGCCTCGCAGCATCTCAAGCCGGGCAACAAGATGCCGTCCTTCGAGAACCTCGAGGGCGCCGAGTTGACGACGCTGGCGACCTATCTCGCGGGCCTGAAATGACGCGCCTTGCGACCGGTCAGGACGCCGGCAGCGGGCGGCCCAGCTCCTCGCGCAGGCGGCGGGCCAGCTCGGCCGTCTCGAACGGCTTGCGCAGCAGCTTGCTGGCGCTGCCGATGCCGGCCAGCTCCTGCGTGTTGGCGTGGCCGCTGGCGAACAGGATCGGCAGGCGCGGGTGCAGGCGCTTCAGCTCGCGCGCCGTCTCCGCCCCGGTCATCCCGGGCATGGCGAAGTCCAGCAGCGCCAGGTCGAAGGCGTGCCGGCCCGCCAGCGTCAGCGCCTCCGCGCCGTCCGAGGCCACGAGCACGCCGTAGCCGAGCTCGCGCAGCATGTCGGTGAGGATGGAGCGCAGGTCGACGTCGTCCTCGACGAGCAGGACGGTCTCGTTGCGGCCGCGCTGCTCCACCTGCACGTCCGGCGCGGGCCGGTCGGCGGGCGTGTGGGCGACGGGCAGCATGATGCGCACCGTGGTGCCCTGGCCGACCGCGCTCTCGATGGTCGCCTCGCCGCCGAGCTGGCGCGCCATCCCGTAGACCTGGGAGAGGCCGAGCCCGGTGCCCTGGCCGGGCGGCTTGGTGGTGAAGAAGGGATCGAACGCCTTGGCCTTCACGGCCTCGCTCATGCCCGGGCCGTCGTCGATCACGCTGACGTCGATGAAGCCGCCGGCGTGGTGCGGGTCGGGCTGCGTGCGCAGCGTGATGTGGCCGCTGCCGCCCAGCGCGTCGCGGGCGTTGATGACGAGATTGACGATGGCCAGCTCGAGCTGGGTGGGGTCGACCATCACCACCGCCGCGCCGGGCATCAGGTCCGTGGCGATCGACACCGAGGGCCCGATGGACTGGCGCAGCAGCGACTGCATGCCCTCGATCAGCTCGTTGGCGTCGACGGCGTGGGCGTCGAGGTCCTGCGTGCGGGAGAACGCCAGCAGCTGCGAGATCAGCTTGACGCCGCGCTTGGCGGCGTTGAGCGCGTGCGTGGTGATCTCGATTACCTGCGGCTCGCGCGTGCGGCGCTCGATGAGGTTGAGGCCGCCGACGATGGCGGCGAGCAGGTTGTTGAAGTCGTGCGCGATGCCGCCGGTGAGCTGGCCCACCGCCTCCATCTTCTGCGACTGCACCAGCGCGGCCTCGGCCCGCATGCGCTCCTGCATCTCCCGGCGCAGGGCCTCGTTCATGCGCGCCAGCTCCGCCGTGCGCTCGGCGACGCGCTGCTCCAGGCTCTCGTTGACGCGGCGTAGCTCCAGCTCCGCTTCGCGCAGCCGGTAGAGCGCATGTACGGTGGCGGTCAGCTCCGCCGAGTCGGAGGGCTGCGTCATGTAGACGTCGGCGCCGCTCTCCAGGCCCTGCACGCGGTCCTTGCTCGCCACGAACGCCGCCGAGATCTGCAGCACGAGCACGCCGGGGAAGTCGTGCTTGATGCGCTTGCACACCTCGATGCCGCTGATGTCGGGCAGCTTCACGTCGAGCACGACGACGCCGGGCTGGCGCTCGGCGACCAATTTCAGCGCGGCGGCCCCCGTCTCCGCCTCGATCACCTCGTAGCCGGCGCGCTGCAGGGTGCGCGTCTTGGCGTAGCGGGCGGCCTCGGTGTCGTCGACGTTCAGGACAAGGCGTGAGTGCGGCATGTCATGGCCGTCCTTTCGTCGCAGCCGGCGCGAGCAGCGGCAGCAGCGCGTCGCGGGAGAGCGCGTCCTTCGAGAGAAGGGCGCGCGATCCCTCGAACGCGGCGCGCAGGCCTGCGTCGATGGTGTGGGAGGTCAGCACGACCACCGGAATGGCGGCTGTCTCCGGTTCTGCGCGCAGGGCGCGCATCACGCCGACGCCGTCGAGCACCGGCATGTGGACGTCGAGCACGATCACGTCCGGCGTCCAGGCGCGCGCGCGTTCCAGCGCCTCCGCGCCGTTGACGGCCTCGGCCAGTTCGAACCCTGGCGCGGAGCCCAGGATCTGGCGCACGACGTAGCGGAACGAGGCGTCGTCGTCGACGACCAGCACGCGCACGGCGTCGCGGCCGGCGGCGGGCGACGCGACGAAGTTCACAGGGATCGAGAGGGTGAAAACGGAGCCGCGCCCCACGCCGCTCTCGACATCGATGCGGCCGCGCAGGAGCTGCGCGAGCCGGCGCGACAGCGGCAGCCCCAGGCCGGTGCCCTTGGCGCGGCCCTGGATGCCGTTCTCGAGCTGCACGAACTCGTCGAAGATGCGGTCCAGGTTCTCCGGGGCGATGCCGATGCCGGTGTCGGCGACCGTGAACACCATCTCGTCGGTCGCGGCGGCGTGGCGCACGCTCACGCGCACGCTGCCGGCCTCGGTGTATTTCAGGGCGTTGGAGATCAGGTTGCGCAGGATCTGCGCCAGCTTGCCCTCGTCGCTGACGAGGTCGGGCAGGCCGGACGCGTCCTCGAAGATCAGCGGCACGGCCTCCGAGGTCTGCAACGGCCGCATCGCCCCGCGCAGGCCGCCGATCAGCGCCTCGACGCCGAAGCGGCCGACATGCACGTCGAGCTTGCCGGCCTCCACCTTGGCGAGGTCCAGCAGGTCGTTGACCAGCTCGCTCAGCGTTTCCGCCGACTGCCGGATGTAGCCCACCTGCCGCGCCTGCTCGGCCGAGAGGTCGCCGTCGAGGCGGTCGAGCAGCAGCCGCGAGATGGCGAGGATGGAGTTCAGCGGCGTGCGGAACTCGTGGCTCATGTTGGAGAGGAAGCGCGTCTTCAGCTCGCTGGCCTGGCGCAGCTGCTCGGCCTTCTCGTCCAGCTCGGCGTAGAGCGCGACGACGCCCCGGTTGGTGTCCTGCAACTCGCGGCCGAGCTGCACCAGCTCCTCGTTGCGCTCGCGCAGTTCCGCGAGGCTCGCCATGAGGTCGCGGTTCTGGTCGGCGAGCACGCCCATCGCGTCGGGGTGGGGATCGCTGCGGGCGATCTCGGCGGCCAGCCGCCTGGCGTCCGCCGGCGCGAGGGGCCCGGAGCGCGCCGGGCGCGCCTTGCGCATGACCACCGTCGTGCCGCCGCCGTCCGAGGTCTGGACGTCGACCTTGTCCATCAGGCGGCGCGCGCCGGTGAGCCCGAAGCCGCGGCCGCCGTCGAGCACGTCGGCGAGGTCGCGGATGCCGGGGCCGTGGTCGACGACGCGCACGACGAGGTCCTGGCGGAGGTCGCGCTCGTCGAGAGCGAATTCGGCGACGCCCGAACCGGCGTAGCAGAAGGCGTTGCGGGCGATCTCGGAGACGGCGGTGGCGATGCGGGTCTGGTCGCGCGACTCGAAGCCGAGCTGCCCGGCCAGCGTGCGGGCGAGCTGGCGCACCGCCACCACGTCGCCCTCCTGGCGGATGTTTCGGGAGAGAAGCAGCCGGCTCATGTCGGGTCCCGCCACACGAGGACGGTGGCGTCGTCGCGTTCGCGGGCGAAGTCGCGCCACAGCACGCCCGCGACCAGGGCCGGGTGGCCCGAGGCGAGGCCCGGATAGCGGTCGAACGACCAGCTGGCCGACACGCCATCCGAATGCATGATCACGCAGTCGCCCGGCGCATAGGGGTAGTCGACGGTCTGGATGCGACGCGCCACGACGCCGGCGGTGCCGTTGTGCGACAGCAGGCGGCGCGCGGACGCGCCGTTGACGATGGCGCCGGCGATGTTGCCCACGCCGCAATACCGGACCCGGCCCCCGGCCCGGTCGATCTCCGCCACTGCGACGGCCGCGCCGCGCGTCGAGCGCAGGCCGGCGTGCAGGCGCTCCACCAGCGCCGTCGGGTCGGTCTCCCGCGCCGCCTGGGCCATGAATACGCGCACGGCGGCGGTCGAGGCTTCGGCGGCGGCGGGCCCGTGGCCGAGGCCGTCGGCGACGAGCAGGCGCGTGACGCCGCCTGGGCCCTCCGCGACGGCGTAGGCGTCGCCGCACACGTCCTCGCCGGGCTTGGGCGTCGACACCGCCGCCCACACCGGCTCGCGGGAGATCGCCGGCGGCGGGCCCGGCGGCTGCCGCGACAGCCGCGACAGCACCACCGCTCCCTTGTCCGGCCACGAGGCGATGTCCATGGCGCGGGACTGGCGGCGGATCGCGCCGAGGCCCTGTCCGGCGCTGCCGGCCGTGGAGAAGCCGTCGCGCAGGCAGGCTTCGACATCGGCCAGGCCGCGCCCGGCGTCGACGGCCAGAAGCTCGATCTCCTCCTCGTCGCCGTGGGTGGCGAGGCTCGCCAGGATGCTGCCGCCGGAGCCGTGCTTGACGAGGTTCGAGGCGAGTTCGGTGGCGACGATGGCGGCGTGCCCTCGCGCGGTCTCGTCGAAGCCGATGCGGTCGGCGAGCGCGACCACCTTCCGCCGGGCCTCCGCGACCTGGCTGGCGTCCTCGACGGAAATGACTGTCGTGCTCATGCACTCACTTTCAGGTCCAACGCGCGATGACGATGCGAGTGCCGACTCCGGGCGTGGATTCGATGGAAAATTCGTTGGACAACCGGCGCGCGCCGCTGAGCCCGAGCCCCAGGCCCTTGCCGGAGCTGTAGCCGTCCTTCATGGCCAGCTCGATGTCGGCGATGCCGGGGCCGTTGTCCTCGAAGGTCAGCCGGACGCCGCGCCGGCCGCCATTCTGGACGATCTCGATCCTCACCTCGCCTCCGCCGCCATAGTCGAGCGTGTTGCGCGCCAGCTCGCTGGCCGCGGTGACGATCTTGGTCTGGTCCACAAGCCCGAGTCCGATTTCGAGCGCGCGGGATCTGACCTCCTGACGCACCCGCACGACGTCGTCGGCGGTGCGGATCGACATCACGTCGTCACGGCCGGTGGGCACGGTCACGACCGAGCGCCCCAAGCCGGTTCTGGATCAGGAGCATTCCCCGTTCGACGTTGAGCGCGGTCTTGACGCCGGTGAGCCCCAGCCCGAGCTCGACCAGCGTGATGGCGACGGCCGGCTGCATGCCGACCACCACGGTCTCGGCGTCGAGCATGCGCGACACGGCGGCGATGTTGTCGAGCATGCGCCCGATGAAGCTGTCGACGATCTCGAGCGACGAGATGTCGATGAGCACGCCGCGCGCGCCGGTCGTGGCGATCTTCTGGGTGAGGTCGTTTTCGAGGGCGATGGCGATCTGGTCGTGGATATCGACCTGGATGGTGATGAGCAGCGCGTCGCCCATCTTGAGGATCGGAATGCGGTCCATGGGAGCCTCAGGCGAGACCGGCCCGCGGTTCGGGCGCGGTCGAGATGACGCGCAGCCCGACCCGCTGGAACGCCAGCGCGAGCGCGTCGGCGAGGCTCGCCTTCGAGACGACGTTCAGCTCGACGCCGAGATGCACCATCGTCTGGGCGATCTGCGGGCGGATGCCGCTGATCAGGCAGTCGGCGCCCATCAGGCGGGCCGCCGCCACGGTCTTGAGAAGGTGCTGGGCGACCAGCGTGTCGACGGTGGGCACGCCGGTGATGTCGATGATGGCGATCTCCGCCGAGTACTCGACGATGGATTGCAGCAAATTCTCCATCACCACCTGCGTCCGCTCGCTGTCGAGCGTGCCGATGAGGGGGAGGGCGAGGATGCCGCCCCACAGCCGCACCACCGGTGTCGACAGCTCGGCGATCTCGCGCTGCTGGCGGATGATGACTTCCTCGCGGCTGCGCTGGAACGTCTCGATGGTGAACAGCGCCAGCCGGTCGATGAAGGCGGTCAGCGCCATCATGGTCTGCGCCTGCTCGGCCGGGCCGAGCTGCCGGCCGATCAGCTCGAACAGCGGCAGCTTCACCGCGAGCACGAAGTTCGACGTCTCGCTCGGGGTGAACCCCTGCAGCGCGCGCGAGCGCGACAGACTGCCGAGCATGTCGTGGATCGGCCCCAGCTGGGCGGAGTCCCCGGGCTTGAACATCTCCGAGGCGGCCAGCTCGAGGAAGCGGCGGCACTCGGTCTCGAGCTCGGATTCCTTGATCCGCCCGGTCTGCAGCGTTCCGTCCGCCTTGAGCTTGACCACCCACTCGCGCGTGACCTCGCCCAGATTGTCCGTCACGATGCGTGACAGGTCCTTCTCGTTCGTCATTGCCCGCTCCTGGCGCTTCGGCTCCACGAACCGCCAAGGGGAGCGCGCCGACGCGATCCGCTCAGATGTCGATGAAGGGGAAAGCGTGTCCGGCTCGTGATTGGCCCGCATAACAATGCGGCGGAACGGCGAAGGTTTCGCCCGTTCGAAAATTTTATCGCGTCGGCGCGGGCCGTCTGGCGAGCCGCCGCGGCTCGGGAACCCGCATTGCCGCCGCGCCGCTCCGGCAGGCGGCGGCGATGGCGCGCATGCAACGGATTTTGCGGATCGTCGTTGTGTCGACATGCCGAACGATGTCGCGAACAGATTGCTGGCGGCCCTTCCCGAGCGCGACTGGGCGCGCCTTCAGGATCGGTTCCGGATCGTCGACCTCACGCTCGGCAAGGTTCTGTTCGAGGCCAACCAGCGGATCGAGCAGCTTCTCTTCCCGCTGAAGGGCGTCATCTCCACGGTCGCCACGTTCGAGAACGGCGCGGAGGTGGAGATGGCCACCACCGGCAACGAGGGCATGGTGAGCGTGGCGGCGGCGCTGAGCAGCGACACCGCCATCAACCGCAGCCTCGTCCAGGTGCCCGGCTGCGCGCTGGCCATCGACTACGCCGAGTTCAGGCGGGCGGAGAAGGAGTTTCCCTCGTTCCGCGAGACGCTGCTGATCTATACGCAGGCATTCCTGGCCCAGACGCTGCAGACCGTGGCGTGCAACGCCGTCCATTCGGTGGAGGAGAGGGCGTCGCGCTGGCTCCTGATGACGCACGACCGCGCCGGGCAGGACACGTTCGTGCTCACCCAGGAATTCCTCGCCGAGATGCTGGGGGTGAGCCGGCCGGCCGTCAGCATGGTGGCGCGGTCGCTCCAGAAGGACGGGCTCATCCAGTACAACCGGGGCGTCGTGCGGATCGTCGACCGGCCGGCCCTCGAGGCGTCCTCGTGCGAGTGCTACTCGATCATCCGCGCCCAGTACGAACGCCGCCTCTTCCGCATCCTCAACGCGAACGGCCACGGCCCCATCGGCGCCGCCGGGAAAGGGCAGACCGCCGAGGCCTAGGGGCTCGAACCCCTAGCCCGCCGGCGCGTCAGTCCGCCACGCGAATTCTCACGGAGGTACCGTTCGCCACATGGATTTCGAGGGAGCCGCCGACCTGCGCCACGAGGCGACGCACGAGGTCGAGCCCGAACCCGTGCCCCGGCGCGGCGGCAGGCTTGAAGCCGTCGCCGTCGTCCTGCACCAGCAGCACCAGTTCGCCGCCGACCCGCAGCAGCCCGACGGTGACCTCGCCCTTGCCGTCGGGGAAGGCGTGCTCGATGGCGTTGGAGACCAGCTCGTGGACGCTCAAGGCCAGGATGGCCGTCAGCCGCTCGGGCACCTCGACATGCGGGTCCGCCGAAAGGGACACATTGATCCCGCGCGTCGCGCCGAGCCGGTTCCAGAACGCGACGGTCTCGGCGAGGTAGTCGGCGAACGCCGTCGTCCCGGCCGCCGCCAGCCTCTGCTGGAGGAGGGCCAGGGAATTGACGACGTCGGCGACCCACTCGAGATGATGCCGCGCCTCCTCGGACGTCGTCGACCCCAGGCGATGCCGGATCAAGGCGGTGATCAGCTGAAATGAGTTCGCGAATCGATGCCGAAGTTCGTCCAGGGCCAGCTGTTGTTCAGACTCGTCGATGCTCATGTGCCCCCGTGGCCGGCTTGGCCTGTCTTTGGACAACTTGTCGCATGCGCGACGACATGTCTGTAAACAACTTTACACCCGCGTCGCTTTCGCGTCTGACTTCGCGTTAGTGAATTGTTTTCAGAGACTTGGTGGCCGGAAGGGGCGCCTGAATGCGCGTGATGATCGTCGAGGACGAGCCCATCCTGGCCTTCGAGCTCGACGCGCTGGTCGAGGAGGCCGGCCATGAGTCGGCCGGTTGGGCGTGGGACGCCGCGAGCGCCATCGCGCTGGCGACCGAGCGGCGGCCGGACCTCGTCCTGCTCGACCTTCGCCTCAAGGACGGGCTGACGGGCCCGGAGATCGCGCGCGTCCTGTCCAGCGATCTCGGGCTCCGGCTGCTGTTCGTGACCGGCGATTTCTCGTTGATTCCCGTGGGCTTGGCCAATGTGGTGGGCGTGCTGGCGAAGCCCATCGAGGCCCCACGGCTGCGCGAGGCGCTGGCCTATGCCGACGGCCTCGCCTCCGGCCGCGCCGACATCCCGTTCCCCACCGGCCTGCGGCCGAGCCCCCGCACAATCTGATCGACACGCCGGCCGCTTTCGCAGCCCGCGCCCCGGGCGCAACCGATGCCGCGCGCCGCGATTCCGGCGTGCGCGCTACCTTATCGCGGAGCGTCTTTGAACAAGCTTCAAACCATCTTGCCGTAAGGTAAGTAGAAGAAGAAGCAAAAATCAAATCTTACGCTGCATCCGTATTCCCACGACTTGCATCGTCGACGTCCTCCCCTGACAGAATTGTCGCGAAACAAAACGACCCAATTCGTCCAGGCGCGGAGGTTCGCGATGACATTTGTGCTGCCCGATTCCTACCGCCTCGTGCTCGGCGACGAGTTCGACCGACTGCAGCTGGCGGGCGGCACGGTGTCGTGGAACACCACGATGCCCGGCGGTCTGCGCAATATCGGCAGCACCGGCGAGAAGCAGATCTATCTCGACGACAACAGCACCACGCTGAATTCCGGCGCGATCATCCCGATCGATCCGTTCACCTTCGACGGCGACGTGATGACCATCACCGCCAACCCGACGCCGACGGACCTGCTGGCGGCGACGGGCAACTTTCCCTACACGTCGGGCGTCGTGAACACCGCGACGCAGTTCGAGTTCCGCTACGGCTACGCGGAGATCCGCGCCGAGATCCCGGCCGGCAAGGGGCTGTGGCCGGCCTTCTGGCTGCGCTGGGCGGATGGCGGCCGCTCGACCGAGATCGACATCTTCGAGGCGCTCGGCCAGACGCCGAACTACCTCTACCAGACCGTCCACTGGAACGACGGCACGGGCGACCAGATGGACAAGACGGTGCGCGCCACCGTCGCCGACCTGTCGGCCGGGTTCCACACCTACGGCATGAACTGGACGCCGGACACCATCACCTTCTACCTCGACGGCGTCCAGATGGGGCAGATGAAGACCCCGGCGGTGATGTCGACCGACATGTATGTCGTCGCCAACCTCGCCGTGGGCGGCTGGCCGGGCCTGCCGGACTCCACCACGCACTGGCCGGCCGAGTACAAGATCGACTACATCCACGTCTACCAGGACGCCTCCGCCCTCGCGCCGCTGTCGGTGCGCGGCACGGAAGGCGGCGAGACGCTGTCGGGCGGCGACGGCAACGACGAGGTGCGCGGGCTCGGCGGCGCGGACAGCCTCTACGGCAATCGCGGCGACGACTTCATGCTGGGCGGCGACGGGGCGGACCGCATGCTCGGCGGCATCGGCGCGGACACGCTGGAAGGCGGGGCGGGGGCCGACAGCCTGTTCGGCAACATGGGCGACGACGTCTTCATCATCGACACCGGCGACGCGCCGACCGAACTCGCCAACGCCGGTTTCGACACCATCCAGACCGGCCTCGCGGCGTACACGCTGACCGCCAATTTCGACGCGCTCGTCTACACGGGGGTCGGCGCGTTCCGCGGCATCGGCAGCCAGCTCTCCAACAACATGGTGGGCGGCATCGGCAACGACACGCTCACCGGCGGCGGCGGCAACGACACGATCCACGGCGGGGCGGGCAACGACTCGCTCTACGGCGACGTCGGCGACGACTTGCTGGTGGCGGGCGCGGGCGCCGACAGCCTCACCGGCTACTCGGGCAACGACACCTTCGCGGTGTTCGCCCAAGCGACGGCCTCCACCGCCCTCATCAACGAGTTCACGCGCGGCGCGGACCGTCTCGACCTGCGGGGGCTGGGCGTCACCACCTTCGCGCAGGCCATGGCGATCGCGCAGGCCAGCGCCGACGGCAGCCACACCATCTTCTCCGCCATGAACGAGACGGTCACGGTCCGCTGGATCACGCTGCAGTCGTGGACCGAGGCCGACTTCGTGCTCGGCGCGCCGGACTCGGTGACGCTCGGCAACGTGCGGGTGAGCAACCCGGACTTCGCCGAGAACCAGGCGGGCGGCACGCTGGTCGGCGTGCTGCTCGGCGACGCGAACTCGCACGGCGCGGCGCTCAGCTACACGCTGGAGGACGACGCCGGCGGAAACTTCGCCGTCGTCGGGCGCACGCTCGTGGCCACGGGCCCGCTCGACTACGAGGCCGGCGCGACGCGCGACGTCGTCGTCCGCGTCACCGACGAAAGCGGCGCGACGCGCCTCAGCACGGTGCGCGTCAACATCCTCGACGCCAATGACGCGCCCGCCATGACCGCCGCCGCGTCCGGCGGCCTCGCCGAGAACGCCACCGGCCAGACCGTGCTGCGCCTCGCCGCCACGGACCAGGACGCCGCAGACAACACGGGGGGCGTGTTCGACGGCGCGTTCCAGTTCGTCTCGGGCACCAACGACAACGCGCTCTTCGCGATCTCCGGCAACGCGCTGGTGTATCGCGGCCCGGCGCTGGACTTCGAGGATCCGGCCGCGCAGCGCAGCTTCGTGGTGGATGTGCAGGCGATCGACGGGGCGGGCGCGATGTCGGGCACGCAGCGCGTGACGCTGACGCTGGCCGACGTCAACGAGGCCCCCGCGGTGCAGGGGCCGACGACGGGAAGCTTCGCCGAGAACGCGACCGGCGTCGCCGTCGCGACGTTCACGACGACCGACCCGGACGCCGGCGACGCGGCGACGCTGCGCCTCGTGGCAGGCGCGGCCGACAACGCGCTGTTCAGCGTTTCCAATGGCACGTTGAGCTATGTCGGGCCGGCCGTCGATTTCGAGAACGCCGCCGCCAAGAAGAGCTTTACGGTGGCGCTGGAAGCGGTCGACGGCTCCGGGCTGGTATCGCCCGCATGGACGCTCGCCGTCGGCGTCACCGACGTCAACGAGGCCCCCTCGGCGCTGAAGCTGTCGTCCTCCACCGTCGCTGGCGGCGCGCCGGCCGGCGCGGTGGTCGGCGCGCTCTCGGCGCTCGATCCCGACGCCGGCGACGTGCTGGCCTACTCGCTCGTCGACTCCGCCGGCGGAAAGTTCGCGGTGGTCGACGGGTCGCTCGTCACCACCGCCCCCCTCGACCAGACCTCCTACACGGTCACGGCGCTCGCCACGGATTCCGGCGGGCTGACCACGCAGGCGAGCTTCGCCATCTCGGTCGTCTACAGCGGGGTCAGCATCACCGGCACGAGCGGAAACGACGCCATCACGCCGACGTCGACGGTCGCCGGCCAGCGCCTGCCGAGCTACGGTGCGGACACCATCTCGGGCCTGGGGGGCAACGACACGATCGACGGCGGCGGCGGCGGCGACAGCATGATCGGCGGCGCGGGCGACGACCGCTATGTCGTGGACTCCGCCGGCGACAAGGTGTCGGAAGCCGCCAAGGGCGGCACCGACACGGTGCTCAGCGCCATCGACTACACGCTCGGGGCCAATGTCGAGAACCTGACCCTGACGGGCGGGGCGGGGCGGGCGACCGGCAACGACCTCGCCAACGCGCTGACGGGAACGGCGGGGGCCAATAGTTTGGCCGGCATGGGCGGCAACGACTCGCTGTCCGGGCAGGCGGGCGCCGACCGGCTGGACGGCGGCGCCGGCGCGGACCGCCTCTCCGGCGGCGCGGACGCGGACACCTTCGTGTTCGCCTCGGCGGCGCAGATCGGCTCGGCCCAGTCGTCGCGCGACGTGATCGTCGACTTCGAGAGGGGCCTCGACCACATCGACTTCTCCGCCATCGACGGCTCGTCGGCGGGCGGCTTCCAGCATCTGCTCTACGGCGGGCAGACCAGCTCGGTGCTGGCCAACAAGATCACCTGGTACCAGTCGGGCGGCGTCACCATCATCCAGGGCGACACCGACGGGAAGGCCCAGACGGTGGAGTTCCGCCTGGAGCTGACCGGCCTCAAGGCGCTCCAGGCGTCCGACTTCATCCTCTGACGGCCCCGCCGGAACGGGCGCGTCACGCGCCCGTTGGTACCGGTCCGACGAGATGGGAGGCGAGGATGCCCGCCAAGTCGAAGAACCAGCAGATGGCCGCCGGAATCGCGCTGGCGGCCAAGCGCGGCGAGAAGCCGAAGTCGAGCCTCAAGGGCGCGTCGAAGAGCATGGCCGAGTCGATGAGCGAGAGCGAACTGGAGAAGTTCGCCCACACAAGCCGCAAGGGCCTGCCGCGCAAGAAAGACTAGGAGGCAAGTCGCCGCTCCCCCCCGCGGGCGTTGACGCGGCCGCCGGTCGCCGGGTCGAATGGGCGCGCACAGGAGCGCCGCCCCGGATGATCGAGACCGTCGAGCTTGCCCCCGACTACCGCGTGTCGCGCATCGTGCGGGGCGGCTGGCAGCTTCACGCCGCCGCGACGCCGGACATCGAGGCGGAGGCCGCCAAGGCGCTGCGCTTCGTTGAGGCCGGCGTCACCGCCTTCGAGACCTCCGACACCTACCGCCATGTCGACGCGGCGCTGGCGCTGGCGCTGGACCGTCGCCGCGCCGCCGGGCTGCCCTTGCCGCGCGTTCACGCAAGGCTGACGCTGCCGTGCGACGTATCGGTCGGGCGAGCGGCCATCGCCGCGCGGCTGGGCCTGCCGACGCTCGACCTCGTGCAGCTGCAGAGCTGGGCGCTCGACGAGGACGCGCTCGCCGGCGCGGCGCTGCGCCTGAGGGAGGAGGCGGCGGCGGGCCGCCTGCGTCATTTCGGGCTGATGAACATCGGCGAGGACACGCTGGAGCGCCTGCTGCGGCGCGGCGTCCGGCCGCTGACTCTGCAGGCGCAGCTCTCGCTGCTCGACCGCCGGGCGTTGCCCCGGCTCGCGGAGGCGGCACGGGCGGAAGGCGTGTCGCTGCTCGCCTACGGCACGCTCGCCGGCGGCTTCCTCCATGAGAGATGGCTGGGCCGGCCCGATCCCGGCGCGCGGCCCACGGCGGCCACGCCCTTCCACGCGGAATACCGCGCCGTCATCGAGGCGTTCGGCGGCTGGGGACTCTACCAGGAGCTGCTGGCCGCGCTCGCATCCGTCGCTGCCCGCCACGGCGCGCGGGTGGCGACGGTCGCGACCCGCTGGGCGCTGGACCAGCCGAACGTCGCGGCGGCGCTGGTCGGGTCCAGCGACCCGGCGCGGGCGCGGGAATGGGCGGACATCTTCGCGCTGCGCCTCGACGACGCGGACCGCGCGCGCCTCGACGCGGTGCTGGCGCGCTCCGAGGGGCCGACTGGGCAGGTGGGCGGCCTCGAACGCGACGGCGAGAGCCCGCTGGCGCGGGCCATCGCGGCGAGCCGGGCGAGCGTGGCGTGAGGGTAGGCCGGACGGTCAGCGCAGCCTGGGGCCGGGGCGCTCGCGGAACTGGATAAAGGCGAGGCCGGAGAGCAGCAGGGCGACGACGGCCGCCGCCGCCAGCAGATCCAAAAACGTGAAGAAACCCAGTCCTGTCAAAGTCCGATTCCTTCGCCGGGGGATGGCTTCAGCGTAGCCGGGGCCCCCGCTCGGTCAATTTACAAACGCTTAAGCGATTCGCTGATCCTCCGCTCCGTCGCGCTTACGCCCGGATGCGGACATTTTCGCTCTCCCGTATCGGTGGTAAGGAACGGTCGCCAGCCGACCGAAGGGCTCCGGCACGGGAGTGGACATGTCTGACAGTCTTCTGCGCACGCGTCGTTTCGCGCCCCTGTTCTGGTGCCAGTTCTTCTCCGCCTTCAACGACAACTTCCTCAAGAACGCGCTCGTCACGCTGATCGTGTTCGTGCTGGTGCTCGAGCAGGGAGAGCAGCTGGTCCAGATCGCCACCGCGATCTTCATCGCGCCGTACTTCTTCCTGTCGGGCATCGGCGGCGAGATGGCCGACCGCTACGACAAGGCGCTCATGGCGCGGCGGCTGAAGTTCGCGGAGATCTTCGCGGCGCTGGTCGGCGCGACCGGCTTCGTGCTGCACTCGGTGCCGATCCTGATGGCGACGCTGGGCCTGTTCGGAATCATCGCGGCGCTGTTCGGGCCGATCAAGTACGGCATCCTTCCCGACCACCTGAAGACGGAGGAGCTGCCGGCCGGCAACGCGCTCGTCGAGAGCGCCACCTTCATCGCCATCCTTCTCGGCACCATCGCCGGCATCAAGGCGGCCCGGGTGGCCGAGGACCCGTTGTGGATCGCCGGTCTGTTGATGGTGTTCGCGCTGGCCAGCTGGGGCTCGGCGCGGCAGATCCCGCTGGCCGGGGAGAAGGCGCCGAACCTGCGCGTCAATCCCAACATCATGGCCTCTACCGTCGGGCTGATCCGCGACGTCTGGCATGACACGCGCCTGTGGCGCGGCACGCTGGCGGTGAGCTGGTTCTGGATCGTCGGGGCCATCGTCCTGCCCCTCATCAGCACGCTGGTGCGCAACAGGCTGGGCGGCGACGAGAACCTCTACATCGCCTTCATGGCCATCTTCTCGGTGTCGATCGCGCTCGGCTCCGGGCTCGCCGCGTGGATGTCGCACGGCCGCATCATCCTGCTGCCCACGGTGATCGGCGCGGTGCTGATGGGCGTCTTCGCCGTCGACCTGGGCCTCGCGACCTGGGCGGCAAGGCCGGGCCCCGAGCTTGTCGGCGCGTTCGCCTTCTTCGCCACCGGCAACGGCGTGCGGATCGGCATCGACGTCGCCGGCCTAGCGCTGGCCGGCGGCCTGTTCGTCGTGCCCACCTTCGCGGCGGTGCAGTCCTGGGCGGGAGAGGACCATCGCGCCCGCGTGATCGCCGCCGGCAACGTCATCCAGGCGCTGCTGATGACCTGCGGCGCGCTCGCCGTGGCGGCGCTCCAGTCGGCCGGCGCGACCGAGGCGCACATCATCCTCGGCCTTGGCGTTCTCAACTTCGCGGTGGCGGCGGCGACGCTGACCCTGCTGCCGGTGCGCGTGTTCCGCGACTTCCTGTCGATCCTCTTCCGCGCCGTGTACCGGATGGAGGTCACGGGGCTCGAGAACTTCGCCAAGGGCGGGCGCAACCCGATCATCGCGCTCAACCACGTCAGCTTCCTCGACGCCGGGCTCGCTTTGTCGCTGACCGACCGCGACCCGGTGTTCGCCATCGACCACACGACCTCGCAATACTGGTGGGTCAAGCCGTTCCTCAAGCTGACGCGCGCCATGCCGCTCGACCCCACCAAGCCGATGGCGGTGCGCACGCTGATCCACACCGTCGAGGCGGGCGAGCCGCTGGTCATCTTCCCGGAGGGGCGCATCACCGTCACCGGCAGCCTGATGAAGGTCTATGACGGGGCGGGGCTGATCGCCGACAAGTCTGGCGCGATGGTGGTGCCGGTGCGCATCGACGGGCTGGAGGCGACGCCGTTCTCGCGCCTGTCGGCCAAGCAGGTGCGCCGGCGCTGGTTCCCCAAGGTCCGCGTCACCGTGCTGGAGCCGGTGAAGCTCGGCGTCGATCCCGAGCTGAAGGGCAGGGCGCGCCGCCAGGCGGCGGGCGCGGCGCTCTACGGCGTGATGTCCGATCTCGTGTTCCGCACTACCTCGACCGACCGCAGCGTCTTCGAGGCGGTGGTCGAGGCGGCGTGCATCCACGGGCCGGGGCGCGTCGCCATCGACGACCCGGTGAGCGGGCCGCTGAGCTACCGCCGGCTGCTCGCGGGCGCGCGGGCGCTGGGGGCGGAGCTGTCGGGGCTGGCCAGGGAGGGCGAGACGGTCGGCGTGCTGCTGCCCACCTCCAACGGCGCGGCGGTGACGCTGCTCGGCCTGATGTCGGCGGGGCGCGTGCCCGCCATGCTCAACTTCACCGCCGGCGCCGCCAACCTGCTGGCGGCCTGCAAGGCGGCGCAGGTGACGAGCGTGGTCACCTCGCGCGCCTTCGTCGAGAAGGGCCGGCTGGAGCCGCTCGCGGCGGCGCTCGGCGAGCAGGTGCGTCTGGTGTGGCTGGAGGACGTGCGCGCCAAGATCGGCCGCGGCGCGCGGCTAAGGGCGCTGCTGGCCTGGAAGCGCCCGCTGGCCCGGCGCAAGGCGGACGACCGGGCGGTGGTGCTGTTCACCTCCGGCACCGAGGGCTCGCCGAAGGGCGTCGTGCTGTCCAACCGCAACCTGCTCGCCAACGCCGCGCAGGCGGCGGCCCGCATCGATTTCGGCCGCACCGACACCGTGTTCAACGTGCTGCCGGTGTTCCACTCGTTCGGGCTGACCATCGGCCTCGTGCTGCCGCTGGTGTCGGGCGTGCGGGTCTATCTCTATCCGTCCCCGCTGCACTACCGCATCGTTCCGGAGCTGGCCTACGGCGTCAACGCCACCATCCTGTTCGGCACCGACACCTTCCTCGCCGGCTACGCGCGCTCGGCCCACCCCTACGACTTCCGCTCGCTGCGCTACGTGCTGGCCGGGGCCGAGCCGGTGAAGGAGCCGACGCGGCGCGCCTGGATGGAGAAGTTCGGGCTGCGCGTGCTGGAAGGCTACGGCATCACCGAAACCGCGCCGGCGCTGGCGCTCAACACGCCGATGTTCAACCGCTTCGGCACGGTCGGGCGCTTTCTGCCCGGCATGGAGATCCGGCTGGAGCCGACGCCGGGCGTGCCGGACGCGGGCCGGCTGTTCGTGCGCGGCCCCAACGTCATGCTCGGCTATGTGCGCGCGGAGAACCCCGGCGTGCTGGAGCCGCCGCCGGACGGCTGGCACGACACCGGCGACATCGTGTCGGTGGACCGCGACGGCTTCGTCACCATCAAGGGCCGCGCCAAGCGCTTCGCCAAGATCGGGGGCGAGATGGTGTCGCTGGCCGCGGTAGAGGCGCTGGCCTCCGAGCTGTGGCCGAGCGCGCTGTCGGCGGTGGCGGCAACGCCCGACCCGCGCAAGGGCGAGCGGCTGGTGCTCGTCACCGACATGCCGGGAGCCGACCGCGCCGCCTTCGTGGCGTTCGCCAGGGCGCGCGGCGCGGCGGACCTGATGGTGCCGGCGGAGGTCGCGCCCGTGCCGAAGGTGCCGCTGCTCGGCTCCGGCAAGATCGACTACGCCGCCGTCGCTCGGCTGGTGCGCGAGCGCGAGGCCGCGAACGCCGCGGCGGCGGCGTCGCGACAGGCCACCGCCTGAGCCCTCAGGCGTCGCCCCGTCCGAAGGCGAGGGCGGTCTCCGTCAGGATGTCGGCGAGCCGGCGCACCGAGGCGGCGGTGGCCCACTCGGTCGCGGCGTGCGCGCCGCCGCCGTCCGCCCCGAACATCACGCACGGGATGCCGGCCGCCTGCAGGATGGCGCAATCGGTCCAGAACGGCTCGCCGCGCCGCTTCGGCGGGCCGCCCAGCGCGCGCGTCGCCGCGCGGTCGAGGGCGCGCACGATCGGCTCGCTCTCGGCGACCTCGAACGGCGTGCGCTCCAGCCCGGGCGCGATCTCCGCGACGAATTGCGCATCCTCGGCGGCGATTCCGTCCAGCAGCGCGCGCAATTCGGCGAGCACGGAGGCGGTCGTCTCGCCCGGCACGGTGCGCCGTTCGATCGACACAACGCACTCGGCCGGATAGCTCGACAGCTCCTCGCCGCCCCGGATCAGCGAGGCGTGCACCGAGCCCGAGCCGAGGATCGGATGGGTCGGCCGCGCCCGCAGCGAGAGGTCGTAGCCTTCAAGCGCGGCGAGGAACTTGCCGGCCTTGACGATGGCGTCGACGCCCAGCTCCGGCCGCGAGCCGTGCGCGGCCTTGCCCTTCACCGTCACGTCGAACCAGATGAAGCCCTTGTGCGCCACCGTCAGCTCGAGATGGCTCGGCTCGGTGACGATGGCGGCGTCCGCCGTGAAGCGGGCGGCGACCTCTTCCGTCCCGGCCGAGGCGTATTCCTCGTCGGCGACGCAGGCGACCAGGATGTCGCCCGCCGCGCCGGCGGCGCGGGCGCGCGCGGCGGCGACCATCATCGCCGCGACGCCGCTCTTCATGTCGAACGCGCCGCGCCCGAAGACCTTGCCTTCGCGCAGCTCGGCGGCGAGCGGGTCGCCGTCATAGCCGGCCAAGGTCACGGTGTCGTAGTGGCCGTTGAACATCAGCGAGCGGCCGCCGCCCGCGCCGCGCGACACGCCGACGACGGAGGGACGGCCGGGCCGCGCCTCCAGCCGGAAAACCTCGAAGCCGCGCGCCGCCAGCCAGCCCGAGCAGAAATCGGCGATGGCGGCCTCGCCCGCGCCGCCCGGCACGAGGTCGGGGTTGACGCTGTCGATGGCGACGAGCTGGCGCAGGAGGTCGACGGGATCATCGGTCATGGCGAAACCTTCGGAGTGGCGACGGAACGGGGATCGAGCCCGGTGAGCCGGGCATAGAGGGCGGGGTCGGTCGCGCCTTCGCTGACGACCAGCAGTACGCGCGCGTCCGGGCCCAGCCCGAGCGCCGCGCTGGCCTTCTCGTCAGCGAGGCATTCGAGCAGGCCGGCGAGGCCCGCGCCGCCGCTTTCGCCGGCGACGATGGCGGGGTCGCCGTCCTGGGGCAGCGCCAGCGCGCGCATCGCCTCGACGGCGCGCTCCTCCGGCGCGGCGACGAAGGCGTGGGCGCGCGCCGCCAGGATCTCGAAGGCGAGGCGCGACGGCTCGTAGCATTCCAGCATCGCCATCACGGTGGGCTCGTCGTGCGGCACGACGGTCGGCCGCCCGGCCCTGGCGCTCGCCAGCAGGCAGGCGGCGCGGGCCGGCTCCACCACCACGATGCGCGGGGCGCGCGGCCCGTACACTTCGGACGCGTGCATCGCCACGGCGGCGGCGAGGCCGCCGACGCCGGCCTGCAGGACAATGTGGGTCGGCGCGTCCGGCAGCGCGTCGAACGCCTCGCCGGCGAGCACCGTGTAGCCCTGCATGACGTCGAGCGGGATGTCCTCGTAGCCCTCCCACGACGTGTCGGACACCACGGTCCAGCCCTGCGCCGCCGCCTGCCGCGCCGCCTCGACCACGGAGTCGTCGTAGGAGCCCGCGACCCGCCGGATCTCCGCGCCGAAGCCGGCGATGGCGTCGGCGCGCGCCTGGCTGACGCCCTGGTGGACGAACACCACCGAGCGGCACCCGGCGAGCCTTGCGCCGGCCGCCACCGAGCGGCCGTGATTGCCGTCAGTGGCGCAGGCCATGGTCATGCCGGCGGCGACAAGGCGCACGGCCTCCGATTGAAGCTCCTCCGGCCGCAGGGTGCGGCCCAAGGCCGCCTCGGCGGCGGCGATGACGAGCCGCATCACGGCGTAGGCGCCGCCCAGCGCCTTGAAGCTGCCGAGCCCGAGCCGCTGGCCCTCGTCCTTGACGAAGAGCGCGCCCAGCCCGAGCCGCGCCGCGAGGCCGGGCAGGGCGACGAGCGGCGTCGGGCGATGGCGCGGGCAGGCGGCGAGATAGTCTTGCACCCGCGCCCGGCCGGCCGGGCCGAGCGCCTCGCGCAGCCGCTCGCGCGGCGGCGGGGCGGCGTGGGGATCGTGGACGAGGATCATGACGGGCCTCCGGATCGACCGCGCAACGATAATGCGCCGCCCGCGGGAAAAGGACGCTATATAGGGGCGCTGCGCGGGCCGAAATTGCGCCGGGCCCGCCGAAATCCGGACCTCGGCCCATGACCCTCGACAGCTTCGACCGCCGCATCCTCGCCCTCCTGCAGGACGACGCGGCGACGCCGCAGCGCGTCATCTCCGAGAAGGTGAACCTGTCCTCGTCGGCGGTGAACCGCCGCATCGCGGCTTTGTTCGAGGCCGGCGTGGCGCGCCGGCAGACCGTGATCGTCGATCCCGCCAAGGTCGGCCGGCCGATCACCGTCATCGTCGAGGTGACGGTGGAGAGCGAGCGCCTCGACCATCTCGACGCCGTGCGCGACCGGCTCGTCGCCTGCCCGGCGGTCAACCAGGTCTACTACGTCACGGGCGAGGTCGACTTCGTCGTCATCCTGACCGCCCGCGACATGGGCGAATACGAAGCGCTGACGCGCGAGCTGTTCTTCGCCGAGGGCAACGTCAAGCGGTTCCGCACCCTCGTCGTCATGGACCGCGCCAAGGTCAGCCTCGACGTCCCGCTCGAGGAGTGACGCCGCGCGGCCCAAAGGGCGGACCTCGGTCCGCCCGTGCACCCCAAAGGGCGGGCTTCGCACGCCCCCGTTCCCGGAGCCCCGCAGCGTTTGCGGAGGGGCATCCGGGATCCAGCGCATGGATGCTGCCGCGCAGCGGCGCTCCATTGAAAAGGCCATAAGGACGCGCTGCGCGCGACATATTGCGCTGGGCCCCGGCTCCGGTTCCGCTGGCGCTGCACCGGGCCGGGGACGGGCGGGCCGTTGGCCCGCGCTCTGGGATTGCCCGGCGACGCGCTGCAAACGACACACCCAGGTCCGCCCGCTCCGAAGCCCTGTCTCGGACGGGGCCGTGACCTGGGCCACCGTCGCCCGAAACCTAACCCCCGCTGATGGCGGTCAGGACGTAGACGTCCGCGCCCGGCGGCAGCGTGGCGTCGAGGCCGACGCGGCGGCCGGCGACGAAGACGTTGATGTGGCGGCGGATGGCCGGGCGGGAGTCGCAGAAGCAGTCCTTCAGCCCCGGCCATTGCGCGTCGAGCCGGTCCATCATCTCCGCCACAGTGGAGGCCTCCACGGCGAGAAGGCGCGGCGCGTCGGGGAACATGGTGGCGACGAGCGCCGGCAGCCGCACCTGCACGCTTCCGGTCATGGCGCGCCCCCGGTCAGCCGGGGCGCGCCAGCGTCTCGACGGAGAGGATGCCGGGCAGGTGGCTCGCCACCTGCGTCCAGCTCTCGCCCTCGTCGGCGCTGGCGTAAAGCTCGCCGGAAGTCGTGCCCATGTAGACGCCGGCCGGCTCCAGCGTGTCGGTGGCCAGCGCCTGGCGCAGCACCGAGAGATAGGCGTTGTGCTGCGGCAGTCCGGCGCGCAAATCCTGCCACGTCTCGCCGCCGTCGCGCGTGCGCCACACGGCGGCCTTGCCCTCCGGCATGAAGCGGCCGGCGGTGTCGCCGTTGAGCGGGGCGAGGAACAGCGTGTTCTCGTCGCGCGGATGGGCCGCCGCCGGGAAGCCGAACGTGGAGGGCAGGCCCGCCTCGATGCTGCGCCAGTTCCGCGCCGCGTCGTCGCTGCGGTACATGCCGCAATGGTTCTGCTGGTAGAGCCGGCCGGAGGAGCCCGCCGCCCGCACCAGGCAGTGGACGCACTGGCCGAACTCCGGGTAGCGCTGGTCCTCGGGCAGGAAGTCGCAGCGCGTGCCGCTGTTGCGCGGCTCCCAGCTTCGCCCGCCGTCGGCGCTGTGGAACACGCCGGCGGCCGAGATCGCCACCCAGATGCGGTCGTGGTCGTCGGGGTCCAGCACCATCGAGTGCAGGATCAGCCCGCCCGCGCCGGCCTGCCACTCCGGCCGCGAGGGGTGTTCGCGCAGGCCCGCCACGTGGCTGAAGCTCTTGCCGCCGTCGCGGCTCTCGAACAGGCCCGCCGGCTCGACGCCGGCATAGAGCGAGCCGTTGCGCAGGCCGAGGCTCCACACGGCGCGCACCGGCGTCTCGCCCTCGGGATAGGCGAGGCCCTGGCTGGAATGGCTCCAGCTACGGCCGGCGTCGTCGGAGCGCCAGACGGCCGGGCCGAACCACTCGTTGCCCCCGCCGGCGTAGATCGTGCCCGTCGCCGGGTCGCCGACCACATGGTTCATCGGCCATGTCTCGCAGAACGGGCCGCGCAGGCTCCACTCCTTGCGGGCCGCGTCGCTTTCCAGCACGAACGCGCCCTTGCGCGTCCCCACCAGGATGAGCACCGTGTTCGCCATTCGCGTCCTCCCGTCCGCGCCGCGCCCCCGCGCACGCGCCGGCCTGTCGCATCACCGGGGTTGACTCCGGTGGGCGGGCCGGCCGGCGCGCGGGCGCATCCCAGCACGCGGGGGCGGGCGTCGCAACCGCGAGCGAGGCCGGCTCAGCGGCCGGGGGCGACGCCTACATCACGGCGTCGATGCCCTTGTGGGAGACGAGCGAGAGCAGCTTCAGCGAGGGGCCGCTCGGCCGTTTTTCCCCGCGCTCCCACTGGCTGATGAGAGTCGGGGTCACGTTCAGCACCATGGCGAAGGTCGCCTGGCTCATCTTGGCGTCTTCGCGGATGTGCTTGATCTCATCGGGCGCAAGCGGCGCGACCGGAGTGAGGCAGGCCGCATCGAAATGCCGCATGGTGGCCTTGTCGACGACGCCCGCCGCGTGCAGGTCCGCGACGGCGGAATGCAGCGACCGGAGCGCGTCGCTCCGGAACGTCTTCTTCTGACGAGGGGGCTTAGTCATTCGATCTTGATCCATTCTGTCCTGGCCGCCTCTTTCTTGCGGGGTGAAAGCCCGGCCAGGAGCTTCGTGAAGTCGTTGTAGGCGTCGCGTTCGTGGCGCGTGATGGTCGCCTGTTCGTTCTTCGGGAACACGTGCAAGAAGACGATATCGTCGCCGTCGCGAAAATACATGATGGCGCGCGCGCCGGTCGCCTTCCCTTGTCCCTGTCGAGCGACGCGCTGCTTGACCAGGAATGCCCCGAGCCTCGCATCGATGTTGCCTTCTCTCGCCCGGCGCGCGGCGTCGAGCAAGTCTTCAGGGTTGATGCCCGCCTTCCTAATGAGACGAAAACAATGTTTCGTGGCAAATGTCGGCATCAAAACTCCGACTATAAGTGCGTGAAAGAATCGTCATCAGTAAATTTACTTCCCATGCCTCAAAGGCATCTCCACCATATCGAAGGTCGCCGCATCTTCGAGTTCAAGGATCGCGCTTCCCGCGCGCCTCTTCCATGGATAGCTATTATGTATAACACACAGTGTTATATTTCAAGTGAGACTGCGCCGGCTCAGCGGCCGGGGGTCAGCGTGCGACTGATCGCCTCGGCCAGCAGTTCGGGCGTGCAGCCGCGCTTGGCGGCGAGCGGGTCGGCCGGGTCGTCCGGGGCCTTGCGCCCGTCGAGCGCCTGGGTGATGGCGTAGCGCGGAAACAAGTTGACGCCCGAGCGGCCGGAGACGTCGCCGATCGCCGCGACGATGTCCCAGTAGGCCTTCTCGTGGTCGACGCCGGCGACGTAGAGCGGGTCCATGACGATGACGTCGACGGGCTGGCCCTTCAGCCAGTCGAGCGCGCGGGCCAGCGTCTCGCCGAAGACGGCCGGCTCGGTGCCGGCCACGGCGTCGGGCGTCCCGACCTGCCAGATCAGCAGGTCCGGGCTTTCGTGGACCACATCCTCGCGGATGCGGGCGAAGGCGTCGCCGACCAGCGCCGCGCTGCGGCCCTCGTCCAGCACCTCGAAGGAGATGTTCGGCAGGCGCGCCTCGAGCCCGCGCAGCAGGCGCGCCCGCCGCCGTTCCGAGAGCACGGGGCCGGCGATGCCTGGCCCCACCACGGCGATCTTCACCGGCCGCGTCTCGCGGATGGCGGCGCGCACGCGCGGCAGGTCGGCGGGCAGGGAGAGGAGCTTGTCGGGAACCTGGCAGTTAGGCGGTACGCCGGCGCGGGCGGGCGACGCCGCCGGCGCGAGGGCGCACGCGAGGATCAGGCAGACTGCCTGGACTCTTCGCGCGCCTTCCTGGTGCCAAGTCCGTTGCGATGCCATTCGAGTCCGGTCGCCAAGCCGATCTGGAGCATAAGGCCAAGCGCGACCAAAAGAAAATCAACCGCCGCGCCGCGCTCCGCGCCCATGCGGAACACCTGCGCGCCGATGCTGAGCACGGTGCCGACGCAGAACACCGGCAGCGAGTGGCGGCCCATCAGCAAGAGCGGCGCGGCCAGCGCGCTGCGCGACAGCCAGCCCTCGATCGACAGCCGCGAGACCACGTAGAAGAGCGCCAGCGCGTGGAGCAGCCGGGGCAGGGTGAGCTGGGCCTTGTCGAAGTCCCACATGAAGCGCGGCAGCGGCGACAGGTCGCCGTCGAAATTGTAGCCGGTACGCACCCACACCAGCGAGCCCAGCAGCAGCGCCGCCGCGCCCCACAACAGCACCCGCGAGGTCCGGGCGGGGCCGCGCCGCGTCCGCAGTCCGCACACGAGGCCGATGGTGAACAGCAATTGCCAGGCGAGCGGGTTGAAGTACCAGGCGTCCGCGCCGGGATAGCTCGGCAGCTTCAGGTGCAGCAGCTGCGTCGCGACGTAGAGCAGGCCCGCGCCGAACAGCGCCAGCCGCCCGTCGACCAGCGCCAGGCTGATCAGCGCCGGGGCCAGCAGCATCATGGCGATGTAGAGCGGCAGGATGTTCAGGTAGGCCGGTTGCAGCCCCAGCGTGGCGATGCCGATCAGCGCCTCCATCGGCGACTCGACGATCTGGTCGAACTGCGTGGCTTCCAGCAGGCGGATGTCGTTGGTGGACAGCACGGCGAAGCTGACGACGGCCGCGCAGGCGATCAGCACCGTGAGGTGCGCCATGTAGAGCTGCCAGATGCGCAGGAGGATGGAGCCGACCGGGCGGGCGAAGCCGTCGACTTGCACCCGCGCGGCGTAGGCGAACGCGACGCCGATGCCGGCCAGGAACACGAACGCCTCGGCGGCATCCGAGAAGCCGAAATTCTTGTGAGTCAGCGATTCGAGCGGATTGCCCGGGACGTGGTTGATGAAGATCGTGGCGAGCGCCACCCCGCGCCAGAAATCGACGCTGGCGATCCGGTTCTGCCGGTTGCCTGCCACCATGGTCGTGATTCCCTAATGAACACACCCGATGCCCCCGACGCGTGGCGACAACAAGGCGGCGTGGCCATATTTCCGGCCGGTCCCGATCACAAGCGCGGGAGCGCGCCGTTCATCCCCCGTTCAGCCGGGCGCGGCTTAATGGCGCGGCTGCAGGTTCGGAACGATCTCATGGCTTTTCTCGGCATCGGCGAACGCTGGGTGGTCCCCGCTCTCGCACTCGGCGTCATGTTCGCCGTGTCCGGCTTCGGGCCCGCCCCCGACACCGGGTTCCAGTGCCATGTCGGTCCGACGCTGAGCTTTCCGGCCGGCATGGCCGAGATCGGCCGCAAGATCGAGCGCGGCGAGCCCGTCGCCATCCTCGCCATCGGCTCGTCCTCCACCGAGGGCGTAGGCGCGTCGTCGCCGCAGTTGGCCTATCCCGCCCGCCTTCAGCGCGAGGCGCGCGCTTTGTTTCCCGGAGCGGCCGTGCGCGTCGTCAACGAGGGCAAGGGCGGCGAGACGGCCGACGAGACGCTGCGCCGGCTGCGCAAGCTGACCGCCGAGCAGTCCTTCGACCTCGTGCTGTGGCAGGTGGGCACCAACGACGCTGTCAAGCCGGGCGGCGCGGACGGCTTCGCCGACGTGCTGCGCGACGGCATCAAGGCGGCGCGCGACAGCGGCGCCCGCGTGATGATCATCGACCCGCAATATTTCCCCGGCGCGGCGGACCCGTCCCGCCTGGAAGCGATCGTCGACCAGATCCGCGACGTCAGCGCCGAGGAGCACGTGCCCTTGTTCGGGCGCTACGAGATGATGAAGCGCTGGAGCGAGCGGGACCCCGCCGGGTTCCTGCGCACGCTGGCCTCCGACCGCTTCCACATGAGCGACCTCGGCTATGGCTGCCTCGCCCAGGAGCTCGCCGGCGACCTGCGGGTCATGATCGGCGGCGCGCTGGCGACCCGCCGCTAACCGGCGCGGCGACCCGGAAGGCGACCTGGAGGGCGCGATGGAGCTCCTGCAACGCAACGCCGCCGGCCGGGACTACGTCGTGATGCGCCCCGAAGGCGCGCCCGCAAAGGGCCTGCCGGCCATCCTGTTCCTGCACGGCAAGGGCGAGAGCGGGACCGACGGGGCGCAGACCCGCGTCGGCCTGCCGCCCGCCATCCTCGAAAACCCCTCCGCCTGGCCGTTCCTGGTCGTCTGCCCCCAGAAGCCCGACGCCGGGACGCTGTGGCCCGAATGGATCGGCTTGCTGCACGCCACGCTGGAGGCGGTGGAGGCGGAGTTCCGGCCCGACCCGCGCCGGCGCTACCTCACCGGCCTGAGCCAGGGCGGCAACGGCACGCTGACGCTGGCCAAGGCGCTGCCCTGGCGCTTCGCCGCGCTCGCGCCGGTGTGCGGCTGGGCCGACCCGATGCGCGCCGGGCGCGAGCTCGCCGACCTGCCGGTCTGGCTGTTCCACGGCCTCGCCGACGCCGTGGTGCCGGCCTCGTGCTCGACCGCCATCGCCGAGTGCCTGGTGCGCGACGGCGCGGGCCCGGCCGGGCGTCCTCGCCTGACACTTTATCCCGGCCTCGCCCACAACTCCTGGGACGCGGCCTATCGCGAGCCCGAGCTGCCGGGCTGGCTGCTGTCGCACGCCGCGCCGGCCGCCTGAGCCGAACTGCGCGCCGAAGTTCGCTGTTCGAAATTGCTTCCATGCGAAGATGGAATCGAGGCGCTGTTCGGGCGCGGAATTCGCGCCGAAACCGCCTTGAAATTGTCGTTTCCGATCCCTGAAATTATAAATTGTCGCGCGCTGGCGGGCCCGCCGGCGGCCACGGGGGGTCGGGGTCATGAACCGCTGGGTTGCAGTCCTTCTCGCCTGCGTCTTCGCCTCGACGGCCGGCTTCGCCGCCGAGGAAACAAGGGTCCAAGAGGTCCGCTTCCCCCCGGGAAAGAGCGGCGTGACCCTGCGGGGCAAGATCGCGGGGTCCCAGTCGGTCCTCTACACGGTGGGCGCGGAAGCGGGGCAGGCGATGACCGTCGCGCTCGCGCCGTCGAACGGGGCCACCTACTTCAACGTGTACCCGCCCGGCCGCGGCCCCGGTGACGAGGCGCTGGCCGTCAGCGGCACGGAAGGGCCCCTGACCCCCGCCGTCAACCGCTTCTCGGCGACCCTGCAAACCTCGGGAATCTATACGATTTCCGTCTACATGATGCGCTCTGCCGCCCGCCGGAACGAGCGCTCCGCCTACCGCCTCGACATCGCCATCGCGCCCGCCAAGGGCGAGTCGCTGAAGCAGCCGGTCCAGGGCGATTACGCGGATGGGTTGCAGGGCGGCCCGGACTTTTGGCGGGTCGCGGGCCTGCGCCGGGGCGACGCGCTGCGCCTGCGCGCGGAGCCGAGCGCCACCGCGCCGGTCCTGGCGAGCGTCCCCAACGGGGCCTCCCTGCGCAATCGCGGCTGCCGGATGAGGGAAGGCGAGCGCTGGTGCCAGGTCGAGACGACCGGCGACAAAAGGACGGTCGGCTGGGCGGCCGGTCGCTACCTGAGGGAGGGCCCGCCGCCGTCCGACGCCAAGGTCCCCGGCACCGACTTCCACGCCACCGGAAACCTCCCCTGCGCCCGCCGGGAGGGCCAGCCGATGGGCTCGTGCCGCTTTGGTGTCGTGCGCACCGGCGGCGGCTCGGGATCGGTGACGGTGTACTGGCCCGACGGCGGGACGCGACTTATCCGCTTCGTCGCCGGCGCGCCGGCCGGCTCGGACAACGACGTCGCGCCGCTGCAGGTGCGCCGAAACGCCGACCTGTTCATCCTGACGATCGGCCCGGAAAGGCTGGAGATTCCCGAGGCCGTCATCACCGGAGGGTGAGCGCGCCCCTCGACCCGGGCCGGCGTCCGAGCCATCATGCGGCTGCCCGCTCGGCGGGCCGGAAGTGGAGGACACCATGGACATCGCGCGCGCCGGGTCGAAGCCCACCGAGACGGCGAACCCGGACTGGTTCACCGGCACGGTCCGCATCGACCGCCTGGCCAAGGCTCCCGATCCCGCGCGGGTCGAGGCCGGTCACGTCACCTTCGCGCCGGGGGCGCGCACGGCCTGGCACACGCATCCGCTGGGGCAGACGCTGATCGTCACCTGGGGGTGCGGCTGGGTGCAGCGCGAGGGCGGGCCGGTCGAGGAGGTCAGGCCGGGCGACGTCGTGTGGTTCCCGCCCGGCGAGAAGCACTGGCACGGCGCGACAGCCACGACCGGGATGAGCCACATCGCCATCCAGGAACGTCTCGACGGCCGCGCCGTCGACTGGATGGAACACGTCACGGACGCGCAATATACGCGGTGAGGGGAGCCCCGCCGCCGCGCGGCGGGCGCTCCGCCGACCTGGAGAGCCTGAATGCCTCACGTCATCGTCAAACTCTACCCGGGCCGCTCGGACGCGCAGAAGCGCGAGCTCTCCGAGGCGATCGCCAGGGCGGTCATGGACAGCGTCGGCAGCGCCGAACGCTCCATTTCGGTCAGCGTCGAGGATGTCTCGCCGGACGACTGGCAGGCGCGGGTCTACGAGCCGGAGATCGCCGGCCGGCCGGACATCCTGTTCAAGAAGCCCGGCTACGGTCGCCTGGCCGAGAAGAGCTAGCGCCCTCCGGCGAACCTCATTCCATCGCGGCGGCGGCGTGGCCCGAAGGCGCGGACCGGGTCTTGGGCTTGCGCAGCAGCAGGAGCAGCGGGAAGGCCAGCAGGCTGATCCAGGTCATCAGCTGGAAATCGTTGGCGTAGGCGATGATCGACGCCTCGCGCGACACCATCTGGTCCAGCATGGCGCGGCCGGCGTCGGTGGCCGGGTTCAGGATCCCCGCCCAGTCGGGATTGCGCAGCGCGTCGTTGAACGGGGTGATCTGTTCCGAGAGCTGGCTGTGGAACATGGCGCTCTTGTTCACCAGCGCCACGAACACGATGGAGATCCCGATCGAGCTGCCGATGCTGCGGATCAGCGTCCAAAGGGCGGTGCCGTCCGTGCGGTACTGGGCCGGCAGCGTCGCGAAGGCGATGGTGTTGAGCGGCACGAACACGAAGCCCAGCCCGAAGCCCTGCACCGCCGAGATGATCTCGATGTGGTGCGCCGACGTGTCGGGCGAGAAGCCGATCGACATCCACAGCGACCAGGTGGACAGCGACAGGCCAGCGAAGACCAGCAGGCGGCCGTCGACGAAGCGCAGCAGCCGGCCGACCAGCATCATGGCCACCAGGGTTCCGATGCCGCGCACGCCCAGCAGCAGGCCGGCGTCGAGCACGGGATAGGCCATCAGCACCTGGATGAACGGCGTCAGCAGGGCGATGCTCGCCAGCAGGATGATGCCGATGATGAACATGAAGACCAGGCAGACGCTGAAGTTGCGGTCCTTGAAAATCTGGATGGGGATGAACGGCTTCTCGTAGGTCAGCGCGTGCGCGAGGAAGATGTAGAAGCCGCCGAAGCCCAGCGTCGCCTCGATCACGATCTCCATCGAATCGAACCAGCCGACCTGCTCGCCGCGATCCAGCATGAGCTGCAGGGCGCCGATGCCGACGCTCAGCGCCAGGAAGCCGGTCCAGTCGAAGCTGAGGGACTTCTGCACCTTCGTCTCGTGCATGAAGGCGGCGAGGCCGAGCACGGTGACGATGCCGAAGGGCAGGTTGACGAAGAACACCCAGCGCCAGCTGTAGTACTCGGTCAGCCAGCCGCCCAGCGTCGGCCCCATGATCGGGCCGAGCATCACGCCCATGCCCCAGATCGCCATGGCCTGGCCGCGCTGCTCGAGCGGATAGCTGTCCAGCATCACGGACTGTGACAGTGGCACCAGCGCCGCGCCGAACACGCCCTGAAGAAGGCGGAACAGCACCATTTGTTCGATGTTCTGCGCCGCTCCGCACAGCATGGAGGCGACGGTGAAGCCGGCCGTGCAGGCGATGAACAGCCGCTTGCGGCCGAAGCGGGCCGACATCCAGCCGAGCGGCGAGGTCATGATCGCCGCCGCGACGATGTAGGAGGTGAGCACCCAGCTCGCCTGGTCCTGGGTCGTCCCGAGGCTGCCCTGCATGTAGGGCAGGGCGACGTTGGCGATGGTGGTGTCCAGCGCCTGCATGATCGTCGCCATCATCACGCAGATGGTGATGAAGCCGCGCCGCAGGGCGGGGCTTTCGGCCGCCGGGGTCGCCGGTGTCGCGAGCGCGGACATTCCCGTGTCCTTACTGGCCGTGCGCCGTCGCCGACAGGCCGAACAGCCCGGCGAGGCTGCGCTCGCGCCTTGTGTCGATGTCGACCGTCGTGCTCATGCCGGCGCGCAGCTCGCTGACGTCCTGGCTCGGGTCGAATTCGATGCGCACGGGCACGCGCTGCACCACCTTCACCCAGTTGCCGCTGGCGTTCTGGGCGGGGAGGATGGAGAACTGCGCGCCGGTGCCGGGGCTGATCGCCGCGACCTGGCCGTGGAAGACCCGCCCGGGGAATGTGTCGATCGAGAGCGTCACCTTCTGGCCCCGCTTCACATTGGTGAGGTCGGTCTCCTTCAGGTTGGCGTCCACCCAGGGGTTCTGCGTGTCGACGATGCTGAAGACGGCGGTGCCGGCGGGGAGATAGCGGCCCATCTGGATGCTGGACACCTGCGTCGCGACGCCGGCGATGGGGGCGCGCAGCGTGGCGCGATCGAGGTCCAGCGTGGCGCGCGACAGGGCGGCCTGGGCTTCCATGTAGGGCGGGTACTCGGCGATCGGCAGGTCGGCGCGGCCGCGCAGCTGGTTCAGCGTGGCGTTGCGCGCCTGCTCCAGGCTCTCGAGCTGGGCGCGGGCGGCGGTGACGGCGATCTCCGAGAGCTCGGCGTCGGTGCGCGAGCCGGTGCGGTTGGCGAGGAGGTCGGCCTTGCGCTGGGCGTCGGACTGGCGCAGCGACAGCGTCTGGCGGGCGTTCTCGATCTGCCGGTCGGCGCTCTCCAGCGTCGCCTTGAGATTGGCGAACGCGGTCTCGACGCCGGCGACCTTCGCCTGCGCCTGTTCCAGGGCGATGCGATAGGGCTCGGGGTCGATGCGCAGCAGCTCGTCGCCGACGGCGACCCGCTGGCCCTCCTTCACGGCGATGGAAACCACCTTGCCGGAGACGTCGGGGGTGATCAGCACCTTCTGGGCGGCGACATAGGCGTTGTCGGTGCCGACATAGCGGCCGCCGGAGAGCCAGAGCCAGCCGCCGCCGGCCAGCGCCAGCGCGGGGATCAGGATCAGCAGGACGATGCGCAGCCAGGGGCGGCGACGCCGGAAGGCAGGCGCGGCGGGGGCCGGGGCGGCGATCTCCAGCTTGGGGCCGGGCTTCGCCTCCGAGGGAAACGGCGTCGGTTTCTGCGCCTCGCTGGCGGCGGTCGCGGTGCTCATGATGCGGTCCTGTCGAGCGGCGCGCAGTTCAGTTCGCGCCGGAGATTGTGCTTGACGGTGGAGAGGTCGTCGATCAGCCGGGCGACGGCGCCGCCGTCGAGGCCGTGGAAGGCGCGGCCCATCAGGCTGCGGCCGATGACCGAGAGCTGGTCCAGAACGGGATAGGCTTTCTCGAGCAAATGCAGGCGCTTGACCCGCCTGTCGGAGGCGTCGGGCCGGCGCTCGACGAGGCCCTCCTCGCACAGGCGGTCGACCAGGCGGCCAAGCGTGATGGGCTGGATGTCGAGCAGGTGGGCCAGCTCGTTCTGGCTCAGGCCGGGGTGTTTCTCGATGCGGACCAGCACGGCCCAGCGAGCCCGGCTGGTGCCGGCGGCGCCGGCCTGCTGGTCGGTCGCGGTGCGCATCAGACGCGCCACGTCGGCGATCAGGAAGGCGAGTTCGCGGTGCGCGAGCTTGCCCCGCGCCTGGGTCAGGTCCGGACTTTCGTCCATGTCGGTGGGCTCCGGGCGGCCGGGCGGAACCCGGCGGATGAAATGATATGCTAGCTTAATATAAGCTGCGTTTCAGGATTTCAAGGACACGCCGGCGATCGCGCCATGCGGCCCGCGCACGCCTCCCGTGCGGCCTCGTTCGGATGAGTTCCGCTGTAACTCCCCCGGAAACGCCCGAGTTCAGCATGGAATTCGCGCCCGAACGTCGCAGCGATCGGATCGTCCGATGGACGAAGGTCGGAAACCGGGTGTTCGCATCGAACGACGCCCGCCAGCCGCCGTCCGGGCCGATGCGGCGTCCCCGTCCGCCGCCGGATCATCCCCTCGCGGCGACCCGGAGGGTGAAGAAGAAGGCCCCGCCTTCGTGGTCGCCTTCGGCCAGCTCGTGGCCCGCCTTGAGGGCCATCAGGGGAATGTCGATGCGGCTCAGCGGGTCGGTGCTGACGACGTGCAGGAGCGCGCCGGGCGGGAGGCCGCGCGCCGCCTTCGCCACCAGCAGGACGACCTCCGGGCACACCTTGCCGGAGAGGTCGAGAGAGGTCGCGCCCGCCGGTCCGCTCCGGCCGCTCATGGCCGCCTCCTCGTCGAATCGCCGGGCGCCGCCGCGACGGCGCCGCGCGGCCGGCCAAATTCAGGTCTGAATATCTCGGACCGGATGTATAATGATCCGCGATATTTCTTCACGCGTATATTTCGAGAAATTCGGTCCGCTACATTTGCGGAGCGGTCGTTTGACATGCGGTAACCGCTTTGAGAAGATCGAAATAGCCCGCGCCGCGATCGCGGCCGGGCCAAATTGGAGGGAGCGAAGGGAATGCTCAAGGAGATCTCGCGGCGGCGGTTCCTCGGAACCGGCAGCGCGGCTCTGGCGGGCACTGCGATCGGCGCGTTCGGCTTCGATGGAGTCGAGGACGCGCTGGCTGCATCTATCCGGCCATTCAAGCTCGCGCAGACCAGTGAAACCCGCAACACCTGCCCCTACTGCTCGGTGGGCTGCGGAATCATCATGTATTCCAAGGGGGCCGACAAGGCCGCCGGGAAGCTCGGGACGATCAGCTTCATCGACGGCGATCCCGACCACCCGACCAACAAGGGCACGCTGTGCCCGAAGGGCTCGGGGCTGCTGGATTTCGTCAACGCCGAGACCCGCACCAAATACCCGATGGTCCGCAAGCCGGGCTCCGACAAATGGGAGCGCGTGACCTGGGACTACGCGCTCGACCGCATCGCCCGGCTGATGAAGGACGACCGCGACGCGAACTTCATCGCCAAGAACCAGGACGGCACGACGGTCAACCGCTGGCTGTCCACGGGCTTCCTCGCCGCGTCGGCGACGACGAACGAAACGGCCTGGATGACCTACAAGGTCGTCCGGTCCACCGGCATGTTGGTGTTCGACAACCAGGCGCGTGTCTGACACGGCCCGACGGTGGCGAGTCTCGCCCCGACGTTTGGCCGTGGAGCAATGACCAACTCCTGGACCGACATCAAGAACACGGACCTCGTGCTGATCATGGGCGGCAACGCCGCCGAGGCGCATCCGTGTGGATTCAAGTGGGTCACGGAGGCGAAGGCCAACCGCGGCGCCAAGCTGATCGTCGTCGACCCGCGCTACACGCGCTCGGCGTCCGTGGCGGATTACTACGCTCCCATTCGCCAGGGCACCGACATCGCGTTCCTGCTCGGGGTGATCGCCTACCTGATCAAGAACGACAAGATCCAGTGGGAGTACACGCGCAACTACACGTCCGCGCCTTTGATCGTGAAGGAGGGCTTCGGCTACAAGGACGGCCTGTTCACCGGCTATGACGAGTCGAAGCGCGACTACGACCGCGCCTCGTGGGACTACGAGTTCGACGAGCAGGGCTTCGCCAAGGTGGACCCGACGCTGCAGCACCCGCGCTGCGTCTGGAACCTGCTGAAGGAGCACGTCGCCCAGTACACGCCGGAGACCGTCTCCCGCATCTGCGGCACGCCGAAGGAGGCGTTCCTGAAGATCGCGGAGATGATCGGCGAGACGTCCGCGCCCGACAAGGTGATGACGTCGATGTACGCGCTCGGCTGGACCCAGCACTCCAAGGGGTCGCAGAACATCCGCTGCATGGCGATGCTGCAGCTGCTGCTCGGCAACATGGGGATGATGGGCGGCGGCATGAACGCGCTGCGCGGCCACTCCAACATCCAGGGGCTGACCGACCTCGGGCTCATGTCCAACCTGCTGCCCGGCTACCTGACGCTGGCGACGGACCGCGAGCCGGACCTGGAGACCTACATGAAGACGCGCGGCTTTAAGCCGATGCGTCCCGGCCAGACGTCGTTCTGGCAGAACTACAAGAAGTTCTTTGTGAGCTTCCAGAAGTCCATGTGGGGCGCCGCCGCGACGGCCGAGAACCAGTGGGGCTACGACTTCCTGCCCAAGCTGGACCTGCCGTCCTACGACGTGCTGCGGGCCTTCGAGCTCATGCACCAGGGCAAGATGAACGGGTACTTCTGCCAGGGCTTCAACCCCCTGATGTCGTTCCCCAACAAGAACAAGATCCGCGCCGCCCTGGGCAAGCTGAAGTTCCTGGTGGTGATGGACCCGCTCCAGACGGAGACGGCCCGCTTCTGGGAGAACCACGGCGAGTTCAATCCGTCCGACCCGTCCAAGGTGCAGACGGAGGTGTTCGAGCTTCCCACCACCCTCTTCGCGGAGGACGAGGGCTCGCTGACGAACTCCTCGCGCTGGCTCCAGTGGCACTGGCCGGGGCAGGACAAGCGCTTCGAGATCCGCTCGGACGTGTGGGTCGTGGCCCAGATCTTCCGGCGGCTCAAGGCCCTCTACGAAAAGGAGGGCGGCGCCTATCCGGACGCCATGAAGGCGCTGACCTGGGAGTACGCGAACCCCGACGAACCCAGCCCCGAGGAACTCGCGCGCGAGATCAACGGGAAGGTTCTCGAGGACGTGCCGGACCCCGCCGACCCCAGCAAGAAGCTGCTGGAGAAGGGCAAGCAGGTTCCCGCCTTCGCCATGCTGCGCGACGACGGCACGACGTCTTCGGGCAACTGGATCTATTGCGGCTGCTTCACGGACGCCGGCAACATGATGGCGCGCCGCGACAACCGCGATCCGTCCGGGCTCGGCGTGTACCAGAACTGGTCCTTCTCATGGCCGGCGAACAGGCGCGTGCTCTACAACCGCGCCTCGGCGGACCTCCAGGGCAAGCCCTGGGACGCGAAGCGCTCGCCCATCGCGTGGGACGGCTCCAAGTGGTCGGGTCCGGACATTCCGGACATCGCCCCGACGGCCAAGCCGGACCAGGTGATGCCGTTCATCATGACGAACGAGGGGGTGGGACGCCTGTTCGTGCGCAACATGATGAAGGACGGTCCGTTCCCGGTTCACTACGAACCGTTCGAGAGCCCGGTCGCGAACGTCATCGCGCCCAAGGTTCGCGGCAATCCCGCCGCGCGCGTCTTCAAGGGAGACATGGAGCAGTTCGGCGACGCCAAGGAATTCCCCTACGCGGCGGTGACCTACCGGCTTACCGAGCACTTCCACTACTGGACGAAGCACAATCAGGTGAACGCAGTGATGCAGCCTGAATTCTTCGTCGAGATCTCGGAAGAGCTGGCGCGGGAGAAGGGCATCCAGAAAGGCGGCTGGGTGCGCGTCGACTCGGCGCGCGGCTTCGTGAAGGCCAAGGCGGTCGTCACCAAGCGCATCAAACCGATGACGTGCGACGGCAAGACCGTACACGTGGTCGGCATCCCCATCCACTGGGGGTTCATCGGCGCCACGAAGAAGGGGTTCGGGGCCAACTCCCTGACGCCCTTCGTCGGCGACGCGAACATCGAGACGCCGGAGTTCAAGGCGTTCCTGGTGGACATCAGGGCCGATACCGGCCCGGCGACGTCGTGAGGGGAGGGCGCTTCAATGGCTGATATCGCACTTGAACTCGCCCGCCAGTCCGCCACCGCCGGCGGCATCACGGGGGCGCTCGCGCCGAAGGACGATTTCCAGGTCTCGAAGCTCATCGACACGTCGAAGTGCATCGGGTGCAAGGCGTGTCAGGTCGCCTGCCTGGAATGGAACGATCTGCGCGAGCAGGTGGGGGTCAACACCGGCGTCTACGACAACCCGCACGACCTCACCGAGAACACCTGGACCCTGATCCGCTTCACGGAGTGGGACAACACCGCGACGGGCCGGCTCGAATGGCTCATCCGCAAGGACGGTTGCATGCACTGCGCCGACCCCGGATGCCTGAAGGCCTGCCCCTCGCCGGGCGCCATCGTGCAGTACACGAACGGCATCGTGGACTTCAACCACTCCGCGTGCATCGGCTGCGGCTACTGCATCAAGGGATGCCCGTTCAACATCCCGCGCATCTCGAAGACGACGGAGAAGGCCTACAAGTGCACGCTCTGCGTGGACCGCGTGGCCGTCGGCCAGGGACCGGCCTGCGCGAAGGCGTGCCCGACCCAGGCCATCTCCTTCGGCACCAAGGCGCAGATGAAGCAACTCGCCGAGAAGCGGGTCGCCGACCTCAAGAGCCGCGGTTTCGACCAGGCGGGCCTGTACGATCCGCCGGGCGTGGGCGGCACGCACGTCATGTACGTGCTGCACCACAACGACAGGCCGCAGCTCTACGCCAGCCTGCCCGACAACCCGCGCATCTCGCCGGTGGTCGAGCTGTGGAAGGGCGCTGTAAAGTACGCCGGCATTGCCCTGATGGGCGTGGCGGCGCTGACCGGCGTGCTGCACCACACCGTGATGGGGGCGAACCGCGTCACCGCCCGTGACGAGGAAGAAGGCGAGAAAATCCAGGAGGGCCGGAAGTGAGCCCGTCCAACGATACGATCGAACGCCACGCCGTCTCCCGCTACACGACGGGCGCGCGGCTGAACCACTGGGTGACGGCGATCAGCCTCATCCTGCTCGCCCTGAGCGGGATGGCGCTGTTCACGCCGTCGCTCTTCTTTCTCACCGGCCTGTTCGGGGGCGGAACGCTGACGCGCGAGATCCATCCGTGGATCGGCGTCGTGCTGTTCTTCTCCTTCGCCGGCCTGTTCGTCCGCTTCGTCAGGCTCAATTTGTGGAACGCCGACGACACCAGGTGGATGCGCAACCTCGGCGCGGTGATGCGCGCCGACGAGGAAAACGTCGCCGAGGTCGGCAAGTACAATGCCGGCCAGAAGCTGGTGTTCTGGGGGATGTCCCTGCTCATCCTGGTTCTGATCACCTCGGGACTGGCGATCTGGGACGAGTATTTCTTCGCCTACACCACCATCGACCAGAAGCGCTTCGCGGTGCTGGCGCATGCCCTGGCGGCGGTGGGCGCCATCACCATCTGGATCGTGCACGTCTACGCCGCGATCTGGGTGCGCGGCACGGTCCGCGCCATGACGCGCGGCACCGTCACCGCGGGCTGGGCCTACCGGCACCACCGCAAATGGCTTCGCCAGAAGGCGGCGGAGCCGGCGCAGCGCGCGCCCGGCGCCTGATCTCTCTCGCTCCCGGACCGCCAGGCCCGGGAGCGCCTTGAACACGTGACCCGTGAGGTTCGTTTCATTGTCCAGTCCCGTCGCACCGCAGTTCCAGCCCGTTCACATCGGCGACGCGGCCGAACCGCCCCTCGCCGTCGCGCCAGACCCGGCCAGCCTCTTCGCCCGCCGCGCGGCGCGGTTCCGCGACCTCGTTCCCGATCACCCGCTCGGTCCCTATCTCGCCTTCCTCGGCGACCTCGCCGGGGCGCAGGCGGCCGTCGTGGCCGACCTGCCGCCGCCGAGCCTGCCGGCCGCCGAGCAAATGGAACGCGCCTACGAGCACGGCATGGCGCCGATCGCCCGCGCCTCCGTGGAGGTCGACGCGGCGATGCTGGACACGCTCTCGCGCCTGTTCGACGCCGCCGCCGGGATGGACATGCCCGAGGCCTCGGCCGCTGCGCTCGCCGGCGTGCGCGCCGCCTCGCCCGACGAGATGCGGCAGATGATCGGCAACGTCCTCGAGGACGCGTTGCCCGCGCACGAATTGGCCGAGCACGTCTTCGTCGCCGCCGGCCTGCAGGTGCATTTCGCCCGGCTCGCCGCGTCGCTTGCCGCCGAGCGGCTGTCTTCGGTCGCCGACGGGGCGTGCCCCGCCTGCGGCGGCCCGCCCGTCGCGTCGGAGGTGGTCGGCTGGTCCGGCGCGCACGGCACGCGCTTCGTCAGCTGCGCCACCTGCGCGACGCGCTGGCACGTGGTCCGCATCAAGTGCGTGGCGTGTTCCTCCACCAAGGGCATCCGCTACTCCCACGTCGAGGGGACGGCCGACACCATCAAGGCCGAGTGCTGCGACGCCTGCGGCTGCTACCTCAAGATCTTCCACACGGCGACGGACCCGAAGCTCGACCCCGTCGCCGATGACGTCGCGAGCGCCGGCCTCGACCTGATGGTTCGCGAGGAGGGCTATCGGAGGGCGGGGTTCAACGTGTTCCTCGCCGGCTTCTGAGCGCCGATGGACACGCCGGCTCCGTCCCGCGCCCTGCCGTCGGTGGACCGCGTGCTGCGCAGCGACCTCGGTCGGCTGGCGGTGGCGACCTTCGGCCGCGCCGAGGCCGGCGACGCCATCCGCGACGCGCTGGCCGTCTGGCGCGCCGGCCCGCCGACGCCGCGGGCGCCGTCGCCCGACGACGTCGCCGCCCGCGCCATGGCCCGCCTGGAGGCGCGCGCCGCGCCCTCGCAGCGCCGCGTCATCAATCTCACCGGCACGGTGCTGCACACCAATCTGGGCCGCGCGCAGTTGCCCGAGGAAGCCGTCGAGGCGGTGGTGACGGCGATGCGCCATCCCACGACGCTGGAGTTCTCGCTGGAGAACGGCGGGCGCGGCGAGCGCGACGACCACGTCCGCGGCCTGATCCGTGAATTGACAGGGGCCGAGGACGCCTGCCTCGTCAACAACAACGCCGCCGCGCTGCTGCTGGTGCTCGCCACCCACGCCAAAGGCAAGGAGTGCGTCGTCTCGCGCGGCGAACTGATCGAGATCGGCGGCTCGTTCCGGCTGCCCGAGATCATGGCCCGCTCCGGCGCGAAGCTGCGCGAGGTGGGAACCACCAACCGCACGCATGCGCGCGACTTCGAGGAGGCGATCGGCCCGCGCACCGGGCTGATCCTCAAGGCGCACACGTCGAACTACGCCATCCAGGGTTTCACCGCCGAGACGCAACCGGGAGAGCTGGCGGCGCTGGCGCGGCGGGCGGGCGTGCCGTTCGTCGACGATCTCGGTTCGGGCTCGCTGGTCGATCTCTCGCGCTACGGCCTGGCCCGCGAGCGGACCGTGCGCGACGCGCTCGCGGCGGGGGCCGACCTCGTGACGTTCTCCGGCGACAAGCTGCTGGGCGGGCCGCAATGCGGGTTCGTCGTCGGCCGCGCCGACCTGGTGCGCGCCTGCGCCCGCAATCCGCTCAAGCGCGCGCTGCGGCTCGACAAGCTGCGGCTGGCGGCGCTGGAGGCGACGCTGAAGCTCTACCGCGACCCCGACCGCCTCGCCGGGCGGCTGCCGACGCTGCGCTTCCTGTCCCGCGCCGAGCCCGACATCCGCGCCCAGGCCGACCGCCTCCTGGAGGCCTGGCGCGCCGCGCTGCCGGAGGGCTGGACGGCCGAGGTGGCGGCTTGCGCCAGCCAGATCGGCTCCGGCGCGCTGCCGGTCGACACGCTGCCCAGCGCCGCCCTCGTCGCCTCGCCGCCCGGCCGCCGCAAGGGCCACGCGCTGGCGGACTTCGCCACGCGGCTGCGCGGCCTGCCCGTGCCGGTCATCGGGCGCGTCAAGGACGACCGGTTCTGGCTCGACCTGCGATGCCTCGACGACGAGGAGACGTTCGCCGCGCAGCTCGCCTCGCTGCGGGGAGGGGCGGCATGATCCTCTCGCTGCTGACCGGACGGCGCGCCGCGCCGAGCCTCGACGACCGCCTCGCCGAGGCGAGGACGCTGGCCGAGCGCGGCGACTACGACGCGGCGCTGGCGATCTGGGGGCCTCTCGCCCACCAGGGCGTGGCGCGCGCCGCCAACAATGTCGGCGCGTGCTTCATGGGCGGGCTGGGCGTGGCGCGCGACGAGGCGCTGGGCCTGCGCTGGCTCACGCTGGCGGCGGAGGGCGGCGACCCCGCCGGGCAGCGCAACCTCGCCTCCGCCTGCCTGCAGGGCCAGGGCTGCGAGCCCGACCCCGCCGCGGCGCTTCACTGGTACCGCAAGGCGGCGGAGGGCGGCGACGCGCCGGCGCGCGACATGCTCTCGTGGATGCTGCTGGAAGGCGAGCTGACGCCGCCCGATCCGGTCGAGGCGCGCCGCTGGGCCGAGCTGGCCGCCGCCGACGGCGTCGCCAGCGCCATGACCCGGATGGGCATGATCTTTCACAACGCGCTCGGCGTGGAGCGGGACGCGGCGCTGGCGGCGTCCTGGTGGGCGAAGGGGGTCGAGGCCGGCGACGCCGACGCCATGGCGATGCTCGGCGCGGCCAACCATCTCGGCCAGGGCGTGGAGCGCGATCCGTTGCGCGCCATGACGCTGCTGGTGATGGCGCGCGACCGCGGCTCGCCGCTCGCCGGCACGTTCTTTGGCGTCGTGCGCGCCAGCCTCTCCGACGAGGCCTTCGCGCTGGCGGAGCGCCTCGCGGCCGAGGCGTCGGCCGAGGGAGGCGCGGCATGATCGTCGGCACCGCCGGCCACGTCGACCACGGCAAGACATCGCTGGTGAAGGCGCTGACCGGCGTCGACGCCGACCGGCTGAAGGAGGAGAAGGAGCGCGGCATCACCATCGACCTGGGCTTCGCCTACTGGCCCCAGGATGACGGCGGCGTCATCGGCTTCGTCGACGTGCCCGGCCACGAGCGCTTCGTCCACACCATGCTGGCGGGCGCGCAGGCGCTCGACCTCGTGCTGCTCGTCGTCGCCGCCGACGACGGCGTCATGCCGCAGACGCGCGAGCACGCCGAGATCGTCCGCCTGCTCGGCATTGACGAGGTCGTGGTGGCCCTCACCAAGGTCGACGCGGTGGACGCCGCGCGCCGCGCCGCCGTCACCGCCGAGATCGCCGCCTGGCTCGCCGAGGCGGGCTTCGCCGGCGGCGCCATCCTGCCCGTGTCGAGCGTCACCGGGGAGGGCGTCGCGGAGCTCGCGGCGCTTCTCTCCGCCCGCCACCGCGCGCTGCGGGCGCGCGACGCCTCGCGCCTGTTCCGCCTGTCGGTCGACCGCGCCTTCGTGCTGCAGGGAACTGGCGTGGTCGTGACCGGCATGGCGCTCGACGGCAGCGTCTCGGTGGGCGACGCGGTGGTGGTGTCGCCGGCGGGCCACGAGGCCCGGGTGCGCTCCATCCACGCCCAGAACCGCAAGGCGGAGACCGGCGTCGCCGGCCAGCGTTGCGCGCTCAACCTGGCCGGGCCGGCGATCTCGCGCGAAACGGTGGCGCGCGGCGACATGGTGGTCGCGCCGGCGGCGCACGCCCCCGCCCAGCGCATCGACGCCGTGCTGGTCGTGGCGTCCGGCGCGGCGAAGGGACTGACCCAGTGGATGCCCGCCCGGCTGCATCACGGCACGGCCGAGGTGGGGGCTCGCATCGTCCTGCTCGACGCCGAGGCGCCGACGCGCGGCGAGACGGTGCTCGCCCAGCTGGTGCTGGAGCGCCCGATCTGCGCGCGCGCGCAGGACCGGTTCGTGCTGCGCGACGTCTCGGCGAGCCGCACGCTCGCCGGCGGGCGGTTCCTCGACCTGCGCGCGCCGGAACGCCGGCGGCGCGCCCCCGAGCGGCTGGCGCTGCTCGCCGCGCTGGCCGAGGCGGGCGCGGAGGGCGGGTTGCGGACGCTGCTGGAGCGCGCCGCGGGCGCGGTCGACCTCGCCGCCTGGGCCCGCGACGCCGGCGTGCCGCTGGCCGAAGCCCGGGCGCGGGCGCAGGCGGCCGGCGCGGTGCTCGTCGGCGCGGAGGGAGGCGTGTTCGCGGTCTCCGGCGAGCGGCTGGACGCGCTGTCGGAGGCGCTGCGCGGGGCGCTCGCGGATTTCCACGCGGCCCATCCCGATCTCGGCGGGCAGGGGCTGGAGCGACTGCGGATGCAGGCCGCGCGCGCCATTCCCGCGGCGCTGTTCCGCCTGCTGCTGCGCCGCTTCGCGGAGCAGGGCTGGCTCGCCGTCGACGGCAACTGGGTGCGGCTCGCGAGCCATCGCGTCGAGGTGCCGCCCGAGGACGCCGAGTTGTGGACGCTGATCCGCCCGCTGATCGCCGGCGAGGTCCGCTTCCGGCCGCCGCGCGTTCGCGACATCGCCGACACGCTCGGCATCGGCGAGGAGGCCGTGCGCCGCGTGCTGCTGCGCCTCGCGCGCGCCGGCGAGGCGGACGAGGTGGCGCACGACCACTTCCTGTTGCGCCCGGCGGTGGCCGAGGCGGTGGACATGGCGCGCCGCCTCGAGGAGGATGCGGGCGGCTGGTTCGTGGCCGCGCAGTTCCGCGACCGGCTCGAGGCCGCCTGCGGCGGCGTGGTGGGGCGCAAGGTGGCGATCCAGGTCCTCGAATTCCTCGACCGGCACGGCGTGACCATCCGGCGCGGGGACAAACGGCGCATCAACCCGCATCGGCGGGAGCTGTTCGCGGTCGCGGAGGGCTCCGCGCCAGGCGACACATCGATTTCAGGAAGAGAAGCGTCCCCGGTGGGGCGGCCGGACTTCAAATCCGGTTGGGGCCGCGAGACGGTCTCAGGTGGGTTCGACTCCCATTCTCTTCCGCCACCTTCGCCGCGCGCCGCCGCGCCGTCTCCCGCGACGGGAGGCGGCCGTGGCTGACGGCTTCCTCGACCGGCTGCGGCAGGCCGCCGCCAGCGCGCGCGACGCCGAGGACGCGTTCCGCCGCGGCTACGCGGAGCGGGTTCGCGTGCTGGAGCGCGAGCGCGTCTTCGCCCATCGCCGCTCCGGGCTGCTGGAGGCCGTCGCCGCCGCCGTCGCCGGCGCCGCCGATGCGGACGAGGCGGCGCGGCGCGGCCGCGACGCGCTGGCCCAGAAGACCGGCCTCTCCGGCGCCAACGAGGCGCACAAGGTGATCCTCGACCGGTTCTCGCCCGTCACCGAGGCGATCGACGAGGCCTTGAACTGCGAGGGCGAGCCCGACCACGACGCCGTCCTCGCGCGTTTGGCCGAGTTCGAGGACTGGTTCGCCGCGCGCTCGGGCCAGCCCTTCCTCGCCCTTTTCGACGTCTACGCGCAGGAAACACCCGTGGTGGATTTTTGAGATGACGGACAACGGGGACGCCGCGCAGACCGATTTCGACCGCTGGCTCAAGGCCGAGTACGCCGCCGGCGGCCCGCGCGGGTTCACCGCGTTCGCGATCCTGGTGAAGATCGGCAAGAAGGACGTCACGCCGCTCTGCTCCACCTACATGCACGTGATCGGCGTCGACATCGACTGGGGCGAGGTGACGACGCTGTTCGCCGGCTCCGGCATGCGCTGGGACGCCGCCGTGTTCTTCCCCAAACGCGACGCGCGGACCGGCGGGCCGCTGGACAACCCGAGCGCGCGCATCTTCCTGCTCCAGCACGAGGCGAAGATCGCCGACGACCGGCTGGCGATCAACGAAGGCCACTTCTTCGACGCGTGGGGGCGGCGCATGCGCGTCGAGGAGGTCCCCTCGTGAACGCGCCGGCGTTCCCGGGGCTCGCATCCGTTCTCGACGACGTCGGCATGCCGGAAGCCCTGGCGCGGGATCTGCTCGACGCCGGGCGCGCCTTCCACGCCCGGGGCCTGCTGGCGGCGACGCCCAGCTTCCGCCGCTACGACAGCGACGAACTCGGCGCGTGCCGGGGGTCGGGCGCGTTTCCCGCCTTCTCGATCACCGGCGGCGCGTGCGCGCTCAACTGCAAGCACTGCCGCGCCGGCATCCTGAAGCCGATGATCCCGACGGGCGATCCCGCCGCGTTCGAGCGTAAGGCGCGCGAGATGATCGCGTCGCGGGGGATGCGGGGCTTCCTGCTGTCGGGAGGGTCGAACCCGCGCAACGAGGTGCCGTTCGAACCCTATCTTCCCGTCGTGGCGAGGTTGAAGCGCGACCACCCGGGCCTCGAAGTGCTCGTCCATACCGGGCTGGTGACGGCGCGGCGCGCCGCCGCGCTGAAAGGGGCAGGGGTCGATGTCGCGATGCTCGACATCATCGGCAGCGCGCGGACGATCCGCGAGGTCTACCACCTCGACCGCCCGGTCGCGGATTTCGAAGCGTCGCTCGTGGCGCTCGCCGCGGAAGGGCTCGCGGTCGTGCCCCACATCGTCGTCGGGCTGCATTTCGGCCGCCTGCTGGGGGAGCACGAGGCCCTCGACATCATCGCCCGCACGCAAACCGAGTCCGCCATCCTGGTGGTGCTGATGCCGGCTTACGCCGACCCCGGCTTCGGTCGGGTCGATCCGCTGGAGGCGGCTTCGTTCCTCGCCGCCGCGCGCGCGCGGCTCCCGGATCGACGTCTGCTGCTGGGATGCGCCCGCCCGCACGGGCCGGACCGGGCGCTGATCGATGTCGCCGCCGTGCTGGCCGGGCTCGACGGCGTCGCCTACCCGGCCGACGAGGCGGTGCGCGCGGCGCGCGCGCTGGGGCGGCCGGTCGACCGGCAGGGCGCGTGCTGCGGCGCGGCCAGCTGCGCCAGGGCGGCCTGACATGGCCTGCGTCGGCGACCTCCAGTTTCCGCGAACGCCTGCCCCGGTGCCGCCCGAGAAGCGCAACGGCGCGACGGTGAAGCGCGACGCCGTGGCGCCGCAGGGGCTCTACCGCCCGCGCTACCGTCGCACGCCGGCCATGCGGTCGCCGGACTACGTGCAGCTCTCGACGGCCGCCGCCATCACGCTCGGCCTGATCCCCGGCCGGATGCACCGCTGCGCCTGCACGCATTGCCTGAACCTTCTTCTCACCTATCCCGAGGGCTGCCGCGCCAACTGCGCCTATTGCGGGCTGGCCCGCCATCGCGAGGCCAACACCAACTACGCGGACCGGAACTTCATCCGCGCCGACTGGCCGGCCGCGCCGCTGGACGAGATCGTCGCCCGCATCGCCGACGCCGGCCCGGCGACGCCGTTCCAGCGCATGTGCATCTCGATGATCACGCACCCCGCCTCGGACGCCGACGCGCTGACCGTGCTCGAGCGCTGGACGTCGCGCATCCCGCGCGGCGACATCCCCGTGTCGATCCTCTCGAACCCGACCACTATGACGCGCGCCGACGTGGCGCGGATGCTGGACCTGGGGGCCGACATCTTCACGGTGGCGCTGGACGCCTGCACGCCGGAGATCTTCGAGCGCACGCGCGGGAAGGGAGTCGACAGCCCGCATAGCTGGGGCGGGTACTGGCGGGCCTTCGAGCACGCCCGAGAGCTGTTCGGGCCGGGCCGCGTCGGCATGCACCTGATCGTCGGGCTGGGCGAGACGGACCGGGACGTGCTCGACATCTGCCGCCGCCTGCACGCGGTCGGCGGCCATTCGCACCTGTTCTGCTTCTACCCGGAGCGGGGCAGCCTGATGGACCACGTGCCCGCGCCGCCGCGCGCGCGCTGGCGGCGGGTCCAGCTCGCCCGCTACCTGCTGGAATATGCCGACCATCCGTTCGAGGCGTTCGCCTTCTCCGCCGGCGGCGAGCTGCTGGACTTCGGCATGGCGGCCGAACGCCTCGACGCCATCGTGGCGTCCGGCCTTCCGTTTCGCACCTCCGGCTGCCCGGGGAAGGAGCGGCCCGACCTGTCGGCCTGCGACCGCCCCTATGGCGACGGTCCGCCCTCCGACATCGCGAGCTATCCGTTCCAGCCCAACGGTAACGATTTGCGCCGCATCCGCGCGCAACTGGCGAGGCGGCCATGAAGGCGGGCGTGGCGGCGGGCATGACGGGTGAATTGCGGGTGATCGCCGGCGACCTGCTCCCGGCGCGGATGAACCTCAGCATCACCGAGGCGCTGTGCCGGGGCCTGCAACGCGGCGAGGCCCCGGAAACGCTGCGCTTCCAGCTCTTCCCGCCGAGCGCCATCGTCGGCCGCCACCAGATCCTCGTCAAGGAGGTGAACCTGGCCTGGGCCGCCGCGCACGGGGTCGAGACCGCCCGCCGGATGACCGGCGGGGGCGCGATCGTGATGGGGCCGGGGATCCTGGGCTGGGAGCTCGTCGTCTCCAGCCGGCGCGCGGCGGGCGGGCTCGACGCCTTCACCGCCTCGATCTGCACGGCCGTCGCCGAAGGGCTCGGGAGCCTGGGCGTCCGGGCCCGCTTCCGGCCCCGCAACGACATCGAGGTCGACGGCCGCAAGGTGTCGGGCACCGGCGGGTACGTCGACGGCGCGGCCCTGGTGTTCCAGGGCACGGTGCTCGTCTCGCTCAACGTCGGGCTTCTGGCCGGCGCGCTGAACCTGCCGGCGCACAAGCTCGGCAAGCGCGGGCTCTCCGCGCTGGCGGACCGGGTGACGGACCTCGCAACGGTGCTGGGGACGCCGCCGCCGCCCGCGCGCGTCCGGTCGGCTTTGGCGCCCGCCATGGCGCTGGCGCTCGGCCTCGCGCCCGTCGAAGGCAGGCTGTCGGCTCGCGAACTCGCGGAGGCGGAGCGCATCCACGACGCGGAGATCGGCCGCGATGCGTTCGTCGACGGGAGCGACCGCGCCTTCCCGCCCGGCGGGCGCGTCGTGACGCATGAGGCGGCGCTGCCCGGCGGCGTCGTCGAGATCGTCCTGAAGCTGCGCGACGGGGCGGACGACACTATCGACCAGGCGCTGATCGCCGGCGACGTGTTCGCCACGCCGCCGCGCCTGCTGGGCGATCTGGAGGCGCGGTTGCGCCATGCGAGGCTGCGCGACGTCGCCGACCTCGCGCGCGACCATCTCGCGCGCTCGCAAGGCCGGCTGGCGGGGATCGGCGCGGAGGACTTCGTGGCCGCGCTGCGCGACGCGGCGTCGCTCGCGGCGGGAGGAGCGGCCCGATGAGCGAGGCGAGACGCCTGCTGATCGTCATGGTCAACAGCGACCCGCGCAACGGCGAGGAGCTGGGCGCGCCGTTCTACCAGGCGTCCGTGGCGGCGGTGCTAGGCTACGAGGTCGACGTCGTCTGCACCGCGACGGCGGGCCGCCTGCTGCGCAAGGGCGTCGCCGAGACGATCGAGGTGAAGCCCGGCAGCGGCAAGACCGTCTACGACTTCATCCGCGACGCGCACGCCAACGGAGCGCGGTTCTGGGCCTGCCCGGCGAACCTTGACCTGTTCGGCATGGCGGCGGACGATCTCATCCCCGAATGCGCGGGCATGATGAGCACGACGCAGATGATCGTCGACATGATGGACAGCGATTGCAGGGTCCTGAGCTATTGAGATGATCGTTCGCGGCTGCGTCTTTCCCGACCATCTCCGCTACGACGTGGACAACCACGTCTGGTACGAGCCGCTCCCCGACGGCTCGTTCCGCCTCGGCATGACCTCCGTCGCGGTGGCGCTGGCCGGCGACATCCTCGCCTTCACGCCGCGCCGGGTGGGCCGGCCGGTCGAGAAGAACCGCGCCTGCGCCACGGTGGAGAGCGGCAAGTGGGTGGGCCCGGCGCGCATCGCCTTCGACGCCGAGGTGTCGGCCGTCAACGACGCGCTGATCGCGCGGCCCTCGCTCGCCAACGCCGATCCCTACGGCGCGGGATGGATGATCGAGGCGCGCCCGGCCGGGCCGTTCGATCCGGCGGCGCTGCTCCGGGGAGAGGCGGCCGCGCGGGCCTATGCCGACTGGATGGACCGGGAAGGCTTCGAAGGGTGCGCGGAGGAATGAACGCCGCGCCCGCCGGATTCGTCCGCCACGACGTGGTGCTGGTCGGCGGGGGGCATACCCATGTCCAGGTGATGACCGCGTTCGCCATGCGGCAGGAGCCGGGCGTGCGCCTGACGCTCGTCACCGACCGCCTGCTCACGCCCTATTCGGGGATGCTGCCGGGCCACGTCGCCGGCATCTACGACGCGGACGAGATGCACATCGACCTGCATCGGCTGGCGCGGGCGACGGGGACGCGGCTCGTCTTCGCGCCGGCGGTGGGCCTCGACCGCGCGTCGCGGGAGGTGCTGTTCGCCGACAGGCCTCCCTTGCGCTACGACACGCTGTCGCTCGACGTCGGCATCACGCCGGACCTGTCGGGGATCGCGGGCGCGCGCGAGTTCGGCATCGCCGTCAAGCCGATCTCGGCGTTCCTCGGCAAGCTGGACAAACTGCTCGTCTCCGCGTCCCGGCCGGACGGACCGCGCCGGATCGTCGTGGTCGGCGGCGGCGCGGCGGGCGTCGAGATCGCCTGCGCCCTGCGACGCCGGCTGAGCGGCCCCACCGCCGCGGCCGGAGGCTCCTGCGGACCCGTCGAGATCGCGGTCGTCACCGGGGTCGACCTCGTCCCGACGCTGAACGACCGCGCCCGGCGGCATGTCCGCGCCGCGCTCGCCCGGCTCGGCGTGGAGGCGCATACCGGGTTCCGCGTGGCGCAGGTGCGGGACGACGCGGTCGTCGCCGAGGACGGCCGCGTGCTGCCGGCCGACGCCGTCCTGTTTTCGACCGCGGCGCGCGCGCCGGCCTGGCTCGCCGCCTCGGGCCTGCCGACCGCCGAGGACGGCTCCGTGACGACGCGCCGGACCCTGCAGGTCACCGACGACGACGCGGTCTTCGCGGTCGGCGACTGCGGCGTCGTCGTCGACGACCGGCGCGAGAAGGCCGGGGTCTTCGCCGTCCGCCAGGGGCCGGTCCTCGCCGCCAATATCCGCGCGCGGCTGCGCAAGCAGAAGCTGGCCGAGCACCGGGCGCAGCGCCGCTTCCTCACGCTGCTGGCCACGGGGGACGGCCGCGCCGTCGCGGCGCGGGGTTCGTGGTTCGCCGCCGAGGGCGCGTGGGTGTGGCGCTGGAAGGACCGCATCGACCGCCGCTTCATGCGGATGTTCTCCGGGTTCGGGAGCGCCATGGCGCGGCCGGCGACCGACGCCGAACTGGAAGCGGGGACCGCGATGCGCTGCGCGGGCTGCGCGGCCAAGGTCGCCCCCGACCCGCTGCGGCGCGCCCTGCACCGGCTTCCCCCGGCGCCTCCGCCCAAGGACGACGTGCTGGTCTCCCTCGACCCGCCCGACGACGCCGCCGTCGTGCGCGTGACCGACGGCCTCGCGCAGGTGGAGACCGTCGACCAGATCACGTCCCCGGTCTCCGACCCCTACCTCTTCGGGCGCATCGCGGCGCTTCACGCGCTCAACGACATCCTCGCCATGGGCGGCGAGCCGCGGCGCGCGCTGGCCATCGCCACCGTCGGCCACGGCCGCGCCGAAGCGGTGGAGGGCGACCTGCTCCAGCTGCTCGCGGGCGCGCGCCGGGAGCTCGACGCGCACGGCGTGTCGCTGATCGGCGGGCATTCGGGGGAGGGGGATCGGCTGGCGCTCGGCTTCGCGGTGACGGGCCGCGTGTCGCCGAACGCCATCAGGCGCAAGTCGGACCTGCGGGTCGGCGACGTCCTGGTGCTCACCAAGCCGATCGGCGTCGGGCTCGCGATGGCCGCCGACATGCGAGGGGCGGCGAGCGCCGCCGTCGCTGAGCGCGCCATCGCGGCGATGCTGGCCTCGAACGCGCCGGCCGCCGCGGTCCTGTCCTCGCGGGCCCGCGCGATGACCGACGTCACCGGCTTCGGGCTCGCCGGCCACCTGCTTGAAATGCTGCGACCCTCGGGCCTGCGCGCCTGTCTGCGCCTGGAGGCCGTTCCGGTGCTGGAGGGCGCGGTCGAGCTGGCCCGCCGGGGCTTCCAGTCCAGCCTGACGCCGGGCAACGCGGCGCTCGCGCGCGACGTGACGTTCAAAAATCCCGGCGACGCCGCGCTGCTCTTCGATCCGCAGACCTCCGGCGGTCTGCTGGCGGCGGTCGCGCCGGACCGCGCGGACGAAGCGCTCTCCGCGCTGGCGGCTTCCGGCTGTATGGCGGCTTCCATCGGCGAGGTGCTGCCGCCCGGGGCTGCGACGCCGATCGTGTGCGAAGGTTCGATGCTCGGCTGACGGTGGGGAGGGGAATGGCGATGTGGCGAATTCTGGCGATGGTCGCGCTGCTGGCGTGCCCGCAGGCGCAGGCGCAGACGAAGCCGGCGCGCGCGTTGGGCACGCAGTTCTGGAACCTGACGGGCGTGACCCTGAAGGAGGTCCGGCTCGCCCCCGCCGGTACGAAGCGATGGGGCCCCAACCAGTGCGCCAACGACAAGGACGGGGAGGTCGACTTCGACGAGCGCCTGCCGATCTCCGGCGCGGCGTCCGGCGCCTATGACGTGCTTCTCCGCGACGTGAAGGGGCGGGCGTGCTATGCTCGCAATGTGGCCGTGCGGGAAGGGGAGATCTTCGCCATCCACGAGAAGGATCTCGGACGCTGCGCCTGGCGATGATGCGCTGCGGCAATGAAATCCTCCGGCGTCCAATTGACAGACCTCAACCCGTGGCTGCAAATTGACAATCGCTAAGTGCTAAATCCGGCTCGGGCCGGCACTTGGGGAGGAATCCAGGGATGGTCAATAGAACGCGCCAGTTCTTGGCGGCGTCAGCCGTTGCTGCCGTTGCCTACGCCTACGCTCCAGTCGCATCGTCGCAGGAGGTCAAGAGCGCCAGCAAATGGGGCGACATGAACACGGTGACGCAGGATCTGCTGAACCGTGCCGCCGGAGACGGCAACAACTTCCTCCACACGAACGGCAACTACCAGCAGACCCGCTACTACCCGAACCGGCAGATCAACACCGGCAACGTCCAGAAGCTGCGGCCGGCGTGGATCTTCCAGACCGAGGTGCGGGAGTCTCTCGAGACCAGCCCGATCGTCCTCAACGGGGTCATGTACGTCACGACGTCGTTCAACCACGTCTACGCGCTCGACGCGCGCACGGGCGACGAGCTCTGGCACTACAAGCACAAGCTCGGCCCGATCACCATCTATTGCTGCGGACCCAACAATCGCGGCGTCGCCGTCTACGGCGACATGGTCTACATGGCCACGCTGGACTCCAAGCTCGTGGCGCTCGACGCCAAGACCGGCAAGGTCAATTGGGAGAGCCAGATCGCCGATCCGGAGCTCGGCTACAGCGAGACGATGGCCCCGACCGCCGTCGACGGCAAGATCCTGATCGGCACCAATGGCGGCGAATACGGCATCCGCGGCTTCGTCAAGGCGTTCGACGCCAAGACCGGCAAGCTGATCTGGACGTTCAACACGGTCCCGGAGAATTCGGTCGGCGTGTGGGCGACCCATGACGCGACCGGCCGCGACATGAAGCGCAACATCGAGGCCGAGAAGGCGCAGCTCGCCAAGACCGGCGACCCCTTCAAGACCCTCGGCGGCGGCGTGTGGCAGAACCCGGCGGTCGATCTCGACACGCGGCGCATCTACTTCGTGGTCGGCAACCCCTCGCCGGACCTCGACGGCTCGCTGCGTCCCGGCGACAACCTCTACACGGACTCGCTGGTGTCGGTGAACCTCGACACGGGCCAGTATGTCTGCCACCTGCAGTACATCGCGCATGACGTGTGGGACCTCGACGCCGTGTCCCCGCCAGTGATCACCACCGTCGCGGGCAAGGACGGCAAGCCCATCAAGGGCGTCCTGCATGCCGGCAAGACCGGGCACGTCTACGTTCACGACGCCAACGACTGCAGCCTGATCCGCTTCTCCGAGGCCATGGTGCCGCAGGAGAACATGTGGGTGCTGCCCACCAAGGAAGGCGCGCGCATGCTGCCGGGCGCGAACGGCGGCGTGGAGTGGTCGCCCATCGCCACCGATCCCGGCAAGGGGCTCGCCTACGCGATCAACCTGCACCAGCCGATGACCTACCACGTCGAGAGCTCGCCCTATCCCGCGGGCAAGCTGTGGCTCGGCGGCGCCTTCAAGGTCATCCCCAGCGAGGAGCAGTGGGGCAACGTGACGGCGGTGGACTACAACACCGGCAAGATCCGCTGGCAGGTGAAGACCCCGCAGCCGATGATCGGCGGCATCCTCGCCACGGCCGGCGGCCTCGTCTTCACCGGCGAAGCCAACGGCCAGTTCAAGGCCTACGACTCCGACACCGGCTCGGTGCTGTGGAAGTTCCAGGCCGGCGCGGGCGTCAACGCGCCGCCGTCCTCCTACACGGTCGACGGCCGCCAGTACGTCGTGGTCGGCGCCGGCGGCAACACGCAGATCGACTACAAGCGCGGCAACTCGATCATCGCGTTCACTCTGGCGGACTGACACGGGCCGGGGCCCAAGCCCCGGACCTCGCCTTTCAGCCGACGGGGAGCCTTAGGGTCCCCGTCGGCGTTCCCTTTTCGTATCCGCGATGGAACCGGAGCCGAAAACCGCATGACGCGACTTGCATACCTGTTCGCCGCCGCCTTCGGCCTGGCGATGGCTCTGGCGGCGCCGGCGACGGCCCAGGTCAACATCGACGACAAGCTCCCGCTCTGCTCCGCCTGCCACGGCGAGAACGGCGTGCCGACCGAGAAGAACATCCCGGTCATCTGGGGCCAGCACCAGGGCTACATCTACTTCATGCTCCGCGACTTCAAGCTCGGACAGCGCCAGAACGACGCCATGACCGAGATCGCCAAGGACCTGAGCCGCGACGAGATGATGGCGCTGGCGGAGTACTTTTCGAAGAAGCCCTGGCCGAACCTGAACCAGCCGCGCGCCAGCGCGGAGGACACAAAGCGCGCGGAAAGCGCCATCGTGTCCGGACAGTGCGGCGCGTGCCATGGCGAGCAGGGCATGGGAGACTCCGTGCAGCCCCGCATCGCCGGCCAGCAGCGCGATTACCTGCTGCTCACACTCACCGAGTTCCGCAGTCGCAAGCGCACCAACAACCCGTGGATGAGCGACATCCTCGGCACGCTCGCCCCGGAGGACATGGACGCGCTCGCCAATTACATGGCGGGCCGTTGAACGGCGGTTCAGCGCGGGAACGCCGCGCGGACCGAGTCCGCCGAGGCGAGGTCGAGCGCCGTCTTGCCGTCGCGGTCGCGCAGGGCCGTGTTGGCGCCGGCGGCGGCGAGCCGCCGCACGATGGCGTCGTGGCCCATCTCCGCGGCGGTCATCAGGGCGGTGCGCCCGCGATTGTCGGCGTCGTCGAGCCGCGCGCCGCGCGCCAGGATCAAATCGACGGTCGCCAGACCGTCCGCCTCGGGCGCGTCGTTGGAGTGGCCGGCCGCCCACATCAGGACGGTGAGGTCGTTTCCGTAGCGCCGGTTCACGTCGACGCCGGCGTCCAGCAGGCGCTTGACGATGGGCGTGAAGCCGCGCGCGGCCGCGTAGACGATCGCCGACTTGCCCGTCGCGTCCATGTCTTTGGCGTCGGCCCCGTGCTCCATCAGCCACGTCACCATCTTGTCGTTGCCGTTGAACGCCGCCGCGCTCAGCGGAGTGACGCCGGAGCGGCCCGGCGCGTCGATGCGCGCTCCGGCGGCGGCGAGCCGAGTCGCGATGGCGGCCCGGTTGGCGGAGACGGCCGCGAACAAGGCGGTCTCGCCCTGCACGTTGCGTTCTTCGAGATCGGCTCCCCGCGCGATCAGCAGGTCGACGACCTGCACGTGCCCGGCCTTCGCCGCACGGGTCAGGACCGAGTTTCCGTCGCGGTCGCGGGAGATCGCCGGCACGCCGCCATCGAGCAGCTTCGCCACGACGTCGGCGCAGCCGCTGTCGGCGGCGGTGAAGGCGAGGGACACCATTTCCAGGTGGGTGGCCCCCTGGGCCATCGCGGCGAAACGCCTGTCGAGGTCCGGGCAGGGGATGGCGTCGGCGCGGGCCGCGCCCTCGATGCACGCCAGGCTGGCGGCGGTGGCGAAGGCGACCGCGGCGATACGAGAGACCTGCCGGGTTTTCATTCTTGCGCTTCCCTCCGATTGTCGCGTCGATGTTGGAGCGGATTGCGGAAGTTGCCAATGCCGATCTTCGCACGCCGCGCGACGCGGCCTGCCGGGGGCGCGATGCGCGGGAGGACAGAGGGATGACCGGTCGGTGGGGATTGTCTCTGGCGCTGCTCGCGCTCTGCGCGGCCACGCCCGCCGGGGCCGCCGGAACCGGCCAGATCTTCGTCTCCAACGAGCGATCCGACGACATCTTCATCCTCAACGCGAAGGACGAGGTGACCGGCTCCTTCAAGTCCTGCGCCCGCCCTCGCGGCATGCGCTTCACCCAAGATCGCAAGGCGCTGATCGTCGGCTGCGGCAACGACGACACCATCGCCGTCTACGACGTGGAGAGCCACAAGCTGCTGCGCCGCTATCGCGACATCGCCGACCCGGAGACCTTCGATCTGCACCCGAACGGGCGCGACCTGTTCATCTCCAACGAGGACGACAGCGAGGCGACGCTGCTCGATCTCGAGACCGGCGAGGTCAAGGCGCATTTCCCGACCGGGCCGGAGCCCGAAGGCGTGCTCGTGACACCCGACGGCAAGCGCGTCTTCGTCGCGTCGGAGGCGGCCAACCTCGTCCACGTCATCGACACCGAGAAGCGGGCCGTGGTGAAGGACATCCCCACCGGCACGCGGCCCCGCCGTTTCGCCCTGACGCCGGACGGGCGGGAGCTCTGGGTGTCGGCGGAGCTGTCCGGCGTCGTCGACGTGATCGACGTGGCCAAACTGGAATCGGTCGAGCGCATCGAGTTCCGGCCGAAAGGCATGCGCCGGGAGATGGTGACGCCGGTCGACCTGGTGATGACCCGCGACGGCAAGACGGCCTATGTCGCGCTCGGCCGGGCCAACCATGTGGCGGTCGTCGACGTGCCGAGCCGCAAGGTCACGGACCTGATCCTCGTCGGCAAGCGCCCCTGGGGGCTCAGGCTCTCGGCCGACGAGAAGACGCTTTACGTCGCCAACGGGCTGTCGGACGACCTCACGATCATCGCCACCGCGTCGGGGAAGGTGCGAAAGACCGTGCCTGTCGGCATGATCCCCTACGCCGTCCTCATCGACGACTAGGCGGCGGGACCGGGGCGGCGCGGCGATGGGCAGACGAACGCATCCGATCCGGTGGCTTCTGGCGGTGGTCTTCGCGGTGGCGTGCGCGGCCTCCGTGGCGGCGCAGGCTCCGCAGCGGCCGCTCAGGATCGCCTATGTCGAGCGGGAGGCCGACCCGCTCTATGCCGTCGCCGCCAACCGCGACGGCGTCTTCCGGCTCGTGCATCGCTCGCCCTTTCCGGGAGCCGAGGTCGGGGTGCGCGACTCGCTGGCGGGCGCGCGCGCCGCCGGCCTGGCGATCGAGCTTCGCAGGGTCTCCCTCGCCGACGGCGCGTCCGTGGCGGGCGCGCTCGCGGACCTGTCCGCCCAGGGGACGACGGCCGCCATCCTCGACCTCGGCGTCGAGGATCTTCGCGCCGCCGCCGCCGCTCCCGCCGGCCTCGCTTTGGTGGACATCCGCTCGATCGACGACGGGCTGCGGGCGGAGACCTGCGCCGCCCCGCTCGTCCACGTGCGCCCGAGCCGCCTGCAGCGCACCGACGCGCTCGTCCAGTTCCTCGTCCAGCGCAACTGGCGCAGGATCCTCGTGCTGAAGGGCCCCGAGCCCGAGGACCAGGCGCTGGCCGACAGCATCCAGACGTCCGCCCGCAAGTTCGGCGCGCGGATCGTGGCGGTGAAGAGCTTCGCCATCACCAACGATCCGCGCCGGCGGGAGGAGACCAACGTCGCGCTGCTCACCGGGGGCCAGGATTTCGACGCCCTCTACATCGCCGACTCGCTGGGCGACGCCGGGCGGACCATGGGCTTTCGCATCAACCTGCCGCGCCCGGTGGTGGGGCCGCACGGGCTCGATGCGCTGGGCTGGAGCTCCTATTACGAGCGCAACGGTGCGCCGCAGCTCAACCGCCGGTTCGAGCGCGCGGCGGGCCGGGCGATGGAGGAGGAGGACTGGGCCGCCTGGGTCGCCGTCCGCTCCCTGGTGGAGGCGGAGGCCGAGGAGGCGCGACGCCCGACGGGCGCGCCGCTGGCGGCGCGCCTGCTGGACCCGGACCTCAGGCTGGAGCTCTACAAGGGCCTGCCGGGCTCGTTCCGCCCCTGGGACCGGCAATTGCGCCAGGCCATGCTGCTCGCCACCCACAACGCCGTCGTCGATCTCGCGCCCATCGAGGGCTTCCTGCACGAGACGAACGTGCTCGACACGCTCGGCCTGCTGCCGCGCGAGACGCCCTGCGGCAAGTGACCGGCCGGCTGCTCCGCGCCCTCAGGCGTGGTGGCAGGCGGCCTCGACGCCGCTGCCGAGCGGCCGCAGGGCCGGGCGCTCCTCGCGGCAGATCGCGGTGGCCAGCGGGCAGCGCGGGTGGAAGGCGCAGCCGGGCGGCGGATCGAGCGGGCTGGGGATTTCGCCGGCGGCGCGGGCGCGCGGACCGGCGGTCCGCCGCGGCACGGGGCGGGGGATCGCCTCGAGCAGCAGGCGCGTATAGGGATGCGCCGGCGCGGCGAACAGGGCGCGGGCCGGGCCGGTCTCCACGACGGCGCCGAGATACATCACCGCGACGCGGTCGCTGACGTGGCGGACGATGCCGAGGTCGTGGGCGATGAACAGGTAGGACAGCCCGCGCCGGGCCTGCAGGTCGACCAGCAGGTTGACGACCTGCGCCTGAATCGACACGTCGAGCGCCGAGACGGGCTCGTCGGCGACGATCAGCGCCGGGTCGAGCGCCAATGCGCGGGCGATGGCGAGGCGCTGCCGCTGGCCGCCGGAGAACTGGGAGGGGAAGTTGCGGGTCTGGTCGTCGCGCAGCCCGACCTGCGCGAACAGCGCGCGGACGCGCTCGTCCAGCTCCCGGCCCGAGGCGACGCCGTGGACGAGCAGCGGCTCGCCGACGATGTCGCCGGCGCGCATGCGCGGGTTGAGCGAGCTGTAGGGGTCCTGGAACACCATCTGCATCGTGCGGCGCAGCGGAATCAGCTCGCTCTGGGGCAGGGCGGTGATGTCGCGCCCGGCGAGCTTGATGGCCCCCTCGCTGGGCTCGATCAGCCGCACCGCCATGCGCGCCAGGGTGGACTTCCCGCAGCCGCTCTCGCCGACCACGCCCAGCGTCTCGCCGGGCGCGAGGCTGAGCGACACGTCGCGCACGGCGTGGACGACGCCGTCGGCCGCCCACGGCCCGCGCCGCACGGGGAAGCGCTTGCCGAGCCGGTCCAGTTCGAGCAGCGGCGTCGCGGCGCTCATCGCGCGTCCTCCCGGTTCCAGCACGCCACGACGTGGCCGGGGGCGATGGTTTCGGAGGATGGCTGCTCGTCGGCGCAGCGCGGCGTGGCGCGCGGGCAGCGCGGCGAGAAGGCGCAGCCCTTCGGCATCGCCCACAGCGCCGGCACCGCCCCGGCGATCTCGGTCAGCCGGCCGCGCGTCTCGATGTCCTCGTCCGGGTTGGGGATCGAGGCGATGAGGCCGCGCGTGTAGGGGTGCGCGGCGGCCTCGAACAGGCGCTCGACCGGCGCGGTCTCGACGATGCGCCCGCCATACATCACCGCCACCCGGTCGGCCGTCTCCGCCACTACGGCGAGGTCGTGCGTGATGAGCAGGGTGGAGCGGCCGTCCTCGTCGCGGAAGGCGCGGAAGATGTCGAGGATCTGCGCCTGCGTGGTCACGTCCAGCGCCGTCGTCGGCTCGTCGGCGACCACGAGGTCGGGGTCGCAGGCGATGGCCATGGCGATCATCACGCGCTGGCGCATGCCGCCGGACATCTGGTGCGGGTAGTCGTCGAAGCGCCGCGCCGGGTCGGGGATGCGCACGCGCGCGAACAGCTCCTCGACGCGCTTGCGCGCCGCCTTGCCGTCCAGCCCCTTGTGGAGCGCGAGCACCTCGGCCACCTGTGGGCCGGCGCGCATCGAGGGGTTCAGTGAGGTCATCGGTTCCTGGAAAATCATGCCGATCCGGTCGCCGCGAATCCCCGCCAGCACGTCCTCCGGCGCGCTGGCGAGGTCCTTGTCGCGGAAGCGGATCGCGCCGGCGGCGATGAGGGCCGGCGGCTCCGGCAGCAGGCGCATCACGGCGAGCGCCGTCATGCTCTTGCCGGAGCCGGACTCGCCCACCAGCGCGACGATCTCGCCGCGCCCGACCGTCAGGCTGACGTCGCGCACGGCGGCGAAGCGGCCGCGCGACAGGTCGAGCTCCACGGTCAGGCCTTCGATGGCGAGAACGTCGTCCATGGCGGATCAGGCGCCCAGGATCGGCGGTCGGTGGAACAGCGACAGCGCGTTCTCCCGGAAGATCTTGCGCCGCGCCGCGTCGTCGAGGAATTCGAAGTGGTTCCACGCATAGGTCAGCGACTGCCGGTAGGTGCAGTAGCGCTCCACGTTCGGCATGTCCGAGCCCCACACGAAGCGGTCCGGCCCGAAGGCGTCGAACAGCTGGCGGAAATGCACGCGCGCCTTCGGATAGGGGTATTCGTGCCGGCCGCCCCAGGCGATGGGGTAGAGCAGTTCGCTCCACACCCGGCCGCCTTTCAGCAGTGAGGTGAGGATGTCGGGGAGCGCGATGCGGTCGGCCTCGTCGGCGAACACGGAGGTCGGTACGCCGTGGACGAGCACGTGGCGCAGCCCGGGGAAGCGCTCGGAGATGTTGGCCATGCAGCGCATCTCGTCGGCGTAGTCGCCGACCGGCGAGCGGGCCGACTGCACCCACCACACCGGCAAGTCGAGCTTCTCCACCTCGCGCCAGAACGGGTCGTAGGCGCGGTCGTCGTGCAGCGGCGTGAAGCCGGAGCGGAACATGCCGGTGGTGGTGAAGTAGAGCCCCGCCATGCCGAGCTGCGACACCTGGCGGTGCAGCGCCGCGATCTGGTCGTCGCGCCAGGCGAACGCCTCCTCCACCTGCGCCAGCCCGATGAAGCGGCCCGGATAGGCGCGGCCCGCCGCCGCGAAGTCCTCGGCGAGGTTGCCGTAGATGTGGTCGTTCTGCAGGATCGAAGTGGCGATGCCGGCATAGTCCATCTGCGCCACGATGGTCTCGGCGGGCGCGGAGAGGTCGGTCATGTAGGGCGGCAGGAACTGAACGTAGTAGCGCTCGCCATCCTTCTCCCAGCCGACGCGGCCGTGCCTGTCGGGCGAGAAGGTGACGTCGGTGGCGCGGCCCGCCTCGGACGGGTCGTCGGGGTTCCACAGCATGCGCTCGGTCACCAGCGCGTGGTCGCGCAGGCGGCGATAGGGCTGGTTGCCGTGCATGTGCATGGCGCGCTGCTGGTGCAGCCGGTGGGTCGCCACGTCCGGGAAGCCGCTGGCCCCGGCCAGCGGCGGGAAGATATGGCAATGGCCGTCGACGATGCCGAAATCCATGGGTCTCATCTCTGCTGCATGTTGGGGTCGAAGCGGTCGCGCAGCCCGTCGCCGAACGTGTTGAAGGCGAAGACGAGCAGCGAAATGGCGAGGCCGGGGGCCATCACGAGGTGCGGGGCGATCTCCAGCGCCTCGCGGCTGGCGCCGAGCATCGCGCCCCATTCGGGCGCGGGCGGCTGCACGCCGAGCCCGAGGAAGCCGAGCGCCGAGCCGACCAGCACCGCCTGCCCGGCGAGCAGGCTGGTCTCCACCACGATGACGCTGATGGCGTTGGGCAGCACGTGGCGCGCCAGCACGCGCCAGGGGCTCATGCCGATGGTGACGGCGGCGTTGACGAAGTCCTCCTCGCGCAGCTCCAGCACGCGGCTGCGCACCAGCCGGGCGATGGAGGGCACGAAGCTCGCCGCGATGGCCACCGTCAGCCCGGTCGGGCTGGAACCGACGGCCGAGGCGATGGCGATGGCCAGCACGAGGTTGGGAATGGTGAGCAGCAGGTCGACGAAGCCGGTGACGGCGCGGTCGACCCGCCCGCCGAAATGCCCTGCGATCGACCCCAGCGCGACGCCGATCAGCGCGGCGGCGGCGACGGAGGCGAGCGCGATGGACAGCGTGTAGCGCGTGCCGGCCATGATGCGCGACAGGATGTCCCGCCCCACCTGGTCCGCCCCCAGCCAGTGCGCGGCGGTGGGCGGCTCCATCGTGGCGAACAGGTCCTGCGCCATCGGGTCGTAGGGCGCGAGCGTCGGCCCCAGCACGGCGAGCGCCACGAACAGGCCCAGCAGGGACCCGCCGACCAGCAGGTGCAGGTTCGGCCTGCGCCGGCGGCGGCGCGGCGCGGCGGCGATGTCAGCCATGGCGCAGCCGCGGGTTGATGAAGCGGTAGAGGATGTCGACCGCCAGGTTGATGACGAGGAAGCCGACCACGAAGAACAGGGTCGCGCCCTGGATCAGCGTGTAGTCGCGCACCGAGACGCCGGTGAGCATCAGGTCGCCGAGGCCCGGCCAGGCGAACAGACGCTCCACCACCACCGAGCCGCCGAGCAGGTAGCCGGCCTGCAGGCCGATGACGGTGACGATGGGGATCAGCACGTTGCGCAGCACGTGGCGCGACAGCACCGCCTTCCAGCGCAGGCCCTTGGCGCGCGCCGTGCGCACGTAGTCCTTGCGCATTTCCTCCACCACCATGCCGCGCGTGGTCCGCGCCACCAGCGCGATGAGCCGGGCGGAGAGCGCGATGGTGGGAATGACCAGCGAGGCCGCGCCGGCCGCGCCGAAGCTCGGCAGCCAGCGCATCTGCACGGAGAGGACCGCGATGAGCACCATGCCGAGCCAGAAGTTCGGGATGGCGAGCAGGGCGACGACGCCGCCCGAGATGGCGTAGTCGGGCCAGCGGTTCTGGTTGGCGCCCGCCACCAGTCCGGCGGGGATGCCGATGGCCACGGTGACGGCGATGGCGCTCGACATCAGCAGCAGCGTGGCCGGGATGCGCTCGAGGATCGCCGGCAGCGGGTTGCCGCGGAAGGTGGACGAGTAGCCGAGGTCGAGATGCAGCAGGCCCCAGATGTGGCCGGCGTACTGGATCAGCAGCGGCCGGTCGAGGCCGAGGCGCACGCGCATCGCCTCGATCTCGGCCTGTGTCGAGGTGGCCCCGGCGGCGAGGGTGGCCTCGTCGCCGGGAACGGACTTGAAGATCACGAACAGGATCGTGATCACCCCGATCGCGACCAGCGGGATCGTCGCCAGCCGTTGCACGAGGAAGCGCAGCATGTCTCAGGCCTTGGCGCGCCGCACCACCGTGAACACGATGGGCCACACCTCGACGCCGGAGACGGACTTGCGCGCCGCCGAGACGTTCTCGTTCACCTGCAGCCAGATATAGGGGGCGTCGTCCCACACCAGCTTCTGCGCCTCGGCCAGCGCCGCGTTCTGCTTGGCCGGATCGGCGTCGGCGTTGGCGGCGGCCAGCGCGGCGTCGACCTTCGGGTTGCGATAGCGGCCGACGTTCCACACGTCGGGGCGGCCGGCGTCGTCCTTGTTCGCCTTGAACAGCGATTCCATGTGGTAGAGGCCCGACGCGTTGGACGGGTTGAAGCCGAACATCGCGAGGTCCCATTTCAGGCCGGCGCGGTCCTGCCGCAGCTGGTCCCAGTACGCGCCCTTCTCGATCTTGCTGATCTGGGCGTCGACGCCGATCTGCTTGAGCGAGGCGGCGACGATCTCGGCCACCGGGATGTCGCCGGGGAACAGGCCGTCCGGCGCGTAGAGATCGAGCTTCAGCGGCTTGCCGTCCTTCTCGACGATGCCGCTCGCGCCGGGCTTCCAGCCGGCCTCGGCCAGCAGCGCCTTGGCCTTGGCCTGGTCGAACGTGCTCTTGCCCACCGCGGCGTGGCCCACCGTGTCGAAGGCGAGCGGGCTGTCGGGCGCCTTGGCGAAGCCGAAGAAGACGCGCTGGGCGATGGTCTCGACCGGCACGGCGTAGTTCAGCGCCTGGCGCACGCGCACGTCCGCCAGCGGCTCGCGCGTCAGGTTGATGACGAGGCCGATGGGCCGCAGGCCGGGCTTGCGCAGCACCGTGACGTTGGGGTCCTGCGTCAGCGGCTGCACGAGCTGCACCGGCACGCTGTCGATGACGTCGACCGCGCCCGTGCGCAGCGCGCTGATGCGCGTCGCCGCCTCGGCGATGAACTTGAACACGATCTTCTGCGCCGCCGGCTTGCCGCCCCAGTAGCGGTCGAACGCCTTGAGCGTCAGCTCGGTGCCGGGCTTGAAGCTCTCCACCTCGAAGGGGCCGGCGCCGACCGGGGCCTGCGCGAAGCCCTTCTCGCCCACCTTGGCGATCTGCGCCGGCGAGACGATGGAGCCGGAGGCGTGCGCCAGCGAGTTGGGCAGCTGCGCGTAGGGCGCGCCGGTGCGGATGATGACGGTGGTCGCGTCCGGCGTCTCGACGGCGGTCACGGGGTCCCACAGCGGCCGGTTCGTCGGGTTGCGGGCCTTGTCCATCAACCGCTCGATGTTGAACTTTACCGCGGCGGCGTCGAGCGGCGTGCCGTCGTGGAACAGCACGCCGGGCCGCAGCTTCAGCGTGATCGACTTGAGGTCGCTTGCGAGCTGGAAGGACTGCGCCAGGCCGGGCACGATCTTCATGTCGGCGTCGAAGTCGAGCAGCCGGTCGAACAGGCACAGCGCCGCCTCGTAGCCGCCCGGATAGTTGCTGAACGCGCCCTGCGCGGGGTCGAGCGTCACGATGGACGTGCTCTGCCCGTAGGTGATCGTGCCCGGCGCGGACTGCGCCAGCGCGCGGGCCACAGGCTGCGCGAACGGCGCGACCGCGGCCGCGCCCGTGAGTCCCAGGAAATGCCGTCTGTCCATCAACCCCTCCCTCCAGAAGCGGCCGGGTCCTCGCGCCCGGCTCGTCGGACCGTCAGTTCGTTCGTCGCGCCAGCCTCACGGCCGGCGGTCGTCCAGCCACAATTCGTTCCAGGTGAAGTTCGCCGGCACGCCGCCGGTGTGGACGAACACCACCACGTCGTCCGGGCCGAAGCGGCCCTCGCGCATGTGCGCGACGAGGCCCGCCGCCGCCTTGCCGGTGTAGATCGGATCGAGGATCACGCCCTCGGTGCGCGCGAACAGCCGCACCGCCTCGTTGCCGGCGTCCGAGGGCTTGCCGTAGCCGGGCCCGACGAAGTCGGCGAAGTTGACGATCTCGTCCTCGGAGATCGTCAGGTCGAGGCCCAGCGCCTGCGCCGTCTCGTTGGCGATGGCGGCGGTGCGCGAGGGCACGTGGAACTCGTCGGTGGCGGTGACGCCGTGCATGGCGAACTTAACGCCCGTGAGGTGCTGCGCGAGCACGATGCCGGCCTGCCCCTTGCCGCTCGACGACATGTAGAACACGGTCGGCGACACGCCCTCGGCGGCGAGCTGCTCGATGACCTCCAGCGTCGTCTCGAGATAGGCGATGGCGGAGGCGACGTCGAACATCGGGTTGTCGTTGAGGATGTGCGGCCGGCCGCCCTCGGCGCGCACCTTGTCGGCGAGGTCGTCCAGCATGCGCCGCTGCTCGCCGCGCGAGGGGGCGAAATGAACTTCCGCGCCCAGCAGGTAGTCCATCAGCAGGTTGCCTTGGACGATGTTGGGGCGGTTGCCTTCCAGCACCAGGATGGTGCGCAGGCCGAGCTTGTTGCACGCCGCCGTCGTCTGGCGCGCCGAGTTGGACTGCAGGTCGAGCCCGACGATCACCGTGTCGGGGTTCTCGGCCATGCTGCGCGCCAGCCGGAATTCCAGGTTGCGCAGCTTGTTGCCGCCGAGCCCGATGCTGGTGAGGTCGTCGCGCTTGATGAAGACGCGCGGGCCGCCGCCCAGCGCCTTGGCGAGGTTGGGGGCCTCGGTGATCGGCGTCGGCCGCTCGATCAGCTTGACGCGCGGCACGCGGGCGATGGCCTCGCGGATGGCCGTGAAGTCCGGCGGCGTCAGGGGAGTGGGCTTGACCGGCACGTTCACGCTGCGACCTCCACGATGGCTTCGACCTCGACCGTCATGCCGTTGGGCAGCGAGCCCATGCCGACCGCCGAGCGGGCATGCCGCCCGGCCTCGCCGAACACCTCGACGAACAGGTCCGAGCAGCCGTTGATGACCTTGGGATGGTCCGTGAAATCGGGCGTGGCGTTGACCATGCCGAGGACCTTGACGACGCGCCCGACGCGCCGCAGGTCGCCGAGCGCCATTTCCATCACCGAGATCAAATAGAGGCCGGTGGTGCGCGCGTGGGCGTAGCCCTGATCGATGGAGACGTCGCGGCCGAGCTGGCCGGTGGCGTAGCCGCCCTGGCCGTCGCGCGGGCCCTGGCCGGACAGGAAGAGCATCCCGCCCGACAGCACGAACGGAACGTAGGTGGCGACCGGCCTGGGGGCCGCCGGCAACGCCAGCCCCAGCGACTGCAGCCTCTCGTAGGGGTTCACCCTGCGCTCTCCCCGCTGAACTGTGCTAATCTTCTTGTCGGGAGCGAGACATCCACAACAATGGAATAACGCTCCGAACTCTGGAACTCACTTTAACAGCTTGGCTCGTGGCGGCAAGGGGGTTGAGGCGGCGACGCGCCCCGCCGCCGGACGGCAGCCGGCGACGTGCGGCCCCCCATCAGGGTGTGAGAAAGATCAAGGCCGCCAGTTCAGTCCGATGATTTAATCGACCCGTCGTGGCGCACGGCCGGCGCGGGGCCACCGGCGCGCCCGGGGGAGGGTGCGATGGGCAGGCTTCTGCTGGCGGTGGTGGTCGGGACGGGCGCGATGCTGGCGGCCTCGGGCGCGGGCGCGCAGGGCAAGCCGGCGGACGCGTTGCAGGGCGCGTTCCAGGGCGCGTGGGTGGCGGACGGCACGTCCTGCGCCTCGGTGTTCGCGTCGACGCCGAGCGGCATGCGCTTCAAGAAGCCGGTCGACGCCTTCGCGCCGGCCTTCATCGTGCAGGGCAAGCGGATCGTCACGCCGCTCGCCACCTGCCGCGTGCGCAGCATGGCGCTCGACGAGAAGCGCGTGAGCATCCAGCTCGCCTGCGCCAATTCGGTATCCTACGCGACGACGAGCACCGTCTTCGCGCTGGCGGGTCCCGGCATGCTGGTGCGCTACCTCGCCGAGGGCGACGCCGGCCCCATCTACCGGCGCTGCGACGCGCCGGGAGGCTAGCGCGCGCTCACGCCAGCGGCGAAACCAGCTCGCCGCGCCGCAGCGCCAGGCCGTAGCGGAAGCTGTCGGCGATGCGCCGCGCGCGGGTGGCGAACACCTCCGCCTGCGCCGGGGTGCAGAGCTCGGCGAGCGTCTCGTCGAACAGAGCGAGCCAGCGGCGGAAATGGTCGTCGGTCAGCTCCGGCAGGCCCATGTGGGCCTGCAGCGGCCGGCCCTTGTAGTCGCCGGTCATCAGGGTGATCGAGGACCAGAAGTCACGCAGCCGCGCCAGATGCGACGGCCAGTCGTGGACCGCCGCCTCGAAGATCGGGCCGAGCGTCGCGTCGGCGCGCACCTTCGCGTAGAAGGCGTCGACGATGGCGGCGACGAGATCGGGGTCGACGCCGACGCTTCCGCCGGGCGACAGCGCGGCCTGGCTGGACGGTGCGGACATCGTCGTCCTCAGGCGAGCCAGAGCGCCACGAACGCGCCCACCAGGTTCCAGAACAGCATGTTGACCAGCGTCCGCGTCATGCCGCGGTCGTCGGCGCTCTCGACGCCGAGCAGGTCGGCGAGAAAATTGCCGGGCAGGAGGAAGCCCTTGGCGAGGACAGCGACCATGATGCGCTCCTTGGGATGCTGAAGTTGACGTACTCCCAAAAAGAGGTACTGTAAATACATCTTTTCGGAACCGCCCATGAAACTCACCTCGCACACCGACTTCGGACTGCGCGTTCTGATGAGCCTCGCGGCCGCGCCGGAGCGGCTGATGACCATCGAGGACCTCGCCGCGCGCCATCGCCTGTCGCGCAACCACCTGATGAAGGTGGCGAACAGCCTCATCCGGGCCGGCTTCGTGACGGGGCTGCGCGGGCGCGGCGGCGGGCTGCGGCTCGCCAGCGCGCCGGAGTCGATCCGCGTCGGCGACGTGGTGCGGGCGCTGGAGGACGACGTCGCGCTGGTCGCCTGCCTCGGCGACGAGCCCGCCTCCTGCGTGTTCACCGGCGTGTGCCGGCTCACCGGCGCGCTCGGCCGCGCGCTCGCCGCCTTCCTGGCCGAGCTCGACGCCGTGACGCTGGCCGACCTCGTCGCGCCGCGCCAGGCGCTGCGGGCGCGGCTGTCGCTGGCGACGGCGGGCGAGGGGGCCGCGCCATGAGCGGCGACGTCGAAATCCCGCTGGAGTGGGTCGCCTCCGCCTTCGGCCTGACGCCGGAAGCCGCGCTCGAGGCGATGCGCGCGGGCCGCATCACCAGCGTCGTCGAGAACGGCGTCGGCGAGGACGAGGGCCGCCGCCGGCTGACCTTCTTCAACGGCTCCCGCCGCGCCCGCATCGTGCTCGACGCGGCCGGCCGACCGGTGCAGCGCAGCAGCGTCGATTTCGGCGCGGCCGACAGCGCGATGCGCCGCGCCGGCGGCCCGCCGAGACGCTAGGGGCGGCTAGCTCTTGCGCAGGCCCAGCACGCGCGAGGCGACGCGGTAGCCTTCTTCCATGTGGTCGCGGATCGCGCCGGCGGAGAAATCGTAGTCGCGCGAGGGCGGTTCGTCGCGGCGCGCCTCGCGCACGAAGCGCGTGATCTCGGTGTCGGCGCCGCGGCCCATCAGCTGGATGAAGGGCGGCAGGTTGCGGATGCGCGCGGCGTCCTCCTCCGCCACGTGCGAGAGCACGAAGGAGACCAGCGCCCGGTACGACGCCTCGGTCTCGCGCTGGCGCAGATCGTTGCGCACGCGCTCGGCGTAGACGATCTCGTCGCGGCGCAGCAGCACCTCCACCATGTTGCGCGGCAAGGGCCGCGCGTTGGAGAACAGGTCGACGACGAAGACGCGCTTGCCGTCGTGGCCGCAGCGTTCGTTGACGAGGTCGAGCGGCGAATTGCTGACGATGCCGCCGTCCCAGTAGGCCTTGCCGTCGATCTCGGTCCACGGGAACCCCGGCGGCAGGCTGCCGCTGGCCAGCACGTGGTCGGGCGTGAGGTCGTCCACATAGCTGTCGAAGATGGCCAGCTTCGCGGTCGCCACGTCGACGGCGCTGACGAGCAGGCGCACCGGGCTGCGCTTGAGCGCCGGGAAATCGACATAGCGCGCGATCAGCTCGCGCATCGGCGAGGTGTCGTAGAGGCTCGTCCAGTTGGCCGGGTTCTCGAACACGCCGAGGCCGCTGGTCAGCCAGCGCGGCTGGAAGAAACCCGGCACGCCAAGCGTCAGGATCTGCGCCGCCGCCGCCGCGCCGCGCATCGCCGCGCCGGGCAGCCCGGCGATGGCGACCGAGAGGTCGTTCCAGAAGGCGGCCAGCGCCTCGGACGCGCGGCCGGGATGGCTCGCCACGATGGCCCCGTTGAACGCGCCGATCGACACGCCGGCGACGATGTCGGGCGTCACGCCGGCCTTCTCCAGCGCGCGCACGACACCCCATTCGTAAGCGCCCAGCGCGCCGCCGCCCTGCAGGATCAGCGCGGTCTGGCGGGGCAGCTGGTCGAGCCGGAAGGAGGGGTTGGACAACTCGCCCTTCACGCGGGCCAGGTTCACGCGGTGGCGAATCAGTCCCTCGGCCCAGCGGATTTCGTCGGGCTCGCGGCCCATGGCGAAGAAGGCGCGGGGCACGTCGTCGCGCAGATAGAACATCGAGAACGTCGTGCTCTCGGGGTCGCCGCGCGTCACCCAGTCCGACCCCTCGGAGGTCGCCCCCAGCACGCTGAATCCGGGGCTGCCGATTTCGCAGAAGAAGTAGGACACCTCGTCGAAGCGCAGCCGCCGGCCGAGCATGTTGCGGGCCGCGAGCCGGCCCTGCTTCACCGCGTTGTCCCAGTGCTCGATGTGGCGCTGGCGGGCGAAGATCGGGTCGTAGAACAGCGTCACGTCGCCGGCGGCGAACACGTCCGGCGCGCTGGCGCGCATCTGCTCGTCGACGACGATGTAGCCGTCCTGCAGGGCGATGCCGCTTCCTGCCAGGAACGATGTGGCGGGCAGCACGCCGATGCTCACCACCACGAGGTCGGCCGGCACGTTCTCGCCCGAGACGCAGCGCACCGCGCGCACGCGGCCGCGGCCGGTCATCGTTTCGGCGTTGTCGTTGAGGAGCACGCGGATGCCGCGGGACTCGGCGAGACGGCGGAAGCGGTCCGAAAGCGCCGGCTGCATCAGCCTGTGCAGCAGCACCGGCCCGCGTTCGACGATGGTCACCGCCAGGCCGAGGTCCCGAAGCGCGAAGGCGATCTCCATGCCGAGGAAGCTGCCGCCGAGCACGACGGCGCTCTTGGCCTTCGCGGCGGCCTCGCGGATGGCGCGTGCGTCGGCCTTGGTGCGCAGCGTGAAGACGCCGGGCAGGTCGGCCCCCGGCACGGCCAGCGTGCGCGGCTCCGCTCCGGTGGCGATCAGCAGCTTGCCGTAGCCGATGTGGCCGCCATCGCTCGTGCGCACGACGTGGCGCGACGGGTCCACCGCGACGACAAGCTGTCCGAGCCGAAGGTCGATGCGTTGCTCCTCGTAGAACGAGGCCGGGCGGATCGGGATTTCCAGCCGCGCCGGATCCCGCAGGCTCGACGCCTTCGACAAGGGCGGGCGGTGATAGGGCAGTTCCGTTTCGGCCGAGAGCAGGGCGATGGACCCGCCTTCCGACTCGGCGCGCAGCGTCTGCGCGGCGGTGACGGCGGCGACGCCGCCGCCGATGAGCAGGAAGTCGACCCGATGCGTCGGCGTGGAGGTCATGGGCGGGCGGTCCGGGCGGTCGATGGCGGGCTTCGGGGCGAAGTCCGGGTTCGCATTGGCCCGAAATCGCGGCGGAATCCAGCCCTATCGACGAACGGCCGACGCATAGCGCCTTTTCGTGAACGCAAGCTTGCGCCGCGTGCCGCCGCTTCAATCCCCCTTGAACACCGCGACCGTGCAGCGGTCGATCTCGTCCCAGTCCAGCTCCATGCCGAGCCCCGCGCCGGTGGGCACGCGCGCGACGCCGCCCTCGATCGGCAGCTCGCCGGCGAGGCCGAAGGCGAAGTCCTCGATCGGGTACAGCACCTCGAAGAACTCGCAGTTCCGGATCGCCGCGCAGCAGTGCAGGTTGACGACTTCCAGCGGGTGGAAGATCGAGGTGTGGACCTCGCAGTTGACGCCGAACGCCTCGGCGAGCCTCGCCGTCTTGAGCACGCCGGTGATGCCGCCGGTCCAGGACACATCGGCGCGCACCCGGTCGACGACGCGCGTGGAGATGCACTCGGCCACGCTGTAGGGGTGCTTGGCGATGACCTCCGTGCCGACCACCGGGATGTCGAGCACGCGGGTCAGCTCGCGCAGGGCGTGGACGTCCTCGTCGAACAGCGGCTCCTCCAGCCAGTGGTAGTTCATGCGCTCCAGCTCGCGGCCGAAGCGGATCGCCTGCTCGAGATTGAACGAGGCGACCGGGTCCGACATCAGGCAGTAGTCCGGCCCCACGGCGGCGCGGGCCGCCTCGTGGGCGGCGAGGTCCTCGGCCCAGGAGCGGCCGGGCGGGTGCAGCTTGTAGCCGGCGAGCCCCTGGCGTTGCGCCGCCGCCGCCTGCTCGCCGTAGGCCTCAGCCGAGCCCAGCACCATCGAGCTGGCGTAGATCGGAACCTCGTCCCGATACGCCCCGATATACTTGGCGAGCGGCTGCCCGGCCTGCTGCGCGCCGAGCAGCCAGAGGCAGACGTCGAACGGCCCGTAGGCGTAGATCGGCAGGTGGCCCCACCAGCGGTCGGCGACGCGGAAATCGTGCCAGGCCTTCTCGCGGTCGCGCGCGTCGCGGCCGAGCAGGAAGGGGCGCATGCTGTCGGCGATCAGCCGGCCCGCGCCTTGAGCGGAGCGGCCGGCGAAGCCGAACATCGACGCCGACAGCCCGGCGTCCGTCCCCACTGTGACCACCAGGAACTCGAAGCCCTGGAAATCGCCCGTGCGGTGCGCCGAGGCCCCGAAGCGCTCCGCCCCGCGCCGGCAGGCGCGCACCTCGACCGACGTGATCCTCATCGCGTTCCTCCCGGCTTCCTTTGTGTCGTCCCGTCCGCCCGTCTCAGGGAGAGAGCAGCCCGCCGTTCACCTCGATCACTTGCCCGGTGACGTAGCCCGAGAGCCGGTTGCTGGCGAGCCAGAGATAGGCCCCCACGCAGTCCTCCGGCGCGCCGATGCGGCCCAGCGGGATCGACCTCCGCGCCGTCTCGATGGCGGTGTCGTCGGTCAGCCGCTCGTGGATCGAGGTCATGATGAAGCCCGGCGCGACCGCGTTGACGCGCACGCCGTCCGGCGCCAGCTCGCGGGCGAGCGAGCGCGTGAGCGAGCTGACCGCCGCCTTGGCCGCCGCGTAGACGCCCGAACCCGGCCCGCCGCCGTTGCGCGCGGCGATGGAGCTGGTGCTGACGATGACGCCGTCGCCGGACGCCTTCAAGAGCGGCGCGGCGGCCCGGCAGGCCTCGAACACCGAGGTGAGGTTGAGGTCCATCACGGTGCGGTAGAAATCGTCGGGCGTCTCGCTGGCGCGCACGCGGGCGATCATGTCGCCGGCGTTGTTGACCAGGATGTCGAGGCCGCCGAGCCGGTCGGCGGCGCGCTCGACGAGCGCGGTCGCGGCGCCCGGCCGCGACAGGTCCGCGGATTCGGCCCACGCCTCGCCGCCCTCGGCCTGGATGGCGTCGACGACCTCCGCGGCGGCCTCGAAGTTGCGATGGTAGTGGACCACGACGCGCGTGCCGCACGCGGCCATGGCGCGCGCCACCGCCGCGCCGATGCCGACGCTGCCGCCGGTGACGAGCGCGCGCCGGCCGGCGAGGTCGGCGAAGCTCCAGGGGTGGGTCATGTCACGCCCCTCCGTCGTCGCGCATCTCGACCATCAGCAGGTGGTCGAAGGCGAGCACGGTCTCGCCGCGCTGGTTGATGACGGCGCCGCGCTCGACGACGCGGCCCTGGCCGGGACGCTTCGGGTCCGGCGTCTTCTCGGCGATGGTCAGCACGGTGTGGATGGTGTCGCCGATGAACACCGGCTTGATGAAGCGCATCCGGTCGTAGCCGTAGGTGAAGGCGACGGGGTTGATGACCCCCGCCGTCAGGCCGACGCCGATGGTCAGCACCATGGTGCCGTGCGCGATGCGCCGGCCGAACGGCGTCGCCTTGGCGAACTCCTCGTCCATGTGGTGCGGGAAGAAATCCCCCGAATGCCCGGCGTGGACGACGAAATCCGTCTCGGTGATGGTGCGGCCGTGCGTCCGGCGCTCGGCCCCCACCACGTAGTCCTCGAAATACTGGATCACGGTCGTCATTCGCGTCTCCCCCCTGCGTCGAGGCGATTCTGGTAGTCGCCGCCTCCGATCGCCCTGGTGATCTCCTCGGCCGCCGCGCGCATGCGCCCGCGCGCCACATCGACCTCCTGGCGCAGAGGCGCGACGGCGAGGAACGGCATCGCCAGAACCGCGGCGACGTCGCCGTGGGCGTCGAAGATCGGCCAGCATATGTCGATGACGCCGGCAAGCCACTCGCCGGCGACTTCCTCGAAGCCGCGGGCGCGGATGCGCGCCACCCGCGCCTCCACGTCGGGCGGCGCCTTGCGCTCGGCCCCTTCGGGAGTGGGAGAGCGGCGCGGCGTCCCGGCCTCGCAGCCGAAGGCCAGCATGACGCGCCCGGAGGCGGTCGCGCCGAGCGGATAGCGCGTGCCGGCGCGCACGAACACGCCGGCCGGGCCGGGCGCCTCGACGCTGAGCGACACCAGGATCTCGCCCTCGTCCGGCACCGAGAGATGGCAGGACTGGCGCAGCTCGCGGGCGAGGGCGCGCATCTCGGGCAGGGCGATGTCGGCGAGGCGCTTGGCGGGCGGATAGGCAGTCGCCAGCTCGAACAGCCGGGTCGACAGGCGGTACGTGTCGCCCGCCGCGCGGGCGATCCAGCCGCGCCGCTGCAGCACGGAGAGCACGCGGAACAGCTCGCTCGGCGAGCGGCCGAGCGTCTGGGCGATTCCGGTCAGCGTCACCGGCTGTTCCTGGCCCGCCAGGAATTCCATCACGTCGAGGCCCTTCTCCAGCGCCGGCACGGCGTAGACGCGCTGCGTGTCGCCGTCGTCGGCGGCGGCAGGGGCGATAGGCGCTTCCTCTTGCGGCTTGACAGTCTGTTTCATGCGTCCCTATGTTTGACATGCGAAAACGAATTTCGCCAGTGAAATAACACTTGAGGAAACGTAGCACCGCGGCGCGTCGATGGCGACGAACCGCGCGAGCCCGGAGGAGGAGAGAATGCGAATCAAGACGCTCGCGGCGGCGCTGGCCGCGCTCGCCGCGCTGGCCGCGCCGGCGGCCGCGCAGGACTTCAAGCTGCGGTTCGCGACCTCGGTCGCCAACACCCAGGAAGCTTCCTACAAGGAGATGGAGGCCTTCGCCCAGCGGGTGAAGGAGCGCTCCAAGGGGCGCATCGAGCTGCAGCTGTTCCCGGCCGAGCAGCTCGGCGCGCAGAAGAAGGTCAACGAGATGATCAGCTCGGGGGCCAACATCATGAACATGACGGACTACGGCCAGATGGGCCAGTTCGCGCCGGACGCCGGCGTGCTGGCCGGGCCGTACATCTTCGGCAGCGTCGAGGAGGCCAACCGCCTGTTCGCGTCGCCGGTGTTCAAGCAGGTCTCCGACCAGCTCGAGCAGAAGGGCATCAAGATCATCATGGCCAACGGCCTGTTCGGCGCGCGCCACATGATCGCCGACAAGCCCATCCGCAAGCCCGACGACCTCAAGGGCCTGACGATGCGCGTGCCGCCGTCGCCCATCATGGTCGAGACGTTCAAGGCGTTCGGCGCGCGGCCCACCGAGATCGCCTGGGGCGAGGTCTACAACGCCCTGCAGTCCAACGTCGCCAACGGGGCCGAGGCGCCGTTCGGGGCCATCTGGGGCTCCAAGCTGCAGGAAGTGCGCAAGATCGTCTCCAAGACGAACCACCAGATCATGTTCACGACCTGGGTGACGAGCGCCAACTTCTTCAAGAACCTGCCGCCGGATCTCCAGCAGATCCTGATGGAGGAAGGCAAGACCTCCGCCGCCAACCTGACGAAGGCGACGGTCGACCAGGACGACGAGTTCGCCAGGACGCTGGAGAAGGCGGGCGTGCAGATCATCTCCGACGTCGACGTTCCCGCCTTCCAGAAGGCCAGCGCCGGCGTCTACCAGTCGCTGCCCAACCTCACGCCGGGCTTCGTCGACAAGGCCCGCGCCGCGATGGCCAAGTAGGCCTGTCCGGACGCCCGGCTCGGCCGGGCGTCCGTTTTTTCCTTGGTGGACGGAGACAGAGCCATGGCCGCAGCCGACGAGCTGAGCGCGCCGCGAACGAGGACGCGCGACATCCTCGACTTTCCCCTGGAGGACGTCATTTCCGGCGTGTGCATGGTCGTCGTGGTCGGCGCCGTGCTGTGGGGCGTGCTGACCCGCTACGTGTTCCCGCAGCCGGCGGCGTGGAGCTACGAGGTGGCGACCATCGGCTTCGCCTGGCTCACCTTCTTCGGCGCGGCGGCCGGCGTGCGCTACCGGCTGCACTCGGACATCGACGTGTTCGTCGCCATGTTCCCGCAGGGGGCGCAGCGCGCCGTGGCGCTGTTCAACTTCTGGATGCTGGCCGCCTTCTTCGCCGCGCTGGCGGTGTTCTTCGCGGTGCATACCGTCGACGCCCACAAGTCGCTCACCATCGCGCTCAACCTGCCGCGCTCGATCATCTACGCGCCGCTGTCGCTGGCGAGCGCGCTGATGCTGCTGCGCCACGTCCAGGTGTGGCGCAATCCCGACCGCTTCCAGATGCACGAGGCGAACATCACATGACCGCGCTTTCGCCCTGGCTGCCCTCGCTCCTGATGTTCGTGCTGTTCGCGCTGCGCACGCCCGTGACCTGGGCGATGGCCATCCCGGCGCTGCTGTTCTTCGTGCTGAACCGGCAGGACGTCCCGCTCTCCACCTTCGCGCAGGAGCTGACGGAGGGGACGCAGTCGATCTCCCTGCTGGCCCTGCCGTTCTTCGTGCTGGCCGGCGCCATCATGAACGCGGCCGGCATCACGCGCCGCCTGCTCAACGTCGCCGAGATCCTGGTCGGCCACATGACCGGCGCGCTCGCGCAGATGTGCATCGTGCTGGCCACCATGCTGGGCGGGCTCACCGCCTCGTCGAACGCGGATTCGGCGATCCTGTCCAAGACCATCGGCATCCAGATGGCGCGGCGCAACTACTCGCCCGCCTTCGCCGCCGTCATCACCTCCTGCTCGTCGATCATCGCCGCGCTGATCCCGCCGTCGATCGGCCTCATCGTCTACGGCTACCTCACCGAGACCTCGGTGGGGCGGCTGTTCGCGGCCGGCATCGTGCCGGGGCTGCTGCTGGGGCTCGGGCTGATGCTGACCACCTGGGTGGTGGCCGTGCGCCGGGGCTACGGGCCCCAGCGCGACAAGCGCGCAACGGCGGCGGAAATCCGCCAGGCGCTGCTCGACGGCCTGTGGGCGCTCTCCATTCCCTTCGTGATCCTGTTCGGCACGCGCTATGGCATCTTCACGACGACCGAGTCCGGCGCGGTGGTGGTCGCCTACGTGCTGGTGATCGGGCTCGTCGTCTACCGCGCCTTCCCGCTGAAGGCGCTGCCGGCGATCATCCAGGACGCCGTGCTCGACACCAGCGCCGTGATGATCATGATCTGCGCCGCCTCGGCCTTCGGCTTCTATCTCGCCTGGGAAATGGTGCCGCAGAAGCTCGCCGCCGGCCTCGAGGGGCAGTGGAACCCGACATCGCTGCTGCTGGTCATCAACGTGCTGCTGATCATCATCGGCACCGCCATCGAGGGGTCGTCGGCGCTGATCGTGCTGACGCCGATCCTCCTGCCGATGACGCAGAAGGCGGGCATCGACCCGGTGCATTTCGGCGTGGTGATGGTGGCCAACCTCACCATCGCGGGCGTCACGCCACCGGTCGGCGGCATGATGTACATCGCCTCGCGCGTGCTCGGCGTGCCGATGCGCGACTACGCCATCGAGGTGTTCCCCTATCTGGCGATGATGTGCTTGCTGCTGGTGATCCTGAGCGTGTTCCCCGGGCTCACTCTGTGGCTGCCCAACCTCATGTACAACTGACGGAGAACGTGATGTCCGGCATCGTCCTGCGCGGCATGACCTGGGACCACCCGCGCGGCGTCGATCCGCTGGTGAAGGGCGCGCCCGCCTTCGAGGCCGCCCATCCCGGCGTGTCGATCGTCTGGGAGAAGCGCAGCCTGCGCGAGTTCGGCGAAGCCCCGCTGGAGCAGTACGCCGAGGTCTACGACCTGATCGTCGTCGACCATCCCTTCGTCGGCTTCGCCGCCGCGCATCCCTACCTGGTCGACTGGTCGCGGGCGCTGACGGCGGACGAGAAGGCCGCCTTCGCCGCCGACAGCGTCGGCCAGTCCTGGCCATCCTACGAGTATCGCGGCGGCGTCTGGGCGCTGCCGCTCGACGCCGCGACGCAGGTCTCGTCCTACCGGCCGGACCTGCTGCGCGCCTTCGAGGTCGGCCCGCCGGCCACGTTCGAGGAGGTGCTGACGCTCGGCCGCCGCGCCAAGGCGCGCGGCCAGTGGATCGCCACCACGGCTTTCCCCACGGACGCCATTTCCACCGTCATCTCGATCGCCGCCAATCTCGGCCATCCCATCGTCGACGAGACGCCGGTCTTCTTGCCCGAGGCGCTGGGCCGCGAGGTGATGCAGCGCTTCCACGCGCTGGCCGACGTGTCGCACCCGCGCTCGACCGAGATGAACCCGATCCGCTGCTACGAGGCGATGGTGACGGGCGACGACATCGTCTACTGCGCCTACGGCTACGGCTACACCAACTACGCCCGCGAGAACCCGCGCCCGCGCCTCGCCTTCACCGACGCGCCCTCGCATGGCGGGTGCGGCCCGGCCGGCACCCAGCTCGGCGGCACCGGGGTCGCCGTCAGCGCGCGCTCGCGCAACGTCGACGTGGCGATGGACTATGCGCGCTGGCTCGCCAGCGCCGAGCACCAGAAGGGCGACTATGTCCGCCTGGGCGGGCAGCCGGCCAGCCTCGCCGCCTGGACCGACGCCGGCAACGACGCGCTGTGCGGCGGCTTCTTCTCCGGCACGCTGGAGACGCTGCGCACCGCCCATGTGCGCCCGCGCTTCGACGGCTGGATCCCGCTGTTCGAGCACGCCGGCGAGCGCATCACCGCCTGCCTGCGCGGGGAGATCGCCGACGACGCGCTGCTCGCCTGGCTCAACGACAGCTTCGCCCGCGCCCAGGACGCCGCCGGCGTCGCGCGCTCCGCATAGGACATCACGATGCGACCACTCGAAGGCCTGCTGGTCCTCGACCTCAGCCAGTTCCTGTCAGGCCCCAGCGCCGCCCTGCGCCTCGCCGACCTCGGCGCCGAGGTGATCAAGGTCGAGCGGCCGGGGCAGGGCGACCTCTGCCGCCACCTCTACATCTCCAACCTGGAGCTCGACGGCGACAGCACGCTGTTCCACACCATCAACCGCAACAAGCGCAGCTACGCCTGCGACCTGAAGAACCCGGACCACGTCGCCCGCCTGAAGCGGCTGATCGGCCGCGCCGACGTGCTGATCCAGAACTTCCGGCCCGGCGTCATCGACCGGCTCGGCCTCGGCTACGACGAGGTGTCCCGCATCAACCCGCGCATCGTCTACGGCAGCGTCACCGGATACGGACCGGACGGGCCGTGGGCCGAACTGCCCGGGCAGGACCTGCTGGCGCAGAGCCGCTCGGGCTTCGTCTGGCTCAACGGCGACGCCGGGCAGGGGCCGATGCCGTGCGGCCTCGCGGTCGCCGACATGCTCACCGGCGCGCATCTGGTGCAGGGCATCCTGGCCGGCCTGGTGCGCCGGGGCGTGACGGGCAAGGGCGGGCACATCGAGGTGAGCCTGCTGGAGTCGATGCTCGACTTCCAGTTCGAGGTGCTGAGCACGCACCTCAACGACGGCGGCCAGCCGCCGCGCCGCTCGGCGGTGAACAACGCCCACGCCTATCTCGCCGCGCCCTACGGCATCTACCGCACGACGGACGGCTTCCTGGCGCTGGCCATGGGCTCGGTGACGAAGCTCGGCGAGATCCTGGGCTGCGCCCCGCTCGCCGCCTATACCGACCCCAAGAGCTGGTTCGACCGGCGCGACGAGATCAAGCGCATCCTGGTCGACCACATCGCGACCAACTCGACCCAGCATTGGCTCGACCTGCTGACGCCGGCCGACTACTGGTGCGCGCCGGTGATGAGCTGGGACGAGCTGCTGCAGCACGACGCCTTCCGCCGGCTCGACTTCCTGCAAGAGATCGAGCGTGGCAGCGGCGCGCGGCTCACCACCACGCGCTGCCCGATCACCGTCGACGGCGACCGCCTGCGGGCCCGCCGCGCCGCCCCGCGCGTCGGCGAGCACACGGTGGAGATCGAGAACGAGTACGGCCTCACCGAGGCGAGGAGCGACGCATGAGCCGCAACCCGAATCCAGACCCCGCCGCCCACGCCGCCATCCCGGTGTGGAACATGGAGACCTGGCTGTGGGAGGACGTGCCGATCGGCGAGCGCAAGCGCTCGATCCGGCGCACCATCTCCGAGGGCGAGGCCATGATGTTCAACGGCATGGTGCTCGACATGCACCCCTATGTCGGCGACGCCATCTTCGCCGAGAAGGAGGGCGTGTTCGGCCGCCGCCTCGTCTCGGGCGCGCAGGTGTTCAGCTACGGGCTGGGCCTGTTCGCGCACAACAACACCAACAGCTTCAGCTACGGCTACGACCGGCTGCGCTTCGTCAAGCCGGTCTTCATCGGCGACACGATCTACGGCATCCGCACCTGGCTGCGGAAGGAGGCGAAGTACCCGGAAATGGGGCTCGCCGTGTGCAGCTACGAGGTCTTCAAGGGCGAGGGCGAGTTGGTGCTCTATTGCGAGCACCTGCAGACCGTGACCTACCGCGACGCCGCCGCCGCGCGCGCGGGACTGTGATCGCCGCGCGCCGCGCCCCCGGCTAAGCTGCCTTCCCGCAGGGGAGGACAGCACGATGTTCATCCGGAGTATGGCCGCGCTCGCCGGCCTCGCCGTCGTCGCGCTCGGCGAAGGCGCGCGCGCCCAGACGCCGCCGTCGGCCGCCGAGATCGCCGCCTATCGCGGCCTTCACGCGGCGGCGCAGCAGGGCGACGCCGCCGAATTGCGCCGGCTGGCGCAGGCGGGCGCGAACCCCAACGCCCGCGACGGCGCCGGGCGCACGCCGCTCCACGTCGCCTGCTTCGCCCGACGGCAGGACGCCATGCGCGCCCTCGTCGACGCCGGCGCGGACCCGCGCGCCGTCGACAACCAGGACTACGACTGCATCACCATCGCGGCGGTGGCCGACGACCCGCCCACCCTGCGCGCCGCCATCGCCGTCGGCGGAAATCCGCGGCAGGTGACGAGCCCCTACAAGGGCACCGCGCTGATCGCCGCCGCCCATCTCGGCCACGACGAGGTGGTGAAGATCCTGATCGACGCCGGCGCGCCGCTGGACCATGTCAACAACCTTGGCTGGACGGCGCTGATCGAGGCGGTGATCCTCGGCGACGGCGGCCGGCGGCACCAGGAGACGGTGCGCCATCTGGTGCGCGCCGGGGCCAATCGCGACATCGCCGACCGCAACGGCAAGACGCCCTACGACCTCGCCCAGGCGCGCGGCTACACCGCCATCATGGCGCTGCTGAAGCCTTAGGCGGGAGCCTGTCGCCTCCGCCTCAGTCGCGGCCGGGGTCGCCGAGCGGGAAGAGGTGACGGTAGGGGCGCGCCTCGTCGACGGCGCGCGCGACGGAGGGGCGGGCCAGCAGCCGGGCGCGGTAGGCGCGAAGGGCGGCGCGCTCGGGCGGGATCGGGTGCACCCAGTCCGCGAAGAACAGCGACGGCGCGGCGGCGCAGTCGGCCAGGCTGAACGCGCCGGCCGCCCAGCCGCCGCCGGCGAGGCGCTGGTCCAGCCACGCATAGGTGCGGTCCAGCAGCTCGCGCGCCTTGGTCACTCCGTAGCCGTCGCGGTGCTCCGGCGGGCGGAGGGCGTCGAAGACGACGGTCTGCATGGGCGTCATCACGTAGTTGTCGAAGACGCGGTCGAGCATCCGCACCTCGATCGCCTCGCCCGGGTCGCTCGGCACCAGCCGGATCGCGTCCGGATGCGAGAGGCCGACATGCTCGATGACGATGGACGCCTCCATGATGGTGCGGCCCGCGTCCACCAGCACCGGGAAGCGCAGCAGCGGCCAGAGCCGGGCCAGTTCGGCCCCGTTCTCAGGGTGCTCGGAGGACAGCATGCGGTAGTCGAACGGCGCGCCGTATTCGTAGAGCCCGATCAGCGCCTTCTGGCAGTAGGACGAGAACGGGTGGGCGTAGAGGATCGGCGTCATGGCGCGGCTCCTTCGGCGCGGTCGCGGGCGTAGCGCAGCGCGACGGCCCCGGTGTCGAAGGAGCGCGTGTCCAGCAGCTTCAGCTTCATCTCGGGACGCCCGGGCTCGAACAGGCGGCGGCCTTCGCCCCACAGCTCCGGCAGCACCATGACGAAATACTCGTCGACGACGTCCGCCCGCATCAGCGCGTTGGCGAGGCTCGCGCCCCCGAAGGCGAAGATGTCGCCGTCCACCTCGCGCTTGAGCCGGGCGATCTCGGCGGGGAGGTCCGGCCCGGCCAGCCGGGCGTTCCAGCCGGGGTCGCCCGACAGCGTGCGCGAGAACACCGTCTTGGGCAGGCTGTTCATGGTCGCCGCGTGGGGGACGCCGGCGGCGGGGCTCGACTTGTCCGTCGCGGCCGGCATCCAGAACGCCTTGTTGAAGAGGAAATTGACCCGCCCGTACACGAGGTGGCGGGCGCGCCCGAGCGCGTAGCCCGACCAGTGCGTCGCCAGGTCATCCGACCACGCCGGGGGGCGGAACTGACCGTTCGGCATCTCCATGTAGCCGTCCAGGCTGACGAAGACGGACAGGACGAGGCTTCCCATGGCGGTCCTCCGAAATGTTTTTCTGATTGCATATTGCAAGCAGTTGAAGGGTGACGCAAGCGCTTTTACATTGCAAGCGGTTTTGGTTCGTCCGCCTGCGGAGACGCCATGGACGCCGCGCACCGGTCCGGCTGCCCGATCAATCTGACCCTCGAAGTGCTCGGCGACCGCTGGAGCCTGATCGTCATCCGGGACGTCATGTTCGGCAACCGGCGGCATTTCCGCGAGTTGCAGCGCCACTCGGAGGAGGGCATCGCCTCCAACATCCTGGCCGACCGGCTGAAGAAGCTGGTCGAGGCCGGCCTGCTCACCCGCGTGGGCGACCCCGCCCACCAGCAGAAGGCGATCTACAGCCTCGCCGAGCCGGCCATCCAGCTCGTGCCGCTGCTCGCCCACATGGGGGCGTGGGGACGCCGGCACACGCCGGTGTCCGAGGAGCTGTCGATCCGCGCCGAGCTGCTGGAGAAAGGCGGTCCGCCGCTTTGGGAGGCGTTCATGGCGGAGCTGCGCCACCTGCACCTGGGCGCGCCCCGGCCGGCTCGCTCGGTGATGGCCGAGCTGCAGGCCGCCTACCGGGCCGTCCTGGCGCGAAAAGCCGGCGGCGAGGCCGGTGAGGAGCCAGCGGAAAATTAAACAAGCAGCTTAATATTAGGCCCATTCGCCGGGAGTTGGGCTTAAAGTTGCGTTGACTCGGGGCTGGAAAGGATGAAAATTACCAAATACCAATAAAACTGGAAGCGCGCGGTGTAATGCAGGGATCCCGGGTCGCGGCGTTCGACGGCTGGAGAGCGGTCTGCATCCTGATGGTCATCCTCGGCCATCTCGCCGAGTATTCGTCCGTGCGCGGCGACGGCCCCCTCGAATCCGTCATCTCTGCCTACGCGCTGCTGCGCGTCCAGATCTTCTTCGTGCTGTGCGGCTATCTCACCGGCTGCTCGCTGCAGCGGGAGGGGCGGCGAGGCGGGCGCGTCCACGTCATGCGCTTCTATGTGCGCCGCTTCATGCGCGTCGTGCCGCCGCTGCTGGTGTTCGTCGCGGCGATCGTCCTGATGGCGAGGCAGGGGCTGATCGACCCCGAGGCGGTCGGCGTCTATCGCGCCATCTTCTACGTCTGCAACGTGCGCGACTGCGGCGGCTATGTCGGCGGCCACCTGTGGACGTTGTCGGCGCAGGAGCAGTTCTACATCCTCGCGCCCTTCCTGTTCATCTTCTACCGGATCGCCCCGTCGCGCACGACGCTGGCGCTCGCGACGTTTCCGCTCTTCGTCGCGGCCTGGGTGCTGGCGACGCGCTCGCCGCTGTCGCTGGTGGCGCTGCAATTCGTGCCGCTCGCGGTCGGCCTGCTGTGCGCGTTTTACCGCGACGACCTGTGGCGGCGCTGCGCCGAGGCGCCGGCCTCGTCCCTCGCGGTGGCGGCGCTGCTGATCCTCGTCATCTACCCGGCCGAGGGGCCGCTGGCGGTGGTGGCGCGCGCCGTGCTGGTGCCCGGGCTGATCGCCTTCATGCTGGCGAAGTCGGCGACGGTTGCGCCGGTCAACCGGTTCCTGTCGGCGCGCCCCGTGGCGGTGATCGGGCGCGCGTCCTACTCGATCTATCTCTGGCAGCAGCTCGCCACCTATCCGTTCGAGGGCGCGGGCTACGCTTTCTACATCGGCAGCCTCGGCCTGTGCATCTTCGCCGGGGTGCTCTCCTACGCCCTTTTCGAGCGCGGCCTGGCGCGGCTGAGCGACCGGGCGCAGGCGTGGCTCGGCGAGCCCGGGCCGGTGTTCGGCTGGCGTCCGCGCGCCACGGCGGCGGCCTTGCCGGCCCGCGAGCAGGCCCACTGACGCGTTCCTCGACGCGGCCCGGCGCGCGCGCTAAGGAATCGGCTCGGGCCGAACCGCCGGGAGCTGCCGGAATTGCGGATCTTGCTGGTCGAGGATGCTGAGGATCTGGGGGACGCCGTGGCCTCCAAGCTGCGGCTGCTCGGCCATGCCGTGGAATGGGCGAAGGACGGCCGCTCCGGCCGCGAACTCGCCCTCGCCGAGCCCTTCGACGCGGTGATCCTCGACATCAACCTGCCGGGGGAGGACGGCTTCTCGGTGCTGCGCGCCATGCGCGCCGCGCGCCTGCCGACCCCGGTGCTGGTGGTGACGGCCCGCTCCGAGGTCGACGACAAGATCAGCCTGCTCGACCTCGGCGCGGACGACTACCTCGTCAAGCCGTTCGACCTGCGCGAGCTGGAGGCGCGGCTGCGCGCCCTGCTGCGCCGGCGCGCCGGCGCGCTGTCGAGCACGGTGGCGGTCGGCGAACTGGTCATCGACCACGCCGCCGGCGAAGCGCGGCTGGGCGACCGGCCGCTCGATCTCAGCCGCCGCGAGTTCCGCCTGCTGGAGATCCTGACCAGCCGCCTCGGCCAGGTCATTCCCAAGCAGCGGCTGATGGACCAGCTTTTCAGCCTCGACGACGAGGTCTCCGAGAACGCGCTGGAGCTCTACGTGTCGCGGCTGCGGCGCAAGCTGCAGGGCGCTCCCGTCACCATCGCCACGGTGCGCGGGGCCGGCTACGCGGCGCGGGCGGCGCATGGCTGAGACCTTCTCGATCCGGCGTCGCCTGTTGGTCGGCGCCATCGCGGCGCTGGGCCTGGCGCTGCTGGCGCTGATGGCGATCTCCGCCTTCTACGCGCGCCAGGCCGCCGACCGCGCCTTCGACAGGCTGCTCGCCGGCGCGGCCCTGTCGATCTCGGGCGCGGTGCAGGTGGAGGACAACGACGTCGCGCTGGAGCTGCCGCCGGCGGCGCTGCTGATGCTCGCCTATAGCGGCGAGGACCGCGTGTTCTATCTCGTGCAGGGGCCCGCCGGCGCGGCCGTCACCGGCTATCCCGATTTCGGCAACCTGCTGCCGCGCGCCGCCAGCACCGACCCGGTGTTCGCGACCATCGAGTATCGCGGCGAGCCGACCCGCGTGGCCACGGTCGGCCGGCTGGTGACGCTCGGCGAGCGCACCGGCTGGGTGACGGTGCGGGTCGGCCAGACGCAGGACGCCCGCGCCGCGCTGGCGCGAGAGCTGACCGCGCGCGCCTCCCTCGGCCTCGCGGCGCTGGCGGCGCTCGCCCTCGTGCTGCTCTCCTTCGGCCTCGGCCGGGCGCTGAGGCCGCTGCGCGCCATCGAGCTGGAGCTGCGGCGGCGCGAGCCCAACGACCTCGCCCCGCTGCGCGAGCCCGTGCCGGTGGAGGTCAGCGCGCTCGCCCTGGCGCTCAACGACTTTATGGGGCGGCTGGACAACCTCGTCCGGCGGCTGCGCTCGCTGCTCGCCGACGCGGCGCACCAGGTGCGCACGCCGCTGGCGGCGCTGCGCGCGCAGGCGGAGATCGCGCTCGAGGAAACCGATCCCGAGCGGCTTCGCGACAGGCTCGGCCGCATCCACGCCAACGCAGTTCATGCGAGCCAGCTCGTCAGCCAGATCCTGATGGACGCCACCGTGCTGCACCGGCTCGAAAGCCAGGAGTGGCAGCCGGTCGCCGTCTCGCAGGTGCTCGAGGACGTGCTGAAGAGCCTCGACCCGGGCTCGGCCGACCGCGTCGACGCCGCCGTTGGGCCGGACGCGGCCAACGCCTCCGTCAACGGCGACCGGATCGCGCTCCGTGAGATGCTGCGCAACCTCGTCGAGAACGCGCTGCTGCACGCTCCCGGCAGCCCGGTCGAGATTTCGGTGACGGCCGAGGACGGCGGCCGCGTGGCGCTCGCGGTGCTGGACCGGGGGCCGGGCATTCCGGATGCCGACAAGCCGGCCGTGCTGGAGCGCTTCCGGAGGGGGGCCGCCGCCAAGGAGGGCACCGGCTCCGGCCTCGGCCTGTCGATCGCCGACACCGTGGCGCGGGGCCACGGCGGCGCGCTGGTCCTGACGGATCGTCCGGGCGGCGGGCTGTGCGCCCGCGTCACGCTGCCGGCGGCCTTCGCGCCGGGCCGGGCCGGCCTCGGCATGACGGCGGCGATGGCGGCGCTGCTGCTGCTCGCCGCCGCCGTTGCGCCCGACGCGGCGCGCGCCGACGCCGTGCTGTCGCGCTATCCGGCGTCCGGGCCGGAGCTGGCGACGCTGGTGATCGCGGGCGCCACGGACAAGGCGCAGTTCGAGCCGGTGATCCGCGATTTCCAGGCGACCAGGCCCGACCTCGCCGTCGCCTATGTCGAGATGGACACGGTGGAGCTGCACGAACGCTTCCTGGCCGGCACGCTCGACCTGCCGCCGGACGTGCTGATCAGCTCGGCCATCGACCTGCAGATCAAGCTGGCCAACGACGGCCACGCGCTCGCCTACGCGTCGGCGGCCACGGCGGCGCTGCCCGGCTGGGCGCGCTGGCGCAACGAGGTGTTCGGCTTCACCTTCGAGCCGGCGGTGATGGTCTACAACCCCGACCTCATCCCGGACGCAGAAGCTCCGCGCTCGCGCGCGCAGCTCGTCAGGCTGCTCGGCGAACGCGGCGAGAGCCTGCGCGGGCGCATCGCCACCTACGACATCGTGCGCAGCGGCGTCGGCCACCTGCTGGCGGCGCAGGACGCGCAGATCTCGTCGAGCTTCTGGCGTCTCACCAGCGCCATGGGCAACGCGGGCGTGCTGCTGGAGCGCGGCAGCGGGGCGATGATCGACCGGGTGGAGCGCGGCGACCTGGCGCTCGCCTACAACGTGCTCGGCTCCTACGCCTTCGCGCGGCAGGCGGCGGGGGCGCGCCTGCGCGTGGTGATGCCGAGCGACTACACGCTGGCGCTGAGCCGCGCCGTTCTCATCCCGCGCGGCTCCGCGCATCCCGAGGCGGCCCGCGCGCTGATCGACTACCTGCTGTCGCCGCGCGGGCAGGCGCTGCTCGCCCGCATCGGGCTGGGCGCGGTGATGGGCGAGGGGTCGGGAACGGCGAGCGCCATCGCGGCGGAGGCGCGCGGCCCCGTGCAGCCCGTGCCGCTGGGGCCGGCGCTGCTCACCTTCCTCGACCAGCAGCGCCGTTCGCGCTTTCTCCAGGCCTGGCTGCAGCTGGTGTCCGGCATCTGAGGCGCGGCGATGCGTCACGCTCGGCGACAGGTTTGCGACAGGTTGGAGGGGTAGAGAGGCTTCAACGGGCCACCGAGTCCGGAAACCAGGAAACCTCTCAGGAGCCGCCATGACAAAGCTCGCGCTTCCGCTCGCCCTCGGGCTCGTCGCCTTCTCCGCCGCCGCGCACGCGCAGGTCCCGCCCGGCTACCCCGCCGACTACGCCGCCGTGATCGACGCGGCCAAGAAGGAGGGCAAGGTCGTCGTGTACGGCACCACCGACGCCGCCGCCGCCAACTTCCTCGTCAAGGATTTCGAGGCCGCCTACGGCATCAAGGTCGAGTACAACGACCTCAACTCGACCGAGCTCTACAACCGCTTCATCGCCGAAGCGGCGGCCGGGCAGGGCACGGCGGACGTGACGTGGTCGTCCGCGCCGGACCTGCAGGTCAAGCTCGTCAACGACGGCTACGCCGCCACCTACAAGTCTCCCGAGGCCGCCTCCGTGCCGTCCTGGGCGAATTACAAGGACACCGCCTTCGGCACCACCTACGAGGCCGTGACCTTCGTCTACAACAAGCGCCTCGTTCCCGAAGGCGACGTGCCGAAGAACCACGCCGACCTGCTGAAGCTGCTCACCTCCAAGCCTGACGCCTACAAGGGCAAGGTGACCGCCTACGATCCGGAGCGTTCGGGCGTCGGCTACCTATTCTTCACGCAGGACGACCTCGCCTGGAACCAGGCCTGGGACCTGTTCAAGGCGTTCGGCAAGACCGAGATCAAGCTCTACACCTCGGCCGGCGCGATGATCGAGCGCGTCACCTCGGGCGAGCACCTGATCGGCTACGGCATCTTCGGATCCTATGCGCTGACCCGCAGCAAGAAGGACCCGAACCTCGGCATCGTGCTGCCCAACGACTACACGCTGATCGCCACCCGCGTCGCGTTCCTGTCCAGCAAGGCCAAGAACCCGAACGCCGGCAAGCTGTTCCTCGACTATCTGCTGTCGAAGCGTGGCCAGACCATCATCGCCAACGAGGCCGAGCTGTACTCGCTGCGCGACGACGTGCAAGGCGAGGCCACGGTCGCCAAGGTCAAGGCGCAGGTCGGCGACAAGGTTCGCCCCATCCAGATCAACAACGACCTGGCCGGCAACCTCGAGGCGACCAAGCGCCTGAAGTTCCTCAAGCAGTGGCAGGGCGCCCTCAAGGGCAACTGACGCCGCGATACCGCCGCGGCCCCGGGGCCGCGGCGACCCCTTCCGCGAGCCGGGCCCGCCCCGGCTCGCCCGGCGCCGCCGGCGCCAGCATGCGATGACGCTCGCTCCCCGGTCCCGCCGGAAGGTTTCCCATGCCCTTCGCTCTCTTCCGCTTCGCAACTCTGGCCATCATGGCCTCGGCCGTGCTCGCGCCGATCGGCCTGATCGTCTACCAGAGCTTCCTCGACGCTCCGTTCTTCTCGCCGAATGTCCATTTCAGCCTCGACGCCTTCCAGTTCGTGCTGGAGGACGAGGATTTCTGGACGGCGCTGTCGACCTCGGTGATCGTCGCCGCCGGCATGACCGCCATCTCCGTGCCGCTCGGCGTCGTGCTCGCCTTCCTGATGGCGCGCACCGACGTGCCCGGCAAATGGCTGCTGGAGCCTCTGGTGCTGGTGCCGATCTTCATGTCGGCGGTGGTGCTGGCCTTCGGCTACGTGGTGGCGCTCGGCCCCGTCGGCATCGTCTCGACCTTCGTCAAGGGACTGATCGGCGTGGTGCCGTGGAGCATCTATTCGGTGACGGCGATCACCATCATCGCCGGCCTCACGCACGTGCCGCACGTCTACCTCTACACCTCGGCCGCGCTGCGCAACGTCGGCGCGGACCTCGAGGAAGCGGCGCGCACCACCGGCGCGTCGCCGTGGTGGGTGGCGGTGTCTGTCAGCCTGCCGATGGTGACGCCGGCGGTGCTCTACGCCGCCGTGCTGATCTTCTTCCTCGGGTTCGAGCTGTTCGGCCTGCCGCTGGTGCTGGGCGACCCCGAGGGCATCCTCGTGCTGGCGACCTATCTTTACAAGCTCACCAACAAACTGGGCGTGCCCTCCTACCAGCTCATGGCGGTGGTGGTGGTGGCGATCATCCTCATCGCCATCCCGCTCGTCTGGCTGCAGCGCGTGCTGCTCGCCTCGTCGAACAAGTACGTCTCTGTGGGCGGCAAGGCGGCCAAGCGCGCGCCGTTGAAGCTCGGCGCGCTGCGCTGGCCCGCGTTCTGCCTCATCGTGCTGTGGTTCGCCGTCAGCGTCGGGCTGCCGGTGTTCGGCATTGCGCTACGCTCGGTGGTGACGACGTGGGGCGAGGGCGTGCGCCTCTCCGAGGTGCTGACGCTGGCGCATTACCGCGACCTCGTCGACTACCCCAACGCCATTCACGCCATCGTCAACACGGTGCTGATCGGCACCATCGGCGGCGCGGCCTCGGTGGCGTGCTACACGGCCGTGGCGCTCGCCATGCACCGTTGGCAGTCGGGGATGGTGCGGATCGCGGACTATCTCGTCATGATCCCGCGCGCCATGCCCGGCATCGTCGCTGGCCTCGCCATGCTCTGGCTGTTCCTGTTCATCAAGCCGCTGGCGCCGTTCCGCTCGACGCTGTTCTCGGTGTGGCTGGCCTACACCATCGTCTGGCTCGCCTACGGCACGCGGCTCGTCTCCGGCACCATGCTGCAGATCGGGCGCGAGCTGGAAGAGGCCGGGCGCTCCGTCGGCGGCTCGCAGGGGAGGGTGGCGCGCGACGTCACCCTGCCGCTGGTGCGCGGCGGCATCCTGGCGGCGTGGCTGCTCGTGTTCCTCATCTTCGTGCGCGAATACTCGACCGGCGTCTACCTGTTGGGGCCGGGCACCGAAGTCATCGGCTCGCTGATGGTCTCGCTCTGGGGCACCGGCGCCATCGACCTCGTCTCCGCGCTGTCGGTCATCAACATCCTCATCATCTCCGCGGGCCTCGGCCTCGCGCTTCGCTTGGGAGTGCGCCTCCATGGCTGATCTCGTCATCGAAAACGTCAAGCTGCGCTACGGCAGCATCGACATCCTCAAGGGCGTGTCGCTCTCGGTGGAGCGCGGGCAGATCGTGGCGCTGCTCGGCCCCTCGGGGTCCGGCAAGACGACGCTGCTGCGCTGCGTGGCCGGGCTGGAGGAGCCCCATGACGGCCGCATCGCCATCGCCGGCAAGACGCTGTTCGACGGCTCCAAGGGCGTCGCGCTCGCCCCTGAGGAGCGCGGGCTGGGGCTCGTCTTCCAGTCCTACGCGCTGTGGCCGCACAAGACGGTGTTCGCCAACGTCGCCTATCCGCTGAAGCTGCGCGGCGTGTCGGGCGGAGACATCCGCGCGCGGGTGGCGCGGGCGCTCGACAGCATCGGCATCGGCCACCTCGCCGAGCGCTTCCCGCACCAGCTCTCCGGTGGCCAGCAGCAGCGCGTGGCGCTCGCCCGCGCGCTCGTCTACGAGCCCCCGGTGATCCTGCTCGACGAGCCGCTGTCCAACCTCGACGCCAAGCTGCGCGAGGAGGCCCGCGTGTGGCTGCGCCAGCTCATCAGCGACCTCGGCCTGTCGGCCCTGTGCGTCACCCACGACCAGGTGGAGGCGATGGCGATGGCCGACCGCATCCTCCTGCTCAACGGCGGCCTCGTCGAGCAGCAGGGCACGCCGGAGGAGATGTACCAGCGGCCGGCCTCCCTGTTCGCGGCCGAGTTCATGGGCGCCAACAATCGCCTTCCCGGCAAGGCGGCCGGCGTGCGCGAGGGCCGCGCCAGCCTGGTGTTCGGCGACCAGCGGCTGGACGGCGTCGCCTGCGGACCTCTCGCCGAGGGCGAGGAGGCCTACGGCGTCGTGCGGCTGGAGCGCGTGCGCATGGCCGACGGCCCCGGCCCGAACCGGCTGCGCATGGCGCTGACCTCCGAGATGTACCTGGGCGAGCGCTACGAGCTGGTGTTCAAGCGCGACGACCTGCTGGTGCGCACCTTCGCCACGGCGAAGCTGCCGGGCGGCGAGCACTGGCTCGAGTTTCCGCCGGACGCGCTCTGGGTCGCCGCCCGCTCCTGACCGGCGCGTCGGCCGTGTGACGGCGCGCAAGGCCGCCTCCCGAACCCGCATTGACGGCCCGCTCCGCGCAACCCAAGCTTGCGCCAGCGGATCGTCGAAGGGGAGGGAGCCATGCCGCAACGCAAGATCATCGCCGTGATCGGCGCCACGGGCGCGCAGGGAGGCGGGCTCGCGCGCGCCATCCTGGACGACAAGGACGGGCCGTTCGCGCTGCGCGCCATCACGCGCAATCCCGGTTCCGACAACGCCAGGGCGCTCGCCGCCGCCGGGGCCGAGGTGGTGGCGGCCGACGCCGACGACCCGCCCAGCCTGGACCGCGCCTTCGCGGGAGCCTACGGCGCCTTCTGCGTCACCAATTTCTGGGAGCACTTCTCGCCGGCGCGCGAGCTGAAGCAGGCCGAGGCGATGGCGCACGCGGCCCGCAAGGCCGGCGTCGCCCATGTCGTCTGGTCGACGCTGGAGGACACGCGCCGCCGCGTGCCGCTCTCCGACGCGCGGCTGCCGACGTTGCAGGGGACCTACAAGGTCCCGCATTTCGACGCCAAGGGAGAGGCGGACGCCTTCTTCGCCGGCCTGCCGACTACCTATCTGCTCGCCGCCTTCTACTGGGACAACTTCATCTTCTTCGGCATGGGGCCGCGCAAGGGCGAGGGCGACGCGCTCAATGTCGTGCTGCCGCTCGGCGGCGGCCGGCTGCCGGGCATCGCCGCCGTCGACATCGGGCGCTGCTGCCATGGCGTGTTCGGCCGCGGCTCGGACATGATCGGCCGGCGCGTCGGGCTGGCGGGGGACATCCTCACCGGCGAGCAGATGGCGGCGGCCTTCACCCGCGCGCTGGGGCGGCAGGTGAACTTCGTCGACCTGCCGTTCGACACCTATCGCGGCCTCGGCTTTCCGGGCGCGGACGACCTCGGCAACATGTTCCACTACCAGGCGCTGTTCAACGAGGAGTTCTGCAAGAGCCGGGACGTCTCGCTGTCGCGCGAGCTCAATCCCCGCCTGCAGAGCTTCGCGGCATGGCTCGCCGCCAACAAGGACCGGATTCCGATCCAGTAGGGCGGCGCGGGATCAGGCGGCGGGCCGCGCCGGCACGCCGCCGAACGTCTTGAGATACTTCATGCCGGTGTCGCACATCATCGTGACGATGGTGGCGTCCGGCCCCAGGCGCTGCGCCTCGCGCAGGGCGGCGACGACGTTCGCGCCCGTCGACGTGCCGGCGAACAGGCCCTCCTCGCGCGCCAGCCGCAGCGCCATCGCCTTGGCCGCCTCGGTCGAGACGGGCTCGATGGCGTCCGGCAGGTCGGCGCGCCACAGCGGCACGACATAGCCCGCGCCGATGCCGTCGATCTTGTGCGCGCCGGCCGGGCCGCCGGAGAGCACGGCGGATTCCGCCGGCTCGACCGCGACGAGCCGCACGCCCGGATTCAGGGCGCGCAGCGCCTCGCCCGTGCCGCGCAGCGAGGCGGCGGTGCCGACGCTCTGCACGAAGGCGTCGACGCGCCCCTGCGTCTGCTCCCAGATCTCCCGCGCCAGCACCGTGTAGGCGGCGAGCTGGTCGGTGTTCTTCATCTGGTCGGTCCAGTACGCGCCGGTGCGCCCGGCGATGACGTCGGCGCGGGCGATCATGTCCTTGGTCAGCTTCTCGGTCATGCGCCCGTCCTCGCTGCGGATGACGTCCAGCTCCGCGCCGAGGATGCGCATGTGGTCCAGCTTCTCCTGCGAAAAGGCGTCGGACGTGACGATGTGGAGCGGGTGGCCCTTCACCGCGCACACCAGCGCCAGCGACACGCCGGTGCTGCCGCCGGTGTACTCGACGACGGCTCCGCCCGCCGGCAGGCGGAAGTCGGCCTCCGCCGCCTCGATCATGGCCAGCGCCATGCGGTCCTTCATGCTCCCCGTCGGGTTCTGGCTTTCCACCTTGAGCAGGATGCGCGCGCCGCCGGGGGGCCCGAGCCGGCGCAGGGGAAGCAGGGGCGTACCCCCGATGAGATCGAGGATCGTCGTCGTCGCGTTCATGCCGCCTCTCCTTCGCCTTCGCTCGTCAGCCGCGCCGATAGGCGTCGAAGCCGCCGCTCACCGCCCGATCGACGTCGCCGCGCGACACGCCGATATCCTTCAACTGCGCGTCGGTCCAGCGCGCCAGCAGGCGGCGCGCCTCGCGGCGCTCGCGCCAGTCCTGCAGGGCGCGGGCCGCGGCGACGACGCCCCGCGCGGCGGCGAGCGCCCAGCGGCGCGTCCAGTCCGGAAGGGTCGGGATCCGCGGCGGGCTCCGCCGCGCCGTTCTCGCAATGCTCGTCATCTCGTGTCCACTCTCGTTGGGGGGAGGGACGGGCGCGCTCGGCCGAAGGGGAGCGCGCCCGCCGGTCGGCCCGGCGCTCAGCGCATCGCCTCGGCCCGCGACCGGGCGATCACGCGCTCGCCGATCTTGCGGCCCAGCTCCGCGCCCGCCTCCACGTCGAAGCGTGTGTGGATGCCGGCCCAGATCCGCGCCTCGCCGGCCTCGCGGCCGAGCGCCAGGATGGCCTCGCGGTCGATCGGAAACGCCTGCGCCAGCACCGTCGCCGCCGCGCTCGACAGGCAGCCATGCGCCGCCGGGAAGCTCGGGTGGTTCGGCGGCGGGAACAGCGGCTTGACCTCCGGGTCGAGCTGATGCGGCCGGGCGACCCAGTAGGCGTATTTCGCGTCCCAGCAGGCCACGGCCGCGTCGCTGAAGGCGATGTTGAGCGCCGCGAGGACGCGCGCGCCTTCGGCCGGCGACGCGCCGGTCTCGAGCAGCTTCTGCCGCGCCAGCTCGTTCCAGAGCACGTGGGCGCGCGCGCCGCCGTTGACCTCCCAGAATAGCGCGCGGTGGTTGCTGCGCGGGGTCCGCTGGAAGCTCTTCAGCTCGCCGAGCGCCGCCTTCATGGCCGGCGTGTCGGCATTCGGCGGTGGCGCCGGACGCAGCTCCGACGGGGAGGCCAGAACCCAGGTCCGCCAGCCGGCGGCGGCGGGCGCGATGGGGTTGACGCCGGTCCATTGGCCGGGCCCCTCGGGAACCGAGCCGGTCCACTTGGCGTCTGACCCGTCCTGCCGCCCGCGCGCCAGCGCCAGCGCGGCGACCTTGAGGCCGATCGCCCGACCGGCCTCGACTTGCGCGGGGGTCTCCGCCGCAGCGGCGAGGCGCGCCTGGATCGCCACCTCGGCCCGCGACTCGTTCAGGGCCTTCCGGGCCGGGAACAGCGCCGCGAGCACCTCGCCGGCGGCGGCCGCCGCCGCGGCTTGCGCGGATGCCGATCCCGGCTGCCGGCGCGCCGCCTCCATGGCGTCGGCCACGGCGGCGTGGAACAGCGCCAGATGCCGGGCGGCGAGCGGCAGGGTCACGAAGTCCGCCTGCAGCTCCTCCAGCACGATCTCGTTCCAGCGATAGGCGGGGCCGCCCACCGTCCACCAGCGCAGGCGGGCGGCGTCCTCGGCGCGCGGCTTCGCCGTCGCTTGAGGGGCGGCGGAGCGGGAGGCCGGCGGCGGGTCGAAGACGGTGTCCGCCGTCACCAGCCAGTAGCTGGCGGGCGAATCCGTTCCGCCGGATGCCGCAGTCGCGGCGGGGGCGGCGAGGGCGGTTGCGAGCAGCGCGGCGACGAACACGCCGCGCGACCGCGTTCCCAGGGTCGTCATGTCGATCTCTCCTGTCGCGAGCGTCAGCGGCGCGTGATGACCGCTTCGAGGTATTCGCTGGGGACGACGAGCGTGCCGTCGCCGGCGGTGTTGAAGCTGTCGATCAGCGCCAGCAGATCCGCCTCCAGGGCGTTGCGGGCGGTCACGTCGAGCGCGGCGAAGGCCTTCAGCACCGGGCCGTAATAGGAGCGGAACACCTGCACCCAGTGGTCGGGCGAGCGGTAGCGGAACACGAAGGCGCGGCGCGCCGTGCGCACCTCGGCGCGCGCTCCGAACAGCTCCTGCAGATGCGCGTCCGTGCCCCACAGCGACGGGGGCCTCACGCCGGCCGGCGGCGGCGCGTAGCGGCCGACGACCTTGAAGAGCTGTCCGACGAAGCCGTCGGGCGTCCAGTTCGCCAGCCCGATCTTGCCGCCCGGCCGCACCACCCGCAGCATCTCGCTGGAGGACGCGGCGTGGTCCGGCGCGAACATCACGCCGAAGGTGGAGAGCACGACGTCGAAACTGTCGCTGCCGAACGGCAGGTTCTCGGCGTCGGCCTCGCGGAACACCACGGTCAGGCCTTCGGCGTGGGCGCGTTCGCGTCCGCGCTCCAGCAGCGCGCCGACATAGTCGGTCGACACGACCGAGGCGAAGCGCCGCGCCGCCGCCAGCGTGGCGTTGCCGTTGCCGGCGGCGACGTCGAGCACGTGGTCGGTGCTGCGCAGGTCGACCGCCTCGCACAGCATCTCGCCGACGATCTGCAGCGTCGTGCCGACGATGGCGTAGTCGCCGGAGCTCCACGCCGCCTGCTGGCGCTGCTTGATAGGCGCGAAGCCGGCGCGCTCGGAAGAAGTCATCTCGTGAAGGGTCATCATCGCCTCCCTTTCGAAGAGGGTTCGGAAAATCCGAAGCTGTAGCCCCGCCGTCCGCGCAAGTTGTCGCGGAGACGTGGACTGCGGAGTGGTCGGCGAAATCTCGAATTGCGGGAGCGGGGGAGCCCGGTTAGGGTCGCCGCTCGGCCAAAACATTCGCCGAATTCACGACACAATGGGTATGATTGGAGGCGTGATCTCTCAATGACCGGAACGCCGCCTTCATTTGCAGGGACGCCGGACGCCCAGGAAGCCAAGCTCGACGTGCTCGCCGAGATGCTGCGCACCGTGCGGCTGAATGGCTCGGTGTTTCTCAACGCGTGCTTTTCCGCACCTTTCGGCATCGTGTCGCCGCGGCAGTACGACGCCCGCGCGCCGATGGCGCACCTGCGCCACATCAGCATCTTCCACCTCATCGCCGCCGGCTCGTGCACCGTCGAGCTCGCCACGGGGGAACGACGCGGCGTCTCGGCGGGCGACGTGCTGCTGATTCCGTTCGCCGACGCGCATCGCTTCTGGCGCGGCGAGGTCGAGTCGATGACGCAGGCGGAGGACGTGATCCGTCCCGGGCCGGTGCGCGGCATGTGGACCGTCAACCACGGCGGCGGCGGCGAGGAGACCCGCATGGTCTGCGGCTTCCTCGAATCCGCCGAGGTGCTGTCGACGCCGGTGTTCCGCTCCCTGCCGCCGCTGCTCGTGCACCGCACCGACGACGGCGGGGTAAGCGCGCTGCTCACTTCCACCGTGCGCAACATCCTCGTGCTGGCCGACACGGCCGCGCCCGGCACCGAGTTCACGCTGGGCCGCCTGATGGAGCTGCTGTTTCTCGAGGTGCTTCGCCACCACGCCGCCGGGCTGCCGCCGGGCGCGCGCGGCTGGTTCGCGGCCCTGAACGACCCGATCCTCTCCCGCGCCCTCCAGCTCGTGCATGCCGAGCCCGCCCGGCGCTGGACGGTGGACGACCTGGCGCGGCTGGCGGGCGCGTCGCGCACCGTGCTGGCGGAACGCTTCAACGCCGTGCTCGGCCAGGCGCCGATCGAGTACGTCACCGGCTGGCGCATGCAGATCGCGGCCGATCTCCTGCGCGCCGGAAAACAGGGCATGGCCGAGGTGGCGGCGGAGGTCGGTTACGAATCCGAGGCCGCGTTCAACCGCGCGTTCAAGCGCGTCACCGGCGTCACGCCCGGGCGCTGGCGCGACGGCGAAGCGCCCGCGCCCTCGGACCCGAACGTGGTGCGCGTCGGGACCGGCTGATCACAGCAGGCCGCGCGCCTCGTGGCTCTCGGCGGTGCCGGCAAGCTGCCCGATCAGGCCGGAGTAGGGGGCGAGCGTGTCGCGCGCCTCGGCGTGGCGACGATGGCGGGCGAGGTGGCGCGCCAACTGCGTCGCCGCGCGCAACTCGCCGACGGAGGCGTGCTGGCGGCCCGCCGAGCGGATGGCCGAGCGCAGCAGCGCCTCGACCTCCTCGGGGGCCGCGCCCGAGCCGGCCAGGATCTCGGCCTTGATGCGCAGGAATTCGGAGAACTGGAAGCGCGCCCCGTTGCGGCGCGCGCTCGCCAGCGCCTCCTCGACGAGCGCCAGGGCGCGGCCCTGGTCGCCGGTGCGGGCGACGGTCTCGGCCATCAACGCCAGGAAATAGGGCAGGCCCATCTCCGCGCCCGTGGCTCGGATCGCCTCGACGCCCTCCGACATCGCCGCGAGGCCGGCGCGTGCGTCGCCCAGATGGGCCATCGCCCAGCCGGCCTGGAACCGTCCTTGCGAGCGCAGCAGAGGCAGCGAGAACTCGTCGCAGAGATCGACGACGCGCTCGGCCCATTCGAGGCAGCGCGCCGGCTCCGAACGGAACAGGTGCAGGTAGCTCATGCCCCAGTAGGCGATGGCGGTGGTCAGCGGATGGGCCAGCTTCTCGGCGAGGTCGACCGCCTCGCGGCAGGCCTCGTCGGCGGGCAGCAGCTTGCCCTGCTGCCAGTAGGCGAGCCCGGCGAAGCAGCGGCAGCACACGCCGGGGTCGTGGCCGGAATAGAGATAGGTGAGGCCGTGGTGGCTCTCGGGCCGGTAGATGGCGCGCGACCGCTCGGCGCTGTCGATGGCCGTGTCGTACTCGCCCATGAACAGGCCGTTGGTCCACTCCATGTGGTGCGTTTCGATCACCAGCCCTTCGTCGTTGGTGCCGCGCGAGAGTTCCTGGCAGCGCAGCGTCACGTCGCGCGCCGCCCGGGGCTGGCCGCCGATCATGTAGTACTGCGCGCGCCCGCGCAGCACGACGTACAGTTCGGAGGTGTCGTCGAGCAGATTGCAGAGCTCTTCAGCCCTGGCGCAGGCCTGTCCGACTTCCGGCGAGCCCCAGCCGCGCGCCGCCATCCAGGCGAGGCCGCGCGCCTTCTGCAGGTCGAGTTCGAGTCGATGCCGGTCCTGCGACTCGGGCAGGCGGGCGACCGCCTCCAGGCCGCGCTCCGCGAAGGTGAGGGCGGTGCCGTGGGCCGAGCGCGCCAGCGCCTTGCGCGCCGCCCGCACGAGGTAATGCGCCGCCTTGTCCCACGCCTCGGCGCGCAGCGCGTGCTCGGCCAGCCTCTCGACGAAGGCGTCGCCAGCGGCGGTCTGCTCCATCGCCTCCACCAGCCGCGCGTTGAGGTCGCGCCGCCGCTCGGCGAGCAGCCCACCGTGGACGACCTCCTGGATCAAAGCGTGCCGAAACGCCCAGTGGCGCGCCGGGCCGGACGCCCGCTCGACCAGGAAGCCTTCGTCCACCAGCGCCTCCAGGCGGCGCTCCACCGTCGCCTCGTCGAGGCCCGCGAGCCGGGCCAGCAGGTCGGGCCGGATCTCGCGGCCGATCACCGAGGAGGCTTGCAGGATGCGGCGATCCTGCTCGTCCAGCTTGCCCAGGCGCGCGGCGATCACCGATTGCACCGACATGGGAACGACGAGCGCATCCACGTCGCCGCGCGCCGTGTAGGCTCCGGCGCGGCCGGCCAGCCGGCCGCTCTGCGCCATCTCGCCGATCACCTCCTCGATGAAGAGTGGCACGCCGCCGGTGCGCTCGGCGATGGCGCGGGCGAGAGGCGCGACGCTCGGGTCGTCGCCGAGGATCGACGTAGCGAAAGCGAGGGCGGTCGCCGGGTCCAGCGGTTGCAGCGCGATGCGGGTGACGTGGCCGTCGCCAAGCCACGACATCTCGGGGTCCGCCCGCGAGGTCGCGAGCGCCAGCACCTTCTCGCCCGCCACCCAGGCGAGGATGCGCCGCACGGCCGCGAGGCTCTGCGCGTCCGCCCAGTGCAGGTCCTCGATCAGCAGCGCGACGGGCGCGCGCGCCGCGACGGCGGACAGCGAGGCGAGCGCCGCGTCCTCGACGCGGCGGGCGCGGGCGGGGGCCGACAGCGCGTTCCAGGATGGGTCCGGCACCGGCAGGTCGAGGACGAACAGGAGCGGCGACAGCAGGTCGGCGGCGCGGTCCTCGAGCACGGCCGCGATGCCGCGCGTCGCCGCCTCGGCGTCCGCGTTCCGGTCGACGCCGAACAGCGACCTCAACAGCTTCTTCATCAGCCCCCAGGGGCTGTCGCCGTCGAGCTCCAGCGCACCGCACTCCACCTTGGCGAAATCGGCCAGGTCCTCCGACGCCAGGAACTCGTGCGCGAGGCGCGACTTGCCGAACCCGGCCTCGCCCGTGAGCGCCACGGCCTGGCCGGCGCCGCCGCGCACGTGGCGAGCGAGGTCGCGCAGCGCGCGCATCTCGGCCTCGCGCCCGACCAGCCGGTTGTCGACGGCGCGCGCCCGCAATTGCCAGCGCGAGGTTCCGCTGCGCTCCGCGACGAGCTCGAAAACGGCCCAGTCCTCGGGAAAGGCGGGACAGGCGGCGTGCTCCAGTCGCGTGAGGCGGGCGTAGCCGCCGACCGCGTGGCGCGCGCGATCCGTCACCGCGATGACGCCCCGTTGCAAAGCGTGCACCAGCCGGCGCGCCACCTGCACGGGCGATCCGCTCACTTCCGGCCGGCCGCGCTCGCCGTCGCGGCGCGCGCGCACCACCGCCTCGCCGGAATCGATGCCGATGCGCAGCGTCATGGTCGAGTCCGCCAACGCCTCGAACGCCGCCTGCATCGCGAGCGCCGCGCGGCAAGCCTGCAAGGCGTGGTCCTCGGTCGCCGTCTCGGCCCCGAAGGCTACGGTGATCTCGTTGGGCCCGGCCCCGACCACGGTGCCTCCGTGCGCCGCGACGATGGCGCGGGAGCGCTCCCGCAGCGGCGTCAGCTCGGCCTCCTCGGGATCGGTGAAGTCGAGCAAGGAATCCGGGTTGACCACCTCGGCGGTCAGCACCGTCACCTGCCGCCGGCCCTCGGTCGTCGCGGCCGGCCGCGCCGGCGCGGCGTTGACGGCGGCCGTGAAGCCGCGCACCTCACGCAGGAACGTGTGGAAGGCCGGCTCGTCTCCGGACAGGATGTGGTTGGCCGTGTCGAGCGCCACGAAGCGCGCGTTGGGAATCCCCGTCGCCAAGGCGCGCCCGGACTCGAACGGGGCCACCTGATCGCGGGCGCCGTGCAGCACCAGCGTCGGAGCCGTGACCCGGCCCAGCAGCGCGGTGACGTCGATGTCGGCGAACATGCTCTGCAGCCGCCACGCGTTCTCGGGCGACACGGTCATCCGCTGCAGCTCGTCGAAGCTGGCGATCTGGTCCGGCGACGCGCCGGGGATGAAGCGCGCGGTGAAGAGCTGGCGGAAGATCGGATTGTTCTGGCCCCAGCCGGCGCGCATCAGCGTCGCCAGCGCCTCGCGCGTGGCGATCTCGCCCGGATCGCCGCGCTTGCGCCAGCCGCGCACGTAGCCGCCGTAGAGGATCAGGCCGGCGACGCGCTCGGGGTGGCGGATGGCGTAGGCGACAGACACGGCGCAGCTCTGCGACACGCCCAGCAGGGTGAAGCGCTCGAGCCCGGCGGCGTCGACGACGCTGGCGAGATCGGACACCATCGCCTCGAACGAGATGTCGGCGACGTTCCAGTCCGACAGGCCGTTGCCGCGCTCGTCGTAGCGGATCAGCCGGTTCTCGCGGCTCAATTCCTCCATCCAGTGCCGCCAGACGGGGCTGCGCCAATCGTGCTGCACGTGCGACATCCAATGCGCCGCGCGCACGATGGGCGGGCCCTCGCCCGAGACCGCGTAGGCGATGCGCACGCCGTCGCCGGCGGTGCAGAAGCGGATGGTCTGCTCTTTGTCGACGGCCGGAAGCGGAGCGGCTTCCTCCGGCCGCGCCGACGGCGCGGGAGGCTCCGGCGGCGGCGCGGCGACGGTAACCGCGGCGGGCCGCCGGCCGCGGTCGCGCGCCGCCTCGGCCAGCTCTTCGACGCGCGCGGCGAGCACGGCGTCGTCGGGGTCGAGCATGTGGAGACGGTGCGCGAAGGCGAGCGCGCGTTCGGGGTCGTCGGCCAGCCGCTCCACCAGCGTCCGCAGCACGCGCAGACGCAGCACGCCGATCGCATCGGCGTGGAAGGTGCGCCACGCCTCGAAATCAGGGCAGCGCGGGAATGACAAGTCCTCGAGGAATTCGCCCCGGAACAGGTCGGCCAGCGTGCACAGCCGGTCGGTCGGCAACGCGGCGACGTCGTCCGGCTTGAGCGCGGCGAGCTCGGAGAAGTCGACCTCGATGTCCCCGAAATCGAGCTGGACGGTGTTGCGGTCCGCCATCACGCGGTCGCGGCCGTCGCCGTTCAGAACCTGGCGGATCTTGGAGAGGCTCCAGCGCAGCGCGCCGCGCGGATCGTCGGGAACCTCCCAGAACATCTCGCACAGGCGCTCGCGGCGCTGCGGCCGCCCGGCGACGGCGAGGAACGCGAGCAGCGCGCGCGTCTTGCGCGAGGGCGGCAGCTGGACGACGTCCTCGCCCCGCGTCACCTGCAACTCGCCCAGGACGCCGATGGTCAGCCTTGCGGTCATCGCTCGATCCGTTCCCCCGGGGCGGGCAGCCGCCCCCCGTCCTCCGTCAGTCCGCGGACCCGTCGAGCGCCGCGGCCGTCGCGGGCGGAGCGCCGCGACTTCGCGCCACGTTGCGGGCGTCGGATTCCGATGTCAGCCCGTTTCCAGCGGTCGCGACAAGATTAGCGCCGCCTTCAATTCGGTTCCAGCGCCGTTGAATGCGACCCGGAAAGCGGCGAACATTCGAAATTGACGAATGTGTCGCGCCTGGTTGTACGCCGAATATTACGTCCGGCACCGTTGTCACCTTGGCCGAACCCGGGAGCGCGGCGAGTCAAGCGGCGTCCCGGGCGGCGCGGAGACTGTCACGGATGCGCGCGGCGAGCGCGTGCGCGTCCGCACCCACGCCGTCGATGAACGTCGATTTCCGGCGGGACTGGAACGGCATGCCGAGCACGTAGAGGCCCGGGCAGGGCGTCACGCCGTCGGCGTGGACGATTTCGCCGTCGCCATCGAGCACGGGAATGTCGAGCCAGGAATAGTCGCGGCAGAATCCCGTCGCCCAGAGCACGGTGCGGATCTCCTCCCGCGCGAGGTCGATGTCGGCGAGGCCGTCGCCGAGGTCCGGCGCGGCATGTGCGCCGGCGCACGGCGAGGCGAAGCCCTGCAATTCGTCGGCGAAAGCATCGATGCGGGCGAGAAGCCGCGCCAGCTTGGCGTCGGCGCGCGTCACGTGCTCCCTCAGGTCCGGGCCGAAGCGCACCCGCGTCCCCTCGACCGCGGCGACACGCCCGGCGATGCGCACGCCCAGCGCGGCGAGGGAGGCCAGGCCGACGTCGCGGTTCTCCGGCGTCCCCACGAGCTGGAGGGACGTCTGCCGGCGCGCGGCCTCGGGGGACATCGACGCGGGGCGGGGCTCGTCGAGGATGCCGGAGCGGTCCAGCCACCACATAATGTCGCGGCCGCGATAGCGGCGCGGCACGCGCGTGTGGCGGCCGACGGCGAGGACGACGCGCCGTCCGGCCCGCCGCAGCTCGTCGGCGAGCTGCACGCCGGTCGCCGACGCGCCGACCACGAGGACGCCGCCTTGCGGAGTGTCCTCGGGCGAGCGGTAGGTTTCGGTGGTGAGTTGCAGGATGGAGCCGGGCAGGGCGGAGGCGAGGGCCGGCACGTAGGGCCGGTCGCACGCGCCGGTGGCGACCACCACGCCGCGCGCGCGCAACTCGCCGGCGTCGCCGCTCACGCAGAAGCCGCCCGCCAGACGCGTCACGCGACGCACGTCGGCGTTCTCGACGACCGGCGCGCCGAAGCTCGACCGGTAGAGATCGAGCATCGCCGCCACGTCGCGCGCCTGCATGAAGCCATGCGGGTCCGGCCCCTCGTAGGCGAAGCCCGGCAGGCGGGTCATCCAGTTCGGCGTCAGCAGGCGCAGCGAATCCCAGCGCGCGCGCCAGCGCTCGGCGACCCGGCCGCGTTCCAGCAGCACGTGGTCGATCCCCGCGCCGGTCAGGCAGCGGCTCATCGCGAGCCCTGCCTGGCCCGCGCCGATGATGACGATGTCGGTGGTGCGCGTCATGGTCCGGGATTCCGAAGGTGGGCGCGCCGCCCCGGCGCGGGGGCCGGGGCGGCGAGGGGCGGGTCAGGCCGCCGCGGTGGCGACCGAAACCGGGATGCCGTTGGTGATCACGTCGAAGACGGCGGAGCGGGCCTTGGCCTGCTGGACGATCTCGTCGAGCTTGGCCCGGGGGGCGTCGCCGTCGATGGCGATGGTGACGCGAAGCGCCTCGTAGCCGTTGCGGACGTCCTGCGAGAGGCCGAGGATGCCGCGCAGGTCGATGTCGCCTTCCAGCGTCGACTCGACCTTGGTCAGCGTCACGCCCCGCGCCGCGGCGATGTTGGCGATGCCGGCCGTGAGGCACGTGGCCAGCGCGTGCAGCACCCATTCCACCGGCGTCGGGGCCTGGTCCGCGCCGCACAGCACCGTCGGGTGGTCGCCCTCGCCGTGGTAGCTGTGCTTGTGGGTGTGTTCGCCGCCCGCGCCGGCGAAGCTCATCATCGTCGTGCGGCTGTAGGTGCCCGTCAGCCAGCGATTGGTGGCGCGGAACTGGAACTTGGCGAGCTCGGGGTGCTGGCCGACGGCGTTGATCGTGGCGAGCAGCGTGGGCGTGTCGACGCCGTTCCTGCGCACGGGCGGAGGCTTCGTGCCGGTCCGCGGAGCGCTGGTGGTGGTCGTGGACGTCATTTCGGTGGTCGTCATGGTCGTGTCCTCCTGGTGGGGGGCGTCCGTCGCCCCGCGTCACTGTCTTCGGCCGTCGGCGTGTGACGCCGCGTGGAAGGGAGAGTGGAAACCGGCTCCGGCGCGTGGAAACGGCGTGTGTCGGCGCACATGGAGAGGCGCTGCCAACGGCGCACGAAAAAGCCCCCCGGCGGGAGGGCCGGGGGGCTCGGGACGGCGGCGTTCCGGGGAGGGCGTTCAGGCCGCGAGGCAGCCTCCGGCGTCGCCCGAAAGCGTCGCCGCGCGGATGAAGCGGGCGAGCATCGCGGCCAGCTCCTCGGACGCCGTGAGCGGCGCGAGATGATCCCAGCCCTCCAGCACGACGCGCGCGGCGCGCGGCATGGCGTCGGCCAGGATGTCGGCGGTCGTCCGCGCCGCCAGCGGGCTGCGGTCGCCGCGCATCACCAGCACAGGGAAGCCGAACGCGCCATAGGCCGCGAGCGGCGTCGGCTCGGACGTCAACGCGTGGAAATGCAGCGCGAAGCTGGGCACGGCGGCGCGGGTCGCGTCGCGCGCGGCGGGCTTCATGCGGCTCCATGCGCCGGGGCCGGCCCAGTAGGTGACGAACCGGTCGGCCGCGCCCTCGTAATCGCCGGTCGCCACGCCGCGCACGGTGGCGGAGGCCACGGCGGCGATCTCGCGCCAGGCGCGGCGCGCCCGCGCGTCGCCGGTCCTGAGGACGTGGAAGGCGGAAGGCTCGTACAGGCTCAGGCTCGCGACCTTCTCCGGCCGGCGCGCGGCGATGGCGAGCGCCACCCCGCCTCCGTAGGAGTGCCCGACGAGATGGACGCAGCCCGGATGGCGGTCGATGGTGGCGAGAGCCTCGGCGGCCTCGGCGAGGAGGTCGAAGGGCCCGTGTCCGCTCCACGCGAGGCCGGGCGTCGCGCCGGTGAGGTCGGGCGCGAACAGGTCGAACCCCGCCGTCGCGTCCCGCAGCGCGTTCCATTGCCGCCCGGTGGCGCCGGAGCAATGGAACGCCACGACGAGCGGACGCGGCGACGGTTGAGCGTCGATTACATGATCGCGCGAAGCGATTCTCATGTCGTGGTCCTCAGGGTTCCGGCCGCATCAGGGGCGGCCGGCCGGTGCGTCCGTGACGGACGACCGAGTCGATTTCGGATTGGTGGATGCCGATGTCCTTCAGCATCTCCGGAGGCAGGTCGCGGACCGCCATGGCGGCGCGCCGGTACCTGATCGCCCTGAAGGCGCCCGCCAGCAGCGCCGCGGCGGCCCGGAAGGGTGCGGCGGCGATGTGGCGGCCGGACATTCCGCCGGCGTGGTCGATTCTCGCGTAGGGGATCGCGTGCATGTCAGTCTCCCAGGTCTGCGTTGGCGATGGCGGCGTTCTGCGGGGGATTCGTGAGGCCGAACGTGGTAGCGGGCGTGGAAATGCGTGCCGGAGCGCACAGGGCCGTCCGCCTGCCGCGCGCGGTCGCGACGACGCGCGCCAGCCAGTTGTCGAAGAACAGCTGGGCCTTGCCGGACCAGCGATCGTCCGGCGGGCCGTTCGGGTCGTCGTCGCGGAAGTAGTGAAGCGGCGCGGCCGTGGGCAGGCCGGCGCGGCGGTCGCGGTCGTACTCGTCGGCGAGCGCCATCCGGTCGTATTCGAAGTGATTGAAGGAGTAGACCTCCGCGCCGTCTTCGCTCTCGACCACGCCCGGTCCGGTGAACGGGCAGCCGCTCAGCAGGCGCAGCGGAGCGCGCTCCAGGTCCGCGGCGCGGGTCTGGGTGTGGCGCGACACCGGCACCTTGTAGGATGGGCCGAGCCCGTGCAGCAGGGACGAGCCCGGCGTGACGATGTGAAGGTCGAAGACGCCGAACGCCTTGGTCGCCCGCTCGACCTTCGGGATCGCGTGGCGCGCGAACAGCGCCGCCTGCGCGGCCCAGCAGACGAACAGGCGATGCGGCACGCGCGTCTCGGCGCGCCCCAACAGGGCGACGAAGGCGCGCCAGTAGTCGACCTGCTCGAACTCCATCAGCTCGACCGGCGCGCCCGTCACGATCAGCGCGTCGAGCCCGTCGTCGAGCGCGCGGTCGATATCCGCGTAGAAGCGCTCGACATGCGCGGCGGCGTGCCGCGCGCGATAGGACGGAAAGCGCGCCAGCACGAGTTCGACGGGGGTGGCGGCGTCGCCGAGCCGCCGCGCGAACTGCGCCTCGGTGCGCGTCTTGTCGGGCATGAGGTTGAGCAGGCCGATCCGCACGGCGTCGCCCCTGGGGGCGAACAGCACGGACCGGCCTTCGGCCGAGAGGCTGCGGGCGACGGGAAGATCGGGGGGCAGGATGATCGGCATGGAAAGGCGCTCCTTTCCCGCGATCGTTCCCCTTCGGCCATGGAGCCGAACGTGTGACCTATCGTTGAATTCCCGCGCGCAACGCCGCTTCTTGCCGCGATCGTGCGGCGGCGCACGCGAAAAGCCCCGCCCATGTGGGGCGGGGCCTTCTTGGCTGGATCGGGGGAGGGTGGAGCGTCAGGCCTGCTTGCCGATGGGGCAGGTGTTGATGCCGAGCAGGCGGTAGGCCGGGCAGAAGCCGACGAGCGCCGTCAGCAGCGGCACGATGCCGATCCAGGTCCAGGGCGTGTAAAGGCCCATGAACGCCATGACGATCAGCGCGAGGCCGACAACAACGCGAAGCACACGGTCGATATTACCGACATTCCTGGACATGAGGTCCTCCTGGTCGATGCCTTGAACGATGACGCATCCTACGCCCGTGGCCCGACCTTGTCGGTGACAAGGTCACAAACGTCAGTCGGGCAACATCTCCAGCGCCTCGAGCACGTCCGGCCGCAACACCGACACGCTGCCGCGGCCGAGCGCGACGGCTCCGCGCCGCTCCAGATCCTTCAAATGGCGGCTCACGACCTCCCGAGCCGAGCCGATCTCGCCGGCGATGTCCTGGTGGGTCAGCCGGACCACCCGGTCGGTCGCCGACTTCTCGCGCAGCAGCCGCGCGAGCCTTCGGGAGATGCCGGACGACAGAAGGTCCTCGACCAGCAGCACCAGCTCGGTCAGCCGCACGCCATAGCCCTGGAACAGCCAGCCTCGGAAGGGCGCGTCCTCACGGATGCGGCGCTCGACCTCGGCCGCCGACAGGAAGCGCCCCACCACGTCGGTTTCCGCCACCCCTTCCGCCGGGTAAACGCCGCCGGTCATGAGGCACTGGGTAGAGAGCACGCAGGCGCGGTCGCTGCCGACCCTGTAGAGCGTGACCTGACGTCCGCTTTCCGTGACGGTCTGCACGCGAATCGAGCCCTGCTCGACGGCCAACAGGCCGCGGCACGGATCGCCGGCCCGGAACAGCACGGTCCCCGCGGCGAAGCGGACGCGGCCGTCGGGCGTGTTCGAAGCCGTGGACGGAGCTGACGAGTCGGGGGACGAAAGCATCATCGGTCAAGTTGCGCACTGGAACCGGTCAAATGCAAGTCGTCACCGGTCTCGCCATTGCGCGCCGGCGGTGTCGGCGCGCACAGTGGACACGTTCTGATTGTATTGTCGCTCTGCTAGCGTCCCGCATTCCCCGAGCCAGGAGCACTGCCATGGCTGACAACACGGCGAGTTTTAGCGGAAGCATTCCCGAATTCTACGACCGCGACCTCGGACCGGTGTTTTTCGCGGACTGGGCCAAGGCGATGGCGGACCGTGTCGCCGCCCACGCGCCGGAGCGCGTGCTGGAGACGGCGGCCGGAACCGGCATCGTGACCCGTGTGCTGCGCGACCGCCTGCCGCCGCGCGGCAGTCTGATCTCGACGGACCTCAACGCGCCGATGCTCGAGGTGGCGCGGCGCAAGATCTCGCCGGGCGAGAAGGTCGAGTTCCAGCCCGCCGACGCGACGTCCCTGCCATTCGGCGACGCCTCGTTCGACGCCGTGGTCTGCCAGTTCGGCATCATGTTCTTCCCGGACAAGGACAAGGGTTATGGCGAGGCCTTCCGCGTGCTGAAGCCCGGCGGGCGCTTCCATTTCAGCGTGTGGGACGATCACCGCTACAACCCGACCGGGCGCATCGCGCACCAGGTGATCGGATCGTTCTTTCCCAAGGATCCGCCGCCGTTCTACGCCGTACCCTATGGCTACACGCAGCTGGACGCGATCCGCGACAGCGTCGAGCGGGCGGGCTTCCAGGAACTTACCGTGGAAGTGATGAGGACGGACCACAAGCTGGCCTCGGCGGCCGATTTCGCGCGCGGCCTTGTCTACGGCAACCCGACCATCGACCAGATCCGCGCGCGCGGCGGCGTCGACCCCGACGCGGTGGTGAGCGCCCTGACCGACGCCTTCGAGCGGGAGGTGGCGCCGCGCGGCGGGCTGCTGCCGCTGCAGGTGATCCTGTTCGAGACCCGCCGACCCAACTGACCCTTCAACTCCCTGCCGCTCGTCGCGCCCGCCGGTTCCTCCGGCGGGCGTTTTTTCTGGGCCCGGTCGAGCTTCATTCCCCAGGCGGTCCGGTGGTTGTCCGACAAGCGGCTGGACCCGGCGGCGATGATCACGCAGACTTTCCCGGCACGCTCAGCGCGCGAGGCATTCGAGCTGATCGAGATCGAGCTTCGCACCGTGAAGGTGCGGCTCGATTCGCCTGACGCGCCCCTCAGCCCCCCGATTCGAAGGATATCAATATGGAACAGACGTGGCGCTGGTTCGGTCCCGACGACGTCGTGCCCCTGCACGCCATCCGGCAGGCCGGCGCGAGCGGCGTGGTCACCGCCCTGCACGACATCCCCTATGGCGAGGTGTGGACCGTCGACGCCATCGAGGAGCGCAAGGCGCTGATCGGCGCGGACCCGTCGCTCGGCCTGCGCTGGAGCGTCGTCGAGAGCCTGCCGATCCACGAGCGCATCAAGATCGGCGAAGGCGACCTGACCGCGTTGTTCGACGCCTACCGCGAGTCGATGCGCAACCTCGCTGCGTGCGGCGTCACCACCATCTGCTACAATTTCATGCCGGTGCTCGACTGGACGCGCACCGAGCTGCATCACAAGCTGCCGGGCGGCGGCAACGCGCTGCGTTTCAACGCCCACCACTACGCGGCCTTCGACTGCTTCATGCTGGAGCGGCCCGGGGCCGAGGACGAGGTGGCGCCTGACGTGCTGGACCGCGCGCGGGCGTGGTTCAAGGCCGCAAGCGAGTCCGACAAGGACCGGCTGCTCGCCACGATCATGGCCGGCCTGCCGGGCGCGTTCGACCGCTACGACATTCCCGGGCTGCGCCGGCACCTGGCGCGCTACGCCGGCATGGACCGCGCGACGTTGCGCGCCAACCTCGCCCGCTTCCTGCGCGAGATCATCCCCACCGCCGAGGAGGTCGGCATCCGCATGGCGATCCACCCGGACGATCCGCCGCGCTCGCTGATGGGCCTGCCGCGCATCGTTTCCGGGGAAGACGACCTGGCCTTCATCACCGGGGCGGTCGACTCGCCCGCCAACGGCGTCACGCTCTGCGCCGGCTCGCTGGGCGCGGGAGCGCACAACGACGTCCCCGCCATCGCGCGACGCTTCGCGCAACGCATCCACTTCGTCCATCTGCGCAACGTCTCGCGCCAGCCGGACGGCTCGTTCATGGAGGCCGAGCATCTCGGCGGCGACGTCGATATGGTGGCCCTCGTCGACGTGCTGCTGACGGAACAGGCGCGCCGCAAGGCGGAAGGCGATCCGCGCTGGCGCATCCCGTTCCGGCCGGACCACGGCCACGAACTGCTCGACGATGTCGGGAAGGGGAGTTTCCCCGGCTACTCCGCCATCGGGCGGCTGAAGGGCCTCGCGGAGATGCGCGGCGTCATGATCGCGCTGGCGCAGGTCAAGGGGCTGCCTCTCAGCTGATCCCGACTTTCAGTTCGCACGCTCCTGAACGATCGGCGTGGCCTGGAACGCCTCGCGCAGCCAGCGCCCGTCGCGGCGCACCCAGACCTGCGTGAAGCGAAGCAGGAGGTCGGCACGGTCCTCGGCGCTGCGCGCGCCGCCGCCGGTGACCACGTTGACGCCGGTGATGATCGCCACGTCGGGAGCGGCGTCGCGGATGACGACGTCGCGGAAGGCGATGGACGTCGTCCGGCCGGTCCGCCTGGCGGCGTAGGCCAGCCACTCGTCGTGAGCCAGCAGCTCGCCCGTGGCGTCCGTGTGCGTGTAGCCGGGCGACAGCATGCCGGCGAGCTCGGCGACATCGCCGCGCGCCCAAGCCTCGCCGAAGCGGCGCGCCGCCTGCTCCAGCTCGGAAAGCTGCGAAAAGTCCATCGGAAGCCCCTTCCCAGACGCCGCAACCAAAGCGAGCATAAACTGCGCCTTGCGCGCTGTCGAAGGGACGCGGCGCCGCCAACCGGACGGGGCCGCGTTCCTGTCGTCGGGCTCAGAGAGAGCGGGCCGTGTCCACGAGCTGGTCGGCGGCCTTGTTCCAGCCGGGATGAAAGCCCATGTCCTCGTGCCGCTTGCGGTCCTCAGCCGTCCAGTGGCGGACGCGGGCCGTGTAGAGCGTGCGGCCGGGGCCGGCGTCCGCCAGCGTGATGACGGCGGTCATGAACGGCTTGTCGGCCGGTTCCCATCCCGCGCGGTAGGCGTCGGTGAACACGAGGCGTTCGCCCGGCACGACTTCGAGATAGACGCCGCGATGGGTGAACTCCTCGCCGTCCGGGCTTCGCATCGTCACCGTGCTGCCGCCGCCGGGGCGCAGGTCGCGGTCGAACCTCGTGGTGGACCACGGGGCGGGCGTGAACCAGCGCTTCAGCAGCTCCGGCTCGGTCCAGCAGCGCCAGACGGCGTCTCGGGGCGCGGCGAGCTCGCGCACGAGCAGCAGGTCGCGGTCGTCGTCGGTCGGGGTGTCGGTCGGCATCGCGGTCTCCATCGGGGAGCGGGGGAAATTTTCGACTATTCGGGACGCGCTCACGCGTCCGGCGGGCAGGCGCCGGGGTTGGCCATGGCGGCTTGCGCGGCCTCGGCCAGTTCGTCAGGGGTCAAGGACCGCTTCGGCGTGCCGAACGACCAGCGGTGGCCGAACGGGTCCTCGATCAGCCCGTAGCGGTCGCCCCAGAACATGTCGGCGGCCGGCATGACGACGCGCGCGCCGGCCGCTTCCGCTCTGGCGATGCTGGCGTCCACGTCGTTCACCGGCAGGTGGATCGTCACCGGCGTGCCGTGCAGCGTCGTGGGGGCCTTGTTGCCCATCTCCGGGAACTCGTCGCAGAGCATCACCGTGGAATCGTTGACCTCGATGCTGGCGTGCATCAGCCGGCCGTCCGGGGTCGGCATGCGCAGGATCTCCCTGGCCCCGAGCGCGCGGGCGTAGAAGTCCAGCGCCTCCGCCGCGCCGCGGCAGACGAGATGGGGCGTCACGCGGTGGACGGTCGTCGCCGAGGGCGCCGAGCGCATGTCGGTCGTCGCGCCGTCCGGGCCGATGAAGGCGGCCTTATTGGTCATCGGATCGAACGGGATCGAGACGTGCTCGTGCGCCACGCGCCACTGGCCGTCGATGCGCTTGTAGCAGGCGGTCACGCGCATCCATGTCGAGCCGCTGGGATGGTCGGCGGGCTCCGGAACGAAGTGGTGCAGCCCGTGCACGAACGCCACGTCGCCGTCGACCTCGACCACGAGATCCTTGTGCTCGGACCGGATCGACTTCGGAAAATACGGGAAGCACGCGTCCCACACGGCCTTGATGGCCTGCGCGCCGACGGTCTTGCCGGGGGGAACGAGGTCGTAGAGCACGGTGTCCGGCGTGTAGGCCGCCACGGCGGCTGCCGAGTCGTGGCGCTCGACCGCGCGCGACCAGTTGGCGATCATGCCGCGGATCGTGGCTTCGTCCTCTCGTTGGCGCTGGGTTGTCATTATCGTCCTCCCTTGTCGTTGCGGGGGTCAAACAGGAGCTTCACGTAGCGGATGAGGTGGTCGATGCTCTCGGCCGCGATGTCCGCTCCGCCTTTCGCCTTGGCGAGGATGAACGCGCCCTGCAGCACCGCCTGGGTGTGGAGAGCGAGGCCGCGCGCGGTCCATTCCGTCTCCGCCATGCCGCGCGCCGCCATGGCGGCGGCGATGTCGGCCTCCACCTTTTCCGCGTGCGTGGAGATCGATGCGTCGCAGGCCTCGCGGATCGCGGGGTGGGAGCCGTAGGCCTCCTGAACCATGGTGCCCACGAGGCAGGTGAACTCGGCGACGTCGCCGCGCAGGATGTCCTTGCGGAAGGCGAGATAGCCGAGCACGCGCTCGAGCGGATCGTCGTGGCGGTGATAGTCGGCGGCCGCGAAGAACGCCCCCGTCACGTCCGACCAGTGTTGGGCGGCGGCGACGGCGAGGTCGTCCTTGCTGCGGAAATGATGGAAGAACGCGCCCTTGGTGACGCCGGCCCTGGCGCACAAATCGTCGACGCTGGTGGCGGAAAAGCCCTGGGCGCGGATCAGGGCGAACGCCGCGTCCAACAGCTTCTCGCGGGCGGATCCGGCGCGCGCCATGCGTCTCCCTCAAGTTGGTTTCTCGATTGACCCGCAAAACATACCAACCGGTCGGTATGGACGCAAGGTCAAAAATGAACCGGCGAGCGGAGGTCGCTCGCCGGTCCACTTGGTTCTCTCCGAAGCGATCTCCCGGTTCGCGAGAGACGCGACCTCGCCGGCCGCCGGAAGCGATGGGGGCGGGGGGCGCCGCCAAACGGGGGCGTCGCGCCGCCGGCCGCGCGGAGCCTCAGAACACGCGGTAGCGCATATAGGCTTCCTGCGGGTCCTGGCCGGCGCGGATGGCCTTCACCATCTCGCCTTCGGTCGCCATCTTGGCTTCGGCGGCCGCGATCACGTCGGCGGCGGCCGGGCCGTCGATCAGGATGATGCCGTCCCGGTCGGCGATCACCATGTCGTCGGGCGCGACCATCTGGCCGCCGATGGCGACCGGCTCGCCGAAGGCCTCGGCCCGCCACGCGCACACGATATCGACCGGCGTGCCGTAGCGCGCGAACACGGGGAAGCGCTGGTCGACGATGGCCTGGATGTCGCGGCAGCCGCCGTCGACGATGTAGCCGCGCACGCCCTTGATCTTCAGCGCCTCGGCCGAGAGCCCGCCGAACAGCGCGCGCACGTCGTCCTGCGGCTGGCACACCACGACGTGCCCGCTCGGCGACTTGGACAGCAGCCCGGCCCACTCGTAGAGCGAGGTGTGCTTGTCGAGCGTCGGGTCGGGGCGGCCGCGCACGGTGAACACGGGGCCGGCCACCCGCATCCAGGGCTCCAGCCCGAGAATCTCGCGCGGCAGCACGCGGATGCGAAGGCCCATGTCCTTCATCACGTCGTGGACGACGGAGCTGTGGCAGGCTTCGAGACGTTCGGCGAGGGACACTTCGGCGCGGGACACTCGGGTTTCCTCCTGTGGCTGTTCTGGGTTGAAGCCGGCGGCGCGTGGAACGAATCCGCCGTTCCGGCATTGAAAATGGTCCGGCGAGCATGACACGCCGCGACGCCGGCCGACATAGTCCTGACACATAAGCCGGCTATATACCGATGCGTAACGCGCATCCCGGCCCTGCCGGTCGATGCGTAGCCCAAGCCGGTCCGACCACGGATGTACTGGCGAGAATGGTTTGGGCAGCGTGGGACAGCCGCCGGCGCAAGCGCCCGGCGGCTTTTTCATTTTGACCGAGCAGGCGAGGAGAGCGGAATGTCCGACAGCACGAAGGCCCAGAACGCCGCCGCCCGAGCCCTGCGAGACGACCAGCGGATGCGCGAGAGCGAGCGCCGGGTGAAGGAACAGCGGGACCGCGATGTGGCGCTCGGCGCCAAGATCCAACGCCTGCGCGCCTTGCGTCTCTCCAAGGAGCAGTGAGCCTGAAGCGCGGCGCGTGTTGAGCGTGCGACGACCCTATTTTGGCGAATGATAGGATTACCACTTGCAATAAAGAATTCCGCCTCTATATTCCTGTCATCGACTTTGGCCGACATTCGGGCCGTCGCTCTGCAGCTTAGCTCGGGCGGACGTTTCAGGTTTCTCCAAAACTCGACTACCAGACGGCCCGCGCAAGCGGTTTCCGTATCTGCACACTCACGTGAAAGACTAAGACTATGACGAATGGCACGGTAAAGTTCTACAACGAGACGAAGGGTTACGGCTTCGTGGCGCCCGACAATGGCGGCCCGGACGCCTTCGTCCACGCCACCGCTCTCGAGCGCGCCGGCATCCGCACTCTCGCCGAGGGCCAGAAGGTCCTGTTCGACGTGCAGCCCGACCGCCGCACCGGCAAGATGGCGGTGAGCAGCATCGAGCTCGCCTGACACACGACGGCTTCGCTGCGGCGCGCATGACGCGGTCCCGCGAAGCCCGTGACGTCAGAGCCGAGGAGCCCGGCGCGTCCTACGAGACGTGACGGGCTCCGATCCAGCCGCCCACCCCGAGGGGAGGGCAGGCGCCCCCGAGCCGTCCCGACCACGGATGTACTGGCGGTTCGGGTTTGGGGGCAGGACGGGGAAGCCGCCCGCGGAGACGCGAGGCGGCTTTTGCGTGTCCGCCGTCAGACGCTTCGCAACCACGCCGCGAGCGCCGCCGCCAGCGGACGCTCGACATGCAGCCGCAGCACGTCCGGCGTTCCGGCGCGATAGGCGACGCAGGGCAGGCCCGCGAACACGACCGAGGCCGACCGCGTCGCGACGTCCGGCGGCAACGTCGTCGCTGCGGCGAGAAGATCGGCGAGCCCGTCGCCGGCGATGTCGACCACCACGAAGCCGTCGTCTATGCGGGTGACCGCGACCGCGGCCTCGTCGTCCCAACCTTCCGAGACGTCCAGCGGCGCGGTCGAGACCAGCAGCGCCCGGTCGCGCGCCACCGCGGCGGCGTAGCGCGGCCCGGTCGCGACGCCGCGAAACCCCACAGGCGCCGAGAGACCGGCCAGCGGCCCGGCTCCGCCACCCAGCCGCCCGCTCACCAGAACCTGCGACAGGCCGTGGACGACACGAATCTCGACGCCCCGCGCCGCGAAGCGCTCATTGCCGGGAAGCGGGGACGCGGTCCAGAATGCGCCGCGGTCAAGCATTGAGCCGGTCTCCTTTCGCATCGTACGCGCAAGGCGGGCGCAGCCGCGCGCGCAGCTCCCGCCCGAGATGGCGCAGCGTTACTTCCTCGCCGTGGCGCGCCGCGCCGCGCGCCACGAGGCCGAGCGCCACGGGCCGGCGCAGGGCGGGGCTGGCGTAGCTCGACGTGACGAAGCCTTCGGAGCGCAACCGGCCGCCGTCCCTGGCGACGACATGCGCGCCGCGCGGCAACGGCGCGCCGTCCACCGTGTCGAGCCCGACGAGCTGCTTGCGGTCCGCCGCCTCGGCCGCTTGCGTGAACAGCGAGCGCTTGCCGACGAAATCGCCCGTCCGCTTCAGCCGTGGGCCGCCGAAGCCGAGATCGTGGGGCATGGTCGTGCCGTCTGTATCCAGCCCGACGACGACAAAACCCTTCTCGGCGCGCAGCGCCATCAGCGCCTCGATCCCGAGCGGCGCGACGCCGAGGTCCCGCCCGGCGGCGAGGAGCCGCTCGTGCAGCTCGGCGGCGCGCGCGGCGGGAACCGACACCTCGTATCCCCGCTCGCCCGTGAAGCTGACGCGCGCCACCGTGGCCGGGCCGCCGGCGAAGCGGCCCTCGACGAACGCCATGTGGGGCAGCGCGGCATCCGACAGGTCGGCGACGATGGAAAGCCGCTCCATCAGGAGGCGGGACAGGGGGCCGCTGACGGCGAGCGTCGCCCAGTGGGTGGTGGCGTTGTGGATGAACAGCCGGGCAGGGTCGAACTGGTCCTGGCGCCACGTCTCGAACCGCGCGTGCATGGCGGCGACGTGCGAGGTCGAGCACGACACGCGGAAGCGGTTTTCGTCGAGCCTCGACACCACGCCGTCGTCGAAGACGATGCCCGTCTCCTCCAGCATGAAGCCGTAGCGCATGCGCCCGGGCGCCAACGTCGAGAGGGTCATGTAGGACTGGAAGTCCATGAAGCGGGCAGCGTCCGGCCCGATGACCTCGATCTTGCCGAGCGGCGAGGCGTCGAACACCGCGACCGCCTCGCGCGCCGCCCTGATCTCCCGCGCCACCGCCTCCGTCATGTCGCCGGGCCCGTAATAGGCGGGCCGCAGCCAGCCGCCATATTCGCCCAGCGTCGCGCCGAGGGCGCGGTGGCGCGCCTCCAGAGGCAGGCGGCGCACGGGATTCATCCGCTCGCCGCCGCGCAAGCCAGCGATCGCCGAAAACGGCACCGGGACGTAGGGCGGACGGTAGGTCGTCGTGCCCACCTCGCCCGGGGCGCGACCGGTGGCGGCGGCGAGCGCGGCGATGCCGTTGACGTTCGACGTCTTGCCCTGGTCGGTCGCCATGCCGAGCGTGGTGTAGCGCTTCAAGTGCTCGACCGAGGCGTAGTTCTCGCGCGCGGCGATGCCGACGTCCTTCACAGTCACGTCGCTCTGCAGGTCGATCCAGGCGCGTCCCCCGGCGTCGCCATTGGGCCAGGCGGGAGCGGCGTCGAGCGCCGCCGGATCGCGGGCGGCGGGCGCGCCGCCGGATTTCGGAACGGCGACCGCGGCGCGTGCCTCCGCCACGGCGGCGGCGAGTCCGAATACGCCGTTCGCCGCGCCGACGACGCTGACGCCTTCGACCGGCGCGCCGGGGACGAAGGCGAGCAGCGCGTCGTCCCAGGCGAGCTTGCCCTTCGCCTGGCAGTAGAGGTGGGCGGTGGGCGTGAAGCCGCCGGAGACGAGCAGCGCGTCGGCCTCGATCCGCGCGCCGCTCGCCAGCGTCGCCGCCCGGACCGCTCGGCGGCCCTCGGCGCGGACCACGCGCTCGCCCGCGAGCACGGCGACGCCGCCGTCCTCGGCGAGGCGGCGCAGGCGCGGCGCGGGCCGGTTGTCGACGAGCGAGACGTGCGCGCCGGCCTCGCGCAGGGCGAGCGCCACCGGATAGGCCGCGTCGTTGTTGGCGGCGACGACGACGCGCTCGCCGACGAGCACGCCGTATTGCCGCAGATAGGCGAGGCCCGCCTCGGCTGAGAGCACGCCTGGGAGGTCGTTGTCGGCGAAGACGAGAGGGCGTTCGATGGCGCCGGCGGCGACCACGATGTGTCCCGCCCGGATGCGCCACAGCCGGTCCGGCGCGCCTTCCGCCCCGCGCTGGAGCGCGCACACGAGCCCGTGGTCGTAGACGCCGTAGGCCGTGGTGTCGGACATCACCGTCCCGCCGGCGCGGGCGATGGCGGCGAGCGTATCGGCGATCCACGCCTCCGCCGCCTGTCCCTCCACCTCGCCGCCGCGCCACAGCAGCACGCCGCCCGGCTCGCGCCGGTCGTCGACGAGCAGCACCGAGCGGCCACCCTCGGCGGCGCTCCTGGCCGCCGCCAGCCCCGCCGGACCGGCCCCGACCACCAGCACGTCGCAGGCGCGATTGCATGGAGCGGCGGGCGCGGCGGGGAGCCAGCCGGGATCGAGCCGCCCGAGCCCGGCCATGGCGCGGATTGCGGGCTCGAACAGTCCCCAGCGCGGCCACAGGAAGGTCTTGTAGTAGAAGCCGGCGGGCAGGAAGCGCGCGAAGGCGTCGATGACGGCGAGGCGGTCCCGCTCCGCGTCCGGAGCGGCGTTGACAGAGGCCGCCGCGAGGGTCCGGCCTTCCTCCAGATACACGGTGGTGGCGCGGGCGTCGGGCTCGCGCCGTCCGTCGCGCGTCACGTCGAGGATGGCGTTGGGCTCCTCGGTCCAGTGCCCGAACACGCCGCGCGGGCGGTGATACTTGAAGCTTCGGCCGACCGTCGAGACGCCGTTGGCGAGCAGGGCGGAGGCCAGCGTGTCGCCGGCGAAGCCGCTCAGGGCCTTGCCGTCGAAGCTGAACGGGATCGGGCGCGCGCGGTCGATGCGCCCGCCTTGCGGGAGGCGGCGGGCCATCACGCGCCCTCCGGCCGCAGCCCGACGCCGGGCTCTGCGGCGTGGGTCACGTTGTCGCGCGCCAGCAGGAACAGTTCGCCGCAGGGCTGGTGCATCCAGATCTCGCGCACCGGCCCCTTCTCGTTGCGCTGGAGATAGAGGTAGGCGGCCCATTCGGCCTCGCCGACCGCGCGGCCGCCCTCCGGGCGCTGCTTGCCCGCCTCGCCCATGAAGCGGAACTCGGTTTCGTCGCGCGCGCCGCAAAACGGGCAGGTGAAGATCTGCATGGTCGCCTCAATGCGCGATGCCGGAGCCCGCCGCCTCGTCGATCAGCGCGCCGCGCGCGAAGCGATCGAGGTCGAAGGGCCGGCTGATCTCGTGGTGCTCGCCGCGCGCGAGCAGGTGGGCCATCAGGAAGCCTCCGGCCGGAATGGCCTTGAAGCCGCCGGTGCCCCAGCCGCAATTCAGGAAAAGGCCCGGCAGCGGCGAGGGGCCGATGATCGGCGAGCTGTCGGGCGCGACGTCGACGATGCCGGCCCATTGCCGCATCAGCTTGAGCTGCCCGAAGGCCGGGAACATCTCGAGGAGGCCGGAGATGACGGCTTCCTGCACCGGCGGGTTGCCGCGCTGCGCGAAGGAGGTGACGCGGTCGATGCCGCCGCCGAACACCAGCTCGCCTTTGTCCGACTGGCTGACATAGACGCCCGTGCCGAGCGACAGCACCACGGTGTCGAGCGCGGGCTTGATCGGCTCGCTCACCATGGCCTGCAGCGTGTAGACGTGCAGCGGCAGCTCGAACCCCGCCTTGGCCGCCAGCACCGCGCTGTGGGACGCCGCCGCCAGCCCGACTCGGCCGGCGCGGATCGGTCCGCGCGCGGTGACGACGCCGGCGCACGCGCCGTTCTCGACGATGAAGTCCAGCACCTCGCAGTTCTGGATGATGTCGACGCCCAGCCGGTCGGCGGCGCGGGCGTAGCCCCAGGCCACGGCGTCGTGGCGCGCCACCCCGGCGCGGCCCTGCCAGAACCCGCCGAGCACCGGATAGCGCGAGCCGGGCGAGGTCGCCAGCAGCGGCGCGACGCGGCGGACGCGCTCGGCGTCGAAGAGCTCGGCGTCGGTGCCGTTGATCTGCATCGCGTTGACGATGCGGGCGCAGACGTCCATCTCCATCTCGGTGTGCGCGACGGTGAGGATGCCGCGCTGCGAGAGCATGATGTTGAAGTCGAGCTCCCGGCTCAGCCCCTCGTAGAGCCGCAGGGCGAGGTCGTAGAGCGCCACGCTCTCGGGGTAGAAATAGCTGGAGCGCACCACGGTGGTGTTGCGGCCGGTGTTGCCGCCGCCAATCCAGCCCTTCTCGACCACCGCGACGCGCCGGACGCCGTGGACCCGGGCGAGGTAGTACGCCGTCGCGAGCCCGTGGCCGCCGCCGCCGACGATGACGACGTCGTAGTCGGGCTTCGGCTCCGGGCTGCGCCAGGCCGGGGTCCAGCCCCGGTGGCCGCGCAGGCCCTCGCGCAGGAGTCGGGCCGCCCCGTAACCAGTCATGCCGCCGCTCTCTCCGTGGTACGTGTTGCTCAGCTTCCGTACAGTATTGTATGGTCTCCGGGGCAGCAAGGGGCGTGGCCATGGCGCGCGAGGACGGGGCGGAGGAGCGGCGCGACGGCGACCCGTCCGAACGTTTGGGGCGTGCGGACTGGATCGCGGCGGCGCGCGCGACGCTGATCGAGCAGGGCGTGGCGGCGGTGAAGGTGGACGCGCTGGCGCGCCGTCTCGGCGTCACGCGCGGCAGCTTCTACTGGCACTTCAAGTCGCGCGACGCGCTGTTGTCGGCGCTGCGCGAGGAGTGGCGGCGCAGCACCGTCGCGCCGTTCGCGGAGGCGCTGGAGAGCGACCGGGACCGCCCGGCGGTCCAGCTCCTGCGCTTCTGCCGGGTGTGGCTCGACGAAAAACGCTACGATCCGCGCTTCGACGCCGCCCTGCGCGACTGGGCGCGCTCCGCGCCGGAGGTCGACCGTCTGGTGCGTGCCGCCGACGACGAGCGCCTCGACATGCTGCGGGGCCTGTTCGCGAGGCTCGGCTACGAGGCGCGCGAGGCAGAGGCGCGGGCGCGTATTCTCTATTACCATCAGGTCGGCCATTACGCCCTGCACATCGTCGAGCCGGCCGCCTTGCGCCGCGAGCTTCTGCCCCATTATTTCCGGGTGCTCGCGGGTTTCCCAATCCCGCCGGACGCCGACTGCGGACCCAAGGCTTCGGTCGAGGAGGATCGTCGCGGCGGTTGAATTGAAGCCCGGACCGTGCAGGTGTGTACGGACGGTCGTTGAGAGAAGGAGTGTTTGTCATGCGCAATTCGTTCGTGCCGTCCCTGGCGGGGCTGGCGCTGTTGCTGGCGGGCGCGCCGGCCGGCGCGCAGGACCTCACCATCGCGGTGGTCGGCCCGATGACGGGCGCGATCGCCACCATCGGCGAGCAGCAGAAGCGCGGCGCCGAGAACGCCGCCGCCCTCATCAACGAGGCGGGCGGGGTCAACGGGCGCAAGATCAAGATCGTCGTCGAGGACGACATGTGCGATCCGAAGCAGGCGGTGGCCGTGGCCAACCGCCTCGTCGGCAACCGCGTCAAGTTCGTCGCCGGCCATGCCTGCTCCGGCGCGTCGATCCCGGCCGCGGACGTCTACGCCGAGAATAACACGCTGATGATGAGCCCGGCCTCGTCGAACCCCGTTCTCACCGACAAGGGCAACCCGACGATCATGCGCCTCTACGGCCGCGACGACGCGCAGGGCGCGTTCATCGGCCCGTGGATCGCCGCCAAGTACAAGGGCAAGAAGATCGCCGTGCTGCACGACAAGTCCGCCTACGGCAAGGGCCTGGCGACCGTCGTGAAGGAGAAGATGAACCAGGCCGGCCAGACCGAGGTGCTGTTCGAGGGCATCAACGCCGGCGAGAAGGACTACGGCGCGGTGGTCACCAAGCTGAAGTCGGTCGGCGCGGAGGTGGTCTATTTCGGCGGCTACCACACCGAGGCCGGTCTGATCCTGCGCCAGGCGGCGGACCAGGGCTACAAGCCCACGCTGATCATGGGCGACAGCATCGCCACGTCCGAGTTCTGGGCCGTGTCCGGCCCGGCGGGCGAGGGCACGCTGTTCACCTTCCCGACCGATCCGCGCCGCTCCCCGACGGCGGCCCCGGCGCTCGCTTTGTTCAAGTCGCAGAACTACGAGCCGGAAGGCTTTACCCTGTTCAGCTACGCGGTCGTGCAGGCGATCGCCGAGGGCGTGAAGCGGGCGGGCTCCGACGATCCGGCGAAGGTCGCCAAGGCTCTGAAGGACGGCAAGCCGGTCGAGACCGTGCTGGGCGCCATCCAGTTCGACGCCAAGGGCGACATCAAGGACCCGCGCTACGACATCAATCTGTGGCACGACGGCAAGTACGCCCCGATTCCGCAGTAATCCCGTCCGAAACGACGAGTTTCCCGCGCGGCGGCCTCCCCGGGGGCCGCCGCGTTTTTGTTGCGCGACAGCACGCGGTCTGATCGGCATCAACGACGGACGCACGCATGGCGTGCATGATCAGGCGTTTACCACCGGGATGCGACCTCATGCGCAAGGCCTCCGAACGCCGCGGAACCGTGATCCGCTTTCCCTACGCCGAGCCGGCGGCGACGCCCTCGCCGTCGCTCGCGCCGGAGGAGCCGCTGGGCCGCGAGGCGTTTCGCGCGCTCGACCGCATGTCCGAGGCGACGCTGGCGCCGTTCACGCGCGGCGTGTCGCCGGCCGCCCTCATGCTCGCCTCGTTCGACTGGCTGCTGCATCTGGCCGTCGCCCCCGGCAAGCGCATGGAGCTTGTCGACAAGGCGGCGCGCAAGAACGCCCGCTTCCTGTCGCACGTCGCCGCGACGGCGCTGGGGCAGGACGCGCCGCCCTGCATCGAGCCGCTGCCGGGCGACCATCGCTTCCGCGCGCAGGCGTGGGGAAGCCCGCCCTGGAGCCTGTGGAGCCAGGGCTTCCTGCTGACGCAGCAATGGTGGCACAACGTGACGCGCGAGGTGCCGGGCGTGTCGCCGCATCACGAGGAGGTGGTCTCCTTCGTGGCGCGCCAGCTCCTCGACATCGTGTCGCCGTCAAACAACCCGGCGCTCAACCCCGAGGTGCTGGAGCGGACGCGCGACAGCGGCGGAGCCAACTTCCTGACCGGCTTCTCGAACTGGCTGGAGGACGCCTCGCGCCTCGCCACGGGCCGACCGCCGGTCGGCTCGGACGCGTTCGTTCCCGGCCGCGAGGTGGCGGTGACGCCGGGCAAGGTGGTCTTCCGCAACCACCTGATCGAACTGCTTCAATACGCGCCGACGACGGAGACGGTGCGCGCCGAACCGGTGCTGATCGTGCCGGCCTGGATCATGAAGTACTACATCCTGGACCTGTCGCCCCATAACTCGCTGATCCGCTACCTCGTCGAGCACGGGCACACGGTGTTCTGCGTGTCGTGGCGCAACCCGGGAGCCGAGGACCGCGACCTGACGCTCGACGATTACCGCCGGCTGGGCGTCATGGCGGCGCTGGACGCGATCGACGCGATCGTGCCGGACCGCAAGGTCCATGCCGCGGGCTACTGCCTGGGCGGCACGCTGCTCGCCGCCACCGCGGCGGCGATGGCGACGCGCGGCGACGACCGCCTGGCCTCGCTGACGCTGCTCGCCGCGCAGACCGACTTCACCGAGCCGGGCGAGCTGGCGCTGTTCATCGACCACAGCGAGCTGCACTTCCTCGACAGCATGATGTGGAACCGGGGCTATCTCTCGACCGACCAGATGGCCGGCGCGTTCCAGCTCCTGCGCAGCAACGACCTCGTCTGGTCGCGCCTCGTGCGCGAGTACCTGATGGGGGAGCGCGCGGCGATGACGGACCTGATGGCGTGGAACGCCGACGCGACGCGCATGCCCTACAAGATGCACTCCGAATATCTGCGCCGCCTCTACATCGACAACGAGCTCGCCTCCGGCCGCTTCATGGTGGAGGGACGGCCGGCGGTCATCCAGAACATCCGCGCGCCGATGTTCGTCGTCGGCACGGAGGCCGATCACGTCGCGCCGTGGCGGTCGGTGTTCAAGATCCACTATCTCGCCGACACCGACGTCACCTTCGCGCTCGCCAGCGGCGGGCACAATGCCGGCATCGTGAGCGAGCCGGGACATCGCAACCGGCACTATCGGCTGGCCACCAAGCACGCGAACGAGATGTGCGTGAGCCCGGAGGAATGGGCGGCGGCGCTGGAGCCGACCGCCGGCTCCTGGTGGACGGCGTGGGAACGCTGGCTGACGCGCCATTCCAGCGAGACGCGCGTCAAGCCGCCCGGCTTCGGCGGGGCCGGCGCGCGCCGGCGCATGGACGACGCGCCGGGAACCTACGTGCTGCAGCGCTGAGTCAGCGCGCGCGCCGGACGGGAATGGGCCGGAGGCGGGTTTCGTGCGTTAATCGCGCGATGCAAGCCGGAGGACCGCACCCTGACACAATTCCGTAACGCCGCCGCGCTCGTGGTGCTGGCCGTTCTGGCCTGGCCCGCCGCGGCCCGCGCCGCCGATCCGCAATGCGCCTCCCAGGCGCGCGAGCAGGCCCGCGCGCTGCTCGCCTTCCATGTCGGCCCGGACATCGGCTCTCCCGTCGACGTCGCGCCCGACGTGCGGGTCTTGCCGCCGGTGCGCGCATTGGCCGGTTCGCACCGCTTCGCCGTGCTGGAGCTGTGGGGATCGGTCTACAAGGCGCGCTACCGCATGCGGCTGATCTACCACGTGCTGGGCCCGGACTGCGTGCTGATGGGCCAGGAGATTTTCGAGGCGAGCGCGCCCTGAGCACGGTCACGCGGGGCAGGGGGCCCAGCCAACCTGCAGCCCGATCCCCTGCGCGGTCAGGGCGAGGCCGAGCACCGAGGGCCGCACCATCCCGTCGCGCCACAGCCTCTCGAACGCGCCACCGAGCGGATCGCCGGCGCGGCGTCCGAGCCGGCGCAGGTCGTCCGGCGCGCGCAGGCCGGCGCGCGACGCGCCCAGGAACAGGGAGAGCGCTAAAGGCTTGCCGTCCGCATCGAAGGCGAGGCTGAGCCCGAGGCGCGGACCCGCCAGTGCTTCGGCGGGCGGCGCGTCGCGGAGCTCGCCGAGCAGAGCGGCGGCTTCGGGCAGCAGGCGCGTCGCGCCGACCGCTTCCGCCGCGCGATAGACGACGTGGGGAGCGCATCGCTCGACCCGCCAGTAATATTCGACGCCGGCCGCCGAGACGCCGACCATGCGAAGTTCGCCCGTTTCCGGCCAGTCGGCGCGCACGCCCGCGCCGGCCAGCTCCCCCGCGCGCTGCGGGATCTCGGCGTAGAGCTTCAGCGCGTCGCCTTCCGGCGCGTGCCGGCCGCCCAGCCACGCGCCCCAGGCGAGCCCGCCTTCCGCCTGCGCCCGTGCGATCCCGGCGAGCGCCTCGGCGTCGAAGCCAGCGAAGCCGAACCGCGCGGCCAGCGCGAGCGCGCGATCCAGCCGCCGCACCTCGGGCGTGGCCGGCGGCGCGACCTCGCTCGTCCAGCCGATGCCGGCGCGCCCCGGCCGCCAGACGATCTCGACCGGCGAGCCGCCCGGCGCGAGGCGGCTCCAGCGCCAGATGGCGTCGCCCGGCGGCGCTCCCTCCGCGCCGAACGCGGCCGCCAGCGCGCCGAGCCGGCAGGCGGCGCGGTCCGCCGGCTCGCCGGCGGCCTCGCGCAGCCGCCGCAGCACGGACGCGTGCCAGCACGGCCGCGCCGGCGCGTTCACGGCCCGACGCCGACAATGGTGTCGGTGGTCGTCAGGGTGCGCCGGGTGAGCGCGTTGTCCGCACCCACCATGGCGATCTGCACGTCGAAGCTGCGGCGCGCCGGGTCGAGCAGCGCGATGCGCACGCCGCGCGGGGCGGTGTCCGCGCCCTCGAAGACGATGCGCTCGTTGCGGCGATAGGCGTTGGCCGGGTCGGCGTAGCTGACGTCGACGAAGACGTTGCGCATCGCGTCGGCGCGCCACAGCGGCACGAGCTGGATGTCCAGCGCGTCCTCGAAGGGATCGTCGACCGACACCGCCGAGGCGGTCGTCGTCACCGCCGGGCTCTCCACCACGCGCCCGTTCTTGAGGTGGTGGCGCATCGTGTAGCTGTATTCCGAGGCGTGGCGGTCCGACGACCGCAGCCGCCATGTCTGCGCCTCGCCGCCGGGGCGGACGATGACGGTCCGGCGCGCCTTCCAGCCGCTCGGGTCGTCATAGGCGAGCATCACCTCGGTGAAGTCGACCATGGCGGCGTCCATCCGGTTGGGCAGCACCGAGATTTCGAGGAAGCCGAGCATGTTCTGCGGCAGCACGGTCTGCGTCCGGTCCGTGGTGTCGACGGGCGGGATCTCGTAGCTCAGCTTCTCGCCGTCCCAGCCGGCGTTCGGATCGAACTGGTACTGCACCGAGTAGCGGTAGCCGGAGGCGAGGTCCGGGCTCATGAAGGTGGTGAAGGCGTTTCGCGTCGGGCTGGCGCGGTCGAACACGAAGTCCTTGTGCTTCAGGCTCGCCGGGTCGTCCGGGTCGCCGTAGTCGATCGACACCTGCGCCGAGAGGAGCCCGATGCGCGCGTAGTCGATGGGCGCGTCGACCACCACCTCGAAGCGGCGGAAGAACGGGTCGTCGAGATCGACCTCGACGAAGTGCTTGGAGGGGTCGGCGAGGTCCCTGAGCAGCAGGCCCAGGAAGCCCTGCGGCGCGTAGGACGCCTGCACCGCTTCCGTGCGGTTGTAGGAGAGCGTCATCTTCTTGCGCTCCTCCTGCCGAATGTATTTCAGCCGCAGCGACACCAGCGCCGGCGTGCCGGAGGGCGACGCGGCGGGGGTGGAGGCTGGCTTGGGGTCCTCCTTCTTCGGCGGCGTGTCGTTCTTCGGCGGGTCCTCCTTCTTGGGCTCGTCCTTTTTCGGCTCGTCCTTCTTAGGTTCGTCCTTCTTGGGCGGCTGCACGTCGGCCGGGCGGGAGACCTCGGCGACCAGCACGGTCTCGTCGACGCCGTCCTCGCCGCGCACCGTGCCGGTGATCTCGACGACCCTGTCGTCGGGGAAGTCGGGGCCGGTCCCGTCGGGGTGGCTGACGCGCGGCGGCGTGGCGTTCTGCGCGCGGGTCTGGCCGAGCGCCTTCAGGTCGCTGGGGGGAACGGTGGCGGCGGAGCCGATGATCTCAAGCGCCACGTCGACCCGCCGCGACGAGAGGGCCTGGTTGTCCTTGGCCTTCTCGGGGTGGCCCTCGTAGCTGGCGTGGCCTTCGACCTTGACGATGGCCGGCGAGGCGAGGCGCTTCAGCCAGTCGCGCAGGGCCTGCGGCCCGTTGCCGGTCGGGGCCTGCCCCTGCACCCCGCTGGCGTCCATCAGGCGGTCGTCGCGCGGCGTCATCGTGCCGGCGGCGTAGGCCTTGCAGTCGGGATGCTGGCGGTTCCACGTGCCGCGCCCGGCCAGCGCCGGGTCGAGCGGCCGCGGATAGGTGAAGAACAGCCGGAACGTCTCGGTCTTGGTGGTGGCGGCCTTGCCCGGCCAGCGTATCTCGATCTTGCGCGTCTGGCCGGCGGGCACGTCGAGCACGACCTTGCCGTCGCGCAGCGCGACGTCCTGTCCGTCGACCTTGGCCTTGGCGTTGGCGGCGTCGCCCAGCGCGACCAGTTCCTCGTTGCCGCTCTCGGAGGGCGTCAACGTCGCCGTGCGCTCGGCGGGAGCGCCGTCGGGCGTGCGAGAGACGATCTTCAGCGCGGCCTTCTGCCGCTGCGGCGCGGGCTGCGCGGCGGGCGTGACGGCGGCCTCGGGCTTCTTGTCCTCGGCCGGCTTGCCCGTCTTGTCCTCGGTGGGCTTCTTGTCCTCCGGGGTCTTCTTGTCGTCCGGCTTCTCGACCGCCTTGGCGTCCGGCTGCATGGATTTCAGCCGCGTCATCACGGCGTCGAGCGCTTCCGGCTTGGCCATCCGGCTCTCGATGTCGGCCGGGGTCAGCGTCGGCTCGAACCATTTGGCGAGGAGGTCCTGCTTGAAGAAGTCGAGCGCCCACTTCTCCTTGGTCTCGCGGTCGGCGGCGTTGCTGAAATTGATGACCTCGATGGTGATCGCGCCGTTGGCGACCAGCGACTCGAATCCGGCGTCGATGCCGGCCCGGAACCAGTAGACCTGCGCCTCCAGCCCGGCGCTGAAATGCTGGAAGATCTTCTCGTAGTCGGCGGTGATCTTGATCTGCAGGGACGGGCGCAGCCCGGTGTATTTCAGGTCGTAGATGACGCCGACCGGCGTCGTGCCCTGCTCGAACGCCTGCTTGAGGATGGTCGCGCCTTCCTGGGTCAGGGTCAGGGAGAACGCGGCGGTGTTGTCGCCGGCCATCGAGGGCGTCGTCGCGCCGCTGATCGCCTCGACCGCGCGGAACGTCCCCGGCGGGTCCTGCGCGCGCGTGCCGCCGCCGCCTTCCAGGTCGAGCGCGACGCAGCGCACCGTGCCGGAATCGAACGGCGTCGCGGTGAGGATCGGCTCGCCCGAGGGTACGAGGGCGCGCACGGCGGCGAGGATCTTCTGCTCCGTGGCGCGCGGCAGGCGCAGCGTCGATTCCAGCGTCAGGAACCCGCCGCCCTTCGTGCCGCCGGCGGCGTCGGCCGGCTTCCACGAGATCAGCGTGAAGGCGGCGCGGTTGTCCGGCTGCCGGCGCGCGATGTCGACCGGGGCGGGCAGGTACCAGAACTGCCGGGGATTGGCGTGGTCGCGAAACACCGTGACGCCGTCGACGGTGAGCGTGTCGGAGCCGAATTGCAGCATGGTCGAACTCCCGAATGCGAGGAGGGGGGCGGCGCCGTCAGGGCGCCTTGACGGAGAGGACCGCGTCCTCGCCCGCCTGCCAGTCGGTCTGGGTGGTCATGCCGTTGGCGTGCCGGTAGAGCGCGCGCCACTCGTAGCCGCCGCGCGCGGCGTCGACATAGGCGAACTCGAACGTCCCCACGTCGGCGGGGTCGTCCAGCGTCACCGTGTCCTCGACGTCGATGCCGGCGGAGGGGTCGAGGTAGCGCAGGTCGACGACGATGCTGTCGAGCCGCGCCGCGACGAAGTCCGCCGGCCCGCGCACCTTGACGATGCGCTGGCCGCGCATGTCGGGGCGCACGATCAGCGGCGAGCGGCGCACCTGGCTCGGCGGCACCTCCAGCACCGTGCCGCCCTTCATGATGGTGGTGACGGAGAACGTCACCGTCTTGTTGGCGGGGTCGCGCAGGTCGACCACGAAGCTCCGCGTCCCCTTGTCGGTGGGCGTGAAGACGAAGCTCTCGTTCTGGCTGAACGCGTTGGCCGCGTCCTCGTAGGACAGGTCGACGAAGATCTGCTCGACGTCCTCCCAGCGCGGCACGGCGGGCACGACGTCGATGCGCAGCCGCGTCGCCGCGAACGGGTCGCGCACGTCGATCAGCTCGCCCTCCGCGTCGATCCACGTCCCCTCGACATCGGCGTTGCTGGCGGCGCGGTGGGTCAGCCGGTACTGGTAGGCGCGCTTGCCCTTGTCGACGACGAGGTAGCTCCAGGCCGCCTCCTTCTTGTCCTTGGAGAGCAGGATGGAGTCCTCGATGCGCACCGCATTGGCCTCGTCGCGGTAGCGCAGGTCGACCTGCACGCGCGGGAAGCGGTCCCACGGGTACTTGTCGGCCGAGACGATCGCCACCCTGGGGCGGCCGAACAGCTCGGCCGGCTGCACTTCCAGCACCTCGGTGGTGATGGTGCGGGGCGGCGAGGTGAGCGAGGTCGGCACTTCGCCCGTCCCGTCCGGCTTCAGGTTGACGGTGAACCGCGCGTCGACCTCCGGCTTGACGTGGCCGTTGGCCAGCACCGACGCCCAGCTGACCGTGGCTTCCTCGTTCTGCTTGGTCAGCGACACGTCGTGGCGGTCGCCGCCATAGTTGAGCATCACCTGCACGGAGGCGAGGTCCGCCATGTCGCCGAGGTTGCGCACGCGCACGCGACGGCGCTCGAACCACGGGTCGTCGGCGTCGACCTCCAGGATGTAGCGCGACGGGTCGTCGCCGGCGCGCAACTCCTTGAACAGCCCGGCGAGGTGGCCCTGCGGGTAGATGGTGCGGATCGTCGCCGTGCGCTCCGAGATGGTGACGTCGAGACGCCTTTTGTCCATGCGCGAGTAATGCTGATGGCTGTAGGAGAAGGTGCCGATGATCGCGCCGATGCCGCCGCCCATCGCCGCCTGCTGGCCCATGCGGTTGAGGTCGCCGATCAGCTCGGTCGCCTTGTCCCAGCCGTCCGGCCGCGGCCTGTCCGGCTGCAGGCTGGGCTGGAAGAAGGCGCTGGTGATCATCTCCTGCACGCGCGCCTTGGCGGCTTCGAACTTCGCCGCGTTGGACTGGCCCTCGTCGCCCGCCTCGGGCACGAAATTGTCCATCTCGAGCACGATCGCCTGGTTCTCGACCAGCTTGTCGACGGCCTCGCCGATCTGCACGCTGTCGAACAGGCCCTCGTGGCCGAACTGCTCGTCGAGCCGGTCCTGCACCCGGTCCCAGTCGATGTGCAGGCGCACCGAGAAGGCCGGCCGCAGGATGGCGTAGTCCAGCGAGTACACCACCAGCACCGGGGCCATCTCGGTCTTCAGCGCCTGCTCCATCACGGCCGCGCCGTACTGGTCGAGTTGCACCGAGAACGCGGCCGCGTTGTCGCCGAACAGCGAGGGCTTGGCCGCCTGCTGGATCTTCAGCACGAAGCGGGGCTTGTCCGCCGCGGCCGGCGCGGGCGCGGGCGCGCCGGGCCGCGGCGGTGTCGGCGCAGGGGTTTCCTGGCCGAACACCATGAGCCTCACCGTGCCGTCGAGCACGGGCACCGGCACGAGCGAGGGCGTGGCGGGCAGGCGGCCGAGCCGCTTCACCTCCGCCGCGATGTCGTCGCGCTCGGCCTGGGTGAGGCCGATATGGACGTCGAAGTTGAAGAACCCGCCGTTGCCGGCGACCTCCGACTTGTACTTGATGAGCTGGACCTGCGGCACGTCGCGCCCGGTCGCCTCGTCGCGCACGCGCCTCAGGCGCGGGGAGACGGGCAGGTAGTAGCAATAGAGCGGGTCCAAATGGTCCCGGTAAACCATCACCCCGTTGATGAAGTAGAACGGCGGCTCGAGGTAGATCATGGAGGCCTCCGGGCAGGTCCGGAGGGAGACGCCGCCCGAGGGGCGCGCCTCCCCGGGGGATGTCAGTTCGGCAGTTCGAGCACGAGCGTGGCGTCGTGCGAGCGGGTCGGCCCGAGCGCCTTGCGCGTGCCGTCCTGCATGAAGAAGGTCGCCGAGAGGTCGTAGTCCGTCTTGGCGGCGTTCTTGATCGGCGCGAGCCAGGGGCCGGGCTTGTCGTTGGCGCCGCGCAGCGTGTAGCTCTGCTTGAGCTGGATGTTGTTGTCGGCGTCGGCGTATTCGAGCTGCACGATGACGAGCTTCGTCTTGCCCCAGTCGATCAGGTCGGGGACGATCTCGACGCGCAGCTCCGCCACGTCCTCGCCTTCGAGCACCGTATTGCCGACCACGGTCTTCTTCGGGATCGGGGAGGAGGTGCCGTTCTTGTAGAGGATCTGGCCGGTATAGGTCAGCGTGCCGGCCTTCTCGTCGATCACCGGGAACGACCAGTCGTCGAAGCGCTTGCCCGCCTTCGACAGCGCGAAGGAGCGCTCCTGCCGGTAGGCGTGGTCGGGGTCCTCGTAGAGGAAGTCGAGGAACAGCGTGTCGATGCGGGTGTCGAAGTCGCCCTTCGAGCGCACCGAGACGGAGCGCGTCGCGCTGAACGGGTCGTTGACGTAGAGCTGCTCGCTGCGCCCCTCGCGCTCCGGCCCCTCGATCTCGCGGCCGCCCTTCATGAAGTACTTGAACTTGTACTTGTAGGGCTTGTCGCGCGGCACGAAGATCAGCTCGCGCACGCCGAACGTGGTCTGCTGCTTGTCGAGCGTGAAGACGCGCTCGATGCGCGGCACCTGCGCGCCGTCCTCGTAGGACAGCATCACCTGCACGCGCTCAACCTGGTCGAAATTGATGTCACCGACGGTGACGTCGACCACCCAGATGCCGAGGTCGGCGACGTTGATCGTCAGCACCTTGGAGGTGGTCTTCTGCTCGGGCGACTTGAACACGCGGTCCTCGCCCTTGTAGTTGACCACGTAGGAATAGCTGTAGGCGCCGTCGCCGCCGTCGTAGTAGACGTCGAACTTCTCGATGTCCTCCGGCTTGCGGAACGAGTAGGTCTCGCCGGCCGCCGGCTTGCCGGGCGGCTGGTAGCTCCACGTCACGTCGACGCTGAAGATCGGCAGCTTCACGAAGTCGGCGTTGACCTGCACGCGGACGGTGAACTTCTTGAAGAACGGATCGTCGGCGTCGACGACGGTCGCCACCTGCTCCCACTTCACCGTCTTGCCGTTGACCTGCAGCCCGCCGATGCTGTCGAGCGGGGCCTGCGGGTTGTTCACCGCCTCAACGGCCGATGCGCCCTTGTAGACGACATTCACCGCCGCGAAGCGCGACGTGTTCACCGTGCGCTTGATGTTCTCGTAGCCCTGGTCGCGGATCTTGGAGACGTCGCGGTTCTCGGGCGGAATGGCCTCCAGCAGGTTGCGCTTGATGCCGTCGTCGAGCTGCTGGCGGACCGAGTCCTCGATCGTGGCCTTGATCTTTTCGGCCTGCGCGGGGTCCATGCCCGCCGGCGGGATCAGCGGCCGCGTCCATTCGAGCTTGCGGGATTCCGACTTGGAAATGTACTCGCTGATGTTCTCGGTATAGTCGTCCTCGCTCCAGAAATTGTCCTCGACGTCGACGGTCTGCGAGAAGCTCATGAAGGCCGAGGCGTCCCAGTGGCCGACCAGTTCGGAATCCGGCATGCGGCCGTAATAGGACAGCGTGTAGAACACGTTGATCATGCCGTTGCCCTGGCGCTGCATGACCTGCTCGAACACGGCCGCGCCTTCGGGCGAGAACTCCGCCGACACGGCGACCGCGTTGTTGCCGAACAGCGAGGGCACGCCGGCCGAGTTGACGCGCTGCACCAGCACGCCGCCGGAATCGAGGATGTCGATGCGCACCGTTCCGCGCGTGAAGGTGGGCCGCCCCAGCTTCACCTGCACCTGGCCGCCGGCGCCCATGCCGCGCCTGGCGCGGCTGCGCTGCTCGCACCAGGCGCGGACCTTCGCCTCGGTGGCCGGCAGCATGTTCAGCTCGACGCCGAAATAGACGAGGCCGCCGCCGCGCTTGCCGTCCTCGCGGTCGATCGGAAGGCGGTACTTCACGTAGGCGAAGTTGGGCAGGCCGTTGTCGCGCCGCATCAGATAGCGCGGCGTCTGCGGGAACACGTAGTACTGCTCGGGGTCGATGTCGTCGACGAACACCACCACGTCGTCGATCAGTTGTTGGTCGTTCATCAGTTGCAGCATTGCCGGTCTCCGTGGACGCGAGTTGGGTAAGGGCGGGCGCGGGGAGCGCGGCCTATGGCGGTCGCTGGCGCAGCCAGGCGGCGAGGTCGGCCGACAGCGAGGTCTCGACGCGGCCGGGCATGGTGCGGGCCGTCTCGGCCAGGAGCTCGCCCTGAGCGGCGTCGGAGCCGCCGACGGCGTGCAGGCGCGCCAGCGTCTCCGCCGCGCGGTCGATCGCCTCTTCGCGCACCCGCGCCGTCAGCTCTGCCGGAGCGCCCGGGTCGGCCTCGACCGCGAGCGTCAGCCGCCCATCCCCGACGGCGCGGCGCAGCAAGCTCTTGAAGTCGTCGTCCTCGCCGAGTCCGGTCAGCAGCTTGCCGGGGTCGCCGGACAGGCGCGCGGCGGCGCGCGTCTCGGTGGCCAGCGCCACGTCGTAGACGACGGAGAGCCGCTCCGGGCCCGCGCCGTCGACGGCGCGCCGCACGGCCTCGCCGTCGCCGCCGGCCAGCATGGCCTGGAACGCGGCCTGGAAGGGCGGCAGCGGTGAGGGCGTGGCGCGCGCGAGATCCCGCGCGGCCCCGTCCCGCGCCAGCACCAGCCGCGCGCCGCGCACCGTCACCGGAGCCATGGCGAGGCGCGGCGCGTCGCCGCCCGGCGCGCGCGCCG
>NZ_JANCLU010000030.1 GCF_024294805.1 Alsobacter ponti
TGCTGGCGTGAAGTTGGTGCTTCGCAACCCCAGCCTCTCAGCCCAGTCCCGGATGAACAACCTCTATAGCTTCGACAGCTAGGCCCCGGACACCCCTCCGCTCACGCTCCGGGGTTCCGGCGACGGGGTGCGGCTTGCGCCGCACCGGGTTGGGGCTAACCCTGGCTCCGCGCCTCGGGTTGGGCGGTGACGAAGCTGATGTCGCACTCGACGCCGTCGGGGAGGTAGCGCAGGTCGGTGCGGGTGGGGCTGCCGGACATGCCGCTCTTGAGCAGGCGGGAGCCGAGTCCGTGGCGCTCCGGCTGGGTAACGGGCGGGCCGCCGCGCTCGCGCCAGCACAGCAGCGCCTCGCCCTCCGCGGGCTGAGTCCAGGTGATCTCGACGCGCCCTTCCGGCGACGACAGCGCGCCGTACTTGGCCGCGTTGGTGGCCAGCTCGTAGAGCATCATGTTGAGGCTGATGGCCGATTCCGGCGAGATGGTGAGGCGCGGCCCCGACCATGTCACCCGCCGGTAGGGCTCCAGCGTCTGCGCCACGAGGTCCTCCAGCAGCGCGCCCTCCCAGCTCTCCGTCATCAGCAGGTCGTGCGCGCGGCCGAGCGCGCCGATGCGCGCCATCAGCGCGTCGCGGTACTCGCGCGCCGTGCCCTGCGTGGAGGTGAGGCGGGCCAGCGACATCGCCATCATCAGCACGTTCTTGACGCGGTGGTTCAGCTCGCGCAGCAGAAGGTTCTGCTGGCCGATGATCTGCTTGGCGGCGGTGATGTCGCGGAAGGTGATGGCGATGCGCTCGGCATCGATCCGGGCTGCGACGTTGTAGACCCAGAGCCCGCCGTTCTCGAACAGGAACTCGTCCTCGGCGCGCACGCCGGTCTCCAGCACGCGGAGATAGTTCTGGAACAGCTGCTCGCGGTGCGCGGTGGGGGAGGTCGCGAGATAGGTCCGGCCGACCATCTCCTCGGCGGGGCCGATCATCTTCTCGGCCGCCCGGTTCATGAAAATGCGCTCGAAGTCGATCACCCGGCCCGCCTGGTCGCGCATGGCGCGGTAGATGACGAAGCCGTCCAGCGCCAGCGCGTGAACCACGCCGAACAGGCGCTCGGCTTCGGCCCGCTCCGCCCGCGCACCCCGCATCGCCGCGCCCAGCAGCGCGACGCAGCCGCCGGAGAGGAGGAAGACGCCGAAATTGACAAGGCTTTTCAGCGGGATCGGCGTCGCCGCCATGTCCGGAACGAACAGCAGCGCGGAGACGACCGCGCTCGACAGCAGGGCGAACAGGCCGGGCCCGAGCCCGCCGGCGGTGGCGCTGAACAGCACGGCGATGAAGAACGTTCCGAACGGCACGATGTCGGCGAGGAACGCACCGAGCGCCAGCCGCACGAGCGTCATCGCGGCGACGCTGGCCGCGGCAAGAAGATAGGCGTCGCGGGCGGACCGCGGCGCGAGCAGCCACCTGCCCACGTCCAGTCCCCGTTCGGTCGGCATGGGCAGTCCCGGCTATGCCCGCCACAAGCGGGGCTTCCCTCGAGGGAGGGTCAATCTAGCAAAGGCCGGCGGCGAATCGCCAGTCTGTTCACAACCAGACGGTGCGGAACTGACGGAGTCTCGGGCGCTGCGAGCGCCCGTCCGCGGGCTGGTGCGGCGAAGCGCACCAAGTGGACTGGCGTCCGCCCTTTGGGATTGCGGGCCTCCGGCCCGCCCGTCCCCGGACTGGCGCAGCGAAGCGGAACCAGATCCGGGGCCCAGCGCAACAATGTCGCGCGCAGCGCGTCCTGATGAAAAGGCTTATGAAGCGCCGCTTCGCGGCAGCATCCATGCGCTAGGCCCCGGACATGCCTCCGCTCACGCTCCGGCATTCCGGGGACGGGGCGGGGAGGCCAAGCGGACCCTCAGCGCGGGCGGTTGATGATGACCTTGCGGCGCGGGGCGCGCTCGACGACCACGACCTGCGCGGCGCGACGGCCCGAGACGGAGATGGTCTCCGGACGGCCCCTTGTCTGCAGGCGGCGCATTTCCTTGCGGACGTCGTCCACCGGCACGCCCATCAGGCTGGCGGCCAGCTCGGCCTGCTGCTCGGGGTCCGAGGTCAGGTCGCGCGCGGCCTCCAGCGCCTCGGCGAGGTCCGGCGGCGCCTGCCTCACGCGCCGCTTGCCGTACTTCGTGTCCCAGACCGGCCCCATGGCCTGCTCCCGATCGCTTTTCGTCTTCGTCATGAAAGAAATCTTACCACATTTTGTTGCACTGCAACATAGAATGATCGTTCCGGGACGCCGGAGCGCCTGGAACGGAGCGGCCGGTCGTCCGCGCGGCGGGCCGAATCATCACCGGCTGCCCGGTGGGGGAAAACGCTCCGCTCATCCGAAACCCCAGCCTTTCGTACCAGCGCTCCAGCTCCGCCTGGCCGGGGCCGCCGAGATCCGCCGCCAGGGCGTAGACCTGGAGGCGCACCGGCTTGCCGAAGCGGTCGGCGAGGGCCAACAGCGCGCGCACGAGCATCGTGCCACGGCCGCGCCGGCGCAAGGGGGCCGCGACCTTGACGAGGTCGAGATGGATGGCGCCCTCGACATAAATCGCCACCAGCATCGCATCCTCGCCGGCCGAGGCGCGCAGCGCGCGCAGCGCCGCCGCGATGTCGTCGTCGTCCGCCGCCGTCGTGGCGGCGCGCGGCAAGGGCTCCGGCGCGTCCATGCGCTCTCCTTCACCCCCGGTCGGCAACGCGCCGCGGGCGGAGTCGTTCGTCGCCGGATTTAGCTATCAGCACGGCTGGCGCGCACGTCGGCCAGCCGCACCACGGTCTCCTCGCGTGCCAGCAGGCGGGCCATCTCGCGGGCGAAATCGGCCTCGCGGAAGGGCTTGGCGAGGCGCGGAACGCCCGTCGCCTCGCCCTCGCCCAGCTCGGCGTAGCCGGTGACGAGCAGGGCCGGCAGGTCCGGCACGATGCCGCGGGCCTCGGCGATCAGCGCCGAGCCGCGCATCTGCGGCATCAGATAGTCGGTGACGAGCGCGTCGACCCTGGCCTCGCTGCGCAGCACGGCGAGCGCCGCGGCGGCCGAGCCCGCCTCGATGACGCGGTGCCCCATGTCCTGGAGCATGGCGGCGGCGGCGGAGCGCACCAGCTCCTCGTCGTCGACCAGCAGGATGGTCGCCTGCCGGGGCTGCGCCGGCGCCTCGCCGGCGGCGTGGGAAAGCCGGATCGCGGCGGCCTCGGTGGCCGGCAGCCACAGCTCCGCCGTGGTGCCCTGGCCGGGTGTGCTGCGGAGCCGCAGCTCGCCGCCGAGCTGGGCGACGAGGCCGTGCACCATCGACAGGCCGAGCCCGGTGCCCTTGCCCAGGCCCTTGGTCGTGAAGAACGGCTCGACGGCGCGCTTCAGCGTCGCCTCGTCCATGCCCGCGCCGGTGTCGCGGACGGCGAGGCGCACGTAGCGGCCGGGCTCCAGCCCGCCGGCGCGCCGCTCCAGCGTCGCCTCGTTGACGTCGACGACGAGGCGGCCGCCGCCGCTCATGGCGTCGCGCGCGTTGACCGCGAGGTTGAGCACGGCCAGCTCGAGCTGGTTGGGGTCGACGCGCGCCGCCGGCAGGCCGGGCTGGATGCGCAGGTCGACCGGGATGTGCGGGCCGATGGAGCGCTGCACCATGTCGCGCATGCCCGCCACCAGCGCGCCGACGTCGATGGCGTGCGGCTCCAGGTGCTGCCGCCGCGCGAAGGTGAGCAGGCGCTGCACCAGCAGCGCGGCGCGCTCCGCCCCCTGCAGCGCGCCGGAGATCAGGCGCTCCGAGCGCGGGTCCGCGCTGTGGTTGCGGCGCAGCAGGTCGAGCGCGCCGACGATGGGGGTCAGCAAATTGTTGAAGTCGTGCGCGACGCCGCCGGTCAGCTGGCCCAGCGTCTCCATCTTGGCCATCTCGTGCATGCGGGCGGTCGCCTCGGCGAGCCGCTGCTGGTCGCGCAGCCGCTCGGTGACGTCATGGACGAACTGGTAGGCGGCGACGGGCCGGCCCTCGGCGTCGCGCAGCACGTTGAACTTCATTTCGTAGTGGCGGCGGTCGCGCGCCGGGTCGCCCAGCTCGGCGACGTGGGTGAACTCCTCGCCGGCGAGCGCGCGCGCCCACACGGCCCGCAGCGCCTCGCGCTGGGCCGGAAGGCCGTCCAGCATGTCGAGCATCGACGCGCCGGGGCGCGGACGGACGCCAAAGATGCGCTCGAACTCGTCGCGCGAGGCCTTGTTGACCGCGAGCCAGCGATAGCTCCGGTCGAGGACCTGCACCAGCGCGTCCGTGCCGTCGACGATGTCGGCGAGGATCTTGCGCTCGGCCATGGTCTCGGCGACGCGCCGCTCCAGCGTCTCGTTCAGCTCGCGCAGGCTCGCCTCGGCCCGCTTGCGCGGCGTCACGTCCTGGAACAGCACCGCCACCTGCCGGCGGCTCGGCGGCTCGATGCGGAAGGCGGCGAGCTCGAGGTGGCGGCTGGTGGCGACCAGCTCGCGCTCGAAGCGGATCGGCTTGCCGGTGCGCAGCACCTCGCCGTAGAGCTCGATCCACCCGTCGGCCTCGTCGGGCACCATGTCGCGCACCTTGCGGCCGACGACGTTCTCGATGCCGGCGTGGCGCGCATAAGCCTCGTTGGCCTCGACATGGACGTAGTCGCTCAAGGGCCCGTGCGGTCCGTCGAGGAACTCGATGACGCAGAAGCCCTCGTCCATCGAGGAGAACAGGGTGCGGTAGCGCGCCTCGCTGTCGCGCAGCGCGCCGCGCTCGCGCGCCAGCTCCTCGACGTGCAGCTCCGCCAGATGCTGGCGGGCGCGGGCGCGCAGGGCGGCGCGCACGGAGGAGACGAGCGTCGAGGGGTGGATCGGCCGTTCCAGCACGGTGACGTTGCCGAGCCGCGTCATCAGCCGCGCGTGCGATGGCGACAGGCCCTGCCGGCGCGCCAGCAGCATGATCGGCAGGTCGGACCACGGCGGCTGGCGTTCCAGCCAGGCCTCCAGCACCGCGAGCTCGGACTCCGGCAGGGATTCCTCGGTGACGACCAGCGCGCCGACCTCGCCCGCGCCCAGCCCCGCCACCACCGACGCCACGCCCCGGTGCTCGGCGCAGGCGACCGCGGCGCTGGCGAGAATTCCGGCGATGACGCGCGCGTCGCGGCCCGCGGGGGCGAGGATTGCGACGCCCTCCATGATCAGGCCGTCGCGTCCTGGCCTGTTGCGTCCTGGCTCCGCATCAGGTCGGCGTCGCGCCCCGCGAAGCGCGGCACGCCGGTGAGCACCCCCGTGAACTGCCGCAGCGGCTCGCCGACCCGGATGCCGGACGTGTCGATGCGGTATTCGCGGATGCTGGCCTCGTGGCCGCCGGTGCGCTTCTTGAGCACGGAGATGGCGCGCTTCAGCTCGCCGCCCGCCTCGAAGAAGCGCAGCAGCAGCACCGTGTCGGAGAGGTAGGTGAGGTCGACGGGCGACTGCATCTGCCCGACGAGGCCGTGCTGGGCCAGCACCAGGATGGTGAGCACGCCCTGCTGGTTCAGGTAGGTCAGCATCTCGTGCATCTGGAGCAGCATGAACTGCTCCTCCGGCATGGCGTTCTGGTAGCCCGAGAGGCTGTCCAGCACCACCATCCGCGCGCCCTTGTCCTCGACGCAGCGGCGCACGATGCTCGCCAGCTCGCCCGGCGACAATTCCGCCGGGTCGACCTGCTGGAACTCGAACAGATCGCCGTAGCGGTCGAGATCGAGCCCCAGGCCTCGCGCGCGCTTGAAGAAATTGCGCCGCGTCTCGTCGAAGCTGATCGACAGCACGCGCTCGCCCCGCTTCAGCGCGGCGACGGCGTATTGCAGCGCCAGGGTCGACTTGCCGGAGCCCGCGGGCCCGAGGATCAGCGAGCTGGTGCCGCGGTCGAGCCCGCCGCCGAGCATGCGGTCGATCTCCGGCACGCCGCTCGGCGCAGGGCCGGCGTCGACGAAGCCGTCATTGTGCTCGGCCGCCACCAGGCGGGGGAAGATGTCGAGCCCGCCGGTGCGGATCACGTAGTCGTGGAAGCCGCCCCGGAAGGCGCGCCCGCGCATCTTGAACACCTGGAGCCGCCGCCGCTCGGCCCCGTAGGCGATGGTCAGCGCCTCGAGGCGCACCACGCCGTGGACGAGGCTGTGCAGGTTGGCGTCGTCCATCGCCTCGGTGAGGTCGTCGACGAAGACGGTGGTGCAGCCGTGGCGGTTGAAGAAGTGCTTGAGCGCCAGAACCTGGCGGCGATAGCGCAGCGAGCCGCCGGCCAGCAGCCTGATGTCGGACAGCGAGTCGAACACCACGCAGGTGGCGTGGGACTCCTCCACCGCGCTGGTCACCAGCTTCACCGTCTCGCCGAGCTCGAGGTCGGACGAATAGACGACCGACTGCTCGAACGAGGGGTCGAGGCTCAGCTCCGGCGGCACCAGCTCGTAGATGCCGACGCCGTCGAGCGACCAGCCATGCGTGGCCGCCGCCTGGATCAGCTCGTCGCGGCCTTCGGAGAGCGTGATGTAGAGCGTGGGCTCGCCGCGGTCGCGCGCCGCCATCAGGAATTGCAGGGCCAGCGTCGTCTTGCCCGAGCCCGGCCGTCCCTCGATCAGGTGGACGCGCGAGCGCGCCCATCCACCCGCAAGGATGTCGTCGAGCGCTGCCACGCCCGTCGGTATCCCCTCTTTCTCCAATTGTCCGCTCCCGCACACTTCCGGTCGTTGCCGAAAATGTCCGGCGCGTCGAAAAAGTTGCATCGACGCGAATCATTTTTGCGCGCCGCATCGGTCAAGCGGAGGCGCGGCCTTGGCGGGCGCCTTGCGGCGGGTTCAGGCCCGGGCGGCGGGGAGCAGCAGGCCCGGCAGCTCCAGCATGGCGTCGATCAGCGCGTCGGCGCCGAGTTCGCCGTGCGGGCGGTGGCTGTAGCCGTAGGTGACGACGACGGCGGCGAGCCCGGCGGCGTGGGCGGCCTCGACGTCGTGGAAGTTGTCGCCCACCATCAGCGCGTCGCCGGGCGCGACGCCCATCGCCGCCAGCGCGGCCAGCAGCGGGTCGGGATGCGGCTTGCGGCGCGGCGCGCTGTCGCCGCCGACCACCGCCTCGAACAGCGGCGCGAGGCCGAGGCTCTCCAGGATGTGCAACGTCACGGCGCGCGGCTTGTTGGTGACGACCGCGAGGCGCAGGCCCCGCCCCGCCAGCTCGCGCAGCGTCTCGGTCACGCCGGGGTATGGGCGCGTGAAGCGCACCGCGTCGCGCGTATAGATGGCCATGAAGCGCTCGACCGCGCGCGGCAGGTCGGCGGCGTCGCCGCCCGTCGCCGCCAGCGCCCGCTCGACCAGTCTGGCGACGCCGTCGCCAATCATGCCGCGCGCCTCGTCGAGGGACAGCTTCCGCAACCCCCGCTCGCCCAGCGTCGCGTTCGCCGCCTCCAGCAGGTCGCGCGCGCTGTCGACGAGCGTGCCGTCGAGGTCGAAGACGACCGCCCGGACGGCGATGCCAGGGGTGCGGGGCCGCCGCTCGGCCAATGGCCCGACCGCGTCCATCGCCCCGGGATCGTTCGCGCGCGCCATGGTACGTTCCCTGTTTCGTATTCCGTGGAGGTGCGGCCATCGCGCCGTCTCGGGCGCCATGTCCGCGTGCTCGCGTCCAGCCCGGAAGATCGCGCCTCGCGCGGCCCGACGCAAACGCCCTCTGCGCATGTGCGGGCGCTTTCCTGACCGCCGCGCCTACAGCGCCGTTCGGGCGCTCCCCCGCCATTGCCGTAGAAGCTCGTCGGTCGCCACGGTCTCCACCTGCTCGCCGAACCGGTTGGCGTAGAGGCTCATGGTCGCGTCGTGGGTCTCGTCGGCGGAGCTGCATAGCGCATCGGTGACGATGATGACGCGGAAGCCCCAGTCGATCGCCCCCAAAGCGGTGGCGAGCACGCAGACATCCGTCTCGCCGCCCGTGACGATCACGGTGTCGACGCCCGCGCCGCGCAGCCGCTCGCTCAGGTCCGTCCCGGTCCACGGCGAATAGACCGGCTTGTCGAACACGCGGGCCGGCGGGACGAAGACGGCGAGCTCCGGAACGATCTCCAGCATCTCCCGCCCCAGCCGGTCGACGGTCATGGAGGCCCAGCGCTCGTAGTAGTGCTTCCACATGCCGAAACCCTGGCCAGGGCTTTGCGCGGGAATGAAGCGGGTGAAGATGGTGCGCTCGGGATGGGCGGCGGCGATGGCGGCGATGTTGGGCACGACGCGCGGCAGCCACGGCACGGCCCATTCCGTGCCCCCGGCGAACATGCGCTGCATGTCGACGCACACATGCACCGCGCTTTCGCCCGGAGGCCCCCGGCGCAAGCCGCCATTCTTGTCCATCGACATTCCGCACTCCCCGAAAGCCGAGCTTCAACGGCGGCCGGGGCGGCTTTGTTTCCAGCGCGGGAGGAGGACGGCGCGGGCCGGAAACTCAGCGGGTCCGGATCACGCCGATCTTGCCGCTGGGCTCGAGCGTGACGAGGCGGGTCTGGCCGATTTCCGTGACGCCCGCTTGCCGCAAGGCCTCGTTCAGGTCGGCCTCGGACACGCCGAACCGCCGCAGCCGATCCGTGTCGAGCCGGCCGTCTTCGGCGAGCGTCGCGGGCCGGCCTTCCACCACGCGAGAGACGAGCGCGGACCTCGCCGCGGCGTGCGCGAACAGCCAGTGCAGCAGCATCAGCACGGTGGTGGCGGCGAGCGTGCCGAACAAAGGCGCGCCGCCGGTCAGCGCCCGGCTCAAATTAGAGCCGGCCACGATCGACACGATGATGTCGAGCGCCGCCCATCGCCCGAACACCCGCCGGCCGAGCAGGCGCACGAGCGCCAGCCCGTACGCGAAGACAACGACCGCCCGGGCGCATTCCTGCAACGCCGAGATGTCGTTCGTCCGGCCGAAAATCGTCGTGAGCCAGTCCATGCGAGTTGAACCGGCCGGGGCCGGCGTCGTTCCGGGCGCTCAGAGCTCGCCCGTCTTGGCCGGCGCGTCTTCCGCCTTGCGCCACGGCCAGCGCCCCTCGATCTCGATCTCCAGCGAGAAGCTGAGGAAGGTGCGGATGAGCACGATGAGGCCCAGCACCTGGAGGTTTTCGAGCGACGGCGTGACCGCCACCGTGCCGATGATATCCGCCGCGACGAGAAGCTCCAGCCCGAGAAGAATGGCGCGGCCCAGATTGGCCCGGTAGCGCCGGAACGCGTCCGGCCAGCCCACCGTGACCCCCGCCCGCACGAACGCCGCCGACGCAATCACCGCGCCCAGCACCATCACCGCCACCCCGGCCGTCTCGATGCACGCCGCCACCCCGTGCAGCCACGGATCGATGAGCGTGCGCAGCCCCGACAGGTCCTGCATCACCGCACCGGGCCGGGGTTGCCGAGGCCGGCCGGGGGCTCGGCGAGCGGTCGTCCGTCAACAGGGTGACATGCGTGGCCCATCATGCGTTCCGAACGCGACATTGCTGCGGGAAACGGGCGGGGGCGGTGGGGTGTTCCGGGGGGGGGGGGACGCCGGCTCACGCGGCGAGATTGCGGCCGGCGTCCGCGCCCCGAGGCCGTGTCGCCGTGGGCGCAGCGCATGTCGAGCGGGTATCAGGAGCACTATCGCGCTTGAGCATGATCCGACGCGGGACTTGTTCCGCCAAGTATAGAGATTTTCGCAACGAGGGACCATCCTATCGCATTCGCACTTGTCGCGATCGCAAGTTTCTATCAAATTTCGGATAGTAAATTTGCAGGAGTGGGGCATGGAAGGGCAGTGGTTTGCCAACTTAACAGGCGAAATAAATGAAATAATAATAACTGACATCGATGAGTTAGACGATAAATATGAAGGTCACTTATATTTATTTAATTCTAATCTCACATATGCGATCATAGCACATCTCAAATTTCCGTCTAAGGATAAAAGGCAGCGTATTGAGGTGCGACCTCAACCCCTAAATCCATCGACCGGAAACGCATTCAGCATTGAGCAATTTCGGAGAATTTATCCGCATGACTATTTTCCTGAAATAGTTAATATGCATTTTGAGAAAAGAACTAGGTTCTTGCAAGTTAAGATTAGATCACATGAGTCAGAAAAAAATATAACGTTCGAACGCAGTCGAGCAGATCGAAAAACACAAATTCGCCCGGAGCGCAACGCAAGAACATGGGACAAATTTAATTCATTTGCGGTGAGATTAGAGCCAAATCGATTCATATTCCGTGGACAATCTGAGCCTTTCAAATTGCGCACTGCGTTTCACAGAACGAAAAGAAAAGATCTTACGCGTTTCTGGCAATTTGACATACCATTTCTACATAGGGAGGTATGCGCAAGAACCAGTCATTATTTCGATATAAGCAATTCCCTTCAGAATGGGGCATTTTGGAACCTAATACAACATCACGGCTATCCGACACCACTATTAGATTGGTCGCACTCGCCGTTCGTCGCGGCTTTCTTCGCATTCCATAATCCAAGATATAGCCGTGATGGAGACGTGCCTGTTCGAATATTCATGTTCGACAGGAAGCAGTGGACCGAGGACTTCCCGCAGATAGAATCTACCTCTGGAGTGCCCTTCCACTTCTCAATTTCGGAGACTTTAGCCCTCGAGAATGAACGAGCGATCCCGCAACAAGCGATCTTTACTCTTACCAATGTTGATGACATTGAGAGATTCATCGGGGAGAAGGAAAAAGCAGCAAAAAGACGCTACCTATGGGCGTTTGACCTACCGTACTCAGATCGTGAAAAGGTCTTGCAACAACTTCGCTTGATGGGAATCACGGCTGCGTCGATGTTCCCAGGCCTCGACGGTATTTGCAAAGACTTTCGAGATCGGCATTTCGGGATACAGAATTAGAAAATATAATAGCAGATCTGTTTGGGAGCGATCTATCTTCAATAGCTTCAGAAGTGATCGCATCAGGAACATAAAACTGCAACATCGAGGCGGAGCGCTATCCAATTTCACCTGAGCTATACGACGCCACACGGATGGGAAGCCAGTGAACTCGCTTAAAAGCGGCAAGCCCAAAAATGTTGCATAGCTTTTTGAGCTTGGCGCTCCCAAGGGGACTCGAACCCCTGTTTTCGCCGTGAGAGGGCGACGTCCTAGACCGCTAGACGATGGGAGCGGAGGGCGGACCTTCGGGAGGGCCGCCGCTGCGGTTCCTATAGACAAAGGGGCGGGCGGGGGCAAGGCCCCGGAGCGGACTTTTTCGGGCCGCGTGTCCGGCGCGCCGGCTCAGGGGCCGGGGGCGAGGACGACGCGGCCGGTCTCGGCGAGGGTGGCGGGGTCGATGAGCAGGACGGTGAAGCGGCCCTCGGCCTCCACCGTCACCGCAAGGCGGCCCTCGGCCAAAGCGGTCGAGACCACGCGCGAGCCCGGCGGGATGGCGATCTGGCGCGGGGCCTGGCCGGGCGCGGCGGAAGCCGCCGGGGCCGGCTTTCCGCCGAAGCCCTTGACGGCGCGGACGATCAGCGTGGAAAAGACCACCAGCGCCAGCGCCGCCAGCACGACGCCGAGGCCGAGCACCACGAGCTTCAGCACGCGCACGCGGTTCTCCTCGCGCGCCCTCGCCTCGTCGGAGAGGGCGGCCGGCTCGGTCCCGGGTTGCTCGCTGGCGCTCATGTGGAAAGGAATTCCGTGAACGAGGACGCGCCCATCCAGGGCAGGATCGAGCTTGTAGCCCGCCCCGAGGACAAAGGCGAGCGGCTGGACCGCTTTCTCGCCCGCGAGCTGGCGGGCCTGTCGCGCACGCGGCTGAAGGCGCTGGTGCTGGACGGGCAGGTGACGCTCGACGGCAAGGCGGAGCGCGATCCCGGCCGCAAGCTGCCCGCCGGCGCGGCGCTGGCCGTGGAGGTGCCGCCGCCCGCCCCGGCCGAGCCGGAGGCGCAAACGATCCCGCTCGCCATCGTTCACGAGGACGCCGACGTGGTGGTGATCGACAAGCCGGCCGGGCTCGTCGTGCATCCGGCGGCGGGCCACGAGAGCGGCACGCTCGTCAACGCGCTGATCGCCCACTGCGGCGACAGCCTGTCCGGCATCGGCGGCGTGCGCCGGCCGGGCATCGTCCACCGCCTCGACAAGGACACCAGCGGCCTGCTCGTCGTCGCCAAGAACGACCGCGCCCACAAGCACCTCGCCGCCCAGTTCGCCGACCACGGCCGCACCGGCGCGCTGGAGCGCGCCTATCGCGCGGTGGTGTGGGGCGTGCCGCCGCGCAAGCACGGCGTCATCTCGGCCAATCTCGACCGCTCGACGCGCCATCGCGACCGCATGGCCGTCGTGCCGGCCGACCGGGGCCGCGAGGCGGTGACGCACTATTCGGTCGACGAGGTGTTCGCCGGCGCCAATGGCGAGCGGGTGGCGAGCCTCGTCACCTGCCGGCTGGAAACCGGGCGCACCCACCAGATCCGCGTCCACATGTCCCATCTCGGCCATCCGCTGATCGGCGACCGCACCTACGGCATGCACTTCAAGACCAAGGCGGCGCTGCTGGCCCCCAACGCCCGCGCGGCGGTGGAGGCGTTCGGCCGGCAGGCGCTGCACGCCGCGGTGCTCGGCTTCGAGCATCCCGCGACGGGCGAGGAGATGGCGTTCGAGAGCGAGCTGCCGGACGACCTCGCGGCGCTGCTGGAGGCGCTGCGCGCCGGAAACTGAGGCGCTGACGCTGAAACCGGACGGCGCGCGGCGCGTTGCCCGCCCTCTTTCGGTCAACATGTGGCCGATGATATTGTCCCGTTCGCGGTCGGCGCTTCGCGGCCGCGCGTCGGCCCGCTCGATCGAGGGGCCTTAGGAGGAAGGAATGGCGTCCGCCGCTCTACCCATCGTCGCCTCGGAAGGCGGCCTGTCACGGTATCTCAACGAGATCCGCAAGTTCCCGATGCTGCAGCCGCAGGAGGAATACATGCTCGCCAAGCGCTGGCGCGAGCATGAGGACTCCGACGCCGCTCACAAGCTCGTCACCTCGCATCTGCGCCTCGTGGCCAAGATCGCCATGGGCTATCGCGGCTACGGCCTGCCGATCGGCGAGGTCATCTCGGAAGGCAATGTCGGCCTGATGCAGGCGGTCAAGCGCTTCGAGCCCGACAAGGGATTCCGCCTGGCCACCTACGCCATGTGGTGGATCAAGGCGTCGATCCAGGAATACATCCTGCGCTCGTGGTCGCTCGTGAAGATGGGCACCACCGCCAACCAGAAGAAGCTGTTCTTCAACCTCCGCAAGGCCAAGAGCCAGATCTCGGCCTTCGAGGAGGGCGACCTGCGGCCCGAGCAGGTGGCCGCCATCGCCACCAAGCTCGGCGTGCACGAGCAGGAGGTGGTGGAGATGAACCGCCGCCTCGGCGGCGACAGCTCGCTCAACGCGCCCATCCGCACCGACGGCGACGGCGAGGGCGGCGAGTGGCAGGACTGGCTGGCCGACGACAGCGCCAGCCAGGAGAGCGTGCTCGTGCAGCAGGAGGAGGCGGACAACCGCCACGCCGCGCTGACCGAGGCGCTGCAGGTGCTCAACGCGCGCGAGCGGCGTATCTTCGAGGCGCGCCGCCTCTCCGAGGACCCGGTGACGCTGGAAGACCTCTCGGAGGAGTTCGGCGTGTCGCGCGAGCGCGTGCGGCAGATCGAGGTGCGCGCCTTCGAGAAGGTGCAGAAGGCCGTCCGCGAGGCCGTCGCCCGGCGCGAGGCGGGGGCGCTGTCCCTCGAAGCGCCGGCGCGCTGAGCCGGCGCGGCCCGCCGCTTCGCCCTATTGCTGCCAGGCCTGCAGGGCGTCCGCGATGGTGCGGTCGCCGGCCTGTCCCTTCTCGAACAGCAGGATGGCGCGCCTTCCGTTGGCGTAGCGGAAGGCGATCACCCACCAGTTGCGGTTGCGGATCAGCTCGAGATTGCGCTGCACGTCCTGTGGCAGGTTCGACAGGCCGATCAGGAACAGGTTCTCCTTGACCGGCACCGCGATGCCGCCCAGCGGCGTGCCCCGCACGCCCTCGTCCTGGCGCATCTCGGGAACCGCCACGTCCTTCACCGGCCCGTTGGGCAGGCCGGAGGGCGGCATGAACGTCATCTCCACGGTGTGCGAGGCGGGCAGCGCGCCGTCGCGGTTCTTGCGGATGAGCACCGCCACCTTGAGCCCGGCTTCCGGGATGTCGATGTCGGCGCGGATGCCGGCGTCCAGCGGCTCGCCTGGGCCGCCGACCACGTTGTCGAGACGCCAGATCGCCCGGCCGCCGACCGGCTTCAGCTCCTGCGTGCCCTCGGGCGGCTGCTCCACCAGCACGGCGCGCTGCGCGGCCGGGATGGCGGGGCCCTGGGCAGGGGCGGCGGGCGGCTGCCCCGCGGCGGGCGCCGACGGGGCCGGCGCGGCCGGCGCGGGGGAGGGGGACGGCTGGCCGGCTGGAGCGGGGGCCTGCGCGGTGACGGCGGGCGGCGGCTCGCCGCCGAGCCGCTCCTGCGCCTTGCCCTCGGTCTCGGTGGGACGGGCGGCCTGCGGCTGCGGCGCGAAATCGGACGCCGGACGCTTCAGCATGATCGCGGCGGCGGCGGTGAGGCCGACCACCACGGCCACCGCGCCGGCGATGACGGCGGCGCGCACCCAGCGGCGGTCCTGCGCCTCCACCCGCGGGGCGGGCGGGCGCAGGCGTTCGCCGGTGGGCGGGGCGGGCGGCTCGTCGAACCGCTCGGGCTGGTAGGTGAACTCGTCCCGGTAGGCCGCGCCGGCGTCCGCCGGCTCGGGCGCGGGGGCCTGCTCCGGGGCGGCGGCGCGCGTCTCCTGCCAGGCGCGCAGCGAGGTCTGCGGCTCCGGCGGGGCGGCGGCCTGGGGCGGGGCCTCGTCGCGCTCCAGCAGGTCGCGGCCGACACCGCCGGCGATCTCCGTCTCGACGCGGCGGATGGCGTCCTCGAGCGAGAGCTGCTCCTGCTCGATCTCGGCTTCCGGGATCGGCGGCTCGGAGGAGCGCAGTTGCGCGACCAAAGCGTGCGTCGCCCGCGCGTACAGGGCCTTGCGCTGGTCCGGCGTGCTGTCGCCGAGATTGGCGACGGCGCGCGAAATGAGCGGGTAATATTCGGCCATGGCCCCTCGGTGACTGGCTTCGCGGACCGCCGCGCACGCCCCTGGCCCGCCCCCGGCCGGAGGCGGGCTTCCGGTTTACGCCTGGAACGGGTTGCGCACCAGAATCGTATCCTCGCGTTCCGGGCTGGTGGAGACCAGCGCCACGGGCGCGCCGATCAGCTCCTCGATGCGCCGCACGTACTTGATGGCCTGCGCCGGCAGGTCGGCCCAGGACCGCGCGCCGGCGGTCGAGCCCTTCCAGCCCTCGATGGTCTCGTAGACCGGCTCCACCCGCGCCTGCGCCCCCTGGCTGGCCGGGAGGTAGTCGATCTCGCGCCCGTCGAGGCGGTAGCGCACGCACACCTTGATCTCGTCGAAGCCGTCGAGGATGTCGAGCTTGGTCAGCGCGATGCCGTCGATGCCGGAGGTGCGCACCGTCTGGCTCACCAGCACGGCGTCGAACCACCCGCAGCGGCGCTTGCGCCCCGTCACGGTGCCGAACTCGCGTCCGCGCTCGCCGATGAGCTGGCCTGTGGCGTCGTGCAGCTCGCTGGGGAACGGCCCCTCGCCGACGCGCGTCGTGTAGGCCTTGGCGATGCCGAGCACGTAGTTGACCGCGCCCGGGCCGAGGCCGGAGCCGGTGGCGGCCTGCCCGGCGACGGTGTTGGACGAGGTGACGAAGGGATAGGTGCCGTGGTCGATGTCGAGCAGAGCGCCCTGCGCGCCCTCGAACAGGATGCGCTTGCCGGCCCGGCGCTCCTCGTCCATCAGCTTCCAGACCGTGTCCATGTAGGGCAGCACCTTGGGCGCCACCGAGGCCAGCTCGTCGAAGATGGTCTGGGGATCGATCTCCTCCAGCCCCAGGCCGCGCCGCAGAGCGTTGTGGTGGGTGAGCAGGCGGTCGATCTTCTCGGGCAGGGTGGCGAGGTCGGCGAGGTCCATCAGGCGGATGGCGCGGCGGCCCACCTTGTCCTCGTAGGCCGGGCCGATGCCGCGCTTGGTGGTGCCGACCTTGGTGCCGGCCCCGCCCGACTCGCGCAGCGCGTCCAGCTCGCGGTGGATGGAGAGGATGAGCGGCACGTTCTCGGCCACGCGCAGATTGTCGCGGGAGATGGCGACGCCCTGCGCCTGCAGCTTCTCCACCTCGGCGGCCAGCGCGTGCGGGTCGAGCACCACGCCGTTGCCGATGACGGCGAGCTTGCCGGGGCGCACGACGCCGGAGGGCAGCAGCGAGAGCTTGTAGACGTTCTCGCCGATGACGAGCGTGTGGCCGGCGTTGTGTCCGCCCTGGAAGCGCACCACGGTGTCGGCCTGCTCGGACAGCCAGTCCACCAGCTTGCCCTTGCCCTCGTCGCCCCACTGGGCGCCCACAACCACGACATTCGCCATTTCGACACTCTCCACGTCGCCGGCTGGCCCCGGCGAAAAACCCCGGTCTATCCGCAAGTCGGACAGCCGGGGCTTGCGCCGGAGTGTTAGCCAATCGCGCGCGGACCGTAAAGCCGGATGGCGCGCGAGGGTTGTCCCGGACTCAGCGCTGGACCGGCTGCGGCCAGCCCGGCCGCGTGACGATCTCCTTGTCGCCGGGCCATTTCAGCCGCCAGGCGAGACGGATCTCCTTCTGCTCGCCCGGCTGGTAGTCCCACGCCCATTCCAGCACGCCGCGCTTGCCGTCGACGTCGCGCGCGGTGGGCGCGGTCGTCTGCGGCAGCGTCTCGACGGCGATGGCGGCGTCCTCCGACACCGGAAGGCGGTCGGTGACGACGATGCGCAGCGGCCGGTCGTGCATGTTGCGGACCGTGGTGCGGAAGTCGCTGAGGTCGCTGCGGGTGGTGCCGATCCAGCCGGACTCGGCGGCCTCGCGCCGCACCGGCGCGCGCTTCACCCGCACGCGGTCGTCGGCGCCCAGGCCCAGCGACACCTTCTCGCCCGGCGCGGTGAGCTTGATGCGGCCGCGCCCGACATGCACGCCGTCGCGGGTCAGCGAGGCCTCGCCGGGCAGCAGGGCGGCCTCCTCCTCGTTGACGAAGGCGGCTTCCAGATAGGCGGTCTCGTCGACCGCCGGGGCGGCGCGCACGGTCAGCTCCGGCGCGAGGGTGCGGCGGGAGAGCATCACCAGCTTCGGCGTGCCGTCGCGCCCCACGTCGACCCGGCCGGGCACGGCGAAGCTCGCCTGGAACTCGCCGGCCTCGATGGTCGTCGCGATCTCCTCGATGGGAGCGGGGGGAGGCGCGGCCGCGTTGATGGCGCGCTCGGACTCGGCCGCCTTGCGGGCGACGACGGCGGACTGCATGGCCTGCGCCATCGGGCGCGGCGGCTCGGCGAAGCTGACGAGCAGCGGGTCGAGCTCCGGCGCGGCGGTGCCGCGCGCGGCGCGAACCGTCGACACGGAAAGCGCCACGCCGGTCCAGTCCTCGCCGCTGCGCTGGACGATGCGGGCCCGCCGCACCAGGTCGAGCGAGGGCTTGCGCTCCTTCGAGCCGGTGTCGAGGCGCACGTCGTAGACGGGCTGCCAGCTCGCCTGGGCGACCCGGTAGGCGACGCGAAGCGTCAAGTCCGCGCCCTTCATGGCCTCGATGGAGATCGCGATGTCGCGGCGCGGCGCGCCGCCGGGCGGAGTCGTCGGGCGGGCCTTCTCCAGCGCCTCGATGTCGGCGTCGACGCGCCCGGCCCGCAGGTTCAGCTCGGCGAGGGCGGCGTTGACCTTGACGAGGCCCTGGCCCACGGCCTCCCAGGCGCTCGCCCATTTCTCCACGGGAAGCGGGGCGGACTCGGGCGACAGCTTTTCCGGGCTCGCCTCGGCGAACTTGCGGATCGCGGCCTTCTGCGTCTCCGCCGCCTCGATGGCGCCTGCGAGCGACTCGCGCTCCGCCTTCAACGCCTCCAGCCTCGCCTCCAGCGCGGCGTTGACGGCCGGCCTTGGGTCGCCCGGCGTGGCGCGCACGTCGACCGAGGCGATGGCGACGCCGGCTTCGGACTCGCCGGTGACGCGCACGGACGAGGGGTCGATGAAGGGCGAGAGGCCCCGCAGCACGATGGTCGACGCGCCCTGCGGCACGGTGACCTTCGCCGTGCGGCCGAGACTCGCCCCGTCCGGGAAGACGGTGACGGTGTCGAGCGACGACGTCGCCTCCAGGTCGGCGGCGAGCGCCGCCGGAGCGCTGGCCGCCGCCAGCGCCACGCCAAAGGCCAAGCGGTGAATCATGATGTCCCTCCCGCGGCGATGCGCCGCCTTGCGAGCGCCAGCACGCCCGCAAAAAGCGGAGCCATTGCGGCGGGCCGATGACGAAAAGCGGAAACGTGGCCGTGGCCCGCCCTTGATCCGAATCATGGAAAACGGCCCGGCGGCGTCCTACTCAGCGGGGATGGCGACGCTCTTCTCCTTCCTCGCCGCGTCCTCGGCGCCGCCGGTCCTGCCGGGGCCGAACGTGGCGGGTGGGTTGAAACAATGCTAGGTCGCAAGCGCCCGCCGCCCGGCGAGCGCCGCACGAAAGAGGTTCTGGCCATGGCGAACTGGTTCCGACGCCTTCTGCCCCGCGAGGACAAGTTCTTCGACATGTTCGAGCGCCACGCGCAGACGCTGATCGCGGGCTCGGACGCGCTGGCCCGCCTGCTCGAGGGCGGCGACGACGTGCCGCGCTGGTGCAAGGAGATCGAGAAGCACGAGGACGCCGCCGACCACATCGCCAGCGAGGTGATGGTATCGGTGCGGCGCACCTTCATCACCCCGTTCGACCGCGGCGACATCAAGGACCTGATCCAGTCGATGGACGACGCAATCGACCAGATGCACCAGACCGCCAAGGCGATCACTTTGTTCGACGTCCGCAGCTTCGATCCGCCGATGGTCGAGATGGCCGCGCTCGCCGGCGAGGCCGCGCGGCTCACCGCCGAGGCGCTGCCCAAGATGCGCAACATCGGCCAGAACGCGGGCTTCATCGCCGCCTACGCCGAGAAGGTGACCGTGCTGGAAGGCCGCGCCGACCATCTGCACGACACCGGCCTGCGCGACCTGTTCGTGCGCCACGGCAAGACCGACCCGATGGCCTTCATCGTCGGCACCGAGATCTACAGCCACCTCGAGAAGGTCGTCGACCGGTTCGAGGACATCGCGAACGAAATCCACGCGATCGTCATCGAACACGTCTGACCGGAGGCCGAGGTGGACGCTCCCCTGATCTTCCCCTTGCTCGTGGCGCTGATCGGCGTCGCGCTTCTGTTCGACTTCCTGAACGGGCTTCACGACGCGGCGAACTCCATCGCCACCATCGTGTCGACGCGCGTGCTGCCCCCCTCCTACGCGGTGTTCTGGGCGGCGTTCTTCAACTTCATCGCCTTCCTGTTCTTCGGCCTGCACGTCGCGGAAACGGTGGGCAAGGGGATCATCGAGCCGTCCATCGTCAATTCGGGCGTCATCTTCGCCGCGCTGGTCGGGGCCATCGCCTGGAATGTCATCACCTGGGTGCTCGGCATCCCCTCCAGCAGCTCGCACGCGCTGATCGGCGGGCTGATCGGCGCCGGCGTGGCGCGCGCCGGCCTCGACGCGGTGGTGTGGTCGGGCTTCCTCAAGACCGCGGCCGCCATCGTGGTGTCGCCGCTGGTGGGCTTCGTGCTGGCGCTGGTGCTGGTCGCGGCGGTGTCGTGGCTGTTCGTGCGCTCGTCGCCCTTCGCGGTGGACCGCACGTTCCGCGTCATGCAGTTCTTCTCGGCCGCGCTGTACTCGCTGGGGCACGGCGGCAACGACGCGCAGAAGACGATGGGCATCATCGCCGTGCTGCTGTTCTCGCAGGGCTACATGCCGGAGGGCTTCCACGTGCCGCTCTGGGTCGTGCTGTCGTGCCAGGCGGCGATGGCGTTCGGCACGCTGTTCGGCGGCTGGCGCATCGTCCACACGATGGGCTCGAAGATCACGCGGCTGACGCCGATGCAGGGGTTCTGCGCCGAGACCGGCGGCGCGCTGACGCTGTTCATGGCGACCGGGCTCGGCGTGCCGGTGTCGACCACGCACACCATCACCGGCGCCATCGTCGGCGTCGGCGCGGCGCGGCGCGTCTCGGCGGTGCGCTGGGGCGTCGCCGGCAACATCGTCATCGCCTGGGGCGTCACCATGCCGGCCAGCGCGGCCATCGCCGCCGCCACGCTCGAACTCCTCAAGCTGTTCGGCTGATCGGCTTCGGACTCCGTTCATCAATAAGTCTGAAACGCCGCCGCCGGGGATGGCGCGGAGGCGGCGGAAGGGTTATCTCGCATGTGCGAAGCGACTGCCGCACTGCGGCATCGCCCGTGGCCGGAGCCCCCGTCCGGCGGAGCCCTTCAGGGTGACCGCCCGCCCGTCGTCCGCGAGGACCCCGGGCCGACTTTCGCCCGCAGCCTCGGACGCTGACCCATGCCTCGCAACCTCGGCGGCATCGACCGTCTCTTCCGCTTCTATCTCGGCCTGGCGATGATCGCCTACGCGCTGCCGTTCTGGGCCCCGCAGACCGGCTGGAACTGGGTCGGCTGGCTCGGCCTCGTGCCGCTGGCCTCCGCCGTGGTCGGCGCCTGCGGCGTCTACCGGCTGGTCGGCCTCTCGACCCGCCCGGCGAGCTAAGCGCGCTCCCGCGCGGCTGAGCGGGCCCGCTTCGCCGGCTGCGAGGCCGGGGCGGGCGCTTCGCCCGGAGTCGACACGCGGATCACGTCCTCGGCAAGGCGAAGCATCGCCGCGCGCAGCGCCTCGTCCTCGTCGCGGCGCGCCTGGCGGTCGGCGTCTTTCGCCGCGCGCAGCTCCGCCAGTTCCTGCTGCAGGGCCTTGCGCTCGGCGCGGGCGGCGACCAGCGCGCCCTCGGCCGACGCCTTTTCGCTGCGCAGCGTCTCGATCTCGCCGGCGAGCGCGCCCGCCGCGGCGTGGCTCTCGCGCCCGTCCAGCTCCACCCGCCGTTCGAGCTCCGTCACGCGCGCCTCGGCCGTCAGCGCGCGGGCCTCGGCGGCCGCATGCTTGTCGTGCGCCGCCGTAAGCCTCGCGGCGAGGGTGGCGCGCTCGTCGCGCAGCGCCTCGATCTGCCGGTCGCGGTCCTCGCGGTCCTGCTGCAGGCCGGCGAGCCGGTGCTCGAGCAGCGACTTGTCGGTCGCCAGCGCCGCCATCGCGCGCTCGCGCTGTTCCGCCAGCTCGCGCTGTTCCGCCAGCCCGCGCTCCAGGTCGGCGGCGCGTGCCCGCTGGCCCTCCAGCGTGGTCTCCAGCGAGGCGATCATCAGCCGGCGGTCTTCCGAGACGCCGCCCAGCGCCTCGTGCTGCCGCTGCAAGGCGGACAGCTCCGCCTGCCGCGCGGCGAGCGCGGTCGAGGTCTCGTTCAGCTCGGCTTGGGTGCGGGCGAGGATGTCGCTCGTGGTCGCCAGTACGGCCCGCGTGTCGGCGAGGTCGGCGGAGGTGGCGGTGAGCTCGTCGGTGCGCTCGGCGAGCTGGCGCTGGAGCTCGGCGATCTCGACGGTGCGGTGGCCGATGACGCTCAGGTCGGCCGCGTGGCGCGCCTCCAGCGCCTCCAGCCGGCGCTCGACCCTGCGGGCCTCCACGGCGAGTTCGGCGCGCAGCTGGTCGCGCTCGGCGGCCACCTCGGCAAGCGAGCGGGGAAAGCGCGCCTCGACACGCGCCCGCGCCAGGCGTTCGGCGCGGGAGGAGAGGGCGGGAAGCACGAGGAGGGCGAGGAGAGCGGCCGCCAGGAATCCCATGGCGAAAACCATCACCATGTCGATCACGGCGGAAACACCTCGCGTTCAGGCGCGGCCGGCCGGTCCGGCGCTCTCGAGCGGACTTTGGCATGGCGGCCCGCGCCGCGCAAAGGGGCGCGCGGGCCGGGGCGGGCCCGAAATCAGAAGGGGTTCCAGGTCGATTGCGGCGTGAACTTCAGGTACCCGACGCTCACCCCCAGCCGCGCGCCGACGCCGGAGCTGATCGGCACCAGCAGGATGTCGTTGGCGACCAGCGCGGTCATGCTGAACCCGCCGATCACATAGGCGGAGCCGTCGACGCCGCCGAAGCGCTGGTAGATCGAATCCACCGACGGCAGGCGGTAGACCAGCATCATGGTGCGCGAGCCGTCGCCGCCGAAGTCGAAGCCGACAGACGGGCCCTGCCAGAACACGCGCCGGTCGCCGGCGTTGCGGGTGTAGAGCTTGCCCTCGCCGTAGCGCAGGCCGCCGACGAACGCCGCGCCGCCCTCCTGGCCCAGGATGTAGCCGTTGGGCTGGCCCCATTTGCGCGTCGCGTCCTCGATCGCCGTGGCGAGCCCGCGCGACACGTTGCCGAAGAAGCGGTGGCCGGAGTTGATCAGCTCGTCGCTGGAGAACTGCTCGGGCGCCCCCGGCGGCTGGGCGGCCTTGCGCGACGGCAGCTGCGAGCCCGTGCCGGCCGGCGGCGCGGATTGCGCCAGCGCCGCTCCCGCGCCGACGAGGGCGCCGAGGAAAACGACACTCCGGGCGACGCCGAGTACCGCCGCGACGAGCTTGCGAGTGCTGGTCCCACCCATGCGCATTTTCGCTGTCTCCCTCCCGCCGCACGCGCGGCGTCGTCAACACAATGGAAGGCGTCCGGCCCTTAGAAACCCTGCGCCGGCTGTCGCCCCGTTCCGGGTCGAATCACCCGGTGCGATTGTGAAAAAGATCCGGTTCAAAAGTGACGCTTGCAAGGCGAACTCTTCTCGGCGGGGCGATGGCGGGCGCGGCATGGCTGGCCGGGGCCGGCGCGCGCGCCCAGCAGGGCGGGACGATCTGCACGGATCCGTTCTCCGGCCTCGCCATCGGCGGCTTCGATCCCGTGGCGTATTGGCTCGACGGCGCGCCACGCGGCGGCCGGCCCGGCTGCGAGCGCCGCTGGTCGGGCGCGTGGTGGCGGTTCGCCCACGAAGGCAACCTCGCCGCCTTCGCGCGCGACCCCGTCGCCTTCGCGCCCGCCTATGGCGGGTATGACGCGCAGGCCGTGGCGCGCGGCCAGCTCGTGGCGTCCGATCCGGGCCTGTTCCTCATCGGCGGCGACCGCCTGTTCCTGTTTCGGAGCGCCGCGGGGCGCGACGCCTTCGTCGCGGCGGGCGGGATCGAGGCGGCGGACGCGGCCTGGCCGGCGCTCGCCGGGGCGACGGGGTGACGGCCCGGCTTCCGCCTCGCGCCCGCGCGGTGTAATCCCGAACGACAACCGGCAGGCGCGATTCGCCGCCTGCGCCCGCGGAGGCCCGCAATGACCGCCATCACGCTCGACTCCCTCGACCTCGCGGCGCTTCTGTGCAGCCGCGTCTGCCACGACGTGATCAGCCCGGTGGGCGCGATCGTCAACGGACTGGAGGTTCTGGAGGACGAGAAGGACGAGTCGATGCGCGGCTTCGCGCAGGACTTGATCCGCAAGAGCGCCCGGCAGGCCTCGGCGCGGCTCCAGTTCGCCCGGCTCGCCTTCGGCGCGGCCGGCTCGGCGGGCGCGGCCATCGACACCGGCGACGCCGAGCAGGTGGCGCGCGGCTTCATCCAGGACGACCGCACCACGCTGACGTGGAACGCCCCCCGCGTGCTGCTGCCGAAGAACCAGGTGAAGCTGCTGCTCAACCTGCTGCTCATCGCCGGCGCGACCATCCCGCGTGGCGGCACGATCGACGTGACGCTGACGGTCGAGAACGACATGGGCTCGTTCAAGGTGATCACAAAGGGCGTAAGCGCCCGCATCCCGGCGGCGGTGCCGGGCCTCCTGGCCGGCAGCCCGGACTCCGGCACGGTCGACGCGCACGGCATCCAGCCCTACTACACCGGCCTCATCGCCCGCGCCGCCGGCCTCGACGTCAGCCTGACGCTGGACGGCGATTCCGTGACGATCCTCGCGACGCCGAAGCCCGAGGACGCGTAACGCCGAGGTTTTTCCCGGGCCGGCGCACGTTTTCGCGCCATGTTCGGTGCGTTCAACTGAAAAATAAGGGTTCTCGGCGTCAATGGAGCGTGTGTTCCAGGCGGGCCGATGGACGATATCCTGCGCGAATTCGTGACCGAGACGAGCGAGTCGATCGAGAACGTCGACCGCGAACTCGTGCGCCTCGAGCAGGAACCCAATAACGAGCAGGTGCTTCGGCACATTTTTCGGCTCGTCCACACCATCAAGGGCACGTGCGGCTTCCTCGGGCTCAGCCGGCTGGAGACGCTGGCGCACGCCGCCGAGGACCTGATGTCGCGCTTCCGCGAGGGCGCGCCCGTGACGAGCGAGGCGGTGACGGTCATCCTCGCCACCATCGACCGCGTGAAGCTGATCCTGAAGGGGCTGGAAGAGGCCGAGCGCGAGCCGGAGGGGTCCGACGAGGCGCTCGTCGAGGCGCTGGAGCGCCTGGCCCGCGGCGCGGCGGCCGGGCCGCCGGTGATCGCCGTCGAGAGCCCGCCCGCCGCCGCACCTGAGCCTCCGGACCCCACGGCGCGCGAAAGGCCGGAGCCGGCCCGCGCCCCGCCGGCGCGGCGCACGGACCCCGTGTCGCGGCTCCCGGTGACGCCCGGCGTGCAGTCCGTGCGTGTCGGGCTCGACGCGCTGGAAGGCCTGATGACCATGGTCTCGGAGCTGGTGCTGACGCGCAACCAGCTCATCGACATCAGCCGCCGGTCCGAGCTGACCGAATTCAACGCCCCCCTGCAGCGCCTCTCGACCGTCACGGCCGAACTGCAGGCGCGCGTGATGAAGACGCGCATGCAGCCGATCAGCACGGCCTGGCAGAAGCTGCCCCGGCTGGCGCGCGACCTCAGCGCCGAACTGGGCAAGGACATCGAGCTGGTGATGTCCGGCGCCGAGACCGAGCTGGATCGGCAGGTGCTCGAACTCATCAAGGACCCGCTGACCCACCTGATCCGCAACGCCGCCGACCACGGCATCGAGACCCCGCTGGAGCGCATGCGCGTGGGCAAGCCCGGGCGCGGCGTCATCCGCGTCTCGGCCGCGCACGAGAGCGGCACCATCTCCATCGAGATCGCCGACGACGGACGCGGCCTCGACATCCCCCGCATCGCCGCTTTGGCGGTGGAGCGCGAACTCGCCACCGCCGCCGAGGTGGAGACGATGAGCGAGGCGCAGATCGCGCGCTTCATCTTCGCGCCGGGGTTCTCGACCGTGCGCGAAGTGTCGCACGTGTCCGGGCGCGGCGTCGGCATGGACGTGGTGCGCACCAATATCGAGCTGATCGGCGGCTCCGTCGACGTGAGCTGGACGCCGGGCGCGGGCTCGGTCTTCACCCTGAAGATCCCGCTGACGCTCGCCATTCTCGCGGCGCTCATCATCGAGACGGGCGGCCAGCGCTTCGCCATTCCGCAGGTGGTGGTGGTGGAGCTGGTGCAGCCGCGCAACTCGTCCGAGCACAGGCTGGCGACGATCAACGGGCAGGCCGTTCTTCTGCTGCGCGACATGACGCTGCCGGTGCTTCGGCTCTCGCGCCTGCTCGGCCTGCCGGGCGAGGACCGTCCCGTCGACGACAGCTTCATCGTCATCATGCGCGTCGGCAAGCGCAGCTTCGGCGTCATCGTCGACGCGGTGTTCCACACCGAGGAGATCGTCGTGAAGCCGATGTCGGCGCTGCTCAAGGGCCTGACCTTCTTCAGCGGCAACACCATCCTGGGCGACGGGCGGGTGATCCTGATCCTCGACCCGAACGGGGTGGCCGCGGCGGCCGGGGACGCGCCTGCGGCGGCCGGGCGGGAGAGCGGGGAGGCCGACGCGGCCCTGGGCCCGCTGCGGCAGGAGCGCACGGCTTTCCTGGTGTTCCGGGCCGGCGACGGCGAGCCGAGGGCGGTGCCGCTCGCCTCCGTGACGCGGCTGGAGGAATTCGACGCGTCGCGCATCGAAACGCTGGGCGGACGGCGCGTGGTGCAGTATCGCGGCGACCTGCTGCCGCTGGTGGGGCTCGGCCCGGACGGCGCCGTCCCCGCGAGCGGCGTGCAGCCGGTGCTCGTGTTCTCCGAGCGCGGCCGTATCGCCGGGCTCGCCGTGGACGAAGTGGTCGACATCATCGAGGACCATCTGGACGTGCGCCCGGTCGGCCAGTCGCCCGGCGTGGTGGGCACGGCGGTGATCCACGGCAGGGCGACCGAGATCGTCGACGTCGCCCATTACCTCCCGCTCGCCTGCCCCGACTGGTTCGAGCCGAACGAGCAGTCCCGCGCCAGCGGCGCGCGCCGCGTGCTGCTGCTGGAAAGCACGCCATTCTTCCGCGGGCTGCTGGGGCCGGTGCTGAAGGCGGCCGGCTACGACGTGGTGGCCATGGCCGACGGGCAGGAGGCGCTGGAGCTGCTGGAGTCCGACCGCCGCTTCGACGCGCTGGTGCTCGACGTGGAGGCCCCGGGCGTCGGAGGCTTCGAGATCGCCGAGGCGTTGCTCGGCGACCGCCGCGCGCCCCTGCCAATCATCGGGCTCGCCACGCGGCCCTCGCGGGAGACGCTGGACCGGGCGCAGCGCCTCGGCCTGTTCGAGTTCGTCGCCAAGTTCGACCGCGAGGGCCTGCTGGCCGCGCTGGCCGACGGGCTGCAGGCCAGGGAGGCAGCGGCATGAGCGTCGCCCCCACTTCGACGCGGGAGCCCGGCGGCGAGCGGGTCGCTGTCACCGATTACGTGACCGTGTTCGTCGACGGCCAGCTCTTCGGCCTGCCGATCGCCAGCGTGCAGGACGTCTTCATGCGCGGTCAGATGACGCCGGTGCCCGGCGCGCCGCCGGAGATCCTGGGGCTCATCAACCTGCGCGGCCGCGTGCTCACCGCGCTGTCGCTGCGCCGCCTGCTCGGCCTCGCCGATCCGCTGGCGCAGGGCGCGATGGTGGTCGGCGTCGAGCACGGGGGCGAGTCGTTCGGCCTCCTGGTCGACCGCGTCGGCGAGGTGTTGAGCCTGCCGGTGTCGGACCGCCGCGCGAACCCCGGCAATCTCGACCCCGCGTGGGCGCGCTTCGCCCGGGGCATCTACTGGCTGCCGGAAGGGCTTCTCGTGGTGCTCGACATCGACGCCGCGCTGGGGCTGGGCGGCGCGCCTGCCGAACCCGACGGCGCCATCTGAACCCCCTCAAAACGAAAACCCCGCCGGGCGAGGGCGGGGCTTTTGATGGGCCGGGAGGTCCGCGTCAGGCCGAGGCGCGATCCTCGCCTTCGCTGGGCTCGCGCAGCACGTAGCCGCGGCCCCACACCGTCTCGATGTAGTTGCGGCCCTGCGACGCGTTGGCGAGCTTCTTGCGCAGCTTGCAGATGAACACGTCGATGATCTTCAGCTCGGGCTCGTCCATGCCGCCGTAGAGATGGTTGAGGAACATCTCCTTGGTCAGCGTGGTGCCCTTGCGCAGGCTCAGGAGCTCCAGCATCTGGTACTCCTTGCCGGTGAGGTGCACGCGGGCGCCGCTGACCTCGACCGTCTTCTGGTCGAGATTGACGATGAGGTCGCCCGTGGTGATGACCGACTGGGCGTGGCCCTTGGAGCGGCGGACGATGGCGTGGATGCGCGCGACCAGCTCGTCCTTGTGGAAGGGCTTGGTGAGGTAGTCGTCGGCGCCGAAGCCGAGGCCGCGCACCTTGTCCTCGATGCCGGCGAGGCCGGAGAGGATCAGGATCGGCGTCTTCACCTTGGCGACGCGCAGGCTGCGCAGAACCTCGTAGCCGGACATGTCCGGGAGGTTCAGGTCGAGCAGGATGATGTCGTAATCATAGAGCTTGCCGAGGTCGATGCCTTCCTCGCCCAGATCTGTGGTGTAGACGTTGAAGTTCTCGGACTTCAGCATCAACTCGATGCTCTGCGCTGTAGCGCTGTCGTCTTCGATGAGCAGTACGCGCATTTCAGGTCTCCAAGCTCGCCCCTTGGTCCGCGACCGCGGCTTCCGCCGGTGGGACCCGGAGGAGCCCCCCGGATGCCCTTTCGGGCATCCTCATCGTCCCGACTCGCAACGTTAACGTCCAATGGTTAACAAAACCTGATTCCGTTCGGCAAGGCCTCTGGCGCGGAATATCCGCGAATCGGCATAAATCGCTGTTTTCGCCGTCAAAAATCAGATCAGCCCCGTTCAGATTTCAGATGAACAAATTTCCTTAAGCGACTCTCCCGACTCGCAGTTGCCAGGCTGGGGGACGGCATTGCGGCGGGAGCCTCGGGGGCATTCTTAACCGGACCGGTAAATGAAGCGTAAAGCGTCAGCCGAAGCGTGTGAAAATGATGTCGCGCACGCGACGCGGGTGACCGCGGACGACGGTCCCGCCCGGCCGTTCGCGCCTACAGACGCGGGACGTCGGGGCTCCCCGTTGGTTTCACGCCCGCCGCGAATCGCTATGATCCCGCCATGATCGAGCATGACCGCGGACTTCTGGCCGGCCTCGCGAACGAGGTCGAACGGCTCGACGGCGTCGTCACCTATGGCCGCGTCGCGAGCCTGCGCGGACTGATGATCGAGATCGCCGGCCCCATCCACGCCATGCAGGTCGGCGGCCTGGTGGACGTCGAGATCGCGCCCGGGCGCTCGATCGGGGCGGAGGTCGTCGGTTTCTCGGGCGACCGCGCGCTGGTGATGCCGTTCGGCGTCGTCGAGGGCATCAGGCGCGGCGCGCGGGCGGTGGTGCGCGCGGCGCGTGGCGGCGTGCGGCCGAGCGCCGGCTGGCTGGGGCGCGTCGTCAACGCGCTGGGCGAGCCGATCGACGGGCGTGGCCCGCTGCCGGTGGGGCCGAGCGTCGCGATGTTGCGCAACGACCCGCCTCCAGCTCACGCGCGGATGCGTGTCGGCGCGCCGCTCGACCTCGGCGTGCGCGTGCTCAACACCTTTACAACGTGCTGCCGGGGCCAGCGCATCGGCATCTTCGCCGGCTCGGGCGTCGGCAAGTCGGTGCTGCTCTCCATGCTGGCGCGCAACGCCGCCTCCGACGTGGCGGTGATCGGCCTCGTCGGCGAGCGCGGACGCGAGGTGCAGGAGTTCCTGCAGGAGGACCTCGGCCCGGAGGGGCTGGCGCGCTCCATCGTCGTCGTGGCGACTTCCGACGAGCCCGCGCTGATGCGCCGGCAGGCGGCCTATCTCACGCTGGCGCTGGCCGAGCATTTCCGCGACGAGGGCCGCGAGGTGCTGTGCATGATCGACAGCGTCACGCGCTTCGCGATGGCGCAGCGCGAGATCGGGCTGGCGGCCGGCGAGCCGCCGACGACGCGCGGCTACACGCCGACCGTGTTCACCGAGCTGCCGCGCCTGCTGGAGCGCGCCGGGCCGGGCGAGGCGGGGCAGGGCAACATCACCGGCCTGTTCACGGTGCTGGTCGACGGCGACGACCACAACGAGCCGGTCGCCGACGCGGTGCGCGGCATCCTCGACGGCCACGTGGTGATGGAGCGCGCCATCGCCGAGCGCGGGCGCTACCCGGCGGTCAACGTGCTGAAATCGGTGTCGCGCACCATGCCGCGCTCCTGCGACCCGGCCTACTGGCCGACGGTGCAGGCGGCGCGGCAGGCCATGGCGACCTTCGCCGACATGGAGGAGCTGATCCGGCTCGGCGCCTACCGCGCCGGGTCGTCGGCGGAAGTGGACGGGGCCATCCGCCTGAACGGGCCGCTCGAAGAATTCCTGCGACAAGGTAAGGAAGAGTCAACCTCATTGGGCGATGGTTATCGCCGTCTCGCGGAGATCATGGCCTCAACCTGAGGTTGCGATCGAGTTCCGTCCTTGCGCCAAGGTCGTCCCGACCCGACCTCCAAGTGTGAGTAGAGCCCATGAAGTCGCGTGAAACCGTCATGCGCCTGAAGCGCTTCCAGGTCGACGAAAAGCGTCGGCGGGTGGCGCAGATTGAGATGATGATCGCCGATTTCGAACGCATGGCCGCCGATCTCGACCGCGAAATCGCCATCGAGGAGCAGCGCGCCGGCATCTCGGACAAGGCTCACTTCGCCTACCCGACCTATGCGCGCGCCGCCATGCAGCGCAAGGAGAACCTCGTGCGCTCGGCGGACGAGCTGAAGGGCCAGCTGGTCGATGCCCGCGCCGAGCTGGAGGACGCGTTCGAGGACCTCAAGAAGTTCGAGATCCTCGAGGACCGTGAGCAGGCCCGCGAGCGCGCCGCCGAGAGCGCCCGCGAGCAGTCGGAGATGGACCGCGTCGCCATGTCGATGCGCGGCTTCGCCCGCGCCTGAGCCGTTTCGGATCGCGCGCGCACGCCGCGCGCGGCGGACCCTCGGGTCCCAGGAAGAGCCCGGCGCCGGCACGCCGGGCTTTTTTCGTTCAGGCCGGCGGCGGCAGGTCGGGCCTGATGTCCGCCGGCAGCGCGCCGGCGGCGCGCGGGTCGTCGATCACCTCGACGGCGAGCTTGTAAGGGACAAGCCCGGCGCGCCGGTAGAAGGCCACCGCGCCGGGGTGGTCGAGCGTGCAGGTGTGCAGCCAGAATCGCCGGATCGGCCGCGACCAGGCGATTTCCAGCGCGCGCGCCATCATCCACCGCCCGGCCCCCGAGCCGATCAGGCTGTCCGTCACGCCGAAATACACCAGCTCCGCCTCGCCCGGCTGGCGGAAGTCCAGTTCCAGCAGGCCCTCGGCGCGGCCGTCGCGCATCAGCGCGTGGGCCTCGACGCCGGGATCGGCCAGCACGGCCTCGATGTCGGAGAGTGGCGCGGAGAGCCGTGACACCCACAGCCAGCGCGCGCCGACGCGCCGGTAGACGTCGCGGTAGAGCTCCGCGTCCCCCGCCCCCAGCCGGCGCAGCGACAGCCCGTCCGGGGCCGGCCCGGGCGCGGCCGGAAGCGGGCGCGTGGCCTCCAGGTAGGTCACGACCGAGGCGAGCTTGCCCGGCGGCAGGTCGTGATACCCGTCCGCGATCGCCAGAACCCGCGCCGTGTCCCCCGTCATGCCGCCGCGCCTCTCGCCGTGCTCCCGCCGGCGGCGCGAGCCCAAGTTGCAAACATCTTGCCCTTGTCACGGGCCTCATGCACTGATGCCCGGAAATTCGGCGGGCACAAGGAGGCGGCGCGGTCCGTCCTGCATGAAGCGCATCATGGATTATGTGTGGCCGCTCGTCGGTCTCGTCGCGGTGGTCCTCTCCGTCCATGCGCTCTATGCCAAGCTGAAGGCCGAGGCCGCGGTGGAGCCCGGCGTCGGCGCGCTCCTGGAGCAGGGGACGGTCTGGTCGAACATCGGGACGATCGCCCACGTCATCGCTCAGAAGATCGCGGCGATTCCGCCCCAGGGCTATGCTCTCGCCGGGCTGTCGACGCTGGTCGCCTACGCCGCGCTCGCCTGGTACGACCGCATCGCGCTGCTGCACCTGGGCAAGGCGCGCGGCATCTCGTGGATCTACGTCGCGGTCTGCTCGTTCGTCACCTACGCGCTGTCGCACAATATCGGCGCATCGGTGTTCTCGGGCGGCATGGTGCGCTACCGCGCCTACCGGGCGAAGGGCCTGTCGCCCTCCGAGGTGGCGCTTCTGGTGGCGCTGTGCTCCTTCACCTTCGCCTTCGGCACCCTGCTGCTGCTCGGGCTGGTGCTGGTCGGCGAGCCGCAGATCCTGCGCCCGCTCGCCAGCCTGTCGCCGTGGTTCGCCATCCACGAGACGGCGGCGCGGCTGGCGGGGCTGGCGATGCTGGCCTTCGTGGCGCTCTACACGCTGGGCTCGTGGCTGCACTTCAAGCCGCTGACCATCAAGCATTTCCACCTCGTCTATCCCCGCCTGAACATCGTGGCGCGGCAATACGTGGCGGCGCCGCTCGAGCTGGTCGGCGCGGCGGGCATCATCTATTTCGCCCTTCCCGAGACCGGAAACCCCGGCTTCTTCGTGGTGCTGGGCGCGTTCCTGCTGTCGTTCTCGGCCGGGCTGCTGTCGCAGGTTCCCGGCGGGGTGGGCGTGATGGAGGCGGTGTTCCTGGCCATCATGCCGGGCATCCCGGCCCCGGCCGTGTTCGCGGCCCTGCTGGTCTGGCGGCTGTTCTACCTGATCCTGCCGCTCGTGATGTCCATTCCGGTGGTGCTCGGCTTCGAGCGCTGGCGGCTGGCCGAGCTGGCGCGCGAGAAGCACCGCCACGCGCCCCCGGAGGGCGGCGGGGAATGACCGCCGCGCGCGGCCGGGCGATGGGCCTCGCCACCGCTCTCGGCTGGGCGCGGCGCGGCTTCGTCATTCCCTATCGCTACGCGGCCTCGGCGACGCCCGCCGCCTATCCGGCGCTGGAGCCTTTGTTCGCCGCCGCGACGCCGTCCTTCCGCGCCGTGCTGGCCTGCATCGAGGACCACGCGGCGGAGCTCTCCGCCATCGGCGGGGGCGAGGGTCAGGCGCGCTTCGACCAGGACTGGTTCCCGCGGCTCGACGCGGCGGCCGCCTACGCGCTGGTGCGGCGCGAGCGGCCGGCGCGCATCGTCGAGATCGGCTCCGGGCACTCGACCCGCTTCCTGGCGCGCGCCGTGCGCGACGGGGGGCTCGCCACGCGGATCGCTTGCGTCGATCCGGCCCCGCGCGCCTCGCTGGCGGCGCTCGACGTGACCCACCACGCGGTGACGCTCGACGCCGCCGATCCCGCCCTGACTTCGTCGCTCGGCGCGGGCGACGTGCTGTTCATCGACTCCAGCCACATCGCCATGCCGGGCACCGACGTCGACCGCCTCGTGCTCGACGTCCTGCCCCGCCTCGGCGCGGGGGCGCTGGTCCACATCCACGACATCCTGCTGCCCGACGCCTATCCCGACGACTGGGCGTGGCGCGGCTACAACGAGCAGATCGTCATCGGCGCGCTGCTGCAGGGCGGCGGCTACGAGCTGGTGTTCGCCTCGCACTACGTCGCGGCGCGCCTGCGCGACGAGGCGAGGGCCGGCGTGCTCGGCCGGTTGGCGCTGGCGCGGGGCGCGCGCGAAACGAGCCTCTGGCTGCGCAAGCGCTGAGGCGTCACACGCTGCCGACGGTGCGCAGCCGCGCGCGCGGATGGATCTCGGCCTGCGAGAACACCGGCGTCTCCCGCCGGAAGCGCTCGATGATGGTGCGCGCGAAGGGCCGCACCGCGGCGGAGGTGACGAGCACCGGCATCTCCCCCTGGCGCGCCGCGTCCTCGAAGCGGTCGCGCACCTGCGTCACGAAGTCGTGCAGGCGCGAGGGCGCCATGGCGAGGTGGCGCTCGTCGCCCTGGCCGAGGATCGACTCCGCGAAGATCGTCTCCCAGTGCGGCGAGAGGGTGATGATGGGCAGCTGGCCGCCCGGCGCGGTGTACTGCGCGCAGAGCTGGCGGGCGAGGCGCTGGCGCACGATCTCGGTGATGTCGCGCGTGTTGCGCGTCACGGCCACCGCCTCGGCGATGCCCTCCAGGATGGTGCCGAGATCCCGGATCGACACACGCTCGGCCAGCAGCGTCTGCAGCACGCGCTGGATGCCGGTCATGGCGATCTGCGAGGGCACGATATCCTTCACCAGCTCGGCGTGCTCCCTCGGCAGCTCGCGAATGAGCTTCTGCACCTCGACGTAGGACAGGAGCTCGCCGACATTCGCCTTGAGGATCTCGGTGAGGTGCGTGGAGACGACGGTGGCGGCGTCGACCACGGTGTAGCCGCGCAATTGGGCCTCCTCGCGCAGCGTGCCGTCGAGCCAGGTCGCCGGCAGGCCGAAGGTCGGCTCGATGGTGTGGTGGCCGGGCAGCTGGATCGCGCCGCCCTGCGGGTCGATGGCCATGAACTGACCGGGGAAGACCTGGCCCTGGCCGGCCTCGACCTCCTTCACCTTGATGACGTAGGCGTTGGCCTCGAGCTGGACGTTGTCGAGGATGCGCACCGAGGGCATCACGAAGCCCATCTCGCCGGCCAGCGTGCGCCGCAACGCCTTGATCTGCTCGGTCAGTCGGTCTGAGCCGTCATGGCTGTTGACCAGCGGCAGCAGTCCGTAGCCGATCTCGATCTTGAGGTCGTCGATGTGGAGGATTTCCGCCATCGTCTCCTCGCGCGGGCCTTCCGCTCCGGCGGCCGCACCCGCCGTCGCCCCGGCCGCGGTTGCGGCGGCGGCTTCGGCCTGGGTCTGGGAGAGGCGGCGCGCCATCCAGGCCGCGCCGCCGGCGAGGCCCAGGAATGGCAGCATCGGGATGCCGGGCAGCAGGCCGATCGCCGCCATCACCGCCGAGGCCATGGCGAGCGCCTTCGGCATGGTGGCGAGCTGGCGCGCGATGGCCTTGTCCGCCGAGCCCCTGACGCCGGCCTTGGAGACAAGCAGTCCGGCGGCGGTCGACACGATCAGCGCCGGGATCTGGGTGACGAGGCCGTCGCCGACGGTAAGCAGCGTGTAGCTGCGCGCCGCGGCGGAGAAGGTGAGGCCCTGCTGGGCCACGCCGATGATGATGCCGCCCACCACGTTGATGAAGGTGATGAGCAGGCCCGCGATGGCGTCGCCGCGCACGAACTTCGACGCGCCGTCCATCGCGCCGAAGAAGCTCGATTCGTCCTCCAGCGCCTTGCGCCGCGCCTTGGCGATCTGCTCGTCGATGAGCCCGGCGTTGAGGTCGGCGTCGATGGCCATCTGCTTGCCGGGCATGGCGTCGAGCGTGAAGCGCGCCGCGACTTCGGCGATGCGCCCCGAGCCCTTGGTGATGACGACGAAGTTCACCACCAGCAGGATGAAGAACACCACCAGCCCGATGACGAAATTGCCGCCCATCACGAAGCTGCCGAACGCCTCGATGACGTGGCCCGCCGCGCCCGGGCCGGTGTGGCCGTGCGCCAGGATCAGGCGGGTCGAGGCGAGATTCAGCGACAGGCGCAGCATCGTCGCGATGAGCAGCACGGTCGGGAACGAGGAGAACTCCAGCGGCTCGTCGATGAACAGCGACGTCATCAGGATGAGCACGGAGAGGATGATCGACAGCGCCAGGAACAGGTCGAGCAGGAACGACGGGAGCGGAACGATAAGCACCACGAGGATGCCCATGACCGCGACGGCGAGGCCGATGTCGGAGCGTTGGAGCAGAACTGCGAGGCCGCCGATGGAGGGCATCGCGGCTGGCTTCCGGCCGACGGCGGATTGCCCCTGGGCGAGCGCAATGTCGCTCATTCTCGAAAAACCCCTGGCTGAAAAAGGCCGGCCGGAAACACCGGCGAGACAGTCTGAACTCGTGACTGCAATAGGCACAATCTGCCGGGCTTATGGTGAACGACCCGTTAACGCGGCAAGCTTCGCGCTAACAATTCGTTCACGCCGAAGGCGGCTTCGTGGCGGCGCGCCAAGAGGATGCGGGCGCCGCTCCCGAAGGGGAGGGCGCCCGCCGAAACGACACGGAAGGAACGCTCAGAGGCTGGCGACGCGCGCGTCGCCAGGCGGCGGCACGGCCATGCCCTCCGCGCTGTACTCGTTGAGCTTGTTGCGCAGCGTGCGGATCGAGATGCCGAGGATCTTGGCCGCGTGCGTGCGGTTGCCGAGGCAGTGGTCCAGCGTGTCGAGGATCAGCCCGCGCTCGACCTCCGCGACGGTGCGTCCCACCAGCGCGCGGCCCACCATCTCGGCCGTCTCGGCGGCGCGCGACGCCTGGTCGCGGGCGGCCGGGGCGAGCGCCTCGCCCTCCGGCGTCATGATCGCGTCGACGCCGATCTCCGGGCCGGTGGCGAGCAGCACGGCGCGGTGCATGGTGTTCTCCAGCTCGCGCACATTGCCGCGCCAGGGGTTGGCCAGCAAAGCGCGCCGCGCGTCGGCCGAGATGGCGCGCGCCGGCACGCCGTTCAGCTCCGAATACTTCCGCACGAAATGGTTGGAGAGCTCGACGATGTCCTGCGTGCGCTCGCGCAGCGCCGGCACGCGCAGGTGCACGACGTTGAGCCGATAGAACAGGTCCTCGCGGAAGGCCCCGCGCCGCACTTCCTCGGCGAGGTTGCGGTTGGAGGTGGCGATGACGCGGATGTCGACGGGAACCGGCTTGCCGCCGCCCACGCGATCGATGACGCGCTCCTGCAACGCGCGCAGCAGCTTGGCCTGCAGGCGCACGTCCATCTCGGAAATCTCGTCGAGCAGCAGCGTGCCGCCGGAGGCTTCCTCGAACTTGCCGATGCGCCGCGCCACCGCGCCGGTGAACGCGCCCTTCTCGTGTCCGAACAGCTCGGATTCCAGCAGGTTGTCGGGAATGGCCGCGCAGTTGACCGACACGAACGGCTTGTCGCGGCGCGCGGAGCGCGCGTGGACGAAGCGGGCGATGACCTCCTTGCCGACGCCGCTCTCGCCCGTGACGAGGATCGAGGCGTCGGACCGCGCCACCTGCTCGGCGAGCCGCGCCACGCGCGCCATCGCCTCGTCGCGGAACACGAAGGCGCGCGCGTCGCGCGACACCGCTTCGAGCACCGCGGCGATCAGTTCGGGGTCCGGCGGCAGCGGGATGTATTCGCGCGCGCCGGCCTGGATGGCCTGCACGGCGGCGCGGGTGTCGGAACCGGTGCCGCAGGCGACGACGGGCGCGCGGATGCGCTCGGCCTCGAACTGCGCGACGAGGCCGCGAATATCGAGCAGCACGTCGACCATGACGAGGTCGGCGCCCTTGCCGCGCATGACGGCGAGCGCCTGCTCGACGGACTCGGCGTTGGTGACCGACGCGCCCCGGTCCATGGCGATGCGCGTGGCGACGGAGAGCTGGCCCTTGAGCGCGCCGACGATGAGAAGCCGCATGGTTCCTGTCCTCCCTGTCAGCGATCGGCCTTGATGATCTCGGTCATGGTCACGCCCAGCCGCTCGTCGACGAGCACGACCTCGCCGCGCGCGACCAGACGGTCATTGACCATGATGTCGATCGCCTCGCCGACCTTGCGGTCCAGCTCCAGCACGGTGCCGGGACCGAGCTTGAGGAGTTCGCCGACTTCCAGCCTCGTGCGGCCGAGCACGGCCGACACGTTCACCGGCACGTCGAACACGTGTTCGAGGTCGTGCGCGCCCTTGGGGGTGAACGCCGCCTCGGCCGGAACGCCGGTCGACTGGGCGAAGTCGAGGTCGAGGTCGCCGCCGCCCTTGAGGTGGGGAAGGGGAACGTCGTCGGCTGCCATGGTCAGGGCTCCCTGTGCGGCGTGGTGTCGGCGGGCGCGCGTCCGTGGCGCGCCAACGCCTCGTCGATCAGTCGATTCAGTTCGGTCCCGTCGCGGGCGACGCCCCCGTCGGCCCATTCGAAGCGGAAGTCGCCCGGGCCCATCGTGGGCTCGCCGAGAACGATGATCCGCCCCGCGAAGCCGCGTTCCGCCGCGAGCTTGCCGAGCTGCGTCTTGGCGGCGTCGATAAGGTCGTCGGGCACGCGCACCGCCACGTGCGGCACGCCGTTGAGCTCCCGGAAGCACTCGGCCGCCGCCGCCTGGAGCTGCGCCAGCGGCGCGTGCTCGATGGCCGCGCCCGCGAGCTTGCGGGCGAAGGCGATGGTGAGCGCGGCGGCGCGCGCCTCGAGGCGGTCGGTCTCCGCCGCGAGCCGCGCCAGAGCCTGCGCGGCGGCCTCGACGAGCCGTTCGAGGGCGACGGCGAGGCGATGCGCGTCGGCGCGCTCGGCCTCGGTCCGCCCGTCGGCGACGCCGCGCGCATAGCCCGACGCCTCGGCGGCGCGCAGCGCCTCCTCGTCGGCGCGGCGACCGCCCGGGCGGCGATCCTCGCTGAAATCCGCGCCGAAGTTGAATTTCCGCGCCTCGCTCATTCCACCAGCACCGCGTCGTCGTCCTCGGTCTTGCGCAGGATGATGCGCCCATCGTCGGCCATCGCTTCCGCCATGGCGATGACGGTCTGCTGGGCCTTGTCAACGTCGCGCAGGCGTTGCGGCCCGAGCATGCTGATTTCGTCGAGCAGCATGGCGCGCGCGCGCTCCGACATGGTGCCGAGGACCGCCTCCTTCACGGGCGCGGCCGCGCCCTTCAGCGCCAAAGCGAGGTCCTGCGACTTCACCGCGCGGACGACGAGCTGGAGATCCTGCCGCGACAGTTTCGCGAGGTCGTCGAACACGAACATCAGGGAGCGGATGCGCGCCGCCGCCTCGGCGTCGGCCTGGTGCATGGCGTTCATGACGCGCGCCTCGGTGCCGCTGTCGAACTGGTTGAAGATGCGCGCCACCTTCTCAAAGGAATCGTGCTTCACCCGCGTCGCCAGCGCCGAGACGAAGTCGGAGCGCAGCGTCTGCTCCAGTCGCTGCAGCACCTCGCGGGGGATCGTGCCGAGCACCAGGACGCGGTGGACGACCTCGACCGCGACGGCGTCCGGCAGGTTGGCGAGCACGCGCGCGGCCTGGCTCTCATCGAGCTTCGTGAGGATCACGGCCGCCGTCTGGGGGTGCTCGTTCTTGAGATAGGTGGCGAGCGTCTGGTCGGGAACGTTGGAGAGCTTCTGCCAGATGTCGCGGCCGGCCGGGCCGCGAATCTCCTCCATGATCAGCTCGGCGCGGTCCTTCGGCATCAGCTGCAGCAGCAGCCGCTCGGTGCGCTCGTAGTCGCCCATCACGGCCGCGCTGCCGACGCGGGACGAGAAGTCCGTCAACAGATCCTCGACCGTCGCCGGATCGACGCTGCCGAGCCGGGCCATCGCCTCGGACACGATGCGGATCTCGTCGTCGTCGAGCTGCTCCCAGACCTCCTTGCCCTTCTCGTGGCCCAGCGTCAGCAGCAGCGTCGCCGCGCGCTCGGGGCCGGACATGCGCTTGAGCTGGCTCATCGCGTCACGCCCCCTCGTGGATCCACTGGCGGACGATGGTCGCCGTGGCGGTGGGGTTCTCGCGCACGATGTCGCCGATCTTCTCGATCGACTTCGCCTGCACCGCCCCGTTGACGCGGGCGATCTCCATCATCTTGCCGGTTTCCGACTCGGGCAGGGCGAGCGTGGGCGAAGGCCCGCCGAGCTGGTCCGGCGCGGCGCCGCCGGCGGCGAGGCGGTCGGCGCGTGCGGCGAGCGGCGCGAGAATGGTGCGCACCATCGGCCGGACGACCACGAGCACGACGATCAGCGTCAGGCCGGCGAGCACGACAAGCTCGATGGCGCGCATGATGTCGTCGCGCGTCGGCGCGAGGCTGGCGAGCAGGCCGCCCTCGGGCGCGCCCTCCACCGCGACTGGCGCCTCGGCGAAGCGCAGGTTGACGACCTCGACCTGGTCGCCGCGCTTGGCGTCGAAGCCCATCGAGGAGCGCACCAGGGCGGCGATGCGGTCCAGCTCCTGCTGCGGGCGCGGCTGGTACACCGTCTCGCCGCCATTGCCCTTGGCGTAGACGCCGTCGACGAGCACGGCCACCGAGAGCCGCTTGACGCGGCCGCCCTCGACGACCTCGGTGCGGGTCGTCTTCGAGATCTCGTAGTTGATGACTTCCTCGGTCTTGGCGGAGGCGTCGCGCGGGCCGCCCTGGGCCTGCGCCCCGTTCTGCGCGGCCGGCAGCTCGTTGCCCACCGTCACCTGGCCGCCGGCTTCCGTCGTCGCCTGGTTCTCGTTGCGCGACTGCGTGGAGCGGACGACGCGGCTTTCCGGGTCGAACGTCTCGGAGGTCTGCTGGACGCGGTTGGCGTCGAGCTCGGCGGCGACCTGGATGCGGGCGCGGCCCTGGCCGACCACGCTGGCGACGAGCTCCTCCACCTGCGCGCGCAGGCGACGCTCGTAGGCGACCTGCTTCTCGTCGAGGGCGATGGCGGCGCTGTCGCCCTGCGCGCCGTCGGCGAGAAGGCGGCCGCGCTCGTCGACGATGGAGATGCGGTCGGGCTTCAGCCCGTCGACGGCGGAGGCGACGAGGTGGCGGATGGCGCGCACCTGCCCGGCGTCGAGGTCGCCGGCGACCTTGAGCGCGATGGAGGCGCGCGGCGGCTCCCGGTCGCGCTCGAACAGGCGGCGTTCCGGCAGCACGAGATGGACGCGCGCCGACTGCACGCGGGACAGCGAGCGGATGGTGCGGGCCAGCTCGCCTTCCAGCGCGCGCAGCGCGTTGACGCCCTGCACGAAGCTGGTGGCGGAGAAGCTGTCGCCCTTGTCGAAAATCTCGTAGCCGACGCTGCCGCCGGCGGGCATGCCCTTGCCGGCGAGGTCCATGCGCAGGCGCGGAATGTCGGACTTCGGCGCGGCGATGGAGCGCCCGTCGTCGCGCAATTCGAATCGGACCGCGCGGGTCTCCAGCTCCCGGACGATGGCCGACGAATCCTCGGGCGCGAGGTCGCTGTAGAGCACCCCCATGGCGGGCTGGCTGACGCGCATCGCGACGAGCGCGAAAAAGCCGACGAGGGCGAGGGTGACGGCCCCCATCGCCGCGATCCGCGCCGGCCCCAGCTTCGTGAAGAGTTCGATGAGCCCGTTCACTGCCCAACCCCAGCCCTGACGCTTCCGCCGCGAGTGCGCGGATCGCCGTAGGCAAGAATTGCCGGCCTTACGGTTAGCGAAGGGTTAACGGTGCGGGCGCCGGGGCCCAAAAAGCGGAAAAGCGCCGGGATTTCCGGCGCTTTTCAATTCCTGCGTGCGATTTTCGAAGCGTTTGCGCGTCAGTGGCGGTATTGCTGGATGCGCGTCGTGCGCAGGCCCGCGAGACCGTGCTGGTCGATCGAAGCCTGCCAGGAGAGGAATTCCTCGACGGTCAGCGTGTAGCGGCTGCAGGCCTCTTCCAGGCTCAGCAGGCCGCCGCGAACCGCGGCCACCACCTCCGCCTTGCGGCGGATCACCCACCGGCGCGTATCCGCGGGCGGAAGGTCGGCGATCGTCAGGGGACTGCCATCAGGGCCGATCACGTATTTCGCCCTTGGACGGTAGGGTTCGGTCATTTGTACGCTCACACACACTCTGCTGACCTTTATTGTCCCGACCATAAGAGGGCCCGCTTAAGAATTGCCTAAACGGAATTGTCAAATTTGGCCCCTTCGCCAGCGATTGGCGCTTTTATATAGAGGGTTTGCGCATCGACTTGACGTTTTCAACCGGAACGCGGACCGATCCGATCGCCAGGAGGGGCGACGAACCTGTGAGGTCGACCGCGTCGACCGTCCCGACGATCTCGGTGCTGACGTTGACGGCCGCCCCGGCGAGGTCGGACGCGGTCACCGACAGCGTGTAGTCCCCGACCGGCGCGGTCGCGCCGGAGCTCGTCCTGCCGTCCCAGACGAAGGACTGGCTGCCCGCCGCGAGGCTGCGCGTCTCGCTGTAGACCGTCGCGCCAGACGCGTCGCGCACCGCCAGGGTCGCCCGCGACGCGGCCTTGGGCGCCGACAGGTTCCACTCGGCCCGTCCTCCGCTCAGCCTTGTGGTGGCCCCGTCGGCGCGGATCTCGGCCCCGACGAAGCCGAGCGCGTTGGTGGCCGTCGACGCCTTGGTGGCGGTGAGCAGCGAACCCAGCGTGTCGTTGGACTTGATCTGCTGCTCCACCGAGGCGAACTGCACGAGCTGCTGGGTGAACTCGTTGGTGTTCAGCGGCTCCAGCGGGTTCTGGTTCTTGAGCTGGGTGGTCAGCAGCAGCAGGAACTCGTCGAAATTATTGGCGAGCATCTTGCGGTCCGTGCCGGCGCTCGAGGCGGCGCTCGACGGGCTGCTGGCGGCGGCGGTGACGGCCATGGTCGCGTCTCCTAGATGCTGATATCGAGGCCGGACGCGCCGACCCGCACCCCGCGCAGGGCGGCGTTGAGGCGGGCCTCGGGCGAGGGCTCGGCGCGAAGGTCGGGCCGGGCGAAGGCGCGGCGCGCCGCGTCCGGGTGATGGGGCTGGCCCTGCTGTCCCTGCTGCCCCTGCTGGCCGAGCGAGAATTGCAGCGCGCCGTCGCCGGTCTTCAGGCCGGCCTGCTCGAAGGCGCGCTCCAGCGTGCGCGCATCGCGCTGCAGGAGCGCGAGCGTCTCGACCCGGTCGACGACGAGGTGCGCCTTCACCCGCCCGTCGCCGTCGAGGTCCAGCTTCACGTCGACCCGGCCATATTCCTCCGGGTGCAGCCGAATCTGGAACTGCCGCGCCCCCTCGAGCGCGCGCATGCCGATCTCGATGGGGACCATGGCGACCGGCGTCGCCGGCGGGGCGGGGGCCGCCGGGCCGGGCTGCGCCGCGTCGGCGGCCTCGACGCGTGGCGCGCCGGGCGTGGCGGGCGGCAGCTCGAACACCCGCGCGGTGAACGTCTGCCCGCCCGGGGCGGCGGGCTCGGCGGGAGCCGCCTTGCGGCGCTCGTCGGGGTGGGACACGGCCTCGGCGTTGGCGGCGGACGGCGCAGGCGTCGGGCTCTCGCCGGGAGCGGGCGTGGGCCCGGGCCCCAAGGAGCCTGCGCTCGACGACTGCGCAACCGCGAGGCCGATCGCCGCCCAGACGAGAAGATCGTCCAGCACCTCGGGGGAGGGGCGGGGGCGTCCGCCCCACAGCGGCTCGGCGGCGG
>NZ_JANCLU010000031.1 GCF_024294805.1 Alsobacter ponti
GATCACGGTGTCAAGCACCTGGGGCCCATCGATCTCCCGCCCGCACCCATCCTGCCACAAACCGAAATACACAGGGGTCCAGCGCAACATGTCGCGCGTCAGCGCGTCCTGATGGGCCTTTTCCATTGAGCGCCGCTTCGCGGCAGCATCCATGCGCTGGATCCCGGATGCCCCTCCGCTCCGCTGCGGGGCTCCGGGAACGGGCGGACGGGCGTCCGCCCTTTCGGGGTTCCGGACGGACTGGCGTCCGCCCTTTGGCCTTGACGGCCAGCACGAGCATCCGCCGTTTTCGCTTCGCGCGAGGCGCGGACCTCCGCCCCTTGCCCTTTGCGCTCCGGGCCCCGGCCTCGGGCTCACGCCGCGGGCGGGGCCCAGGCCCAGATGCGCATCGGCTCGACGATGTTCTTGAGCTGGTGCAGGCCGGTGTCGGCGAAATTCGCGTCGATCTTGCCGCGCACGAGCTGGTGGGCGTAGTCGGACACGGTGAGCCCGCCGGGCGCGCACATTTCCTGCACGCGCACGGCGAGCGCGACGCCTTCGCCGAAGCGGTCGTTGTTGTTGACGACGATGTCGCCGACCGCGATGCCGACCCTGAACTCGAGCGGGATGCGGCCCGGGGGCACGGGGCGCGTCACCATCTCGGACTGGAAGTCGACGGCCCATTCGATGGCGTCGACGACGCTCATGAAGTCGATCAGCGCGCCGTCGCCGAGCATCTTGAACAGCGTGCCGTTGCGCCGCGACAGCTTGGGCGCGATGACCTGTCCGAGCACCGCGTCCACGCTGGCCAGCGTGCGCGGCTCGTCCTCCTGCACCAGGCGGCTGAAGCCGACGATGTCGAACGAGACGATGGCGGCCAGCCGCCGCTCGGTCTGGCCGGAGCGCACCCAGCGCAGCCGCCGCAGCACGGAGCGGACGCGCGCCAGCAGCTCGCGCAGTTCGCACGGCTTGGTGAGGTAGTCGTCCGCCCCCAGCTCGAGCCCGACGACGCGGTCGATGGCGCTGGCCGTGGCCGTGAGCATGATGACGGGCACGGAATCGGTCTGCTTCATCCAGCGGATGATCGACAGCCCGTCTTCGCCGGGCATGTTGAGGTCGAGGATGACGAGGTCCGGCGCGTCGCGGGCCATCAGCTCGCGCAAGCCCGCGCCGCCATCGCAGAGCGACACCCTGAAGCCGTGCAGCATCAGGTAGTCGCCGATCATCTCGCGGCTCTCGGCCTCGTCGTCGACGACGGCGATGTGGTTGGGTGACTTCACGCGGCGGCCTCGGCCGCCGTCTCGCCGGACTGCAGCCAGATCGTGAAGGACGCGCCCATGCCGGGACCCGGCGAGTCGACCTCGATGCGGCCGCCGTGCAGGTCGACGATGCGCTTGGCGATGAACAGGCCGAGCCCCGTGGAATTCTCGCCGCCCGTGGGCCGCGCCGACAGACGCTGGAAGCGGCCGAACAGGCGCGGGAAGTCCTCCGGCAGCAGGCCGGGGCCGCTGTCGCGCACCGTGACGTAGGCTTCGCCGCCCGTCTCTCCGGCGGAGACGACGATCTCGCCGCCGGGCGGGCTGTACTTCACGGCGTTGGACACGAGATTGTCGACCGCCTCGCGCAGCCGCTCGTGGTCGCCGAGGAGGTCGAGCCGGCCGGGGCCCTCGAACAGCAGGGTCTGCTGCTTGCCCTGGGCGAGCGGCCGGTTGGCCTCGACCGCCTCCTGCACCACGGCGACGATGTCGGTGGGGTCGAGATGCACCGGCAGGTCCAGCGCGTCGGTCATCGCGTCCTTGATCAGCGCGTCGACCATGGCGGTGAGCCGGCGCGCCGACTCGCGGATGCGCTCGATCTGGTTGGTCGCCGCGTCCTCGAGCGCCGCCTGCCCGCGCATGATCTCGCGCAGGATCTCGGTGCGCCCCATGATGATCGACAGCGGGTTCTTGAGGTCGTGCGCGACGATGCCGAGGATTTCGTTCTGGAACGCGCTGGCGCGCCGCGCGCGCGCCCATTGCGCCTCGACGCGCTTGTTGGCGGCCAGCAGCTCGGCGGTACGCTGCTGGACGCGGTGCTCGAGGTCGCGGTTGGCCTGGCGCAACTCCTCCTGCAGGTCGACGATGCGGCGCAGCTGGGCGTGGCCGCGCAACGCCGAGGTGAGGGCGGTGAACAGCTTGTCGGCCGTCAGCTCGGTCTTCGCCTTGTAGTCGTTGATGTCGTAGTTGAGCACGACGTCGCGCTCCGGCGCCTGGCCCGGCTGGCCCGTGCGCAGGATGATCCGCAGGGTCTCGTTGCCCATGTCGCGCCTGATATGGTCGACCAGGTCGAGGCCCGACGTGTCGGTCTCCATTACGACGTCGAGCAGCATCACCGCGATATCGGGATGGGCGCGCAGCAGCTCGCGCGCCTCGGCGGCCGAATAGGCCGAGAGGATCTCCAGTCCCGCGCCGTTGAGCCTGTACCCCGCCAGCGCGAAGCGCGTGCCCTCGTGCACCGCCTCGTCGTCGTCGACCACCGCGATTTTCTGACGGGGCAAGGCGATGTCCGGCGGCGGCGGCGCATCGTCCACCACGGACAGCACGTCGTTCTGTTCCACCGTGAGTTTCCCCTGGCTTCCCTGCGATTCCGCGAAGCCTGCCCCCTCGCGCATCATCGCTGAGTCAACCCAGGGTAGCAACTCTGTAGATTGGCGCGCTACATGGGTCGCGCCGCCAGCCCTAACGGATCATGACGCGCCCCCCAGGGGTGGGGCGGTAGCCGGACTCGATCTGCGCCTTGATCAGCCAGATTTCGGCCTCGTGCGCGGCGCACAGCCGCCGCCAGCGGGCCTCGTCCATGTCGCCCGGCCGCCAGGCGATCATGCTCACATAGCAATGCCCCGCGGGCAGGCCGGCGTCCTCGGCCGCCACCACCCGCGCGCTGATGCGCCGGCGGCGTCGCTCGCGCGTGCCGACCAGATAGTCGATGAGCAGCAGGTCCGCCCTCGCGTCGATCTCGAACCAGCCTTCCGCGCCGTCGAACAGCGAGCGGCCCCGGTGCAGGCCCAGCGCCTCGTCCGGCCCGGTCTCCATGCAGCCCAGCGACCAGCCGCCGAGCGCCAACGGGTCGGCGAGGAAAGCGAAGGCGTCGGCCGCCTCCGCCGCCACCAGCACGGTCGCGACATGAGACGGGGCGGGGAAGGCGGTCGGATCGGGGGCCAAGGCGCGATTCTCCCTGAAGCTGGCGCGCAGCATACAGGAGAGACACGCTTCAGGGCCCCGCAAACGAAAAAGGAGCCCCGAGGGGCCCCTTTCCGCCGGCCTCGCCGGCCCACGCGGGCCGGCTTGGCCGATGCGTTCGGCTGTTACTTCTTGTCGGACGCGTAGTGGAACGCCGGGGCGTTCTTCAGCTCGTCCTTCGTCATGCGCAGGATGCCGTGGTCCGGGTAGTCCATGTTGCGCGTGGCGGCGGTCGAGCCGGTCACGTCCGTGCGTGGCGCGGTGGTCGCGGGCGCGGCTGCCGTCGTCGCCGGAGCCGTGGTGGCCGGAGCCGTGCCGGCGGGCGCGTTGGCCGCGACGGTCGAGCGGTCGGCGTAGGTCCACTCCACGGACTTGAACGGCACCGCGACGTTCTTCTCGCCGATGCCGAGGAAGCCGCCGACGCCGATCACCACCGCCTGGGCGTTGCCGCTGCGGTCGAGCACGATCTCGTTGACGTCGCCGATCTTCTCGTTGTTGGCGCCGTAGATGTTGAGGCCGACCATCTTGCTGGCGCGCCACTGGTCGGTCGACATCTGGGTCATGTACTGGCCCGACATGGCGGACGAGCTGCTCACCGTCGAGGGAGCGGTCGTCGCCGGGGCCGTGGCGGCGGGCGCGTTCACCGTCGGAGCCGGCGTGGCCGGGGCGGTCGAGGCGGGCGGGTTGGACTGGGCGAGCGCCGGACCGGCCAGCAGGGCCGTGGTCACGAGGCAGGCGGCGATATGGGTCTTGAGCATGTGAATTCTCCCGTCATTGGACGAGACGCAGGCATGGCTGCGCCGTGCGTTCACAACGGGCTAGCGGACGGAAGGTTCTCTATTTCCTCGAATATCGTGCCCGGCGCGGCCGCGATCCGGCGGGTCGTCGACCGCGGATGGCGTGGGGCCGGGGAAGCGACTTATTAAATTTCAATGGATAAAAAACGGGGACAAGCTTGGCAACATTGGATAACTATCTTCGCGTGAAGTCCGTGCCTAAGATGGATTCCGCGCTGATTTTAATGAGGTTTCGCGCGGTTCGGGCTTAACCTGATCACGTCGCCCGGATCGGACAGGGGCGGGTATGGGAGTGCGTCGATGAACTACCGTCTGGTCGGCTGGACCTGCGCGGCGCTCGCATGGGGAACCCTCGGGGCCTCCGCCGACGCCAACCGCGTCGTGCAGGAGTGGACCTGCACCGCCAACGGCCAGTACGGCCTCGAAATCCCGGCCTCCGGCGAGGCGCGGTCGTATCTGCGCGAGGCCAAGGTGCCGCTGCGCATCACGCTGCGCGAATCGAACGGCCGGCCCGGCCACACGGTCGAGATGAAGTTCGTCGGGTACCCGTCTCTCGCCGGATTCGGCCACGCCTTCATCGACGATTCCGGCTCGTCCGTCGCCTTCACCTCCGACGTGCTGCGCGCCGTCAGCACCTCCGCGCCGAGCGGGCCCAAGGTGCTCATCGTCGAGCGCGACGGCCGCGGCTGGCGCTTCCTCACCTCCACGACGACGCTCGTCACCTCGCAATACGCCTCGCAATTGAGCCGTCGCACTGGCGCCCACGTCGTCGTCAAGCCGCAGTCCTCCAACCTTCTCTTCACGGGCGAGTGCAATCCGTCCGAACGCATCGCCGACGCTAACCCGGGCGACATCACCGCGACGGTGCGCCAGCGCACGCGCACCGCCGCCGCGCCGCAGCGGCTGCGCACGGCCGCCGCTCCCGAGGCGGCGCCCCAGCCCGCCGACGACGACGCCGGCGAGGCCATCGAAGCGCCCGGCCTGCCGCCGCCGCCCGCCATGGGCCTGGGCGCGAGGCCGGCCGGGTCTCACTGACAAGCTGCCGCTGACCCCGCCCGCGACTCCAGGTCCGCGACTAATGGGCCGGCGTCTGGCATGATGGGCTCATCGCCCCGCGAGCCCATGCCGGAACCCGTGTCGACGCCACGCCGAGCCTCACGCCCCTCCGCCGCCCGCGCCCTCGCGCTCGGCTGGGCCGTCGCCTGCGCGACGTCGGGCGCGGCGCTCGCCGCCGGGCCGCGCGCCTGGACCTGCCAGGTGTCGAGCCAGCACGGCTTCGAGGTGGCGGCCATCGGCGACGGCGAATTGTCGGTGCGCGGCGGCGTGACGCCGCTCTCCATCCGCATGCAAGACGAGCTCTCCGCCCGCGAACTCGACCTCACCTTCGCCGACCCCGCCTATCAGGCGGCGTTCGGTCGGCGTTTCACCTCCGGGGACTCGGTGATCTCGCATGTGCGCGACGTGGTGCGCGTGGCCAGCACGTCGGGCTCGTCCGGCCTGCGCTCGCTGGCGCTGGAGCGCGACCGGGACGCCTGGCGCTTCGTGCTCACCGCCTCCGGCTTCGCCGCGCGCCCGGACCCGGCCCGGCCCAAGCCGGTAAGCGGCGCGCGCGCGCCGGCCCGCACCGTGGTCGTGACCGGGCTGTGCGAGGAGACCGCCGCGCCCGCGCGCTTGCCGCGCCCGGAAGAGGCGAAGGCCTCAGCGCCGTTCGATCTGCTGCTCAGCGCGACGCGGATCGCCGACGCGCGCTCACTGCTGTCGCCGCAAAAGCCGGAGGCGGCGGCCGCCATGTTGGTCGGCCGGCCGCTCGTCGAGCGCTCCGCCCAGCCTCTGCTTCCGGCCGGCGAGGGCGTGTTCCGTCCGGCCGCGCGGCGTCCGCCGGCGATCGCCGCGCCGTAGCCCGCTCAGTTGCGGGCGCTGACGCCGACCTGGGAGCGGTTCGGGGCGAGTTCGGCGGTCATCGAGCCCAAGTGCGCCACCATGGTGTCGACCAGCGCGTCGCCTTCGTTGGAGCCGCCGGCGCTCAGCACGGCGCGCAGCGCGTCGACGTGGCACTCGATGGCCTTCAGCGCGCCGAAGTCGAAGCCGGGCCGGACCAGCAGCTCGGAGAGGCCCGCGGCGATGCGCTCGGCCATGACGAAGCCGAAATCCTGGGCGCGCAGGCGCGTCTGGTCGGCGGCGGCCGCGAACGCGCCGCGTGCCGAGGCGAGGGCGGGGCGGCTCATCAGCGCCGTGCAGGCCCCCTGCAGCGCGTCGAGCTCGCTCGCCATGCGGGCCTGATACTCCTGTTGCAGGCCGGCCAGCGCGGTCTCGGCGCGCTCGATCACCGACACGCGCGTCTCCGTCTCGCCGCCGGCCGGGATCGCCGCGCGGCGGCACAGCGCGTTGGGCGGGCGCACCACGACGTGGTCGCCGTACACGTCCTCGATCACCGGGCCCTGCGGCCCGGGCAGGACGCGGCGGCTGTCCGGCTCGGAGCGGCGCGCGCGGCGGTCGCCGTCGACGCGCTGCTCGCCGCGCCGGCGGTCGGGGCCGAAATAGGTGTCGAGCTGGATGAAGGGGCGGGGGTCGAGCACGACGCCCTCGACCAGCTTGTAGACGGTGCGCGCCGAGATCGGCTTCACCAGATACTCGGTGACGCCGGCGTCGGCCGCCTCGCGGATCGCCTCGCGCCGCAGCTCGCGGGCGACGAGCACGAGCGGGGCGTAGGGGTTGCCGGTCATGCCGCCGGTCGTCTCGGTAAGCCGGATCAGCCGCGTCAGCTCCAGGCCGCCGACGAGCGCCATCTCGCGGTCGGCGAACACGATGTCGGGCTCGGCCGAGGAGAACACGTCCAGCGCCTCGAAGCCGTCGCGGGCCTGGTACACGGCGGCGGCGCCGTAGGCGTGGAGGATCGTGCGCAGCGTATCGCGCGTCAGCACCTCGCCGCTCGCCACCAGAAAGCGAAGGCGGGAATAATCGATACGATGCATGGCGGCCTCAACTCGCTACAACCAATAGTAGCGTAGGCCGCACTTCCTAACGGAGTATGAGAGCAGGTTGAAAGATGCCTCTTAAAAACAGAAACGGGGGCCAATCGGCCCCCGTTCTTGCACCGTGTTGCGGTTCTATTAACCCAACGTGGTCGTGTGCTGGGCGTGCGTGGTGGCGTCGTCGTAGATGATCTGGATCGAGCCCGTGCCCGGGTGCGCGCCTCCGGTCGGGTTGGTGTTCCCGTCCGAGTTGACGATCGCCACGGTGGTGGCCGGATCGCTGAAGTTGCCGCTTCCGGTCGTGTCCACGCGCAGTTCGCCCGTGGTCGCGGAGTAGCTGACATAGTCGCTCACCGACTTGCCGACGCCGACGTCGAACAGATGGGTGAGGTCGATCGTGTCGTGCTCCGCGCCCGCGTTGTGGTAGTCGGCGATGACGTCCTTGACGCCCGGCACGCCGTTCGGCGTCAGCACGAACAGGTCGTTGCCCAAGCCGCCCGTCATCGTGTCTGCGCCGAGGCCGCCGATCAGGATGTCGTCGCCTCCGTTGCCGGTCAGGATGTCGTTGCCGGACGCGCCGTACAGCAGGTTGGAATTGCTGTCGCCGGTCAGCGTGTCGCCCTGCGCCGAGCCGTACAGGTTCTCGATGCCCTTCAGCGTGTCGCCGGTCGCGCCGCCGCCGACCGTGGCCGCGGCCGCCAGGGCGAGGGCGACCGAGACGCCCGTCGCCGAGGCGCTGTAGTCAGCCGTGTCGTTGGCCCCGGAGGTGGCGTCGACGCTGTCGCCGCCGGCGCTCATGGCGAAGGTCTCGAAGGAGGCCGACGCGTTGTAGGTGTAGCCGCCGGAAGCGTTTGTGCCGCCCTGCAGGTACACGGTGAGTGGGTCGGCGCTGGTGTAGGTGTCGCCGTCGCCGTCCGTCACCGAGACGTTGAAGTTGAACGTCTGGTCGTTGATCACCGTCACCTGGTCGTAGGTGAACTCAGTGAGCAGGATCTTGGTGTCCGCGCCCGTGCCGCCCGCGTTGGTGACCCACAGCTGGCTGAAGGCGAAGAAGGGGTCGGAGGAGTGGGCGGCCCAGGTGGCGGCGTCGATCACCAGCGGCGTGCCGGTGGGATAGGAGAAGGTCGCCGTCGAATGCTGCGTCCCGTCGGCGCTGTAGATCGTGACGGTGAAGTTCTCCTTCAGCGAGGTCTGCGACGCCTTGCCGACGTTGAGCGAGACGTAGTTCTGCGTGTTGGCGAAGGTGAAGGTCACGGTCTCGTTGGTGTCGAGGTTGCCGTTGCCGATGCCCGCGCCGCCGCCCGCGCCGTTGTTCACGAACACGGTGCCGCCGTAGAGGCCGCTGCCGCTGAACGCCGAGGAACCCGAGAAGCCGTCGATGACCAGGTCGTACGGGCCGGAGTTGCCGGTGATCGTGCCCTGCTTGTTCGGGTAGTAGATGACCCCGTTGTCCTCGACGATGTAGGCGCTGTTGCCCGGGCTTAGCGTGGCGAACTGCACGGTCGTCGAGGTCGAGATGCTGTTGGTGTCGAGGTGGAAGGTGTAGGTACCGTCGGCGTTCAGGGCCAGCTCGAACAGCGGGTCCTTGGTCGCCTGGGCGTCCACCGTGTAGGCGTAGAGCGTGGCGACGCCGGTCGCCGCGTCGTAGTGGGTGTACTCGAAGAAGGTGTAGAGCTTCGCGCCCGACTGGTAGACGTCGACCTGCGTCACCGCCTCGCCCGTCGGCGACGTGCCGGCGGCGGCCGTCGTGTAGCTGTAGCCCGCCGGGGCCTGGCCGAGCACGATATTGATCGCCGTCTGCGTGTTCTGCCCGTCCGCGCCGAACACCGGGGCCCACGTGCCGTGGACCGTGGTGTTCGAGAGGTTCGGCAGGATCGCGTCCTGGATGTTGGAGATGCTCGGAGCGTCGTCCTGCACCGTCACCGCGACGGAGCCGGTCACCGTGTCCAGGTCGGTGTCGGTGGCCACCACCTTCACGCCGGTCAGGCTGATCTGGCTGAGGATCGCGGTCGCCTCCGGGAAGGCGGAGCCGAGATTGACCGTCACGGTCGGCGTCGCGGTCGCGCCGGCCGCCGCGCTGAGCGTCCCGCCCAGCGTGACGGTGAGCGCGGAGGCGGCGAGCAGCGTGCCGCCCTGGTACAGCGCGCCGGTCAGCGTGTGGCCGTCGGGGCTGACGGTCCACGAGATCGAGTAGCCGGAGGCCAGGCCGTTCACGGTGATGGAGTTGCCCGCGTCGTTCGGGTTGGCGAACCCGATCGACACGATGTTGTCGGAGCCGGCCGTGAAGGTGAGCTGGTTTCCGGCTCCGCTCGTCGCCTGCTCGGTGGTGAGCGGCGGATTGGAGCCGAAGGCCAGCGCCGCCTCGTTGACGGTCAGCGAGACCGAGCCCGAGCAGGACGGGTTCGGGCCGTCGGACACGGTGATGGTCAGCGTGGCGGTGGCGGTGTCGCCGTCCTTGTCCTTCACGGTGTAGGTGAAGACGTCCTGCACCGGGCTGGCGTTGCTGATGTTCGACTTCGGCGCGTAGCTGTACGAGCCGTCGGCGTTGAGCGTCAGCGTGCCGTAGGCGCCGTTGATCACCGTCGAGCCGTTGGCCGCGATCGTGTTGTTGGTCGCGCCGAAGCTGACATTGGTGACGCGGCCGTCCGTGCCCACCGTGCCATGGTCGGCGCCGAGGTCGTCGTTGCCAAGCACGTTGCCGGTGACGGCGGAGCCGCCCTCGGTGGCGCTGCCCGTGTCGTTCGCCGCGGTCGGCGTGTCGTCCGCGATGTTCAGCGTCAGGGTGGCCGACTGGGTCGAGCCGTCGCCGTCCTTCACCGTCACGGTCACCACGCCGCCGTCGGTGGTCGCGCCGGCGTCGTGCTGGTAGGCGGTGAGCTGGGTGAAGGTGTAGGCGCCGGTCGTCTCGTTGATCGTCACCTTCCAGGAGCCGTCATTGGCCGTGATGGTGGTGACGCCGGACGCCGAGGTCGTGGTCGCCGCGCCGAGCCCGCCGTCATAGCTGGCCTGGAAGGCCGGCGTGCCCGCGCCGTCGCCGCCGAAGTTGATGCCCATCGAGCCGCTGGTCGACTGCTGAACGAAGGCGTCGGCGTTGCTGCCGGCGATGTTGTTGTCGCCGGAGACGTCGGAGAGGTTGGCGGTCTGCGAGGTGATCGTGGGAACGCTGTTGTCGCCGGTGAAGGTAACGGTCAGCGTCGCCGTGGCGGTATCGCCGTCCTTGTCGGTCACCGTGTAGGTGAACACGTCGGTGACGCCCGCGTTGGCGCTCGAGGCCGGGGTGTAGCTGTAGGAGCCGTCGGCGTTGAGCGTCAGCGTGCCGTGCGCGCCGGCGATGATCGTGGAGCCGCCGGCCGTGATCGTGTTGGTGGTGGCGCCGAAGCTCACATTGGTGACGCGCCCGTCCGTGCCGACCGTGCCGTGGTCCGCGCCCAGGTCGTCGTTGGCGAGCACGCTGCCGGTGACGGCGGGGCCGCCCTCGGTGGCCGAGGCCGCATCGTTGGTCGCGGTCGGGGTGTCGTCGGCGATGTTGAGGGTCAGGGTGCCGGACTGCGTCGAGCCGTCGCTGTCGCGCACCGTCACCGTCACCACACCGCCGTCGGTGGTGGCGCCGGCGTCGTGCTGGTAGGCGGTGAGCTGCGTGAAGGTGTACTCGCCCGTCGTCTGGTTGATCGTCACCTTCCACGAGCCGTCATTGGCCGCGATGGTGGTGACGCCAGCGGTCGAGGTGGTGGTCGCCGCGCCCAGCCCGCCATTGTAGCTGACCTGGAAGGACGGCGCGCCCGGGCCGTCGCCGCCGAAGCCGATGCCCAGCGAACCGCTGGTCGACTGCTGAACGAAGGCGTCGGCGTTGCTGCCGGCGACGTTGTTGTCGCCGGAGACATCGGAGAGGTTCGCCGTCTGCGAGGTGATCGTCGGGACGTTGTTGTCGCCCTGGAAGGTGATGACCAGGCTGGCGGTGTCGGTGTCGCCATCCTTGTCGGTGATGGCGTAGGTGAAGGTGTCGGTGACGCCCGAGTTTGCGCTGCCGTTCGGCACGTAGCTGTAGGAGCCGTCGGCGTGCAGCGTCAGCGTGCCGTGCGCGCCGGCGATGACGGTGGAGCCGTTCGGATCGATGGCGACGACGGGGCCCGCGCCGGCGCTGACGCCGGTGACGCGGCCGTCCGTGCCGACCGTGCCGTGGTCGGCGCCGAGGTCGTCGTTGCCGAGCACGTTGCCGGTGACGGCGGGGCCGCCCTCGGTGGCGGTGTTGGTGTCGTTGTTGGCGGCGACGACGTCGTCGTTGATGGTCAGCGTCAGCGTGCCCGACTGGGTGGAGCCGTCGCTGTCCTTCAGCGTCACCGTCACGATGGCGCCGTCGGTGTTCGCGCCGGCGTCGTGCTGGTAGGCGGTGTTCTGCGTGAAGGTGTACGCGCCCGTCGCCTCGGTGATGGTCAGCGTCCACGAGCCGTCATTGGCGGAGATCGTGGTCGTGCCGGCCGAGGACGTCGTGGTCGCCGCGCCCAGCCCGCCATTGTAGCTGACCTGGAAGGCCGGCGTGCCGGGGCCGTCGCCGCCGAAGTTGAAGTTCAAGGTGCCGCTGGTCGACTGCGGCACGAACGGGTCGGTGTTGCTGCCCGCGATCATGTCGTCGCCGGCCACGTCGCTCAGCGTCGCGCTGGCGGAGACGAGCGTCGGAACGCTGTTGTCGCCGGTGAAGGTAACGGTCAGCGTCGCCGTGGCGGTATCGCCGTCCTTGTCGGTCACCGTGTAGGTGAACACGTCGGTGACGCCCGCGTTGGCGCTCGAGGCCGGGGTGTAGCTGTAGGAGCCGTCGGCGTTGAGCGTCAGCGTGCCGTGCGCGCCGGCGATGATGGTGGAACCGCCGGCCGTGATCGCGTTGGTCGTCGCGCCGAAGCTGACATTGGTGACGCGGCCGTCCGTGCCGACCGTGCCGTGGTCCGCGCCCAGGTCGTCGTTGGCGAGCACGCTGCCGGTGACGGCGGGGCCGCCCTCGGTGGCCGAGGCCGCATCGTTGGTCGCGGTCGGGGTGTCGTCGGCGATGTTGAGGGTCAGCGTGCCGGACTGCGTCGAGCCGTCGCTGTCGCGGACCGTCACCGTCACCACGCCACCGTCGGTGGTGGCGCCGGCGTCGTGCTGGTAGGCGGTGAGCTGCGTGAAGGTGTATTCGCCCGTCGTCTGGTTGATCGTCACCTTCCACGAGCCGTCATTGGCCGCGATGGTGGTGACGCCAGCGGTCGAGGTGGTGGTCGCCGCGCCCAGCCCGCCATTGTAGCTGACCTGGAAGGACGGCGAGCCCGCGCCGTCGCCGCCGAACCCGATGTTCAGCGAGCCGCTGGTCGACTGCTGCACGAAGGCGTCCGCGTTGCTGCCGGCGATGTTGTTGTCGCCGGACACGTCGGAGAGGCTGGCCGTCTGCGAGGTAATGGTCGGGACGTTGTTGTCGCCCTGGAAGGTGATGACCAGGCTGGCGGTGTCGGTGTCGCCGTCCTTGTCGGTGATGGCGTAGGTGAAGGTGTCGGTGACGCCCGAGTTGGCGCTGCCGTTCGGCACGTAGCTGTAGGAGCCGTCGGCGTGCAGCGTCAGCGTGCCGTGCGCGCCGGCGATGACGGTGGAGCCGTTCGGATCGATGGCGACGACGGGGCCCGCGCCGGCGCTGACGCCGGTGACGCGGCCGTCCGTGCCGACCGTGCCGTGGTCGGCGCCGAGGTCGTCGTTGCCGAGCACGTTGCCGGTGACGGCGGGGCCGCCCTCGGTGGCGGTGTTGGTGTCGTTGTTGGCGGCGACGACGTCGTCGTTGATGGTCAGCGTCAGCGTGCCCGACTGGGTGGAGCCGTCGCTGTCCTTCAGCGTCACCGTCACGATGGCGCCGTCGGTGTTGGCGCCGGCGTCGTGCTGGTAGGCGGTGAGCTGGGTGAAGGTGTAGGCGCCCGTCGTCTCGTTGATCGTCACCTTCCACGAGCCGTCATTGGCCGCGATGGTGGTGACGCCCGCCGTGGACGAGGTGGTCGCCGCGCCCAGCCCGCCATTGTAGCTGACCTGGAAGGCCGGCGTGCCCGCGCCGTCGCCGCCGAAGTTGAAGGCCAAGGTGCCGCTGGTCGACTGCGGCACGAACGGGTCGGTGTTGCTGCCCGCGATCATGTCGTCGCCGGCCACGTCGCTCAGCGTCGCGCTGGCGGAGACGAGCGTCGGAAGATTGTTGTCGCCCTGGAAGGTGACGGTCAGCGTCGCGGTCGCGGGGTCGCCGTCCTTGTCGGTCACCGTGTAGGTGAAGACGTCGGTGACGCCGGCATTGACGCTACCGTTGGGGGTGTAGCTGTAGGAGCCGTCCGCGTTGAGCGTCAGCGTGCCGTGCGCGCCGGCGATGACGGTCGAGCCGCCCACGGCGATGGAATTGGTCGTCGCGCCGAAGCTGACGCCCGTCACGCGGCCGTCGGTGCCGACCGTGCCGTGGTCGGCGCCGAGGTCGTCGTTGGCGAGCACGCTGCCGGTGACGGCGGGGCCGCCTTCCGTCGCGGTGGCGGCGTCGTTGGCGGCGACCGGCGTGTCGTCGGCGATATTGAGCGTCAGCGTGCCGGACTGCGTCGAGCCGTCGGTGTCCTTCACCGTCACGGTCACGATCGCGCCGTCGGTGCTCGTGTCGGCGTCGTGCTGGTAGGCGGTGTTCTGCGTGAAGGTGTACGCGCCGGTGGTCTCGTTGATGGTCAGCGTCCACGAGCCGTCATTGGCCGCAATCGTGGTGACGCCGGCAGTCGACGTCGTCGTGGCCGCGCCGAGGCCGCCATTGTAGCTGACCTGGAAGGCCGGCGAGCCGGGGCCGTCGAAGCCGAAATTGATGTTGAGCGAGCCGCTGGTCGACTGCGGCACGAAGGCGTCGGCGTTGCCGCCGGCGACGTGATTGTCGCCCGCCGCGTCGGAGAGGTTGGCGACGGCCGAGTCCACCGTGGGGACGCTGTTCGGGATCTCGATGGTCAGCGTCGCCTGCGAGGGGTCGCCGTCGGAGTCGGTCAGCGTATAGGTGAACACGTCCTGGTTGCCGCCGGGCGTGTTGGCGGCGCGGACATAGGTGTAGTCGCCGTTCGCGGCGATGGTGAGCTGGCCGTACAGGCCGTCGATGACGACCGTGCCGGAGGCGGGCACGGCGACGACCGTGTCGCCGATCTTCACCTCGGTGACGCGCGCATTGTCGGCGCCCACGGTGTCCGCGCCGGTGGCGGGAGACACGGTGCCGGCGCCCGACACGACGTTGCCGCTCTGCGACGTCTCGCCCAGCGCGAGCTGGTCGACGTCGTTATGGGCGACCGGGGCGTCGTCGACGATGGTGATGACGAGGTTGGCCGAGGCCTTGTCGCCGTCGGCGTCGGTGACGACGACGGGCAGGGAGACGGTCGTGTTATCGCCCGAGGTGTTGTCGGTGAGCGTGAAGCTGTAGCCGATCTTGCCCGGAGCGTAGCTGATGATGGTCAGCGTGCCTTCCGGCAGCGTGATGCTCTGGCCGATCGCGCCGGTGATGACGACGCCGTTGATGGTCACCGTCGCGGGGGCGTTGCCCTGCGTGTAGGTGATCAGGCCGCTCGTCGCCTCGGAGTTGGAAGCGGCGTCGCTGCCTTCCGGCTCCGTCTGGCCGTTGACGACACGGCCGGGCAGGCCGGCTTCGTACACGGTCGTCTCGGCGACGCCCAGGCCGGGCACGCTGACGGAGGGGAACAGGTCGGGCGGCGAGACGATCTCGGGCTGCGTCGGCTCGAAGGAGAGCTCGGTCGGCGGCAGCAGGGGGCTGATCTCGAGCCCGGGGCCGATGTCGCCCGGGGGCACCTCGAAGTTGCCGCCCGAGGAGGCCTGCGCGCCGGGGCCGGCGGCGGGCTGGATGCCGCTGTTCAGGAACGCGGCCTCGAGGGCCTGCTGCGGGATCTGGATATCGCCGACGATCAGGTCGGGGAGGGTGACGAGACCGCTGGAGAGGTCGCCCATGCCCTCGAGCACGAGGACGGTGCCGTTGCCCTGGACGAGCACCAGCATCTTCTCGCCGTCGATCTCGACGATCTTGATGTTGTCGATGGCCGCGTCCGGCGGGAGCTTGTAGGCGAGCGACTCGATGCCGCCGCCGGCCGGGATCGGCGTGACCTTGATGATCTTGTCGGGCGGGGGCAGGACGAACTCGTCCTCGGGCTTGCCGCCGGCCTGGGACTTGGCCGCCTGGGCGAGCATGATGCGGTCCGACAGCGACGCGTCGGGCTTGGCGGAAGACGCGTTGACCTGGCCAGCGGAACCAGAACCCTCGATACGCATCGGATGACTCCATTAAGTGCAAGCCCGACCGCAATTTGCTGGTCGAATTGATTTGATTTGCAACTTAATGCAACCGACTTGGCACGCAAGGGTTGCGCGTCTTGGCGCATATAACCCGCTATGGTTGTAGGTGTTAAAACCGATTATTGGTTAATAGAGGCATATAAAATTAGCTAAGCATTGTTCCATCGGCCGCGCCCGACTGCCCGTTTTCCGAGGCGAATCCGTCGATTCGATTCTGTTTGTGTAAAATTGTTCGGATTTTCAGGTGAAATAATTGACCAGTCTTGTTTCGCCGAAAGCAAGAACTGGATGCCACTAATCAGCCCAACAAAGTCATCGGGCGGCGATCGTGGCAGTCATATTTGAAACTGTTGCAGTTGAGCAGAAGGCCGATTCAACCGGCGTATTGCGCCCCCCGGCGAGCGACACCGGGCGGCAACTTGGCAACAATTCGCGCGGCGGAATCGCGGGGCGGAAGGCGGGCCGGCTCGCCGGCCTGGCGCTCGTCGCCCTGATCGCGCAGGCCTCGGCCGCGTGGGCGCAAGTTGCGGTTGTGGCGCCGGTTGCGCCGCTTTCAATCATCGCCGGCGCGACGTTGATTCCGGAAGCAGCGCCCGCCACGGGCGAGATCGCGTCCACCGACGAGCCGGGGACGGCGCTTCCGGCCCGCGCCGACGCCATCGTCACCGCCTCGGTCGTCAATCCCGGCCCGGCGCGGACCCTGGGCGACGCGGTTCCTCGCGACATTCTCGGCACGGTCGGCGTCCCGGTCGCGAGCCTGGCCGTGTCGCCGCGCTGGAAGACGATCGAGGCCGCCGGGCTGGAGACTTTCTTCACGCGCGACTGCGCCACGGCCGCGCCCGGCTGCGCGACGGCGCTGCGCCGGGCCTTCGACGCCGTCGCCGCGCCGGCCCAGCCGGACCTCGGTCTGCTGCAGCGCGTCAATCGCGCCGCGAACCGGGCGATCCGCTACCAGAGCGACCGCGCGCTGCGCGGCGTCGACGACTACTGGGCGACGCCGGAGGAGACCGCTTTGGCGGGGGCGGGCGACTGCGAGGACTACGCCATCGCCAAGATGGGCATGCTGAAGGCGCTCGGCGTGCCGCCCACGGACATGCGCCTGCTGGTGGTCAAGGATCTGGTGCGCGGCATCGGCCACGCTCTGCTGGCCGTCAGCCTCTCCGGCGGCGTCTACATCCTCGACAACAACCGGGACGACGTGCGCGAGCAGGCCTCCGTGGAGGGCTTCCAGCCGTTCTATTCGGTCGGCGTCAGCGGCGTCTGGATCCACGGCGTCCGCCGCGCCCCCTCCGTGCTCGTCGCCAAGAACTGATCGACGGGCGGCCCCGCGAGGGCCGCCGCTTCGCCGGTGCGTCGTCGTCCGCGGCTTGAAGGCGCGGGGCCCCCTCACTACTCTTCCCCGGATCGGTCGTGCGGGCGTCAACGCCGCCGCGAGGCCGCCCGCAGGGAGGACACATGGCGAACGGCTCCGCCTGGACGCGGCGCGGCGTGCTCGCCGCCGCTTCGTGGAGCGCGGCGGCGCTCGTGTCCCGGCGCGCCGGCGCGCAGGTGACCGACCTTCGCGGCTTCGATCCGCTGTGGCGCGACGCCGAGGACGCCATCCGCGCCTTCTTCGGCGACGTGACCTACGACCGCGACGGCCTGACGCTGGACCTGCCCCAGCACGCCGAGACGGGCGGCTCGGTGCCGATGACGGTGCGCGTCGCCGCCGCCATGACGGAGGCGGAGTACCCGCGCGTCGTTCACGTCCTCGCCCACGGCAACCCGACTCCGCACGTGCTCTCGGCCTGGTTCACGCCCCGAAGCGGGCGTGCCGAGTTCTCGACGCGCATCCGGCTCGAGCGGTCGCAGCGCGTCACCGCCATCGCCGAAATGAGCGACGGCCGGCATCGCCGCGTCGACAGGGAGCTGTCCGTGAGCTTCGGCGCGTGCGCGCAGATCGGCTCCGGCGGCAATGACGAGGTCGCCGCGTTCCGCCCGCAGACGCGGGTGAGCGTGCCGCCGCGCGCGCAGCGCGGGGAGATCATCCCCATCCGGGCGCTGATCTCGCATCCGATGGAGACCGGGCTGCGCCTCGACGCCACCGAGGAGTGGGTGCGCCAGCGCATCATCTCGCGCTTCGCCTGTACTTTCGAAGGCGAGGAGGTGTTCCGCGTCCGTCTCCACCCCGCCGTCTCGACAAACCCGTATTTCCTCTTCTACGCCCGCGCGCAGCGCAGCGGCGTCTTCGGCTTCGACTGGTACGACACCACGGACGAGACCTACCTCGCCAGCGCCCCCATCGCGGTGGATTGATCCCCCCGGGGCGGCGCGCCTCACAAAGCCGCTTGGCAGCGGCGCTGGCGCGCGTATCCTCTCCGTCGGGGAGCTCGCGCTTCCCGTTCCGAAGCCTTGCCCCATGGAGGATGCAGGCCGGGGCCATCAGGGAGGAACCCGCATGAAGCTGTCACTGACGGTGAACGGTGCGACGCACGAGGTGGATGTCGAGCCCGAAACCCCGCTCCTTTGGGTGCTGCGCGACACGATCGGCCTCACCGGCACCAAATATGGCTGCGGCATCGCCCAGTGCGGGGCTTGCACGGTGCATATCGACGGCCAGCCTGCCAAGGCGTGCAACGTCAACGCGGCCGCCGCCGTCGGCCGCAAGATCACGACCATCGAAGGCCTGTCGCCGGACAGCAGCCATCCCGTCCAGAAGGCGTGGATCGACCTCACCGTACCCCAGTGCGGCTATTGCCAGTCGGGCCAGATCATGGCCGCGGCGGCGCTGCTGGCCCGCACGCCCAGCCCCACCGACAGCCAGATCGACGAGGCCATGGCCGGCAATCTGTGCCGGTGCGGCACGTATATTCAGATCCGCGAGGCGATCCACGCCGCCGCGAAGATGGGCGCGTGAGGGAGGGACGGACATGACAACGACTCTTTCGCGCCGGTTCTTCCTGACCACGGCGGTGGTGGCCGGCGGCGGCCTTCTGCTCGGCTTCAACATTCCCACCGAGGCCGAGGCCGCCCTGGCGCCCGTGCAGGGCGAGGGCTGGAAGCCGCCCGTCGGCGGCGTCGAGATCAACGCGTGGCTCACCATCGACCCGCAGGGCGTGGTGACGATCCGCATTCCCCACACCGAGATGGGGCAGGGCGGCATGACCTCCGTCGCCCAGCTCGTGGCGGAAGAGCTGAACGTGCCGTGGCGCAACGTGCGCGCGGTGTTCGCCGACGCCAACCGCAACGTCACGCGCGGCAACGAATACCAGGACATGTCGACCGGCGGCTCGAACCTGGTGCGCAACCGCCATCCGCACATCATGCAGGCCGGCGCGTCGGCCCGCGAGAGGCTGCGCGAGGCGGCCGCCAAGCGCTGGGGCGTCAGCCGCGCGGACGTGAAGGCCGAGCAGGGCATGCTTTCGGCCGGCGGGAAGAGCGGTTCGTATGGCGAGTTCGCCAGCGACGCGGCGGCGATCAAGCTCGCCGAGGAGCCGAAGATCAAGAAGTACGGGGACTGGTGGCTGCTGGGCAAGGACGTGCCGCGCATGGACGTGGCCGTGAAGGTCAACGGCAGCGCCGTGTACCCGATCGACGTGCGCGTGCCCGGCATGGCCTACGCCGCCGTGCGCGCCTGCCCGGTTCCGGGCGGCAAGGTGAAGAGCTTCGACGCCGCCGCGATCAAGGACCGCCCGGGCGTCATCGCCGTCATCGAGCTGAAGCAGACCAAGGACAAGCTCGCCAACACCGACATGCGCAGCGCGGTGGCGGTGGTCGCCGACAGCTTCTACCGCGCCAAGGTGGCGCTCGACCTGCTGCCGATCGAATGGGACTTCGGGCCCGGCGCGCAGAACAGCTACGCCAAGATGGACTCGGCCGCCCGCGCCCTGATGGGGCAGGAAGGCAAGCACGCCGAGGAGGTCCGCGGCGATCCGCGGCCGATCCTGGCGGCCGGCGGCAAGACCGTGACGGGCGACTACTCGCGGCCTTACGAGACGCACGTGCCGATGAGCCCGCCCGCGGCGGTCGCCGACGTCAAGCCCGACCGCATCGACGTGTGGAGCTTCACCCAGAACGTGCAGGCGACGCTGCTGCTGGCGGCCGAGCAGGCCGGCCGCAACCCCAAGGACGTGTTCGTCCACGGCACGTTCCAGGGCGGCGCGTTCGGCAACGGCAACGCCGTCGACATCACAAGGCAGGCGGTCGAGCTGTCGAAGCAGGTCGGCCGGCCGGTCAAGGTGATCTGGTCGCGCGAGGAGGACACGGCGCAGGCCCGCTCGCGGCCGCCCATCTGGGCGCGCTTCGAGGCCGTGCTGGGCGACGACGGCCTGCCCAAGGCGATGATCAGCCGCGCCGTGGCCGAGAGCATGCAGCCCGCCTACGCCGACCGCGGCCTGGCCAACATGCCCTACACCATCCCGCATTACCGCTACGAGCGGCACGTGGTGCCGACCAACATCCCGGTCGGCCCCAACCGCGCGCCCGGCAACAACAATAACGGTTTCACCATCGAGCAATTCGCCGACGAGCTTGCGCTGGCCGGCGGGTGGGATCCGCTCGAATGGCGGCTGAAGATGACGGAGGGCAACGAGCGCTGGCAGCGCGTACTGCTCAAGCTCAAGGAGGTCTCCGGCTTCACCACCAAGCTGCCCAAGGGCACGGGCATGGGTATCGCGGTGATCGAGTCGCACGGGGCGACGGTCGGCGCGTGCGCCACGGTGGAGGTGTCGCGGCGCGGCGCGCTGTCGATCGAGAAGATCCTGATCGTCTCCAACACGGGCTACGTCATCAACCCGCGCGCCGCGACCGAGCAGGTGAAGGGCTGCGTGGCGTGGGAGCTCAGCCACGCGCTCTATGGCGGCCTCGACGTCCGCGACGGACGGGTCCAGAACACCAATTTCGACAGCTACAAGATCATGCGCATGCCCGACATGCCGACTGTCGAGAGCGTGTTCGCGATGTCGCAGGACAATTGGTGGGGCGGTTTCGGCGAGACGGCGGGTCCGCCGACGCCGCCGGCGGTGGCCAACGCCATCTTCTTCGCCACCGGCAAGCGCATCCGCTCGACGCCCATTCTCAAGCACGACCTGAAATGGGCGTGACGGATCGGGACGGAGCCAAGACATGAGAAAGGGGCGGGGACCCACGGGTCTCCGCCCCTTTTCCGTCGGCCGGGGGCCGGGGCCATGAGAAAGGGGCGGGACCCAAGGTCTCCGCCCCCCTTTTCCGTCGACCGGGGCCGGCGGCGAAGCGCCTGCCGGCGAGGCGTCGGCCGACGACGCCTTGGCTTACGACGCCTTGGCGAAGGACATCCGGCTTAAGACGTCTTGGCCGGGCCTTCCTCGAAGCAGTTGTTGGGGTCTTCCATGATGAGGTCGGCGGGCTGGGCGGCGGCCGGCGTCTGGGCGGGAGCCGCCTCCTGCGGCTTTGCGGGAGCGGCCGTCTCCTGCGCGGGGCGGGTCGTGGCGGTGTCCTGCGCCAGCGCGTGGCCCGCGGACAGCGCCAGCACGGCGGCGAAGGCGGCAAGCTGTGGGATGCGCATGTCTGTCTCCTTCGTTGGGGGCCGCGCGCTCAGCGCAGCTTCGTTTCGACCGGCAGGCCGAGCCGCGTCCACGCGTTCATCGAGCCGGCATAGAGCTTCACGGACGGATAGCCAAGCAGTTCGCTCAGTACGAACCACGACACGGAGGACAATTGCCCGGTGTTGCAATAGGCGGTGACCGGCCGCCCGGCCGAAAGCCCGACGGCCGTGGCGGCCTTCGCCAGCTCCTCCTTCGGACGGAAGGTGCCGTCGGGCCGGAAGTTGGCGTCGTAGGCGAAGAGCGTCGCGCCGGGGATGTGGCCGGCCTTGGTCACGATCTCGCGCCGGTCGAGGCCGACGAAGAAGCTGAACGGCCGGCCGTCGACCACGTCGCCCGAGCGCGCATCGAGCGTGTGTTCCACGTCCTGCGTGCCGGCGAGGAGTTCCGGCCGCGTGCGCTTGACCTCGAAGTCGCCGGGGGCCGGCGCGGCGGGCTCGCTCTCCGCCATGCGCCGCTCGGCGAGCCACCTGGCGGTGCCGCCGTCGAGCAGGGCGACGTCGTCGTGGCCGTAATATTTCAGCTCCCAGTAGGCGTAGGTCGCCTGGCTCGTGTCCTCCGGCGTGCGCGCGCGCGTGGTCAGCACGACGCTCTGGCCGTTGCGCAGCCCGGCGGCGCGCATGGCGGCGGCGAAAGCCTCCGGCGGGGCGGGCATGCTGGCGAGCGTCACGCCGCGTTCGCTCCCCTGCCCGCGCAGCTTCGCCATGTCGACCCGCGACGCGCCGGCCACGGTCGGGCCGGGCGGGGCGTTGGCGGGGCCGCCCTGCAGCTCGATGACGAGCACCTCGCCCCGGTGCGCCTCCAGCCATTCGGTGGAGACGAGCGGGCCCGGCAGCGGCGACGCGCCGGCGGCGGCGCCCGTCAGAAGCAGCGCGGCGAGCGCGCCGAAGATCCTCCCTCGCATGCCTGCCTCCCCTGCGCTCAGCTCACCTCGATCGGCGCGCTGGCGGTGAAGACCGTGCCGTCGGTGTCGAGCCAGCTGAACTCGTAGACGCCGCTCGCCTCGGCGGTGGTGAAGAACGAGAAATAGGGATTGGTGGAGATCGCCGGGTAGGGCTTGGCGCGGAACACGTCGCGGCCCTGGAACCGGCACGCGAACTGCTCGACGATGCGCCGGGGCACCCAGGTGTTGAAGGCGTTGAGCCGCAAGCCGGTCTCCATCGGGTGGGAGATCAGCGCGCGGATGGAGATCACCTCGCCGCGTTTGGCCGTCTTCGGCACGCTGACGCGCGGCACCGGCTTGAACTCGCGGACCTCCTGGTCGGTGCCCGTGCCCACCTCGGCGCAGGCCCCGAAATTGACCGTCACCTCGCGCTCGGCCCGCCAGAAATGCCCGTCCGGCATCACCGCAACGGCGATCACCGATTGCGCGCTCTCCAGGCGGATGCGGGTCGACACTTCGGGCCGGCCGCAATCGCGCTCGAACCACACCGAGAGGATGTTGGGGCGCGGATTGCCGTCGGCGACGACGTGCAGCTCGCGCGGGATGTCGTTCGGGCCCTTGGCGTCGAGGACGCCGACGGTCATCGGCACGGCGGTGCCGGTATCGGAATGCTCGGGCAGGTCGAGCGTCAGCCGCCCGGGCGTGATGGTCGCCTCGCCGATGAACTGCCGCAGCGCGTATTCGGCGTCGCGCGGCCGGGCGAGGGCGGGGCGGGGAAGGATGAGGCCGCAGGCGAGGCCGCCGCCGGCCCAGGCAAGAAGCTCACGGCGCGAGGGACCGCCATTTCGCAAAACGCTGACTCCGTGTCTCGCCCCGCCGGAAGGAAAAGGGGCAGCCGGATCGCTCCGGCCGCCCCGTCGAAGGCCCGAGGGCTCAGGCCATGTACTTGGTGAGCGGCTGGCGGGTCAGCCACTTGCCCGTCGCCTTGAAATAGGCGTGGGCGAAGGCGGCCGGGGGCGGTCCCATCGGGGGTTCGCCGGCTTCCGACAGGCGCTCATGGTTGGTGTTGCCGCCGAAGTGGACGTGGATCTCCTGCGGCAGCAGCGGGTCGTTCTGGCGCAACACGCGGTAGGTGTCGAGGTTGCCCTCCACCACCGCGCCGTTGTTGATGTTGATCTCCTCCAGCAGGCCGGCGCTGAGGCCCATGATGACGCCGCCTTCCATCTGGGCGCGGACGCCTTCCTGGTTCATCACCGTGCCGAGGTCCATGGCGATGTCGACGCGCGGGATGGAGACCTGCCCGCGCCGCGACACCTCGACCATGACGATCGCCGCGACGGTGGAGCCGGTGTTCGGCACCGGCGCGCCTTCCTTGGTGTTGGCCATCGCCCAGTTGCCGATGGCGACGCCCTGGGCCGTCCCCTTGGGCAGGCTCTGGCCCCAGTTCGCCTTCTGCGCCACCTCGTCCAGCACCTTCACCCAGCCCGGGTCGGGATAGTTGGCCAGCAGCTTGCGGCGATACTCCACCGCGTCGATCTTGGCCGTCTCGGCGAGCTGGTTGATGAAGGTTTCGAGGAAGAACAGGTTGCTGGTGTACATCGGCCCGCGGAACGGCCCGGTCATCAGGTTGGTGTTGAACACCTTCGTCCGCACCCGGAAGTTCGGGATGTTGGTGGCGTAGGGCGTGTCGCTCAGGTTGCGGCCGCTGGAGCGCGTCGCCGCCTGGTTGATGTCGACCGCCTTCGGCATGCCGTCGGGGCCGAGCGTCGCGGTGAAGCTGGCGGCGGCGAGGTCGCGGTAGCGGCCCTGGCGCGTCATCTCCTCGCGGGTCCAGATCACCTTGACGGGCGTGCCCTGCACCTTCTTGGCGATGGCCACGACGGTGCGCACGTCGTCGCCGTAGATGCGCCGGCCGCAGCCCATGCCGACATAGGTCGGATAGACGGTGACCTTCTCCGGCGGCACGCCGGTCTCGTCGGCGGTGACGTACATCGCCTGCTGCGGGTGCTGGGTGGGAACCCACACCTCCACCTTGTCGGCGGTCACCAGCGCGGTGCCGTTCAGCGGCTCCATCAGGAAGTGGTCGTTATAGGGAGTCATGAACTCCGCCTCGACCTTCTTGCCGTCCTTCAGCGCGGCGTCGACGTCGCCGATCTGCCGGATGATGTTGCCCTTGCCGGCGTCCTTGGCGGCGGCGGCGATGGTCTCGTAGACCTTCGCCGTGTTGGTCCACTGCTTGCCCTCGCCGGGGTCCCATTCGATCGGCAGCAGGTCGAGCGCCACCTTGGCCTGCCAGTAGTGGTCGGCGATGACGGCGACGGCGGCCTGCGGGCCGTTGGTGGTGGCCGAGAAGCCCATCGGCGCGACGGCGTTGCCGGGCAGGCCGGCGCGCTTCTCGTCCGGGTCGATCACCACGACGGCGCGCACGCCCGGCATCGCCTTGATCGCCTCGAAGTTGTAGCTCTTCAGCCGCCCGCCATGGGACGGAACGTGGCGCACCGTGGCGTACACCATCCCCGGCACCTGGATGTCGATGCCGTACTTGGCGCTGCCGTCGAGGATGAGCGGCAGGTTCAGGCGCTTCTGCGAGGTCTTGGTCAGGAAGGTCCACTGGCTGTGCGGCTTGGGCGCGGGCTCCTTGTCGAGCTTCACGGCCGCCGCGGCTTCCGCCATCTCGCCGTAGGTCGCCTTCTTGCCGCTGGCCTCGTGGATCAGCATGCTCTTCTCGGCCTTGATCTCGCCGGCCGGGACGTTCCACTTCTGCGCGGCGGCGGCCTTCAGACGCTCGCGCGCGCTGGCCCCGGCCTGCAGCATCTGGTCCATCATCTCCTTGCCGGTGGAGCGGCCCGCGAAATAGGCCAGCACGCCGGTCTTGGAGTAGACGTTGTTCTCGGCGAGGTTACGGCTTGGCAGCACGTATTCGGCGCTGACGGTCGACCAGTCGCAGCCCAGCTCCTCGGTGGCGATCATGGCGATGCTGGTCAGCACGCCGTTGCCGATTTCCATCTTGGTGGCGCGGACGATGACCTTGTTGTCCGGCGTGATGGAGATGTGGTTGGTGAACTCCGGCGCCTTGGTCTGCACGCCGGGATAGCCGGTCGTGTTGGTGGCCTGGGCCTCGGTCGCCGAGGAAATGCCGAGCACCATGCCGCCGCCGGCGGCCGCGGCGGTGATGATGAAGGCGCGGCGGCTGACCTCGGGGGTGGCGACGCCGTTGCGGAAATCGGTCTCGTGCTTTGTCATTGTCGCCTCCTCAGACCAGCTCGGCCGCGCGCTTCACGGCGGCGCGAATGCGGACATAGGTGCCGCAGCGGCACAGATTGTTCATCGCCTGGTCGATGTCGGCGTCGGTGGGGTTGGGGTTGCGGGCGAGCAGGCCCACGGCGGCCATCATCTGGCCGGCCTGGCAGTAGCCGCACTGCGGCACGTCCAGTTCGGCCCAGGCCTTCTGCACGGCGTGCGTGCGGTCCGGCGACAGGCCCTCGATGGTGACGATGGTGCGGCCGACCGCCTGGGCGGCGGGGATGTTGCACGAGCGCGCGGCCTGGCCGTCGATGGTGACGGTGCACGCGCCGCACTGGTTGATGCCGCACCCATACTTGGTGCCGGTCATCTGCAGGTGGTCGCGCAGAACCCATAGCAGCGGGGTTTGCGGATCGGCATCCACACTGACCTGTTTGCCATTGATCTTGAGTTCGAACGCCATGTCGTTCCTCCCTGTTGTCTCGAAGCCCGTGACCCGAGGCCCCGTCGGGCCGCTTCGCCAAGCTTTCGCTCCGGTGTCTCGACCGGGCTTATTCCATCATGGACGGTATGTGAGCCGGGCAAGACAAGCAATAGACAAAGCGCTGTCCCGCGCGTCGCAGGGGCCGTAGTGCGCAGCCCGAAGACTGACCCGTTGTGCATTGCAACATGACGTTTGCCGCGCTCAATTCAAGGTGAACGCTGACTTTGGCCGCGAAACGCAGAATTCCGCCATGGCGGGAAGCGTACATTACGGGATCGTATGCAAAACTTGCGCATCTGCTCTGTCCTGAGGGTCTGTGACCGGGTGCGGCTGACGATTCGCGTCGCGCGGCGCTGGACAACGGCGCGACGGCGAACTTAGGTTTGGCGCGTCGCGGATCGACCCCAGCGCCCGGCAAGGGTGGGCGATGCGCGGCCCCAACCATTGGGGGTTGATCCGGCTGTCGCCGCGCGGCGGGGCAGGGTCGCGACAGGGAGGCGTTTTAGATGAGCGTCGGCAATCGAGGGCTCCGGCTTTGGCTGGCGGCCTGTTGTTTCGCCACCACGGCCTTGCCGGCCGCCGCCGCCGAGGCGACGCCCGACGTCCTCACCGAATCCTGCACCGCCTGCCACGGACCCAAGGGCCGCAGTCCCGGCGCGATTCCCTCCATCGACGGACTGGGTACGGAGAAGGTGAAAACCTCTCTGTTGGGATTCAAGAGCGGCCAGGCTCCCGCGACCATCATGAACCGGATCGCCAAGGGCTTCACCGACAGCGAGATCGACGCCATCGCGACCTATCTCGGGGGAGGCCGGCCATGAACTGGGCAATGAACTGGAATGGCATCGGGACGCTTTTCGAGGGCTCCGCGGCCCCCAGCCGCCGCGCCGTGCTGGGCGGCGCCGCGGCGGTCACGCTTGCGGGCGTGCTGCCCACTCGCGCGCTGGCGCAGGCGACGGGCAAGGTCGTGGTGGTCGGCGGCGGCTTCGGCGGCGCGACCTGCGCGCGCCACCTGCGCGCGCTCGCCCCGAACCTCTCCGTCACGCTGGTCGAGCCCGACGAGACCATCGTCACCTGCCCGTTCAGCAACACCGTCATCGCGGGGTTGAACGGCATCGACGCGATCACGCGCGGCCTCGCGCCACTGAAGTCGCTGGGCGTCACGGTCGCGGTCGACCGCGCCGCCGGCTTCGACCCGTCGCGGCGGGTCGTGAAGCTCTCCGGCGGACAGGAACTCCCCTACGACCGGCTGGTGCTCTCGCCCGGCGTCGACCTGAAATGGGGAGCCATCGAGGGTTATGACGAGAAGGCGGCGGAGATCATGCCGCACGCCTGGAAGGCCGGCCCGCAGACGCTGCTGCTGCGCCGCCAGATCGAGGCAATGGACGACGGCGGCGTGGTCGTCATCTCGGCCCCGCAGAACCCGTATCGCTGTCCGCCGGGACCCTACGAGCGCGCCAGCCTGATCGCCCATTACCTCAAGGCGAAGAAGCCGCGCTCCAAGGTGATCGTGCTCGACGCCAAGGACAATTTCTCCAAGCAGGGCCTGTTCGTCGAGGCCTGGAAGAAGCTCTATCCCGGCCTGCTCGAATGGGTGCCGTTCGCCCAGGCCGGCAACCTGACGCGGGTCGACCCGTCCACCAAGACGTTCCACACCGACTTCTCGGACGTGAAGGCGGACGTAGCCAACGTCATCCCGCCGCAGCGCGCCAGCCGCATTGTCGATCAGCTCGGCCTCGCCAAGGGCGAGGACTGGGTGCGCGTCAACCAGTCGACCTTTGAGTCGGCCATCGTCCCGGGCGTCCACGTGCTCGGCGACTCGATCATCGCCGGCGCGATGCCGAAGTCGGCGTTCTCCGCGACCAGCCAGGCGAAGATGTGCGCGCACGCCATCGCCGCGCTGATGGCCGGGCGCGAGCCGCCCGTCGCCTCCTTCATCAACACCTGCTACAGCCTCGTCGCGCCGGACTACGGCATCACCGTCTCCGACGTGTTCCGCGTCGCGCCCAACGGGTCGATCACGGCGGTGGAAGGCGCGGGGGGCGTGAGCCCGCTCGGCGCGCCACCGGAGTTCCGGGCGCGCGAGGCGGACTACGCGCGCGGCTGGTACGCCAGCATCACGGCGGAAACGTTCGGTTGAGGCGGGGGCGCGCTGCGGTCGCGGGTCTGGCGCTGGCGGCGCTTGCCGCCGGCGGCGGCGCGGGCGCGGCGGAGCTGGCGCCGCTCACCGCGCAGCCGGGCGACCCGGCGCGCGGGCGCGACGTCGTGCGCGACCTGACCAAGGCCACGTGCCTGATCTGCCACGCCCTGCCCATCCCGGAGGAGCCCAACCCCGGCAATATCGGGCCGAACCTCGCCGGCGTCGGGGCGCGCTTTTCCGCCGGCGAGCTGCGCGCCCGCGTCGTCGACGCCACCACGATCAACCCGAATACCGTGATGCCGCCCTATTTTCGCACCGAAGGCCTGAACCGCGTGCTGGCGCGCTGGCGCGGGCAGACCATCTACTCGGCGCAGGAAGTGGAGGACGTCGTCGCCTATCTCGGGACGCTGCGCCAGCCATGAGACGCACGAGCCGCAGGCCCGACGCGCCGCCCCGCGCCGCCCTGGCGCGGCTGCTCGCCGTGCCGGCGCTGCTGACGGGGCTCGCCGCCGCCGTGGCGGTGGCGGCGGAGGCGAGCCACGAGGTCGAGGGCCGCCGCTCGGGCTGGCTCTACAACAGCCCCGAGACGCAGGCGCTTCAGGACGACGAGTTCATCAATCCCGGCATGTTCGCCGTGGAGCGCGGGCGGACCCTGTGGAGCACGCCGGAGGGCTCGGCGGGCAAGTCGTGCGCCTCCTGCCACGAGGAGGGCTCGATGCGCGGCGTCGCGGCGCGCTATCCGGTCTACGACGAGAAGCGGGGCGGGCTCGTCGACCTCACCACCCGCGTCAACCTGATGCGGACCGAGCTGATGGGTGCGCCGGCGCTGGGCTACGAGGCGGCCGACATGCTGGCCATGACCGCCTATCTCGGCCGCGAATCGCTGGGCATGCCGATGCAGGTGGCGGTGGACGGCCCGGCGCGGCCGTTCTTCGAGGAAGGGCGCGCCTTCTATTTCGCGCGCCGGGGCCAGCTCAACCTGTCCTGCGCGCAGTGCCACGACGACCTCGCCGGGCGCAAGCTTCGCGGCGACACGATCAGCCAGGGCCAGATCAACGGCTTCCCCATCTACCGCCTGCTGTGGCGGGCGATGGGATCGCGACACAGGATGTTCGAATGGTGCAACACGTCGCTGCGCGCCGAGCCCTATCCGGCCGGCTCGCGGGAATATCTCAGCCTGGAGCTCTATGTCGCCTGGCGCGGCCGCGGGCTGCCAATCGAAACGCCGGCGGTGCGCCGGTGACGCGGGACTGTTCCGCCCGCCGGGCGTATTGCCGTCCCGGATGATCGGCCTTCATACTGCGCCGCCCGGCGGATGATCTGCGTCGGGTGGAGGAATACCAAACCAAAACTCTCCGGACCGAAGAACAACCGGGATACTTCATGCTCAGAGCGCTTCTTGTCGTCATCGCCGTCGTGGTCGTCGCGGTCGGGGGGGCCTTCGCCTACGCCATGCGCCACGGCGCCATCGCCCCGCTCGCGGCGCCGCCCGCGCCGGCCTCCTTCGACGCCAAGCTCGTCGAGAAGGGCGAGCTGCTCGCCTCGATGGGCTATTGCGGCGTCTGCCACACGCGCGCCGGCGGGCCGAACCTGGCGGGCGGCCTGGCGCTGCCGACGCCGTTCGGCGTCATCCACTCCACCAACATCACGCCGGACCCGGAAACGGGCATCGGCAACTGGTCCGAGGAGGCGTTCAGCCGCGCCATGCACCAGGGCGTCGACCGCGAGGGCCACTACCTCTACCCGGCGTTCCCCTACGACCACTTCACCCGCGTCACCGACGACGACATCAAGGCGCTCTACGCCTGGCTGATGACGCAGAAGCCGGTGAAATACGTCGCGCCGGAGAACGGACTGAAATTCCCGTTCAACATCCGCCTGCTGGTCGCCGGCTGGAACCTGCTGTTCTTCAAGGAGGGGCGCTTCCAGCCCGATCCGGCCAAGGACGCGGCGTGGAACCGCGGCGCGTACCTCGTCGAGGGGCTGGGCCATTGCGGCTCGTGCCACTCGCCGCGCAACGCGCTCGGCGGCGTCGACGCCGCGCGGCCGTTCGGCGGCGGCGATATCGAGGGCTGGTCGGGCACGGCGCTCAACGCGTCCTCGCCCGCCCCGGTGCCGTGGACGGAAAGCACGCTGGTCGACTATTTCGTCGACGGGCGCGAGAAGCACCACGGCATCGCCGCCGGGCCGATGACGCCGGTCGTCGACCGCCTCGCCGACCAGTCGGACGAGGATCTGGCGGCGATCGCCAAGTACATCGCCTCGGTGCAGGGCAGGCAGGACGTCAAGCCCGACGACATCGTCAAGCGGGCGGAGGAGCTGCAGCTGACGAACACGCCGGGCGCGCCGCCGCCCAACGTCGACGCCTCGCTGCAGGCGGGCCGCCAGCTCTTCATGCAGTCCTGCGTCAACTGCCACCGCAAGGGCGAGAAGGCGGTGCCGCTGGCGCTGGCCACCACGCTCAACGGCCCGGACCCGCGCAACGCCATCCACATCATCCAGACCGGCCTGCGCCCGCCCAAGGCGTCGCGCGACTACACCATGCCGAGCTTCGGCTGGATGTCGGACCAGGACATGGCGAACGTGCTGGCCTTCATGCGCGGCTATTTCACGCAGAAGGGGCCGTGGACCAACCTCGACACGGCGATCCGCGAGGTGCGCGGCGCGCCGAAGCACTGAGCCGCCGCGCCGCCGGGCTCAGCCCGGTCCGGCGGCGCGCGGGCGCAGCACCACGCCCTCGTCGGGGCGCAGCTCGAAGTCCGCCGGCGCGGCGCGCAGCGCGGCGGGCCCTTCGGTGGAGAGCAGCATGTCGGCCGGGCCGTCGAGCCGCACGCGGCCCGGCGTCCCGCGCATGTTGAGCGCCACCAGCAGCACGTCGCCGCCCAGGCGTCGCTCGTAGACCAGCACGCCGTCCCGCGCCGAGATGCCGCGCCAGTCGCCGAGCGCCAGCGCCTTCTCGCGCCGGCGCAGCGCCAGCGCGGCGCGGGTGAAGGAGAGGAAGGAGGCCGGGCCCGCCTCCTGCCCCAGCGCGTGGCGCGCCGCGTTCGCCTCGCCGACCGGCAGCCACGGCTCGGCGGCGGAGAAGCCGGCGTGTCGCGAGCCGTCCCACGGCATCGGCGTGCGCACCTTGTCGCGGCCCTGCGCCGGGCCGGCGCGGGCGAACGGGTCGCGCTCGCGCCCGGGCGGGATGGGCGTGTCGGCGAGGCCCAGCTCGTCGCCCTGGTAGATCGTCGGCGTGCCGCGCAGCGTCAGCAGCGCCAGCATGGCGACGCGCGCCTGCCGCTCGCCGAAGCGGCTGGCGACGCGCGACTGGTCGTGGTTGCCGAGCACCCAGCTCGGCCACGCGCCGGGCGGCAGGCCGGCCTCGTAGCGCTCGGCCAGCAGCCGCACGCCCTCGGGGATCCACACCAGCCACATCAGGTTGAAGTTGAACGGCAGGTGCACCGCCTCGAGCGCGCGCCCGTAGAAGCGCACCAGCGTCTCGACCGGCTGGTAAATCTCGCCGATCAGCACGCGCTCGCCGGGATACTCGGCCAGCACGGCGCGCATGTCGGCGACGAGGTCGAGGATTTCCGGCTGGTCGGCGCTATGCACGGTGCGCAGGCGCATGAAGTCGGGGTCGCCCTCGCGCCAGTCCGGATTGGGCGGGTCGTCGCGGAAGCGTTCGTCCTTGAGCAGTCGGTCGAGCACGTCGACCCGCACCCCGGCGACGCCGCGGTCGAGCCAGAAGCGCAGCGCGTCGAACATGGCGGCGCGCACGGCCGGGTTGCGCCAGTTGAGGTCCGGCTGCCGGTCGAGGAAGGAGTGCAGATAGTACTGTCCCGTCGCCGCGTCGAAGGTCCAGGCCGGACCGTCCGGCTGGGCGCGCCAGTTGTTGGGCGGGCCGCCGTCGGGGGCCGGGTCGCGCCAGACATACCAGTCGCGGCGGGGGCTGTCGCGAGAGGCGCGCGACTCGACGAACCAGGGGTGCCGGTCCGAGGTGTGGTTGGGCACGAAGTCGACGATGACGCGGATGCCGCGCGCCCCCAGCGCCGCCACGAGGCGGTCGAAGTCGGCCAGCGTCCCGAACAGCGGGTCGACGTCGCGATAGTCGCTCACGTCGTAGCCGAAATCGGCCATCGGCGAGGGGTAGAACGGCGTCAGCCAGACGGCGTCGACGCCGAGCGCGGCGAGGTAGTCGACGCGCGACAGCACGCCCGCCAGGTCGCCGACGCCGTCGCCGTTCCCGTCCTGGAAGGAGCGGACGTAGATTTCGTAGATGACGGCCTTGCGCCACCACGGGCCGTCGCCTTGGCCCGGCTCAGCCATGCGCGCGTCCCTGCGCGCGCCCATTGGCGACGGACCGCGCGCCGAGGCGCGGCGAGGCGAAGCCCAGCCGCGCCAGCCCGGCCCGCACCTCGTCGCAGCTCATGAACAGGTCCCACAGAAGCCCGGACCGGTGGTTCTCGATCATGACGACGATCGGCCCCTGGTCGATGGCCAGCGTGGACGGCGCGTACCAGCCGCGCGCCTCGCTGAAGGCGTCGCGCAGGCCGCGCTGCGTCCACAGCCGGCGCTTCAGCCGCCCGAGGAAGGTGCGCAAAGCCGCCATCGACCGGTCCGGCGCGTAGGGCATGGCCGAGAGCGCCGCGGTGGGCGAGATGACGCCGAGGTCGACGTCCGGCGCGTGCTGGTTGTAGCCGTAGTCGTCGTCGCTGGCGGTGAGTCCCCAGCAGTCCGGCCCGTAGCCCTCATAGGCGTTGGGGTTGCGCACGCAATGCTCGTAGTTGATGCGCGTGTGCGCGACGTTCTGCTCCCAGTAGTCGGCGTAGCGGTCGACCAGCCCGCGCGGGTCCAGCCCCATGAACGAGTATTGCGAGAAGCACAACGAGCTGCCGAAGTCCGGCCCGAGCGGCAGGCGGATGCCGTAGAACTCCCGTCCGTTGCGAAAGTGCGGTCCGCCGGCCCAGCCGTGGTGGTAGACCGTCGGCGGGATCGGATAGGTGGGCGACGACGCTGCCAGCACATAGGCGATCAGGCACTCGTTCCAGCCCCTGATGGGGAAGTTCATCGCCCAGCCGTTATTGGGGCTCCAGTGCCAATAGAGCAGGTCCTCGCCGTCGCGCGTGTGCCACGACCACTCGACCTCGCGCCACAGCCGGTCGGCCTTTTGCCGGATCTCGATCTCGCCGGCGTCGTGCCCGAGGAAGTACTGGCGGCAGCACAGCAGCCCCATCATCAGGAAGGCGGTCTCGACGAGGTCGGCCGCGTCGTCCTTGCGGGTAAAGCGGATGGCGCGCCCGGTGCGCCCGTCGAGGAAGTGCGGCAGCACGCCGTGGAAGCTGTCGGCGCGCTCCAGGAAGGCGAGAACCCGGCGCAGCCGCTCCACCGCCTCGGCGCGGGGAATCCAGCCCCGCTCCACGCCCGCGACGATTGCCATCAGGCCGAAACCCGAGCCGCCGACCGCCACCGCGTCGGGCCCGTAGCCGGGGTCGGGCGTCGAGCGGTCGAGCGCCAGTCCGGAGGGCTTGTGCGCGAACTCCCAGAAATAGCGCAAGGTCTGCCGCTGGACGGCGTCGAGCAGGGCGTCGTCGGAATCGTCGGCGTCGGGCAGGCTCATGACGGGGCTCTCAGTCCGGCCGCCTCCAGCAGCGCCGGGCCGGCGTGGCTGCCGGGCTCGCAGACGTGGTGCGGCAGCGGCTGGGTGCGGTGCAGGTGGACGACGCGGCTCCAGAACCCGTCGCGCGCCGGCGAACGGCTGGTCGCCACAACGGCGGTGCGGGGGAGGGTGCGGGCGAGCAAAGCGAGGCACGCGGCCCGCCGCGTCTCGTCGAGGGAGCTCATGGCGTCGTCCATGAACACCCAGTCCGGCGCCCACAGCAGCACGCGCACCAGCGCGACCAATTGCTGCTCGTCGAGGGGCAGGTCGCGATCCCAGCGGTTCTGGCGGTCGAGGTCGCCGATGAGATGGCCGATGCCGACCCGTTCCATCGCGTTGCAGATATCGGCGTGCGCGAAGCGGTTGGGCGGGCCCGGATAGAGGATCACGCCGCGCAGCGTGCCGGGCGGCATGTAGGGCCGCTGCGGCATGAAGATCGAGCGGTCCCGCGCCGGCATGCGGATGCGGCCGACGCCGCGCCGCCACAGGCCCGCCAGGGTGAGGAACAGCGTGCTCTTGCCCGCGCCGGGGTCGCCGACGATCAGCACGTGCTCGCCGCGGCCGATGCGCACCGGCGCGCTCTCCACCACGGCCTCCCCGTTGCCGACCTCGATGGTGAGCGCCTCGATCGTCACCTCGTCGACGGCGTCCTCGGTGCGGACGATGTTCTCCGTCTCCGGGTCGGGCGCGTCGAGCGTCGTCAGCGCCGCGCGGATGGCGTCCACGCGCCGCAGCGTGGCCCGCCAGTCGGCGATGCGGGGGAAGTTGTCGACGTACCACCTCAGGGACTGCTGGACCTGGTTGAACGCGCCGACGGCCATCATCAGGCCGCCGAGCGACAGCGCGCCCGCGAAATAGGGCGGGGCGACCGCAATGACGGGCACCACCAGCGTGCCCCAGCCATAGGCGGAGGTGATCCAGGTGAGGCGGGCCAGCCGGTCGGCGAGCTTGCGGCTGATGACGATGACGCTGTCGAGCGCGCGGAAGGCGACGCGCCGCTCGTCCTCCTCGCCGCCATAGAGCGAGACGCGGGTGGCGTTCTCGCCGATGCGCACGAGCTGGAAGCGCAGCTCGGCCTCGCGGGCGTAGCGCTCGGCGTTCACCGCGATCAGCGGCGCGCCGAAGACGCGCGTGAACGCCGAGCCGACGATGGCATAGGCCAGCGCCCACCACACCAGGTAGCCTGGGATCTCGATGGTTCCGTCGCGCCAGGGAATCGACATGCCGCTCGACAGCGTCCACAGCACGCCGACGAAGGTGACGAGCAGCAGGCTCGCCTGCACCAGCCCGACGCCGAGGTCGACCGTCAGCTCGGTGAGGTGACGGGCGTCCTCGTGAATCCGCTGGTCCGGATGCTCGCCGACCTGGGTCGACAGGGTGAGCTGGTAGACGCGCAGCGGCGCAAGCCACGAGTCCAGCAGGCTGCGCGTCACCATCTCGCGCAGCACCACTTTCATGCGTTCCTGCAGCCAGGTCTGCGCGACGACGAACACCAGCAGGCCGGTGACGATGGCGGCGAAGACGAAGAGCTCGCGCACGAAGCTCGGAATGTCGCGCTGGCCGATGGCGTCGAAGAACGCCCCCTGCCACGTGTTGAGCCTGACCTGGAGCACGATGTTGAGGCAGATGACGAACGTCGCGCCGACCGCCATGCCGACCAGCGTGCGCACGGCGTCCCGCGAGCCGATGGACGCCCAGTGCCTGCGGAATTCCGTCCGCAACGTTCCTTCCGCGGGCGATGGGCTGCCGTCAGCGGCGATGCGGGAAGCGCTGGATGACGTCATTTCGACAGGAATCCTCGCCCGTTTGTAATCCGGATTTTTTGCAATAATCAAAACACAGGTGGAAACCGAAAACCGCCCTCCCACCGGCGGACTATAGGCCGAGGCAGCCATGAACGCATCAGGCACGCGCGTCGAACAGCTGGTCGCCGCGATGACGCTGCGGGAGAAGCTGGCGCAGCTGACGATGCTGAGCCCGCTTCCCCCCGGCGCGCCGCGCCAGCCGGACCTGGAGGCGGAGCTGCGGGCGGGATTGGGGTCGATCCTCAACGTCGTCGGGCGCGAGCGAATCGACGCTCTGCAGCGCATCGCGCGGCGCGAAAGCCGGCTCGGGGTGCCCTGCCTGTTCTCGCTCGACGTCGTTCACGGGCATCGGACCATCTTCCCGGTTCCGCTCGGCGAGATGTGCGCCTTCGACCCCGGGCTCTGGGAGGCGACGGCCGCCGCCGCCGCCCGCGAGGCGCGGCGCGACGGCATCGCGCTCACCTTCGCGCCGATGCTGGACGTGTGCCGCGACCCGCGCTGGGGCCGCATCGCCGAGGGGCCGGGGGAGGACCCTTGGCTCGCTTCGCTCTTCGCCCGCGCCAAGGTGCGCGGCTTCCAAGGCGCGGACCCGGCGTCTCCCGGCGGACCCGACAGGCTGGGCGCCACGGCCAAGCACTTCGTCGCCTACGGCGCCGTCACCGGCGGGCGCGACTACAACACGGTCGACATCTCCGAGCGCGCGCTGCGCTCGGTGTACCTGCCACCCTTCCGCGCGGCGGTGGAGGAAGGCGTGGCGGCGATCATGCCGGCCTTCATCGACCTCTCGGGCGAGCCGATGACGGGAAGCCGCGCCCTGCTCACCGGGCTGCTGCGCGAGACGTGGAATTTCGACGGCGTCCTCGTCAGCGACTACAACGCCGTCGCCGAGCTGGTGGCGCACGGCGTCGCCTCCGATATCCCCGAGGCGGCGGCGCTGGCGCTGAACGCCGGCGTGGACATCGACATGGTGGCCAACGCCTATGTCGACGGCCTGGAGGAGGCGATCGGGCGCGGGCTGGTGACGACGGCCACGGTCGACGACGCCGTGCGGCGGGTGCTTCGCCTCAAGGAACGGCTCGGCCTATTCGACGACGAGGCTGTTCCCGTGGTCGATACCGCCTCGCCGCCGCGCGCGCTGGCGCTGGAGGCGGCGACGCGATCCATCGTGATGACCCGCAACGCCAAAGGCGCGCTGCCGCTCGCCATGGAAGGCGGGCCCATCGCCGTCATCGGCCCGCTGGCCTCCTCGCGCGAGGACATGCTGGGCCCGTGGTCGGCGCTGGGCGACATGCGCGACGCGGTCGACCTCGTCTCGGCCCTGCGGGCGACCTTCCCGACGCGTCGCGTCGACTACGCGCCCGGCAGCCGGCTGGAATCCTCCGACGAGCCCGCGCTCGACGCGGCGCTCGAACTGGCAGGCGCCGCCGAAACCGTGGTGCTGTGCCTGGGGGAGGTGCGCGACATGAGCGGGGAGGGGGCGAGCCGGGCGACGCCGGTCGTCCCCGCCGCGCAGGTCGACCTCGCGATGCAGGTGCTGGCGCTCGGCCGCCCGACGGTGCTGGTGCTGTGCTCTGGCAGGCCGCTCGTCGCGACCGAGCTTTACGCCCGCGTCGACGCCATGCTCGTCACCTGGTTCCTGGGCAGCGAGGCCGGCACGGCCATCGCCCGCGTGCTGGCCGGCGAAGCGAGCCCGTCGGGCCGCCTGCCGGTGTCGTGGCCGGCCGCCGTGGGGCAGATCCCGATCCATTACGCCGAGCTGCCGGTCGGCCGGCCGGCGAGCGCGACGGACCGCTTCACCAGCCGCTACATCGACGCGCCGGTGCGCCCGCTCTTCGCCTTCGGACACGGGCTCGCCTATACCAGCTTCGCCATCGACGAGGTGACGCCGGCGCGCCCCGCCATCGGCCCGCAGGACGGCGTGGTGGTGACGGTGCGCGTCCGCAACACCGGTCCGAACGCCGGGCGGACGGCGGTGCTGCTGTTCGTCCACGATCCGGTGGCGCGTGTGGCGCGGCCGGTGCTGGAGCTTCGCGGCGTGGCGGCGGCGGAGCTGGCGCCGGGAGCGTCCGCGACCTTGTCCTTCGCCCTGACGCCGGCCGATTTGCTGCCGCTCGGCGCCGAGCCCGGCGCGCGGCCCGAGCCCGGCCGCATCGAGATCCTGGCCGGGTTCAGCGCCGATCCGGCGGAGCTGAAGACGGCCAGCGTCACCGTTGTGCCGGGCTGAAGTCCAGCGTCGGGACGAGGCGCGCCAGGCGCCCGACGTCGTCGCGCGCCGCGAGCTGCGTGCCCTCGCGCAGGCACGCGGCGGTGCCGGCGGCGACGGCGAAGGCCAGCGCCTCGGCGGCCGGCATATCGCGGCGCAGGGCGAAGAGCAGGCCGGCGAGGAAGCTGTCGCCCGCGCCGACCGTGCTGACGATGGCGGCCGGCGGCGAGCCGGCATGGTGGACGCCCGCCGCGTCGGCCAGCACCGCGCCGTCCGGGCCGAGGCTGACGGCGACGCGCGCGGCGCGTCCGTCC
>NZ_JANCLU010000032.1 GCF_024294805.1 Alsobacter ponti
TCCGACAGCATCGCCGCGAGCAGATCGGCCCGCCCGTGCAGGTCGCCGACGACAAAAATCATCTCGATGTCAGTCAAAACCACATCCCCGCTCCTGCGGTTCGATCAGAAATCAGATCGAGGCCGCACTCCGACTTGCCTGAACGCTGGCGGGGATCGGTTGTTCCCGTGGATGAGCTATTCCGCCGCGTGCCGTTGCGCACTTGGTGTGGAGGGTGTCGCGTCGCCGGCGGCCCGCGCCTCGGCGGCGAACTCGAGCGTGGCGATGCGTTCGCCGCGCTTGGCGACCTTGCCGGCCGAGGTCGTGATCTGGGCCACGTCCTCCTGCGCCTGCCTGAAGTGAGTCTCCAGCCGGCCGACGCGCTCGCCGAGCCGCCCCACGTCCTCCAGCAGGCGTGTCACCTCGGCCTGGATCTCGTGCGCCTGCTCGCGCATGCGGGCGTCGCGGACGATGGCCTGCATGACCTGGATGGCCATCGCGAGCAAAGACGGCGACACGATCATGACCCGCAGGCGATGCGCCTTCTGCACCACGTCCTCGAAATGCTCCTGCAGGTCAGCGAACAGCGACTCAGCCGGCACGAACAGCACCGCGATGTCCTGCGTCTCGCCGGGGACGAGGTATTTCTCCGCGATGTCGCGAACATGCGCCCCGACATCGGTCCGCACGCGCGCGGCGGCCTGCCGGCGCGCCGCCTCGTCCCGCGCCTCGCGGAAGGCGGTGAAGCCCTCCAGCGGGAACTTGGCGTCGAGCACCAGCGGCCTGTCGTCGCCAGGCAGGCGGACGATGCAGTCCGGCCGCCTTCCCGAGGCGAGCTGGGCCTGGAAGGCGTAGGCGCCGGCCGGCAGCGCGTCGCGCACGATCGCCTCCATGCGGCCCTGCCCGAACGCGCCGCGCGTCTGCTTGTTGGCGAGGATGTCGCGCAGCGACAGAACCTGCCCGGTGAGGTCCGTCAGCTTCTGCTGCGCCTGGTCGATCACCGCCAGCCGCTCCCCCAGCTTGGCCAGCGTGTCGGTGGTCTGGCGGACGTTCTGCTGCAGATTGTCGCCGACCCCGCGCTGCAAGGCGTCCAGGCGCTCGGCGACGACGCGCACGAAATCCGCCTGGCGGGACCCGAACACCTCGCCCATGGTCTGGACCCGGCCCGTCATCTCCGACTGGATCCGCACCAGCTCGGCCAGGCGCTCTTCGAGCTCATGCTGTCGCTCGGCGGAAGCGGCGGCCTCGATGCTGCGTTCGCGCGAGGCGCGCCAGGCCGACGCCCCCACCCAGAGCATCAGAAGCACGGCCAGGCCGAGAAGCCCCAGCACGGCCTCCCCCCAGCTCACGGCATGCCCGGCGACGATGACGACGATCCTGTCCACGTCGGCACTCTAGCCGGAGGGCGACCGATTTCAAGAACAAAAATGGAACAGGTTGACCTCTTTCCCCCGAATGATTATGTCCTGCGCGCCATGTCCGTACGCCCCATCCTGATCCTCCCCGACCCGAAGCTGCGCCTCGTCTCGACGCCCGTCGACGCGGTGAAGCCGCTCGCCGACCTGATCGACGACATGTTCGACACCATGTACGAGGCCCCGGGGATCGGGCTCGCGGCGATCCAGGTCGGCGAACCCCACCGCCTGGTCACCATCGACGTGGCGCGGCAGGACGAGAGCCCGCGGCCGCTGGCGCTGATCAACCCCGAGATCCTCTGGCGGTCGGGCGAGACGTCCACCTACGAGGAGGGGTGCCTGTCCATCCCGGACTATTTCGAAGAGGTCGAGCGGCCCTCCCGGGTGCGCGTGCGCTTCCTCGATCGCGACGGCGCCGAGTGCGAGCTGGAAGCCGACGGCCTGCTCGCCACGTGCCTGCAGCACGAGATCGACCACCTCGACGGCAAGCTGTTCATCGATCACATCTCCCGGCTCAAGCGCGACCGCGTCATCAAGAAATTCGCCAAGGCGGCCAAGCGGGACACGCCCTGAGCATCGTCGCCGGCGCGCGCCGGATCGGGGTCCATCATGCGCATCGTCTTCATGGGCACGCCGGACTTCGCCGTGCCGACCCTCTCCGAGATCGTGGGGCACGGCCACGACGTGGTGGCGGCCTATACCCGCGCGCCGGCGAAGGCCGGCCGGGGCATGGAGTTGCGGCCGTCTCCCGTCCATCGCGCCGCCGAGCGGTTCGGCATCCCCGTCCTCACCCCGACGACGCTGCGCGGCGAGGACTCGGTCGCCACGTTCCAGTCGCACGACGCGGACGTCGCGGTGGTCGTCGCCTACGGCATGATCCTGCCGCAGGCGATCCTCGACGTCCCGGCGCTCGGCTGCCTCAACCTGCATGCCTCGCTGCTGCCGCGCTGGCGGGGCGCTGCGCCGATCCAGCGCGCCATCATGGCGGGCGACCGCGAGACCGGCGTCGCCGTGATGAAGATGGAGAAGGGGCTCGACACCGGCCCGGTGGCCATGGCCGAGCGGCTCGCCATCGCGCCCGACATGACGGCCGGCGAGGCGCATGACCGCCTGGCCGTGCTCGGCGCGGACCTGATGGTCCGCGCCCTGGCGGCGTTGTCGCGCGGCGGGCTGTCCTTCGTTCCGCAGCCCGAAGCCGGCGTGACCTACGCCGCCAAGATCGGCAACGACGAAGCGCGCATCGACTGGCGTCGCCCGGCGCGCGAGGTGCACGACCACGTGCGCGGCCTGTCGCCGTTTCCCGGCGCGTTCTGCGAGATGGATCTTGGGAAGGGTCCGGAGCGGGTCAAGGTGCTGCGCACCCAGCCGGCGAGCGGCAGCGGCGAGCCGGGGCAGGTGCTCGACGATCTCACGGTGGCGTGCGGCGAGGGCGCGGTGCGCCTGCTGCAGGTTCAGCGCGCCGGATCTCGGGCGATGGACGCGGCCGAGTTCCTGCGCGGCGCGCAGCTGGCGCGCGGGACGAGGCTGGGCTGATGCCGCGCTACAAGCTCGTCATCGAGTATGACGGCACGCCGTTCTTCGGCTGGCAGTTCCAGGCCCACGGCCCCACCGTGCAGCAGGCGCTCGAGGACGCCATCGCGCGTTTCTCCGGCGAGAGCGTGCGCATCCAGGGGGCGGGGCGAACCGACACCGGCGTCCACGCGACGCACCAGGTCGCGCATGTGGACCTGTCGCGGGACTGGCGCGAAGACACGGTGCGCGACGCGGTCAATGCGCATTTGCGGCCGCACCCCGTGGCGATCCTGTCCGCCGCCAAAGTTCCGGAAGACTTCAACGCCCGCACCTCGGCGGTGAAGCGGCATTATCTCTACAGGATCGTCACCCGCCGCGCGCCGCTGACGCTCGAGCGCGACCACGCCTGGCTGGTCAAGTGGGCCGTCGATGCCGAACTCATGCACGACGCCGCGCAGGCGTTGGTCGGCCGCCACGACTTCACGACCTTCCGGGCGGCCGAATGCCAGGCCAACAGCCCGGTGAAGACGCTGGAACGTCTCGACGTGGAGCGGATCGGCGACGAAATCCGCGTCTTCGCCTCGGCGCGGTCCTTCCTTCACCATCAGGTGCGCTCGATCGTCGGATCGCTCCAACTCGTCGGCTCGCGCCGCTGGAGCAAGGCCGAGCTTGCCGACGCGCTGGCCGCGCGCGACCGCTCGCGTTGCGGCCCGCTCGCCCCGCCCGGTGGCCTTTATCTCATCGGGGTCGACTATCCGGCTCAGAGCACGGCTTCTAGCACCGACGCGACGGCGTAGTTCAGCCCGAAGTCCAGCATCACGATCCCGCAGGCGGCGAGGCTCGTCACGCCCAGCGCCGCCCTCGCCAGAAACCAGCGGTAGTGGGCGATAATGATGCCGAACGCGAGCGCGAACAGCGCCGCCAGGCCCGGCGTCGCCGCGCCGACGAGCAGCAGCGCGTCCGGCACCGCGAAGATCAGCGCGGCCAGCACGGCCGACCAGTTGTAGGCGATCACGAAGCCTGCGTAGCGCCGGCCGAGGCCCAGGCGGCGGGCGACCAGAATCATCGCCACGGGAAAGGCGACCCAGGCCAGGCCCAGCGCCCCCGCCTGCAAGGCCACAACCCACGGGTCGGCGAAAAGTCCGTCCTGCGGCGGCAGGCCCAGCTCGGCGCGGTCGCGGGCCAGCGAAACCACGAAGGCCGGGGCGGTGAGCAGGATGGCCGCGAACGAACGCCAGAACGCTTCCACCGAGACGTCGAACGCCTTGAGTCCCGCCGGGTCCCTGTTCATGAGCTTCAAGGAGCCCGCCAACGAGCGTCCGACTTCATCCGCGGTGAGCAGCATGCGCGCCTCCAGGCCGAACGATTTCGCGTTTGGGAGACAACGTTCCGGAACGCCTTGAGGATGAAGGGGCCTTAGACTTTCGTCTAGTACCCGTTTCGCAACGCGGCATCGTCATCGCGCGCGCCGTGAGCATCCGCACTCGCGCCGCGGACTGCCCGACGGCCTGACCGGGCGGCCGGCACGAAAGCGGGCCGCCGGAGGTTCCGGCGGCCCGAGTCAGGCAGGAAAGGCGCGAGCGCCTGGCGACATGCAACACCGAAACGGCGATGGCCGGACGAATAGCCGCCATTGGTTGACACGCGCTCAGGCGTCGCCCGCGCGGGCGTTGTGACTGCGCTTGAGGTTGGGCACGCCGACACCTTCCTTCCCGACCTTCGGGTCGGTCGCGTCGACCTGCCCCTCTGCGACGCCGCCCTTCCGGCTGGTCCGGTGATCGGGCGCGCCACCCTGCGGGCCGGCATCCCGTTTCATGCGCAACGCCTTCTCGGCGTTCGCCTTCAAGTCGTCGTTACCCTTCATGGCGAACTCCTTTCTTGTTCTGGCCCGGGCCGCCGTCGTGATGGGCCGGGTGCCCGCCTTGACCCTGCATGCGCGGCGCGCCGCCGGCCCCGTCGCCGCCGCCGTCCTGGCGTCCCTTGCTGTCGTGACGTTCGTCGGCGCCCGCTCGCGACTGCGTGCCGCCGCGCTCGTGGCCCTTGTGGCCCTGGCTGGACGGGTTGCGGTTGGCGTCCGAGCGCGCGTCTGGGCTATGCCCCTTCTGCTTCTCGGAGCGGTTCTCGTGGTTGCGGACCGTCATGGCCTCCTCGCTGCGTGAGGCGCCCGCGCATGGCGGGCTGAACCGCCTCAACGGCGGCCGCCCCCGGCGGGTTCACGCAAGATGAAGAAGGCGAGCGGAAGGGCGCGTCAGAACGCCGCGAAATAGCGCGCGAGCACGCCTTCATAGATGGCGGTCAGCCCGACGATGTCGGCCACCGCGACGTTCTCGTCGACCTGATGCATGGTCTGCCCGACGAGCCCGAATTCCAGCACCGGGCAGTGGTCCTTGATGAAGCGCGCGTCGGAGGTGCCGCCCGTCGTCGAGAGCTGCGGCGTGCGGCCCGTCGCCGCCGCAACCGCCTCGGACACCAGCTCAACGAACGGCCCCGGCTCGGTGAGGAAGGCGACGGCGTTGGTAGGCTCGAACCGCGCCGTCCAGGTGTCGCCGGCCCCGGCATTCGCGAGCCTGGAGCGGATTTCCGCTTCCAGCGTCTGGGGCGTCCAGAGATCGTTGAAGCGGATGTTGAAGGTGGCGCGCGCCGCGCCCGGGATGATGTTCGAGGTCGGGTTGCCGACGTCGACCGTCGTCACCTCGAGGTTCGAGGGCGCAAAGAAGGGCGTTCCCTCGTCGAGCGGCGTCGCGGTGAGCGCCGCCAGCAGCTTCACCATGCGCGGGATCGGGTTGTCCGCGAGGTGCGGGTAGCCGACATGGCCCTGCTTGCCCTCGACGGCGATGTGCCCGGTGAGGGAGCCGCGCCGGCCGATCTTGATCATGTCGCCGAGCGCGTCGGGATTGGTCGGTTCGCCGAGGATGCAGTGGTCGAAGCGTTCGCCGCGTTCGCGCGCCCAGGCGAGCAGCTTGACCGTGCCGTTGACCGCCGGCCCTTCCTCGTCGCCGGTGATGAGGAAGGCGATCGAGCCCCGCGCCGGTCGCCCGCCGCATGCGGCGAGGTGGCGCAGCACGGCCGACACGGAGGCCGCGACGCCGCCCTTCATGTCGCACGCGCCGCGCCCGAAGAGGCGGCCGTCGACGATGTCGCCGGAGAACGCGCCGTGCGTCCAGCGCGACGGATCGCCCTCGGGCACCACGTCCGTGTGGCCCGCGAACACCAGGCAGGGCGCGCCCTCGCCGATGCGGGCGTACAGGTTGACGACGTCCGGCGTGCCGGGCGCGCTGAAAACCGGGCGATGAACGTCGAACCCCGCCTTCGCCAGTGTCTCGGCCAGCAGCGCCAGCGCGCCGCCCTCCGCCGGCGTGACGGACGGGCAGCGCACGAGCGCCTGGGTGAGCTGGACGGGGTCGGCCGCGTCGAGCACCGGGATCAGTCCCGCAGCAGGTCGTTGATGCTCGTCTTGGACCTCGTCTTCTCGTCGACCCGCTTGACGATGACGGCGCAGCCCAGCGACGGGCCGGGGGACCCGTCCGGCAACGGCTTGCCCGGCATCGAGCCGGAGACAACCACGGAATAAGGCGGCACGCGGCCCATGAAGACTTCGCCGGTCTCGCGGTCGACGATCTTGGTCGACGCGCCAATGAAGACGCCCATCGAGATCACCGAGCCGCGCCCCACGACGACGCCTTCCACCACTTCCGAGCGCGCGCCGACAAAGCAGTCGTCCTCGATGATGGTGGGGCCTGCCTGCAGTGGCTCCAGCACGCCGCCGATGCCGACGCCGCCCGACAGGTGCACGTTCTTGCCGATCTGCGCGCACGAGCCCACCGTCGCCCAGGTGTCAACCATCGTGCCGGAATCCACCCGCGCGCCGATGTTCACGAAGGAGGGCATGAGCACCACACCCGGCGCAATGAACGCGCCGCGACGGACGATGGAGTTGGGCACGGTGCGAAAGCCGGCGGCGCGGAAGCGCGCCTCGTCCCAGCCGTCGAACTTGGAGGGCACCTTGTCCCACCACACCGCCTCGCCCGGGCCGTTCTTGATGATGACGTTATCGTTCAGGCGGAAGGACAGCAGCACGGCCTTCTTGGCCCACTGGTTCACGACCCATTGTCCGTCGCCGCCGGGCTCCGCCGCGCGCAACTCGCCATTGTCGAGGAGCTCCAGCGCGCGGTTGACCGCCTCCCGGACCTCGCCGCCGGTGGCAAAACCGATCTCGGCGCGCGACTCCCAGGCTGACTCGATGATGGCTTCAAGCTCGGTGTGGTTCATGGCGCGGGGTCCGTTCGGGGAAGCTCTGGAAGACCGAGCGTGATTAGCAATGACGGGCCGCTCTGTCATCCGCTATTGGGGAGATCAATCGCCGCGTTCTCCGCCGGACTGACGGTTTCGCGGACGCAAACGGAGGTCGGTCGACATGCGGCTGTGGATCAGGGACCCTCTCGCCATCCTGGCGGAGGGCGCCGAGCGAGGCGTGGTGGTCGAGGGCGCGCGCATCGCCGAATGCGTGCCGCGCGGAGGCGCGCCCGCCGCGCCCGTCGACGCCGTGTTCGACGCGTCGCGGCACGTGGTGCTGCCGGGCCTCGTGAACACCCATCACCATTTCTACCAGACACTGACGCGCGCCCACCCGGACGCGATCGACAAGGAGCTGTTCCCCTGGTTGACGGCGCTCTACCCGATCTGGAGCCGGCTCGACCCGGACGGCTTCCGGGTCGCGGTGCGGCTGGCTCTGGTCGAACTGCTGCTCTCCGGCTGCACGACCGCGGCCGACCATCACTACCTCTTCCCCGCCGGACTCGAGGACGCGGTGGCCATTGAGGTCGCCGAGGCCGCCGCGCTGGGTCTGCGCATGACGGTGACGCGCGGCTCGATGAACCTGTCGCGCAAGGACGGCGGCCTGCCGCCGGACAGCGTGGTGCAGGACGAGGACGAGATCCTGGCCGACAGCGAGCGCGTGCTCGGGCTGTTTCACGACCGCTCCGAAGGCTCGATGGTGCAGATCGCACTGGCGCCCTGTTCGCCGTTCTCGGTGACCAAGCGCCTGATGCGCGAAAGCGCGGCGCTGGCCGAACGTTTCGATTGTCGGCTGCACACCCACTTGGCCGAGACCCGGGACGAGGACGCTTTTTGCGCCGAGATTTACGGCTGCCGCCCGCTTCAACTGCTCGAGGAGGTCGGCTGGCTGGGGCCGCGCACGTGGCTGGCGCACGGCGTCCACTTCACCTGCGAGGAATGCGAGACGCTCGGCCGCCACGGCGTCGGCGTCTGCCACTGCCCGACCTCCAACGCCGTGCTCGCCTCCGGCTTCTGCAAGACGCGCGAGCTGGAAGCCGCTGGCGCGCCGGTCGGCCTGGGGGTCGACGGGTCGGCCTCCAACGACAGTTCGAACCTGATGGAAGGCGTGCGCCACGCGGTGATGGTCAACCGGCTGCACTACGCCTCCGCCGCCGCCGTGTCCCACCTCGACGCGCTGCGCTGGGCGACGGAGGGCTCGGCGCGCTGCCTCGGCCGCGCGGACATCGGCCGCATCGCCGCCGGCAAGCAAGCCGACCTGGCGCTGTTCACGCTGGACGAGTTGCGCTTTTCCGGCGCGCACGACCCGCTCGCCGCGCTGGTGCTGTGCGGCGCGCACCGGGCGGATCGCGTGATGGTGGCGGGACGCTGGCGGGTCGAGGACGGCGCGCCGGTGGGCATCGACCTCGCCCGGCTCAGGGCCGAGCACGGCAAGGCGGCCCGCCGCTTCGCCTGACGATCAGAGCGTCGTCAGAGGCGGCGTCTTCGGCGGCAGGATGGCGCTGAGGAAGCTCGTCAGGTCGGTGGTGGAATGATCGACGAAGGGGGCTTCCACAGCCTCCTGCTCGTGCGCCTCGCGGAACGGATCGGGCGTGCGGGGCAGGACGAGCACGGTGCGCATGCCCAGCGCGTGCGGCACCACGAGGTTCTTGGCGAGATCCTCGAACATCGCCGCCCGGGCGGGATCGACGCCGTGGAGCTCCAGGAAACGCTCGTAGGTCCGCGCCTCCGGCTTCGGCACGAAATCCGCCGCCGCGATGTCGAAGATCTCCTCGAAATGGTCGCGGATGCCGAGCTTGCCGGCGACGTTCTCGGCATGGCGGCGTGAGCCGTTGGTGAGGATCAGCTTGCGCCCAGGCAGTTCCTCGATGGCGCGCCCGAGATCGGGATCGGGATCGAGCAGCGACAGGTCGATCTCGTGGGCGAATTCGAGGAATTCGTCCGGCGAGATGGCGTGCTCGTCCATCAGGCCCTTCAGCGTCGTGCCGTAGCGCGTGTAGTAGTATTTCTGCAGCGCCCGGGCCGACATGCCGTCGAGGCCGAACAACTCGCCGATGAACAGGGTAATGCGCTCATCAACCTGCGGCCACAGCCGGCAGTGCGACGGATACAGCGTGTTGTCGAGGTCGAAGATCCAGGTTTCGACGTGATCGAAGCCGGGCACGGCGTTGAACGGGGGAGCGAAGGCCTGTGTCATCGGGTCGTTCCGTTGCCGCTGAGGAACACGCGGAACGTGCATGTTCCTCCGCGGGACCCTAACAATCCCTCAGCAACCCGAAAGGTTCAATCCCACGCCCGACCTGTCTCAAGCGCGCGCCGCGCCGATCCGGCCGCCGCAACGCCGCTCAGCGCGTGATCAGCGTGCCGGCGCCGAGGTCGGTCAGCAGTTCCAGCAGCACGGCGTGAGGCACCTTGCCGTCGAGAATGACGACCCCCTCCACGCCCTGCTCGAGCGCGTAGATGCAGGTCTCCACCTTGGGGATCATGCCGCCGGTGATGGTGCCGTCGGCGATCAGCGCGCGGCACTGTTCGATGGTCAGCTCCTTGAGGAGGTTCTTGTTCTTGTCGAGCACGCCCGGGACGTCGGTGAGCAGCAGCAGCCGCTTGGCGCGCAGCGCGCCGGCGATCGCGCCGGCGAAGGTGTCGGCGTTGACGTTGTAGGTGTGGCCGTCCTCGCCGTTCGCCACCGGAGCGAGCACCGGGATGACCTCGCGCCCCAGCAGCGCGTCGAGCACGGCGCGGTCGACCTTGTCCGGCTCGCCGACGAAGCCGAGATCGACGATCCGCTCGATGTTGCTGTCCGGATCGGTCACGGTGCGCGTCACCCGGCGCGCGGTGACCATGTTGCCGTCCTTGCCGCACAGGCCGATGGCCCGGCCGCCCTCGCCGTTGATGAAGCCGACGATCTGCTTGTTGATGGAGCCGGCCAGCACCATCTCCACGACCTCGATGGTGGCCGCGTCGGTGACGCGCAGCCCGGCGGCGAACTCGCTCTTGATGCCGAGGCGGTTGAGCATGGCGCCGATCTGCGGCCCGCCGCCGTGCACGACGACGGGGTTCACGCCGGACTGCTCCAGCAGAATCATGTCGCGCGCGAAGTCGCGGGCGACCTGCTCGTCGCCCATGGCGTGGCCGCCGTATTTCACCACGACGGTCGCCTCGTCGTAGCGCAGCATGTGCGGCAGCGCCTGCACGAGGATTTCGGCCTTGAGGTGCGGGTCGTTGATGTCGGTCATGATCAGTCCGCGGAATCGGGCGAGTGCAGCGTCTCTTAGCCGAATTCCGGCAGGCTGTCTCGCGACCGCGCGGCCTCAGGCGCGCCGCGCCGCGAAGGCCGCGACGATCAGCAGGAGCCAGCCCAGAATGGCCGTCGTGCCGCCCGTCGGGGCGAGCATCGTCGCGCGCCAGAGGCCCAGGAACTCGCTGATGGCCAGCGCCCCGCTGAAGGCGACGACGCCGACCGTGATGAGCACGCCGGAGGCCAATCCGAGGCTCGGCCGCAGCAGCCCGACTCGCAGGGCGCAGGCGATGGCGAGCAGCGCCGGCGCATGAAACAACAGGAACTGCGCGGCGATGACGGCGTTCGGCCCGCCCCGATGCGCGGCCGCGGCGGAAAGCGCCACGCCGGAGGCGCCCAGCAGCCCGCCGAGCACGACGAAAGCGCGCGCGGCGGAGTCGCCGTTCACGCGCCCCGCTCCGCCAGCAGCTGGGCGATGGCGGCGCGCAATTCGGGGACGCCCGCGCCCGAGCGGCTCGACGTCACGGCGATCTCGGGATAGGCGGCCGGCCGCCGCGCCAGCGCCGCGCGCGTGGCTTCGACGCGGCCGGGAAGGTCGGCCTTCTTCACCTCGTCGGTCTTGGTCAGCACCACCTGATACGACACGGCGCTCTTGTCGAGCGTGTCCATGACGGCGTTGTCGATGTCCTTGAGCCCGTGCCTTGCGTCGACGAGCACGAAGACGCGCGCCAGGTTGGACCGACCGCGCAGATAGTCGTGGATGAGGTCCGTCCACGCCTCGACCTTGTTCTTAGCCACGGCGGCGAAGCCGTAGCCGGGCATGTCGACGAGCGTGAAGCGGCCGTTGACGTCGAAGAAGTTGAGCTGCTGCGTGCGGCCCGGCGTGTGCGAGGTGCGCGCGAGAGTCTTGCGCCCGGTGAGAGCGTTGACGAGGCTCGACTTGCCCACGTTGGAGCGCCCGGCGAAGGCGATCTCCAGCATTTTCATGGGCGGCAGCGACCGGGTCGACTCGGCCGCCCAGATGAAATCGGCCGGTCCGGAGAACAACTTGCGTCCCTGCTCGACGAGCTCCGCGTCCGCCGCGGCGTCGCCGGCGGAAGCGGGATCGACGTCGCTCATCGCCGCCCCCGCGCCGGGCCGGTCATTTGCCGGCCTTTGTCGCCGGGTCCCGCTTGACGGACGCGGGCGCCGGCGCGGCGGCGGACTTGCCGGCCGACTTGCGCCCGAACACGCCGGCGAGATTGCTCCACAGCTCCACCTTCACGCCCTGGCGCTTCATGATGGCGTATTGCTGCGCCACCGAGAGCGTGTTGTTCCAGGACCAGTAAATCACCAGCCCGGCCGGGAACGAGGACAGCAGGTAGGTGAAGAACACCGGCATCCAGGTGAACATCGTCTTCTGGACGGGATCCTGCGGCTCCGGGTTCATCTTCATCTGCACGAACATCGTGAAGCCCATGATGATCGGCCACGCGCCGAGCGCCAGCACGTGCGGCGGGCTCCACGGGATCAGGCCGAACAGGGTGAAGATGTTGGACGGGTCCGGCGCGGCGAGGTCGTGAATCCAGCCGAAGAACGGCGCGTGGCGCATCTCGATGGTGACGAACAGCACCTTGTACAGCGCGAAGAACACCGGGATCTGGATGACGACGGGCAGACACCCCGCCAGCGGGTTGATCTTCTCCCGCTTGTACAGCTCCATCAGCTCCTGCTGCTGCTTCACGCGGTCGTCGGGGTACATCTCCTTCAGCGCGGCCATCTGCGGCTGCACGGCCTTCATCTTGGCCATCGAGGAGTAGCTCTTGTTGGCCAGCGGGAAGAAGGCGGCCTTCACCAGCACCGTGACGACCAGGATCGCGACGCCGAAATTCCCGACGAACTTGTAGATCATGTCGATCAGCCGGAAGAGCGGCTTGGTGATCCAGTAGAAGATCCCCCAGTCGATCAGCCGGTCGAACAGCTTGATGTTGTACTGCTTCTCGTAGCCGTCGACGGTGGCGACTTCCTTGGCGCCGACGAACAGCCGCGTCGTGCTGGAGGCGGACGCGCCCTGAGCCACCTGGACGGGCGGCAGCGTAATGAGGGTCTGGTAGGTCTTGCCGGCCGGCGTCGTGTTCACCGTGAAATTGGCGTTGAACGGCGTCGCCTGGTCGGGAATGAGCGCCGAGGCCCAGTACTTGTCGGTGATGCCGGCCCAGCCGCCCGTCGCGCCGGTGAACTCCTTGCCCTTCTCGGTGGCGGAGCGGGCTGTCTCCTTGTCGAGAGCGGCGTAGGTGAACTCCTGCAGCCCCTGGTCGCCGAGCACGCCCAGCAGGCCCTCGTGCAGGATGTAGTAGCCGGCCACGTGCGGCGTGCCGATGCGGCGGATCAGCCCGTAGGGTGCGAGGGAGACCTGCGCGCCGGCCTGCGCCTCGACGCTGTCGGTGACCGTCAGCATGAAGCGCGAGTCGATTTCGATGCGGCGCTTGAAGACGAGGCCCTTGCCGTTGTCCCACGACAGCGTCACGGGATCGGTCTCGGTGAGCTTCGGCTTGTCGGCGGTCCACAGCGTCTGCGCGTTCGGCACCTCGATGCCGGCCGCGGGCAGCCAGCCGGTGCGTGCGAAGTAGCCGTCCGGACCGTTCGCCGGCGAGAAGACGACGATGTTGGGGCTGTTGGGGTCGACCGTCTCGCGGTAGTCGCGCAGCGCGATGTCGTCGATGTCGCCACCCCGCAGCGCGATGGACCCGCGCAGGCGGGACGTCTCGATGGGCAGGCGAGGCGCGGCGGCGAGCGCGGCGTCGCGCGTCGGCGCGGCGGCCGGCGAGCCGTCGGGAGCGAGCGCGCCGGGCGAGGCCGGAGCGGCGGGAGCCGGCGCGCCGGCCTGCGGCGCGGGCGCGACGCCCTGCTGCATCTGCACCTGCTGGCGCTGCTGCTCGAGCTTTGGAACGCCGAAGAACACGTTCCAGCCGATGAGGATCGCCATGGACAGCGCGATCGCGATGATGAAGTTCTTGTTGTCGGCCATGGCTCAATCGGTCTGTGGCGGCGGCGAGGACTGCGGAGCGCGTCCGGCCCCCTTCCGCCGCGGCCTGTGCACACCGCCGATTCCTTCCGTCACGGCGGTGACGAGATCGTGAAATTGGGCGTCGAGCGCCTCGCGGCGCGCAACGATCACATAGTCGAAATGCGCTTGGCCGGGCGAGCCTTGCGGCTCCCCAGCCAGTCGCTTCAGGGCCTCGCGCAGGCGGCGCTTCACCCGGTTGCGCACCACCGCGTTGCCGACCCTGCGGCTGACGGTGAGCCCGAAACGGGGCGAAACGGCGTCCGGCGCGGCGTCTTGCGCGCGTTCCGCGGCCTGGATTGTGAGCAGCGCCGTGTGGAAGCGGCGGCCCTTCGAGGCCGCCACGTACTCCGCGCGGCGCGTCAGTCTGTCCGGCTTGCGGCCCGGCCCGGATGGGGCGCCCGAAACGGCGGTCATCGCCCGGGGCCGGGGAGCGCGATCAGGCGGAAAGGCGCTTGCGGCCGCGGGCGCGGCGGGCCGCCAGAACCTTGCGGCCGCCCTTCGTCGCGAGGCGCGCGCGGAAACCGTGCCGACGCTTGCGCACGAGCTTGCTGGGTTGATAGGTGCGTTTCACGGAAGTCGTCTCCGGTCCGGCCCGTCGGCGAAGCCTCGGGCGTCAAGTCCTTGCCGAAAAAACAACACCGGCGGTCGTGCCACCGGCGCAATCCTTCCGACGTTGTGCGATAGCGCTCGAAAGCTCGGCGGCTTATGAAGGAAGGGGCGGTGAAAGTCAACGCACCGCGCCCGACGGCCTGCCCGCCCTCGACCCGGGGCGGCCGTCGCGAGGCCCCAACCGAGGAGAACGCCCCCTGGGTTCCGCGCGTTCCTGGTCACCCACCCGCCGAACCGCGTTTGCGGCGACGGCGCTCGCCGCGGCGTGCGTGCTCGTGTACGCGCTCCACCGGTGGTTCACGCCGGCCTCGCTGCTGCTTCACTACGAGACGTTCCGGCTGGCGGTCGACGCCAACTTCCCGCGCGCGCTCCTCTTCTATGTCGGCTTCTACGCGCTCGCCGCCGCGGTGTCGCTGCCGGGCACGATCCTGTTAACGGCGATCGGGGGACTGCTGTTCGGCGCGCTGATCGGAGGCGCCGCCGCGGTCGTGGCCGCGTCGAGCGGCGCGGTCGCGCTGTTCATTCTCGCCCGCTCGGCCTTCGGCGCGCTGCTCACGGGACGAGCGGCGAGCGTCGCCGCCCGGCTTCGCGAGGGCATGGCGGGCAATGCGGTGTTCTATTTGATGTTCGTGCGGCTCGCGCCGGTGTTCCCGTTCTGGGCCGTCAACCTGGCCTGCGCGATCGTGGGCGTGCCGCTGCGACTGTTCGCGGCGACCACGCTGGTCGGGATCATGCCCGCCACCTTCGCGTTCGCGACGGCGGGCGCGGGCCTCGATAGCGTCATCATGGCCGAGAAGGCGGCCTTCGAGGCCTGCGCGGCGGCGGGCGGCTGGGACTGCCGGTTCGATGTGGGCCTGCGCTCGCTTGCGACGCCGCAACTCGTCGGCGGCCTGGCGGTGCTGGCCTGCCTGTCTCTGCTGCCGGTCGCATTGAAACGCGCCGGCGTGCTGCGCCGATCCGGCGCGACGGCCCGGGACTGACCGTCATGACGGAGGGGATGCGCGCGTGACGGAGCTTCTGACACCGGATCTTTGTGTCATCGGCGGAGGAGCGGCCGGGCTCTCGGCCGCCGCCGGCGCGGCCGCCTTAGGCGTGCCCGTCGTGCTCATCGAGAAAGCCCGGATGGGCGGCGAGTGCCTGAACGTCGGCTGCGTGCCGTCCAAGGCCCTGCTGGCGGCCGCCGACGCCGCCCAGGCGGCGCGCTCCATCGCTCCATTCGGCGTCGCCGTGTCGCGTCCCCGCGTCGACGGGGCGCGCGTCCACGGCCATGTCCAGCGGGTGATCGCGGCGATCGCGCCCAACGATTCCGCCGCGCGCTTCGGCGCGATGGGGGTGCGTGTGCTGGCGGGCGAGGCGCGCTTCGTCGACCGCCGGACGGTCGAGGCGGCCGGCTTTTCCATTCGCGCCCGACGCTTCGTGATCGCCACAGGCTCCCGCCCCGCCCTCCCCGACGTCCCCGGCCTGGCGGAGTGCCCGTATCTGACCAACGAGACGGTGTTCGACCTCGACGCGATCCCCGCCCGCCTGCTGGTGCTGGGCGGGGGAGCGAGCGGCCTGGAACTGGCCCAGGCGTTCCGCCGCCTCGGCTCGGAGGTCACCGTGATCGAAGCCGGCCGCGCCCTCGGGCGCATCGACCCCGAGATCGCCGCCCACGCCGTGACGGCGCTGCGCCGCGACGGCGTGACGGTGCTGGAGAACGCAAGGGCCGTGCGGGCGGAGCACTGGGCCGGCGGCATCCGCGTGTTCGTCGCGGGCGAGGCCACGGCGCGCGAGGGTTCGCACCTGCTCGTCGCCGCCGGACGGACGCCCGTCACCGACGGGCTCGGGCTGGAGCCGGCCGGCGTCGCCTGCGACGGCTCGGGCATCCTGGTCGACGCGGGGCTGCGAACCTCCAATCGCCGCGTCTTCGCCATCGGCGACTGCGTCGGCGGCCCGCATGGCGGCGACCGCTTCACGCACGTGGCGAACTCTCACGCCGGCGTCGTGCTGCGGCGCGCGCTGTTCCGCCTGCCCGCGAAGGTCGAGAGAGCGGAAACGCCGACGGCGGTGTTCACCGACCCGGAAATCGCCATGGTGGGGGTGCAGGAAGCCGAAGCGAGACAGGCGCATCGCGACATCCGCATCCTGCGCTGGGCGTTTTCGGAGAACGACCGGGCGCAGGCGGAGCGCCGCACGGAGGGAGAGATCAAGATCGTCACCACCGCCAGGGGCAAGGTGCTGGGCGCGGCCATCGTCGGTCCGCATGCCGGCGAACTGGTCACGCCGTGGACGCTGGCCGTGCGCAAGGGCATGAGCATCGCCGAGTTCCGCGACCTGACGATCCCCTATCCCACCTATTCCGAGGTGTCGCGGCGGGCGGCGCTCACCTTCTACGCCGACGCGGCGCGTGGCCCGTGGGTCGGCCGTCTCCTGCGCATGCTGCGCCTGTTCGGTTGATCGGGAGGAGCGCGCCGGATGAACCACGCTCCGCCAGGCCTGATCGAGCCCGAGCGCGCCGTCGAGGCGCGGACTGGCTGGCTGGCGCGGCTGTGGCCCGGCCTGTCGGGACGTCTGCTTCTGCTCACCGTGCTCTTCGTGATGGTGGCGGAAGTGCTGATCTACGTGCCATCCATCGCCAACTTCCGGCGCAACTGGCTGAACGACCGCATCGCCGCCGCGCAGATCGCCGCGCTGGTGCTGGAGGCTGCGCCCGCCGGCGCGGTGCCGGAGGAGTTGCAACGGCGCCTGCTGGACCAGATCGGCGCGTCGTCGGTGGCCGTGCGCTCGGGAGGGGCGCGCCGCCTGCTGGCGGTGACCGACCTTCCGCACTCGGTGGAGCGGATGGTGGACCTGCGCGAGGCCTCTCCCTGGGTCTGGATCGTCGACGCGTTCGGGGCTCTGACCGGCCCCGAGCACACCATGCTGCGCATCGTGGGCCCCGGCATGGACGGGGTGGAGTTCGTCGAGATCGTGCTCGACGAGGCGCCGCTGCGGAGCGCGATGTGGCGCTATTCCGCCAACGTCCTGCTGCTCTCGCTGGTCATCTCCATTGTCACCGCGCTGCTCGTCTATCGCGCGCTGCACGTGATGATCGTGCGGCCGGTGCGGCGGCTCACCTCCAGCATCATGGCCTTCGGCCGCCGGCCGGAGGACGCCGGGCCGGTGATTCGCCCGAGCGGCCGCGACGACGAGATCGGCCAGGCGGAGGACGCCCTGGCGGCGATGCAGAAGAGCCTCGCGGACGAGTTGCGGCAGAAGAAGCACCTCGCCGCGCTCGGCCTCGCAGTCAGCAAGATCAACCACGACCTGCGCAACATGCTGGCCTCCGCCCAGCTCTTCTCGGACCGGATTTCCGGCATCAGCGAGCCCACCGTGCAGCGTTTCGCGCCCAAGCTGATCGGCGCGCTCGACCGCGCCATCGGGTTCTGCGAATCGACTCTCGCCTATGGCCGCGCCGCCGAACGCCCGCCGGAGCGGCGCGCCGTGCCCCTCGCCCCGATGGTGGAGGACCTGCGCGACCTCCTGGGCCTGTGGGACGATTCCGACATCGCGCTGGTCAACGACGTGCCGGACGGGCTGACGGCGGACGCCGATCCCGAGCACCTGTTCCGCGTGCTGCTGAACCTCGGCCGCAACGCGGTGCAGGCGCTGCGCGACCACGCGGCGGAGAACCCGGACGCGCCGCGCCGCATCGCCGTCTCGGCCCGCCGCGACGGGTCCGCCACCGTGATCGAGGTGGCCGACACCGGACCCGGCGTGCCGGCGAGGGTGCGCGAACGGCTGTTCGAAGCCTTCCTGGGCTCCAACCGGCGCGGCGGCTCGGGGCTCGGCCTCGCCATCGCGGCCGAGCTCGTCCACGCGCACGGCGGCACGATCTCGCTGGAGCCGACCGAAACGGGCTCGCTGTTTCGCGTCGTCATCCCCGATTCCGAGCTTGTGTGAGAAAGTGGCGCGTCGCGTCCGTGGGGGGTTGCAAGAGCGTCCCGGACCCGCTAATTGAGCCGCCATGCACGACGCGCCGCGAGGCCAACGCCGTGCCCCGCGCCCGTAGCTCAGCTGGATAGAGCATCAGACTACGAATCTGAGGGTCGGACGTTCGAATCGTTCCGGGCGCGCCATTTTTCTCAAACACTTGGGTCGACAGGTCACGCCGTCATCGGCGTGCGCACGGCAGCGTCTTGGAGCTGTCCGGCGGAGGACCGCTGGCTCGCGCGTCGCTCGTTCCGCGTGCCTTCCCATCGGCTCCGCCTCGCCGCAGGGGGTCGCCGCTCAGCTCCCGCGCTATCCACAGCCGCCTCAAAACCTGCAACCAGGAGTAGACGCCGCTCTCGGACCGGCATAGGATATATCCTATAAAAATAAAAAATATGAACAGGGAGGCTCGTCCAGTGAAAGCCATATCGCGGCGTGGAATACTCCTGACTGCTGCGACGCTCCCGGCCCTCTCGGCCGGGAGCGGACTCGTCTTCGCGCAAGGCGCGGCTTCGGTGTCCCTCGACCAGCTGCGCAAGGCGGGGGTCGTCAAGGTCGGCATCGCCAACCAGCCGCCCTATAGCGGCATGAACCCCGACGGCAGCCTGTCGGGCTTCGTTCCCACCCTTCTCCAGGCGGTCTTTTCGAAGCTCGGCGTGCCGAAGGTCGAGGGGCTCGTCGCCACCTATGGCGAGCTCGTGCCGGGGTTGCAGGCCGGCCGCTGGCAGATGATCGGCGCGTCCTTCCGCCTCAGCAAGGAGCGTTGCGCGCAGGTGCTGTTCACCGATCCCGTGACGTTCGACGGCGGCGCGTTCGCCTATGTCCCGAAGGACCTTTCGTCGCCGCCCAAATCGCTCGCCGAGCTCGGCAAGTCCGGCGCGAAGTCCGGCATGCTCCAGGGCAGCTACCTGTTGAAGCTCGGCGAGGACAAGGGCATCGATCGCGGCTCCATCTCGCAGTTCCCGAGCAACCCGGCGCTGATCGACGCCCTCCTCGCCAAGCGCGTGCCTGTAGCCGTGTCGACCTTCGCGTCGCTGCGCGAATTGCAAAAGCAACGCGGCGGCGCGTTCGAGATCGTCTACCCGGTCCCCGACGATCCGCCGGTCGGCTCGGGCCCCGCCTTCCGCCGCGAGGACACCGAGTTGCACGCGGCGTTCCAGAAGGAGCTGCGGGCGATGCGGGCCTCCGGCGAGCTGGCGCGCATGGCGGGGCAGTTCGGCTTCGAGACCCCCGCCGACCTCATGAACCTGTCCGGCGAGGAGGCCTGCGCGCGCGTCTCCTGACGGGCGGGCGGCGGCGCGAGCGGAGCGACGGGCGGATGGCGGGCGAATCCACGTTTGTCTACCTGCCCTACCTGATGGGCGGGGTCGTCACCACGCTGCAGATCACCGCTCTCGCCATGCTGCTCGCGCTGCCGGTGTCCTTCCTGCTGGCGCTGGGCCGGATGTCGTCCTTCGCGCCGGCGCGGTGGGGCGCGGGCTTCGTCATCGAGCTGTTTCGCGGCACGTCGGCCGTGGTGCAGCTGTTCTGGGCCTTCTACGTGCTGCCGTTCTTCGGCGTCGAACTGTCGCCGCTGGCGGCCGGCGTGCTGGTGCTGGGGCTCAACGAGGGAAGCTATTTCTCCGAGGTGGTGCGCGCCAGCCTGAAGTCGATCGTCGCCGGCCAGCGCGAGGCGGCCGTGGCGCTGCACCTGCCCCGCTTCTACACATTCCGCCGCATCGTGCTGCCGCAGGCGCTGCCGATCATGGTGCCGCCGTTCGGCAACGCGGCGGTGCTGATGCTGAAGTTCACCGCCCTCACCTCGCTCGTCACCATCCAGGAGCTGTCGTTCCGCGCCGGGCTGCTGCGCTCGAACCTCGGCGTGTCGAGCGACATCTACGGCGTGGTGCTGGCGATCTATTTCGCGCTGGCCGTCGGCATGGCGTCGCTGGTCTGGCTGGCGGAACGCGCCGTCAATCGATGGGCGGGACGGGAGGTGATCCCCTGGCGCGAGCTGACCTCGCGGCGCGCCTCGCCGGCGCCGAAATGGGCGTTCCGGCGATGAGGGGCGCGCTCTGGGACTGGGCCTATGCGTGGTCCGTGATGCCGGACCTGATGCGCGGCTTCGCGCTGACGGTGCAACTGACGCTGATCTCCGCGGCGCTGGCGCTGTCGCTCGGCTTCGTGTGGTCCGTCGTCCGGCTCGCCGGGGTTCCGCTACTGAGCCCGCTGGCGTGGTTCGCGGCGGAGTTCTTCCGGGGCACTCCGTTCCTCATCCAGCTCTACGTGGTGTTCTACGTGCTGCCGAACTACGGGATTGCGTTCTCGCCCGACGCGACGGGCGTCCTCGTGCTCGGCGTCTACGGCGCGGCGCGCAGCGTCGAGCTCTATCGCGCCGGGCTGGAGAGCCTGCCGCAGGGCCAGTGGGAGGCCTGCCTGGCGCTGAACCTGCCGCTCTCCTATGTGTGGCGGCGCGCCGTCATCCCGCAGGTCGCGCCGGTCGTGCTGCCGATGCTGGGCAACCTCGTCATCGTCATGTTCAAGGACAGCGCCGTGCTGTCCACCATCACCGTGCTCGAGCTGGTGTCGCGGGCGCGCGACGCCGGGCTGGCGTCGTTTCGCTTCCTCGAGCCGCTGACGCTGGCCGGACTGCTCTACTGGGCGGTGAGCTACGCCGCCGCGCGCGGCGTCCGCAGACTGGAGGCGCGCGGTGGGCATCGTTGACCGCTCCGAGCCCATGAAGGCGACAGCGAGCCAGGGGCGGCCCATCGTGCGGATGCGCGGCGTCCGCAAGGCGTTCGGGCCGCGCGTCATCCTGGAAGGATTGGACCTCGACGTCGGGGCCGGCGAGAAGGTGGCGCTGATCGGGCCGAGCGGCTCGGGCAAGACGACCATCCTGCGCCTGCTGATCGGGCTCACCGAGCCCGACGCCGGCACCATCGAGATCGACGGCCAGTATCTCTGGCACAGCTCGCGCGGCGGCACACTGGAGCGCGCCGACGAGGCGCACGCGCGGCAGGTGCGCCGCTGCGTCGGCATGGTGTTCCAGCAGTTCAACCTGTTCCCGCACATGACCGCGCTGCAGAACGTCCACGAGCCGATGGAGCAGGTGCTGCGGCTCAAGCGCCCCGAGGCGAAGGAGCGCGCCCGCGCCCTGCTCGCCCGGGTCGGGCTCGGCGAGCACGTCGACAAGCGGCCGTCGCAACTCTCCGGCGGCCAGCAGCAGCGCGTCGCCATCGCCCGCTCGCTTGGGCTGCAGCCCAAGCTGATGCTGTTCGACGAAGTGACGTCGGCGCTCGATCCCGAGCTGGTGGGCGAGGTGCTCGGCGTGCTGCGCGAGCTCGCCCACGAAACCGACATGACCATGCTGATCGTCACGCACGAGATCCGCTTCGCGGCGGACATCGCCGACCGCGTGCTGGTCTTCGACGCCGGGCGCGTCGTCGAGGACGGGTCTCCCGAGATCGTCCTGAAGGACCCCTCCCATCCGCGCACGCGCCAATTCCTGCGCGCCATCCTGGAGCGATGAGCATGGCGAGACCGCGCACCCTCCCCCCGCGCGAACCGGCCGCCGCCAGCACCGGCGAGCTGGTCCCGATGGACCGCGCCTCGCTCACCAAGCGCGCCACGGACATGATCCGCCAGGCCATCGTCAGCGGCACGCTGCCGCCCGGCCAGCCGATCAGCCTGCGCGAGCTGGCCGGCATCCTCGGCGTCAGCGCCACGCCGGTGCGCGAGGCGCTGTTCCAGCTGAGCGCCATCGGGCTGGTCGAGTTCCTGCCCGGCCAGGTCCGGATCGTGGCCCCGACGGCGACCGCTTTCCGCGACGCCTTCGAGCTGCGCGAGGCGCTGGAGGGCATGGCGGCGCGGCTGGCGGCCGAGCGCCGGACCGCGCGGGAAGCCGCCGAGATCCGGTCGCTCGCCCTGCTGAGCCGCGACGCCGCGAAGGCGGACGACGTGGAGCTGTTCCGCCAGCACGACGTGCGTTTCCACCACGCCATCGCCGCCGCCGCGCATTCGGCGCAGGTGCAGCGCTACCTCGCCAACGCGCTCGACCTCGCCCTCACGCTGCGCAATTTGCGCACCGTCGGCAAGCGCTTCAACCCGTCGTCCGTGTCGCTGCACCTCGCCATCGCGGAAGCCATCGCCCGGCAGGACGGAGCCGAGGCCGAGGCGATGGCGCGCGAGCACGTCCGGCAGGTCTACCGGGGCGTCGTCGCGACGGCGCAGTCCGGCGCCGAATCCTGAGGAGTTCCCCCATGCCAGCCTTCAGCGCCGAGGAATACGAGCGCCGCGTCGAGAACGTCCGCGCCGCACTGCGCGAGCGCGGCTGCGACGCCGCGGTGATCACCCAGCCGGAGAACATCTGCTATCTCTCCGGCTTCTGGACGCCCGGCTACCACGTGTTCCAGGCGCTCGTCGTCCCGGCCCGCAAGCCACCGTTTCTCGTGGTGCGCAACATCGAGGTCGACAACGTCGCCGAGAAGTCCTGGATTGCCCGCCACCACGCCATCGACAATCTCGACCGGGCGCTCGACATCTTCGCCGAGGCCATGAAGGCGGAAGGCGTCGACAGCGGCACGATCGTCATGGAGGTCGACGGCGCGCGCCAGGCCATCACGCGGCTCGACTTGCTGTCCGAGCTTCTGCCCAACGTGACCTGGGCGCCGGACGCCAACCTCGTCGACCCCTTCCGGGCCTGCAAGTCGGATGGCGAGATCGCCTATATCCGCGCCGCCGTGGCGATGGCCGAGGCCGCCCTGCTGGCCGGGGCTCGCAGCCTGCGGGACGCCCGGACGGACAGCGACGTAGCGGCGGCGGTGCATGGCGAGCTGGCGCGGGCGGGCAGCGAGTTCACCGGCTCGCCGCCCTACATCGTCGCCGGGGCGGCCTCGGCCCGCACCCACGCGCTGCACGCGCGCCGTCCCATCGGCGATCGCGACCACGTGTGGATGGAGGTCTCCGCCTCCGTGGAGCGCTACCACGGGGCGGTCAGCCGCATCGCCGGGCGCGACCTGACCGGCGAGGCGCGCCGCCATTTCGCCGCCTCCGCCGCCGCCGTGCAAGCCATGCTCGCCGCGATGCGGCCGGGCGTGACGGCGGGCGAGGTCGACGCGGCCGGGCGCGCGGCCGTCGATCGTCTCGGCCTCTCGCACCTCTGGCGCAACCGCGCCGCCTACAGCCTCGGCCTGTCGTTCCCGCCCGGCCTCGGCGAGGGGCACATTATAGACCTGAAGCCGAACGACCCTCGCGTCCTGCGGCCGGGCATGGTGTTCCACCTGATCCCGATCCTGAAAGTGCCGGGGCTCGGGGCGGTGGGCTGCACCGAGACGGTGCGGGTGACGCCCGACGGCGCGGAGCGTCTCGGCGCGCTGCCGCTCGACGCCCTGGACGCGGAGGCCTGAGCCGTGACGCACGACGCCGATCTCTCACCGATGCTGCGGCGGCTGCGGGACTCCGCCACCATCGCCACGACCCGGCGGGCGCGTGAGCTGCGCGCCGCGGGGCGCGACGTGCTGGTCATCAGCGGCGGCGAGCCGGACTTCGACACGCCGGAGCACATCAAGGCGGCGGCCCACTCCGCGCTGGACAAGGGCGACACCAAGTACACGCCTACCGAAGGCACCCCCGCCCTGCGCGCCGCCATCGCGGCGAAGCTCGCCCGCGATAACGGCCTCGCCGTCAAGCCCGAGAACGTCATCGTCGGCACCGGCGGCAAGCAGGTCATCTTCAACGCGCTGATGGCGACGCTCGGCGAGGGCGACGAGGCGGTCGTCCCGCGCCCCTGCTGGGTCTCCTACCCCGACATCGTCGAGCTGGCCGGAGCCCGCCCCGTCTACGTCGATTGCGGTCCCGACCAGGGGTTCAAGCTCACGGCGGCGCAGCTGCGCGACGCCATCGGGCCGAGGACGCGCTGGCTGATCCTGAATTCCCCCAACAACCCCACGGGTGCAGTCTACTCGGCCGCCGAGCTCCGCGCCCTCGCCGACGTGCTCCTCGAGCACCCGAACGTGATGGTGCTCACCGACGACATCTACGAGTACATCGTGTTCGACGACGCGAAGTTCGCCACCATCGCGCAGGTCGAACCGCGGCTCGCGGCGCGGACGCTGACCGTCAACGGCATGTCGAAGGGCTACTGCATGACGGGCTGGCGCATCGGCTACGGGGCCGGCCCCGAATGGCTGATCCGCGCCATGGCCAAGCTGCAGGGCCAGACCACCACGAGCTGCTGCTCGTTGAGCCAGGCGGCTGCGGTGGCGGCGCTGAACGGCCCGCACGATTTCGTCGCCCGCAACAACGCCGCCTACCAACGACGACGCGACCTCGTGGTCGAGGCGGTGAACGCCGTGCCGGGGCTCGCCTGCGCCACGCCGCAGGGCGCGTTCTACGTCTATGTCGACGCGTCGCGGCTGATCGGCGCACGCCGTCCCGACGGCGGCGTGCTGGGCGACGATATCGAGGTCGCCGCCTACATGCTCGACGCGGCCGGGGTCGCCGTCGTGCCGGGGGCGGGCTTCGGCTACTCGCCGTGGTTCCGGCTCTGCTTCGCCTACGCCGACGACGTGTTGCGCGACGCCTGCTCGCGGATCGCGCGGGCCGTCTCGGAGCTGCGCCTGCCATGACGGCGAAGACGGACGCGCTGATCGTCGGCGGCGGCCACAACGGCCTCGTCGCCGCCTTCTACCTCGCCCGCGCCGGGCTCTCGGTGCGCATCCTGGAGCGGCGCGAGAGCGTCGGCGGGCCGGCCTCCACCATCGAGTTCTTCCCGGGGTTTCGCGGCGCCATCACCAATTCCCCGGGCTCGTTCGAGCCGCGCATCGTCGCCGAGATGGAGCTGGAGCGGTTCGGGCTGGGCTGGGTGAAGCCCAACCCCTCGGTGCTCCACCCCTTCCCGGACGGGCGGTTCTTCGTGGGATGGCGCGACCAGGCGAAGGTCAGCGAGATGATCGCCCGCGACTTCTCGCGCCGTGATGCCGAAGCCTATCCGCTCGTCTTCGAGTTCTTCAACGACTTCGCGCGGCGGATCGGCGTCTCCCTGTTCGAGCCGCCGCCGTCCCTGCGCGAGCTGGTCAGCCGGCTGAAGACCCCGCGCGACGAGGCCGATTTCGCGACGATCTTCTTCGGCAGCATCCGCGACTTCCTGGAAGCGAGGATCGAGAGCGACGCGATCCGCACGGCCATCGCCATGCTGGCCTCCGGCGGCGCGGTCGCGCCGTCGACGCCCGGGACACCGATGGCGCTCTTGCAGCGCCCACTGTCGATGTATTCCTCCGCCGCCGTCGGCGAACACGACCCGCGCAACCAGCCCCTGCGCGGCTCGACCGGCCTGCCGCGCGGCGGCATGGGCGCGATCACCGGGGCGATGCGGCGAGCCATCGAGGCGTTGGGCGTGCGCGTCGAGACCGGCGCGCGAGTCGACCGCCTTCTCGTGTCGCCGGACGGGCGCGCCGAGGGCGCGGTGCTCGACAACGGCGCGGAGGTGCGCGCGTCGATCGTCCTCTCCAACCTCGACCCCCGCACCACGCTGCTCGGCATGGTCGACCGGCGGCATGTGCCGGACGAGACGCGCGAGCTGCTGGGCGGCCTGCGCCGCGGCGCCAGCGCCTTCAAGGTGGTGCTCGCCGTCGACGCGCCGCCGCTGTTCGCCGGCGCGCCGCCCGAGTATGCCGAGGCCTATTCGAGCTGCCAGATCCGGATCGCGCCCTCCACCGCCTATCTCGAGCAGTGCCACCAGGATTTCCTGGCACGCCGGCTGACCGCCTGTCCCCGCCTCCTCGGCCTGATCCCGACCTTCACGGACCCCAGCCTGGCGCCGCCCGGCAAGCACCTGCTGTCGTTCAACGCCTGGTTCTTCCCCTACGAGCTGGACGGGATGGACTGGACGCGCGCCAAGGAGGAGCTGGGCCGGCGCATCCACGCCATCCTCTCCGACTACATGCCGAGCCTGCGCCAGTCGGTGATCGCCATGCGCTGCTACAGCCCGGTCGACCTGGAGACGGAGTTCGGCCTGATCGGCGGCAATTTCTCGCATCTCGACATGACGCCGCAGCACATGTTCGGCTTCCGGCCGATCCCCGGCATGAGCGATTACCGCACCCCGGTGCGCGGGCTCTATCTGTGCGGCTCGGGAACGTGGCCGGGCGGAACGGTGACCGGCGTCCCCGGCTACAACGCCGCGCACGCGGCGCTGCGCGACCTGTCCCGGTGACCGGGAACGTCGCGACGACGAAACGACAGGGAGGATGAGGGCGATGGCGACGATCGAGGTGCGGCGGCGGGTGCTCACGACGGACCGGACGTGGCGCGAGGGCGGCCCGCCGCTGGACGAGCCGATCCGGCGCGGCTGGGCGGCCGCCATCCTCGCCAACCCGTTCGCCGGCCGCTACTGCGAGGACCTGATCCCTTTCATGGAATCCCTCGAACCGCTGGCTTTCGAGATGACCGGCGAGGTGCTCGAGGCGCTGGGCGCGCGGCCGGCGCGGATCGAATCCTACGGCAAGGGCTCGATCGTCGGCGTCGACGGCGAGCTGGAGCACGCCGCGATCTGGCACAATCCGGGCGGAGCTGGCATCCGCAGGGCGCTGGGCGGCGGCAAGGCCGGCGTGCCCGGCTCCATGAAGGTCGGCGGTCCCGGCTGCACGCTCGACCTGTCGCTCGGCAACATGGACGCCGCCAACGTCCGCTCGCACTACGACAGCCTGTCGGTGACGCTCGGCGACGCGCCGCGCCCCGCCGAGCTGGTCGTCATCGTGGCGCTGGCCACGGGCGGGCGGCCGCACGCCCGGCTCGGCAGCCTCATCTCGGCGGAGGAGGCGCGGCGCGCCGCCAACCGCTGACGCGCCCGGCTCACTGCGCCGGCGAGTACCAGATGGGCGAGGTGTAGGCGCGCTCCTGCTGCGACGTCGGCAGGTTGGGCGCGAGCTTGAGGCCGTAGTACTTGGCGTCGTAGGCGGTCCAGCGCGGCGTCGGGATCTCCAGCACGCGGCCGTAATAGAAGGCGCGCTGCTTCGGATCGAAGTCGGGATCCTTCCACACCGCGATGAGCTCCGGCCCGCCGATCGTGTTGGTCCAGGTGGCGTTCGGCACGTCGACGGTGCTGCCCACCGGCGGCAGCCTGCCGTCCGCAGCGGGCTGGCGGGCGCCCGACCACGCCACGTCGTAGACCTTCTCCCGCATCTCGCCGGAGGCGTCGAGCCAGCCCTTGACGATCTGGTAGCGGTCGAGATTGGCCCCGATCGGGTCCTTCAGCGCCGCGACCAGGAAGGTCGGGCTCTTGCCCTGCGGCGCGGGGCCGAGGTCCCCGCCCATCGGCACGCCCTTGGTGTAGCCGGCGAGCGCCGGGCTGCGGGTGACGGCGTCGCCGGGCTCGAAGTCGTAGCCGCCGAAGAATCGCACCAGCATGCGCGGACCGGTGGTGGCGTAGGTCTCGCGACGCTCCATGGCGTCGAACAGCGCCTCCCGGGTGTTCTCGGTCGCCCAGACGGCGGCGTAGCCGGAGGCGATGGTCTCCCACTCGTAGACGGCGCCGGCCTTGCCTTCCATGAAGGCGCGGCCCTTGGTGCGATCCGGGCCGGGCTCCATGACCGCCGTCTTGCCGAAGTAATTGTCCTCCTCGGCCGCGGTGAGGCCGGTATGGGCGTCGGTGGAGCCGATCAGCCCGAACTTGTAGGGGTTCACGCCGATGCTCGATTCCAGCTTGAGCCCGAGCTTGAGGGCCGAGCGGGCATATTCGAACTGGAGCATGTCGGGCGTCTTGGCCTCGCTCATGTCGATGTTGCCCTTGTCCCAGCGTTCGAAGTTCGCGAACTCGTCGTTGGGCGACAGATAGGGGTGCGTCTCCGCGTCCCCCTTCATCTGGGTGACCTCGTAGAGCCGCTCCCAATGGGCGCGCGTCTCGGCATAATCGCGGTCCAGGGCCTTGCCCGTGCCGGGCTCGATCATCGGGAACATGCGGCCGTTGGACAGATTGCCGTTGTGGGGAATGGCGAGGACGCGGCCCCCGGTCTTGTCCTCGTAGGCGGCCATCCACGTCCACAGGCCGCGCGGATCGTCGCTGCCGAGCGGAGGCAGCGTGGTGTAGGGCACCACGCGCTCGGCCTTGTCGCCGTTGTCGCGGAACACGACGTTGCGGTGAAGGTTCATGCCGCCGGTGGTCGACGTCCACTCATAGCCGATGAAGGCGGTGAACCGTCCCGGCTCGTTGGCCTGCTCGGCGGCCTTGATGGTGGCCTGCCAGGCGGAGCGGTAGGCCGTGCTGTCCGGGCTGTAGATCAGGGCCTTGCTCAGGCGGCCCTGCGTGAAGCTCTTGATGATGTCGTAGGCGGCGTCCGCTCCCTTGCCGCCGACGATCATGTCATGCCAGCGACGGCCCGTGGGATCGGCCATGATGTGGGGCTTTCCGGCGATCACATCCGGGAAGAAGCCCATGTTGTCGGAATGGTCCGCCACGACGAGGAAATCGAGCGGGCGCGACAGCCTCGCCGGCTGGCCCGTCGACGAGACGACCTGCTCGCCCCGCGCGAAGCGGTAGGCGTCGGAGGGCGAAAGCCGGGCCCCGAAGGCGCCGGCGTCGAGCGAGAACGACGTGTGCAGGTGGGTGTCGCCGAAATACGGGCGGACGGGGAAGTCGCGTCCCGCATAGGGCGAGTAGTTGGGCCGGGATTGGTACAGCTTTTCGGCCGCTTCCCTGTGCAGGGTGCCGACGTCGCTCTGGTCCGCCGCGCGCCCCGGCGCGGCGAGGCCGAGGCAGGTCGTCCCCAGCAGGATCGACGCGAGGACTGTCCGTGTGCTCATGTGAAGTCTCCTCCGCTCGCGATCAGAACGACGACAGTCTCTGGAACACCCAGAACATGGCCAGGCTTCCGACGGCATAGGGCGGCGCCAGCGCCGCCCAGCGTGGGATGGGAAGCCGTGTCGAGGCGATGGCCGCGCCGACGCCGAGGACGGCCGTGACGAACAGCAATTGCCCCGCCTCTACCCCGACGTTGAAGAACAGCAGCGCGATCGGGATATGGCCTTCGGGCAGCCCGGTCTCGCTCAGCGCGCCGGCGAAACCGAACCCGTGCAGCAGCCCGAACAGGAAGGCGACGATCCACGGGGCTCGCGCGCCGAGCCCTTCGCGCCCCTGTCGGGCGTGCGCCGCCTCCAGCGCGACGAAGGCGATGGAGAGGGCGATGACCGCTTCCACGGGCCGTTGCGGCGCGTGCACGTAGCCCAGCGTCGCGGCGGCCAGCGTGATGCTGTGGGCGACCGTGAAGGCCGTGATGGCCATGACGAGCCGCCTGTTGCCGCGCGTCAGCAGCATGAGGCCGAAGACGAAGAGCAGATGGTCGACGCCCGTCAGGATGTGCTCGACGCCCAGCGGCAGGTAGGTCGCCGCGACGTCGAGCCGCGACGGGCGGGCCGGGATCGTCGCCTTCGGCCGCGAGGGCGTGAGCCGCTCCACGACGGAGCGTCCGTCCGCGAACTCGACCCGCAGCAGCGCGTCGGAGAGGCTGGCGTCGAGCCCGGCGACGCCCACGACCTGGCCTTCGAGCCCGTCGCGGGCCCGCACCCGCCAGCTCTGCACCAGCGCGTCGTCCGAGCGGCGCGACAGCACGGGCGACACCGCCTGCGCGGATGCGGGCAGCTCGACATGCAAGGCGAGCCGCATGTCTCCCACCATCGGCGTCTTGAAGAGCACGTCGAAGAGGCCCGGCGCGGTCTCGGTCAGCGCCAGATAGGCGGGGCGGACCTCATGCGCCATCGGGCCCGGGACGCGCGCCAGCAGCGACGCGAGGGCGAGCAGCGCGGCGGCCAGGAGCCCCGCCGGACGGGCGATCGGCCGCCGGCCCGCGCTCATTTCGACGCGCCTCCGGCCAGCTTCGGCGACGCCTTGGGCTCGACGACGATGACGCCGTACTTGCTTCGCAGCGTCGCGATGTAGGCGGCTCGGGCCTCGGCCTCGCGGGCCTGCCGCCAGTCCGCCTTGACCTCCTCGCGGATCTCGTCGAACGGGCGTGGCGCTCCGGGGGCGAACGCGGCGACGAACACCAGGTGCTGGCCGTAGCCGGAGGCGACCGGCCCCGCCCAGACGCCCCTCGGCAACCCCTCCAGCGCGTCGGCGAAGCCGGGTCCGAACAGCCGGGACACCGCGTCCAGCGTCTCGTCCGCGTAGCGCGGCTCCAGCGGCAGCGGATCGCCGACGCCAACCGCGCCCTCGGGGCCGACCTGCCCTAGTGGGAGGAGCGCCTGTCGAGCGGCGTCGGCGGCGTCGGCCCGCCGGTTGGGGCTGAAATAGACCTGCTGGAACGTCACCCGCGACGGCCCCCGGTAGCGCGCCGCGCCGTGGTCGTGGAAGGCGCGCAACTCCGCCTCGGTGGGCTCGGCCACCCTGCCCGTGTCCTCGACGAGGAAGGTCAGCTTCTGCGCCAGCCTGCGCCGCACGATGGTGTCGTCGCGGTCGAGCCCCAGCGCCCGGGCCTCGCGCGCCAGCAATTCCTCGGTGACCAGGTTGTCGACGAGCGCGGCCATTTCGTCGGGCGTGGGATCGCGGCGGAACTGGCCGGCGAACGTCTCGCCCAGCCAGCGCAATTCGCCCTCGCCGATCATGACGGGCTGCGCGTCCGCGGGCGACTCGCGGCCTCGCACCAGCGTGTAGCCGCCGAAGAGCAGCGCCCCGGCCAGCACGAAATGCAGCAACGGGTCGCGCAGCATGCGTCGGTCTCCCCGCACCGTTTCAGCGAGCGCCGCGCCTCGCGCCGCGGAGGCTGCTATCGCGCTGATTGTGTTAAGCGGGCGACGCATCCACTGCTTTGATTCTGGTCAACGAACTGCCTGTTTTTTGGCGGTTAACTCAATGTCGACGGGGCTCCCGCAGCCGGGGCCCGCTCCTGCCGGCGCTCGCCGGCCCGCATGGCTGCGCAAGCCCTGGAGATTCCGCCATGCGGCTCGTCCCCTCCATCGCAGCCTGCCTGCTCGCGTCTTTGGCGCCAGCCTTCGCGCAGGACAGCCTTCCGCGGCCCGAGCCCCTATTCGGCGGCCGCGTCGGGGACACGTGGAAGGAGTCCGTCCCGGACTATCCCAAGCCGGTCCAGGCGCCGGCCGGGGCGCCCAACGTGCTCGTCATCCTGCTTGACGATACCGGCTTCGGCCATGCCGCGACCTTCGGCGGCGCGGCGCAGACGCCGACGCTCGACCGGCTGGCGCGCGAGGGCCTGCGCTACAACCAGTTTCACACCACGGCGCTGTGCTCGCCGACGCGCGCGGCGCTGCTGACCGGGCGCAACCACCATTCGGTCGGCTCCGGCGTGGTGATCGAGATGGGCACGGGCTTCCCCGGCTACACCGGCATCGCGCCGGACGCCGCCGCCGGCCTGCCGGAGATCCTGCGCGCCAACGGCTACGCCACCGCCGCCTTCGGCAAGTGGCACAACACGCCCGATGCGGAGATCTCGCCCGCCGGCCCGTTCGACCGCTGGCCGACCGGCAGGACCTGGGGGTTCGAGTACTTCTACGGCTTCATGAACGGGGAATCGAACCAGTACTATCCCTCGCTCTACCGGGGCACGACGCCTGTCGCCGCGCCGAAGACGCCGGAGCAGGGCTATCACCTCACCGAGGACATCGTCGACGAAGCGATCGGCTGGCTCGACCGGGTGAACGCGACCAATCCCTCCAAGCCCTGGTTCCTGTATTTCGCGCCGGGCGCGATCCACGCCCCACATCATGCGCCCCAGGCCTATCGCGACAAGTATCGCGGGAAGTTCGACGCGGGCTGGGACCGCTACCGCGAGGAGACTTTCGCACGGCAGAAGCAGCTCGGCGTCATCCCGGCCGACACGGTGCTGACGCCCCGCCCGGCGGAGCTGCCCGCCTGGGCCGACCAGCCGGAGGAGGCCAGGCGCGTCTACGCGCGGCTGATGGAGAACTACTCCGGCTATCTCGAGCACACGGACGTCGAGATCGGCCGCCTCATCGCCGCCATCGAGACGAGCGGCAAGCTCGACGACACCATGGTCGTCTACATCGTCGGCGATAACGGGGCCTCGGGCGAAGGCGGGCTGCAGGGCACCGTCAGCGAGGTCGCCAGCGTCAACGGCATCCAGCTCGGTCTGCCGGGCCTGCTCGCCAAGTTCGACCAGATCGGCGGGCCGGAGACCGAGCCCCACGTCCCGGCCGCGTGGGCGTGGGCGGCGGACACGCCGTTCAAATGGACCAAGCAGGTCGCCTCGCACTTCGGCGGCACGCGCAACCCGGTGGTGATCCGCTGGCCGAAGGGCCTCGCCGCGCGCGGCGAACTGCGCTCGCAGTTCCACCACGTCATCGACATCGCCCCCACCGTGCTCGAGGCCGCGCACCTCCCCGCGCCCAGGACCGTGAACGGCGTGGCGCAGAAGCCCATCGAGGGCGTCAGCATGCTCTACAGCTTCGCCGACCGGGACACCCGGTCGCGGCGCTCGGTGCAATATTTCGAGATGATGGGCAACCGCGCCATCTACAAGGACGGCTGGATCGCCTCGGCCCGGCATGGCCGGCTGCCCTGGCAGACGGCCGGTGCGGCGACCGGCGCGTTCGCCGACGACCAGTGGGAACTCTACGACCTGTCGACCGACTTCTCGCAGGCCAACGACCTCGCCGCGCGCTATCCCGACAAGGTCAAGGAGATGCAGGCCGCCTTCATGGAGGAGGCGCGCAAATACAACGTGCTGCCGCTCGACGACCGCCTGTCCGAGCGCTTCGACATGAGCCTTCGGCCCAACCCGCTGAAGGGCCTGACGAAGATGATCTACGGGCCGGGCGTCGGCGGCCTCAACGAGAGCGCGACGCTCAACACGCACGGCGTGCCGTTCTCGATCACCGCCGACGTTGAGATCGGACCAGCGGGCGGCGACGGCGTGCTGGCGGCGATGGGCGGCACCACGTGCGGCTGGACGCTCTACGTGAAGGACGGCAGGCCGACCTTCGCCTACAACTTCTTCGCCGTCGAGGAGACCACCGTGGCCAGCGGCGCTCCGCTGGCGCCGGGCAAGGCGAGCATCCGCGTCGACGTGACGCCCGTCGCCCCCAGCCCGGGCGCGGCGGCCGACGTGACGCTGTGGGTGGACGGCAAGCAGGTCGCTTCCGGCCGCGTGCCGCGCACCGCGCCCTTCCGCTACAGCACGGAGCCCTTCGACGTCGGCCGAGACAGCGTCTCGGCCGTGTCGAACGCGTACCGCTCGCCCTTCGCCTTCCAGGGCCGGATCGCGCAGGTGGCGGTGGAGGTCAGGTGACGCGCTAGGCGGCGCGCCGCCCACGCCGCCTCCCGCTCAGAAGCGGATGTTGACGCCCAGGATCGGGCCGTGCTGCAGCACGTCGTACTCGAAGTCGCCGTTCTTGTAGTCGACCTTCAGCGCGCGATAACCCAGGAACGCGCCCCAGGTCTCGTTGAAGGCGTAGCTCAGGCCGCCGAACAGGTCCCACTCGTACTTGGACCCGCCGCCGCCCGCGAAACCGACGGCGATGGCGCTGAAGCTGCGGGTGAACTCGTAGCGCATCCGCACGCCGGCCACGGCGTCGGCCCAGACCTCGGACTTGCTGAGTGACACGTAGCCGTTGATGGGGTCATGGGCCTCGAGCGTGTTCTTCATGCCGAAGCCGCGCACGCCCACCAGGCCGTCCATGGTGAAGCCGTTGCCCTCGTAGAGACGGTAGCCGCCGGCGGCGAGGCCGATGACGCTCGAGCTCTCCAGCTTGAGCCTGTCATACCCATCGGGAGGGGCGAGCGTGGGGGCGATCTTCGAGAAGATGAGGTCAGTGAACAGGACGAAGCGGCCGTAGCGCGCCTCGCCGCTGGCCATCACGGCCCCTTGCAGGTTCTGCAGCAGCTTGTCGAAGCCCACATTGATGTCCGCCGCCGGCAGAGGCGGCAATGTCCGCACCCGACCCTCGATCCCGGAGGCCCAGCCATAGACGCTGACGGCGAACGTCCAGGACGGCGCGGGCTCGACCACCGGAGCCGGCGCGGCGGGCGCGACCGGCGCGCCGAGGTCCGCGGCCACGGCCGCCTGCGAGATTGCGCAGACCAGCGCCGCCGCCCCGGTCGCCAGCCCCCGCGCCAGGACGCGCTCCAATGAACGCCGCGCCGCAGCCCCGCCCGACCTCGTCCACTCCGTCATGCCACCGCCCCCATTCTCCACGCCGAGCTCTTAACTCACGCTTGCAACGGCTTAGCATGAGTCAATCGAAGCGCGCAGCAGCGACTCAGCCACAACTACCGGGAGAATTCCGAATCCCCGCCCCCTGTGTCCCCCGCGCCATTGTCCCTACAGGCGATGTATCGGTGCGGACGCCAGTCCGCCCGTTCCCGGAATGCCGGAGCCTTGGCGGAGGCATGGCCGGGAGCCAGCGTAGGGATGCTGCCGCGAAGCGGCTCTTTGTGAATTCTCTTCCTTAAATCCCACGTCGCCATGCGCTTCTATCCCGCCATCCTTTCGGATGCGGGGCTTGGCTTGTTCTGCGGAGCCCGGAAGGGCGGCGCGGAACGGCAGGGGCCTCGTCCCGCCGGCGGATGCCGGAGGTGAGGGTGTAGTACCGACGAGAGTTGACCCCCGCCGTTCCGCGCGC
>NZ_JANCLU010000033.1 GCF_024294805.1 Alsobacter ponti
CGGATCCTGGCCGAGCTCTCGGACCTGACGCCGCGCCTCGGCGCGCTCGCCGGCCTCGACCCCGCCCCCGCGCCGACGATCGACGGCGGGACGTTCGCGCTGGCCGCCGAGCCGCCGGCCGATTCGCCGCCGATCTCCTTCGGCCCGGATCGCGCCGAAAGGACCATCGACCAGCTTGCCCAGCTCGCGCCCCCGGTCGAGTCGCTGATCGGACTGGAACCGGCCCCGGCCGGCAGGGCGAAGCCTGAGCCGACCCGCACCGCGTCGCTCGCGCCCGCGCCGTTGCCGCGAGCCGTCGACGTGCCGCTGCCGATCGCCCGGCCCACCGACCTCTCGCGCCTGGCCACGCAGGCGAAAGCCGCGTCCCGGGCCGAACGCGTGGCCTCGGCCAACGCCGAACGCGGCCGGCCCGACCGCGCCGAAGGCGCACGCAGGGGCGCAAGCACGGGCGTGAATATCGCGCCGCCCATTCCCGCGCCGACGAGCCGGCTTGCGTCCAGGGTTGCGCCGCCGTTGCGCGGGTCCGTGCTGCCCCCCGGCCTCGATCCCGAGTCCTGCCCCGGCGGCATTCAGGTCGTGCGTCGCGGCGAGGAGATCGTCAGGATCGTGTGTTTCGACGGCCCGCCCGGTCCGGTCGCCTCGCGCGCACCGCTTCAAAATAGCGGCTTCGGCCGGTTCTTCGGGACACGGGGCGAAGAGGGAATGTTTGGCGGCCGTGACGCAGGGCCTGTTGGGTATCAGGGCGGCGCGCCGGGCGGCGGCCACCCCGGCGGCGGTTCGGCCGGAGGCGGTGTCGGGGGAGGCTCCTCCGGCGGCGGCGTCGGCGGAGGTGTCGGCGGCGGCGGATCCGCGGGCGGCGGATCCGCGGGCGGCGGCGTTGGGGGAGGAACGGGCGGAGGCTCGACGGGCGGCTCCGGCGGCGGCACGAGCGGGGGCTCCACAGGCGGCTCCACAGGCGGCTCCAGCGGAGGGTCCAGCGGCGGCGTCGGCGGCGGGATCGGCGGTGACGTCGGTGGTGGTCTCGGCGGAGGCGGGACCGGCGGAGGGATCGGCGGCGACGTCGGAGGCGGGCTCGGCGGCGGCGGAACCGGCGGCGGCGGAATCGGCGGAGGGATCGGCGGCGAGGTCGGAGGCGGCCTCGGCGGCGGCGCCGGTGGCGGCGTTGGCGGAGGCACCGGTGGCGGCGTTGGCAGTGGCGGCGTCGGCGGCGGATCCGGTTCCACGGGTGGTTCGTCCGGCGGCGGAGCCGGTAGCAGCGGCGGCAACGGCAATGGTGGGAGCGGGTCCAGCCAGGGCTGATGGTTGAACTGCGGTTGCCACTCGTCAAGTCGTCCGCCGGCGCACGACGGCGCTCCGGCGGACGGAACCAACTTGCCTGCCTGACGGTTTTCACCGGGCCTGGACCGTTTTCCGACCGTTTCCGCATTCAGGTTGCCTGGCCGATGCCGCCGCCCGTGTCACGGGAATCCGGCGCCGGCCGCGCTCTCATGCCGGCGGTCGATGCTCCTGGGCCCGGGGCAAGGGGGAGTGACGCATGAGCGCAGGCGATGTCGGGGTCGCGGCCACCGAGTTCGAAACGCTGTTCGAGAGCCGGCGGCGGCTCGGGACCAAGCTGCTGCTCGACGGTCGGGAGAAGCTGACCTACGCCGAGCTGATTGACCGCGTCGATCGCCTGCCTGACTGGTTGCGGCGCTGCGGCGTCGCGCCGGGTGGGCGCGTGGTCGTCGCAACGCAGTCCGCGGCGGCCATCGCGACGCTGTTCCTGGGCGCGCTGCGTCATGATTTCACGCTGGTCGTGCTCGACCCGGAGGCGAGCGCGCTCGAACGCGAGACGGTGATCGGCCTCGTCGAGCCGTCACTGGTGCTGTCCGACCGTCCGGAAGGCGCGGCGGGAGTTCCTTACATCCGCGTTTCTGACGAGCCGGCCGGCGGCGGCGGGCTGCTCGACCGGCTGCTGTCGCGCCGCCGTCCGCAGGCGCAGGCCGACACGTTCCCGGCCGTGGTGTCGGCGTGCGAACCGCTGCGCGGAGCCCCCGCCGCACCGCCCGCCTCGACGGCGCTCGTGCTGTTCACGTCCGGCACCACCTCCCAGCCGAAAGGGGTCGAGCTCAGCCGCCGCGCGCTGCTGGCGCAGCTCGACACGTTCCGGCGGGTCTATGGCTACGACGAGCGCTCCCGCATCCTCAACCCGGTGCCGATGCATCACACGGACGGTCTGCTGCAAGGCGCCGCCAGCGCCTTCGTCGGCGGCGGTACGGTGCTGCGCCACGGATCGTTCCAGATGCAGGACCTGCCCGCGCTGATGCACGCGATCTACGACCGGCAGGTCACGCATTTCATCGCCGTGCCGACCCTGCTGTCGCTGATGCTGCGGCTCGGGCCGGAATTCGACGACACGTTCCGCACGCCGCACTTCCGCTTCATCCGCTCGAGCGCCGGCTACCTCGACAGGCCGGTCTGGGACGCGGTCGAGGCGCGGTTCGGCGTGGAGGTGACGAACGCCTACGGGCTCACCGAGTGCGTGTGCGAGGCGATCTATTGCGGCCCGCGTCCCGAGACGCGGCGGCTGGGCACGATCGGCAAGCCCATCGACGTCGAGGTCCGGTTCGTCGACCCCGACGGTCGCGACGTCGCGACCGGGGAGACGGGCGAATTGCTGCTGACCGGCCCGACCCTGATGAGCGGCTATTTCCGCGCTCCGGAGGAAACGGCGAAGGTGCTGCGCGACGGATGGCTGGCGACCGGCGACCTCGCGTCGATGGACGCGGACGGCTTCGTCTCGATCCGCGGCCGGCGCAAGAACCTCGTCATCCGGGGCGGCATCAACATCAATCCGCAGGAAGTGAGCGAGCAGGTCACGGCGCTCGCCGGCGTTCGCGACGCGGTCGCCGTCGGCATGCCGGATCCCGTGTGGGGCGAGAAGCTCGTCGCCTGCGTGATCGCGGACGACGGAGCCGATCTCACGCCGCAGGCGATCATCCGCCATTGCCGCGCCGTCATGGCGCCCGAGAAGGTGCCTAACGAGGCGCACGTGCTCGAGCGCATGCCGCGCGGGCCCGCCGGCAAGGTCGTGCTCTCCGAGCTCAAGGAGATGATCGCCGAGCGCGAGCGCGCCGCCCGCGAGGCGGGCGCCGGCACCGACGTGGAGGAGCGCGTCTACGCGGTGGCCGCCTCGGTGTTCAACGTCGAGCGCGAACGGCTCGGTCCGGACTCCAATCCGGACGGCACCGAAGGCTGGGACAGCTTCGCCCACCTCACCCTGATGCAGGAACTCGAACAACTCCTGTCCATCCGCTTCTCGCCGCAGGAAATCATGAGCATCGAGAGCCTCGGCGAACTCGTCGCGGCCGTGCGCGGCAAGACGGCGTCGTGAAGGCGCCGCCCATGGCTCCGCCGCTCTGGACCTGGTTCGGCGCCCTCGTGGTGGCGGGGCTCGTCTGCGTCATGGCTGCCGCCAGCCTGCTCGTGCCGTAGCCGGCGAGGTTTTCCGCGTGCACGTCCTCTCGCTTGAATGGCTGGCCTGGATGGCCGGCGTGACCGCCCTGTTCTGGCTGTCGCCCGCGCGGCTGCGCGACTGGAGCCTGGTCGCCGCGACGGCGGCGTTCCTGCTCCTCAACGCGCCCGTCTCGCTGGCGCTGCTGGCGGCGATCGTGGTCGCCACGTACTGGGGGGCCGGGCCGGCCTCGACCAGCGGCTGGCGCATGCTGGCCTTCCTCGCGGTCGTCGTCTCGGCGATGGTGGCGTTCAAGCTGCGCCAGGGCGCGGCCACCACGCTGGCCGGCGCGGACGTCGCCATCCCGCTCGGCCTCTCCTACTACACGTTCCGCGCCATGCACTACGCCATCGAGCGCTACAAGGGGAAGCTGCCGCCGCACCGCTTCGGCGACTTCGTCTGCTACATGGCGTTCCTGCCCACCATCCTCGTCGGGCCGATCCACCGGTTCCCGGCCTTCCACCGCGACCGGCTGCGCCGGCAGTGGAGCGCCCAGCACGTCTCGGCCGGGCTGGAGCGCATCCTCTACGGCTACGTGAAGGTGGCCGTGCTCTGCAACGTCGTCGTGCTCGGGCTGTTCGACCGCTTCATCGCCGAGCTGCCGCACGAGGCGCAGGGCCTGCGGCTCTATCTGGCGATCGTGCAGAGCGGGCTGCGGCTGTATCTGCTGTTCTCCGGCTTTTCCGACGTCGCCATCGGCTTCTCGCGCCTGCTCGGCTACACCATCATCGAGAACTTCGACTGGCCGTATCTCGCCCGCAATATCCAGGAATTCTGGCGGCGCTGGCACATCTCGCTCACCAGCTTCGTGCGCGACTATTTGTTCGACTTCGTCGCCGCAGCGACGCGGCAGCCGGCGCTAGGCATGGTGGCCAGCCTGGTGGTGATCGGCCTGTGGCACGAGGTGTCGCTGCGGTATCTCTACTGGGGCCTGTATCACGGCATGGGCGTGCTGGTGTGGCACCAGTTCCAGCGCGTGAAGCCCTGGCTCGGCAAGCCCGGCGGGCCGCGCCTGAAGCCGCTGCGCGACGCGCTGGCGACACTTCTCACCGTGCATTTCGTGTGGTTCGGATTCGTGCTCGTGGAGCAGCCGTCGCTGGCGGCGGCGTTCCGCGTCTGGAGCACGATCCTGTGGCCGTGGTGACCTGAATGTACGATTTCCTGCTCCGCCACCTGCAACCGCGCTGGGCCGGCGTCGCCATGGCGATCTGGTACGGCGTGCTGATCGCGCTGGTGCTGATCTGCGCCGTCGCGCCGCGCGGCGCGTTCACCTACATGCGCCTCTAGGCGTTCAGGGCGCGGCGCAGGAGCGCGCGGCGGAAAGCCGGGCTGCGGCGGCCGGACCGAGTTCGCGGCCCAGGAACGCCACCATCTTCTCGCGGCCCGGCTCGCGCAGATGCAGCGCGTTGTCGAAATGCGCCCGGTTCCACGGGATCGCCGCGTCGGCGTCGACCAGCATCGCTCCCGTGCGCTGGGCGACGCGCCGCATCGCCGACGCCTGAAGCTCGCTGAGGCGCTTCACGCTGCGCCAGGGCAGGTGCAGCGCGGCGAAACCCGTGGGCCGCCGCGCCTCCTCCGGCGGCACGCCGGACTGGACGATGACGACCAGCGGAGCGCGCGATTGCAGCCGCGTCACCAGCTCGGTCAGCCGAGCCTCGAACCCGGCCACCCAGGCCGCGTCCGACTCGTCCGTGTGAACGTCGGAGAGGAGGCCGATCGTGTTGAGGAAGATCAGCCCGAAGAAGCGCTCCACGCGGTTCCACACGGGCCACAGCCGGTTGAGGCCATCGGCGCGCGGGGAGTCGGGCGCGAGCCCGTTGCGCTTGGCGATGCCGGCGGAGTCGTGCGCCACGTCGCCGGCCATCACGATGGCCACGTCGGGATCCGTGGCGACGACGCGGGGGGCCAGCGCCAGCAACTCGCGCGTCCCGTAGAGGGGTCCGCTGGCATTGACGTAATCCACCCGGCAGCGCGGCATCGCCTCGCCGATGGCGCGCGCGGCGCGCGCCGGCCATGTCCTCGCCTCGTCCTCGGCCAGCCAGTCGAAGGTGCGCGAGTCGCCGGCGAAGGCGATGCGTACGACGTCGGCGGGCTTCGGCATCGGCAGCTCGGGGCCACGAAAGCCGAGCGAATTGATGCGGACGCCGCCCGATACCGCCCCCGGCTGCGCCAGCTCGATGCCTCCGACCTGCCGGAACAGCGCCATCATCTGGGAGGGCGTCGCCCCCTCGTCGGCCTGCGGCTCCGACGCCTGGCCGAGAACGACGGTGGCGATCTCGCCGGCCAAAAAGATGCTGAGCGCGAGCCCGACGATCGCGAGGCCGGTGGCGATCTCGTTGCGCCGCGTTGCGGAGATGGACAGCATGTTCAGGCGTCTCCGGCCCGCGCGCCCGGATCCCGCGCGAAGCGGGAGAGAAGGGCCGCGTAGCGGTCGATCATGTTTGCGGCGGCGGCGCGATCGAGCGCCGAACGGCGAACGCTGAATTCGCAGACGAGCGTGTCGTCGCGCTGGCCGATCTCGACCGAAAGGTCCGCCTGCGCGATGCCGGAGTCAAAGGGGCGCGGCTCGATCAGCACGCCCCCGGCCTCGACCGACCCAAACGGCCGATAGTTCTGGAGCTGGAACAGGATCGGCGTGGTGTGGCCGAGGCCGAAGCCCTTGCGGCGCGGCGTCTCGGCGAGCACGAGGTCGAAGGGCACGTGCTGCCGCGCGAAGGCGGCGACCGTGGCCTCGCGCGTGACGTCGAGCGCGTCGGCGAAGCCGGCGTCGCGAGGCAGCGCGAGCCGCAGCGGAATGGCGTTCGAATAGCAGCCGACGGCGTCGTTCGCGCCCGGGAAGGCGCGGTTGGCCCCGGGCAGGGCGAGCGCCAGCGCGTCGGTGTCGAGCTGGCGCGTCAGCATCGCGCCGAAGGCGGCGAGCAGGCCCATGAACAGCGTTCCGCGCCGCCCGCGCGCGGTCTCGCGCAGGCCTGCGACGATATCCGCGCCGATGTCGCGGCGCAGCCGGAAACCCGGCCACGTCGCCTCGTCGGGCCGCGTCTCGCGCGTTGCGATTTCGGTCGGAACCCAGGGCCCGATCTGCGCCGCGACAGCGCGTGCCTGCTCGACAAGCGAGCCGTTCTCGATCAGGGCGGCCTGTCGTCGCGCGAACGCGGAAAAGGACGGCGGCGGCGGAAGATCGTGCGGCCGGCCCGTGGCCTCGGCGGCGTAGAGCCGCGCGAGGTCCCGCAGCAGCACGTCCTTGGACCACCCGTCCGCGATGGTGTGGTGGAGCGTCAGCACCAGCTCGTGCTCGATCGGCCCGAGGCGCAGCACCGAGAGGCGCGCCGGCGGCCCGTCGGAAAGGTCGAACGCGCGCTGCGCCGCGCGAGCGGCACGCTCCTCGGCCTCTCCCGGCGGCGTGTCTTCGGGCGGTTCTGGTTGCAGCACGGCGTCGGTGACGACGTTGACGAGGCCGCCGCCCTGCCGGCGCAGCACGGTCCGCAGCGCGTCATGGCGTCGGGACAGCGCGGCGGCGGCGCGCTCGAGGGCGGCGAGGTCCAGCGGACCGCGCGCCCTCGCGACGGAGGAGACGTTGAAGACCGGCTCTCCGCGAAAGGTCGTCGCGACGACCCACATGGCGCGCTGCGTCGGCGTCGCCGGCGCGGGTTCGTCAGGGGTGGCCGCGGGTTCCGCGCCGCGTCCCGAGGCGGGAGCGCGCCGCGCGGCCTCGACCGTCGCCAGCATGGCGGCGAGCGTGCCGGCGTTCTCGAACGGCGCTTCCGGCGTCAGGTCGACGCCGAGCGCCTCGTTGACGGCGGCGACCAGCGACACGGCGGACAGCGAGTCGCCGCCCAGCAGGAAGAAATCGTCGTCCGGCCCGATGTCGATCCGGCGCAGGGCGGCCTGCCACAGCCCCAGCAGCGCGGCCTCCAGCGGGGTGCGCCCGAAGTGGCGCGTGGCCGGGTTGGGTTCGCCGGCCGGCTTGTCGAGGCCGAGCATGGCTGCGATCTTGCCGCGCTCGATCTTGCCGGCGGCGCTGCGCGGCAGCGCGTCCACGATGCGGATCAGGCGGGGCGTGCGGTGGGCGTCGAGCCGGGCGAGCACGTGGGCGCGCAAGGCTTCGGGCGCCGCTTCCATGCCGGGGCGCAGCACGGCCGCCGCTGCGATATCTTCTCCCAGCGTGGGATGCGGCACGGCGAAGCAGGCGGCCTCCCGCACGGCGGGGTGCGACAGCAGGGCGTTGTCGACGTCCAGCGGCGCGATCTTTTCGCCGCCCCGGTTGATCTGCTCCTTGAGCCGGCCGCTCACCGTGAGGTAGCCGTCCTCGTCGAACCAGCCCAGATCGCCGGTGCGGAACCAGCCGTCCCGAAAGGCGTCGGCGTTGGCGGCGTCGTTGCGCTCGTAGCCCGCCATGATGGTCGGCCCCCGGGCGACAATCTCGCCGCTTCGCCCGGCCGGCAGCGGCGCGCCGGCTTGGTCCGTGACGCGGACCTCCGGGCCGGACGGCCTGCCGGCCTTGCCGGGCTTCTGCCGGCCCGGCGCGAGCGGGCTCGTGACCAGCGGACCGGTCTCGGTGAGCCCGTAGGTTTCGATCACCGGCACGCCGAACAGGGCGTCGAGTTCGGCCAGCAGCGCGGCGGAAAGCGCGGCCGAGGACGACCGCACGAAGCGCAGCCGCCCCCCGGCCAGCTTGTCGGCGTGCGCGGCGGCGTGGCTCACCACGGCCTGATGGATGGCGGGGACCGCCGTGTACCAGCTGGGCCGCGTCGCTGCGAACCAATCGAAGAAAAGCCGGGGGTCGAACTTGGGCGGACACACCGTGGAGCCGCCGGCGGAAAGTGGCCAGATGACGCCGTTGAGGATGCCGTGGCTGTGGAACAGCGGCATCACGTCGAGGCAGCGGTCATCGGGCGACAGCTCCAGCCAATCCCGCATCACCCGGCACGACGCCATCACCATGGAATGGCGCACCGGCACGACCTTGGGACGCCCGGTAGTGCCGGCGGTGGGCAGAAGATAGGCGACATCCTCCGGGGACGGGGCGGCGACCTCGCGCGGCGGGCCGACCGGTTCGCCACGCAGCGCAAAGGAGGCGACCTCGCCCGTCTCGGGCGCGAGCTCGATCAGGGAAAGGCCGAGGCGGCCCGCGACGTCGCGCGCCGCCGCCCAGCACGGCGCCGAGGCGAGGATCGCCTTCGCGCCGGTGTCGGCGACGTAGCCCGCGAGAGTCTCAGGGGCCTGGGCGGGGTTGAGCGGGGCGGCGGTGGCCTGGCCGGCGATGGCGAGAAAGACGAGCGCGAACTCCGGCCCGTCCGGCAGCATCAGCGCCAGCCGGTCGCCGCGCCCGAAGCCCAATCGAGCCAATTCGCTCCCAATCTCGTCGAGACGGGCCGCCAGCCTCGCGAAGGGCAGCGTCCGACCGTCCGCCGCCACGAGCGAAGCGGCGTCCGGGGTGGCGCGCGCGTGCCGCCGGAGCAGGTCATGAACGAGGGCGTCGGCGGATTCTGCCACGCGGAGATCCGGCGTTGGGGGATGCAGACGGAACAGTTGCGCATTCCCAACGCCGGATGGACCGTCCGGGTTGCGTCGACCAGACCGGTTTCAGAGCGGCTTCAATCCGGCCTCGATCTCGGCCCTGCGGCCCTCCAGGAAGGGCGGCAGCGAGAGCTTCTGGCCGAGCGTCTCCATCGGCTCGTCGGCGTCGAAGCCGGGCCCATCGGTGGCGATCTCGAACAGGATGCCGCCCGGCTCACGAAAATAAAGGCTGCGGAAATAGAACCGGTCGACCGGGCCGCTGGAGGGCACGCCAGCGGTCCGCAGGCGATCCGCCCAGGCGCCGTAGTCCTGCTGGTTCGGGGTGCGGAACGCGACGTGGTGGACGCCCCCGGCCCCGGGCTGCGCCATCGGCAGGTCGGGCCGTTCCGCCACATGCAGCTCCGCGGCGGCGCCGCCCGGTCCCATCTCGTAGACGTAGATCTTGAACGCGGGCGCGGTGGGGTCGGGGTAGGTGCGCGCGGGGCGCATGTTCATCAGCCGGGTCAGCACGATGTCGGTGTTGCGAAGGCTGGGCACGGTCATGGTGATCGGCCCGAGCCCGCGGATCTGGCGGTCGGCCGGAACGGGGCTGCCGCTCCACGGGTGCGCCGCGCCCTTGCCGCTGTCGTCGACGAGCGCCAGGCGCTGGCCCTCCGGGTCTTCGAAATCGAGGGTGCGGCGACCGTCGCGCTCGACGATCTCGCCCGTCTTCACCCCGTGCGCGCCGAGCCGTTCCTTCCAGAACGCCAGCGTGTCGGCTCCGGCGACGCGCAGCGCCGTCCGGGTGATGCTGTTGTTGCCGCGCCGCTCCCGCGTCACGGGCCAGTCGAAGAAGGTGATGTCGGTGCCGGGGCTCGCGAGCCCGTCCGCATAGAACAGGTGGTAGGCGCTCACATCGTCCTGGTTCACGGTCTTCTTCACGAGCCGCATGCCGAGCACGCGTGTGTAGAAGTCGTGATTTCCGGAGGCGTCGGCCGAAACGGCGGTGAGGTGGTGGATTCCGGTGAGGTCCATGGGGGGGCTCCAGGGGATGGCGCGTCAGGCGCAGTGCTTGTGTGCAAGGTGGCGGGGAAGGCCGCCCATGGAAAGGGCTGTCGCTGCCTAGAACGCCTTGCAGCTTTGCAATCGCTCGATCGTCGCCGGATTTTTGGCGCCGCTCTCCATCAGCCCGTCTTGACCGGCCGAAAATTCGGATGCTACGGTTCTGAATATCGAAACCTTGGTTCCATTTTTCGGGAATAAAGGCCATCCCGTTGACGATCATCTCGACCGCGGCCGACGTGCTCAGGTGTTTCTCGCAGGAGCGTCAGGAGCTGACGCTGACCGACGTCGTCGCATTGCGCGGCGCCCCGAAGAGCTCGACGTCGCGGCTGCTGCGGGCCATGCGCGAGGCCGGCCTGCTGGAGACCGTCGGCAACTCCAAGCGCTATCGGCCCAGCCTGCTGCTCTTCCAACTCGGCCAGCTCTACAGGGCCGGCTCCTCGCTGATGGCGCGGGCCGAGGACCTGCTGTCCGACGTCGTCGAGGAGGCCGGGCATTCCGGCTATGTCTCCATTCGCGACGGCCGCGAGGTCATGGGCTTGCGCTACTTCGCGGGGCGGCACGCGCTGCGGGTTGGAACCCCGATCGGCCGGCGGCTGCTCGCCCAGGCGTCCGCGACCGGCCGGTCGCTGCTGGCCCGGCTGCCCGACGACGCCGTGCGCGCGCTGTTCGCCGACGAGTTCGAGATCCCGTCCGCCACGGCGCCCCAGACCGTCGACGACCTGCTGCGGCGGCTCGCCGAAGTGCGGCGCACGGGGCTCTCGGAGTCCTGGGACGAATCCAATCGCGGCGTCGGGGCGCTCGCCGTGGCGGTGGCTGACCCCCAGACCGAGGAGACGGTCAGCCTGTGCGTGACCTATCCGGTCGCGACCATCACCGCCGACGAAAAGAGAATCATCGCGAACCGGCTGCTGGCGGGCGCCAGGTCGATCGCGACCGTGATGGGCGACCGGGTCTGCCACGCGCTTCGCGCGGGCGAACCGGCCATGCAGGGGACATGAGGATCATGCAAAAGGCGGCGCGCTGGCGCATCGGCTTCGACATCGGCGGCACCTTCACCGATTTCATCCTGTACGACGGCGATGCCGGGGCAGTGACGCTCCACAAGCGCCTGACCACTCCCCACGACCCGTCCGAGGCCGCGCTGATCGGCCTGGAGGAGCTCGTCGGCATGGGCGGCATCGGCCTCGCGGATGTCGGTGAGATCGTGCATGGCACGACGCTCGTCACCAACACCATCATCGAGCGCGACGGGCCGAAGATCGGCCTCATCACGACCGAGGGCTTCGGCGACATCCTGGAGATGGGAACCGAGCAGCGCTACGACATCTACGACCTGTTCCTGCAGTTTCCCGAGCCCTTCGTGCCGCGCGGCCGCCGGCTGGAGGTGAGCGAGCGCGTCGACCGTGACGGCAATGTGGTGGCGGCGCTCGACGAAGAGCAGGTGCGCGCGGCGCTGCGCAAGCTCGTCGCAGAGGGCGCGGAGGCGGTGGCCGTGTGCTTCCTGCACTCTTATCGCAACCCCGTCCACGAGGTCGCGGTGGGAGAGATCGCCCGGCGCGAGTTCCCCGGCCTGCACGTCTCGCTGTCGCACGAGGTCGTGGCGGAGCTGTGGGAATACCAGCGCTGCGTCACCACCTGCGCCAACGCCTATGTGCAGCCGCTGATGGACACCTATCTGCGCCGGCTCGAAAGCGAGCTGGCCCGCCGCGGCTTCGCCGGCGCGCTGCGCCTGATGCACTCGGCCGGCGGCCTGGTGTCGCCCGCCGCGGCGCGCGCCTTCCCGATTCGCCTGCTCGAATCCGGCCCCGCCGGCGGCGGCCTCGCGACGGCGCTTTTCGGCGAGCTGGCGGGCAAGAAGGATGTCATCTCCTTCGACATGGGCGGCACGACGGCCAAGGCCTGCATGATCGAGGACGGGCGCGCCGAGATCGCCCCGATGATGGAGGCCGGCCGCGTCCACCGCTTCAAGAAGGGCTCGGGCCTGCCGATCAAGGCGCCGGTGATCGACATGATCGAGATCGGCGCGGGCGGCGGCTCCATCGCCGCCATCGACGAGGTGGGCCTGCTGCGCGTCGGGCCGAACTCGGCGGGCTCCGATCCCGGGCCGGCCTGCTACGGCATGGGCGGCGACCGGCCGACCGTCACCGACGCCAACCTCGTGCTCGGCTACTACGATCCCGGCTTCTTCCTCGGCGGGCGCATGAAGCTCGACCTCGATGCGGCGCGCCGCGCCGTGGCGAGCGTCGCGACGCCGCTGGGGCTCGGCGTCGAGGAGGCGGCGGCCGGCATCCACAAGGTCGTCATCGAGAGCATGGCGGCGGCCGCCCGCGTCCACCTCGTCGAGAAGGGCAAGGACCCGCGCGACTATTCGATGGTCGGCTTCGGCGGCGCCGGCCCGGCGCACGCGGCCGAGGTGGCGCGCGTGCTCGGCGTGCGCGAGCTGATCGTGCCGCCCGCCTCCGGCGCGGCTTCGGCGCTCGGCTTCCTCGCCGCGCCGCTGTCGTTCGAGCTGGTGCGCTCGCACCCGGCCGAGTTCTCCGCGAACCTCGACGCCGACGGCGTCAACGAGGTGCTGTCCGGCCTGGAGGCGCAGGGCCGCGCCCGCCTGCGGGAGGCCGGCATCGCCGACGCCGACATCGTCGTCGAGCGCAGCGCCGACATGCGCCTGGTCGGCCAGATGCACGACATCTCGGTGCCGCTGCCCTCCGGCGCGATCACCGCCGCGAGCCGGGAAGCCGTGGAGGCCGCGTTCCACCGCGTCTACACCGCCCGCTACACCAAGCCGCAGGAAGGCGCGCGCATCGAGGCGATCAACTTCCGCGTCCGCTGCTCCGGCCCCACGCCGACGCTGTCGCTGCGCGGCGCCGCCGGCGGCGGCGACCTCGCCACCAAGCGCAAGGGCACGCGGCTGGCCTGGTTCGACGGCCTGCACGTCGAGACGCCGGTCTACGATCGCTACGCGCTGCGCCCGGGCGACCACTTCGCCGGCCCCGCCATCATCGAGGAGCGCGAGGCGACGACGCTGATCCCGCCGGGCGACAAGGTGTCGATCGACGAGAGCCTGAACATCCGCGTCGCCATCGGCGTCACCGCCGCCTCGGCCGCTCTCGTCACGCCCGACATGCCCGTCGAGCGGGCCGTGGCGCTGATCGAGTCCGACCCGATCGCCCTCGAGATCATGTGGAGCCGCCTCGTCACCGTGGTCGAGGAGATGTGGCTGACGGTGATCCGCACCGCCTTCTCGCTGGTCATCTCCGAGGCGCAGGACTTCGCCTGCGAACTGCTCGATCCGGAGGGCGAGACGCTGGCCCACTCGCCGCGCGCCATGCCGGTGTTCAACCTCACCCTGCCGCTTGCCGTGAAGGCGCTGCTGGAGCGTTACCCGGCCCACACGCTGAAGCCCGGCGACGTGCTGGTCACCAACGACCCGTGGCTTTGCGCCGGCCACCTGTTCGACATCGCCGTGGTCACGCCCTGCTTCCGCGACGGCAAGCTGGTCGGGCTGATGGGGACGGTCGGCCACGTCTCCGACATCGGCGGCACCAAGGACTCGCTGCGCGCCCGCGAGATCTACGAGGAGGGATTCCAGATCCCGCCCATGAAGCTCTACGAGGCGGGCAAGCCGAACGAGAGCCTGCTGCGGCTGCTGAACGAGAACGTCCGCAACGGCGAGCAGGTGCTGGGCGACCTGCACTCCTTCGTCGCGGCCAACGCGCTCGGCGCGGAGCGCCTGCTGGCGTTCATGAGCGACTACGGCATGCACGACCTTCGCGCGCTGGCCGCCGTCGTCCAGGGGCGCTCCGAGAAGGCCATGCGCGACGCCATCTCGGCGATCCCGGACGGCGTCTACGCCTCCGAGATCTGGAACAACCCGCTGGGCACGCCGCTGCGTTACCCGGTGAAGCTGACGGTCGCGGGCGACTCCATCGAGGTGGACTTCGACGGCGCGCCGCCGCAGCTGCCGCAGGGCGGGCTCAACTCGACGCTGAACTACACGGCCGCCCACGCCACCTATCCGCTAAAGTGCATGCTGACGCCCAACGTGCGCGGCAACGCGGGCTGCTACCGGCCGTTCACGGTGAAGGCGCCGGAAGGCTCGATCCTCAACCCGCGCCGGCCGGCCTCGGTCAACATCCGCACCCGGACGGGGTGGTATATCGCGCCCAACATCTTCCGCGCGCTGGCGGAGGCGGCCCCGGCCCAGGTGCAGGCGTTCACCGGCCTGCCGGTGGCGGCCAACATCTACGGGCAGACGCCGGACCACCGCATTTATTCCGACCTCTTGTTCATGGGCGGCGGCCAGGGCGCGTCGGCGCGGGGCGACGGCAAGTCGGGCCTGCTCTGGCCCACTTCCGCCGCCAACACCTCGATCGAGCTGTTCGAGACGCGCGTGCCCGTGCTGGTGCTGGAGAAGGCCTACCTGCCCGATTCCGGCGGCCCCGGCCGCCACCGCGGCGGGCTCGGCCAGCGCGTGCGGCTGCGCAAGCTCTCCGACGACGGCCAGACGACGCTGGTGTCGGTCTATCCCGAGGGCGTCAACAACCCGACGCCCGGCCTGTTCGGCGGCCTCCCCGGCGGCTCCGCGCGCGGCGCGGTGCGTGACGCGGACGGCGCGCTGCTGCGCGATTGCGGCACGGGCGACCTCGTCTCGGTGACGCGGCCGGCCGAGATCGTCGAGGTCGTGCTGGCCGGCGGCGCCGGCTACGGCGACCCGGCGGAACGCGACCGCGCCGCCGTCGAGCGCGACGTCGCCGAAGGGCGCGTGACGCCGGAGGCCGCGGCGCGGGACTATGGTTACGGAATGGCCCTGTCCAATACGGACGGACGGGCTAAGGTGGCGTGAAGGTGGAGGGGAATGCGATGAAGAGACGGACAGTTCTACATGCGATGGGCGCGCTGGCCGCGGTCGGCGCCCTCTCCGGCGCGGGCCTCGCTCCCGCGATGGCCCAGGCCCGCAAGGTCCTGGTGATCGCCAGCAACCAGGATGTGCCCAATTTCGACCCGCACATCGCGACGGGCTACTCGGCCTCCGCGTTCCTGCGCAACGTCTACGACTCGCTGGTGCGCGTCGAAGGCAACCCGGTGAAGGTGGTTCCCAGCCTGGCCGAGTCCTGGACCGTGTCGCCCGACGGCATGGAGTACACGTTCAAGCTGAGCCCGGCCGCCAAGTTCACCGACGGCTCGCCGGTGACGTCGGCGGACGTGAAGTACTCGTTCGACCGCCTCATCCGCCTCGCCAAGGGCAATGCGTGGATGGTGGCCGGCATCATCGACACCAACAGCGTCATCCCGGTCGACGCCACGACGGTGAAGGTGAAGCTGGTGAAGCCTTTCGCCGCCTTCCTGCAGGTGCTGCCGTGGCTGTGGGTGGTCAACGCCAAGGAGGTCGAGGCCAACAAGGGCTCCGACGACGGCCAGACCTATCTGCGCTCCAACGTCGCCGGCTCCGGCGCTTTCCGCATCAAGCGCGCCGAGCCCGGCAATCTCTACGAGTTCGAGAAGGTCGCGAACCCGTGGAAGACGGGCGGCGGCAACCTCACCGGCGCGATCTGGCGGATCATCCGCGAGACGTCCAACCAGCGTCTGGCGGTGCAGCGCGGCGAGGCTCATTTCGCCCTCGACCTGACGGCCGAGGACATGGACGCGCTCAAGGACAAGCCCGGCGTCGTCTCGGTGGTGGAGCCGGAGTTCCGCACCTTCTCCATCAAGATGAACACCGAGTACGGCCCGCTCGCCGACATCAACCTGCGCAAGGCGATCTCCTACGCCTTCGACTACAAATCGATGGAGGAGTCGGCCGGCTACCAGCAGCTCATGGTGGGCCCGCTGCCGCACGGCATCCTCGGCCACGATCCGAACCTGCCCGTGCCGCGCACCGATCTCGCCAAGGCGAAGGAGTATCTGGCCAAGTCGAAGTCGCCGAACGGCGGCATCAAGCTCACCATGGTCCATGTCTCGGGCCTGGAGCAGCAGCGCCGCTTCGCGCTCGTGCTGCTCGACAGCCTGAAAAAGATCAACATCGATCTGGACATCAAGCCGATGGTGTGGCCGGACATGGTCGCCTCGACGGCGTCGCCCGACAAGATGGCCGATTTCTTCCCCGTCTATCAGACGGCGAACTACGGCGATCCGGACAACATCGCCTTCGCGGCGTACCACTCCTCGCGCAACGGCAACTGGCAGAACCCGGTGTACAAGAGCGCGAAGGTGGACGACCTCATCATGCAGGGCCGCGCCGAGACGGACGAGACCAAGCGCAAGGCGATCTACCTGGAGTTCCAGAAGCAGGTCGTCGACGACGCGCCGGACATTTTCGGCGTGCTCGAAAAGCGCAAGCTCGCCATCCGCTCGGACGTGAGCGGCTTCGTGTTCACCCCGGTGGCGAGCAACGCCATCGAGTTCTTCCCCCTGTCGCTGAAGTGACGCGAGCCGCCCGGCGGCGCGTCCCGGCCCGCGCGAGCGGGCCGGGCGCTCCCGGGCGGCGTCCGGCGCGGACCTTGCAGGCACGAGGCCGATGCTCATCTACACCGTCCGCCGTCTGCTGCTGCTGATCCCCGTCCTCGTCGGGCTGTCGCTGCTCGTCTTCACGATCTCCCATCTGCTGCCGGGCGATCCGGTGAAGCTCGCCGCCGGCCCGCAGGCGACGCAGGCGGAGATCCAGTCGCTCGCCCGCGAATTGGGAACGGACCGGCCGTTGCCCGCGCAGTACTGGAGCTACGCCACCGGGCTCGTGAAGGGCGACTGGGGCCAGTCGGTGCTGACGCGCCGGCCGGTGTGGGACGACCTCAAGATCTACCTCCCCGCCACGCTGGAGCTGGTCATCGCCGCCATGGTGCTGGCGGTGGCGATCGGCCTGCCCGCCGGCCTCGTTTCGGCGGTTTACGCGAACCGCTGGCCGGACTATCTCTCGCGCACGCTGTCGCTGGCGGCGATCTCGATGCCGCGCTTCTTCCTCGGCCTGCTGCTGCAGCTCGCCTTCGCCATGTGGCTGCTCTGGCTGCCGCTGGGCGGACGCTTCCCGATCATCGACGAGCCGCCGCCTTTCGTGACCGGCTTCCTGACCATCGACGCGCTCGTCGCCGGCGACCTCGGGGCCTTCGCGACGGCCCTGAAGCACCTCGCCTTGCCGGCCGCGGCGATGTGCCTGTCGCCGCTGGCCACCATCACGCGGATGATGCGCGCCTCCACGCTGGAAGTGCTGCAGCAGGACTATGTGCTCACGGAGCGGGCGCTCGGCCTGTCGCAGCGGCTCATCCTGTTCAAGTACGTGTTCAAGAACGCGCTGTCGGCCACGCTCACCGTCATCGGCCTCTATGTCGGCTGGCTGCTCGGCGGCACGGTGCTGGTGGAGACCGTGTTCGACTGGCCGGGCATCGGCCTCTACGCCACCAAGGCCATCGTGACGCAGGACTTCATGCCGGTGATGGGAGTGACGCTCGCCATCGGCGTGGTGTTCATCCTGTCGAATCTCGTCGTCGACCTCGCCTACGGCCTGCTGAACCCGAGGGTCCGCTACGAATGAGCGCCGCCGTCGAAACCGGGCCGCGCAACGCGCTGTCGTCGCGCTGGCAGAACTGGCGGCGCGGGGCCTACCGTTTTCGCCAGAGCACGCTGTCCATCGTCGGGCTCGTGATCGTGGCGCTGTTGATCGCCGTCGCGCTCGTCGGCCCCTACGTGGTGCCTCACCCGGAGCACGTGGCCGGCGGGGTGAGCACGGCGATGCGCTTCCGCCCGCCGTCGGCGCAGTTCTGGTTCGGCACCAACGAACTCGGGCAGGACGTGTTCTCGCTCGTCGTCGCCGGCTCGCGCATTTCACTGCTGGCGGGCCTGGCCGTCGTCGTCATCGCCGCCATCTTCGGCACGTTGATCGGCGCGGTGGCCGGCTATTTCGGCCGCTGGGTGGACGAGGCGCTGATGCGCTTCACCGACCTGATGCTGACCCTGCCTTCGCTGATCCTCGCCATGGCCATCGCGGCCGCGCTGGGGCCGGGCATCGGCAACATGGTGTTCGCCATCGCCATGTCGTGGTGGCCGGGCTTCGCGCGTCTGGTGCGCGGCGAGGTGATGGCCAAGAAGGAAGAGGTGTTCGTGCAGGCGGCGCGCGCGCTCGGGGCCGGCGCGCCGCGCATCCTGATGCGCCACATCCTGCCCAACGTCATCTCCCCGATCATCGTGAAGATGTCGCTCGACATGGGCTTCGCCATCCTCACCGTCGCCTCGCTGGGCTTCGTGGGGATCGGCGTCAAGCCGCCCACGCCCGAGTGGGGCTCCCTGCTCTCGCTGGCGCGCGGCTACATGCCCGACTACTGGTGGACGGCGATCTTCCCCGGCATGGCCATCTTCCTCGCCGTGTTCGGCTTCAACCTGCTGGGCGACGGGCTGCGCGACGTGCTCGACCCCAAGGCGAGGCGCTGACCGCGCATGGCTCTGCTTGAAATTCGCAACCTCCATCTCGCCATGCGCTCCTTCGAGGGCGAGGCGCACGTGCTCAACGGCATCGACCTGAAGGTCGACACCGGCGAGATCTGGGGCGTCGTCGGCGAGACGGGCTGCGGCAAGTCGCTCACCGGCCTGTCGATCTCGCGCCTCGTGCCGACCCCGCCGGCCCGCTACCTCGCGGGCGAGATCCTGTTCGAGGGGCGAGACCTCCTCGCGGCGTCGGAGGCGGAGATGCGGGCCCTGCGCGGCCGGCGCATCGGCATGATCTTCCAGGACCCCACCACCAATCTGAACCCGGTGTTCCGCATCGGCGACCAGATGGTCGACGTGGCGCTGCACGCCGGGCACGCGGACCCGGCGGTGCTGGGGCTCGACCGGCGCGCCTCCGGGCGCGCCCGCCGCAAGGCCGCGCGCGCGCTGGCGGTGCGCATGCTCGAGCGCGTCGGCATCCCCGACGCCGCCCGTCGCGTCGACGACTACCCGCACCAGTTCTCCGGCGGCATGCGCCAGCGCGTGCTGATCGCCATGGCGCTGATCGGCAAGCCCGACCTGCTGATCGCCGACGAGCCGACGACGGCGCTCGACGTCTCGGTGCAGGCGCAGATCCTGCGCCTCATCCACGACCTCGTCGTCGAGGACGGGCTGACCGTGGTGATGATCACCCACAATCTCGGCGTCGTCGCCCAGCTCTGCACGCATGTCGCCGTCATGTACGCGGGCAACATCGTCGAGGCCGGGCCGGTGCGGCCGGTGTTCAAGAACCCGGGCCATCCCTATACGCGCGCGCTCATGGCCGCCGTCCCGACGGCGGGCACGAAGCGGGGCGAGCTCGCCGGCTTGCCCGGCATCGTGCCGAGCCTGTTCAAGCCGCCGCCGGGCTGCCGCTTCGCGACGCGCTGCGCCCACGCCACGGCGGCGTGCGACCTCGGCGCGCCCGCCATGCGCGAGCTGTCGCCGGGCCATTCCGTCGCCTGCGTGCTGGCGGGGGAGATCTGAGATGGTGCTGCGGATCGAAGGCGTCACCAAGCTCTATCCCGCGCGCGGCGGCGGCGTCACCGCGCTCCGGGACGTGACGCTGAACGTCGTGGCGCGCGAAAGCTTCGGCCTGGTCGGTGAATCCGGCTCGGGCAAGACGACGCTGACGCGCTGCATTCTTGGGCTGGAGCCGATCACCGAGGGGCGCATCGTCTATGACGGCGTCGACCTCGCCACTCTGTCGGCGGCCGAGATGCGGCGCATGCGCTCGCGCATCCAGATCGTGTTCCAGGATCCCTACGCCTCGCTGAACCCGCGCATGAGCGCGCACGACATCATCGAGGAGCCGATGGTGATCCACCGCGCCACGCTGGGCCTGAACGCGCGCCAGCGCACCGAGCGCGTGGCGGAGCTGCTGCAACTCGTCGGCCTCGGCGAGCAGCATTTGTGGCGCTTTCCGCACGAGTTCTCGGGCGGCCAGCGCCAGCGCATCGGCATCGCCCGCGCGCTCGCCGTCAACCCCGAGTTGCTGATCCTCGACGAACCCACCTCGGCGCTCGACGTCTCCGTGCAGGCGCAGGTGCTGAACCTGCTGCACGACCTGCAACGGCGCTTCGCGCTGACCTACCTGTTCATCTCCCACGACCTCGGCGTCATCCGCTACATCTGCGACCACGTGGCGCTGATCTATCGCGGCGAGATCGTGGAGGAGGGCGACACCGAGACGATCTTCACCGCGCCGAAGTCCGACTACGCCCGCATGCTGCTCGCCGCCATGCCGGAGCCCGACCCGGACAAGAGCCCCTTCGCCAGGGCCGGCTGACCAGGCGCGGCTCACGCCGGCATAAGCGCGCCGGGCGTGATCGCCAGATGCCGCGTGAAGGACTCGCCGGGTTCGAGCCGGACCATTCCCGGCGACTCCAGCACGTCCCCGTCGAAGCCCAGCGGATGGTCGTGCCCCTGCCAGGGCTCGATGCACAGGAACCGCGCGCCGGGGCGCATCCACAGGCCGAGCTGCGGACAGTCCGGGAACTCGACTTCGACGCCCGGCGCACCGGGCGTTCCGAACCACACGGAGCGGCTCGCCGGCCGGTCGAAGAACATCGCGTCGCGGGTAAAGAGCTCCGGGCTCAGGCGCAGCGTCCGCCCCTCGATCTCGTTGGGGAAGGGCTCCGGCCCGAGCAGCCCGTCGCGCAGGCGGCGGATCGGCGCGGTCTCCTCGCGCTCGAACAGCACGATGGAATCGGTCTGCGCCGCCCCAGGCGCGGAGGGCGTCGGCCAGGCGAAGCCGGGGTGGAAGCCGAACGCGGCGGCGGCGGTCTCCCCGCCGAGATTGGTGACGCTGGCCGTCTGGCGCAGCGTCGGCCCGTCGAGGGCGAACGCCACCTCCAGCCGCAGCTCGAACGGCCACACGCGGCGCGTCGCCTCGCTCGGATCGAGCCGCAGCGTGCAGGCTCCGTCGGCGACGGCGACGATGTCGAAAGTGCTCTCGGGCGCGTAGCCGTGCAGCGGGATCGGGTAGAAGCGGCCCCGGTGCCGCACCCCGCCGCCGGCGCAGCGGCCGATCACCGGAAACAGCACGGGGGCCTGGCGCGGCCAGGAGGCGGGATCGCCCTGCCAGAGCCATTCCATGTTTGGAGCAGTTCGGAGCGAGCGCAATTCCGCGCCGAACAGGGAGATGTCGACGCCGAGCTCGGCGGATTTCAGGGAAATTTCAGGTCGCATTCGGGTCCTCGCGCCGGCCTATTGGGCGCGAGGTCCGGCCGCGTGGCAAGCCCCGCTCAGCTGATCTCGGCGGGGCGCACGACCACCCGGGTGCCGATCGGCACGCGGCGGTAGAGGTCGATAATGTCCTGGTTGATCAGCCGGATGCAGCCTGAGGACACGGCCGAGCCGATCGAACCGGGCTCGTTGGTGCCGTGGATGCGGTACAGCGTGTCGCGGTCGCCCTGGTAGAGGTACATCGCCCTCGCGCCCAGCGGGTTTTCGAGCCCGCCCGGCATGCCCCCGGCGTACTCCGCCAGCTCGGGCTGGCGCTGGATCATCGAGCCCGGCGGCGTCCAGGTGGGCCACTCGGACTTGCGGCGGATCGTCGCCGCCCCGCTCCAGGCGAAGCCCTCGCGGCCGACGCCGACGCCGTAGCGCATCGCCTTGCCGCCCGGCTGGACGAGGTAGAGATAGCGCTCGTTGGGGTCGATGACGATGGAGCCCGCGCTCTCCGGCCCGTCATAGACCACCTGCCGGCGCAGATACTCGGGGTTGACGTCGTAGGGGTCGACCGCCGGCACCGGGAAGCGCTCGCCACGGATTTCGCCGTAGGTGAGGTAGAACGACTCGTCGTGGACGGGCAGGGCCGGAAGCGAGGCCAACCGGCGCTCCGAGACGCAGCCCGCCAGCAGGGCGGGCGTGCCGAGGACGAGGAAGCGGCGGCTGATCTTCGACATGACGTCCTTCTTGGGTCTGGCGCGCCGGCCTTCCGGCGCTGAAGCGCGAGCGGAGCGCTCGCGTTTTTCTGCAACTCCGACAATGACTTCCGGGTTCCATCGGGCAGCGCTCGGGAGCGCCTGCCTGGACCTTGACGTCTATGGCATCCGGGGCGCGCCGGAGTCGAGGGGGCGCTCCCCGTTTCGCGCCGCCGGGCGATCAACGCCATGTGATCGGCCAACGGGACCGTGGCGGCGCGGCCGGCGATGCGCTAGGCAGGCGGGCCATCCTTTTTTCCGTGAAATCCGGAGCTTCCATGTCTCTGTCGATGTACCAGGCCTCTGTCCCCGTGTTCCTGCGCGGGCTCGACAACCTCTCCGCCATCGTCGCCAAGGCGGCCGAGCACGCCGCGGCGCGCAAGGTGGATCCCGCCGTGCTGCTGGGCTGCCGGCTCTATCCGGACATGTTCCCGCTGTCGCGGCAGATCCAGCTCGTCACCGACTTCGCCAAGGGTACGACGGCGCGTCTGGCCGGCATCGAGCCTCCCAAGTACGAGGACGTCGAGACGACCGTCGAGCAACTCCAGGCGCGGATCGCGAAGACGCGCGACTTCGTCGCCGGCTTCTCCGCCGCCCAGGTCGACGGCAGCGAGGACCGCGAGGTGACGCTGACGATCGGCGGCCAGCCGCGCGTCTACAAGGGGCAGGACTACCTGCTGAACTTCGCGCTGCCGAACTTCTATTTCCATGCCGCGACGGCCTACGGAATCCTGCGCCACAACGGCGTCGAGCTGGGCAAGCGCGACTTCGTCGGCCGTTCCTGACCGTCGCGAAAAGCGAGGCTGATCAAGGGCTTGCTCTCAGCGCGTGAAGGCGAAGAAGGGCGACGACAGGGCCGGGCCGGCGAACTGTTCCAGGCCCGGCGCGCGGCGCGGCTTCTTCTTCTTCTTCGGCCTGGGCTTCTCCTGTGGGTCGGGGGCCGCCTCGGCCAGCCGGGCGTGGGACTTCCCGGGCTCCGGCGCGTAGACCGGCGGCTTGGCCGGCTCGGTGGTCACGACCACGTCGGGCGGCGGGCCGAAGGGGGAGTCCAGGATGACCCTGACCGTCCGCTTCTCCGTCTCCGCGGGGGCCGGCGCGATGGCGGGGACCTGGGGAGCCGGGGCCTCGCGGGCCTCGGCGGCGGTCACCAGCCCCGCTCCCGCGAGCCCCGTACCCGCCTGCGGGGCCGGGGTCTCCGACCCGCCGGACGTCCGTTGGGCGGCCGGCAGCAAAGCGAGCGCGGCGAGGACGGGAGCGACGATCAGCGCGGCCGCGCCCATGTGCAACTTGGCCGGTCTCATCGGTGCAGCCTCCGGTTATCGATTCGCCCAAACAACACGCGAAAGGCGAGGCCGTTCCCACACGGCCGCGCTGTCGCCGGATCGAGTTCCGAAGGCCTCTGACTCCAAACGGAGACGGCGGTCTTCGCCGCCGAATTCGACGCCGAAATCCGCCGCGATCGGATTTTCGGGCTCGGACCGGCCTGAAACCGGAACTTCCATCCGAACAACAGTGCCGAACGCGCGCCGAACATCCGCGCCGCCCGCCAGCGGAACCTTGCGGGTCACGTGATCTTGCATGGATGCAACTTTGACGGCCGGGCGTTCGGCGTGATGATGCCGGCCGAATGACGCCGCCCGCGCGGACACCCGCGCGCCGACCGGAGGCTCCATGCTCCCGACCCTGATGCGCCCGACCCCGCTTGCTCCCCTGACCCGCCGCCTTTTTGCGGCGGCGCTCGCCGTTGCGCTGTTCGGCGCCTGGCCGATGGCGGCGGGCTTCGCCCAGCAGCGCCCCGCGCCGCAGGAGCGGCAGGACGGCGAGCGCGGGCGCGGGCAGGAGGGCGAGGCCGCCCGCCCGGCCCAGCCGGACGCCCGCAAGCTGCCGGCCGAGTCGACCACCCGCCACACGCTGGATATCGGCGGCAAGCCGCTCGCCTTCACCGCGACGCTCGGCGTGGTGCCGCTGTTCGACGGGGAGGGCGGGCCGCTGATCGCCGAGATCGGCTTCGTCGCCTATCGGCTGGAGGGCGGCGACGCCGGCCGGCCGCTCACCTTCCTGTTCAACGGCGGGCCGGGGGCGGCCTCGGCCTATCTCAATCTCGGCGCGGTCGGGCCGTGGCGCGTCGACCTGTCGCGGCCGGCCCCGTCCGCCTCGCCGCTCGCGGCGCCCAACGCGGAGAGCTGGCTGCCCTTCACCGACATGGTGTTCCTCGATCCGGTCGGCACCGGCTACAGCTGGACGACGCTGCGCGGCGACGACGCGCGCCGGCGCTTCTGGTCGGTCGATTCCGACATCTCGGTGCTGGCCGTCGCCATCCGCAAATGGGTCGAGAAGGAGGGACGCCAGCTCTCGCCCAAGTTCCTCGTCGGCGAGAGCTATGGCGGCTTCCGCGTTCCCAAGCTGGCGCGCGCCCTGCAGGGCGAGCAGGGGGTGGGCGTGCGCGGGCTGGTGATGGTGTCGCCGGTGCTCGATTTCGGCTGGCGCTTCCAGAACCGCCACACGCCGCTGCGCTGGGCGGGCGAGCTGCCGTCGATGGCGGCGGCGTCGCGCGAGGCGCGCGGCCTGCAGGGGCGCGAGACGCTGGCCGACGTCGAGGCCTACGCCTCGGGCGAGTTCGTCGCCGACTTCCTCAAGGGCCCGCGCGACGAGGCGGCGGTGGGGCGCATCGCCGCCAGGGTCGCCGGCTTCACCGGCCTCGACGAGGCGCTGCTGCGCCGGCTCGGCGGGCGGCTCGACAGCCGCACCTTCCTGCGCGAGCGGACGCGCGGCGAGCAGAAGATCGGCAGCGCCTACGACGCGCTGGTGCTGGGCTACGACCCCGAGCCGACCTCCCCGGTTCCGCATGGCGACGACCCGGTGCTCGACGCCACCGAGGCGCCGCTGACGGCGGCGGCGACGGAGCTCTACCGCAAGCTCGGCTGGCGCATCGACAGGCCCTATCGCCTGCTCAACCGGGAAGTCGGCAATCAGTGGATGTGGGGCGGCCGGCGCGCCGCGCCCGAGGCGCTGGGCGACCTGCGCGAGGCGCTGGCGCTCGATCCCAACATGCGGGCGCTGGTGGCCCACGGCGCCACCGATCTCGTCACGCCCTATTTCGAGAGCAAGCTGCTGCTCGACCAGTTGCCCGCTTTGGGCGACCCGGCCCGCTACCCGCTCGCCGTCTATCCCGGCGGCCACATGTTCTATGACCGCCCCGACTCCCGCGCCGCCTTCCGCGACGACGCCGAGCGCCTCTACAAGGCGGCGCTGGCGGGGGCAGAGCGCTAAGGGCGGCGCTGTCGCTTCACCGGGCCGGGGATTGGCGGGCCGGACGCCGGCGCCTGAAGGGGCGGACGCCAGTCCGCCCGTTCCCGGAACCCCGCAGCGATAGCGGAGGGGTGTCCGGGATCCAGCGCATGGATGATGCCGCGCAGCGGCGCTCCATGGAAAAGGCCATCAGGACGCGCTGACGCGCGGCATATTGCGCTGGGCCCCGGCTCCGGTTCCGCTGTCGCTGCACCGGGCCGGGGACGGGCCCTAAGCCGCCGGGGCGGGCTTCTGGTGGCCGATGGCGGATTGGGCGGCGGCGGCGAGGTCGTTGGGGTCGAAGTGCTCGCCGCCCGAGACGCGGACGGTGGGGAAGGCGAACTGGATGCCGCTCTCCTGGAAGGCCTGCTTCAGCATGGCGTAGGCCTTGCGGCGGATGACGAATTGCTCGCCCGGCCGCGTCATCATCTTGAGGCGCAGCTGGATGGCGTAGTCGCCCATCTGCTCGACGCCCTGCATTTTCAGGGGCTCGAGGATGTTGGCGCTGAACTCGGGATCGGCCGCCAGCGTCTGCCCGATCTTCTTGACGATCTTGCGCGCCTTCTCGAGGTCGGTGTCGTAGGTGACGCCGATGGTGAACTTGTCGATCACCCAGTCGCGGCTGAGGTTCTGCACCGCGCCCAGCTCGCCGAACGGCACGGTGGAGATCGGCCCGCGATGGTGGCGCAGCTTCACGGAGCGGATGGAGAACGACTCCACCGTGCCCCGGTGACTGCCGGCCTGGATGTACTCGCCGACGCGGAAGGCGTCGTCGAGCAGGTAGAACACGCCGGAGATGATGTCCTTCACCAGCGTCTGCGCGCCGAAGCCGATGGCGATGCCGACGACGCCGGCGCCGGCCAGCAGCGGGCCGATCTGGATGCCGAGGGAATCGAGCACGGTGAGCACCGTGATCGCGCCGATGATGACGAGCAGGAAGTTGCGCAGGATCGGCAGCAGCGTGCGCAGGCGCTGGCGGCGGCGCGCCTCCGGGGAGTCGTCGTGCAGGGGGAGGGCGGGGTCGTCGTCGAGCCGTCCGTCGATCACGGCGCGGATCAGCCGCCAGGCGAGGTCGGCCACCAGCACGATGATGACGATGCGCACCAGCGCCCGCACCACGCGGGTGAACCCCGTCTCGCCCATGGCGATGTCGTTGAGGTCGACGCCCCAGGCGCGCGCCAGCACGAGCGCGCCGCCGATGACCAGCAGCAGGCGGATGGCGCGCTCCACCAGCACCGCCCAGGTGATGACGGCGGAATCCTGCGGCTGGCCGGGCTCGTTGAGCCGCACGACGTTGCGCACGCCGCCGCGCACCAGATTGGCGAGCAGCGGCACGATGGTGAACACGGCGAGCGTGGCGAAAAGGCTCCACAGCTCCATCGCCGCGAACACCCACATCAGCACGAAGTCGACGGTGAGCACCACGGCGAGGATGCGGCTCACGGGCGGCTCGTCCCGCATCGCCTGGCGCTGCCACAGCGCCGTGATGAGCAGGCCGATCACCACCGCCCGCCAGCCCATCAGGATGACGTCGCGGGTGATCGCCGGCAGCGCGATGATGCGCAGCACGCTGATCGCCGCCGCGCCGATGGCGATGGTGGAGACGATGATGAGAAGCCAGCGATACCAGAACACCGCCCGCCGCGTGGTGAGCGGCAGCACGCGGAAATAGTCGTGGCGCGCGCCGGGCGCGATGAGCACGCGCCCCACCGCGTTGGCGAAGCCGATGGCGACGGTGACGCCGAGCAGGCTGAGCACGATCTCGCGGAACACGGGCGGCCACGGGAACAGCAGGAACGCGCCGAGGCTGCCCATCAGGAAGGCGCTCAGCACGTACACCGCCACGGTGAGCCGCATGCCGAACAGCCGCACGCGCTGGCCCGGCGTCTCGCCCGGAGCGTTCATGATGCGCGTCAGCAGGCCGCGCGCCGACCACCAGGCGAGCTGGCGCGCCAGGAAGCCGCCGCCCGCGAAGACGACGAAGGCGAGCGCCATCCAGCGCAAATGCAGCCGGTTGCCCATGGCGACGAAGAGATGGAAGGCGGCCGAGATGTCCTCCGGCACGCGCGGCGCGGCCATCACCAGGGAGCTCGCCCGGTCGCGCAGCCTGTCCAGCCCCTGGCCGGCCAGCGTGCTCATCTCCGCCGCGGCGGCCGGCAGCGGCGCGCTCGTGGCCGGTTGCGACGCGGCGGCGGCGGGAGTCGCGGCGGCGGAAGACGTGGCCGGCGCGGCGGCGGCCTCGGCGGGCTTGCCGTCGGTCCCCGCGGGCGGGGCCGCCGACGGCGCCGGCGTGGCGACCGCCCCGCCGCCGATCTTCGGCATCAGCTGCTCGGTGACGAATCCCCGTCCGGCCTCGGTGTTGGGCACCTCGATGATGACGCGGATCGGCGGGGCGGACGACGCCGGCGCGGAAGGCGCGACTTGCGCAGCCGGCGCGGGTTCGGCCGCCTGCGCGCCCGGGAACAGCGACAGCAGGCCGCCATGCTGCGCCCGCGCCGGGGCGAGGCCGAGCGGGACCGCCGCCAGGAAGGCCATGGCGGCCGTGACGGCGAGGGCGGCGCGGCGAAGGCGTGTCGAGCGGGTCATGTTGCACCGGGTCCGCGTCGGCTCCCCGGCAAGCGGAGCCTGGGCGGGCGTTGGGGTTGCGCCCCGATGTACGCCGTCCCGGCCCGTTCGGAAAGCCGCTCGCGAGAAGTTAATCGGCTCGCGGCCGGCCTTCCAGCGCGCGCCGGGCCGGCTCGGACAGGTCGGGGGAGAGCCACGACACCGCGCGCCAAGGCCCGAGCTCGTTGACGCCGCCCTCGCCCACCGTCCAGCCCATGCGCGTGTAGAAGGCGAGCGCGTTGAGGTTGCCGGACTGGCATTTCAGCCAGCCCCACGACCCGAACTGGCGTTCGGCGTGGCGCAGCAGCGCCGCCCCGATGCCGCGCCGGTGCATCGCGGGGTCGACGAACAGCAGGTGGATGAAGTGGTCCGGCGTCCAGATGGACAGGAAGCCCCGCACCTCGCCGGCCTCCTCGGCCACGAACACGGCTTCGCCGCGCGAGTCGCGCGCGAACTCGTCGTCCGTGAACATGTCGGGCGGGCACCACGAGAACGCCACCCGGCGCGCCTCGACATAGATGCGGGCGCAGGCCGGCGCGTCGGCCGGCCGGAACGGGCGGATCGTGAGGGTCTCGCTCATCGCCGTCGACGATTCCAGCCCCGCCACGGCGCGTCAACATCGCGCACCCGGCCCGGCGCAATGCGACCATGCAGGAGAACATGGGGAAGCGGTCGACGAAGCAGCCGGCGCAAGTTATTCCTCGATGTCGGCAACCCCCGACGCAAGCGCTCGCGACAGAGGGGGAATCCCCAACAGGCGAGGTGACGCGGGTGTCGAGGGAACAGCCTGCCGTGGCGATGGAGCCCGAGCGGCGCGCGTCGACGTTGAAAGGCATCGCCTTCGCGCTCGGCGCCTATTTCTTCTTCGCCACCTCCGACGCCCTGATGAAGGCCGTGGTGGGCGCCTACTCCACCTTCCAGCTCATCCCCATGCAGGTCGCCTTCGCCATCATCCCGGTGATGGCGATGGTGCTGCGCGACGGCGGCTTCCGCCTGCCGCGAAACGGCAATCTCGGGCTGGTGGCGCTGCGCGGCGCGCTGTCGGGGCTGGGCGCGATCTTCGGCCTCTACGCCTTCCGCCATCTGCCGCTGGCCGACGTCTACGCGCTGGCCTTCTGCGCGCCGCTGCTCGTCACCGTCATGGCCATCCCGATCCTCGGCGAGAAGGTGGGCGCGCGCCGCTGGGCGGCGGCGACGGTCGGCTTCGTCGGCGTGCTGGTGATGGTGCGCCCCGGCTTCCAGGAGCTGTCGCTGGGCCATGGGGCGGCGCTGCTGACGGCGTTCTCCGGCGCGGCGACGCTGCTGATCATGCGCCATTTGCGCGGCATCGAGTCCGCCTCCACCATGGCGAGCGCGGTGATGCTGGGGCTGCTGGCGGTGAGCCTGCCGGTCGTGCCCTTCGTGTGGCGCGCGCCCGCGCTGGCCGATGTCGGCGCGCTGGCGCTGTCGGGGCTGCTGATGGGATCGGCGCAGTTCCTGATGCTGCGCGCGCTCAGCCACGCCTCGGCGGCGGCGGTGGCGCCGATGCAGTACACGATGATGGTGTGGGGCGTGCTCTACGGCATGTTCGTGTTCGGCAACCCGCTGAACGTGTGGGTGGTGGCCGGCTGCGCCATCGTAATGGCGTCGAGCCTCTACACCATGCACCGCGAGCGCAAGCTCGGCATCGCCCGGCGCGCCGCCGAGCAGGCGCAGCCGCGCCCGTGACGAAAAACCCGCGCCCCGGGAATGGGGCGCGGGCGAGAGCGGGCGAGGGTCGTGGAATTTTGGGGCGGCGCGCCTCAGGGGGTGCGCGCCATGTGGGCCTCCTGCTGGTCCAGCACCGCCTCCGGCTCGTCGGCCTCCAGGTCGGTCTCGGACGTCAGCACGTGGTTCAGCCGCGCCGTGTCCAGCTCGCCGCACCACTTGGCGACGACCAGCGTGGCGACGCCGTTGCCGACCAGGTTGGTGAGGGCGCGCGCCTCCGACATGAAGCGGTCGATGCCCAGGATCAGCGCCAGGCCGGCCACCGGCACGTTGCCCACCGCCGACAGCGTCGCCGCCAGCACGATGAAGCCCGAGCCGGTGACGCCCGCCGCGCCCTTCGAGGTCAGCAGCAGCACGACCAGCAGGGTGAGCTGGTGGCCGATGTCGAGCGGGGTGTCGGTGGCCTGGGCGATGAACACCGCCGCCAGCGTGAGGTAGATCGAGGTGCCGTCGAGGTTGAACGAATAGCCCGTGGGGATGACGAGGCCGACCACGGACTTGTCCGCGCCGGCGTTCTCCATCTTGGCGATCATGCGCGGCAGCGCCGCCTCGGAGGACGAGGTGCCGAGCACGATCAGCAGCTCCTCCTTGATGTAGGCGACGAAGCGGAAGATCGAGAAGCCGTGCCACCAGGCGATGGCCCCCAGCACGCCGAACACGAACAGCAGGCAGGTGGCGTAGAACGTGCCCATCAGCCAGGCGAGCGAGGTCAGCGTGCCGATGCCGTACTTGCCGATGGTGAACGCCATCGCGCCGAACGCGCCGATCGGGGCCACCTTCATGATGATGCCGACGACGCCGAAGAAGACGTGCGAGGTCTTCTCGATGAAGTCGAACACCAGTGTGCCGCGCCCGCCGAACCGGTGCAGCGCGAAGCCGAACAGCACCGCGAAGAACAGCACCTGCAGGATCTCGCCCTTGGCGAAGGCGTCGACCACGGTGGAGGGGATGATGTTCATCAGGAAGTCGGCCGTGGAGCCGAGCGCGCCGGGCTTGGCGTAGCTCTCGACCGCCTTCATGTCGGCGGCGGAGGGGGCGGCGTGCATGCCCGCGCCGGGCTGCACCACGTTGACGATGATGAGGCCGATGATCAGCGACAGCGTGCTGACGATCTCGAAATAGAGCAGCGCCAGCGCGCCGGTCTTGCCGACCTTCTTCATGTCCTCCATGCCGGCGATGCCGATCACCACCGTGCAGAAGATGACCGGCGCGATGATCATCTTGATGAGCTTGATGAAAGCGTCGCCCAGCGGCTTCATCGCCTCGCCCGTGTGGGGGTAGAAATGCCCCAGCAGGATGCCGATGACGATGGCGGTGAGGACCTGGAAATAAAGGTGCGTCCAAATGGGTTTGCGGCCGGCCCTGACCGGCGCGGCGACCTCGGATGTGCTGGTCATGTCAAATCTCCCGCGGGGGTGAGCCGGAACGGCCGCCTCCCGCGCCCGCGCACCGGTAAAGCCAGGCCCGGCGCGCGTCGAGCGGAGAATCAGAGCGTTCCTGCCCGGAAGGGCGGATGTTCCGCCCTCCTCGCCACAGTACGACTCGAAAACCGGAAATGATCAAACGCGAAAGCGTCGCGGCCCGCCAAGCCCCGCGCCGGTCCCCGAACGCGGAAAGGGCCGCCCCTTGCGGGACGGCCCCCTCCGTTTCCATGCCGCGGCCCCTTGCGGACCGCGAGCCGAAGCTCCGGCGTCGCCTACGCGGCGCGGCCCTCGACGAGGGTCCAGGTCGCGAGCGCGGACGACCGCGGCTGAATCAGATGAGACACTGGATCACCTCCTTTCGTTGATTGCGGATGCCCGAGCATAGGGGCAAGCCGGCGCGGCTTTCAAGCGTCGTCTGCGCCCTGGGCGGGCGCGGCGGGCGGGCCGGCCTCGTCCGGGGAGGGCGCGCCCGACGGCGCGTCGCGCCGGGCCCGCTCGCGCGCCTTGCGGCGCTTCAGGTTCTCGCGCAGGGCCGCCGCCAGCCTCTGGCGGCGCGCCGTCTCGCTCTCGTTGCGTTCGCCCGTCATGCCCCTTGGTCCTTCGTCCCGCTCGACGGCGCGCCGCGCCGCCGCCATCCTGAAGCGCGGCCTTCAAACCGCCCGCTTCGTCCGCAATCACCCGGGTCGGCGACGCGGCCCGGTTCGTGCTAGTGTCGTCGTGGCCGGCGGTCCGGCCCCGCGCGGCGGCTTCGCCTCGCGTGTCTTCATTAACCGTGCGTGCGGCAGAATTCCTCTCATGGATTACCAACGTTTTTTCGCCGATGCTCTCGCCACACTCAAGGCCGAGCGGCGCTATCGCGTTTTCGCCGACATCGAACGTCAGGCCGGGCGCTTCCCCCACGCCGTGCGCCACACGCCGGCGGGCCCCGTCCCGGTGGTGATCTGGTGCTCCAACGACTATCTCGGCATGGGCCAGCACCCGGACGTGGTGGAGGCGATGGCGCAGACGGCCCGGCGCATGGGCGCGGGGGCGGGCGGCACGCGCAACATCTCCGGCACGCACCACCCCATCGTGGGGCTCGAGGCCGAGCTGGCCGACCTGCACCGCAAGCAGGCGGCGCTGGTCTTCACCTCCGGCTACGTGTCGAACGCCACCGGCATCGCCACCATCGCCAGGCTGCTGCCGGATTGCCTGATTCTGTCCGACAGCCTCAACCACGCCTCGATGATCGAGGGCGTGCGCTATTCCGGCGCGGCGCGCGCCGTGTTCCGCCACAACGACATGGCGCATCTGGAGGACCTGCTGCGCAACGCCGGGCGCGAGCGGCCGAAGCTGATCGTGTTCGAGAGCGTCTATTCGATGGACGGCGACATCGCCCCCATCGGCCGCGTCTGCGACCTCGCCGAGCGCTACGGCGCGATGACCTATATCGACGAGGTCCACGCGGTTGGCCTGTACGGCCCGCGCGGCGCGGGCGTGGCCGAGCGCGACGGCGAGATGGGCCGCATCGACGTCATCGAGGGCACGCTGGGCAAGGCCTTCGGCTGCGTCGGCGGCTACATCGCCTCCACCGAGGCGGTGGTGGACGCGGTGCGCTCGCACGCGCCGGGCTTCATCTTCACCACCACGCTGCCGCCCGCCGTGGCGGCCGCCGCGACGGCCTCGGTGCGCCACCTCAAGGCCTCGCAGGCCGAGCGCGAGGCGCAGCGCCGCCAGGTGGCGCGCACCAAGGCGGCGCTCGCCGCCGCCGGTCTGCCGGTGCTGGAGACGCCGACTCACATCGTGCCGCTGATGGTGCGCGACCCCGAGCTGGTGAAGGCGGCGTCGGACCGGCTGCTGGAGCGCCACGGCCTCTACATCCAGCCGATCAACTTCCCCACCGTGCCGCGCGGCACGGAGCGCCTGCGCATCACCCCGACGCCCTTCCACGACGACGCCCTGATCGCCGGCCTCGCCGACGCGCTGGTCGAGACCTGGACCCACCTCGGCCTCCCCTTCGAGCCCCAGGCCGCCGTCACCGCCGCCGAGTGAGGCGGCGGGGGGGAGGGCAGCCTTCGCTCACCCCCGTTCCAGGAGCCGTTGATTCGATGAAAAGGGCGGGCTCTCGCCCGCCCCGTTCCCGGAACCCCGCAGCGACAGCGCCAAGGGCGGACGCCAGTCCGCCCGTTCCCGGAACCCCGGAGCAACAGCGCCAAGGGCGGACGTCAGTCCGCCCGTTCCCGGAACCCCGCAGCGCCAGCGGAGGGGTGTCCGGGAGCCAGCGCATGGATGCTGCCGCGAAGCGGAGCTTCATGAGCCTTTTCGCAAGGACGCGCTGACGCGCGACATATCGCGCTAGGCCCCGGATGCGGTTCCGCTGTCGCTCCACCGCTCCGGGGACGGGCGGGCCGTGGGCCCGCAACGGCAAAGGCAGGCTCCGCCGCCTCCCGTTACCGGAACCCCGGAGCGCCAGCGCAAAAGGGCGGACGTCAGACCGCCCGTTCCCGGAACCCCGCAGCGACAGCGCAAAGGGCGGACGCCAGTCCGCCCGTCCCGTTCCCGGAACCCCGCAGC
>NZ_JANCLU010000034.1 GCF_024294805.1 Alsobacter ponti
GTCGCCCCCGTGTGGTCCGCGTTCCAGGTCAGCGCCGACAGCGTCCCGCCCTCGACCGACAGGACGACCGATGCCGGATCGACCGCCTCAGAGAACGTGAACGTCACCGAGGAGCTGGTGTCGGCGTCGCTCAGCGACGCGTCCACGATGTCCACCGTAACTTTGGGGGCTACGATGTCTGCTGATCCTTGCCAATTCCGAACGTCCAAATTTTCGATGGCCGAGATTTTCAGGTTCAGCGTTTTGAACTCATAGACCGCAGTGCTGGCCTGCTCTGTCTTAAGATTAATCTGCGCAGGAATCCAAACCGTCTTGACCCAGTTAATCTCCGCCATAATAGCCGGATCGGTCAATTGCGATGCACTGAGCCAGATTTGAACGGTGTCAATATCCGGCGTCGTGTTGACTTTTGAACTGGAGGAGCCCACGGCGCCCGAGCCGCCGTCATATAGATCGTAGCCCCCGAATGATGTCCCCGATGATGACGTAGGGTCAGTCGGGATAAGAAGTGTCGACCCGACCGAAGCCTGATCGGTGCCCGTGTAAACTGAACCTCCAACTAAGGTTTGATTCGACGCATTAAAAGTTCCGTTCAGCACCCACTTATTCTCGAACGCTTTATAGATGAGAATGTCGCTGCCGGAGCCGCCGGAAACGGTGTCGTACCCACTGCCACCGTTTAAGATGTCGTTTCCAGAACCGCCGTTCAGGCTGTCGGCGCCTGCACCGCCGCTCAGGCTGTCATTGCCGGAACCACCCACGAGCTTGTCGTTGGTGGTCCCCGTCATGATGATGGTGGTGTCACCGGCTGCGCTGGCCATGGCATTGATTCCTTGAAAGCTGGTACGCGGCCTTTAGGCCACAAGGGTGCCGTTCAAGCAGCGGCCGCGCCGCGCTCGTTGAACGATGGACGTGTGGTTTGGCGTTGAGATCCGTTCAGGACAGTCCGGCGGCCGCTTCACCGAACCTGTCGGTCAGGACGGGCTCTCTCTGCCGGATGTAGGCTGCTGCCTGAACATGCTGACGCTCCCCCTCGTGGCAACCGACAACTGCACGCCGCCCGGCTGTCGACGATTTGTTTACAATCCGCAAATTGCGACAACAAAAGCTCAGGCGTCAAGTCTGCAGATGGCGATTGGTTGAATTTTACAGTTAAGATCGCTGACGAGGCTCCTCGACCACGTTTCGGCCTCGATCCGCCAAGGAGATGCCAAGCAAAAATCAGCTGAGGAGGCCGGCGCGGACGTCAGTTTCTGACATTGCCGTTCGGTAATATCTTTGCTGGCCGGAAGCGTGCTTCACCGATGGTAACTCAGACCCAATTCTTGGCGTTTGGAAATCTGTGGAGTTTCGCCACAAACCGCCAGGCTGAAGCTATCGGCTGGCGAATCGGCAGGATCGTCGGCGGCTGGGCGCTCGGGCAATAGTGGCTGTTCTGGCTGGCTCCCGCTTGTCGGCGGCGCGCTCGGCGGCCTCCTCTATCGCTGGCTGAGCCAGCAGCCCGCCGCCCAGATCACCGGGACCAGCCCGGCGCCGGCCGAAGAGACGCCCGCTTCGCTCGGCGCCTCACGCGCGACGTCGCAGCAACGAGGGTGCGCGCCCTGGAGGCGCTTTGGGACCTCCTGCGGCCTGGCTTCGCCCGGTCCGGTCTGCCATCGAACGGGAGGTCTGATCGTGCGACGATCAGAAGCGTGATGAGGTGTTGAAGCGCATGCTTCAGACCCCGCCAAAGAAGCACGGGTCGAGCGCGAAGGCGAAGTCTGATAGGACGACCGGCACGCAACGTAGGAAGTCGGCACAGTCTGACCAGAAAGACGCTTGACCGTTTATCCAGCGTGTCGGACAGCCTCCTTCTAGGCAGCTTCGCGCATCATCTAGTGTGGCGTCTCTTTGGACGAATAGATTTTCGACGTGGACGACTGACGCATGATATCAACACCGTGTTGGCAATCGGATTTTGACTTATAGCTTTCACTACTGACTGCAATCTCTTCCCCGTTCCCAGCGTAATAGACCCAGCGCCATTCTTTCTTCGCGTCTTGATACATCCAGTAGCAAGGATAGGTCAGACCATCTGGCTTCGAGGTAATCGGCATGAGCAGCTTCCTGACGTTCGGGTTTCGTTATCAACACGGGGGCAGGTGTTGGGCGATTTCTGTTGAAGCGGAAACGCACGCTGAGGCAGAGGGGAAAATCTCGGCCATTGGGCGAGCCGAGTTCATCTCCGATTTGACACTAGACGTGGATGCTATGGCCCTCGCGATGGAGAGTCCACGCGGCGACGCTTTCGCCAGCGCAGGAAGCGCTTGGCCGCCTGTTGACGAGTGAGCGGCATCGTCCATCCGCCGATAGGTAAGGCGCTTGCCGGCGATGCCGCGCAGCAGCTGCTCGTTGCGCTCCACGTCGTTACAGCCCAGCGCCACGCGGTGGTTGTAGCGGAAGGAGAACTCGTTCAGGTAGCGGTGCAGATGCTTCTCGGCGCAGTGCTGGTAAACGCCCTTCATGCCGCGCTTGAAGATTGAGAACACGCCTTCGATCTGGTTCGTCATCACGTCGTCGCGGACATACTCCTTCGCGCCGTGATTGTTCGCGCCGTGATGACGGTGTGGTGAGCGCCGAACTCGGCACCGACGACGGTGTAGAGGCGGCTTTCGTCGGTGTTCAGCGTGGACTTGCGGTCAACGTTAGTGACGAGGATTTCGCGGACCGTGGTCGCCGTGGCGCACTCGACGTGGAACATGCGGGTCTTGCCGCCGCGCTCGACGAGGCCGACGGCGGCGGGACGCGGCTTTGTCGGCCGGCGCAAACGGTCCGCTGGACCGCCTCAGGGGATGACGGAAAAGAACAGGAAGGCGGCAAACACCGCCAAATGGACGATGCCCTGCAAGACGGTGGTGCGTCCGGTGCCCAGCGTGATGACGCTCAACAACAGCGTCAGCGCCAGCAGCGTCGTCTCCAGCGTGCCGAGCCCCATCGCCAAAGGCTGACCGATGGCGATGGACAGCACGGCGACCACCGGAATGGTGAGGCCGATGCTCGCCAGGGCCGAGCCGAGCGCGAGGTTCATGCTCGTCTGCAGCAGGTTGCGCCGGGCGGCCCGCAGCGCCGAGACGCTTTCGGGCAAGGTGACCAGCGCTGCGAGGACGCCCAAGGCCGAGAGCGCGCCCTGCAACTGGAAGGACTGCTCGCGATGTCGCCATCCCCCGGCCAGCAGGCACAACCCGACCAGCCCGTTGCAGATGATCATCACCGCGGCAAACACGGTCTCGCGCGGCAGGCCGGCCTTGTCGGGACCGCCGGCCCACATCATGGAGACGATCAGGGCGACCTCGATGACGGTGACTGCGACCGCCAGCACCAGCGTGCCGAAGGGTTCTCCGACCCGGTGCGCCACGACTTCGGCGTGGTGAACCGCCGCGAAGACCGCTCCCATCAAGGCCAGCCCGGCGACCACGGCGAGCAGCGTGGTAAGCCCGAACCCGAACGCCGCCGCCAGGACGGCCAGCGCCAGCAGCGGCACGGTCCACGTCCAGATCGGCAGATGTCCGGCGGGCGTGGGCGACATGGGCTCTCCTGATCGAGCGATCGACGATTCGGGACCCCAGCATGGTTCGCCGGGGGCGCCGGTGTGAAGGGCAAAGGCCATCAGGACGCGGTTTTGACGTTCGCGTCGGCGCCCCAACCGCGAGCGCGCCAACAAAGCAGACACTCCGCCGTCCGCCACTTGGGCCTAAACTTCAATATCGGCGCGACACGATGAGGTGAGCTGTCGATCGCGAGAACAAGACTGGAGCGCGCCACCACGTCGCCAAGCCAAACGAAATCCTGTAGAAAGAGCCTTACGACGAGCACGGAGGGCTCCATGCAAAGTCCCATCTTCCGGCGTTGCCTAGCCGAGGCCATCGGCACGTTCTGGCTGACGTTGGCGGGCTGCGGCAGCGCGGTGCTCGCCGCCGCCTTTCCGCAGGTCGGCATCGGGCTCCTGGGCGTCTCGCTCGCCTTCGGCCTCAGCGTCGTCACCATGGCCTACGCCATCGGCCATCTGTCCGGATGCCACCTCAATCCGGCCGTCTCGGTGGGCCTGGCGGCGGGCGGGCGGTTTCCGAGCCGGGACGTCGCGCCCTATGTCGTGGCGCAGGTGATCGGCGCCACCATCGCCGCCGCCGTGCTCTATCTGATCGCCAGCGGCGCGCCCGACTTCGACCTCGCCAAGGGCTTTGCCGCCAATGGCTATGGCGACCATTCCCCCGGCAAATACGGGCTGGGCTCGGCGATGCTGGCGGAAATCGTGCTCACCATGATGTTTCTGTTCGTCATCATGGGCGCAACCCACGGCAAGGCTCCGGTCGGCTTCGCTCCGCTGGCGATCGGCCTGTGCCTGACCTTGATCCATCTCGTCGGCATCCCCGTCACCAACCTGTCGGTCAACCCGGCCCGCAGCACGGGCCCGGCGCTGATCGTCGGCGGATGGGCGCTGGGCCAGTTGTGGCTCTTCTGGTTGGCGCCGCTCGTCGGCGGCGCGCTGGGCGGCCTTCTCTATCGCTGGCTGAGCGAGGAACCCTCAAGCCAGATCACCGGGAGCGAGCCCACCGATCGTTTTCCGCCGACCCGTGCTGCGCGGTGATGCGCCGTCTCATCGTCTGAAACCGCCAGCCTGAGAGCTGAGCGCGAAAAATCAATCCACTCTCGCGTTCCCGCGTTCCTCCTTCGGCAGCAACCCAGAGCAGAGGAGATGACCATGAGTCGCGACTTCCCATCGATGACCGCCCTGTTGGGCCTCTTGGCCGTTGCAGGCTTCCAGAACCGCGACAAGATCGCCGAGATGCTGGGAGGCTCTCAATCCAGCAATCCCAACGCCGTCGGCCAGGGTGAGCAGCAGGGGGGATTGGGGGGTCTCCTCGGCAACCTGACCGGCGGCGGTCTGGGCACCGCGGGCCAGGGCAATCCACAGGGCGGTCTTGGCGGGTTGCTCGGAGGATTGATGGGCGGGGGGATTGGCAGCCTCCTGAACGGCGGGCTGGGCGAGTTGGTGGAAAGATTCAACCAGAACGGCCAGGGCGACGTCGCGCAGTCCTGGGTCAGCAGAGGACCCAACCAGCCGATCCAGCCGGATCAACTTGAACAGGCCATCGGCCCTGACGTTCTGGAGACCGTGGCTCAGCAGACCGGATTGTCGCGCGAGGACCTCTTGACGCGGCTCTCAACGACCCTGCCCGAGGCCGTCGACAAGTTCACCCCCGACGGTCGCCTGCCCGCCGCCACGGACGTGCAGCGTACCTGATCAATCCCGCGAAGGAGAGTGCCATGGGCCTGTTCAAGTTCATCAAGGATGCAGGGGCGAAGCTGCTCGGAGGCGGCGCCCAGGCCGCCTCGTCTGACGCCCTGAAAAAGGAGGTCGAAGGGCACGGCTTCGACGCCAGCAAGCTCAACATTGACGTGCAGGATGACAAGGTCAAGCTGTCAGGCCAGGCGATGAGCCAGGAAGAGGCGGAGAAGCTGATCCTGTCGCTCGGCAACACCTATGGCGTCGCCGAGGTCGATACGAGCGGTCTCATCGTCGAGAAACCTTCGGAGCAGTCGACGATGTATACGGTTCAGAAGGGCGACACGCTCTGGGCGATCGCCGAAAAGCATTACGGCAAGGGCAAGGGAGCCAAATACACCGATATCGTCAAGGCCAACTCACCGCCCGTCAAGAACCCCGACCTGATCCAGCCGGGATGGGTGCTGCGCATCCCACCCTTGGCCGGATGATCTCGGCGGAAGTAGATGTAAAGGTGGATGGAAGATAGGTGTATCTGCGATCAGGAGGGAGCAACATCATGGCTGAAGACTGGGCTGCAGACGTCCGCAAATACTCCACAAACGCCGATCCGAACGCCATCGCGGGAATTATCCGCTATTGCGGGATCTCGTTGCAGAAACGAGATTCAGCTTTGGTGGCGCTGAGCGACAAGGCCGAGGTGGCGCGTGTGAGGGAGAACTTCCTGAAGAAGAAACTCGGCCTCACCAACTCTGACGCTGACCTCGACAAGGCCATCATTGCTGTCGGCGACAAGATGAAAGGTGACAGAACGAAGAATCGGGTCACCCTCTACTATCTGCTGGCCGAGAATTTTGGGAAGCTGACGGCCTTAAGTGGCTCAAGTCAGGCGGCAGCTAAGATCTGACGTTTGAGGCATAGTGACGGAGGGCTTGCCTCTGACGGGGAAGCCCTCCCTCTAGGAGCCGTGGACAAAGTTTCACGGCCGCTTTCGGTGTTGGTTCGGGGCTGACTTCTCGAGGCCAGCCCAGGTGAGCGGGTCTGCGCCTCAGCGGCCACAGACGGCGCCCTCCCGCTTGCCGCGCCAGCCCAGATGCGTGGCTCCGAAGGCGGATCCGTATTTCAGCCCGTAACCCATCAGCCGGTCAAAACCGATATGCGCCGCCCAGATAAGCGCGGGCCCGAACAGCTGCGGAAGGCCTTGGCTCCAGCCGAGGAGTGCCAGCGCGGCCGGGGCGAGATAAGTATGGCCGCCATTGTAGAGCGCCGCGCCAAGCTTCCGATTGGCCAGATAGCCCAGCATCGACAGGTCGGGGACAAAGAACAGCCCCGTGAACAGCCACCAGCTGCCGCCCGTCTCGCGATAGGCGAGGACCGCCGCGGTCAGCACGACCGCGGCCTCCAGACGCAACATGGTCGAGACCCCGCCAAAGGTCGCGCCGATCGGCACTGGCGTGGCGGCGGGGCTCGAGGAGAAGTCGGCGGCGGCGTCGAAGGTCAGCGTATTCATCGGTCGGCTCCTTGCCTTGTTGGAGGAATAAACATGCGCTCCTGAGCTGCTGTCCGCTATTGAGCGTGGACGTACAGCAGCTGTACGGTAAGTTATGAGCTCCGCCCATCTCGACTGGGAACTCTGTCGCTCGTTCCTCGCCATCCTGCGCGAGGGCTCGTTGTCGGCCGCCGGCCGGGCGCTGGACGTCGCGCATCCGACGATCCGGCGGCACTTGGAGGAGCTGGAGGCGGGGCTCGGCGCGTCGCTATTCGTACGTTCGCCCTCAGGGCTCGCGCCGACCGAACTGGCCCTGACGCTCCGCGATCCGGCCGAGGCGATGGAGTCGGCTTTCGAGCAGCTGGTGCGCACCGCTTCGGGATCGCGTGAGGCAATTGCCGGCACCGTGCGCATTACCGCCAGCGAGGTGGTCGGAACAGAGGTGCTTCCGCCGATGCTTGCCCGGCTCCAGGAGCGGTATCCAGGGCTCGTCTTCGAGCTCGATCTGAACGACGGCCTCGCCGACGTGCTTCGACGCGACGCCGACCTGGCGATCCGCATGCTGCGGCCGACCCAGGTCGACCTGATTGCCCGCCGGGTGGGAACCGTGAAACTTGGGTTGTTCGCGCATCAAGCCTGGCTGGAGCGGCACGGCCAGCCGGAATCGCTCGACGCACTCATCCGCGCGCGCGCGCTGATCGGCTACGACCGCGTCCGGCTCCTGATCGAAGCGCTCGCCGCCCAGAGGGTCGCGGCCAAGCGCGGCGACTTCGGTTTCCGTTCGGACAGCAACCTCGCCCAGTTCGCCGCCATGCGCGCGGGCCTCGGCGTTGCGGTCTGCCAGCTGCCCATCGCCGCGCGCGACCCCCACCTCGTGCAGCTCTTCCCTGAGGTCGGGAGCGCGCTCGAGATCTGGCTTGTCAGCCACCCCAATCTGCGCGGCAGCGCCCGAGTGCGCGCGTGTCTTGACGCACTTGGGGCTGAACTCGCGGCCTATGCGGGTGGCTGAAACTTACGACCCAAAGCGGGCGCGACCGTCTTCGCCGCGACAAGTTGACCGCTCGGTCCGGCCGGCCTGCGCGAGCGGATCGAGCTTGCGGATGACGAGTGGGCGCTGATCGGGCCGCTACTGGCGGCCGAGCGCGGACGGGCTGCCGGCCGGCGCCAATCGGCGCAAATTCGAGGGCATGATGTGGGTGGCGCGCGCGGGATCCGGGCGCACCCTGCGCAGCCGGCATAACCGGAGACCTAGGATAAAGAAGCGCTTGGCCGCTTGCGCGGCGGGTTCAGCACGAAGCTCCGCGCCCGGTGTGATGTCCAGGGCAGCCCGCTCGCCTTTGTCCGGACGCCGGGTCAAGCGCAGGACACCCAGGGCTTCGGCCCGCTCATGCACATGGTCGCCGAGCAGATCGAAGCGCTGCTGGCGGATAATGGCTAAGACGCCGACGGGATCGGGGACGAGCTCGCGTGCTCGGGCGTGGAGGGAGTCATCCCCGCCAAGAGCAACCGCCGTGAGCCCGTGCCGCACGCCCGGCTGAAGTATCGCAGGCGCAACCAGATCGAGCGGCTCTTAACAAGCTGAAGAACTGGCGGCGGGTTGCTACGCGATATGACAAAACGGCCGACTCGTATCTCGGCTTCGTCAGTCTCGCGTCAGTCCTGCTGTGAATACCCTTTGTCCACGACTCCTAGTTTCGGTGGTGTCGGGAGAAAGCTCGCGCCATGTTTGGGACGGCACAAGTATGGCTGTGCAGGAAGCTAAACCTCCGCCGTTGCGATGCCCGCCTCCTGCTCACGCAGCACGGCGATGATCTGTTCCCCGGTGAAACCTCGATCGCGTCACGGCCCGGCCCTTCCTGCGGTCCGGACTTGAGCGTCATGTGGAGGACAGCGCGGGGTCACCGCGCAGCGAGCCCATGGCAGCGCAACGGCCATTGCCTTCGCCGCCCGGCCGGGCGCGGAATGTCCCGGAGAGACGCGCCGGCGTTCGGAGCCGGCACCCTCTGTTCCGACGTCACGCGAAGATAAAGTCCTGGTGCCCGATCTGCGCCGCCCTGATGCCCACCAGAACGATCTCGTCCGTGGAGCCCGTGCGCATGATGGTGGTTTCCCAAGTGCCCATCACGAGTTGCTCCGTCACTGTCAGGTCCGAGAAGGCGTGGACGCCGGGTCCGCTGGCCAGCCCCGAGAAGTAAATGCGGTCGGTCTTGTCCTCGAAGTCGAGGATGCGGTCGTCGCCCCAGCCGAGCGCCTGGAATTCGAACACATCCTTGCCCAAACCGCCGCCGAGCAGATCGTCGCCCGCGCCGCCGTTCAGCCTGTCATTGCCGATGCCGCCAAACAGCGAGTCCGCTCCGGCCCCGCCGATCAGGGAATCGATCCCGTCGTTGCCGACGAGGCGGTCGTTGCCGTCGCCGCCGTCGAGCACGTCATCGCCGAGTTCGCCGTCCATCGAGTCGTCGCCGCCGCCGCCAAACAGCGTGTCCTGCTGCCCGCCGCCCAGCACGGTGTCGTTGCCGCCATTGGCGTAGACGAGATCGTTGCCGTGATAGGCCAGGACGCGTTCAGCCGTATCGAGGCCAACGAACACGTCGTTTTGGATGGTCAGGTGGAACTGCTCGATGCTGACGATCTGGTCGCCGGTGGCGATGCCGGTGTTCTTGGTGGGATCGACGAGGTTGACGACGATGCCGATGCCGGACTCCAGGTAGGAGGTGGTGTCGAAGCCATCGCCGCCGTCGATCAGGTCGGCGCCCGCGCCGCCGACGATGGAGTCGTCGCCCGCCTCGCCCGAGAGCGAGTCGTTGCCGGCAAAGCCCAGCAGCGTGTCATTGCCGCCCCGACCGAACACGACGTCGCCCGAAAGCGGATCGTCGAGGCCGATGAACAGGTCATTGTAATCCGTCAGCCCGAACTGCTCGATGGAGATGAGCAGGTCGCCCTGCGCATCGCCCGTCGTTTGCGACCAGTCCTGCAGGTTGATGACGACGGGTCCCGTGGCGGTCCCGTACGAGGCCATGTCGATGCCGGCGCCGCCATCCAGAGTGTCGGAACCCGGCCCGCCGTCCAGAGTGTCGTTGCCTGCATCGCCGAACAGGCTGTCCGTTCCGCCCTGGCCGTAGAGTTCGTCGTTGTCGTCGCCGCCGCGCAGCACGTCGATGCCGTCACCGCCGTACAGCGTGTCAAAACCCGCGCCGCCGGTGGCGGAGTCGTCGCCCGCGCCGGCCTGGATCGTGTCGCTGTCGGCGCCGCCGTCGAGCGTGTCGTTGTCGTCACCGCCGTCGAGGCTGTCCGCCCCGGCCTCGCCCGTGACGACGTCCGCCCCGAGCCCGCCGAGCAGCGTGTCGTTCCCCGCTCCGCCGAAGAGCGTGTCGGCGTCCGCCCCGCCGTCCAGCGAGTCGGCGCCGTCGCCGCCATCCATGAGGTCGAGACCCGCGCCGCCGCTCATCGTATCGGCGTCATCTCCGCCGTAGAGCGAGTCGTCGCCGTCGCCTCCGTCCACCGTGTCCGCGCCTATGCCCGCGAACACCTGGTCGTTGCCGTCACCGCCGAGGATGGTGTCGGCCCCATCATCCCCGAATACGATGTCGTCGTCCGCCCCGGCGTCGAGGCTGTCCGCGCCAAGGCCGCCGTCGAGCCAGTCGTGCTCGGCGCCGCCCAGCACGGTATCGTCGCCCGCGCCGCCCACGAGCGAGTCGTCGCCGCCGTCGCCGGCGATGCTGTCGTTGTCGTCGCCGCCTTGCAACGTATCGGCCCCGTCACTGCCCGTGAGGCTGTCCGCGCCGACGCCGCCATCGGCGCTGTCGTCGCCCGCTCCGGCCTGGATGGCGTCGGCTCCGTCCCCGCCGGCCAACGTGTCGTTACCGCCGTCGCCGGCCAGTTGGTCGTCGCCCGTGCCGCCGTCGAGGGAATCGTTGCCGTCGCCGCCGTTCACCGTGTCGGCGCCCGCGCCGCCGAGCGCCGTGTCGGCGTCGCCGCCGCCGTCGATCTCGTCGTAGCCGTCGCCGCCGACCAAGGAGTCGGCGCCCGCCCCGCCGCTCAGGCTGTCGTTGTCGGCGCCGCCGTCCAGCGTGTCCGCGCCATCGCCGCCGTTCAGAGTGTCCTCGCCCAGCAGGCCGGCGACGGTGTCGGCGCCGCCATTGCCCGTCAGCACGTTGGCGATGTCGTTTCCGGACAGCGTGTCGCTGCCCGAGCCGCCGTTGGCGTTCTCGATGAGCGAGCGCGTGTCGTCCTGGTAAAGCAGCGCGTTGGCGACGTTGCCGCGCGCCAGCCCACTGGTGCGCGAGCCGCCGTTCAGGTCCGCGAGCTGGTCCTGCGAGGTGATCGACCATTGGCCGGGAGCGAGGTTGATCGACACGCCCGTGCCGTAGTTCGACATGTCGTAGGTGTCGACGCCGTTGCCGTCCCAGATGGTCATGAAGACCCGGTTCGACGCGGCGGTGCCATCGGCCCCGCCGGGCCGCCGCTGGGCGACGCCGTTGATCGACATGGTTCCCGTCGTCGGGTCCCAGCTATAGGTCGTGTCGGTCGCGTTGGTGTTGAAGTTCGCGCCGTACATGTATTGCAGGGCCTGGATATCGAGCATCATCAGGCTCTGCGCGTAGCCGTAGGTCTCGGCCACGAGCTGGTCCGCGCCTCCCGGAGCCGACCGGTAAGTCATCACCGTGAACTCGATGGAGTTCTTGTCGGCCGGCAGGATCGGACCGTCGACGTCGGTCAGCGCCTCGCCGAGCCAGTCCGGGATGTTGGTACCGAACAGCCCTTGCTCATGGCCGTGCTTCAGCCCCATGGCGTGACCGAGTTCGTGCAGGATGGTGAAATCGGCGTAGTCGCCCAAATCCGGCGCGTCGAAGGTGCCGTCATGGTCGAACCAGGTGTCGCCGAGCACGCCATTGCCGATGAGCAGCTCGACGCGGGGCAGCGGCGGGATGCCGAACGCCGGCGCGCTGGTGCTGTCCGTTTCCGCAAAGCGGATGACCTCGTGGTCGAACAGGCCTTCGTCGCTTTCAGTCAGCGTCACGTTGGCGACCGCGACCATCTGCGCGGTAGCAAAGCGCGCCGACGCCTTCTGCGCGTCGTTGAACTCCTCGAAGCCGTTTAACGCCACCACGCCGACGGTGATGACCGACAGGAAATGCTCGGTGATCGCCGCCTCCGGCCCGCCCAGCACGGTCAGGGCGGCGAACTCTGCGAGCTGCTCCGGCGTCGCGAGGTCGAAGAACTGCTCAAGGACGTAATCCCATCCCGAGTCCGGGAAGCTGTAGGTCAGGGACGAGGTATCCCACTTATACCCGGTCAGCAGTGCATCGATCTCGAGATTGCCGGTAAGCGAGACAGATTCCGGGCCAGCCATGGTCAGCTCCCTGGTCAAGTAATGTCACGAACGGCTTGAGGAAACGATTGTTGATCAGAAGTCATTAGTTCGCAAGATACGTATTCGATCTCGACTACGAATCGGTAAGCTCAGCTCACGCTAATTTTTACGCACTCGTAAATAGATGCTTCCCAGGACGTCTTGGAATAGAGAAATCAACTCATTGAAATTTAAGTAGAATTTGCGTCTGTTTCGAACATTTTTTCACTCCTGATGCATCCTCTGACCTTCTTGTGTTCGATCCAAAAGACGTGCGTCATCACACACGTCCGAGTCTGTCCGAGGCGCCAACCGCGCGGACGATCGCCCTGCCCGATCCCGGCCGCCAAGGCCAAAAATGTGGAGGGGTGCGATTGGTCCGGTAGGGCAATGGCGGCATTGGCGGCGTTACCTCACCGGCAATAATGCGGGCTTCACGCTGAACGGCGGCGGCGTCATTGACCTCACCGCGCCGATATCCGGAGATCAGAAGGGTATTCTGATCATGCAGGATCCGACCTCCAATCCCGGCTACGACAACACGCTGAACGGTGACGCCAAGATGAAGCTGCTGGGCGCCATCTACACGCCGACGCAGAGCATCACCGTGACCGGCAACTCCGGCTTCGGACAGACCTCGGCCTTCATGCCGCTGGTGGCGGATACGTTGAAATTTTCCGGCAACAGCACGCTCAACCTTGACACCACGGTCATGAAGCCCTCCGGCGACCTGCCACGGGTGGAGAATGGGGCGCGGCTGATCAACTGACGCATCTGATACGCCCCGCCATCATCCTGGGCGTATTTCGGTGGTGAAGTTTATGTGAATCCTCTGACATGCGGGCTGTTGCGCCGCGCACGAGCGTGTTCGTGCACATCCGGCGCGGCAGGATTCCGCCTGGGCCCAACGCTCACCCGCCGGACTTCACGTTGAAGCTGCGAAAAGATTCGCGGTTACTGCTGTTTCTGTGGCTCTGTTCGTAATTGTTCCTGTTGTGTTCTCATTTTCAATCAGCTAGCCATGGCGAACCACACCTGCCTAACCCAACGAGGTCCGCCATGGCTGACGCGATGAATTCAGGAGCCTTCGACCGCGGCGACACGTCGCCCGTTGATGCGCCTACCGACACCGCCGACGACGCCCCGCCCCGCGGCGGCACGTCGCCCGCCGATGCGCCACCTGACGCCAGCGACGACGCCACGCCTCGCAGCGACACGCCGCCAGTGACGACCCGCGCCAGGGCCGCGGCCGCCATCCCCCGCATTCCGAGCATCTATCGGGATCTTCCCCCCAATACGTACACGACCCTCACTCCGGACGTCCCCGTGTTGCAGGTGGACGACTGGCGGCAGAGGGCGGAGGCGATCGAGCGTCGCGAGATCAAGCCGCCCGCCGACCCTCTCCTGGGTCCGCCCCCCGTGCTGCGAGGCGAGGATGCCGAAGAGTATGAGGCGCTCCGCGCCCAGGTGACAGCCGAGTGGCAGCCCGATGGGCTGATCGAAGCCCTTCCCCTGCATCGCGCCATCGTTGCCGAGTGGCGCCGTCGCCGCTATGAACGCCTGTTCGACGCGCTCATCGACCATCTCGCGCGCGACGGCATCGCCGCCGTGGTGCGTGGCGTGCTGTCGCCGCGCGCCGCGCGGGTCCTGCTCGACGCGTGGGATGACGACGATCCCTCCGCCGTCCAGCAGGTCGAATCTCTCCTCGCCCAGTACGACCCCGACGGCAGCTGCGTGCGCGCCCACACGATCGTGCAGCATGGCCCCAGGTTCGACGCCCTCACCCGCCTGATCCGCGAGCACGAACGCGCCTATACGCGCGCCACGGCCGAGATCGAGCGCCGCCGTATCGCCGCGGAGACCGGCATCCGCAAAGGCACCCGCCGCATCTCCCCGACCAACTTCCTGTTCCCCCCGCGGAAGCACATGCGCATCCCTGACGATCCGGACGACGCCGTCCTGTGAGCAGCGAGACGACGAATAAAGGCGCGCGCCGCCTCGCCGCCAACCGCCGCAATGCGGCGCGCAGCACCGGCCCGCGCACGCCAGAGGGCAAGGCGGTCAGCGCCCGCAACGCGCTGCGCCACGGCTTCGCAGCGACGCCGCGCTTCGACCCTGAGCGCGAGAAGGCGGTCGCCAAGCTGGCGCGCGCCCTTGCCGGCCCGCAGCCCACCGAGCTCGAACTCCAGTTCGCCTACGCCGCGGCCGACGCCGAGTTCGTGGCGCGCGAGATCAATACCGTCGAAGCGGCACTGCTCGGCCCCATCTTCGCCGGGGATCAGATCGACGCCGCGGCGCTGGCCAAGGTGCTGCCCAAGTTGCGCAAATTGATACGCTATAGCCGTGACGCCGAGGCCCGCCAGCGCAAGGCGCTCCACAGCCTGGCGATGGCGCAAACGCCGGGCGTTCTGCACCACGTCCCTAACAGGTGGAGACTCTGGCGCAGCCGCGGCCAGGAACCCGTCAAGGTTGCACCGCAAAAATGACAGCGCTTGACGCCGTCCCATCAACGGGCCCGGCGGCCATCTGCACGATTTTGCTAGTCTCGGCGGCCGCCTAACGCCTCTCACGTTAGCCGCCTGCTAGCCCTTGCTGGCCGATTGCTCGTCTCCTGCTCGTCCCCGCTTGCGTCCAGTTTGCGCTCCGCGGCAGAGGCAATGAACATGCATCGCCTTATTTTTAGGCTCACATACCTAAATTTACAAGATTCATGCGACTTTTATGCATAACTTCCTTGTTGTCGGTGCATGATTCCAAAACGAAGCCAGTTCACGCGACCGGGCTGGCAGCCCGAATTCGATTCTGGTCGTCCATCTACTTAGCTTCGCCGATCGAAAATTTTTGGGTCTTTTGGAAAAAAGCGCCGCCGGCACGCAGCGGCTCGGTCCGCAGGCGACCAGTTTCCGCTCCGGTTTGAACAGCCCATCCGCCGACTGGCCCGTCGTCAGGGGATGACGGAAAAGAACAGAAAGGCTGCGAACACGGCCAGATGCACGACGCCCTGCAAGACGGTGGTGCGTCCCGTGCCCAGGGTGATGACGCTCAAGAGCAGCGTCAGCGCCAGCAGCGTCGACTCCAGCGTGCCGAGCCCCATCGCCAGGGGCTGACCGTTCGCGATGGACAGCACGGCGACGACCGGAATGGTGAGGCCGATACTCGCCAGGGCCGAGCCGAGCGCGAGGTTCATGCTCGTCTGCAGCAGGTTGCGCCTCGCGGCCCGCAGCGCCGAGACGCTTTCGGGTAAGAGCACGACGGCGGCGATGACGATGCCGACGAGCCCCTTGAGCGCCCCCGCGCCGTCGATCGCCGCCTCCAACAGCGGCGTCAGCGCCTTGGCCAGTCCGATGACCGCGAACAGCGACGCCACCAGAAGCGCCAGGCTGGCCAGCGCGACCGGCCTCGAGGGCGGCTCGGCATGGGCTTCCGCCTCGCCGCTCGGCGGCAGGAAATGGCGCTGCTGGCCCGCCTCGGCCCGGTCGTGCGCCCCGATCCCGGTCCCGCCTCGGCGTTTGCCGCCGGAGCGAAACACGCTAGCGTTCTCCTTGTCCGCGATAACGAGCCGGAGCCGCGCGATGAACGGAGCCGAGAGCCTGGTCGCCACGCTGCTGGGCGGGGGGATCGACACCTGCTTCGCCAACCCCGGGACCAGCGAAATGCATTTCGTCGCGGCGCTCGACCGCAGCGCCGGCATAAGGTGCGTGCTCGGGCTGCACGAAACCGTCGTGACCGGGATGGCGGATGGCTATTTCCGCATCGCCCGCCGGCCCGCCGCCACTCTGCTGCACTGCGGGCCGGGGCTCGCCAACGGGCTGGCCAATCTCCACAACGCGCGGCGCGCGCGCTCGGGGATCGTCAACATCGTCGGCGACCAGGCGACCTATCACCGCCCGCACGACGCGCCGCTCACGGCCGATACGGACGCCCTGGCGCGCACCGTGTCGGCGTGGGTGCGCACCTGCGCCCGCGCTGCCGACGTCGGCCGCGACGCCGCCCAGGCGATCCAGGCGGCCCGCACCATGCCCGGGCAAATCGCCACCCTGATCCTGCCCTCCGACACGAGCTGGGATGCCGGCGGGGTCGTGGCCGATCCGCTCCCCGTGCCGCAGCCGCCGCCGCTCGATCCCTTCGCCGTCGATGAGGCGGCGCGCGTGCTGCGCAGCGGCGAGCCCGCGCTCGTCCTGCTGGCCGGCCACGGCGTGCTCGCCCCGGCGCAGGCCTTGGCCTGGCGCATCGCCCGCGCCACCGGCGCCACCCTGATGGCCGACTTCGTCACCGCGCATCAGGCCCGCGGGCAAGGGCGGCTCAACCTGCCGCGCGTTCCCTACGACACCGATCTGGCGCGCCAGACGCTCGCCCCGTTCAAGACGATCGTGCTCGTCAACGCCAAGCCGCCGGTCGGCTTCTTCGCCTATCCCGGCAAGCCGTCGACGCAGGCTTCCGACGAGGCCCGCTTCATCACGCTGTCGCGGCCCGACCAGGACGCCACCGCCGCGCTCGCCGCGCTGGCCGAGGCGCTGGGGGCGCCGCCCGTACCCATGCCCGACGCCGGCCCGCGGCCGCAGCCGCCCACCGGGGCGATCAGCCCCGAAGGACTGGCGCGCGCGATCGCCGCGCTGATGCCCGACCAGGCGATCGTCTCGGACGAGAGCATCTCCTACGGGCGCGGCCTCGCCGCGACTATCGGCGGCGGGCCGCCCCACGACTGGTTGAACCTCGCCGGTGGCGCCATTGGCGATGGGTTGCCGGTGGCGACCGGCGCCGCCATCGGCGCGAAGGGTGAGCGGCGCGTCATCAGCCTGCAGGCTGACGGGTCGGCGCTGTATTCGCTGCAAGCCTTGTGGACGCAGTCGCGCGCGAAGCTGCCCTGCACGACCATTATTCTCTCCAACCGCAAATACGCCATCCTGCTGGGCGAATACGCCAAGGTCGGCGCCAGTCCCGGGCGCACCGCGCTGGACATGCTCGATCTGGGCAACCCCGACCTGAACTGGGTCAAGCTCGCCAACGGTTTGGGCGTGGAGGGAGCAGCGGCCCGCGACCTCGACACGCTGTGCGATCTATTGCGGCAGAGCTTTTTCAGGGCCGGTCCGTTCCTCATCGAACTCGAGATCTGACCACCGCCCTGCCCGTCCCGGTGCGGCTGGCCCGGGACAAAAGCGCGGGCATCACGAGTGGCGCGAGCCGCTTGAGCCCCGCCCTGAACTACGGCCAGACCGCGTGGAGGTGGGGCTGCGTCCCGCTGCCAGCCCGTATCCGCCGTTTCCTTGGCGCGACGATGGCGACGCCGCGCCCCGACGCGGTTCGACGCGGAAACGATCGCCACGGCCGATCAGCTCGACGACGCCAGCTCCCTGTTCACAACCCAGCAGCGCACCTTGTGCTCCTGCGTGCCGACCAGGTCCGGCGTCTCGACTCGGCAGCGATCCTCGGCCAAGGGGCAGCGCGGGTGGAAATGACACCCTCTAGGCGGATCGATGGGGTTGGGAACGCCCCCTTCGAGGATCACCTCGGGCGTCGGGCGGGCCGGGTCGGCGAGCGGAATGGCCGAAATCAGCGCCTGCGTATAGGGATGCAGCGGTCGCGCAAAGAGGGTGGCCACCGGCGCCTCCTCGACGATCCTCCCCAGATACATCACGGCCACGCGGTCGGCGATGTGCTCGACGACGCGCAGATCATGGGAAATGAACACGTAGGACAGGCCAAACCGCCCCTGCAGATCGGTAAGCAGGTTGAGGATCTGCGACTGGATCGACACATCGAGCGCCGACACCGGCTCGTCGCACACGATGAGGCGCGGCTCGAGCGCCAAAGCCCGCGCGATCCCGATGCGCTGGCGCTGCCCTCCCGACAGCTGATGGGGATAGCGCGCGTAGTGCTCGGGTTGCAGCCCGACGATGTCGAGCAGTTCCAGCGCCCGCTTGCGCCGGCTCTCGGGCGTGCCGACGCGATGGACCACGAGCGGCTCACAGATCGTGTCGCCCAGCGTCTGGCGCGGATTGAGGGAGGCGTACGGGTTTTGGAACACCATCTGGACCTTGCGCCGCACCGGCTTCAATGCGGTCTCGTCCAGGTCGCCAATGTTCTCGCCTTCGAAGAACAACTCGCCAGCTGTCGGTCTGTCCAGTCGCACCAGCATCCGCCCCAGCGTGGACTTGCCGCAGCCCGATTCCCCCACCAGCCCCAAGGTCTCGCTGCGCGCGACGTGGAGATCGACGCCGTCGACCGCCTTGACGGTCTGGGTCGAGGGGCGAAACAGCCGTCCCGGCACGGGAAAGTGGCGGCGGAGTTGGCGCGCCTCCAGCAGCGGCGCACTCATGCCGCCTCACTCCCGACGTGGAGCCAGCAGCGCACCTTGCGCGCACCCGGGCCGAGATCTCCAGCGACGGGCACGAGAGGCGGCTCGGCCTCGCGGCATTTGCTGAACACGTGCGCGCAGCGCCCGGCAAAGCGACAGCCTGCCGGGAGCCTGCTCAAGGGGGGAACCGTTCCGGGAATACTGATCAACGCCTGGCGAGCCGCGCCGTGGCGGGGCTTTGGCATGGAGGCCAGCAGGCCCCTGGTATAGGGGTGCAAGGGGTCGGCGAAGAGGTCGCCCACGGCACTTTCCTCGACGATCACGCCGGCATACATGACGCACACGCGCTGCGCCATCTGGGCCACCACGCCGAGGTCGTGGGTGATCAGGAGCAGGGCCGCGCCACTGTCCTGCTGAAGCCGCTTCATCAGCCGCAACACCTGCGCCTGGATCGTCACGTCGAGCGCCGTGGTCGGCTCGTCGGCGAGCATCACCTTGGGTCGGCGCGCCAGCGCGATGGCGATCATCACGCGCTGGCGCATCCCGCCCGAAAGCTGATGCGGAAAGGCATCGCAGCGGACCGAGGGAGAGGGAATGCCGACCAACTCCAGCAGTTCAATCGCGCGCCGCCTCGCCTCCTCCCGGCTCACCGTTTCGTGCATGCGGATCGCCTCGGCGATCTGCCAGCCGACGCGAAACACCGGGTTGAGCGAGGTCATGGGGTCCTGGAACACCATCGACACCGCGTTACCCCGCACGCGACGCAAGGCGCGCTGATCGAGCCTGGCCAGGTCGCCGACCCCGTCGAGCCAAACTTCGCCCTCCGTGATCCTGCCGGCGGGCTGCGGCAGCAGACCCAGGATGGCCAGTGCCGTCATGCTCTTGCCGCACCCGCTCTCGCCCACGATGCTGAGCGTCGCGCCGGCCGGCAGGTCGAACGACACGCCGTCCACCGCCCGCACCACCGTGTCGCCGAGATGCAGATGGGCGTGGAGATTGCGGACGCTGAGAACGGGCGGAGCCGATCGAACCTGCACGCTGGCGTCGAGCGCCGGGGTCATTCGCCCCAGACCTCCCGGTACACGCGAATCAGGTTGCCGCCCATGACCTTGTCGATGACGCTCCCGCCAATGCCGCGCCGCGACAGCGCCTCCGCCAGGTTGGGAACATGCGCCATGCTTTCGAACCCCACGCTCAGCCGGTTCTCGAACGTGAACCAGGGGCCCAGCACGGCCGTCACCTCGGGATAGATCCCCCGCGGGCCGAAGCTCTTTTGCCACTCGTCGTCGGACTTGTACCTGTTTTCCGACAGATCGCTGCCGAACGCGACGTGGTCCTCGCCGACAAGGTTGATGAAATAGGCGACCTGCTCGGCCCAGTCGTCGACGGAGGGGCGCCGGTCATGACGGACCATGGGGGGCCAGAGCGTCGCGCCGACGGTGCCGCCGGTGCGGGCGGCGGCCAAGGCGAGTTCGTCGGGGATGTTGCGCAGGCTGTCACACAGCGCGCGCGCGTTGGAATGGCTGAAGATGACGGGACGCTTGGAACGCGCCAGCACGCCGGCCGCCGTCTGATAGCCGACGTGCGACAGGTCGATCAGCATCCGCAGCTCGTTCATCAGCGCCACCCAGCGCTCGCCGAGCGGGCTCAAGCCGGGATCCCCGCCCTTGGCCAGGACGCCGCCGCCGAACCGGTTCAATTCCATGTAGGTCGGCTGAAGGATGCGAAACCCGATCCGCTCGAGGATCCGCAGCAGCTCGACGTCCTCCTCGACGAGGACCGAGTTCTGCGCGCCGAGGATGATGGCGAGTTTGCCGTCGGCCTTGGCCTGCTCGATGTCGCGAACCGACCTCGGGATCGTCGCGATGTCCGCGTTGTCGGCGATGACGGCGAGCGTGCGCGCCAGATCCGACATGGCCGTGTTGAAGTCGTGCGGCGGCCGCACCGAGGTGAGATTGAGGGCGGTGACGCCGCCCTTGAGCGTGCGCTGCATTTGCTCGCGCGTGACAGGGGCGCAGTTGAGGCCGTCGACGACCAGGGCTCGGCTTGTCATGGTTCAGGCTCCCTCGGATTCAGTGGCTAGAGGCGTTCATCGAGTTGCGGGTCGAGAGCGTCGCGCAGGGCGTCGCCGAAAATGTTGATGGCCAGGATGACGAGGGCGATGGCGATGCCCGGCGACAGCGAGACGGCCCAGGACTGATTGAGATACTTCCTTCCATCGCTGATCATGCCTCCCCATGTCGGCGTGGGCGGCTGGACGCCCAGCCCCAGAAAGCTCAGCGTGGCCTCCAGCAGGATCATGCGGGCCACCTCGAAGCTGGCGTAGACGATGATCGCCGACAGGATATTGGGCAGGATATGCAGCGCCATGACGCGCCCGCGCGACGCCCCGATGGCGCGCGCCGCGTCGACGAACTCCAGATGTCTGACCGTGAGAACCGAGCCGCGCACGATGCGGGCGAAACGCGGCCAACCGGAGAGCCCCATCACCAGGACCAGATTGGTCAGCGACGGCCCGACGACGGCCACGACGGCGATCACCAGCAAGATCAAGGGAAAGGCGAGCTGAATATCGATGAGCCGCAGGATCACGGCGTCGATCTTGCCGCCGTAAAAACCGGCGGCCAGACCCGCCGCCACACCGGCGAGGCCGGAGACGAGCACCGCGAAGAGGCTCACAAGCAGCGTGATGCGGGTCCCCTCGACGATCCGCGACAGCGTATCGCGGCCCAACTGATCGGTGCCGAGCCAGTAACCCGCCACGCCTTTCTCCGACCAGGCAGGTGGCAGGAGGCGAAGCGCAAGATCCTGGGCGTAGCCGTCGCGTGGGGCGATCCATTCCGGCGCGAGGGCGCAGGCGAGCGCGAGCGCGAGGATGAGCAGACTGATGCGCGCCGGCCAGCCCGCCAGCGTACCGCGCACCACGTGCCGCAGGCGGCTCTCGGGCGTCGATCGCGCGGTTGAGGGCAAGGCGGCGTCGGCCATGCTCACGTCACTTGTAGCTGATGCGGGGGTCGAGCGCCGCGTAGAGGAGGTCGACCACCAGGTTGACGAGCACGAAGGCGACGGCGAAGACGAAGACGACGGCCTGCACGACGGGAAAGTCGCGGGCGTAGATCGCCTGGATGGCGAGCCGGCCGACACCGGGCCAGGAGAAGATTGTCTCCGTCACCACGACACCGCCCAGCAGCAGGCCGAACTGCAGCCCGATGACAGTGAGAACGGGGATGAAGGCGTTGCGCAGCGCGTGCAGCCAGACCACCCTCGCCTCCCACACGCCCTTGGCGCGCGCGGTGCGGACATAGTCCTGCTTCAGGACGTCGAGCATGCATGAGCGCGTGACTCGCGCGATCAACGCGACCAGGTTGAAGGCCAAAGTCGTCGCCGGCAGCACGAGTTGGGCAAGGCTGCCGCGCCCGCCGGTCGGCAGCCAGCGCAACCAGACCGCGAAGACGATGATGCCGAGCACGCCCAGAAAAAACGACGGCACCGCCTGCCCAAGCAGCATGACGGTGCGGATCGACGTGTCCGTGGCCGAGCCCCTATGGTAGGCGGAGACGACGCCGGCCGGGATCCCGACGACGAGCGCGAGCGCCATGGTCGCGAAGGCCAGTTCGATGGTCGCCGGCAATCGTTCGACGACGAGCCCCATGGCCGGCTGCTGAAAGCGCAGCGACGCCCCGAAATCCCCCATGAGCGCGCGTCCTGCAAACACCACGAACTGTTCCCACAGCGGCCGATCGAGGCCGTTGACGGATCTGAAGGCTTCGCGGGCTTCGTCCGTGGCGTTCGGCGGCAGCATCAGATCGGTCGGATCGCCGCTGAGCCGTGTCAGCAGGAACGTGATCACCACGATCCCTGCCAGAACGGGAAGTGTCAGAACCAGCCGCCTCAGGAGATAGGACGCCATTCAGCGCTCCGGAGACGCGTCGAGCCGCCCGCGGGAAAGCCGCATCGCCGTCAACGCTTCAGCGTGACGTTATGCAGGAAGAAACGCTGGTCGCCGCGCGGCACGAAGCCGTCCAGCGCCTTGCTGACGCCGTAGAAATCGTAGCCGCCGAACAGAAAGGCGACCGGGACCTCCTCGTACATGAGGCGCGAGATCTTCTGGTAGATCTCGGCCCGCTTGGCCTTGTCGGTCTCGCGCGCGCCGGCATCGATCAGCGCGTCGAGGTCCGCGTTGCGGACGTAGGCGTAGCGCCAGGTGGATCGATACTGCGCCATCTGGAAGTCGGGGTCGTCCAGGGGAGCAAGGCCGAGATAGGCCATGGGTTGCAACTCGCGGTTGCGCAACTGGCGCAGGAATTCCCCAGGCTCGAGCGACACCATCTTGGTCCGGATGCCCGCCTTGGCGAGCATTCCGGCGATCGCCTCGGAGACTTCACGGTCCTGCGCGTAGCGGCCGGACGGAAACTTGAACGTAATCTCGAGGCCGTTGGGAAAACCGGCCTCCGCCAGCAACGCCTTCGCCTTGGCAGGATCGTAGGGGTAGTCCTTCAGGCCGGGGTCATAGCCGAGTTGCTCCTTGCGCAGGAGCTGGCCATTCAGCGCGAAGGCGCGCCCGGCGAACAGGTTTTTGATGATCGCCGTCTTGTCGATGGCGTAATTGACCGCCTGACGGACGCGCTTGTCCTTCAACGGGCTCGGATGTTCCTCCAGCGAGGAGAGGATCAGCTGGAAGATGCGATAGCTCGGCGTCTCGATCACCCGACGATCGGGCTGGGCGTTGATCTCGTCGATCGCCGCGATCGGGATGTTGGTCGCCACGTCGAACTCGCCCGTGGTGAACCCGGCCACGCGCGCCGTATCGTCCGGCACCGGGCGCCAGACCACCCGATCGATCCCTGTCGGCCCCTTCCCCCAGTAGTTCGGATTGCGGTCCATGACCACGCGGTTGTCCTTCACCCATTCGGTCAGTTTGAACGGGCCGGTGCCGATGGGCTTTTGGCCGAAGCCATCCAGGCCGACGCTCGCCCAATAGGCCGGCGGGGTGACGTAGACCTGGGTGAGCATGAGCTCGAAGGGGGGATAGGGGAACTTGGTGTGCACGACCACCGTCGCATCATCGATCTTTTCGACGCGGTCGATGGCGGCGGCGTAGTTCGCGTAGGCCGGCGTCTGCTTGGGATCCAGAAACACCTTGAAGCTGTGGACGACAGCATCGGCGTTCATCGGTTCGCCGTTGGTGAAGGTCACGCCCTTGCGCAGGTGAAGCCGCATGGACGACGACGTGAGCGGCTCCCAACTTTCGACGAGCATGGGCTCGATTTTCTGGGTGGCCGGGTTGTTCCACAGCAGGGCCTCGACGATGGCGTTGCCGGCGTTGAGATTGTCCGACGCCGTCGTGCCGTTGGGCCAGAGCGTCTGGGGATCAAAGCCCTGCGCGATCGTCAGCGTGCGCCCCTGTTGCGCGCGCCCCTCCCCGCCGAGCACGGGAAGGAGCAGGGTCGCGGCGGCCGCGGAGATGATCAGCGTACGACGAGCCAAGGACATCACGCACCTCCCCTCGAAGATCGACTCGGCCCGGGGTCACTGCGTGCCCCCACGAGCTCGTTCGATCATTATGAAACTTTTTCGATGATAGGACCTCAGTGTGAATTTACAATTGGAATTTTCACTTTAGGGTTGCGACTGAAATCGCACGGAGGCGCGGTTGCAGGCCCGCCGCCGGGAGACTGTCACATGGCGCAAGAGGCACGGACCCTGGGTGAGCCGACCGAGGCGGAAGCGGCCAGCTTCGTCCTCGGCCAGAAGATCCGGCATTTGCGCAAGGCGCGTGGCCTGTCGGTCAAGGACCTCTCAGCCGCCGCCGGATTATCCATTGGATTTGTCAGTCAGATCGAACGAGGTCTGTCGTCGGCATCCGTTCGCACGCTGGCGCGGCTGGCCGACGCGCTCAGCGTCGGGATTGGCGAACTGTTTACGGACACGGCGGACGAGTCCGGCCACCCGGCAACCATCGTCGCCCGAGCCTTCGAACATCGTACCCTGGACATGAAGAGTACCGGCGCGACCAAACGCTGGCTGACCCCGTTCGCCCGGGTTCCTCGCCTCGATCTCTATCTGATCGAACTGGAGCCCGGCGGGAGTTCCGGAGACCAGGCCTACATCCACGAGGGTGAAGAGGCTGGTCTCGTGCTGGAAGGCGGGCTCGAGTTGGTGGTCGATGGTCGCCGCTACGTGCTCGGTGAAGGCGACACGTTCAGGTTCGCGAGCGATCGCCCGCATCGCTTCGCCAACGCGGGCGCCAAGCCGGTCCGCGTCATTTGGGTCAACTACCGGGAAACGGGAAGCGCGGGAACCTCGTCCGCGCCAGGGAGCAAATCATGACCTCAGCCGCCACCTCCGCCGACACAAGCTCGTCGCCGCGTCCCTTCATCGTCGACGGGCTCAATTGCGCGGGCGTGAGCCGCGAGCAGTTCGAGCGCACGCTGGCAGGGGGCGTTCGCGCCATCAATCTGACGGCCGTCCAGCCGTGGTCGGACCTGCCGCAGACGCTGAAAGAACTGGAGACGAACCTTCAGATCGTCGAGGCGATGCCCGACCTTGCCCTTGTCGTGCGCTCCGCCGACGACATCACCCGGGCGGCGGACACCGATCGGCTCGGCGTCATCATCGGCGCGCAACACTCGCTGATGGTGGAGAAGGACGTGTCCTTGCTCGCCGCCTTCAAGCGGCTGGGAATGCGCATCCTGCAGCCCACCTACAACGAACCCTGCGCGTTCGGCCAGGGCGCGCCCGACACGGGCGACGCGGATCGTGGGATGACGGAGCTCGGCCGCCAGTGGGTGGCGGAAATGCACAGGAACCGTCTTCTGATCGATCTCTCCCACTGCGGACACCGCACCAGCGCCGATTTCATCGCCGCGGCAAAGGCGCCGGTGGTCTTCAGTCACGCCAATGCCTACGCCGTCTGCCCGAGCCCCCGCAATAAGACGGACGCCCTGCTGCGGGCCGTCGCGGAGACTGGCGGGCTTACGGGCGCGGTGATGTGGTCGCCTGCCGTCAAGCACGCCACGCGCCCCACCCTCGAGGACTATCTCGATCACGTCGACCACATCGTGCGCGTGGCCGGGGTCGAGCACGTCGCCCTTGCCAGCGACATCACCGAGGGCCACCCCCAGAACCGTGACAAGTGGGAAAAGTCCTTCGGACCGCGAGGACTCTATCCCAACATCACTGGCATTCTGGGGCCCTGGTACGAGTGGGAGACGCGCCTCAACGTCGATTTCTCCTCGTTGACGCACATGCCGCGGATCCTCGATGGGTTGGCGCGCCGCGGCTACAGCGAGGGGCAGATCGAACGGATCGCGTCCGGCAACTGGATGCGCGTGGCGCGCGACGTGTGGGGCTAAGCAAGCCGTGTGATCCTCGCCTTCGGGCAGGGTTCAGTTCGAGGCGCTCCTGGCCCGGTCGAAGCCCCGCGATCCACGCGAATCGGGGTTGCGCGCAGATCTTCCTCCCGCCTTGAGACGCCGCGCCCCTCCGCGACCTCGCCGAACGAAATCCGCTCGGCGACGCGGGGATGGATGACGCCGCCCGCCAGACTTCGGGAGAGCGGCGGAGTGGACACCCGTCATCCCTCTTTTTTGACGGAGTGGTGCGGTCGCGCGCTTGCGCGTGTCGGCGCTTGTCATAATCTCCGGCGGCTCTTGCCCCCCGAGCCCGTCATGTTCCGCTATTTCGAAAGCCTGCTCATTCCCACCGCCATGGACGCCCCCGGCCAGCCGCCGCAGGGGATGGTGGCGTTCTACTGGTTCTTCGCCCGGCAGGTGGTCTGGTTCCTCGTTGCGCTGCTCGTCCTCGGCGCGCTGATCGCGGCGACGGACGCGGCGATCCCGGTCATGATCGGCTGGGTGGTGAACGCCGTCGCCACCGCCGAGAACGGCCGGCTGTCCGAGCAGGCCTGGCCGATCCTGCTGGCGGGCGCGGCGCTCGTGCTCGTCGTGCGCCCTTTGCTGGCGATGGCGCAGTCGCTGCTGCAGTTCCAGGCGGTGTTTCCCGGCCTCACCAACCTCGTGCGCTGGCAGAGCCACCAGCACGTGGTGCGCCAGAGCATCGGCTATTTCCAGAGCGACTTCGCCGGCCGCATCGCCAGCCGCGTGCTGGAGACCGGCTACGCGCTGCGCGCCAGCCTCGTCTCCATCATCAGCGTCGTCTTCTACATGGTGGCGCTGGTGTCGATGGCCATCGTGCTGATCGCGCGCGCCGACCTGCTGCTGGCGCTGCCCATGGTGCTGTGGCTGGCGCTCTATGTCGGCCTGCTCGCCTGGCTGGTGCCGCACGTGCGCCGCAGCGCGACCGACGTGTCCTATGCCCGCTCGGCGGTGACCGGCCGCATCGTCGACAGCTACACCAACATCCTCACGGTGAAGCTGTTCGCCAACGGTCTGATCGAGGACGACCAGGTACGCCGCTCCATCGATCACCACACCGGCCGCATGCGCGTGCAGATGCGCTGGTTCACCTGGCTCACCATCGGGCTCGCCGTGCTCTCCGGCCTGCTGATCGCCGGCACCGGGGCGCTCGCCCTGTGGCTCTGGGGCCGCGGCGCGATCGGGCTGGAGATGGTGGCGACGGCGCTGCCGCTGACGCTGCAGATCAGCGGAGCGGCCAGTCGCGTCGCCTTCGAGACCACCGCCATCTTCGAGCAATTCGGCACGGTGCACGAGGGGATGGAGACCGTCGCCAAGCCGCTGCGCGTGACGGATCGGCCCGAGGCCCGGCCGATCGCGGTGACCAAGGGCGAGCTCGTGTTCGAGCGCGTCAGCTTCCACTACGGCCGCGAGGGCGGCGTCATCGACGATTTCTCGCTCGCCATCCGGCCCGGTGAGAAGATTGGCCTCGTCGGCCGCTCGGGGGCGGGCAAGTCGACCCTCGTCAACTTGCTGCTGCGCTTCTACGACCTGCAGGGCGGCCGGATCCTGATCGACGGGCAGGACTGCGCCTTCGCCACGCAGGACAGCGTGCGCGCGCAGATCGCCGTGGTGACGCAGGACACCTCGCTGCTGCACCGCTCCATCCGCGAGAACATCCGCTACGGCCGGCCCACCGCGAGCGAGGCGGAGGTCGAGGCGGCGGCGCGGCGCGCCCACGCGCACGACTTCATCCTCGAGCTCGAGGATTGGTCGGGCCGGCGCGGCTACGACGCCCATGTGGGCGAGCGCGGCGTCAAGCTCTCCGGGGGCCAGCGCCAGCGCGTCGCCATCGCCCGGGTGATCCTGAAGAACGCGCCCATCCTCATCCTCGACGAGGCCACCTCGGCGCTCGACAGCGAGGTCGAGGCGGCCATCCAGGAGCAGCTGGAGACGCTGATGGAAGGCAAGACGGTGATCTGCATCGCCCACCGGCTCTCCACCATCGCCCGCATGGACCGCCTCGTGATCCTCGACGCGGGCCGCATCGTCGAGCAGGGCACGCACCACCAGCTGCTCGAGAAGGATGGGCACTACGCCCGGCTCTGGCGCCGCCAGTCGGGCGGCTTCCTCGGCGAGGAGTGAGCGCCATCGACGCGATCATGCGCCGCGCCGCGCGCCGGGACGACGACGGCGACGCCCCGTGCTCAGGCGTTGCGCGGCAGCGCCGTGTAGACGCGCACGATGAACTGGTGGAACTCCGCCATGTATTTGCGCAGGAACTCGGCCGTGGACTCGACCGTGACCTCGCCGTCGTCGGTGATGAGGCCGGGCTTGAACTGGACGTAGGCCTCCGGCGCATTCATCTGCGGCGAGTTGCAGAAGCCGAGCACGCTGCGCAGTTGCTGCTGCGCCACCGCCGTGCCGATGGAGCCCGGCGACGTGCCGATCACGGCCGACGGCTTGCGGGCGAACGAGTTCTGGCCGTAGGGCCTGCTGGCCCAGTCGATGGCGTTCTTCAGGCCGCCCGGGATCGAGCGGTTGTATTCGGGGGTGACGAACAGCACCGCGTCGACGGCGGCCAGCGCGCTCTTGAACGCCCTGGCGGGCGGCGGAAAATCGGGGTCGTAGTCGTAGTTGTAGAGCGGCAGGTCGCGGATCGGCACCTCCGTGAATTCGAGATGCTCGGGGGCGAGGCGGATCAGCGCCTTGGCCAGCTTGCGGTTGATGGACTCCTTCGCGAGGCTGCCGATCAGATATCCGACTTTGAAATTCGTCATGGCCTGCTCCCGGGCGGTGGGCTTCGAACCGGTCTGGAGACCGCGAAGGCTCGCTTGCGATCGTGGCGGCAATGCAGGCGGCCGCTGCCCGGTTCGCCGTGCGTCCGTTTCCGCGCGGTTTCCGCTAGGTTGGAGCGCGAGCCGGTTCGCGCGCGTCGTGGCCGCGCCGCGTTGGAACATAGGGAAGGCCCAGCTCGTGCCGCCTGACGACACTCCATCGCTGCCGGGCGGCCAGATCTGGAAGATCACCGCGGTCGTTTCGTTCGGCCCGTTCCTCTCCCAACTGGACACGACGGTCGTCAACGTCGCGCTCTCGACGCTCAGCGTGGAGCTGAACGCTCCGCTCGCCACCATCCAGTGGGTGGCCACGGGCTATCTGCTGGCGCTCGCGCTGATGATCCCGCTGAACGGCTGGCTGGTGGATCGCGTCGGCCCCAAGCGGGTCTACCTCTCCTGCTTCGCGCTGTTCACCGCCGCCTCCACCTGCTGCGGACTGTCGCAGACGGTCGAGCAGCTGGTCGGGTTCAGGATCCTGCAGGGCATGGCGGGCGGCCTGCTCGCGCCCATGGCGCAGATGATGATCGCCCACCACGCCGGCCCGCGCATGGCGAAGATGATGTCGTTCGTCGGCATTCCCGTCCTCGTCGCGCCGATCTTCGGCCCATCAGTGGCCGGCGCCATCCTCCACGTGGCGTCGTGGCACTGGCTGTTCCTGATGAACCTGCCCGTGGGCGTCGCCGCCATCGTCGCCGCCGCCATCCTGCTGCCGGCCGACGGGGCCCTGCGGCCCCGGCCGCTCGATCTGCTGGGGTTCGGCCTGGTGTCGCCCGGGCTGGTGTTCCTGCTCGACGGCTTCAAGCGGTTCGCGACGTCCGGGAAGCCGTGGGTCGCGGCCGGCGAGGTCGCGGCGGCGGTGGTTCTGCTGGCGAGCTTCGTGGTCCGCAGCCTGCGCCGGGGAACGGGCGCGCTGATCGACGTGCGCCTGTTCCGCCACCGGACCTTCGCGGCCTCGGCCCGGACGCAGTTTCTCGCCAACGCCACAGTGCAGGGCGGGCAGATGCTGATCCCGCTCTATCTGCTGGCCGGGCGCGACGTGTCGCCCGCCTCGGTGGGGCTGCTGCTGGCGCCGATGGGGCTCGGCCTGCTGGCCGGGCGTCCCTTCCTCGACTTCCTGATCCGCACGTTCGGGCCGCGACGCGTATCCACCACCGGGGGGAGCATTTGCCTGGCGGCCACGCTTCCATTCGCCTGGCCCGGCCTGCATATGCCGCTCGGTGTGGTGGCGGGCGTCCTGCTGATCCGGGGGTTCGGCCTGAGCCTCGTCAACCTGCCCTCGATCGTCAGCGCCTATACCGCGATCCCGCGCGCGTCGCTGACCGACGCGGCGACAGCCATCAACATCGTCCAGCGGCTGGGCGGGCCGGTGTCCACCATGTCGATCGCGCTGCTGCTCCAGCACCTCGCCCACGGGGTCGAGGCGGGGTCGTCGGGCGCGGCCACGGCGGAGGTGCTGCCGCCATCCGTCTTTCCGGCGGGGTTCGCCCTGCTCTGCGTGGTAAACCTTCTCTGCATTCTGGCGGCGAGCCGATTGCCGCTGGTGCATACCCACTCGCGCCCCGAGAGCGCTGAGCGGAGCTGAAACTTTCAGCCCTTCGGGCCGCCGCCTCCGCCGCCGTCATTGCCGTTGCCGCCGCCCCGGCCCTCTCCGTGACCCTCGCCGCGGCCGCCGCCGCCGCCGTTGCCGCCGCCTTTTCCGCCTGGCCCTCCTCCGCCCCCGCCTCCTCCGGTCCCGCCGCCGCCGGAGAACGTGCCGTCGAGAGCCGTGCGCGCGCCCTGCCCCGCCTCCGAGAGCCACGACGCGCCACCGAACGAGATCGGGCCGGCGAACCGCGATCTGGCCCGTGACGCGACAGCGGCGGGCGGCGCGGCGCGGCAGGCGACGCGGACCATGCGGCCGGCCCGCTTCGCCAGCCTGAAGCCGCCTTCGCACGCGGAAACGACGGGACTGGGCCGCGTCCCTGCGGATCGGAAGGGCGAGAACAGGAAGCTCACCAGTTGGACCGGGAACGGCGCGGCCGCGCGGGACGCGCCACGCGATGCCCTGGCGAAGCGCGATCTCGGCCGCTCGCCGGTTCGCTGTCCCGGCTTCTTGTCCGGCGTCGCGTCGGCCGTCGCGGCCGGCCGTGGCGGCGGCAACGCCGCGACCTCCTCCAGATCGCGCGGCAGCGCCGCCGTCGGCGATGGGTCCTCGGACGCCACGACCAGCTCGGATCGAGCCGTCTCGGTCTCGGTCGCGACCTCCGTGCCGGTCGGCGCGGGGGCGGGGTCGAGGCCGGCGAGCGCGCCGAGGCGCGGCGTCAGGTCCGAGAGCTCGGCCAGGATCCG
>NZ_JANCLU010000035.1 GCF_024294805.1 Alsobacter ponti
ACGATGGAAGTCGAGCTGATCGCGCCGATCGCCATGGAGGAGAAGCTGCGCTTCGCCATCCGTGAAGGCGGCCGCACGGTTGGAGCGGGAGTGGTCGCTTCCATCATCGCGTGATGGAAGCAACGCGAACGCGCGTTCCGCGACTCGCGGCGACGTGACAGCATGAGAGGGCGCCGGGCTCACCCGGCGCCTTTTTTCGTGGCGGGGGCGACGATGCTGGCGACGACGACGTTCGACATTCCGGGCTACCGGGCGGTGCGGCACATCGGCATGGTGCGCGGCGTCATCGTTCGTTCGCGCAACGTGTTCGGGACGATCGGCGCGTCCATCCAGTCGCTGTTCGGCGGCAATATCAGCCTCTACACGACGCTGGCCGAGCGGGCGCGGCAGGACGCCTACGACCTGATGATCGCGCATGCGAAGGAGATGGGCGGCAACGCCGTGCTCGGCGTGCGCTACGACGCCAACGACCTCGCGCCCGGAATCACCGAGGTGCTGGCCTACGGCACGGCGGTGGTGGTGGAGCGCGCCTGAGCCCGCTTTTTTCGGCGGCCGGGTCTTGATTTGACCGCGCCGATGCGGCATGGAAACGGCCGTGGGCCGCCTCCGGGCGGTTCGCATAGGGGCTTAGCTCAGCTGGTTAGAGCGGCGGTCTCCAAAACCGCAGGTCGAGAGTTCGAGTCCCTCAGCCCCTGCCATCTTCGCGGCCCCGGACGCCCTCGCGGCTCCGGGGCCGTTAGCTTTTCAGGGACGGGGATCGGCGGCGTCATCCCAGCTTGACCGTCCCCGCGTTTGCGCCTATTGCGTGAACCCTCCCTGACACGCTTCGTCCCCGCAAGGCCTCCCGGCCACCGGGCGCTTGGCCGGGAGAGGGCGGCGCATGGCCGCCACCGAGGAATTTCGTCATGGCCAAGACCAGTCCGTTCGAATTCATCCAGCAGGTGCGCTCCGAGGCCGCCAAGGTGACCTGGCCGACCCGCAAGGAGACGCTCGTGACCACCGGCATGGTGTTCGTGATGGTCGTCGTGGCGAGCATCTTTTTCCTGGCTTCGGACATGATCATCCGCTGGATCGTCGGGCTCGTGCTCGGCGTCGGGCGGTAAGGAGACACGCGCGCCATGAGCATGCGCTGGTACATCGTTCACGCGTACTCGAACTTCGAGAACAAGGTCGCCCAGTCCATCAAGGACCAGGCCGCGCAGCGCGGCCTCGCCGAGAAGTTCGAAGAGGTGATGGTCCCGACCGAGAAGGTCGTGGAGGTCCGCCGCGGCCGCAAGATCGACACTGAGCGGAAGTTCTTCCCCGGCTACGTGCTGGTGAAGTGCGACCTGACGGACGAGGTCTATCACCTCATCAAGAACACCCCCAAGGTCACCGGCTTCCTCGGCACCGACAAGAAGCCCATGCCGATCCCGGACCGCGAGGCCGAGCGGATCAAGGGGCAGGTCGCCGACGGCGTCGAGCGTCCGAAGCCCACCGTCGCCTTCGAGGTCGGCGAGCAGGTCCGCGTCTCCGACGGCCCGTTCGCGTCGTTCAACGGCACGGTCGAGGAGGTCGACGAGGCCCGCGCCCGCCTCAAGGTGGCGGTGTCCATCTTCGGCCGCGCCACGCCGGTCGAGCTGGAATACGGACAGGTCGAGAAGGTCTGAGGCGGACCGGCCGCCTCGCTCCCTGAACTTCGGATACGGGCGGCCTCTCGGCCGCCCGTTTCGTTTGGCGTCAGGGCCGCATCAGCTCCTCGACGATGCGCCCGACCGGCTGTTCGTATTTCTTGTCGCCTTCCGGCGAGGCCCAGTAGCCGACCAGCATGCCCTTGGCCTCGCCCGCCTTGGCGTCCGAGACGAGCATGCGAACGAGGTTCGGCTTGCCCTTGTAGGCGGCCGGGAAGTCGATGAAGAGCACCGGGGTGCCGGCGATGCTGGACTTGCTCTGCGTCGGAGCGCCCGTGAACGTGACGCCCTCCTTCTTGAAGTACTCCATGTACTCGTCCATGGCTTCTTCGAGCGAGCCCTCCGTGACGGCCTCGATCCACATGTAGACTTCTTCGTCGTTGCTGCGGATCTGGATGCCACGGGGAATGGTCTGGACGGCCCAGTTGTCGGGCATGACGATCGGGGTATCGCGTCCCGTCCGCTTGAACACGTAAGTCTTGGCGAAGGCCGGGCCGGCCATAGCGGCCAGCGCGAGCGCGCAGGCGACGCCCCGCAGGACGCCGGAAACCGATTTCAACATGGAGTTCCCCTTGAAAATTTGTTTTATGGCAACGGTTTATCGGTAAAAATGGCGGGCATTCGCCGGCCTCTCCGATTAGCCTTCGATCTCTCCGCCACGTCAAGGTCGCGGCGTCGTTTGTCGGCTTTCCCCCTTTTCTTCTCGCGCCGCAGCGTTTATAGCCACCGCTTCGCCGTGGGAGGCGCGCCCGGTTTTGCCGCCGGGAGTCCGCGCCGGACCACGAACTGCAACCACCCGCCGCCGGATCGTTTCCGCCGGGGCGGGAGTCCTTTGGAGCAGCCAACATGGCAAAGAAGATCACGGGCTACGTGAAGCTTCAGGTGCCGGCCGGGGCGGCCAACCCGTCGCCCCCGATCGGTCCCGCGCTCGGTCAGCGCGGCTTGAACATCATGGAATTCTGCAAGGCCTTCAACGCGCGCACCGCGCAGATGGAGAAGGGCACCCCGATCCCGGTGATCATCACCGCGTATCAGGACCGCTCCTTCACCTTCGAGATGAAGATGCCGCCGGTCACCTTCTACCTGAAGAAGGCGGCGAACCTGAAGCTCGGCAAGAAGCCCGCCTCCGGCCACAAGACTCCGGGCCGCGGCTTCATCGGCAAGGTCACCAAGGCGCAGATCCGCGAGATCGCCTCCGCCAAGATGCCCGACCTGAACTGCGCCACGGTCGAGTCGGCGATGGCGATGATCGAAGGTTCCGCCCGTTCCATGGGCCTCGAGGTGGTGGAGTAAGCGATGACCAAGCCTGCCAAGCGCGTCCGCGCCTCCCGCGAGGGCATTGACCGCACCAAGCTCTACCCGCTCGCCGACGCCCTGAAGCTCATCAAGGAGCGCGCCACGGCCAAGTTCGACGAGACGATCGAGCTCGCCATGAACCTGGGCGTCGACCCGCGCCACGCCGACCAGATGGTCCGCGGCGTCTGCAACCTGCCGAACGGCTCCGGCCGCACGGTCCGCGTCGCCGTGTTCGCGCGCGGCGGCAAGGCCGACGAGGCCAAGGCCGCCGGCGCCGACATCGTGGGCGCCGAGGACCTGCTGGAGCGCATCAACGGCGGCCAGATCGACTTCGACCGTTGCATCGCCACCCCGGACATGATGCCGCTCGTCGGCCGTCTCGGTAAGGTGCTCGGCCCGCGCGGCCTGATGCCGAACCCGAAGGTCGGCACGGTGACCCCGGACGTCGCCGGCGCGGTGAAGGCCGCCAAGGGCGGCGCGGTCGAGTTCCGCGTCGAGAAGGCGGGCATCGTGCACGCCGGCATCGGCAAGGCCTCGTTCGACGCCGACAAGCTGGCCGAGAACATCCGCGCCTTCGCCGACGCGGTGGCCCGCGCCAGGCCGACGGGCGCCAAGGGCACCTACATCCAGCGCATCGCGGTCTCGTCCACGATGGGCCCGGGCGTCAAGGTGGACCCCACCTCGGTGATCGGCGGCGCGCCGGCCGCGTAAGCGGACCGCGCCGCGAACCTCGTGAGGCCCCGCTTCGGCGGGGCCTTTTTATTTTCGGCGAATGCGTCGGCCCTGCGACCGCGCGCGTTTCGCCCCGGACGGAAGGACGACCGACATGGCCAAGAAGAAGGACCGGGGCGACAGCGAGTTCGTGCTGTTCAACGTGCTCTACGAGGACGGCTCGCGCAGCTCTAACCGGCGCGTGCCGCGCGCCGATCTCGGCGGCCTCGATGGCGATGAGCCGGCCCGCGCCGCCATCGAGGCGCAGGACCGCGACATCGCGGCGCGCTCGGGCCGCCCGCGCGGCCGCATCAAGACGATCGAGCGCGCCTGAACGGCCTCACGGCGCGGCCGGGGCCGCGGCGGGGAGGGCGGCGGCGCGCGGGTTGGGCACGCCCTCGCGCAGCCGGCGGGAGAACTCGGGCTGCGGCTCGCGGTCGGCGGCGAGCGCGCGCTCGTTGATCCGCGCGCCGCGCTTCAGCTCGGCGAAGGGCAGGGTGGTGTCGAGCGAGCCGCGGTCGTAGGCGTACTCGGCGAAATGGCCCGAGACCAGCACGCGCCAGTCGAGCGGGAAGCCGGGCTCCACGGCCTTGGCGATCTGGAACACCGTGGTCGTGCAGTTGGTCGTCAACGTGTTGTACCAGCTCGGCCGCTCGGCGAGCCGGTTGGCGCCGTCCACATAGACCTGCAGCACGGCCCGGGCGCGCTGAGGGTTGGCCCGCATGCGGTAGAGGCGCACCGTCTCGTCGCGCACGGTGGCGCGCACACGGATGACGTCGCGCTCGTCGGCGGCGATGGCGACCAGCTCGGCTTGCCGGAAGAAGCCGGCGAGGGCGGAATAGACCTCGCCCTTCTCCTTGCGCAGCTCGATCGACCAGGCGAGCGGGGGCGTGTCCGGCCCGAAGTCGAAGCTGAGGAGGATGTGGGCGATGTCCTCGCCCGCCCAGGTGCTGCTCCACAGGTCGATGCCTTCGAGGCGGCGCAGGTCGTAGACGCGGTCCTCCCAAGCCGGCGTGTAGTCGGTGTCGGACCGCCAGTCGAAATTGCGCACGTTGCGGACGGTGAGCGTGTCGCCGGCGATCTCGGGGGTGCGGGCGCGCCCCCCGGCGTCGCCCCTGTCGCGGGCGGCGGGGGGCCGCCGCGTGCCCCCCCCCGCCAGTAGGAGTAGGTGGCCGCCCCGGCGCGCGACGGCGGCGCGCCGCCCGTGGCGGCGCGGCAGCTCGAACGCAATCAGCAGCATCAGGGCGGCCCAGCCCAGGGCGGCCGGGATCCGCGCCGACTCGCCGAACGGCGCCTGGAAATACAGGGCGAGGCCGCCCCACAGGGCGAATCCGAGCGCCACGACGATGAGCGCGGCGGTCCAGAACAGGCGGGCGAGGCGGACCATGCGGGCGTTCCGGCGGCAGGGCGAATCGGGCTCGGCGAGAAAAGGCTTGAAAACCGGGGCGAATAAGCCAATCCTCAGCGGACCACGAGGACGGTCCTTGTCTTCAGGCAGGGCGATCCTTGATCGGGCACAGTGTCGAGGTCACGTTCGACAACGGGCGCATGGCATATCCTTCCGGTCAAGCACCAGGACGGGGATATCCGCCATTATTTTGCCGTTCGGGCTTGGCAATCCTCCCGGAAGCGTTTATGGACCTCTCATGAGTTCCAGACATCGTTCGCGGTCGGTCCCGTCGGGGGGCTGGTTGCGACATGGGTTTCCGGTCAGGCGACTGACCGGGATCGGCCGGCAGGCTGGAGGGTCACCTTTCAGCCTCGTCCGGCCATGTCCTGTCCGAGACTGCAGGCGCGCCGCCTTCGGGCGGGCTTAATTCCGCAGGGGCCTGCACAGACGGGGAAGACCGTTGTTTTCGGGAAGCCGCGAGGCTTCCCCGTATGCGTCGGTTCGAACCATCACGCCGGGTCGTGCGCCTCGCGCGCGGGATCCGGGGACAGGTACGTCGGAAGCATCCCGACGGGGCGAGCCGCGAGGCCCGGTCCGCAGGGATAGAGTGCAACCGGCGGGACTTCTGTCCCCGCCAACCGGAGAGAGCCCCGTGGATAAAGCGGCAAAGCGTGAGCTCGTCGGCACGCTCAATACGGTGTTTAGCGACACCAGCGTCGTCGTCGTCGCCCACTACGCCGGCCTCACGGTCGCCGACATGCAGCGTCTGCGTTCGCAGATGCGGCAGGCCGGCGCCACTGTGAAGGTCGCGAAGAACCGCATCGCCAAGATTGCTCTCGAAGGCACGGACGTCGCCTCGATCGGGCCCCTTCTGAAGGGTCCCACGTTGCTGGCCTATTCCAGCGACCCCGTTGCGGCGCCCAAGGTCGCCGTCGATTTCGCCAAGACGAATGACAAGCTCGTCATTCTGGGCGGAGCGATGGGTACGACCGCTCTGAACGCGGATGGCGTCAAGGCCCTGGCCACGATGCCGTCCCTGGATGAACTGCGCGCCAAGCTCGTCGGCCTCATCCAGGCCCCGGCGACCAAGCTGGCCCAGCTCTCCACCGCGCCGGCGGCCAAGCTCGCCCGCGTGTTCGGAGCCTATGCCAAGAGAGACGCGGCGTAACGCTGTTCCGTCATCGCAAAACGTTCGAACCCACCCTACATAGAGAGAACTACAATGGCTGACCTTTCCAAGCTCGTCGACGAGCTGTCGTCGCTGACCGTGCTCGAGGCCGCTGAGCTGGCCAAGATGCTGGAAGAGAAGTGGGGCGTCTCCGCCGCCGCCGCGGTGGCCGTGGCCGCCCCGGCCGCCGGTGGCGCCGCCGCCCCCGCCGCCGAGGAGCAGACCGAGTTCACGGTCGTGCTCGCTTCGGCCGGCGACAAGAAGATCGAGGTCATCAAGGAGGTCCGCGCGATCACCGGCCTCGGCCTCAAGGAAGCCAAGGACCTCGTCGAAGGCGCGCCCAAGCCCGTCAAGGAAGGCGTGTCGAAGGAAGAGGCCGGCAAGATCAAGGAACAGCTCGAGAAGGCTGGCGCCAAGGTCGAGCTCAAGTAACGGTTTCGCGCCGCTTGCGGCGCGGATCGAAACGCGCGGCGTAAGCCGCGTCGCGGTCCCGGAGCGCATCGCTCCGGGGCCTTCTTGCCGTCACGGAACCCGGTGCCGGGTATCGCGACGGATCCGATGACGCCGCCAGGCAGCAATTGCGCGGGCCCGTCACCAACCGCAGGCGCCCGCAGCGAAGGGCCGGCGGCATCCGGGTGAGGCGGTCCGCAGGAGTGAGGAACGAGATGGCTCAGACGTTCACCGGCCGGAAGCGTGTGCGCAAGTTCTTCGGTCATATCCGCGAGATCGCGGAGATGCCGAACCTGATCGAGGTCCAGAAGGCGTCTTACGACCAGTTCCTCCAGGTCGACGAGCCGAAGGGCGGCCGTCCGGACGAGGGTCTGCAGTCCGTCTTCAAGTCCGTCTTCCCGATTTCCGACTTCTCCGGGGCGTCCCTGCTCGAGTTCGTGAAGTTCACGTTCGAGCCGCCGAAGTACGACGTCGACGAGTGCCGCCAGCGCGGCATGACCTTCGCCGCGCCGCTCAAGGTGACGCTGCGCCTGATCGTGTTCGATGTCGACGCCGACACGGGCGCGAAGTCCGTCAAGGACATCAAGGAGCAGGACGTCTACATGGGCGACATGCCGCTCATGACGTCGAACGGCACCTTCATCGTCAACGGCACCGAGCGCGTCATCGTCTCGCAGATGCACCGCTCGCCGGGCGTGTTCTTCGACCACGACAAGGGCAAGACGCACTCCTCCGGCAAGCTGCTGTTCGCCGCCCGCATCATTCCGTACCGCGGCTCCTGGCTCGACATCGAGTTCGACGCCAAGGACATCGTCTACGCCCGTATCGACCGCCGCCGGAAGATTCCGGCGACGTCGCTGCTGTTCGCGCTCGGCATGGACGGCGAGGAGATCCTGCGCACGTTCTACAACCAGGTCGTCTACAAGCGCGACAAGGCCGGCTGGCGCCTGCCGTTCTCGGCCGAGCGCATGAAGGGCATGAAGGCCGTCACCGACCTGGTCGACGCCGACTCGGGCGAACTGGTGCTGGAGGCCGGCAAGAAGCTGACGCCGCGCACCGCGCGCCTGCTCGCCGAGAAGGGCGTCAAGGCCCTGCGCGCCGCCGACGAGGACCTGTACGGCCAGTACATCGCCGAGGACCTGGTCAACGTCGAGACGGGCGAAATCTTCTGCGAGGCCGGCGAGGAGATCAACGAGAAGTCGTTGAAGGCGCTGCTCGAGGCGGGCTTCGACGAGATCCCCGTGCTCGACATCGACCACGTCAATGTCGGCCCCTACATCCGCAACACGCTGGTGATCGACAAGAACTCCTCGCGCGAGGAGGCGCTGTTCGACATCTACCGCGTGATGCGTCCCGGCGAGCCGCCGACCATCGACACCGCCGAGGCGATGTTCCAGTCGCTCTTCTTCGACTCCGAGCGCTACGACCTCTCGGCCGTCGGCCGCGTCAAGATGAACATGCGCCTCGACCTCGACGCCGCCGACACGGTGCGCGTGCTGCGCAAGGACGACATCGTCGCGGTGGTCCGCGCGCTCGTCGAGCTGCGCGACGGCAAGGGCGAGATCGACGACATCGACCATCTCGGCAACCGGCGCGTGCGCTCGGTCGGCGAGCTGATGGAGAACCAGTACCGCGTCGGCCTGCTGCGCATGGAACGCGCCATCAAGGAGCGCATGTCCTCGGTGGACATCGACACCGTGATGCCGCAGGACCTGATCAACGCCAAGCCGGCGGCGGCGGCGGTGCGCGAGTTCTTCGGCTCGTCGCAGCTCTCGCAGTTCATGGACCAGACCAACCCGCTGTCCGAGATCACTCACAAGCGCCGCCTCTCGGCGCTTGGCCCGGGCGGCCTGACGCGCGAGCGCGCCGGCTTCGAGGTGCGCGACGTGCACCCGACGCACTACGGCCGCATCTGCCCGATCGAGACGCCGGAAGGCCCGAACATCGGCCTGATCAACTCGCTGGCGACCTTCGCGCGCGTCAACAAGTACGGCTTCATCGAGAGCCCGTACCGCAAGGTGAAGGACGGCCGCATCACCGCCGAGGTGGTCTACCTCTCCGCCATGGAGGAGGGGAAGCACTACGTCGCGCAGGCCAACGTCAAGGTCGGCAAGGACGGCCGCCTGGTGGACGACCTGATCGTCGTGCGCCATGCCGGCGACGTGATCACCGTGCCGGTCGACCGCGTCGACTACATGGACGTGTCGCCCAAGCAGCTCGTCTCGGTCGCCGCGGCGCTGATCCCGTTCCTCGAGAACGACGACGCCAACCGCGCGCTGATGGGCTCCAACATGCAGCGCCAGGCGGTTCCGCTGGTGCGCGCCGACGCCCCCTTCGTGGGCACCGGCATGGAGGCCATCGTGGCCCGCGACTCCGGCGCCGCCATCGCGGCGCGCCGGGCCGGCATCATCGACCAGGTTGACGCGACCCGCATCGTCGTCCGCGCGACGGACGACCTCGACCCGTCGAAGTCGGGCGTCGACATCTACCGGCTGATGAAGTTCCAGCGCTCGAACCAGAACACCTGCATCAACCAGAAGCCGCTGGTGCAGGTGGGCGACGTCGTGCGCAAGGGCGACATCATCGCCGACGGCCCGTCGACGGAGCTCGGCGAGCTGGCGCTCGGCCGCAACGTGCTCGTCGCGTTCATGCCGTGGAACGGCTACAACTTCGAGGACTCGATCCTGCTCTCCGAGCGGATCGCCAAGGAGGACGTGTTCACCTCGATCCACATCGAGGAGTTCGAGGTGATGGCCCGCGACACCAAGCTGGGCCCCGAGGAAATCACCCGCGACATCCCGAACGTCTCCGAGGAAGCCCTGAAGAACCTCGACGAGGCGGGCATCGTCTATATCGGCGCCGAGGTGAACGCGGGCGACATCCTGGTCGGCAAGATCACGCCGAAGGGCGAGAGCCCGATGACGCCGGAGGAGAAGCTCCTGCGCGCCATCTTCGGCGAGAAGGCGTCGGACGTGCGCGACACCTCGCTGCGCGTGCCCCCGGGCGTGCAGGGCACGGTCGTCGAGGTCCGCGTGTTCAACCGCCACGGCGTCGACAAGGACGAGCGCGCCCAGGCGATCGAGCGCGAGGAGATCGAGCGGCTCGCCAAGGACCGTGACGACGAGCTGGCGATCCTGGACCGTAACGTCTACGCCCGCCTCGGCGACGCGCTGCTCGGCAAGGTCGGACTCTCCGGGCCCAAGGGCTTCAAGAAGGAGAGCGAGATCACCCGCGAGGTGCTCGACGGCTCGCCGCGCTCGCAGTGGTGGACGTTCGCCATCGGCGACGACGCCGCCATGGCCGACATCGAGGCCATGCGCAAGCAGTACGACGAGGCCAAGAAGGGCCTGGAGCAGCGCTTCCTCGACAAGGTCGAGAAGCTGCAGCGCGGTGACGAGCTGCCGCCCGGCGTGATGAAGATGGTCAAGGTCTTCGTCGCGGTGAAGCGCAAGATCCAGCCCGGCGACAAGATGGCCGGACGCCACGGCAACAAGGGCGTGGTGTCGCGCATCGTGCCGATCGAGGACATGCCGTTCCTGGAGGACGGCACCCATGTCGACATCGTGCTCAACCCGCTCGGCGTGCCGAGCCGCATGAACGTCGGCCAGATCCTCGAGACGCATCTGGGCTGGGCCTGCGCGGGCCTGGGCCGCAAGATCGGCGAGGCGGTCGACGCCTACCGGCGGACGCACAAGATCGAGCAGCTCGAGCAGACGCTCGACATGGTCTACGGCGACCACGACACGGTGAAGTCGCTCGACGCGGACGGCCTCGTCACCCTCGGCGAGAACCTGCGCCGCGGCGTGCCGATCGCCACCCCGGTGTTCGACGGCGCCAAGGAAGCCGACATCGAGGAGATGCTGGAGAAGGCCGGGTTGCACCAGTCCGGGCAGGTGACCCTGTTCGACGGCCGCACCGGCGAGTCGTTCGACCGCAAGGTGACTGTCGGCTACATCTACATGCTGAAGCTGCACCACCTGGTGGACGACAAGATCCACGCGCGCTCGATCGGCCCGTACTCGCTCGTCACCCAGCAGCCGCTGGGCGGCAAGGCGCAGTTCGGCGGCCAGCGCTTCGGCGAGATGGAGGTGTGGGCCCTCGAAGCCTACGGCGCCGCCTACACGCTGCAGGAGATGCTGACGGTGAAGTCGGACGACGTCGCCGGCCGCACCAAGGTCTACGAGGCGATCGTCCGCGGCGACGATAACTTCGAAGCCGGCATCCCGGAGAGCTTCAACGTGCTCGTCAAGGAGATGCGCTCGCTGGGCCTCAACGTCGAGCTGACCTCGACGAAGAAGCCCGTCGCCGAGCTGCCTCCGTCCGAAGCGGCCGAGTAACGCAACGACGCGGGGACGGGCGCTTCGGGCGCCCGTCTCCTCGCTTCGCCGGGCGGACGACCGTCCGGCGTCATGACCAGAATTTCGCGTGAGGTCCGGACCGCCGCCGCGGCGACCTCCCAGGAGCCAGGAGAAGGCCATGAATCAAGAGGTGATGAATCTCTTCAACCCCGTGGCTCAGCCCCAGACCTTCGACCAGATCAAGATCTCGATCGCCAGCCCCGAGAAGATCCTGTCGTGGTCGTTCGGCGAGATCAAGAAGCCGGAGACGATCAACTACCGCACGTTCAAGCCGGAGCGTGACGGCCTGTTCTGCGCCCGCATCTTCGGGCCGATCAAGGACTACGAGTGCTTGTGCGGCAAGTACAAGCGCATGAAGTACAAGGGCGTCATCTGCGAGAAGTGCGGCGTCGAGGTCACGCTGTCGCGCGTGCGCCGCGAGCGCATGGGCCACATCGAGCTCGCCGCCCCGGTGGCGCACATCTGGTTCCTGAAGTCGCTGCCCTCGCGCATCGGCCTGCTGCTCGACATGCCTCTCAAGGACCTCGAGCGCATCCTGTACTTCGAGAACTACGTCGTCATCGAGCCGGGCCTCACCCCCCTCAAGGAGCACCAGCTCCTGTCGGAGGACGAGTACCTGCGCGCCCAGGACGAGTACGGCGAGGACAGCTTCACGGCCCTGATCGGCGCCGAGGCGATCCGCGAGATCCTGCGCTCGCTCGACCTCGAGAAGACGGCGGCCGACCTGCGCGTCGAGATCGCCGCCTCCAAGACCGAGCTGAAGCCCAAGAAGCTCGCCAAGCGGCTCAAGATCATCGAGGCGTTCATGCAGTCGGGCAACAAGCCCGAGTGGATGATCCTCACCGTCGTGCCGGTGATCCCGCCGGACCTGCGTCCGCTGGTGCCGCTGGACGGCGGCCGCTTCGCGACGTCGGACCTCAACGACCTGTACCGCCGCGTCATCAACCGCAACAACCGCCTGAAGCGGCTGATCGAGCTGCGCGCGCCGGACATCATCATCCGCAACGAGAAGCGCATGCTGCAGGAGGCCGTCGACGCGCTGTTCGACAACGGTCGCCGCGGCCGCGTCATCACGGGCGCCAACAAGCGCCCGCTGAAGTCGCTCGCCGACATGCTGAAGGGCAAGCAGGGCCGCTTCCGCCAGAACCTTCTCGGCAAGCGCGTCGACTACTCCGGCCGTTCGGTGATCGTCGTCGGTCCCGAGCTGAAGCTGCACCAGTGCGGCCTGCCGAAGAAGATGGCGCTCGAGCTGTTCAAGCCGTTCATCTACTCGAAGCTGGACGCGCGCGGCCTCTCCGCCACGGTGAAGCAGGCCAAGAAGCTCGTCGAGAAGGAGAAGCCGGAGGTCTGGGACATCCTGGACGAGGTTATCCGCGAGCATCCGGTGATGCTGAACCGCGCCCCGACGCTGCACCGCCTGGGCATCCAGGCGTTCGAGCCGGTGCTGATCGAGGGCAAGGCGATCCAGCTGCACCCGCTCGTCTGCGCCGCCTTCAACGCCGACTTCGACGGCGACCAGATGGCCGTGCACGTCCCGCTGTCGCTCGAGGCGCAGCTGGAAGCGCGCGTGCTGATGATGTCGACCAACAACATCCTGCACCCGGCGAACGGCCAGCCGATCATCGTGCCGTCGCAGGACATCGTGCTCGGCCTGTACTACCTGTCGCTGATCGCCGACGGGGAGCCGGGCGAGGGCATGATGTTCGCCGACATGGGCGAGATCGAGCACGCGCTGGCGGCCAAGGCCATCACCTACCACACGAAGATCAAGTATCGCTTCGAGTCGGTGGACGAGGCCGGCGAGCCCTACAGCCGCATCTATGACACCACGCCCGGCCGCGCCGTGCTCGGCCAGCTCCTGCCCAGGAGCGGCAAGGTCTCCTTCGACGTCGTGAACAAGCTCATGACGAAGAAGGAAATCTCCAACATGATCGACAGCGTCTATCGCAACTGCGGTCAGAAGGAGACGGTGATCTTCTGCGACCGGATCATGTCGCTCGGCTTCACCAACGCGTTCAAGGCGGGCATCTCGTTCGGCAAGGACGACATGCTGATCCCCGAGAACAAGTGGCCGATCGTCGAGGAGACGCGCGCGCTCACCAAGGACTACGAGCAGCAGTTCAACGACGGCCTGATCACCCAGGGCGAGAAGTACAACAAGGTGGTCGACGCCTGGGCCAAGTGCTCCGACAGGCTCGCCCAGGAGATGATGGCCCGCATCTCCGCCGTGCAGAAGGACGACTCCGGCCGCACCAAGCCGATCAACTCCATCTACATGATGTCGCACTCGGGCGCCCGCGGTTCGCCGGCGCAGATGAAGCAGCTCGCCGCCATGCGCGGCCTGATGGCCAAGCCGTCGGGCGAGATCATCGAGACGCCGATCATCTCGAACTTCAAGGAAGGCCTCGACGTTCTCGAGTACTTCAACTCCACCCACGGCGCCCGCAAGGGCCTCGCGGACACGGCGCTGAAGACCGCGAACTCGGGCTACCTGACCCGCCGGCTCGTCGACGTGGCGCAGGATTCGATCATCACCGAGCGCGATTGCGGTTCCGAGAACGGCATCCGCATGCGGGCGATCATCGACGCCGGCCAGGTCGTGGCGTCGCTGGCCAGCCGCATCCTGGGCCGCACCGCGGCCGAGGACCTGACGGACCAGGCTGGCAACGTCATCGTCCCCAAGGGCTCGATGATCGAGGAGACGCACATCGAGGGGATCACCGCCGCCGGCATCCAGGAGGTGAAGATCCGTTCGGTCCTCACCTGCGCGACCGCCAACGGCGTGTGCGGCACCTGCTACGGTCGCGACCTGGCGCGCGGCACGCCCGTCAACATGGGCGAGGCCGTGGGCGTCATCGCGGCGCAGTCGATCGGCGAGCCGGGCACCCAGCTCACCATGCGCACCTTCCACATCGGCGGCGCGGCGCAGATCGCCGACCAGTCGTTCATCGAGTCCAACTTCGATGGCAAGGTGGTGATGCGCAACCGCAACGTGGCGCGCAACTCGGACGGCGAGCTGATCGCCCTGTCGCGCAACATCGCGGTGGTGATCGTCGGGCCGGACGGGACGGAGCGCGCCGTGCACCGCATCCAGTACGGCGCCCGCCTGAAGGTGGACGAGGGCGACACGGTGAAGCGCGGCCAGCGCATCGCCGAGTGGGACCCCTACACCCGCCCGATGGTGACCGAGATCGACGGCGTCGTCGGCTACGAGGACCTGGTGGAAGGCGCGTCCGTCGTCGAGACGGCCGACGAATCCACCGGCATCACCAAGCGCGTCGTCACCGACTGGCGCACCAGCGCCCGCTCGGCGGACCTGCGCCCGGCGATCGTCATCCAGGACAGCAAGGGGAAGGTGGCCAAGCTGCCGCGCGGCGGCGACGCTCGCTACCTGCTGCCGGTGGATGCGATCATCGCGGTCGACCCGGGCACCAAGGTGCGCGCGGGCGACGTGGTGGGCCGTATCTCGATGGAGAGCGCCAAGACCCGCGACATCACCGGCGGCTTGCCGCGCGTCGCGGAGCTGTTCGAGGCTCGTCGTCCCAAGGAGGCCGCCATCATCGCCGAGAAGGCGGGCGTCATCTCCTTCGGCCGCGACTACAAGAACAAGCGCCGCATCGCGCTCACCCCGGCAGACGGGACGGAGGCGGTCGAGTACCTGGTGCCGAAGGGCAAGCACATCTATCTCCAGGACGGCGACGTCGTGGAGAAGGGTGACTACATCGTCGACGGCAACCCCGCGCCGCACGACATCCTGGCGATCAAGGGCGTCGAGGAACTCGCCGCCTACCTGGTCAACGAGATCCAGGAGGTCTACCGGCTGCAGGGCGTCAACATCAACGACAAGCACATCGAGGTGATCGTTCGCCAGATGCTGCAGAAGGTCGAGATCGACGATCCCGGCGAGTCCGACTTCCTGGCCAACGAGCAGGTCGACAAGGTCGAGATGGACGAGCACAACGAGCGGCTGGTCGCCGAGGGCAAGCGCCCGGCGACGGGCCACCCGGTTCTGCTCGGCATCACCAAGGCGAGCCTGCAGACGCGGTCGTTCATCTCGGCGGCCTCGTTCCAGGAGACCACCCGCGTCCTCACCGAGGCGGCGGTCAACGGCAAGTCCGACAACCTCGGCGGCCTCAAGGAGAACGTCATCGTCGGCCGGCTCATCCCGGCGGGCACCGGCGCCATGGTCGACCGCCTGCGCGAGATCGCCGTCCGCCGCGACGAGATGATCGTCGCGCAGAAGACGGCCGAGACGCAGATGCCGGCCAACGCGCCGGCCATCGAGGGACCGGCCGCGGCCGAGTGATCGGCCCCGGCCCGTGTGACGACGAATGGGCCGCCCCTCGGGGCGGCCTTTTTCGTGCCGTGGCCCTCGGGCCCGGCGACCAGGGGAGGGCGGGATGATTTCTCACGTCCATGTCGGGGTCTCGGACTTTCCGCGCGCGCTGGCGTTCTACGACGCGCTGCTCGCCGAGCTCGGCCTCGTGCGCAAGTTCGTCGAGGAGGGCAGGGGGTGGGCCGGCTGGGTGCCGCACGATGCGCCGCGCCCGCTGTTCATCGTCGGACGGCCTTATGACGGCGGGCGGGCGCGGCCCGGCAACGGCCAGATGGTGGCGCTGCTGGCGCCCAGTCATACCGCCGTCGACCGCGTCCACGCCCTGGCGCTGGCGTTGGGCGGTGTCGACGAGGGCGGCCCGGGACTACGGCCGGAGTACCACGCCCATTATTACGGCGCCTATTTCCGCGACCCGGACGGCAACAAGATCTGCGTCTGCCGCCACGAGCCGGAGGGCTGAGGGAATCACCGCCGAGGCCGGGGACCCCAACGCGTCGGCTTCTGCTTTTCGCGCCCCGCTGATGCCGGTGTCGCGGGCGGGCTTTCCGGGCCGGGTTGCATTGGTGCGCCGATCCGCCGCGCAGCGCAATTTTCGGCAAGTCCGCACGGGGGCGCGCGTCTCCCCTTGCGCTGCGCTGCAAAAAAGGATGGCCCCGGCAGGGAACAAAGAGGATCGGGGTTGACGTGCCCCGACTCCGCGAGTAAAACCCGCGAACTTTCCGGCAGTCAGTCGGTCGTCGATTTCGAGCGCGCCTCGCGCCGAAGCCAAGACGCCGACACCCTGCCCGACCATCACCGACTGAGAAGTCGAACTGTTGGTTCATGATCGCGGCCTCGCCGTGGTCCTCTGATAAAGCTCGCGCCCCCGGCGTTTCGCCGAAGGCGCGAATTCGTTTTGCGCGGATGTTCGCCTCGGCGGCCCTCCGGACAGGACGAAGAGAATTCAACCGAGCGAAAGCTCAAGGCGTAGCCTGGACTGGAACGAGCGAACGATGCCGACTATCAGCCAGCTCATCCGCAAGCCGCGGAGCCCTGTGAAGGCGCGGAACACGGTTCCCGCGCTGCAGGCCTCCCCGCAGAAGCGTGGTGTGTGCACGCGCGTCTATACGACGACGCCCAAGAAGCCCAACTCGGCGCTCCGCAAGGTCGCCAAGGTCCGGCTCACCAATGGCTTCGAGGTGATCGGATACATCCCGGGTGAAGGCCACAACCTCCAGGAACACTCCGTCGTCGCCATCCGCGGCGGCCGCGTGAAGGACCTGCCGGGCGTGCGCTACCACATCATCCGCGGCGTGCTGGACACCCAGGGCGTCAAGAACCGCAAGCAGCGCCGTTCGAAGTACGGCGCCAAGCGGCCGAAGTAATCCGGAGACCGACCCATGTCCCGTCGCCACAGCGCCGACAAGCGTGAGATCATCCCGGACCCCAAGTTCGGCGATCTCGTCGTGACCAAGTTCATGAACTCGATCATGTACGACGGCAAGAAGTCCGTCGCCGAGCAGATCGTCTACGGCGCGCTCGACATCGTCGAGCAGAAGCTGAAGACGGACCCGCTGCAGGTGTTCCGCCAGGCGCTGGACAACGTCGCCCCGGCGATCGAGGTCCGCTCCCGCCGCGTCGGCGGCGCGACCTACCAGGTTCCGGTCGAGGTTCGCATGGAGCGCCGTCAGGCGCTGGCGATCCGCTGGCTGATCCAGGCGGCGCGCAGCCGCAACGACAAGACGATGATCGACCGGCTCTCCTCGGAGCTGATCGACGCCTCCAACAACCGGGGCAACGCCGTCAAGAAGCGCGAAGACACGCACCGCATGGCGGAAGCGAACCGCGCCTTCTCGCACTATCGCTGGTAACAGCGGCCTTCCGGTAGAATTCAGGACTCGTTCCATGCCTCGCAGTCACGCCATCGTCGACTATCGTAACTTCGGCATCATGGCCCACATCGATGCCGGCAAGACGACAACGACCGAGCGTATTCTCTACTACTCCGGCAAGTCCCATAAGATCGGCGAGGTGCACGAAGGCGCCGCGACGATGGACTGGATGGAGCAGGAGCAGGAGCGCGGCATCACCATCACATCGGCGGCCACGACGACGTTCTGGAACGGCAAGCGCCTGAACATCATCGACACGCCCGGGCACGTCGACTTCACCATCGAGGTGGAGCGTTCGCTGCGCGTGCTGGACGGCGCGGTGTGCGTGCTCGACGGCAACCAGGGCGTCGAGCCCCAGACCGAGACGGTCTGGCGCCAGGCCGACAAGTACAACGTGCCGCGCATCGTGTTCGTCAACAAGATGGATAAGACCGGCGCGGACTTCTACAACTGCGTGGAAGAGATCATCGACCGCGTGGCCGGCAAGCCGGTCTGCATCCAGCTGCCGATCGGCTCCGAGAGCAACTTCAAGGGCATCATCGACCTGGTGCGCATGAAGGCGGTCGTCTGGGAAGACGAGGGCCTCGGCGCGAAGTACCACGACGAAGAGATCCCCGCCGACCTCGCCGACAAGGCCGCCGAGTACCGGCTGAAGCTGGTCGAGGCCGCCGTCGAGCTCGACGACGACGCCATGGGCGCCTATCTCGAGGGCCAGGAGCCCAACGAAGCGACCCTGAAGTCGCTGATCCGCAAGGCGGTCATCGGCCGCGTCTTCAATCCGGTCCTGTGCGGCTCGGCCTTCAAGAACAAGGGCGTGCAGCCGCTGCTCGACGCCGTCGTCGACTACCTGCCGTCCCCGCTCGATCGCGAGGCGATCAAGGGCATCGACTTCCGCACCGAGGAAGAGACCGTCCGCATGCCGGCGGACGACGAGCCCTTCTCGATGCTCGCGTTCAAGATCATGGACGACCCGTTCGTCGGCACCATCACCTTCTGCCGCGTCTATTCCGGCAAGGTCGAGGCCGGCACGACGGTGATGAACTCGACGAAGGACAAGAAAGAGCGCGTTGGCCGCATGCTGCTGATGCACGCCAACAACCGCGAGGACATCAAGGAAGCGTTCGCGGGCGACATCGTCGCGCTCGCCGGCCTCAAGGACACCCGCACCGGCGACACGCTCTGCGACATGCAGAAGCCCGTCATCCTGGAGCGCATGGAGTTCCCCGAACCGGTCATCGAGATCGCGATCGAGCCGAAGTCCAAGGCCGACCAGGAGAAGCTCGGCGTGGCGCTGTCCAAGCTCGCCGCCGAGGACCCGTCCTTCCGCGTCTCCACCGACATCGAGTCCGGCCAGACCATCCTGAAGGGGATGGGCGAGCTCCACCTCGACATCAAGGTCGACATCCTGCGCCGCACCTACAAGGTCGACGCGACGATCGGCGCGCCGCAGGTGGCCTACCGCGAGACGCTGACTCGCAAGACCGAGGTCGACTACACGCACAAGAAGCAGACGGGCGGCACCGGCCAGTTCGCGCGCGTCAAGTTCGTGGTCGAGCCGAACGAGGCGGGCAAGGGCTACGAGTTCGAGTCCAAGATCGTCGGCGGCGCGGTGCCGAAGGAGTACATCCCCGGCGTCGAGAAGGGTCTCGAGAGCGTCATGAACTCGGGTCCGCTCGCCGGCTTCCCGGTCGTCGACGTCAAGGTCCAGCTCATCGACGGCGCGTTCCATGATGTCGACTCGTCGGCCCTCGCCTTCGAAATCGCGTCGCGCGCTGCGTTCCGCGAGGCCCTCCAGAAGGGCGGCGCGGTTCTGCTCGAGCCGATCATGAAGGTCGAGGTGGTGACGCCGGAGGACTACACCGGCTCCGTCATCGGCGACCTGACGGGCCGTCGCGGGCAGGTGCAGGGCCAGGACATGCGCGGCAACGCCATCGTCATCAACGCGATGGTGCCGCTCGCCAACATGTTCGGCTACGTCAACACGCTGCGCTCCATGTCTCAGGGCCGCGCCACGTTCACGATGCAGTTCGACCACTACGAGCAGGTGCCTTCGGCCATCGCGGCCGAGGTCCAGGCCAAGTACGCCTGACCCGCCTGAAACGACAACACGACACACATCTTCGGATCCACGGAGTACGGCCATGGCCAAGGAAAAATTTTCGCGGACGAAGCCGCATTGCAACATCGGCACGATCGGTCACGTCGACCACGG
>NZ_JANCLU010000036.1 GCF_024294805.1 Alsobacter ponti
GGGCCGCGCCTGCGCCGGTCCGACGCCGCCTGCGGCGAGCCGCTCGGCCGGGCGGCTGCGCCCTTCCAGCACGTCGCGCGCGGCCGCGGCGATCGCCTCGACGTCGACCAGCATGGCGCGCTCCAGCGCCGGCGCGAAGGGATGCGTCATCGGCCGCGTGTGCAGCCGCGCCACCGGCGCGTCGAGATGGTCGAAGGCCAGCTCGTTCATCGCCTGGCCCAGTTCCGCGCCCACGCCGTAGAGCGAATAGGCCTCGTCGACGACGAGCAGGCGGTGGGTCTTACGGACGCTGCTCGCGACCGTCTCGACGTCGAGCGGCTGGATGGTGCGCAGGTCGATCACCTCGCAGGAGACGCCCTCGCGCTCCAGCAATTCGGCCGCTTCCAGCGCCTTGTGGACGAGCTGGCCCGCGCTGACGATGGTGAGGTCGGTCCCCTCGCGGGCGATCCGCGCCACGCCGAAGGGCGTCAGCACGTCGCCGTCCGGCACCGGTCCCTTGCTGGCGAACAGCGCCTTGGTCTCCAGCATCAGCACCGGGTCGCCCGCCCGCAGCGCCGTCTTCATCAGGCCCTTGGCGTCGGCGGGGGTCGAAGGCAGGCAGACGATGAGGCCGGGGATGTGGGCCCACACGGGATGGTACGTGCCGGAGTGGTGCGGCCCGGCCGATCGGACCGCGCCGGCGCCGACGCGGATCACCACCGGCGCGCCCATCTGGCCGTTGGACATGTAGCGCAGCTTCGCCCCCTGCAGCGCGATCTGCCCAGCTGCCTCGAACAGGAAGTCGGCGAACATCAGGTCGGCGATGCAGCGCACCCCGGTCGCCGACGCGCCGAGCGAGGCACCCGTGAAGCCGAGCTCGGAGATCGGCGTGTCGACCATGCGGTCGCGCCCGAACTCCTGGTACAGGCCCTTGGTGTGCGCGAAGGTGCCGCCGCGCTCCCCCGTTCCCTCGCCGAAATAGATGATGTTGGGGTTGCGGCGCATTTCCTCGGCAATGCCGTCGCGCACCGCGTCCAGCCAGCTCGTCTCGGTCTCGGTCACGCCGGCCGGCACGGGGGCGAAGGCGTCGGCGGGATTCACCGGGTCGGCGTAGACGTGGAGATGGGCCGTCGCCGGGTCGGGCTCCGGCGAGCGCCGCGCGAACTCGACGGACTCCTTGACGATGCGGTCGATCTCCGCCTCGACCGCCTCGATCTCCTGCATGGTGACGACGGCGTAGTCCTCGACGAGCTGGCGGCGGAAATTGGCCACCGGGCAGCGCTTCGCCCAGGCGTCGACTTCCTCCTGCGTGCGGTAGATGCCGATCACCGGGTCGCCCTCGTGGTGGCCGACGGTCCGGTAGGTCTTGCTCTCGATCAGCGTCGGGCCTTCGCCGCGCCGGGCGCGGTCGGTGGCCTCGCGCATGGCGTTCCACACGGCGACGACGTCGTTGCCGTCTACCGCCACGCCGGGGATGCCGTAGGCGGCCGCCCGGCTGGCGATCTCGGGGTTGAGGGTCACGTCGCTCAGCGCGGTCGCCGTGGCGTAAAGATTGTTCTCGCAGACGAAGATGACGGGCGCGCGCCGCGCGCCGGCGAAGTTCAGGCCCTCATGAAAGGTCGCGTGGTTGGTCGCCCCGTCGCCGAAGAATGCGACCGCCACCCCGTCGGTGCCGCGGAACTTGGCGGAGATGGCCGCGCCGACGGCGGAGGGAATGCCGCCGCCGACCAGACCGTTGGTGCCGAACAGTCCGATGGTGCGATCGTAGAGATGCATGGTGCCGCCGCGCCCGCCGCAGCAGCCGTCGCGCTTGCCGTACAGCTCGGCCATCAGCACGTTGGGGCTCATGCCCTTGGCGAGGGCGTGGCCGTGGCCGCGATGGGTCGACGTCACCCAGTCGCTGACGCGCAGATGCGCGCACACACCCACCGCCGTCGCCTCCTCGCCGATATAGAGGTGGAGGAAGCCGGGCGTCTCGCCGCTGCGGCAGGCGACCTGCGCCGCCAGTTCGAAGCGCCGCAGCAGCACCATCTGCCGGTAGAGCTGCAGCATGCGCGGCGCGTCGAGGCCGTCCGGCAGGGGCGGCGCGTTGCGCAGTCGCCGGGGGGCGGTGGCGTCGGCGGTTTGGCGGATGGCCATCCTGGATCTCCGGTCAGAAGTCGCGGGCGAAGCCGGCGGTCCAACCGCCGTCGATCGCCAGGATGTGGCCCGTGATGTAGGAGGACTCCGGCGCGGCCAGGAACAGGGCGCCGTTGGCGATCTCCTGCGTCGAGGCCGGGCGGCCGAGCGGGATGTGCGACATCAGCCGCGCGTGGGCGTCCTGCGCCTCCTTGGCGTTGTGGATCCACTTCGCCCAGCCTTCCGTCGCGGTCGAGCCGGGGGCGATGCCGTTGACGAGCACGCCGTCGGCCGCGAGTTCCAGCGCCATCGAGCGCGTCAGGTTCACGACGCCCGCCTTGGCGGCGACGTAGGAGCTCTGCAGCCGCATCGGGATCAGGCCGAGCACCGAGGCGATGTTGATGACGCGGCCGGCCTTGCGCGCCCTCATCTGCGGGATCACGGCGCGGCTGACGAGGAAGACGCCGGTGAGGTCGATGGCGATCAGGTCGTTCCAGGCGTCGATCGGGAACTCGTCCACGGGGAGGCGCTCGTGGGCGCGCACGCCGATGCCGGCATTGTTGACGAGGATGTCGATGCGTCCCGCGGCGGCGAGCGCCTGCTCGACGCCGCGCGTGATGTCGTCGGCGCGGGAGACGTCCATCGGCACGAAGAAATGGCCGCGGGCGCGAATGTCGTCCGCTTCGGCGATGGGCTGCCGATCGCTGTAGACGATGGTCGCCCCGTTGGCGGCGAGCGTGTCGGCGATGGCCTTGCCGATACCCTGCGCCGAGCCCGTGACGAGCGCGACCTGACCCGCGAGATCGACCCGCATGGTTCTCTCCTGGCGTTTCCCCACGGGCCGCTTGTCGGCCTCAAACTTATCATAACATCTTCGCTGAACCCCGGGCGCTGTCAAGCGCCTTGCGAACACCGGGCGAACCCGTCCGAGCGGCGTCGCGTCAACGAAAAAGCCTCCCGCCGGATGCCGGCGGGAGGCTGTATCGAAACGCGGGTCCGTGTTCGATCAGGCGCGCGGGGCAGCCTTCTTGCGGCGGTCGACGGACGGCTGGTAGGCGATCTGGGCGTGATAGCCGCAATAGGGCGTCCCGGGCGGGGACTTGGCGCCGCAGAAGCGGAACTCGGGCGAGGTCGGGTCGCCGTGCGGCCAGCGGCACATCGACTCGCGCAGCTCCATGATCGTGACGCGCTCCGACATCGGCACCACGACCTCGACCTCGGGCCGGGGCGTCGGCGCGACATAGACCATCGGGCTCGGCGCGACGGCGGGCTTCGACGACAGCGCGAGGTTGCCGCGCACGCCGCCTCCGCCGCCCCCGCCCTGGTGGGCGCCGTGGCTCATCGGGTGGCTCGGCGCCCGCGTCGCCTTGCGGGGGCGGGCGGCGGCGGGAGCGGGCGACTTCGCCCGGCCGGAGAGGCCGAGGCGGTGCACCTTTCCAATGACGGCGTTGCGGGTGACCCCGGCGCCCAGCTCGCCGGCGATCTGGCTGGCGCTCAGGCCCTGGTTCCAGAGCCTCTTCAGCAGTTCGACCCGCTCGTCGGTCCAGGACATCGGCCTCTTCCTCTTCTCGACCAGAGCCAGAATCCACTCGCGTTCGCCGCTTCGCAAAATGCGAAGCACGGACCCGAATTCCGCGTCTGTATGATTTGCCGCACTAGATGTCGTATTCGACGAGCAAGAACCTACGATAGGCTGGGATACCGTCGCAAGGCTCGGGCACGTCCGGATCGGGTTTTCCCCAAGGAACGTGGCGAGAGGGCGGCGAACTCTGGGCAGCCACGGCTGCGCCCGCGCCAGAGGCCGAGAAGGCGCGCGAGTGTCGCTGAAAGGCGACAACATTGACACGCGGAGGGCGCGGACTCATATTCCCGGCGAGCCGCCCGGGTCGGGCGGCCGTTTTTATTTTAGGCCACCTGCCGAAAGAGAGTCCAATGGCCAACGAAAGCTCAACGACGTCGCCGCTGCTTCCGACCTTCGCGCGCGCCGAGCTTTCGTTCGAGCGAGGCGAGGGGCCGTGGTTGATCACGCCCGCCGGCGAACGCTACCTGGACTTCGGCGCCGGCATCGCCGTGAACGCGCTCGGCCATTCGCACCCGCACCTCGTGCAGGCGCTGACCGAGCAGGCCGCGCGGGTCTGGCACGTGTCGAACCTGTACCAGATCCCCGAGGGCGAGCGGCTGGCCCAGCGTCTGGTCGACAACACCTTCGCCGACCACGTCTTCTTCACCAACTCCGGGGCCGAGGCGCTCGAGTGCGCAATCAAGATGGCGCGCAAGCACCACGCCGCGAACGGCCATCCGGAGCGCTTCCGGGTGATCACATTCGAGGGCGCGTTCCACGGCCGCACGCTCGCCACCATCGCCGCCGGCGGGCAGAAGAAATACCTCGAGGGCTTCGGCCCGAAGGTGGAGGGCTTCGACCAGGTTCCGTTCGCCGACCTGAAGGCGGTCGAGGCCGCCATCGTGCCCGAGACGGCCGCCATCCTGATCGAGCCTATCCAGGGAGAAGGCGGCGTGCGCGCCGTGCCCGCGCCGACGCTGCGCGCCCTGCGCGAGCTGTGCGACAGGCACGGCCTGCTGCTGATCTTCGACGAGGTGCAGACGGGCGTCGGGCGGACCGGCAAGCTGTTCGCCTACCAGCGCAGCGGCGTCACGCCGGACATCATGGCGATCGCCAAGGGCATCGGCGGCGGCTTCCCGATGGGAGCCTGTCTGTCGACCCGCGACGCCGGCAAGGGCATGACAGCGGGCGTTCACGGCACCACCTTCGGCGGCAATCCGCTCGCCATGGCGGTGGGCAACGCCGTGCTGGACGTCGTGCTGGCCCCCGGCTTCCTCGACAACGTCGAGCGCTGCAGCCTGCTGCTGAAGCAGCGCCTCGCCGAGCTGAAGGACCGCCACCCGTCGATCATCGAGGAGGTGCGCGGCGAGGGCCTGCTCATCGGCGTCAAGTGCCGCGTTCCCAACACGGACCTCGCGGCGGCGGCGCGCGCGCAAAACATGCTGAGCGTCCCGGCCGGCGACAACGTGCTGCGGCTGCTGCCGCCGCTCAACATCGACGAGACCGTCGTGTCGGAGGCCTTTTCGCGGCTCGACGCCGCCTGCGCCGCCATCGAGGCGGCGCACATGAAGGGAGCGGCGGAATGACTCGGCCGGTCCGTCATTTCCTCGACCTGACGCAGTTCGGGACCGAGGAAATCCGCTTCATCCTGAAGGCCGCCGCCGATCTCAAGCAGGGCCGCGTGCGCGGTGCGCGGCAGGCCCATCGCCCGCTTGAGGGCAAGACGCTGGCGATGATCTTCGACAAGCCGTCGACCCGCACCCGCGTGTCGTTCGACGTGGCGATGCGCGAGCTCGGCGGCGAGACGATCATGCTCACCGGCGCCGAGATGCAGCTCGGCCGTGGCGAGACCATCGGCGACACCGCCCGCGTGCTGTCGCGATACGTCGACGCCATCGTCATCCGCATGCTCGACCAGAACGCCGTGCGCGAGCTGGCCGAGGCGGCGACGGTGCCGGTCATCAACGGCCTCACCAAGGCGTCGCATCCGTGCCAGATCATGGCCGACGTGCTGACCTTCGAGGAGCACCGCGGCCCCATCCAGGGCAAGACGGTCGCGTGGGTCGGCGACAGCAACAACGTGCTCGCCTCGTGGGTTCACGCGGCCGCGCGGCTGGACTTCCGCATCAACATCGCGGCTCCCGAGCAGCTGGCCCCGCCGGCCGACCTGCTCTCCTGGGCTCGCCGCGAGGGGGCCCGCGTCACCTCGATGACGGACCCGTTCGAGGCCGTCGAGGGCGTCGACGCGGTGGTTACCGACTGCTGGGTGTCGATGGGCGACGAGGACGCCGGCCGCCGACACAACCTGCTGCTGCCCTACCAGGTCAACGCCAAGCTGATGCGGGCGGCCTCGGACAAGGCGATCTTCATGCACTGCCTTCCCGCGCATCGCGGCGAGGAAGTGACGGACGAAGTGATGGACGGTCCGCAGTCGGTGGTCTTCGACGAGGCCGAGAACAGGCTGCACGCGCAGAAGGGCGTGCTGGCCTGGTGCCTCGGCGCGCTCGACTGACCCTGCGAGGCGGACCCGTCGGGTCCGCCGCGGACTGAACGCAAACCGGGAACCCGGCGCCCTCCGGCCGACTTCGTCGGACGGCAACGCGGCCGGGTCGAGACCATGTCGACACAGTTTCTTGCGCACCGGGACGACCGGGTGATCCCTTTCGCCGTCGAGGCCCTCGACGCGCGCGGCCGGGTGGTGCGGCTCGGCGAGTTGATCGACCGCGTGCTCGAACGCCACGCCTACCCCGCGCCGGTGTCGCGCCTGGTGGGCGAGATCGTGGTGCTCGCCGTGCTGCTCGGCACCTCGCTCAAGTTCGAGGGACGCTTCCAGCTCCAGACCCGCACCGACGGCGCCGTCGATATGCTCGTCGTCGACTTCGAGGCCCCCGACCGCGTCCGCGCCTATGCGCGCTTCGACGCCGACAAACTGGCGGCGCTGCCCGAGGACGCGCGGCCCGAGCAGTTGCTCGGCCGCGGCCATCTGGCGCTGACCATCGACCAGGGCTCCGACATGTCGCGCTACCAGGGCATTGTCGCCCTGGAGGGCCAGAGCATCGAGGAGGCCGCGCACCAGTATTTCCGCCAGTCCGAGCAGATCCCGACGCGCGTCCGCATCGCCGTGGGCGAGACCGTGACGGGACTCGGCGATGCCTCGCGCCATGCCTGGAGGGCCGGCGGGCTGATCGTGCAGTTCCTGCCGACCTCGCCGGAGCGCCAGCGGCAGGCCGACCTGCATCCCGGCGACGCGCCGGAGGGCGCGGCGGAGGCCAAGCCCTTCATGGAGGACGACGCCTGGGTGGAGGCGCGCTCGCTGGTCGAGACCATCGAGGACCACGAGCTGCTCGATCCGACGCTGACCAGCGAGGAGCTGCTCTACCGCCTGTTCCACGAACGCGGCGTGCGGGTGTTCGAGGCGCAGCCCGTGGTCGAGCGCTGCCGCTGCTCGCGCGAGCGCATCGTCGCCATGCTGTCGCGCTTCACCGCCGACGAGCGCCGCGACATGGTGGGCGACGACGGGCGGATCGGCATCACCTGCGAGTTCTGCTCGACGCACTACCACGTCGAGCCGGGCGAGGTCGGCCTCGACGACGAGGCCTGACCAAGCGCCGCGCTCCGGACTCTAGACGGCGCAGTTGGCGATGAGGCGGCGCAGGAACACTACTCCGCGCTCGATCTCGTCCAGCGCGATGTACTCGTCCGGCTGGTGCGCCTGGTCGATCGAGCCGGGGCCGCAGACGATGGTCGGGATGCCGTTGCGCTGGAAGTGGCCCGCCTCGGTGCCGTAGGGCACGGTGATGGTGCCGTTGCGCTCGGCCAGCCGCAGCGCCAGCGTCTCGGCCTCCGATCCCGGGTCGGGCGCGAGGCCGGGCACGTGGATCTCCAGCTCGGTCTCCACCAGGGCCGGCATGCCGTGACGCCGCAGGCGCGGCAGCACGACGTCGTCGGCGTGGCGCATCAGCAGCTCGGCCGCCTCCTGCTCGTCGGTGCCGGGGACGCCGCGCACCTCCCAGTGGAAGCTGCACATTTTGGGCACGATGTTGCGGGCGGTGCCGCCGGCGATGGTGCCGACATGCACCGTCGCGTAGGGCGGGTCGAAGCGGCCGGTCGGGTCGCCGCGCTCGCGGAACAGGTCCGCGATGCGGTCGAGCTCGACGACGAGGTGCGCCGCGCCGGCCACCGCGTTGGCGCCCAGCGCCGGCTTCGACGAATGCGACTCGTGGCCGTGGACGCGGGTGAGGAACGTCACCACGCTCTTGTGCGCGTCGGCGACCTGCAGCTCGGTGGGCTCGCCGACGATGACCACGCGCGGCCGCGGCGTTTCGAAGCCCATGCGGCGGATGGCGTCGACCACGCCGAGGCAGGTCGTCTCCTCGTCGTAGCTCAGCAGCAGGTGGATCGGCGTTTCCAGCCGCGCCTTCTGCATCTCGGGGATCATCGCCAGCGCGATGGCGGCGAAGGCCTTCATGTCGACGGCCCCGCGGCCATACGCGCGCCCGTCCGCCACCCGCAGCGTGAACGGGTCCGACGTCCACGCCTGCCCGGCCACCGGCACCACGTCGGTATGGCCGGAGAGCACGACCCCGCCGCGGTCCGTCGGGCCGATGGTGGCATAGATCGCCGCCTTGTCGCCCGTCGCGTTCGGCAGGCGCACATAGCTGACCCCGAGCCGGCTGAGATAGTCGGCGACAAAGTCGATCAGCGCGAGGTTGGAGCGGTCGCTTTCGGTGTTGAAGGAAACCAGGCGCTCCAGGAGCGCGAGCGGGGTCATCGGTGTCATGGCGTCACGTTAGCAAGATCGGGGGGCGCGTGTCGCGCCCCGCGTGGAACGCGGCGGGCTCAATGGACGACGCGGCGAAAATGCGGGCTGTCGAGCGAAAAGGCGGGAATCTCGACCTCGAACGAGGTCCCGTCGGACGCCTCCATGTGGTAATGGCCTTCCATGATGCCCTGTGGCGTCTCCAGCGGGCAGCCGCTCGTGTACTCGAAGCGCTCGCCGGGGCGCAGCCGCGGCTGCTTGCCGACCACGCCGTCGCCGCGCACTTCCTGCACGCGGCCGAGACCGTCGCGAATGTGCCAGTAGCGCGAGCGGAGGCGCACGGTCTCCGATCCGAGATTGACGATCTCGACCGTGTAGGCCCAGAAATACCGCCCCTTCTCAGGCGAGGACTCCTCCTCCATGAACGAGGGGGTGACGGTGACCTGGATCTGGCGGGTGACGGCCCGATACATGTGACGCTCCGCGAGGAGCCGGCCCGCGCCGCGTAAAGCGGCCTGGCCGACGACCGGCAGGGTGGTAGAGCGGGGGGCCGGCCGCGTCAATCGGCAGCTGGAGGTTACGGGTAATGCTGGACGGCTGGGTGCGCGGCCTGATCGACCCGCCGCTTGCCCGCGCCGGGGTCGTCCTGGCGCGCGCTGGCGTGAGCGCCGACGCCGTGACGGTCGTGGCGCTGGCCTTTGGGCTGGCGGGAGCGGCGGCGGCGGCGGCGGGCTGGTTCGGCTCGGCGCTCGCGCTGTTCCTGGCGGGGCGGGTCTGCGACGGGCTGGATGGCGCGGTCGCGCGCGCCGCTGGACGCACCGAACGGGGCGGCTTGATCGACATCGTGGCTGACTTCGCCGTCTACGGCGCCGTGCCGCTCGCCTTCGCTGCGTACGACCCGGCGGCGAACGCCCTGCCGGGGGCGGCGCTGCTGTTCGCCTTCTATGTCAATGGCGCGAGTTTCCTCGCCTTCGCCGCGGTCGCCGCCCGGCGCGGCCTCGAGACCACCTCGCGCGGCGTCAAGTCGATCTACTTCACCGCCGGCCTGGCCGAAGGCACGGAGACGATCGCCGTCTTCGTCGCCATGCTGGTCTGGCCGTCGGCGTTTCCGGCGCTCGCGCTGGCCTTCGCGGCCTTGTGCCTCGTCACCGCCGTCTCGCGCGTCGCGCTGGCCTGGAAGACCTTCGCCTGAGGTCTCACAGGCCCGCCGCTCCGGCGAGGTCGGCGGCGAGGTCGTCGAGGTGCTCCAGCCCCACCGAGAGGCGAAGCAGGCCCTCGCTGATGCCCAGCTCGGCGCGCGCCTCGGGCGTCAGCCGCTGGTGCGTGGTGGTGGCGGGATGGGTGATCAGGCTCTTGGCGTCGCCGAGATTGTTGGAGATGCGGATCAGCCGGAGCCGGTTGGCGAAGTGGAACGCGCCGGCCTTGCCGCCCTCGATCTCGAAGGCGAGCATGGTGCCGCCGCCCTTCATCTGCCGCCTGGCGAGCTCGGCCTGCGGGTGATCGGCGCGGCCGGGATAGAGCACCTTGGCGACGCCCGGCAGGCCGGCGACGACGTCGGCGAGCGCGGCGGCGGTGCGGGCCTGGCGCTCGACGCGGAGCGGCAGCGTCTCCAGTCCCTTCAGCAGCACCCAGGCGTTGAACGGCGAGATCGAGGGGCCGGTCTGGCGCAGCAGATTGTGAACGTGGTCGGCGATGAACTGCTCCGAGGCCAGGATAACGCCGCCGAGGCAGCGCCCCTGGCCGTCGATGTGCTTGGTGGCCGAGTAGACGACGCAGTCCGCGCCGAGCTTCAGCGGGCTTTGCAGCATCGGCGTGGCCAGCACGTTGTCGACCACCAGCCGCGCCCCGCCGGCGTGGGCGATCTCCGCCACTGCGGCGATGTCGATGATGTCGAGCGTCGGGTTGGTCGGGCTTTCCAGAAAGCACGCCTTGGTGTTCGGCCGCATGGCGGCCCGCCACTGGTCGAGGTCGCAGCCGTCGATCAGCGTCGAGGCGACGCCGAAGCGGGGCAGCAGATCCTCGACGATATAGCGGCACGAGCCGAACAGCGCCTTGGCGGCGACGACGTGGTCGCCGGCTTTGACCTGCCCGAGCATCGCTGCCGTCACCGCCGCCATGCCGCTCGCCGTGGCGCGGGCGGCCTCGGCGCCTTCGAGGAGCGCCATGCGCTGCTCGAACATGGCCACGGTGGGGTTGGAGAAGCGCGAGTAGATGAAGCCCGGGTCGGCGCCGCTGAACCGCGCCTCGGCCGCCTCCATCGTGTCGTAGACGAAGCCCTGCGTCAGGAAGACGGCTTCCGAGGTCTCGCCGAAGGGCGAGCGCAGCCCGCCGCCATGCACCAGCAGCGTGTCGGGCCGCATCGCGGCGGGATCGAACGGGCGTGGGATCGAGGCGGACATCGCGGCTCCAGCGTCGCGGCCGGCTTGCATGGCCGGGCCTGGACGCCCCTCGCGGACGGTCCTGGAACCCGGCCTTTTAGCGTCGATATTTAACGTGGCAGCAAGCCGGCCGGCACAAAGGACCACGTGGCCTGTGGTTTATGCGCCCGCGGCGTTGGCGTCAACGTTTGGATCGGCTAAGCAGGATTCCAGCGTCTCGCGCCAAGCCGGAGCATCGCCTTGCCTTTCGCCCCCGGCATTCTGCCGTCCCAGACCATCGAGGCCCTCGCGGCCTCCGGCTGCATCCGTGCGGCCGAACCGCTGACGCCCGGGCAGGTCCAGCCCGCCAGCCTCGACCTGCGGCTCGGCCGCCGCGTCTTCCGCGTCCGCGCCAGCTTCCTGCCGGGCCGCGACATGCCGGTGGCCGAGCGCATCGCCCGGCTCTCCCTGCACGAGATCGACCTGACGCGCGGCGCGGTGCTGGAGACCGGGGCGGTCTACATCGCGGAGCTGCTGGAGGGCCTTCGCCTTCCGCACGACCTCGCCGCCGCCGCCAACCCCAAGAGCTCGACCGGGCGGCTCGACGTGTTCACCCGCGTCATCGCCGACGGGGCGCGCGAGTTCGACCAGATCGAGCCCGGCTACGACGGGCCGCTCTACCTGGAGATTTCGCCGCGCACCTTCCCGGTTCTGGTGCGCACCGGCTCGCGCCTGTCGCAGCTTCGCTTCCGCTCCGGCGCGGTGCGGCTCGACGACCGAGAGCTGGCCGAACTGCACGCCCGCGACCGGCTGGTGACCTCGGCCGAGCCCAACATCCAGAGCGGCATCGCCGTCAGCGTCGACCTCTCCGGCATCGGGCCCGAGCGTCTCGTCGGCTACCGGGCCAAGCGCTACACCGGCCTGGTCGACGTCGACAAGGTCGGCGCCTGCGACGTGCTGGACTACTGGGACCCGATCTCCGTTCGCGGCGCCGGCGAACTGATCCTCGACCCCGGCCAGTTCTATATCCTCGCCTCCAAGGAGGCGGTGCACGTGCCGCCCGACCATGCGGCCGAGATGACGCCCTTCGACCCGCTGGTCGGGGAGTTCCGCGTCCACTACGCCGGCTTTTTCGATCCCGGCTTCGGCCACGCCGGGGCGGGGGGCGCGGGCAGCCGCGCGGTGCTCGAGGTGCGCTCGCGCGATGTGCCGTTCATCCTGGAGGACGGGCAGGTCGTCGGCCGCCTCGTCTACGAGCGCATGTCCGAGCGTCCGGCCGCCCTCTACGGCTCAGGCCTGGGCTCCAATTACCAGGCGCAAGGGCTGAAACTGTCGAAGCATTTCCGCGCCGGATGACCGTTGCGGGGCGGCTCGCTTTCGCTCTATAAGGCGAGGCGCGCGGGCGTAGTTCAGTGGTAGAACGACAGCTTCCCAAGCTGTATGTCGAGGGTTCGATTCCCTTCGCCCGCTCCAAATTCTTCTGCGAAATCAATTGTGCCCTGGCTGTGTCCGTCCGACCGTAATTCGATTCACGGCAGCGGTTGTTAGCCCCGGCCGCTCCTTTGGGCACCAACAATTTAGCGGGTCGTAGGGATTGCCCTCGGCTGGCTCTCAGGAGTTCCCAATGCGCGATGGATTGTACCGCGTGGAATACATCGGTCGCACCGCCGAGGGTTATGGCATCGCTCATCTGGCCGGTGGGAGAATATGGGGCGGTGACTCGGTTGCTTACTTCACTGGGACGTATCGGCGCGAAGGCAACAATCTCATAGTGCGCGTGAAATCAGATTTTCACTCGGAGATCGAAGGTGTCGAGTCCGTGCTCGGGCGAATCAAGAACACGATCAAATTTGAGGGCGTCTGCACCGACACGGAAGCGGAGATCGAAGGTCGGTCTGACCAAGCGTCGGGCATCCCGCTGAAGGTCAAGATCGTCTGGCTGGCAGAGTGAGCAAGGGTCCGACTTTGTTTCACCCGCCTGCCTCAATCGAATTTAGGTTCGATTCCCTTCGCCCGCTCCATTCTCACTCGCGCCGGCACGCCACGTCGATGAACGCGCGGCCTTGAGTTTAGCTCCAGCCTCGGCTTGAAGTAGGGTGCGCGCCGCGTCCCGTCCGGGGTGGGCGGGCGATCCTGTTCGGGAGGTCGGCGTGACGCGCGCTCAGTTCGATATCGCGGTCATCGGGGGCGGGGTGAACGGCTGCGGCATCGCCCGCGACGCCGCCGGCCGGGGGCAATCCGTCGTCCTGTTCGAGAAGGGCGACCTGGCGGGGGCGACGTCCTCGGCTTCCACCAAGCTCATCCATGGCGGCCTGCGCTACCTCGAGCACTACAAGTTCCGGCTGGTGCGCGAATCGCTGGTCGAGCGCGAGGTGCTGCTGCAGGCCGCGCCGCACATCATCTGGCCGCTGCGCTTCGTGCTGCCGCACCACAAGGGCCTGCGCCCCGCCTGGCTGCTGCGGCTCGGCCTGTTCCTCTACGATCATCTCGGCGGCCGCCGCATCCTGCCGGCCACCCGCCGCGTCGACCTCACACGCGAGCCCGCCGGCAAGCCGCTGAAGCCGACGTTCCGCTTGGGCTTCGAGTACTCCGACTGCTGGGTCGAGGATTCCCGCCTCGTCGTGCTCAGCGCGGTCGACGCCGCGGAGCGCGGGGCCGACATCCGGGTCGGCGCGCGGGTCGTCTCGGCTCGCCGCGAGGAGGGGTGCTGGCGCATCGTCGCCGAGGACGCCGAGACGGGGGCGCGCAGCGAGGCCACCGCGCGCATTCTCGTCAACGCCGCCGGGCCGTGGGTGGGCGAGGTGATCAGCGGCGTCGTCGGGGCGAACCTGCCGGCCGGCGTGCGCCTGGTGAAGGGGAGCCACGTGGTGGTTTCCAAGCTGTTCGAGGGCGGCGGCTGCTACATCTTCCAGAACGCCGACAACCGCATCGTCTTCGCCATCTCCTACGAGCGCGACTTCACGCTGATCGGCACCACCGACGTCGACTATCGGGACGACCCGGCCAAGGTGGCCGCGACGCCGGAGGAGGCCGCCTATCTGTGCAAGGCGGCCAGCGAGTACTTCGCCACGCCGGTCAGCCCCGCCGACGTGGTGTGGAGCTATGCCGGCGTGCGCCCGCTCTACGACGATGGCGCGTCGAGCGCCCAGGAGGCCACGCGCGACTACGTGCTGGCCCTCGACGATCCGCCGGGTGCGCCGCCGCTGCTCTCGGTGTTCGGCGGCAAGATCACCACGTTCCGCCGGCTCGCCGAGGCGGCGCTGGACCGGCTGGCGCCCCATCTGCCGCCCTCGGCCGCGCGCCGGAAGGGCTGGACCGGCCGCTCCGTGCTGCCGGGGGGCGATTTCGCCTGGGACGGCTACGATGACCTCGTGGCCAGCGTGCTGGCGCGCTGGCCCGGCCTGCGCCCGGGCCTCGCGGCGCGCCTGGTGCGCGCCTACGGCACCCGCGTCGCCGTGCTGCTGGAGGGCCGCGGCGACGGCGACGATCTCGGCCGCGTGTTCGGCGCCGACCTCACCGAGGCGGAGGTCGACTACCTGATGGACCACGAGTGGGCGCGCACCGCCGCCGACGTCCTGTGGCGGCGCTCCAAGCTCGGGCTGCGGGTCGACGCCGACGGCGTCGCGGCGCTCGAGGCCTATATGCGCCAGCGGCGGGCCGGCCGCGCCGACGCGCCGGTTCACGCCGCTGTCACTTGACCGGCGGGCCCCGGCGCACCACACCAACGCCATGCACGCCGACGACGCCCGCGCCCCCCGCGACTTCCGCCAGCCCTCGGCCGCACGCGCCGTCGCGCTGCTGCTGGGCGGGCTGGCGCTGATGCTCGTCGCGGCCGGCGTCGTGCTGTGGTCGACGCGCGGCGCGGCGATCTTCACCGACATGCTGTCGGCGGCGGTGGCGTGGTGTTTCTGAAGGAGGCCGCCGTTCCATGACCGATGCCCCGCCGACACCGCCGCCCGGCCGCCGCGGAGGCCGCCTGCTGCTGCCGCTGCTGGCGTTCCTCGCGGGGACGGTGGGCCTCATCGTCGCCGCGGCCGTGGTGTTCATGCCCGGCCCCGTCCCGCGCGGCCCGTCCGTCGGCGGCCCGTTCGCGCTGGTCGACCAGAATGGGCGCAAGGTGACCGAGGCGGCGCTGGAAGGCTCGCCCTCGCTGATCTTCTTCGGCTTCACCCATTGCCCGGACGTGTGCCCGACGACGCTCTTCGACGTGACGCAGGTGTTCTCCGCGATGGGCCCCAAGGCCGACCGCGCCAAGGCATTCTTCATCACCGTCGACCCCGAGCGCGACACCCCGGCGCTGCTCAAGGAGTATCTGACCAGCTTCGACCCGCGCATCAGCGGCCTCACCGGAGACCGGGCCGCCATCGACGCCGTCGAGAAGGCCTACCGGGTCTACGCCCGCAAGGTGCCGCTGGAGGGCGGCGAGTACACCATGGACCACACCGCCCTGGTCTACCTGATGGACAAGAAGGGCCAGTTCGTCGGCGCCTTCAACCTGCAGCGGCCGCCCGCGGACTCCGCCAGGGAACTGGAGAAGTACCTCTAGGACTCCTCCGCCGGCGTCTCCTCGTCGCCTTGGGCGTGGCGGGCCTCGAGCCGCGCCAGCAGCCGCTCCAGCGTCTCGATCCGGTCCGCCTCGCCGGGCGGCTTGTCCCAGCGGATGCGCGAAATGCGCGGGAAGCGCATGGCGACGCCCGACTTGTGCCGGGTCGAGCGGTTCAGCCCCTCGAACGCCACCTCCAGCACCAGCCCGCGGTCCGGCTCGTGCGTCACCTCGCGCACAGGGCCGAAGCGGTTGATCGTGTTGCGCCGCACGAAGCGGTCGAGCTCCATCAGCTCGGCGTCGGTGAAGCCGAAATAGGCCTTGCCGACCGGCGTCAGCTCGTCCCCCTCCTCGCCGGCGCGCCAGACGCCGAAGGTGAAGTCCGAGTAGAACGAGGATCGTTTGCCCCGGCCGCGCTGGGCGTACATCAGCACGGCGTCGACCACGTGCGGGTCGTGCTTCCACTTGTACCACAGGCCCTTGGGGCGACCGGGCACGTAGGGGCTGTCGGCGCGCTTGATCATGCAGCCCTCGATCGCGCCGGCGTCGCGCCCGGCGCCAGCCGAGGCCGGGTCGGCGCGGGCGGCGGCGAGGTCCTCCCAGCTCGCGAACGGGATCAGCGGCGACATGTCGAAGCGGTCGCCGTCGCGCGCCGCGACGAAGTCCTGGAGGCGGCCGCGCCGCTCCGCGATGGGCAGCGGCCGCAGGTCCTCCCCGTCCAGCGCCAGCAGGTCGTAGGCGCGAATATGGGCGGGAAACTCGACCAGCATACGCGGCGTCACGCTGGCCCGGTTGAGGCGCTGCTGCAGCACATTGAACGACTGCACGCGGCCCTCGCGCAGCACCAGCAACTCGCCGTCGACGGCGCCGTCGAAGTCGATCGCCTCGACGATGTCGGGGAAGCTGCGCGAGATGTCCTCGCCGGTGCGCGAGTAGAGGCGGGCGACGCGCTGGCCGTTGGGGCGGCTTCCGCCCACCGCCTGCACGCGGATGCCGTCCCATTTCCACTCGGCCAGCATGGCGGCGGGGTCGAGCGTGTCGAAGTCCGTGTCCTCGATGGCGTGCGACAGCATGGGCGGGCGGAACGGCGCGGGGTCGCTCGTCTCCGGGCGCGGGCCGCGCCCCTCCGCCCAGGCGAACAGCGCCTCGTAGGGCGGCTCCAGCCCGTGCCACACCTCCTCGACGGCGTCGGGCTCCAGCGCGCCGAGGGCGGCGACGGCGCTCTTGGCCAGCCGCGCCGAGACGCCGATGCGCAGGCTGCCGGTGATCAGCTTCAGCAGCGCCCACCGGCCGGTCTCGTCGAGCGCGTCGAGCCAGCGCGACAGCAGGCCGGGGAGATCGGAGCGGTGGCTTGCCTGCAAGGCTTCCACCACTTCGGCCAGGCCGGGCGTGGCGTTGGCGCCCGGGCGGGCCGGCCACAGCAGCGCGACCGTCTCCGACAGGTCGCCGACATAATCGTAGGACAGGCCGAACAGCACCGGGTCGACGCGCTCCATGATCAGCGCGCGGATCAGCCCCGGCTTGGCGTTGGCGAACACGAGACCGCCCGCCATGGCGGCCAGCGCGAAGCCGCGCTCGGGGTCGGCGGTGGTGCGGAAATAATCGGTCATCAGCCGCAGTTTGGCGTTGCGGCCGGGCTCGTAGGCGAGGCGGTCGAGAAGCGCGGCGAAGCGGTTCACGCCGGGGCCTCCGCCGTCGCGGCGTCGTCGCCGGGCTCCGCCTCGCCCTCGTCGCCGTAGCCGACGAGGTGCAGCGGGCGGGCGCGGATGCCCTGTGTAACGCACCAGTGGACCAGCGCGTCCTCCTGCCCGTGCGTCACCCATACCTCCTCCGCGCCGGTCTCGCGGATGGTGCGGCAGAGGTCGTCCCAGTCGGCGTGGTCGGAGACGACCAGCGGCAGTTCGACGCCGCGCTGCCGCGCCCTGGCCCGCACCCGCATCCAGCCGGAGGCGAAGGCCGTCACCGGGTCGGGGAAGCGGCGCGCCCAAAGGTCCTGGATCTGCCCCGGCGGGCAGAGCACGATGGAGCCTCCCAGCTTGGCCCGGTCGCGCAGCGGCGCGTCGCGGATGTCGCCGAGGTCGACGCCGCGCGACTGGTAGTAGTCGGTCAGCCGGCGCAGCGCGCCGTGGATATAGATCGGCGCGTCGTGGCCGGCCTCCCGCACCAGCCGCATCAGGCGCTGCGCCTTGCCGAGCGCGTAGGCCCCGACGATGTGGGTGCGCTCGGGAAACAGTCGCACCGAGGCGAGCAGCTTGTCGACCTCGCCGCGCAGGTCGGGATGGCGGAACACCGGCAGGCCGAACGTCGCCTCGGTGATGAACACGTCGCAGGGGCACAGCTCGAAGGGCGCGCAGGTGGGGTCGCGGGCGCGCTTGTAGTCGCCCGAGACGACGATGCGCAGGCCGCCGCATCGGAAGGCGATCTGGGCCGAGCCCAGCACGTGCCCGGCAGGATAAAACGTCGCCTCGACGCCGCCGAGGTCGATCGGCCGCCCCGGCTCGGCGACCTGCGTTGAGCCGGCGAAGTCCGGCCCGTAGCGCACGGCCATGATGTCCAGCGTCTCCGCCGTGGCGAGCACCGCCCCGTGGCCGGCGCGGGCATGGTCGGAGTGCCCGTGCGTCACCAGCGCCCGCGCCACCGGCCGCACCGGGTCGACATGCACGTCGGCGACGGGGCAGTAGAGGCCGGCCGGGGTCGGGATCAGCAGCTCGTGCGGACGCATTCCCCACACATAGGGCTCACGCCCTCGGCGGCAAAGGCGAGCGCTTTCTAAGCCTTTTCATAAGGACGCGCTGACGCGCGGCTTATTGCGCTGGGCCCCGGATGCGGTTCCGCTTTCGCTGCACCGCTCCGGGGACGGGCGGGCTGCTTCGCATCACGCATGAAGCTCATATCCCCACGCGCCCAAAGGGCGGACGCCAGTCCGCCCGTTCCACGCGGCTTTATCCCGCCATCCTGCCGGATGCGGGGCTTGGCTTGTGTTCTGCGATGCCCGGAAGGGCGGCGCGGAACGGCGGGGGCC
>NZ_JANCLU010000037.1 GCF_024294805.1 Alsobacter ponti
GTGAAGTTGGTGCTTCGCAACCCCAGCCTCTCAGCCCAGTCCCGGATGAACAACCTCTATAGCTTCGACAGCTAGGCAATACCGGCGACTTTGGGCCGATCTGCCCCGACGTCGATACTCACTCATCGACGGCACTTGGTCCGGCGCCAGTGGCTGAACGACAGGTGTGGAAGCTTCGGGTTGCGCTGAGGGAGCCCACACGAAGACGCGCACCGGCCTTGAGATCCCTTTCAGCTGCTGTTCCCCTCTGTCGATAAGGTCGATGGCGAGCCGGCCATGAAGCTCGTCGCGCACCTTGGCCGAAATCGCGATGCCGCCCACGGGGGACAGGGCCTCCAGCCTGGCCGCGACGTTCACGCCGTCGCCCCGCAGATCGCCATCGTCATCCACGATCACGTCGCCCAGGTTGATGCCGATGCGCAGTCGCACCCCTTCGGACCGGCTCGCGGGGTCACCCGCTGCGGCGAGATGCTCCTGAACTGAGAGAGCGCAACGAGTTGCTGCGACCGGGCTGGCAAACTCGATAAGGACGCCGTCGCCGACCTTCTTGAAGGGGCGGCCCCCCATCTGACTGGCGAGGGACATCAGGACGTCGTCAAGGACGCGCCTGAGTTCAGCGACAGCTCGAAATTCGTCGGCTTCCATCAGTCTCGACGAACCGGCGACGTCGGCGACAAGAATGGCCACGAGCCGGCGTTTGGCGTGATGTTTCTCGTCGGCCACGACAGTCCCCAAAGTGTTTCCTCCGCCTATCGCCTAACGCTGGGCGGCCCAACATCGACGCACGAGAAACTACGGTCCGCGTCACCGTTATCCGGCGGCGTTTGCGGGCGACGGGCGCGTGCAGCGAGAAGGGCCGCGTGAGCGTGTGGAAACGGCTGCGGGGACGAGCCGCGCTTAGCACGCGCGAAGCGTCGGCCGGAACAGCTCGCCGAGTTCGAACTTCCGTACGGTTTTGGCGTTGATGGTCTGGAGGATTCACCATCGACGGAGTTCATCATGCGTCCGATCGGGTTCGCCGTACTCGCGATCGTGGCCGCCTGCGTGCCTGCTCTGGCGGACGAAAAAGCGGATGTCCAGGCGTTGAACGACAAGTTTGCGGCGGAGTTCAACGCCGGGAACTTCGCCGCCGTGGCGGGTCACTACGCGCAGGATGCGGTGGCTCTGCCGCCAGGCGCTCCCCTGCAGCGTGAACCAAAGGCGATCCAGGAGTTCTGGACGGCGGCCGGCGCGCAAGTCTCCGATCTCAAGCTGACGGCCCAGGATGTGAAGGCGCTGGGCCCCGACGCCCTCCAGGAGATCGGCAGCTTCTCGCTGCGCACCAAAGGCGCCCAGCCTCAGTCCGTGCAGGGCAAATACGTGGTCATCTGGCGCAAAGAGGGCGGCAACTGGAAGCTGGCGACCGATATCTGGAACACCGATCAGTAGATGCCGCCTGACACGTCGAGCCCGCCATCCCCGATCAAAATGCCGGACGACACAGGATCCGGGCGAGGCTGCCATGGCGAAACTGGTGGAGCGTCGACTGGCCGTGGTTCTCGCCGCCGACGTGGCAGGTTTTTCCGCCCTCACCGCGGAGGACGAGACGGGGACCTTGCAGGCCCTGCTCGCGTCCCGCGCGGGTTTTGACGCCATCATCTCGAAACACCGGGGCCGGATCGCCAACACCGCGGGGGACAGCATCATCGCGGAGTTCCACAGCGCTGTCGACGCGGTGCACTGCGCGATCGAAGCGCAGGACGCGCTGGACGCGATGCCGAACGGCATTCGCTTCAGGATCGGCATTCACTCGGGCGAGGTCGTGCCCAACGGCGATGACATCCTGGGCGAGGCCGTCAATATCGCCGCCCGGCTCGAGGCCCTGGCCGAACCGGGCGGCATCCTGATTTCCGGCGACGTGCACAGGCTCGCCCGCAGACACCTTCGCTCCGCCGTCAGCGATCTCGGGGAACAGAAGGTCAAGAACATCCCCGAGCCGGTCCAGGTGTTCGCCGTGGAGCGGGCTCGCGCCACGCCAATGGGCGACTGCCCGAGGGCGCGCGAAGCCGAAGGCGCCGACAAGCCTTCCCTGGCGGTCCTGCCGTTCACCAACCTCAGCCCCAACCCGAATCACGCCTTCTTCGCCGACGGCCTCGTGGATGACATCACCACAGCGCTGTCGCGGCTGCGGTGGCTCGAGGTGACGGCCCGCAATTCCGCCGTCGCGCTGGGGGACAAGGCCGAACCGGACTCCGTCGGACGCGACCTCAAGGTCCGCTACGTGCTGCGCGGGAGCGTCCGCACGTCGGGAAGCCGGCTCAGGGTGTCCGCCCAACTGGTCGAGACCGCAAGCGGAACGCAGGTCTGGGCGGAACGCTACGACGCCGATGTCTCGGACCTCTTCGACATCCAGGACGAGATCACGGTGAGCGTCGTCGGTGCAATCGAACCGCAGCTCGTGGCGGCTGAAGTCCTGCGGGCCGAGCATCGCCCGCCGGCCGATCTTCGTGCGTGGGAGTGCGTGGCCCGCGCGATCCCTTTCATCTGGAGTCAGACGGTGACGGGCGCCGAGACGGCGCGCTCCTGGCTCGCGCGCGCCGTCGCCGCCTACCCCGACTATGCGTATGCCCACGCCCTCACCGGGTGGTCCTACATGCAGATGTGGTGGGTGGTCGGCAACGCCGATCAGCAAAAACTCATCGCCGCCGCGGAGCCTCACGCCCAAAGAGCATCGCTGCTGGACCCGAGGGAGCCCTGGGTGCACCTCGTGAACGGGCTCATCCACATCCGCAGGCGCGAACCGGAGGAGGCCATCGAGGCCTTCCAGAGGTCTCTCGTGCTCAACCCGAGCTTCGCGATCGCCTACGCATATCTCGGGTTCTCGCTCGGCGTCAGCGGATCGCCCGCGGAGGGGCTCGAGGCGCTGGACCATGCGCTGCGGCTGAGCCCTCGCGACCCTGCCTTGCAGCCTGCCGTCGTCCAGATCGCCGGGATGATTCACTTCGCGGCCGGCGACTACCAAGAGGCGCTGAAGGCCACCAGCCGCTTTCTGCGCGACCGCCCCGACCACCTGGGCGGGCAGAGGCAAATGGCAGCGACGTTCGCCCTTCTCGGACGCACCGAGGAGGCCAGGGCCGCCCTGGCCAGGGTGCTTCACCTCGACCCGAAGTTCCGCCTGTCCGACGCGGAGCGCTCGAACGGCTGGTGCGAGCCCAAGGCGCGCGCCGACTATGTCCAGGGCCTTCGGCTCGCCGGCTTGCCGGAGTGAAGCGAAAATCCCCCTCCCGGGCCCCTCTTGCGACAGCCATTCGCATCGCGCCGCCGGGCTGAAAGCCATCACTCCGCATTCGGAACAACCCCGGACTGAATGCATTTCCTCCGGCTCACAGCAAGCACCACACGAGCGGTGGAGGTGGTCATGGCGATCAACTGGAACCTCATCACGACGGGACCGGCCGGCCTTCCCCTGCCGACCTACGGCAACTATGGCGGTCCGCTCTACTCCGATGGCCAGATCCTGGGCGACCCCAACCAACACGTCGACTACGCAAGCCCCCCGGTGGACCAACTCGACGCGCTCTTCCTGCGTCACGACCAGGCCTATGATTCGCCCGATCCCGGCGTTCGGGCCGCCGGCGATCTCGCGCTCGTCTCCGCGATCGCGGCTCTGCCGGATGCCTCGACCACCGCGGAGCAGGATCTGTATGGCGGGGGCGCTGTCGTGTTCGGGCTTTATCAGATGGCGGTGGTCAACGACCGGCCGGACCTCGTGACGCCCACTCAGGACTTGTTTTACCTGGAGCATGGCCTGGGGATGATCGGGTCCGGCCTGGAGGACGCCAATTCGCAAACCCGGATCGAGGCAGCGCACTGGGCGTTTGACGCTGTGTCGTCAGCCGCTGAGCTTGGGGCGTCGACCACGTCGGTCGCGGCTGACGAGGGCGACTGGATCTGGTCGCAGTCGAGCGCCATCATAACCAATGCCGCTTCTCACCGGCCTTTCGCCAATCCGGGTGCGGCCGAAATTTCCCAAGCTGCCATTCCGCAGATTTCTACTCCTGCCGAAATCGCGTCCGACCAGCTGAGCGACCACCTGGCGACCCTTGCCGCCGCGAGTTGGGCGGACTGGCCCCTTTTGTAAGCCATGGCAAGTCACTCGGAACCCGCGGTAGTCGTCACCTTCGGGCGCCGTCGCTGATGCCCATCGGCATCAGCCCAGGATGCCAGGCGCACGATCGCAAATCGCGCGTAGACGTCTTCAGATTCGCGAAAGTCGGTCGTGTCCCCACGAGTGGTGTAGGAGTAGACTGCCGCTGAGGTGGTCATCGCCAGTCTTCGGCTAGGGTTCGGTTGCGAAGCTGAACCTGGAGCAGGAGACGACGATGACCGACGACAGGATGGCCCTGATTGAGCTGATCGAGAAGGGAGCGGACAGCGACCTCGTTCGCGAGTTGCTGGCTTTTGCCGCCGACCGGATGATGGAACTGGAGGTCGAGGCCAGGACCGGTGTGCCGGCAGGTGCCCGCAGTGCGGACCGCCTTACCCACCGCAACGGCTATCGCGAGAGGGCCTGGGAGACACGGGCCGGGCGCATCGACCTTTCCATCCCCAAGCTGCGCAAGGGCTCCTACCTGCCCTCGTTCCTGGAACCGCGGCGCACGGCGGAGAAAGCCCTCACCGCGGTCATCCAGGAAGCCTACGTGCACGGGATCTCGACGCGGGCCGTCGACGACCTCGTCAAGGCGATGGGAGGCTCGGGGATCTCGAAGAGCCAGGTCAGCCGGCTCTGCGAAGAACTCGACGAGCGGGTGAACGCCTTCCTGTCCCGTCCCATCGAAGGCGCCTGGCCCTACCTGTGGATTGACGCCACCTACCTGAAGGTGCGCGAGGCCGGCCGCATCGTCTCGCTGGCCGTGATAGTCGCCGTCGGGGTGAACATGGACGGACGCCGCGAGGTGCTCGGCGTCGCCACCGGCGCCTCGGAGGCCGAGCCCTTCTGGAAGGCGTTCCTTCGCTCCCTGGCCGACCGGGGCCTGCGTGGCGTGAAGCTCGTCGTGGCCGACGATCACAAGGGGCTTCGCGCGGCTTCCGCGAAGGTGTTTAGCGCCACCCACCAGAGGTGCCGCGTGCACTGGCTCAGAAATGCCCTTGCCCACGTGCCGCCCAAGCAACGCCCGGCGGCGGTCGCCATGCTGAAGACGATCTTCGCCCAGGACACCGCGGAGGCCGCCCACGCCCAATGGCGGCAGGTCGCCGATGCCTTGCGAGAGCGCTTCCCCAAACTCGCCGAGCTGATGGACGGCGCCCGCGACGACGTGCTCGCCTACATGACCTTCCCACGCGAGCATTGGCCGCAGATCGCGTCCACAAACCCGCTCGAGCGTCTCAACGGCGAGATCAAGCGCCGCGCCGACGTCGTAGGGATCTTCCCCAACGACCGGTCCGTCATCCGCCTGGTCGGCGCGCTGATGCTGGAGCAATCCGACGAGTGGGCCGTCACACGCCGATACATGAGCCTGGAGTCGCTCGGCACAATGAGCGATGATCCCGTCCTCAGGCTGTCCGCCGTGGCCGCCTGATCATCCTCGGACCCTGCCGAGGACCGGCGCTCCTACACCAATGCCGGGGACACGACCCGAAAGTCCCCCCTAGGACTCTAGACGCGCCCTCGCAATGGGGAAGGGTTCGGGGCGGGCGCCGTTTGCGGCGCCCCAGCGGCGGTGTCCGCCCGACCATCATCCGAGGCGATCCCGGCAAGCTTGGCAAATGGCCGGCGGTGCGAGCCTCAGGCTTATGACTGAGCAAGATCTATAAGGATCTATAATGTCACGGCGTCCCGAATTCGGGCCGTGTGCCTCGTCACAGCGCTGTCAAACAACGCGGACCATTATTACAAGGGGCCTGCGCCGACTTCAGTCAAATCAACGGTGAGATCGCCATGAGCTGGGAACGCGCCTTTCTCGTCGCAGCGTTGGCCGTCTGTGGTTCGGTGATGGTGCTAGGACCATTTCTCCTGATCTTCGATTGAACCCTGGCTTTACCCCGTCGGACTGCCCGTGCTGGGTCGGCCCGCGACGTCTGGGGGCGCCGGCCTGCAAGCCGTCACCAACGCGCACCGCCGCGTGGTTTGCACCAGCGCTCCGATTTCCCTTGGGCGATGTAGATGATTTTCGGCTGTGGCCGGATCGATGACGGCGGCCACACGGGCGATCCGGTCGGCGGGAAAGCCGCCGCGACGGGCGGGCTCGCGCACGAGCTCCTCACTGGCGGCGTGATAGACGCCACAGATCTTGTCGTCGGTGACAAAGCTTCAGATCCATTGCACGTCGGATCCCATGTCGCGCATCACGCAGCAGGGCTTCTGAGAAATGGCGTGGAGATCGGCTGGGCTGACCTGGCCGGTCCCGCGACATGATGCTCCATGACGCATTTCGGCATGGCGTATCTCACCTTCCGAGACCCGACAACAACGCGCCGCCGGCAATCGGACCAGGCTTCGTCCATCCCTGCTCTGCGGAGCTGAAAAGGCCAATTCAGATAGCCCGGAGCCAGGTCGCAGCGAAATCCTCTGAGCCATGGAAAGGTGGTGGCGAACGGGCCAAGCCTGTGTGATCCTTCAGGTCAGGCGCGATCACAGCGCTGCGGGAGAGAGCGATGAGCACCAGGAGCAAGCGGGGTTGGACCCGGCGCAGCGCGATGACGGCCATGAGCGCCGCGGCATTCATGAGCAGCACCCGGCTCGGTTGGGCCGCCGCCAAAGTCGCGCCGATCACCATCGTGATCAACCAGTCGCCGTGGTTCGACAGCTTCCGGAAGACGGTGGAGCTCTACGAGCAGGAGAGCGGAAACAAGGTCGAGCTCGACGTGAACCCCTTCGCCGGCTCCCTGGAAAAGCAGCGCAACTCGGTGCGGGCGAGCAAGGGCCAGTATGACCTACTGATCATGAACTCCGGCTGGTTCGCCGAGATGTATTTCGGCGGCTTCGTCGAAGCCATCACCGACATCGAACCCGGGTTCAAGCTCGACCCGGACGTCTACACGCTGGGGGATACGATCTATTTCGACCCCGCCAAGAAAACCATGACCCCCGCCGGCAAGCTCATGTCGATGCCGATCTCGCCGCTCATCCCGATGCTGTATTATCGCGGCGACCTCTACAAGGAGGCGGGGCTGAAAGCCCCCGACACCTTTGCCGAGTTAGAAGCCAATGCGCGCAAGTTTCATGCGCCCCCCAAAATGTATGGCATTGTTCAGCGCGGCGCGCGCGGACCGCACACCGTGGCCTATGATTTCTATCCCTACCTCTATGGCTTTGGTGGCGGCATCTTCAAGGATCAGGCCGCGGCCGACTATTCGATCACCCTCAACGACGAGAAGGGCAAGGCGGCGCTCGACTACTACATTCGCCTCGCGCGCGAAGCGGGCCATCCCAAGACGGCATCGCTCGATCAGGCCGAAGTGATCCAGAACATCGTGACGGGCAAGACCGCGCACATGATCACGGTCATCGCCGCCTGGTCGCAAATGGACGATCCCACGAAATCGGTCGTCGTCGACAAGATCGAGTTCGCGCCGCCGCCCCACGTGCCGGGCGTACCCACCGCGCCAGGATTGGGCCATTGGCTCGGTGGCATTTCGAAGAACGTGCCAAATGACCGCAAGCGCGCCACCGTCGAGTTTCTGCGCTGGTTCCAGACCAAGGACGCGCAAGTGGCTGCCACCAAGGCAGGCGGCATCCCCATCAACGCGGCCGCCTATCGCGACCCGGTGGCCGACGAACGCAAGTACCGTTGGATGAAGCCGCTGGCCGAGGCGCTCAAGCATTCAGTGAACATCTATCAGTTCCCCGAGGCGAGCGAGGTCATCGCCGTGCTCGAGCTCGGACTGAACCGGGCGATCGCCGGCGAGATCACCTCGACCGTCGCCTTGAACTCCATGGCCGACGAGATCAACGGCATCATGGCGAAGTACAACTACAAGACCGGCAAGCTCGAGCCGCTGAAATAGTCGCGCCATCTCGGCTCGGTTTACGGGCCGCTTGCGATCTGGAGAGATGCCGATGAGCGTGCGTTCCCTGCCGGCCACGCCAGCAGGGCGCTTGCAGCCCCGCGCGGGTGGCGAGCGCGCCGGCGATCGCTACGGCGACGACCCCGCCTGGCGGTGGGCCACGCTGGCGCCCTCGCTCGCAATCATGCTGGCGCTCAGCGTGTTGCCGCTGCTGAACCTGTTCTGGCTCAGCTTCAACAACGTGACCTGGTCGGGCGGAGTGGCGACCTGGACTCCCGTCGGGCTCACCCACTACAAGGCGGTGTTCTCGGACGCGCTGTTCCGGGCGGGCGTGTGGAACACGACCGTGTTTGCGCTGGGGGCCGTCACGGGGCAGATGATCCTCGGCTTTGTCATGGCGCTCTACTGCAGCCGGATCCAGCGCGGGCGCGTGCTTTACCGAGCTCTGTTCATCCTGCCGATCCTGATCCCCGGCATTGTCGTGGGTGCGATCTGGAAGCTGATGCTCAACTACGATTTCGGGCTCGCCAACCAGGCGCTGGGGCTTGTGGGGATCGAGCCGGTGGACTGGCTTGGAGCGAATGAGACCGCCCTGCTCTCCGTCATCCTGGTCGACATCTGGCACTGGACGCCGTTTTGTTTCCTGCTCTTCCTGGCCGGGCTGGAGTCGATGCCGCGCGATGTCTATGAGGCCGCTCACATGGACGGCGCATCAGGCTGGCAAGAGCTCCTGCATGTCACATTGCCCATGATGCTGCCCACCATCATGGTCACCTTCGCCTTCCGCATCGTTCTCGCCTTCAAGGTCTTCGACGAGGTGTATTTGCTGACCGGAGGAGGTCCGGGAACGGCAACGGAGGTGGTGAGCTTCACGCTGTACCAGCGCTTTTTCACGGAGGACCGCGTCGGCTATGGGGCGGCGATGTCGATCATCGTGATTTTCCTGGTGTCCGTCTTGCTCGTGCTGGCGCTGTCTGCCAGGCGCCGTTCGGAGACCGGGCCATGAGCGACCCGCACATGGTGGGTGCCCGCACCGCCGTTCCGCACCTCGTGCTGGGCGTTTGCGGCCTTGCGGTGGTGCTGCCGGTGGTGTGGGCCATCGCCGCCGGTTTTCGCACGCAGATTTCGCTGCTCGTGGGTGAGCTCTGGTTCACGCCCAACCTCGCCAGCTTCAACGAGGTGCTATTCTCGAAAACCTCGGACTTCCTGCTGAACTACCGCAATTCGCTGATTGTTGGACTGAGCAGCACGCTGCTGTGCCTGGCCGCCGCCACGCTTGGCGCCTGGTCGCTGCACCGCATGCGCTGGCCGCGCTGGGTACCGGCCCTGTTTCTGGCCTGGGCGATGGCGTTCAACATGATCCCGCCGGTGGCGCTGGCCGGAGCATGGTTCACCATGGCCCGCACGGTGGGGCTCGACAACACCTTCGCCGGGATCATCCTCGCCCACACCGCCTTGAACCTTCCAATGGCGCTGTTCTTGATGAGCGTTTTCGTGCGCGAGGTGCCGCTTGAACTGGAGGAAGCCGCGCGCATCGACGGCGCTTCGACGCCGGTGCTGCTGTGGAAAGTGGTCATTCCCCTGGTCACCCCTGGCCTCGCGGCGACCGGCATCCTGACCTTCGTGTTCAGCTGGAACGAGTTCGCGGTCGCGCTCAATCTCACCATGAAACAGACCGCAACCGTGCCCGTCGCCATCGCCAAGTTCGCCCAGGATTTCGAAATCCAGTACACGCAGATGGCGGCCAGTGCAGCCCTCTCGATCCTTCCCGCGCTGGTTCTGCTGCTGATCGGGCAGCGCTACATCGTCAAGGGACTGACGCAAGGGGCCATCAAGTGAACGCTCTGTCGTCGCCTCGGCCGGGAGCGGCGACGCAGTGGCGCCCGCGGCCACATCACAGGACCCCATCATGAAAACTGTCTTCGTTCTTTTCGACTCGCTCAACCGGCACATGCTCGGTGCTTATGGCGGCACGCGCGTCCCGACGCCGAACTTCGACCGACTGGCGCGGCGCACGATGACGTTCGACACGCACTATGTCGGCAGCTTGCCCTGCATGCCCGCCCGCCGCGACATGCTGACGGGCCGCCTCACCTTCCTGCACCGCAGCTGGGGGCCCCTGGAGCCCTTCGACAACGCCTTTCCCGAACTGCTGCACCAGGGCGGCGTCTACAGCCACCTGGTCACGGACCACTTCCATTACTGGGAGGATGGCGGCGCCACCTACCACAACAGGTACGACAGCTACGAATTCGTGCGGGGTCAGGAAGGCGACCCCTGGAAAGCCATGGTGAAACCGCACTGGGAGCGGCTGCGGGAGATGTACCACGCGCGCCAGTTCACGCAGGAGCGGCGCGAATACTTCTCCCAAAACATCATCAACCGTGAGTTCATCAAGGACGAGAAAGATTTTCCCTCGGTGCAATGCTTTGCCCACGGGTTCGAGTTCCTCGACATCAACCGCGAGGCCGACGACTGGTTGCTGCAGATCGAGACCTTCGACCCGCACGAGCCCTTCCACGCCCCGGCCCGCTTCAAGGAAGCCTTCGACACCGGCTGGAAAGGTCCCATCCGCGATTGGCCCCGCTACGGTCGGGTCGACGAATTGCCCGACGAATGCGAGGAGCTGCGCGCCAATTACTACGCGATCGTCTCAATGTGCGACTTCCTGCTCGGGCAGCTGCTCGATTATTTTGACCAGCATGACATGTGGAAGGACACGGCGCTGATCGTCACCACCGACCACGGATTTCTGCTGGGCGAGCACGACTTCTGGGCCAAGAACCGCATGAACCTCTATGAGGAGGTCGCGCGCATCCCGCTCTTCCTGCACGATCCCCGCACCGACCGCTCGGGCCGTCGCTGCTCCGCCCTGACACAGTCGATCGACTTGGCGCCGACCGTCCTCGACCTCTTCTCGGTGCCGCGCGCGGTGGAGATGGATGGACTGTCGCTGGTCGACATCGCCGAGGGCAGATCCGCGAGGCCGGCGGCGCTGTTTGGCTATTTTGGCGGCGCCGTGAACGTGGCCGACGGGCGGTTCACCTATCACCGCTATCCGGCCGACCTGCAGACGCAGGAGATCTACCAATATACCTTGATGCCCACGCACATCTTCGAACCGTTCTCGGTGGAAGAGCTTGCGCTCGCGAGCCTCGCCGAGCCGTTCCCGTTCACCAAGGGCGCCAAGCTGCTGAAGGTGCCGGTGATCCAGCGATCGCCGTTTTACAACGTCTACGGGCCCGGCGCGATGATCGAGAACGACACGCGGCTTTACGACCTGGCCGCCGATCCCGGGCAGGAACACCCCATTCGCGATGCCGCTGCCGAGGCGAAGCTCGAGGCGGTGATGGTCACGTTGATGGCGGCAAACGAGGCCCCGCCGGAGGCCTTCACGCGCCTGGGTCTGGCGCCTTTAGCCGACGCCCGGGTCCCGGCCACGCCCCGATGACCCCGGACCCGCTCCGCCCGATCGTCGGCGATTTGCGGCAGATCGCCAGCGTTCGCCCCATCGTCCTCGACGACGGGCCGGAGCGCGGTGTGCGGGCGCTCGCCTTCTCGACCGGGGGTGGACTGGATTTCTGGGTCATGGCGGAGCGTTCGCTCGACATCGGCCCGTTGTGGTACCGGGGTTCACCGGTGGCATGGCAGAGCCCGGCAGGGTTTCGCAGCCCGACCCTGCACGATCCCGAAGGCGATGGCGGCCACGGCTTCAACCGCAGCTTTTCCGGGTTGCTCGTCACCTGCGGCCTCGAGCACATCCGCCAGCCTGTGCAGGGCCGCCCCCTGCATGGGCGGCTCCCCTTCACGCCGGCCCGCGTGCTCGCCCACGGGGAAGATTGGGAGGCTCCGCAGCCCACCCTCTTCTGCGAGGGCGACGTCGTGCAATCCCGCTATGGCGGCGAAACGCTGCGCCTGCGCCGCCGCATCAGCGCGCCGGTGGGGGGGCAAACGCTGAGCATCCTCGATCGCGTGACCAACGAGGGCGCGCAGCCGACGCCGCATGCGCTCCTCTACCACGTCAATTTCGGCTACCCCGCCGTCGCCACCGGCACCGAGATCCACTTCGGCGGTCGGCGTGTCATGGGCCCGATCACGTTGCCCGATCCCGGCCCTCAGCCTGACGCGGTGAGCATGCCCTCAGGGCCCGGCGAGATCGCCGCGTGTCAGCTGATCACGCCGACGCCGGAGGGGCCGGCGTTCCGGCTCACCCTTTCCTTCTCTGCGGGCACGTTGCCGCATCTCCAACTCTGGCGGGACTTGCGTCCGCAGGCCGGCGTGCTGTCGCTCGAACCCTGCACCAGCGCACGGCTGGCGGGCGGCGCGAGCCCGCCGCCGGAGGACCTTGCGCCCGGCCAATCCCGACAGTACCGGGTGGACCTCACCTTTTCTGGAACCGCCTTGGGCCTGCCCTGCTTCGCCGATCCGCGATCCGCGCCATGAGCGCTGGCCAGAGGAGCTTCAGGGGTGATCAGACCGACCCGGCGGTGATGGGACCGGCTTTTGCCACCGCAAGTTTCCGGGCCCCCGCGCGCCTGGAGTTGGTGGCCGCGGGCGTGAGGTGCACCAGCGCCGCCGCCGCCAGCCAGGTCCAGTGGCCAGGCATCTCGGCCATCGAGGAAAGCGAAGTCGGCGTGTACCTCTTTGTCGCTCCCGAGCAGGCGTGGATTGTCCCGCTGTCGGCCTTTGCCGATCGGACGGCCATGGCCGCCTTCGCGCAACGCGCGCGGGACTATCGCGCCTCGGCCCTCCAGCCAAACGACGAAACGAGGCCGTCGCAGGACGGTCCGCCACGACCGTGACTTAGGTCTGGGAGGGCGCGCCTCCATCTCCGTCCGGCCATGCGCGCATCAGCCACGATCCGGCGGCGTGTCCACGGCCGGCGCGGTGAGCCTCGTCTGAAGGGACTCCAACGTCAGGCCGCGAAGCATGGAATTGATTCGTTTGCGTGCAGCTTCAGCGACTTGTCCTCGAGCAAGGCGCCATTTGGCCTCCCCGCCACCGCCGCTCTCCTGGACACACAGCATCGCGGCCAAAAGAACGGGCGTATTGCGGCACACGAAGCGATAAGCGCGCCCTTCAACTGTGGCGATCCCGCGTCGCAACCCGCTTGACGGTTCCGGGGGAGACAGTGAGACGCGGTCGTTCCAAGGCATGCGGCGGGCCGGCTTGAAGAGGCTCGCCTCGTCATCGCGCATTGGCGCCGTGCCCGCATTGATTTCGCGCAACGGCGGGAGACCCGTGAAAGTGGTAAGGCGCAACCGGACGGCCCTCAACCGAGTGTGGGCGCCCCGGACCGAAGGACCGCCCCCCTGCCTTCTGCCGCCTAAAGCTTCTTTCACGACGACTGGGCCGAAGGCAGGTCAGCCTGGGTCCGTCACGCCAAGGTCGTGGGGCTGTCCGTCGTTGCGCCAACTGGCGGCAGCAAGCCCCCTTTTTCTTTTGGTCAGCGTCAGGAAGATGATGTGTCAGCTGGCATCGCTGCTGGGCGCGACGATCAGATCGCTGCCAATAAGACTTGTTATTGCAACGCCAGAAGAGCAAAAGAGGACGGTTGGATCCCCCGAGCGCTGCGCGTTGGGATGCGTCCCGACAACAAGTCGGACTCAGTCGAGCGACCCTCAGACCCCGCCTGACCAATCGCATGGCAACGCGTCCATATGCCGGCCCTTCGGGCTCCGCCGGGATGGACGTGACCATGTGAACTGCCCGCGTGGGTCGACCGGGAGCGCGACAGCATTCGACGCGCCGATCGCTGTGTAGTCTTGGGCTGTGTTTGTTTATCATTGAGGCGCAGCGGGACAGATATCGATTCGCTTTGCTGCCCGGGAGAACACCATGTTGGAAGAATTCAAGAAATTCGCCTTGCGCGGCAACGTGATTGATCTGGCCATCGGCGTGGTGATCGGTGCGGCCTTCGGGGCGATCGTCGCCTCCCTGGTGGCCGACATCATCATGCCCGTGGTTGGCGCTGTCACGGGAGGTCTCGACTTTTCCAATTACTACCTGCCCCTGTCGTCGAAAGTGCAGGCGGGGCTGAGCTATGCCGACGCGAAAAAGCAGGGCGCCGTTCTGGGCTATGGTCAGTTCCTCACCATCGCCCTCAATTTCGCAATCGTCGCCTTTGTGCTGTTTCTGGTGATCCGGGCGATGAACCAGCTTATCAAGAAGCAGGACGAGGCGGTCGAGGCGCCGCAAGCGCCCGAGATCCCGGCCGACGTGAAACTGTTGGCGGAGATCCGCGATCAGATGGCCGACTTGAACGCCAACCTCACGACGCGCCGAGGCTAACCGCCCTCCCCCCTCTCCAATCAGTCGTGCACGTCTCCAGTCAGTCGTGCACGACGTCCCGGACGGCGCGGATCAGCGTCGTGGCAAAGCCTTCCGGGTCGGCGTCGAAGGCGCGCCGCAATGCCCAGAGCAGCGCTGCTTCCGTCGTGACGATCGGCGCGATCCCCTCCCCGATGGCGGCCGCTCGCGCCGCTTCGAGGTGGCCGATGAGGTGGCGCCAGTCCGCCAGTCCCAAGGTGTCGTCAACGTCGTCATACGCAACATCAGTCATCGTCGAATGCCCCAACCTTGCGATGGACAATAGCTCGGCGCTGCATCAACGTCTTGCCCGAATCCGGCTCGTCCGATCATTTTTGAATGCCTCGTATGGTCGGGCCGAGATGTTGCGTGTCCCTCACTCCGATTCGTCTGGACACGGGCTTACGGCCTTGAGCACCGCGGCGTCGCCGGAATCGTCGCGGATTGCACCCTGGGCGGTACCGGCGAGCCAATGTCGGAGCCCTGTCCGACACCGATACGCAGGGCTGTGACCCAGCACATCTTTCAATCGAATTCGGCTTGATAATTGGTTTCAAAAGGCGACAAATGTTTGCGCTCGTCGGGCTGCTTGGGTGGAGAGCAGGTCATGACCGATTCAAGCCGTTCCGATGACAGACAAACGGGGCGCGCGGCGAAGGCCCGACCGCGCCGCGATCCGGCGTTCATCATCATCGCGCTCTGCATGTTTGTCGCGGCGTTTTTCGTGCAGGGGCTGCTCGGGCTGCTGCGCTGAACGATGGGCTTGGCTCAGCGACCGACCAACAAAGCTGTCCCCTTCCTCGCCCTCGTCAACATCGTCGCGCTCATGATTTGGGATGCAATGAATCTCGGTTAGCGTACGGTCGGGTGCGCTTCACGCCGGTAATTCGCCGGCGCCGGGTCCCGCAAGAAGACATGAACGGGATCCTTAGCTCTGGTTCCGAGAGGTGATCGCATCAGACATCTTCTCAGCCATTGTGGGAAGACTGGTGTTGGCGCGCGGCACCGTCGGCATCACGGAAACATCGACCACGCTCAGTCCCTCGACGCCCGGCCGCTTCGCCGCGAACGGCGCGCTCGACGGGATCGGAATGCGCCGCCGCCATGGACAGCGCGGCATGCTATAGTGGCGATCGTCGAGGTTCCCCCGATCGATCGAACGCGAGGAGACGGTTGGATGAGCGACACGAACGCCCTGTTGGCCGCCTTGCGTCAGTCCGCAGACCCGGCCGTGGCGGACAAAATAGACGAACTCGTCGCGCACGGTACCGACCGCGAGCTCAACCGCGTCAATCCTGTCGCTTTTGCAACCCGTTACGGGTTCGACGAGGACCGCACGGTCTCCACCTTCCTGCACGCCGGGCGCATGGGCCTGTTCGACATATCGTGGAACGTGCTCTGCCCCGGCTGCGGCGGCGTGATGGAAGCCGGCTCGACGCTGAAGACCGTCAACCGCGACCATTATCACTGCGCGCTCTGCGCCACTGGCTACGAACCCACGCTCGACGAGATGGTGGAGGTGACGTTCACGGTGAGCCCGCGCGTGCGCCGCATCGCCGCCCACGATCCCGACCGCTTGCCGCTGCTGGAATACTACCGGCAGGTCTACTTCAGCTCCGGCGTCGCCTTGCCGGAGGACCTGGAGGCACGCTTTTCGAAGTCGATGCTGGAGATGGTGGAGCTTGCACCCGGCGAGCGGGCCATCTTGTCCATGCAATTGCCGGAAGGTTTCATCATCATCTTCGACGCAGTGACCCATTCGACCCAGTTCCTGGAAGTCAAGGGCGAGCCGACGCAGGAGCGGCAGCTCCTGACGATGGTGATCAGCCAAGGCCAATCGGGCAACCAGGCGCTGACCTTGCGCCCCGGCCCCCTCCGGCTGACGGTGGAGAACCATACCGACCGCCGCGTCCTGCCCAATGTGTGCGTCGCCGACGACAACCTGCGCGGCATCTTGAGCACGCGCGTGCGCTTCCTCACTGCCAAGCAATTGCTGAGCAACCAGACCTTCCGCGACATCTATCGTACCGATACGCTCGACATCGACCAGCGGCTGAAGATCACCAGCCTCACCTTCCTCTTCACCGATCTGCGTGGCTCGACGGCGCTGTACGAGCGCGTCGGCGATCTCGCCGCGTTCGACCTGGTGCGCGCGCACTTCAAGGTGCTCTACGACATCGTGGCCGCGGAAGCCGGGGCGGTGGTGAAGACCATCGGCGACGCCGTGATGGCGACCTTCCCCACGCCGGAGCGCGCGGTGTCGGCCGCGCTGCGCATGCGTGAGGCGATGCGCACGCTCAACGACGAGCGCGGGCACGAGGAACTCCTCCTCAAGATCGGCTTGCACGAAGGCCCCTGCCTCGCCGTCAATCTCGACGACCGGCAGGACTATTTCGGGCAGACCGTCAACATCGCCTCGCGCGTGCAGAATCTGGCGGACACGCGGGCCATCCTGACCACCGAGGCGGTGCTCACCAACGACCGCGTCGCAGGCATCCTGTCGGGCAGCGGCATCGAACCCGTGCCCCGCCCGGCCACGATGCTGCGCGGCATCGACCATGAAGTGAAGATCTTCGCCCTGCCCTGACGGGACGTGGGGCGGAGTTCCATCTTATGCTACTCTCACCTGGCGTTCGCGATGTGAGCGTGTTGGGGCGGACGCCGCTCGCGGCGCCCCATCGTCGGTGTCCGCCCGGCAAATCTTGCATTTCGCCCCTTGTTCAATGGTCCGCTCGATGACGCCCCAAGCGGGCGCTTTGAGCCCGCTTCCCCAACGCGCAGTTCGAGGCGGCGCGGGCGGTTGGAGAGCGGTTTCACCAGGTAGCGGGACACCGCCACGCGGAATCTGAACCTCCGCGACCTCCAACAACCCTGGACGCGGCCGCCAACCACGAAACTGACTCGGTTATGGTGCGCCGAAGCTCAACCCGACCAAGTGATGCAGATAACCGCGATCGCAGCGAATCCTGTGCCGCCCAGTATCATGGCGACGAAGACCCAGAAGCCATTGCTCATTTGAGCCCCCTGGGATGCTATAGTCCACATGGAGCGGCGCCGGAATATACCCAGATGACTTACGGACAATTGCGACGTTGCGCACCGCTGTGAGCTACTCCCCGAAAACCGGACAGTGACGGAAGCTACGATGTGGCGTCTGCTGGTCTCCAGGGATGGGAGATC
>NZ_JANCLU010000038.1 GCF_024294805.1 Alsobacter ponti
CCGCCCGGCCCCGGGCGTGCCGCTGCCGCCCGACCGCCCGTTCGACCTGCGCGGCCCCGCCGCGCGCCCGGTAGCGGCCACCGCCGCCCCGGCGCCCACGCCGGCCGCCGTGCCTCTGCCGATCCCGCGCAGCGCCATGCGCATGGCGAGCGCCCAGTCCGCCGGCCTGTTCTTCGCGCCGGCCGAGCCCGAGCTGACGCAGGGCTTCAGCAAGTCCGGTCCGCTGGGCGCGCTGATCGAGCAGAACTTCGTTCCGCTCAAGCCCGACCGCGGCTGACCTTCCACGCGTCGACGGGACGTCGCGGGCCGTTGATTTCCGGCCCCGGCGACCGCAATGTGATCCCGCGATGGGCGGGTCCGCGATGATTCATTCGGTTTTCGAGATGGCGGGCCTCCGGGGCCCGCTTCGGCTTGCCGCCGCCTGGCTGGCGCGCGCCGCGTTGGCGCTCGCGGCGCTGCTGGCGCCGGCCGGCGCCGCCTTCGCCCAGCAGCAGGGCTTCCAGACCATCGCGCCCTACGCGGTGCTGCTCGATTCCGACAGCGGCGCGGTGCTGTTCGAGAAGGCCGCCGACGAGCTGATGACGCCCGCCAGCATGGCGAAGCTGATGACGGTCGAAATCCTGTTCGACCAGATCAAACAGGGCAAGGTGAAGCTCGACGACGAGTTCCCGATCTCGGAGAGCGCGTGGCGGCGGGGCGGCGGACCTTCCGGCGGGTCGTCGATGTTCGCGGTGCTCAACAGCCGCGTGAAGGTGTCCGACCTCATCCAGGGCATCACGGTGATGTCGGGCAACGACGCCGCCATCGCCGTGGCGGAAGGCATCGCCGGCAGCGAGGGCGCGTTCGCCACCCGCATGACGGCGCGGGCGCGCGAGCTGGGGCTGCCGCGCTCCACCTTCACCAACGCCACCGGCATGCCCGAGCCCGACCAGCGGGTGACGGCGCGCGAGCTGGCGCTGCTCGCCAACCACGTCATCCAGACCTATCCGGACCTCTACAAATATTTCGCGCAACGCGAATTCACCTGGAACAAGATTCGCCAGCAGAACCGCAACCCGCTGCTCACCATGGATATCGGCGCGGACGGGCTGAAGACGGGCAATGTCGGCGATTCCGGCTTCGGGCTGGTCGGCTCCGCCGTGCAGAACGGGCAGCGGCTGATCGTCGTCGTCAACGGGCTCAAGACCGTTAAGGATCGCGCCGAGGAGGCGCGGCGCATCCTCAACTGGGGCTTCCGCTCGTTCGAGAGCAAGGAGGTGTTCCCCGCCGGCGCGACGATCGGCGAGGCGCGGGTGTTTGGCGGCGAGCCGTCGTCCGTGCCGCTGGTGGCCAAGGGGCCGGTGCGCATCCTGGTGCCGCGCGGCGCATCCGAGAGGCTGGTCGCCAGGGTCGTTTATGTGGGGCCGCTGCGGCCCCCGGTCGCCGCCGGCGCGCAGGTCGCGCGGCTGAAGATCCAGCGCGGCGACGTGCAGGCGGTCGACATCCCGCTCTACGCCGCCGCCGACGCCGAAACCGGGCAGCTCACGCGCCGCGCCTTCGACGCCGCGAGCGAACTGGCCATCGGCTTCGTGCGCGGCCGCTTCCAGAAATCAGGCTCATGACGCAGGCGCGGCGCGGCCGCTTCGTCACGCTCGAGGGCGGGGAGGGGGCCGGCAAATCCACCCAGATCCGGCGTCTTGCCGCTCGCCTCGCCGAGCGTGGCGTCGCCGTCGTGGCGACGCGCGAGCCCGGCGGCTCGCCGCGCGCCGAGGAGATCCGCGCCGTCATCCTGTCCGGCTCGGCGCGGCGGCTGGGTCCGCTGGCCGAGGCGCTTTTGTTCGCGGCGGCCCGGGCCGACCATCTCGACGTCACCATCCGCCCGGCGCTGGCGCGCGGCGCGTGGGTGGTGTGCGACCGCTTCTTCGATTCCACCCGCGCCTACCAGGGCGCGCGCGGCGGCGTCGACGCCTCCGTGCTGGCGGCGCTCGACCGCATCGTCGTCGGCGAGACGCGCCCGGACCTGACGCTGGTGCTCGATTTGCCGGCCGAGCTGGGCCTCGCCCGCGCCCATGCGCGGCGCGGCGCGGCGGAGCCGGTCGACCGCTTCGAGGCGGAGGACCTGGCGTTCCACGAGGCGCTGCGGCGCGACTTCCTGGCCATCGCGGCGGCGGAACCGGCGCGCTGCGTCGTGGTCGACGCCTCCGGCGGCGAGGACGAGGTGGCGGAAGCGGTGTGGCGCGCCGTCGAGTCCCGCCTTCTGGCTGGGGAGACGGCGTGATGTCGGCGGCCGACGACATCCAGGAGGTCGACCGGCTTCCCGGCCTCCCGCATCCGCGCGAGACGACGGCGCTGATCGGCCAGTCCGCCGCCGAAACGGCGTTCCTCGACGCCTACAAGAGCGGCCGCTTTCCGCACGCCTGGATCCTCGCCGGGCCGGAGGGCGTCGGCAAGGCCACCTTCGCCTACCGCGCGGCGCGGTTCGTGCTCTCGCACCCGGACTTCCGCGCGCCGCAGGTGCAGGCCGCGCGCGACCTCTCCGTCCCCGCCGACGCGCCCTCGGCGCGGCGCATCGTGGCGCAGTCCCACACCAGCCTGTTCGTGCTGAACCGCCGCTGGAACCCCGAGAAGAAGAGACTCCCGACGGAAATCCCGAGCGATCTGGTGCGCAAGGCGGTGTCGTTCTTCGGCTCGACCGCCGGGGAGGGGGGCTGGCGCGTCTGCATCGTCGACAGCGTCGAGGACATGAACGTGACCGGCATGAACTCGCTGCTGAAGGTGGTGGAGGAGCCGCCGGACCGCTCGCTGTTCCTCATCGTCTCGCATTTGCCTGGCCGGCTGCTGCCGACCATCCGCTCGCGCTGCCGCATCGCGCCGTTCCGCGTGCTGACGCCGGCCGAGATCGCGGAGGCGGTGGAGACCGTCGCGCCCGGCGCGTTCGACCCGGCGACGGTCCGGCGCGCCGCCGCCGTGGCCGACGGCTCGGTGCGCGGCGCGTTCAAGCTGCTGGATGAGGACACGCTCGCCATCGTCGAGCACATCCGCGCCGCGCTGGAGCGCCTGCCCACGCTGGACTGGAAGGACGTTCACGCCATCGCCGAGGGGCTGGCCGGCCGGGCCAACGAGGCGGCCTACGACACGGCGATCGAGACCGTGTTCGCCTGGCTCTCCGAGCGGCTGCATGCGCAGGCGGAGGAGGGGCCGGCGCGCCTTGCGCCCCTGGCGGAGGTGTGGGACAAGATCGCCCGCGCCGTCCGCGAAACTGCCAGCTATAATCTGGACCGCAGGGCGCTGGTTCTGACGATCTTCACCGACCTTGCCGATGCGCTCCGCGCCTCGCGCGCCGGGTGAGGACGTTTCCACGATTTTCGAGGCGGTTATGGCTGAAAAGCCCACATTCTACATCACGACCGCGATCTCCTATCCCAACGGCACGCCCCATATCGGGCACGCCTACGAGCTGATCGCCACCGACGCCATCGCGCGCTTCAAGCGCCTCGACGGCTACGACGTCTTCTTCCTGACGGGCACCGACGAGCACGGCCAGAAGATGCTGCAGACGGCGCAGCGCGAGGGCGTGCCGGTGCGCGAGCTGGCCGACCGCAACGCCGGCAATTTCCGCGCCATGGGCGCGGCGCTGAACGCCTCGAACGACGACTTCATCCGCACTACCGAGGAGCGGCACTACCGCACCTGCGCCGAGATCTGGACTCGCATGCGCGAGGCCGGCGACATCTACCTCGCGTCCTACGCCGGCTGGTATTCGGTGCGCGACGAGGCCTACTACGCCGAGAACGAAACGGTGCTCGGCCCGGACGGCGTGCGCCGCGGCCCCACCGGCACGCCGGTCGAGTGGGTGGAGGAGGAGAGCTACTTCTTCCGCCTGTCGGCCTACCAGGACCGGCTGCTGGCGCTCTACGAGAGCCAGCCGGACTTCATCCTCCCGGAGGAGCGCCGCAACGAGATCATGAGCTTCGTGCGCTCGGGGCTGAAGGACCTGTCGGTCAGCCGCACGGCGTTCAGCTGGGGCATCCCGGTGCCGGGCGATCCCAAGCACGTCATGTATGTGTGGGTCGACGCGCTCACCAACTACGTCACCGCCACCGGCTACCCGGACGCGGCGGCGCCGCGCGCCCGCTTCTGGCCGGCCGACGTCCACATCATCGGCAAGGACATCGTCCGCTTCCACACGGTCTACTGGCCGGCCTTCCTGATGTCGGCCAACTGGCCGCTGCCCAAGCGCGTGTTCGGGCACGGCTTCCTGTTCAACCGCGGCGAGAAGATGTCGAAGTCGGTCGGCAACGTCATCGACCCGTTCTCGCTGGCCCAGCATTACGGCGTCGACCAGCTGCGCTACTTCCTGCTGCGCGAGGTGCCGTTCGGGCAGGACGGCAACTATTCGCACGAGGCCATCGTCGCGCGCATCAACGCCGACCTCGCCAACGACCTCGGCAACCTGGCGCAGCGCTCGCTGTCGATGATCGCCAAGAACCTCGAGGGCAGGGTGCCGTCGCCCGGGCCGCTGACGCCGGCGGACGAGGCCATGCTGGCCGCCGCCGACGCGCTGCCGAACAAGGCGAGGGCGGCGATGGACGATTTCGCCCTCCACACCATGCTGGCGGAGCTGTGGCGCGTGGTCGGCGACGCCAACCGCTATTTCGCCTCCGAGGAGCCGTGGGTGAAACGCAAGAGCGATCCGGAGCGTTTCGGCACGGTGCTCTACGTCACCGCCGAAGTGTTGCGCGCCGTCGGCATTCTCGCGCAGCCCGTCATCCCGCAGGCCGCCGGCAAGCTGCTGGACCTGCTCGGCACGTCGCCCAACGCGCGCGACCTCGCGCATGTGGGGCAGGGGCGGCGCATCGCCGCGGGCAGCGTGCTTCCCGCGCCCTCGCCCATCTTCCCGCGCTACGTGGAAGCTGAACAAGACGCGGCAAGCGCCTGAGATCGTAAGAGAAATGCTCGTCGACAGCCACTGCCACCTGGACTTTCCGGACTTCGCGGCGGAGCGCGACGCCGTCGTCGCGCGCGCCCGCGCCGCCGGGGTTCGGGCGATGCTCACCATCTCCACGCACGTGGCGAAGTTCGATCAGGTCCGCGCGCTCGCCGAAACCTATCCCGACGTGCTGTGCACGGTGGGCACGCACCCGCACAACGCCGCCGAGGAGCCGGACGTGACCGCCGACACGCTGGTCGCGCTGGCGCGGCATCCGCGCTGCGTCGGGATCGGCGAGGCGGGGCTCGACTACCACTACGGCTACAGTCCGCGCGACGTGTCTCAGCGCGTGTTCCGGACGCACATCGCGGCGGCGCGCGCAAGCGGACTCCCGCTGGTGATCCACGCCCGCGAGGCCGACGACGACATGATCCGCATCCTGAGCGAGGAGATGGAGCAGGGGCGTTTCGCGGCCGTGCTGCACTGCTTCTCGTCGGGCCCCGAACTGGCGCGGGTGGGCGTCGAGCTGGGGCTGTACGTGTCGTTTTCCGGCATCCTGACGTTCAAGAAGTCCGACGAGCTGCGCGCCATCGCGGCCGACGTGCCGCTCGACCGGCTGCTGGTGGAGACGGACGCGCCGTATCTGGCCCCGCAGAGCTTCAGGGGCAAGCGCAACGAGCCCGCCTATGTCGCTGAAACCAATCGCGTTTTGGCGTGCGTGAAGGGACTCTCGGCGGACGAGATGGCCAACGTGACGACCGACAATTTCTTCCGCCTGTTCAGCAAGGCGCGGGGCCTCGTGCCCGCCGTCACCGGAGCCGCCGCGTGAGCTTCTCGGTGACGCTGCTCGGCTGCGGATCCTCCGGGGGCGTGCCGCGCGTCGGCAGCGGCTGGGGCCGCTGCGACCCCGCCAATCCGCGCAACCGCCGCCGCCGCTGCTCGATCCTGGTCGAGCGCGCCGGGCCGGACGGACGCACCACCGCGCTGGTCGACACCTCGCCGGACCTGCGCGACCAGTTGCTCGACGCCGAGGTCCAGCGCATCGACGCCGTGCTGCTGACGCACGACCACGCCGACCACACGCACGGCATGGACGATCTGCGGCCGATGGTCATCCACATGCGCCGGGTGATGCCGGTGTACATGGACGAGGACACGTCGCGCGATATTCTGCGCAAGTTCGGCTATTGCTTCGAGTCGCCGCCCGGCAGCGACTATCCTCCGATCGCGCGCGAGTTCCGCATCGTGCTGGGCCATGACGTCCACATTGAAGGCCCGGGCGGCACGATCAGCGCCACGCCGATCCGGGTTCATCACGGCCAGCGCGACGCGCTCGGCTTCCGCGTCGGCGGCATGGCCTATACGCCGGACCTCAACGCCATTCCCGACGAGAGCCTGACGGCGCTCCAGGGGCTCGACCTGTGGATCGTCGACGCGCTGCGGCCGACGCCGCACCCGACGCATCTGTCGCTGCCGGAGACGCTGGCGTGGATCGACCGCCTGAAGCCGGCGCGGGCGGTCGTCACCAACCTGCACACCGATCTCGACTACGCCACGCTGAGCCGCGAGCTGCCGCCGAACGTCGTGGCGGCCTATGACGGGCTGACCCTGGACTTCTGACCGCCCCGAGGGCGGACGGATTTGAGTTCCATAATATCTCTTATGCGACTCGTGGACATGCAGAACGGAGTGCGCCCCGCTCCGGGCCGATCCGCGTCGCCGAACGGCGCCTGGCGACGCCGGAGGATCTAGCTCTTGAAAGCTGAGGCGGACTGAAGCTGCCGATGGAGGCGCGCGACGAACGAAAGCTCGCGCTGAACCGAAAGCTCCCGATCGGGCAATGCCGGGTCCGCCGTCGCGCCGGATCGCGGCCGGCTCGCTCGGTGACCGGCAAAGCTATTGCCGGCATCGCGATCCTGGGCATCGGCCTTCGGCCAGACCACTCCTACGCGGGACCGTTCCGCGACCAGCGCCGACGGTCCCGATCCGGATCACGCCGGCGGCTTCGGCCCGGTCGCGCCGGGCCGAAACAGCCTCACTCCGTCGCCGGGCCTTCGTCGCCCGGCTCGCCGTCCGGCGCGTCGCCGTTGGCCGCGTCGTCGCCGAGGTCCTCGTCGCTCGCGCTGCCGTCGTCGGTGATGCGTTCGACCGAGACGACCTTCTCGTCCTCGGCCGTGTCGAACACGATGACGCCCTGCGTGCCGCGTCCCTTGACGCCGATGCCGGCCACCGGGCAGCGGATGAGCTGCCCGCCGTCGGTGACGAGCATGATCTGGTCGCTCTCCTCAACCGGGAACGAGGCGACGAGCGGCCCGTTGCGGTCGTTCACCGCCATGGCGACGATGCCCTTGCCGCCGCGGCCCGTGACGCGGAACTCGTAGGCCGAGGTGCGCTTGCCGTAGCCGTTCTGCGACACGGTGAGGATGACCTGCTCGTTGGCCGAGAGCTCGACGTAGCGCTCCTGGGCGAGGGTGCCCGCGCCGGTGTCGGCCGAAGCCTCCTCGCCCGCCGTCTCGGGCGTCTCGGCGCCCTCCTCCACCGTCTCGCCGCCCATGGCGCGGCGCATGCGGATGAAGGCATAGCGCTCGTCGGGCGTCGCCACGACGTGGCGCAGGATCGCCAGCGAGATGACGACGTCGTCCTTCGCCAGCGCGATGCCGCGCACGCCCGTCGAGTCGCGGCCCTTGAAGACGCGCACGTCGTCGACGCAGAAGCGGATGCACTGGCCGCGCGCCGTCGTCAGCAGGACGTTGTCGTCCTCGCGGCAGATCTGCACGTCGACGATGGCGTCGCCCTCGTCGAGCTTCATGGCGATCTTGCCGGCCTTGTTGACGTTGACGAAGTCGGACAGCTTGTTGCGCCTGACGCCGCCGGACGCGGTGGCGAACATGACGTCGAGCGTCGCCCAGTCGTCCTCGTTCTCCGGCAGCGGCATGATGGTGGTGATGCGCTCGCCGTTCTGCAGCGGCAGGATGTTGACGAGCGCCTTGCCGCGCGCCTGCGGCGCGGTCAGCGGCAGCCGCCAGACCTTTTCCTTGTAGACCTGGCCGCGCGACGAGAAGAACAGCACCGGCGTATGGGTCGAGGCGACGAAGAGCCGGGAGACGAAATCCTGCTCCTTCGTCTGCATGCCCGAGCGGCCCTTGCCGCCGCGCCGCTGCGCCCGGTAGGTCGAGAGCGGCACGCGCTTGATGTAGCCCTCGTGCGAGACGGTGACGACCATGTCCTCGCGCTGGATGAGGTCCTCGTCGTCGACGTCGGAGTCGAAGTCGACGATCACCGTGCGCCGCGGCGTGGCGTGCGCGGCCTTCAGCTCCTCCAGCTCCTGCCGGACGATGCCGAGGATGCGGGCGCGCGAACGCAGGATGTCGAGATAGTCGGCGATCTCGCTGGCGAGCTTGTTCAGCTCGTCGGCGATCTCCTCGCGGCCGAGCGCGGTGAGGCGGGCGAGCCGCAGCTCGAGGATGGCGCGGGCCTGCGCCTCGGACAGGCGGTAGGTGCCGTCCTCGGCGACGCGGTGGCGCGGGTCGTCGATCAGCGCGATCAGCGGCGCGACGTCCATGGCCGGCCAGTCGCGCGTCATCAGCGCCTCGCGCGCCGCGTTGGCGTCCGGCGCGGTGCGGATGGTGTGGATCACCTCGTCGATATTGGCGACGGCAATGGCGAGGCCGACCAGCACGTGGGCGCGGTCGCGGGCCTTGCCGAGCAGATAGCGCGTGCGGCGGCTGACGACTTCCTCGCGGAAGTCGACGAAGGCCTGGATCATGTCCTTGAGGTTGAGAAGCTGCGGCCGCCCGCCGTTCAGCGCCACCATGTTGGCGCCGAAGCTCGACTGCAGCGCCGTGTAGCGCCACAGCTGGTTCAGCACCACGTCGGCCATGGCGTCGCGCTTGATCTCGATGACGATGCGCATGCCGTCGCGGTCGGACTCGTCGCGCAGGTCCGAGATGCCCTCGATCCGCTTCTCGCGCACCAGCTCGGCGATCTTCTCGATCAAGGTCGCCTTGTTGATCTGGTACGGGATCTCCGTGACGATGATCGCCTCGCGATCCTTGCGCGTCTGCTCGATCGCCGTGCGGGCGCGCATGATGATGGAGCCGCGGCCCGTGTGGTAGGCGTTGCGGATGCCGCCCCGGCCCAGGATGGAGCCGCCGGTGGGGAAATCCGGTCCCGGGACGAACTCCATCAGCTCGGCGACGTCGATCTCCGGGTTCTCGATATAGGCGACGCAGCCGTCGATCACCTCGCCGAGATTGTGCGGCGGCACGTTGGTCGCCATGCCGACGGCGATGCCGCCGGCCCCGTTGACGAGCAGGTTCGGGAAGCGCGCCGGCAGCACGCGCGGCTCGTGCTCGGAGCCGTCATAGTTGGGCTGGAAGTCGACCGTGTCCTTGTCGAGGTCCTCGAGCAGGCCCATGGCCGGGCGCGCCAGGCGCACCTCGGTGTAGCGCATGGCCGCCGCCGGGTCGCCGTCGACCGAGCCGAAATTGCCCTGCCCGTCCACCAGCGGCAGGCGCATCGAGAAGTCCTGCGCCATGCGCACCAGCGCGTCGTAGATCGACTGGTCGCCGTGCGGGTGGTACTTACCGATGACGTCGCCGACCACGCGGGCGGACTTGCGGTACGGCCGGTCCGGGAAATAGCCGTTCTCGTTCATCGAGTAGAGAATGCGGCGATGAACGGGCTTGAGGCCGTCGCGAGCGTCCGGCAGGGCGCGCGACACGATCACGCTCATGGCGTAATCGAGATAGCTGCGCTTCATCTCGTCGGTGATGGAGACGGGACGGATGTCCTGCCCCTCGCCGCCGCCCGCGGGGCCCTTTGTATCGTCGTCGGCCAAAATGCTCGTCCGGTGCTGTTTTCGGTGCCTCCTCATACGCGATTCCGAGCCGGAACGCCACCCTTTACCGAACGAAATTCTTGCGTGATTTCAGTTACTTGCAATGATGTCCGAATTGCGGCGCGCGGCAGCGGGAGACAGCCCGCCCGGCGCTGCGGCTTCGGGGTTCATGAACTCCTTATTCAATGCAGCGAAACGATTTAAGGGCGACCAGATGATCCAGCATGGCTCTCCACCGTTTCTGGAGTGCTCGTCGCGTGGGGACAGGCGATTCTCCGCGCTCTATGCCGAGGTCAACGGACGCTCCATCGAGGTCCAGTACCAGTCGGCCAAGGTCTTCGCCGACGGCTCGACCGGCCTCCCCTGGCGGAAGGCGAAAGGCCGGCGAGCCGTGAATGCCGAGGAGGTCGCCGCCCTGTATTTGCGCCTGTGGGACCAGTACATCGACGAGAACCCTCACCTTCTGGAAATCCTTCGGCAAGCGTCGGGTCTCTCCGATCAGTTCGGCCAGCCGGGCCGCGTGTGCCAGGCCACCGAGTTGTGGCGCATCCGAAATTCTCGCTGAGTTCGGCCGCCCGAGCGCTCCGGCCCTCCCTCGCCGCCCTCGCCTGTCGACGCTCGCCACGGCTCTTTCCTAGTTTAGAAAACCTATAAACTATTGTTTTTGCGAGGTTTTTTGTTGACCGGCCGCGCCGCAACCGCCACAAGGGCGCGTCGAAACCATCCTGGCGGGGCCTTGAACCCCGTGTCCCGGAGATTGAAATGAAGCTGTCGAAGTCCTTCGCCCTCGCCGCCGCCGCGCTCGGGTTGGCCGGCGCGGTGCCCGCCATGGCCGCCGAGGTCAACGTCTACACCTCGCGCGAGCCGGACCTCATCAAGCCCGTGTTCGAGGCCTTCACCAAGGCCACCGGCGTCAAGGTCAACGCCGTGTTCCTGCAGAACGGGCTCGAGGAGCGCGTCAGGGCCGAGGGGCAGAATTCGCCGGCCGACGTCATCGTGCTGGTCGACGCCGCGCGGCTCGTCAACGCCGCCGACATGGGCATCACGCAGAACGTCTCCTCGCCCACGCTGACCGCCAACGTGCCCGCGCAGCTGCGCGACCCGAACGGCGCGTGGTTCGCCACGACGCTGCGCTCGCGCGTCGTCTACGCCTCGAAGGAGCGGGTGAAGCAGGACGCCATCACCTACGAGGAGCTCGCCGATCCCAAGTGGAAGGGCCGCGTCTGCATCCGCTCCGGCCAGCACCCCTACAACGTGTCGCTGATCGCCGCGATGGTCACCCGCCACGGCGCTGAGAAGACCGCCGAGTGGCTGAAGGGCGTCAAGGCCAACCTCGCCAAGAAGCCCTCGGGCGGCGACCGCGAGGTCGCCAAGGACATCCTCGCGGGCGTCTGCGACATCGGCGTCGGCAACACCTATTATGTCGGCCTGCTGCGCAACGATCCGGACGCCGGGCAGCGCGCCTGGGGCGAGGCCGTGAAGGTGCTCGACTCCTCGTTCGCCGGCGGCGGCGCCCACGTCAACATCTCCGGCGCGGCGGTGGCGAAGTACGCGCCGCACAAGGCCGAGGCCGTGCAGTTCATCGAGTTCATGACCTCCGACGCCGCCCAGAAGCTCGTCGCCGACGTGAACTACGAGTACCCGGTCCGCGCCAGCGTGCCGGACGGCAACACCGAGAAGCTGTTCGGCCCGATCAAGCCGGATTCGCTGTCGCTCGCCGACATCGCCCGCAACCGCAAGACGGCGAGCGAGCTCGTCGACCGCGTCGGGTTCGACAACTGAGCTCCCTGCCCGCTCCGGCCCCCCGCGGCCCCGCGACGCCCGGCGTTTTACGCGCCGGGCGCTCGTCGTCGAGCGCCACGCTGCGGCGGCTGGCCGTTGGCGCGGCGCTCGCCGCCGCGCTGGTCGCGGCGCCATTGGTGTCGCTCGCCCTCATCGCGCTGGGCGGCGACGCGTCGACGCTGGAGCACGTGGCGCGCAACGTGCTGCCGGACGCGATGGCGCAGACGGCGATGCTGCTGGCCGGCGTCGCCGTGCTGGTCTCGGTGGTCGGCGTCGGCACGGCGTGGCTGGTGACGGCCTACCGCTTCCCCGGCCGCGGCGCGCTCGCCATGGCGCTGATCCTGCCGCTCGCCATGCCGGCCTACATCGTCGCCTATGTCTACGTGGAGATCCTGGAGCCGCTCGGCCCGGTGCAGGGCGGCCTGCGGGCGCTGTTCGGATGGCGCTCGCGCGCCGACTACTGGTTCCCGGAGATCCGCTCGCTGCCCGGCGCGGTGCTCGTGCTCGGCTTCGTGCTCTACCCCTATGTCTACATGACCGCACGAGCGCTGTTTTCGGTGCAGAGCGCCAACCTCATCGAGGTGGCGCGCACGCTCGGCGCGCGCCCGTGGGAACTGTTCCGCGCCGTGGCGCTGCCCCTCGCCCGCCCCGCTCTGGCGCTCGGCCTGTCGCTGGCGCTGCTGGAGACGCTGAACGACATCGGCGCGTCGGAATATCTCGGCGTGCGCACGCTGACCGTCTCGATCTACACGACGTGGGTGAACCGCAACAGCCTCGAGGGCGCGGCGCAGATCGCCTGCGTGATGCTGGCGGTCGTCGCCGTCATCCTCTGGCTGGAGCGCCGGGCGCGCGGCGCGCGCGGCTTCACAGCCTCGGTGAAGCGCCCGCGCCAGGCGACGCCGCTGGCGCTCTCCGGCGGCGCGGGCTTCGCGGCCGCGTTGGCCTGCGCGCTGCCGGTGGTCGTCGGCTTCGCCATCCCCGCCGCGCTGCTGGTGCGCGAGGCGGTGTCGCGCACGCTGCGCAAGGGCGTCCCGGCCGAATTCTGGCACGCGCTCGGCCTCACCCTCGCCTACGCGGCGGCGGCGACGTGCCTGGTGCTCGTGCTCGGCGCGGTGGTGGCCGCCGCCGTGCGGATGGTGCGCGGGCGCAAGGTGGCGGCGCTCGCCCGCGTGGCGTCGCTGGGCTACGCCATGCCGGGCACGGTGCTCGCCGTGGGGCTGCTGACGCCGCTCGCCACCGTCGACAACGCGCTCGCCAACGCGATCCGCGCGATGACCGGCGTGTCGCCGGGCCTCATCCTCACCGGGTCCGGGGCGGCGGTGGTCGTCGCCTACACCGTACGCTTCCTCGGCATCGCCGCCGGCGGCATCGAGAGCGGCATGAGCCGCATTTCCACCCACATGGACGACGCGGCGCGGACGCTGGGCCGGCGGCCCGGCGAGATCTTGCGGCTGATCCACCTGCCCCTCGCCCGCCCGGCGCTGGCCTCGGCGGCGCTGCTCGTCTTCGTCGACGCCATGAAGGAGCTGCCGGCGACGCTGCTGCTGCGTCCGCTCAACGCCGACACGCTGGCGACCGCCGTCTACGCGCAGGCGGCGCGCGGCGTGTTCGAGGACGGCGCGCTGGCCGCGCTGGCCATCGTCCTCGCCGGCCTCGCGCCGGTGCTGCTGATGCTGCGCCTCTCCGCGCCCGGCGGCCAGCGCGGGCCGGCCGAGCCCGCCGAAGCCTTCGCGCTGGAGGACCCGTCCGGGCTCGCGCCGCGCTGAGCGTCAGAACGTGCGCAGGAGCTGCACCGTCCCCTGCCAGGCGTTCGACGAGGTTTCCAGCTTCAGCCCGTCCAGCGCCGGGGTCGGCACGCTGCTGGAGATGCGGCCCCACATCACCTCGCCCGTGATCGAGAAGTCGTCGAAGGGCGCGAAGGTGAGGTCGGAGCCGATGCGCAGCTCGTTGAACTTGCGCACGAAGGGCCGCGCCGGCAGGTCGGCGCGCGGGTCGAACGTCGCCCACGAGCTGAACAGGCTGACGTTCCACGTGTCGTTGAGATCGTGCGACCAGCCGCCCGTGATCGCCGCGCCGCGGCTGGGGATCAGCCGGCCCCCGATCGTGGTGACGGAGTCGGCGACCGCGAAGCCGAGATTGCCGATCAGCGCGGCGCGGCCGAAGCCGAGATAGGTGGAGGCGCCCCACGCCCCCACGCCCTGCAGCCAGATCTCGTCGTCGTCGCCGGTCCACGGCGTGTTGAGGTTGAGGCCGACCATCGCCGCCCCGCCCCACGCGCCACCGCCCGCGCCCAGCGGCGAGCGCACCTGGTGAAGCGCCCCCGCCACGATGGCGGAGCCCCAGTCCCGGTCCAGCTGCAGGGCGGTCACCGGGTCCGGCCAGATCGTGCCGGCCGGCTGCGGAATGGCGTCGAGGACGATGGAGTTGCCCGGGTCCGGGATACCGGTGGGCTTTTCCGTCGCCCCCATCTCCATCGACACCGAGAAGGTGAAACCGTTGCCGAAGGTGGTCTTGTAGCGGGCGATGGTGGCCGACAGCGCCGGCCCGCGCAGCGTGCCGATGTTCAGGGCATTGTTGTAGAAGTTGAACACGGAGTCGGCGTAGCCGAAGGTCAGCGTGTTCCAGGTGATGAAGGCGTAGTCGACGTCGACCGAGGTCGAGGGTCCCTGCAGCGTGGTCAGGCCGCTGCTGTAGGTCACCGGCAGGCGCACGAAAGCCCGCAGGTCGCCGAACTCGGTGGTGGTGAGGCTGTCGATGGCGATGCGGCCGATCACGCTCGAGCTGAGCGCGTTGGTGCGCCGCGAATAGGCCTGGTTGACCTGGCCGTCGACCTCGATCTCGCCGCCGATGGCGAGGCAGCTGTCCCAGCCCGGCACGCGGAAATAATTCGACCGGTCGAGGCTCTTCGTCGACTTCGCGCCTTTCCCCGATCCCTTGCCGGACGCGCTGGCGGAGCCCTTGCCTGACGCTTTCGCGGCGCTCGGGCCGGAGTCCGAGTCGTCGTCGGAATCGTCGTCGTCGGAATCGTCGGCGGCGGCGGGCGCGCACAGCGCCAGGAAGCTCGCCGGCCGCGCCTTGCCGGCGGGCAGGTCGCCGGCCCGCGCCGACCAGGCCGGCAGCACGGCGGGCAGAAGAAGAAGCCCCCAGGCGATCCGTCTCACCCCGACCTCCCCTCCCCGTCGACGACCTCGAGCGCCAGCTCGAACGTCATCAGCACGGGGTTGTCGCCGCGCTTCAGCCGCCCGCGCGCGATGCCGCCCTTGTAGTCGACGAGGCCGACGTCGATGGTCGCGATGGGGCGTCCGTCCGCGCCCGGCCGGATGTCGCCGTCCACGATATAGACCTCGGTAGCGAAGTTCTCGACGACCCGCCCGTCCTCGAAACGCGCGCCGATGGTGCTGCCGACACCGCCGCGAATGCGGGCGGCGCGGATGCCGCGCGCGGCGCAGAACGCCTCCAGCGCGCCGAACAGGTCCTGGTTGGGCCGCATCCGCAGCGCCAGCGCGCGCGTCCCCTCGCCCGAAGGGGCTGGGCCGCCCAAAGGCGCGGGCTCGAACAGCTTGAAATTGGTCTCGGGGTCCTGCACGGCGCAAAAGCCCGCGCCGGCGAGGCCCAGCGCCGTCACCCGTGCCCGCTCGGCCACCACCGTTTCGCCGGGCATCAGGTGGCCGCCATTGACGCGCCCATCGGACTCCGCCCACAGCGCATGGCAGTGGAAGAACGCGCCGCCGTCGCGCTCGCCGAAAGTCAGCGCGCCCCGCTCCAGGCGCGTCACGCCGGCCGGGCGGAACACCTCGCTGTAGAACGCGGCGTTCTCCCCGGTCGTCGACAGCGCCGGCATCACATAGGCGAAGGGAGACAGGGCGACCGCGCCCAGCTCCACCACGCCGGCGGAGAACCCGTGCGCGGCGAGCCCCTCGCGCACCGCCTCGACGAGAAGCCGGCCGGGTTCAAGGTCGAACGCGATGTCGCGCCCGCGCGCCTCGACGGCGACGATGCGCTCGGCCGCGGCCGGGCCGGGCTGCCTGATCGTCCTCTGCGAGGGAGACTGGGGCGAAGGTGAAACGGTCGACGTCATCAGCGGGTCCGATCGGAATGCGGGGGGCGCGGAACGGCCCGCCGGCCGCCCACGCCCCTGCTCTACCCGAAATCGCCCCGGGCTTGCCAGCGCCGCGCCGCTCACTCGACGAGGGTCCAGCCCTTGTCCGGATCGTAGAGGCGCATGACCGCGCCGATCTTCGCCGTGTTCGGCCCGAGATTGCGCTGGTAGACGCGGCCCTGCTGGTTGCAGATGAAGGTCATCACCCCCGTCTTGCCCCACTGCGCCGGATAGGCGACGAGGGCGAAGCCGGCGATCATCCTGCCGTTGATGACATAGTCGTACGCGCCGCCGGGGGCGGAGCGCGCCTGCCCCTTGAGGATGCGGAAGTAGTAGCCCTGGTAGGGCGCGGGCCCCGACTGCCCTCCGCGCGCGCGCATCGCCTCGTTGTAGCGGTCGTCGAGCGGGCTGAGGTCGTTCTGCGTCGCCGGCGGCCAGTACAGGCCATCGCGCCGTCCCGGCGAGCTGACGATGCGCATGGCGTAGGACTGCACCTCGTCGCCGTCCGGGTCCATCCGGTAGTACTCGCGCTGCGCCTGGACGTAGGCGCGGCAGGATTCGATGGCGCTCAGCTCGTTCAGGCCGATGCGCCGGTTCTCGATCTCCTCGCGGCCGGCCGCGAGGTCGAACACCCACGCGTCGCCCCGCTTCACGATGGGCACGGGGAAGTCGTAGCCCCTGGCGCCGAGGCGCAGCGTGCGCGCCGTGTCCGACTTCGCCGCCAGCGTATTGGACTCCGCCGCGGCGGCGTTGAAGGCGGCGAGGTTGCGCGCGTTCTCGTCGGGGTCGCGGTCAGCCAGAACCTTGGCGGCCCCGGGGCCGAAGATGCGGTCGACGAACCCGGGCGTCTTCGCCTTGGCCGCCTCGATCAGCGCCTGCGCCGCCGCCTCCGGCGTCGGGAAGCGCTCCTGCGCCCCGGCGGGCGAGCACGCCGCGAAGCCGAGCGCCGCCAGCGCGGCGAAAGCGCGGACCCCGGCGCGGACTTGGGCGCGGAAGTGAAATGTCGTCGCGTTCATGTGGGAAGCTCCCAGAAGATCCGTCGAAAGCGGGGGGGCGTCGCGCCCCCGCGCCGGGAAGCCGTCGCGCGCTCAGCGCCTGCCGCCGCCACGACCGCCGCCGCCGCCGCCACGCCCACCGCCACCACCCAGGGCGGGACGCGCCCCGCCGGCCGGGCGGGCCATGCCGCCTCCCATGCCGCCTCCGCCGGGGCGCGGC
>NZ_JANCLU010000039.1 GCF_024294805.1 Alsobacter ponti
AGCTCACAGCGAAGATGCCTCATCAGCGCGCCAGCAAGTGGCCCGCCGTTCGTGAGCCGGTTTATAGGGATACCCACAGGACCTGTCAAACGGGTTTTTCGAAATTCTGCGAAAAAATCCGGCTTCGCATCGCCGAGACGCCCAAAAACGAGGCCCGGACTGGGATTTTCGCGCCGACGAAGCCCGGCTTTCCGGTGAAAACGCGTCGAACCCAGCTTTGCCGCACTCGCGCCACGATCATCGCACGATCTACGCCGCCGTTCGCGGCGTCCGGCAACTTCGGTTTCGGGCGAAGCGGCGGCGTTGACGCTGGCGGCTCCCGGCGGCAAGGTGGCGTCGACGTCGTGGTCGACGCGCCCGCGCGGACCGGCCCGACCGGATCCGCGCCGCGAGCCGTCCGACCCACAGAGGCCGTTGCGACCCGATGTCTCCTCCCTCGTCGAAAGCGACCCCGCGCACGGCAGGCTTCCTGATGTTCCCGGCCCGCGCGGGCGCTTCAGTGGAGCTCGGCCCCGAACCGCCTCTGGCCCGCGACGGCGAGCGCGGCGCGCATGACCGGCGCAGCATCAGCCTGCGATGGCTGTCGGGCACGGTGCTCACCGGGCTGCTCGGCGCGGGGCTGATCGGCGCGGCCATCTTCATCGCGCTCGACGGCGAGCTGACCTTCGCCGAGCGCGCCGAGCAGGCCTCCACCTCGGTGTCGCGCGCCGCCTCCGTCGACCGCTCGCCCAAGCGCGGCGACAAGCTGTTCGTCAGCGCCGACATCGTCTCGGCCAAGCAGGCCTTCCGCACGCCGACCACCATCCGCGTCGGCGACCGCGAGGTCATCAAGGTCAAGCCGTTCGTGCGCGTCGCCACCAACCTGGCGCTCGGCAGCCTCGGCTTCGCCGACGACGTGCCGCCCTTCAACCCGATGAAGATGTACGGCAACGACACCGCCGAGAAGGCGCCCGAGCCGGAGACGACCGAGGGCGACGCCGAGGTGTCGGTGCAGAAGAAGCCGCTCGCCGGCTATGCCGATGCGCCGGATTCCGGCGCGGTGCTGTCACAGGCGCAGGTCGAGGCGCAGATCGGCGAGGAGCGCAAGGCGGCGCTGTTCGTGGGGCAGCGGCCTAACGTGCCGCTGAGCTCGCAGCTCATGCTGACGCGGGCCCTGACGGCGGCCAGCGCGCTGCAGCCCGACGCGCCGCCGGCGCCGATCGGCACCGCGTTCTCGACCATGCAGGTGACCTTCTCGACCGAGAACGTGACGGTGAAGGAGAAGTCGCCGCCCCAGGAGAAGCAGGCCGCCGCGGCGCCCACCTCCGAGGAGCGCATGGTGACGGTGCGGCGCGGCGAGACCTTCGAGTCTGTGCTGCGCGGCAACGGGGCCGGCCCCAACGAGGTGCGCTCGATCGTCGCCGCGCTGGCGGGCCGCCTCAAGGAATCGCCGGTGCGCGAGGGCGGCCGCCTGAAGCTGCTGTTCGGCCCCTCGAGCGACGGGCGGCGGACGCTGCAGCTTTTGCGGGTGATGGTGATGGACGGCGACACGATCACCGCCATCGCCGCCGTCGACGACCGCAACGCCTTCGTCTCCGTGGCACCGCCTTTGACCGAGAGCCCCGCCACCGCCGACGAGGACGAGGAGGACGACACCGACGAGGCGAATGGCGGGCTGCGGCTGTTCGACAGCATCTACGAGACCGGCTTCAAGCACGACATCCCGCGCAACGTCCTCGACACCATCATCAAGGTCGCCTTCTACGATTTCGACCTGCAGCGCCGCGTCTCCGGCGGCGATACGTTCGAGGTGTTCTACGCCGAGGACGAGGAGAACGAGGGCCGCCCCGACGTGCTGTTTGCGTCGCTCTCGGTGGGAGGCCTGACCAAGCGCTACTACCGCTTCCAGCTCAATGACGACGTCATCGACTATTTCGACGACACCGGCAAATCCAACCGCAAGTTCCTCATCCGCAAGCCGATCGCGGAAGGCATCCTGCGCTCCACCTACGGCATGCGCTACCACCCGATCATGCGCTATTCGCGCATGCACACCGGCATCGACTGGGCCAACAGGATCGGCACCCCCATCATCGCGGCCGGCGACGGGCGGGTGAAGCTCGCCGGGTGGGAATCGGGCTACGGGCGGCGCGTCGAGATCGAGCACGCCTACAACTTCACCACCACCTACAACCACATGTCCGGGTTCGCGCGCGGCATCCGGGAGGGCGTGCGCGTGCGCCAGGGCCAGGTGATCGGCTATCTCGGCAGCACCGGCCTGTCGACGGGTCCGCACCTCCACTACGAGGTGCTGATCAACGGCAACTTCGTCGATCCGCTGTCGGTGAAGGTGCCACGCAGCCGCGACCTCGACGCGCAGCAGCTCCTCGCTTTCAAACGCGAGCGCGAACGGATAGACGAACTCATCAGCAAGGCGCCCACGGCCACGCGGCTGGCCGAACGCGCGCGCTGAGTTCGCGGGCGCATCCCTCCGGCGCGCCCATCTCCCCCGGGCGACCCGATGCTGCACGTCCTGACCATCGTCCTGCCGGTCTTCGGCCTGATCGTCCTCGGCTTCGCCGCGCGGCTGTCGGGCCTGGTCACCGACCGCGCCGGCGAAGGCCTCTCCGAGTTCGTCTTCGCCATCGCGGTTCCCGCGCTGATCTTCAAGACGCTGACCGCGGCGGCGATCCCGGCGGTGCAGCCCTGGGGATACTGGCTCGCCTATTTCTCCGGCGTCGCCATCGTGTGGACGATCGGAACCGTGGTGGCGCGGCGGTGGTTCGGCGTCGACCCGGCGGGCGGCGTGGTCGCCGGCTTCTGCTCGGCGCAGGCCAACACGGTGTTCGTCGGCGTGCCGCTGATCCTCGAGGCCTATGGCCGCGAGGGGGCCGTGCCGCTGTTCCTGCTGATCGCCATTCACCTGCCGATCATGGTCACGGTCGGCAGCATCCTCACCGAGGGGCGCGGGGCCAACCTGCCGCGCCTGGCGCGCCAGCTCGCCACCAATCCGCTGCTCGTCGCCATCGTCGTCAGCGTGGCGGTGCGGCTCGCCGACGCCGCCCTGCCCGGCCCGCTCCAGGCCATGGTCGACCTGCTCGGCTCGGCCGCCAGCCCGTGCGCGCTGTTCGCCATGGGCATCGCGTTGAAGCGCTACGGCTTCGGGCGGCAGATCGAGCTGGCCGGCGTGGTGACGGCGCTGAAGCTGATCCTGCATCCCGCGCTGGTCTACCTGTTCGCCATGCACGTGTTCAGCATGCCGCCGGTCTGGGCCGGCGTCGCCGTGCTGTTCGCCACCGCGCCGTGCGGGCTCAACGCCTATCTGTTCGCCGAGCGCTACAAGTCGGGCGTGGCGCTGACGGCCAGCGCCATTTCGCTGTCCACCATCGCCTCGGTGGTCACGACGACGGTCTGGCTGACGATCCTGGGCGTACGCTGAACCATCCGATCCGGGCGCGCGCCTCCTCCGGCGTCACGCCCTCAGCGCGCAACTGGCGCAGCGGGGTCGAGTCCAGGCTCTTGGCGAGCTTGCGCCCGTCGGCGTCCAGCAGCAGGGGATGGTGGTGGTAGACCGGCGTGGGCAGGCCGAAGAGCGCCTGGAGCAGGCGATGCAGGTCGGTCGCCGCCTCGAGGTCCGCGCCGCGCACGACGTGCGTCACGCCCTGCAGCGCGTCGTCGAGCACGACGGCGAGGTGATAGCTCGTCGGCGCGTCCTTGCGGCCGAGCACGGCGTCGCCCCACGCGACCGGCCGGGCCTCGACGAGGCGCGTCGCGCCGGTGTCCGGGTTCCAGTCCGTCCAGGTGAGCGGGCCGGGCGCGTCGGCCAGCGCGGCGTCCATGGCGAGCCGCCAGGCGTGCGGCTCGCCGTCCGCGATTCGCCGCGCCCGTTCCGCCGCCGGCAGCGCGCGGCACGGCCCCGCGTGCAGCGGCGCGCCGTCGGGGTCCCTCGGCCAGTCGGCCCCTTTCTCCGCCGCGAACCGGGCGGCCTGGGCCCGCGTGCAGAAACAGGGATAGAGGAGCCCGCGCGCCTTCAGCGTCTCCAGCGCCGCTGCGTAGCGGGCCATGTGCTCGGACTGGCGCAGCACCGGCTTCTCCCAGGAGAGGCCCAGCCAGGCGAGGTCCTCGTACACGCCGGCCTCGAATTCCGGCCGCGAGCGCTGCGCGTCGATGTCCTCGATGCGCAGCAGGAAGCGTCCGCCCATGCGCCGCGCCAGCTCCGCGTTGAGCAGCGCCGAGGCGGCGTGGCCGAGATGGAGCCAGCCGTTCGGCGAGGGCGCGAAGCGGAAAACGGGTTGCGGCACGCGGCGTTGTCCTTTCCAGTGCCGGCCTGATTATCATGGCGCGACGATCCCGGCATCGGGAAGGGAAGCCTCATGCTCGACTGCGACGAAGCCCTCGACCACGCGCTCGGCGAACTTCTGCGCGTCGACCCCGCCTTGCGCCCGCTCTACGAGGTCGCCGGCCGGCCGGCCCTGCGCAAGCGCGACCCCGGCCTGGAGGGCCTGGCCGGCATCGTCGTCGCGCAGCAGCTCTCGGTCGCCAGCGCGGCGGCGATCTGGCGGCGCTTCCGCGAGCGCTTCCCCAAGCTGGAGGCGGCGGGGCTGCTCGCCGCGACGGACGACGATTTGCGCCAGTGCGGCCTGTCCGCGCCCAAGATGCGCACGCTGCGCGCCATGGCGGAGGCGGTGCATTCCGGGGCGGTGCCGCTCGACGATCTCACCGAGCTTCCCGCCGACGAGGCCCACGCGCATCTGGTCACCATCAAGGGCATCGGCCCGTGGACGGCCGACATCTACCTGTTGTTCTGCATCGGCCATCCCGACGCTTTTCCCGAAGGCGACCTGGCGCTGCAGGAGGCACTGCGCATGGGCTTCGGCCTGCCCGAGCGTCCCTCGGCCAAGGCGCTCGGCGAGTTCGCGGAGCGCTGGCGGCCTTGGCGGGGCGCGGCGGCCAAGCTGCTCTGGGCCTATTACGGGGCTATGAAGCGGGGCGACGACGCGACCCCGCTGGGGTCCGGCAAGGCCGGCTGACCCCGCTTGCGCCCGGCCGGCGGGGCGATAGGCTGGCCCGCCCACACCCGACGCAGGTTCGCCATGACTCCCTTCGTGTTCAACACCGCCCGCTCCATCGTCTTCGGGTCGGGCTCCGTCGCCCGGCTCGGCGAGATCGCGCGGCGGGAGCTGGGGGAGCGCGTGCTCGTCGTCACCGACCCGGGCGTCGTGGCCGCCGGCCTGGTCGCGCCCGCCCTCGCGGCGCTGCGGGAGGCGGGCGTCGCGGCTCAACTGTTCGACCGGGTGGAGGCCGACCCGCCGGAGCCCGTCGTGCTGGCCGGCGGCGAGGCGGCGCGGAACTTCGGGGCGACCGGGGTGCTCGGGTTCGGCGGGGGATCGTCGCTGGACGTCGCCAAGCTCGTCGCGGTGCTGGCGCGCGGCGGGCAGGACCTCTCGTCCCTATACGGCGTCGGGCAGGTCCAGGGCTCGCGGCTGCCGCTGGCGCTGGCCCCCACGACGGCGGGCACGGGTTCGGAGGTGACGCCGATCGCCATCGTCACCACCGGCGAGGCGGAGAAGAAGGGCGTGGTGTCGCCCGTGCTGCTGCCGGACGTCGCGCTGCTCGATCCCGACCTGACGCTCGGCCTGCCGCCGCACGTGACGGCGGCGACTGGGATCGACGCCATCGTCCACGCCATCGAGGCCTACGCGTCGGCCTCGCCCAACAACAACCCGCTGTCGCGCCATCTGGCGCGCGAGGCCCTGCGCCTGCTCGGCCGGGGCCTGCTCCCGGCCGTCCGCGACGGTCGCGACGCGGCCGCGCGGGCCGACATGCTGCTCGGCGCGATGCTCGCCGGCCAGGCCTTCGCCAACTCGCCGGTAGCGGCCGTGCACGCGCTCGCCTACCCCATCGGCGGCCATTTCCACGTGCCGCACGGGCTCTCCAACGCGCTCGTCCTGCCGCACGTGATCCGCTTCAACGCGCCGCTCGCCGCCTCCGCCTATGCCGAGATCGCGCCCGACCTGTTTCCGCACCTGACGGAGATCGGCCAGCAGGCGCGCGCCCAGGCATTCGGCGAGGCGCTGGCCGGGCTCTCTCCGGCCTGCGGCCTTCCGACCCGCCTGCGCGATGTCGGCATTCCCGAGGACGCGCTGGAGATGCTCGCCGCAGACGCGATGAAGCAGACGCGGCTCTTGGTGAACAACCCAAGGCCGCTGGCCGAGGCGGACGCGCTGGCGATCTACCGGAGCGCGTGGTGAGCGGGCGGGTGGAGCGGGCGCGGCGCGGCCAGTATCGCCACTTCCTGCCGATCCAGACGCGCTGGTCGGACAACGACGCCTACGGCCACGTCAACAATGTCATCTACTACCACTGGTTCGACACGGTGGTGAACCGCTGGCTGATCGACAACGGGCTGCTCGACATCGCAAGCAGCCCTGTGATCAGCCTCGTCGTCGAGACCGGCTGCACCTATTTCGAGAGCGTCACCTACCCGGAGACGGTGGACGCGGGCCTTGCCGTCGAGCGCGTCGGCTCGAGCTCCATCGTCTACGTCGTCGCCATCTTCCGTCAGGGCTCGGACGAAGCCGCCGCGCAGGGCCGTTTCGTCCATGTCTGCGTCGACCGCGCGACCCAGCGGCCGGTTCCGATCCCGGACGCCATGCGGGAGAAGCTGCGGGCCCTGCTCCGGGACTAGGACCGGGGCGCAGTCGACACCATCCACACGCCGAACAGGATCACCGTCGCGCCGAGGATTTCGCGCGCGCCGACCGTCTCGCCGAGGAAGACGATGGCGAGCAGCGTCGCCCAGACGGGCAGGAGATAGCCGATCATCGACGCCCGGGTCGGGCCGGCGCGCAGGATCAGCGTCATGAACATGGTGATCGGCACCGCCGTGGCGACGACGCCCAGCGCCAGGATGGAGGGCCACGCCGCCGCGATCTGCCCGAGCGCCGGCGCCCCGACCAGCACCGTCATCAGGAACAGCGCGACCACGGCCGACACGGTCTGCTGGCCCAGCGCCAGCCGCTCGGCGGGAAAGCCGACGAAGAAGCGGGCGATGACATTGCCCACGGCGTAGCTGAGCGACACGGCCGCCATCGCCAGCACGCCGAGCGCGCCGCCGCCTTCGCCGTGCAGCGCCGCGGGGCCGATCAGCAGCATCATGCCGACGAAGCCGACGAGGACGCCGGCCAGCCGGCGCGGCGTCAGGGGTTCGTCGGCCAGCGCGACATGCGCGATGACGGCGACCATCAGCGGGCCGGACGCCTGGATCATCGAGCTGAGTCCGGCAGGGATCTGCGTCAGCGCGTAGGCGGTGAGCACGTTGGGCAGCCAGCCGTTCAGCGTGCCGAGCGCCAGCCACGGCACGAGCTCGCGCCGTTCCGGCAGCGGGCTCAGCCCGCGCGCCACGAACCACGCCGCGATCACCGAGGCCGCGATGCCGGCGCGGGAGCCGGCCAGCACCCAGGGCGAGGCGGAACCGGCGAGCTTCATGAACAGGAAGCCGCTCGACCACATCAGCGAGCAGGCCAGCAGGCGCAAAAGCAGGCCGGCGCGCGAAATGTCCCGATCCGCGATCATGCGCGCTCAGCCGCCCAGCAGGTCGATCAGGGCAGGGATCAGGGGCTCGTCCGCCGGCGGCATCGGAAAGTCCCGCAGGGCCCGCGGCCGCACCCATTTCAGCGCCTGGTGCTCGCGCGCCACGACGATGCCCTCCCAGCGCCGGCAGACCCACAGCGGCATCAAGAGGTGGAACGTCTCGTAGGCGTGGCTGGCGAAGGTCAGCGGCGCCAGGCACGGCTCCTTCACCGCGATGCCGAGCTCTTCCTTCAGCTCGCGGATCAGCGTCTCCTCCGGCCGCTCGCCGGGCTCGAACTTGCCGCCCGGGAACTCCCACAGGCCGGCGAGTTGCTTGCCTTCCGGGCGCTGCGCGATGAGCACGCGGCCATCGGCGTCGATGAGCGCGCAGGCGGCGACGAGCACAATTTTCAACGGAGTTCACCCGCTCGGTCTGGCGCGGCGCGCGAGGCGGCCTGTCGCCGTGAGGATGTGTCGGAGGCGGCGGGCTCGCTCAGCTGCGATAGTCGCCGTTGATCTCGACATACTCCTTGGTGAGGTCGCACGTCCAGACGGTGAAGGCGCCGCGGCCGAGCCCCAGGTCGACGCCGATCTCGATGTCCTGGCCCTTCATGTAGGCGGACACCTGCGCCTCGTCGTAGGAGGGATCGCGCGCGCCCTTCACCGCCACGCGGTGCGGCCCGAACGAGATGGCCAGCCGGTCGCGGTCCGCCGGCTCGCCGGCCTTGCCGACCGCCGCGACGACGCGGCCCCAGTTGGCGTCCTCGCCGGCGACGGCGGTCTTGACCAGCGGCGAGTCGGCGATCGACTTGGCGATCCGCTTGGCCGAGGCGGCGCTGACCGCGCCCTCGACGCGGACCGTGACGAAGTGGCGGGCGCCCTCGCCGTCCTTCACCACCTGGTGGGCGAGGTCGAGCAGCAGCGCGTCGAGCGCCTTGCGGAAGCCGGCGAGCCGGCGGTCGGAGGCGCTCTCGATGGTCGGGCAGCCGCGTTTGGCCGCCTGCCCCGTGGCGAACAGCATCAGCGTGTCCGAGGTCGAGGTGTCGCTGTCCACCGTGATGGCGTTGAACGAGGTCTTGACGCCGCGCGCCAGCAGCGCCTGCAGCACGTCGGCCGCGATGGGCGCGTCGGTGAACACGAAGGAGAGCATGGTCGCCATGTCGGGCGCGATCATGCCCGCCCCCTTGGCGATGCCGGCGATGTTGACCTCGACGCCGTCGATCGTCGCCTTGGCGCAGGCGCCCTTCGGATAGGTGTCGGTGGTCATGATCGCCTTGGCCGGCTCGCTCCACGACCCCGCGGAGGCGCGCCTGGCGCAGTCGTCGAGCACGCCCTCGAACTTGGTGGCGTCCAGCGGCTCGCCGATCACGCCGGTGGAGGCCAGCACGATCTCGCCGGGCCGGCAGCCGAGCGCCCGGGCGGCGATCTCCGCCGTCAGCTTCACGGCCTGCGCGCCGGTCTTGCCGGTGAAGGCGTTGGCGTTGCCGGAATTGACGACGAGGCCGCGCGCCTTGCCGCCCTGCAGCGCCTTGCGGCACCAGTCGACCGGGGCTGACGGGCACTTCGAGCGCGTGAAGACGCCGGCCGCCGTCGTGCCCTTGGCCAGCGCCACGAGCAGCACGTCGGTGCGGTTCTTGTATCGGATTCCCGCCGCCGCGGTGGAAAACGTAACGCCGTCGATGACGGGCATGTCGGGAAAGGAAGCGGGCGCGAGCGGAGAAATGGCGGTCGCCATGGCGGACCTCGACAAAAACGGCGGGACGATGCGGCGGAAGGGAACGGCGGGGAGCGGACGCGCCCCGCCGGGGTGTGGACAGGCCTGGGGAAAGCCTGTGGACAGTGTGTGGACGGGCGGGCCCGGCGAACCGGGCCCGGCCGGGTCAGGGCTTGGGCGCGGCGGGCGCGGCCGGAGCCGCCGGAGCCGCCGGAGCGGCGGGCGCGGCCGGCGCGCCGGCGGGCTTGGCCGCGTCGGCCGGCTGGTCGAGGCGCTCGACCTTACCCTTGGCGCGCAGCGCCATGATGATGTCGGTCTGCGCCTTGCGGGTGACGTACTGGGCGATCTGGTCCTTGACGTCGTCGAAGCTCGGCAGCGGCTTGGTGCGCTTGTCCTCGACCTTGATGACGTGCCAGCCGAACTGGCTCTTCACCGGGTCCGACACCTGGCCGACGTCGAGCTTGAAGGCGGCGTCGGCGAACTCAGGCACCATGCGGTCCTTGGTGAAGTAGCCGAGGTCGCCGCCCTCCTTGCCGGAGCCGGGGTCCTTCGACACCTCGCCGGCCACCTTGGCGAAGTCCTCGCCGGCCTTGAGGCGCGCCTCGACCTTCTTGGCGTCGTCCTCGCTCTCCACCAGGATGTGGCGGGCGCGGACTTCCTGTTCCGGCGTCACGCCCTTGATCGACTCGTCGTAGAGCTTCTTCATCGCCTCCGGCGTCGCGGCCTTCTTGGCCTCGGCGCCGAGATACTCGTCGAGCAGCAGCTTGTCGGTGAGGAAGGCGACCTTCGCGCCGAAGTCCGGGTCGGCGTCGAGCTTGGCCTCGCGGGCGGCGCGCGCCACCAGCTTGAGGTCGGAGACGTAGCCGATCAGGAAATCCCGCTTCTGGGCGTCGGTCGCCTGCGGCGGCAGGTTGCCCTGCATGTCCTCGGCCGCGAACTCCAGGTCCTTTTCGGTGATCGGCATGCCGTCCACCTTGGCCACGACCTTGGCCGGCGCGGCGGTCTGGGCGCGCGGCGCGGGCGCGGCGGCGAGCAGCGCCAGGGCTGCGACGGCGGCCAGCGCGGCCGGGCGGATAAACCTCGAGGGTGCAGCGAGCATTGATGTGTTTCCGATTGACGGCGTCGGAGCGAACAAGTGAAGCATGCTTGTGGCCAAGGCAAGGGCGCAGCGCGGCCCCGGTTTGAAAAACGGCTTGCCGCGCCCCATTTTGAGGCGTCGGCCCGCGCTTGCGCGCCCCCCGCCTGCCCGAAACCCTTGCTGACAAAGGGCATGCGTCGCGGCGCGGATGGCGCTATAAGCCCGTTCGAAGAATTGATCAGATCCCGCGCGGCCCCGGGCCGACGCAGCAGCTCCAGAAGGTTTCTCGATGTTCGGCGCACTTGCCAAGAAGGTGTTCGGCTCGGCCAACGATCGACGTCTCAAGACCTACAGGCCCCGGGTCGCCGCGATCAACGCGCTCGAGCCCGAGATCTCCCGCCTCACCGATGACGAGCTGCGCGGCAAGACGGACGAGTTCAGGGCGCAGCTGGCCGAGGGCAAGCCGCTCGACGCGCTGCTCGAGCCGGCCTTCGCCGTGGTGCGCGAGGCGGCCAAGCGCACGCTCGGCCAGCGCCATTTCGACGTGCAGCTGATCGGCGGCATGGTGCTTCACGAAGGCTCGATCTCGGAGATGCGCACCGGCGAAGGCAAGACGCTGGTGGCGACGCTGCCGACCTACCTCAACGCGCTCGCCGGCAAGGGCGTCCACGTCGTCACGGTCAACGACTACCTGGCCCGCCGCGACAGCGAGTGGATGGGCCAGATCTACCGCTTCCTCGGGCTCAGCGTCGGCGTCATCGTCCACGGCCTCGACGACGCCGAGCGCGCCGCCGCCTACGCGGCCGACATCACCTACGGCACCAACAACGAGTTCGGCTTCGACTATCTGCGCGACAACATGAAGTACGACCTGGCGCAGATGGTGCAGCGCGGGCACCACTTCGCCATCGTCGACGAGGTCGACTCGATCCTGGTCGACGAGGCGCGCACGCCGCTCATCATCTCCGGCCCGCTCGACGACCGCTCCGACCTCTACAACGGCATCGACAAGGTGCTGCCGAAGCTGGTCAAGGGCGACTACGAGGTCGACGAGAAGCAGCGCGCGGTGTCCCTCACCGAGGCCGGCAACGAGCATATCGAGCAGCTGCTCGAGGAGGCCGGCCTGCTCACCGAGGGCTCGCTCTACGACGCCGCCAACGCCACGCTGGTCCACCACGTCAACCAGGCCCTGCGCGCCCACACGCTCTTCCAGCGCGACAAGGACTACATCATCCGCAACGGCGAGGTTGTCATCATCGACGAGTTCACCGGCCGCATGATGCCGGGCCGCCGCTATTCCGAGGGCCTGCACCAGGCGCTCGAGGCGAAGGAGCACGTCCAGGTCCAGCCCGAGAACCAGACCCTCGCCTCGATCACCTTCCAGAACTATTTCCGCCTCTACTCCAAGCTGGCGGGCATGACCGGCACCGCCGCCACCGAGGCCGACGAGTTCCAGGACATCTACAAGCTGGAAGTGGTCGAGATCCCGACCAACGTCGCCGTCGCGCGAGTCGACGAGGACGACGAGGTCTACCGCACCGCCGCCGAGAAGCTGAAGGCGATCGTGCGCGAGATCGAGTCGGCGGCGGAGAAGGGCCAGCCGCTGCTGGTCGGCACCACGTCGATCGAGAAGTCCGAGCAGCTCGCCGACTTCCTGGTGGAGCACGGCTACAAGCTGATCGACTTCACCAACCCGCTGGCGCTTGAGCCGCTCTACGACGCCGCCCGCGAGGGCAGGCCCTCGAAGCACTTCGCGGTGCTGAACGCGCGCTTCCACGAGCAGGAGGCGTTCATCGTCGCCCAGGCCGGCGTGCCGGGCGCGGTCACCATCGCCACCAACATGGCCGGCCGTGGCACCGACATCCAGCTCGGCGGCAACGCCGACATGCGCATCCGCCACGAACTCGCCCACCTCGAGGACGGCCCCGAGCGCGACGCGAAGATCGCCGAGATCCGCGCCCAGGTGGCCGAACTCAAGCAGAAGGCGCTCGCGGCCGGCGGCCTCTACGTCATTGGCACGGAGCGCCACGAGAGCCGGCGCATCGACAACCAGCTGCGCGGCCGCTCCGGCCGCCAGGGTGACCCGGGCCGCTCCAAGTTCTTCCTGTCGCTGCAGGACGACCTGATGCGCATCTTCGGGTCCGAGCGCATGGACGGCATGCTGCAGAAGCTCGGCCTCAAGGAGGACGAGGCGATCATCCATCCCTGGATCAACCGGGCGATCGAGAAGGCGCAGCAGAAGGTCGAAGCCCGCAACTTCGACATGCGCAAGAACATCCTCAAGTACGACGACGTCATGAACGACCAGCGCAAGGTCGTGTTCGAGCAGCGCCGCGAGTTCATGGCCGAGGACAGCGTGCGCGGCACCATCGATGACATGCGCCACAGCGTCGTCGACGACATCGTCGCCCGCCACATCCCCGAGGGCGCCTATCCCGAGCAGTGGGACATTCCCGGCCTCGACGCCGACGCGCAGCGCCTGCTGGCGCTGGAGCTGCCGGTGGCCGAATGGGCCAAGGAGGAGGGCATCGCCGACGAGGAGATCCGCGAGCGCCTGAAGTCCGCCGCCGACGCCGGCTACGCCGACCGCGTGGAGCGCAACAGCGCCGAAGTGATGACCTATGTCGAGAAGCAGGTCCTGCTGCAGATGCTCGACCACCTCTGGCGCGAGCACCTGGTCACGCTGGACCATCTGCGCCAGGTGATCGGCTGGCGCGGCTACGCGCAGCGCGACCCGCTGAACGAGTACAAGCAGGAGGCGTTCGAGCTGTTCGACGGCCTCATCACGCATCTGCGCGAGCAGGTGACCGCGCAGCTCATGCGCGTCGAGGTGATGTTCCAGCAGCCGGAGGAGCCCTCGCTGCCGCCGATGCAGGCCTCGCATATCGACGCCACGACAGGCCAGGACGAATTCGGCGGCGTCGACGTCAGCGCCCGCGCCGCCGCGGCGCTCGGCATCTCGGCCGACGACCCGTCCGCCCGTCGCGATCCGAACGACCCCGCCACCTGGGGCCGTGTCGGCCGCAACGAGCCGTGCCCGTGCGGCTCCGGCAAGAAGTTCAAGCACTGCCACGGCGCCCTCGTCTGAGCCGAGGCGGCCTCTAGAAGTTCCCGCCGCCCCGGACGGAGCGGCGGGTTGAGCGGACGCCAGTGCGCCCGTCCCCGGAACCCCGCAGCGTCCGCGCCAAGGGCGGGCCCAAGGCCCGCGCCCCGCGCAGCGCCAAAGGGCGGACGCCAGTCCGCCAGTCCCCGGAACCCCGCAGCGTCCGCGCCAAGGGCGGACGCCAGTCCGCCCGTTCCCGGAACCCCGGAGTGACAGCGGAGGGGTGTCCGGGAGCCAGCGTAGGAATGTTGCCGCGAAGCGGCGCTCAATGGAAAAGACCATCAGGACGCGCTGACGCGCGACATTGTTGCGCTGGGCCCCGGGCCTGCCTCCGCCAAGGCTCCGGCATCCCGGGGATGGGCGGGGCGGAGGCCCGCGCTCCCGGGCACGGCGCGAATGGGCGAACACAGTCCGCCACCCCGTTCCCGGAACCCCGGAATCCC
>NZ_JANCLU010000003.1 GCF_024294805.1 Alsobacter ponti
GGGCCTCGCGGACGCCGCGCCGGCCGGGCGCTCGGCTGTCAGCGTCGCCAGCACGCCGGTGACGCCCGGCAGGCGGCGCACCGCCTCCTCCGCCGCCTTGCGCATCGGCTCGGCCGCCGCCGGCCGCGCCGGGTCGGCCGCGATGGAGAGGTAGACCTTGCCGTTCTGGATGGAGACGCCCGCGAGAGCGCCGGATTGCGGCAGCGGCGTCCGCCCGTCCGGGCCGGGAACCGCTGACAATGCCGACAGGACGTCCTTCTCGCTGGCCACGCTCGTCACTCCCGCGAATGGCGCGCCCTCCGCGCCCTTGCGCGCGGACCGACGCCCGTGTTGTCGTGCGCTCTATGTAACCGGCGACCGGGCGGGGTCAATGCGCCAGGACAAACAGGCACGAGGCCGCGCGTGAGCGGGGTTCCCCCGCGACCCCCGTGGCACGTGCTCGGCGCCGTGCTGGCCGGCGGGCTTTCCTCCCGCATGGGGCGCGAGAAGGCGCTCGTGCAACTGGAGGGCGCGCCGCTGCTGCGCCACGTGCTGGACCGCTTCGCGCCGCAGGTCGACGCCATCGTCCTCAACGCCAACGGCGACCCGGCGCGCTTCGCCGCGTTCGGGCTGGAGGTCGTCGCCGACGGCAGGCCGGGCGCGCCGGGGCCGCTCGCCGGCCTGCTCGCCGCGATGGAGGCGGCGCGCGCGCGGGGCCTCGGCCTCGTCGCGACCGTGCCGTCTGACGCGCCGCTGCTGCCGCGCGACCTCGTCGCCCGGCTCGCCGCCGCGCTGGGCCCGGCGGACGTGGCGAGCCTCGCCGTCAGCCCGGGCGGGCTCGAGCCCCTGTTCGCGCTGTGGCGCGCCGACGCCGCGCCCGCCATCGCCGCCGCGCTCGACCGGGGCGAGCGCGCGCCCCACCGGCTCGTCGCCACCCTGCCCCACGCGCGCGTCGCCTTCGAGAGCGAGGCGGCGTTCCTCAACGTCAACACGCCGGAGGACCTGCGCCGCGCGGCGGAGCTGATGCGGGTGGCGCGGGCGGCGGAAGCTTAGGCTCGCCCTTTACTTGCCGCTTTCGTGCTCCCATCGTGCGGCGTCGCGCAACGCCCGCGTGCGTTCGCCGGTTGGATGGAGACGATGGCCGTATCGGCATGGCGGAGTGTGGGTTGCGCGGGCTTGGCGCTGCTGGCGCTGGCGGTTCCCGCCGCGGCGCCGCTCGCGCGCGAGTGGCGCACCGTCCGCATCGCCACCGAGGGCGCGTACCCGCCGTTCAACTTCACCGACGCCGACAACCAGCTGCGCGGCTTCGAGGTCGATCTCGGCAAGGCGCTGTGCGCGCGCATGAAGGTCGAGTGCGTGTTCGTGCAGGAGGACTGGGACAACCTGATCCGCGGGCTGCGCCGCGATCGCTTCGACGCCATCATGGCCTCGATGGAGATCACCGACGAGCGACGCGAGCGGATCGCCTTCTCGCGGCGCTACTACCGCACGCCGCCCGTGTTCATGATCCGCACCGACAGCGACGTCGCCGGGGTGTCGCCCGAGGCGCTCAAGGGCCGCCGGCTCGGCGCGATGGCCGACACGGTCTACGCCACCTATCTCCAGGACCTCTACGGGGCCGACAGCACGGTGCGCCTCTACGCCAACCAGGACGAGGCGAGCCTCGACCTCGCGCTGGGGCGGCTCGACGCCGTGCTGGGCGACCGCATCGCGCTGTCCGTGTGGCTCAAGCGGGGCCGCGAGGCGAGCTGCTGCCGCTTCCTCGCCGAGCCGCCCTTCGACCCCGCCTATTTCGGCGAGGGCTACGGCGTCGGCCTGCGCAAGAAGGACGACGATTTGCGCCAGATGTTCGACGACGCCATCGCCTCGATCCAGGCGGACGGCGTCTACGACGAGATCCGCGCCCGCTATTTCGATTTCGACGTGAAGTAGGCGCGCTACTGCGCCAGGAAGCCCCCGTCCACCGGCAGCACCGCGCCGGTCACCATCGACGCCGCCGGGCTCGCCAGGAACAGGCAGGCGCGCGCCACCTCGTCGGGCTGCGCCAGCCGGCCCATCGGCGTCATGCGCCGCACCTCGTCCATCAGCGCGGGATTGGCCTTGAGCGCGGCGATGAACTCGGTGTCGACCCAGGTGGGCGCGACCGCGTTGACGCGCAGGCCCTCGCGCGCCCACTCCACCGCCAGCGCGCGCGTCATGTTGACCAGCGCGCCCTTGGTCGCCTGGTAGGAGATGTTGGGATAGAGCCCGCCGCCCGACAGGCCCATGATCGAGGCAAGGTTGACGATGGCGCCGGAGCGGCGCGGCAGCATCAGCCGCGCGGCGGCGCGCGCGCACAGGAACGCCCCGGTCATGTTGACGTCGACGACGCGCTGCCAGTCGGCCAGCGACAGCTCGACGGTGGGGCGGCGGATCGCCGTCCCGGCGTTGTTGACGAGCACGTCGAGCCGGCCCTCCTCGGCGGCGAGCGCGGCGAACGCCGCGTCGACTTGCGCCTCGTCGGCGACGTCGAGTTCACGCCATGTCGCGGCCGGGCCGATGCGGGCCGCCTCCGCCGCGCCGCCGTCCCGGTCGAGCACCACGACCCGCGCGCCGGCGGCGGCGAACAAAGTCGCCGTGGCCAGCCCGATTCCCCGCGCCCCTCCGGTGACGGCCGCGACCTGGCCGTCGAGCCGGAAGCAGCCGAGCGCGTCGGCGTCCGCCATCGCCGCGCTCCGTCTCAGGCCGGCACGGCGGCGTCGGCCGCCAGCAGGCCCTCGGCCTTGAGGTCGCTCCACAGCGCCGCGGGAATCGGCTGCGCCAGGTCGGCCGCGTTGGCGCGCGGCTCGGCCGGCTTCACCGCGCCGATGACGACGGAGATCACCGCCGGATGCGCCAGCGCGAAGGCCAGGGCGGCGCGCCGCAGCGGCACGCCGTGGCGCGCGCACACGTTCTCGATGCGGCGCACCGTCCGCATCACGTCCTCCGGCGCGGCGGCGTAGTTGTATTTCGCGCCCGGGATCGAGCCGGTCGCCAGGATGCCGGAGTTGAAGACGCCGCCGAGCATCACGCCGATGCCCTTGCGCACCGCCAGCGGCAGGAAGGTCTCCAGCGCCGGCTGCTCCAGCAGCGAGTAGCGGCCGGCCAGCAGCACGGTGTCGAAATCCCCTTCGGTCGCGAAGCGCGTGGCGACTTCGCTCTCGTTGACGCCGACGCCGATGGCCTTCACGAACCCCGTGCGGCGCAGCTCGTCCAGCGCCTTGTAGGCCCCGCCCATCGCCTCGCCGAAGCGCCTCTCGTAGTCGTCGCCGTGCGTCCACACGTCGACGTCGTGGATGAGCAGGATGTCGATGCGGCTGAAGCCGGTGCGCAGCAGCGAGTGCTCCACGGAGCGCATCGTGCCGTCATAGGAGTAGTCGAACCGCGCCCCGTGCGGGAAGCCGCCTGCGAAGCCGGGCGAGTAGACGTCCGGGTTCTTGGGCGCGGGCGGCTTGAACGGGTCCATGACCCGGCCGACCTTGGTCGAGAACACGAAGCTGTCGCGCGGCAGGCCGCGCAGCGCCGCGCCGCAGCGCGCCTCGGCGAGGCCGTTGCCGTAGTGCGGCGAGGTGTCGAACAGCGTCACGCCCACCTCGTGCGCGGCGGTGAGCGTCTCGAACACGGTGCGCTCGTCCAGGATCTCGAACAGGTCGCCCAGCGGCGCCGCGCCCAGGCCCATCTCGCTGACATCGAGCGTCGCGCCGGCGCGCGTGGTGAACTTGCGTGACTTCATCCCGGTCCTCCCTTGCGGCCGGCTTCGCGCCGACCGGACCCTTGGCCGCTTCGGCTGCGACTATAGGGCATCGAACGCGCCGCGCGACCTCCCCGCGGCGATGCGGGGGAGCCGGCGCGCGGACCGAAACCTACGGTGGAAACTGCCGCCGCGCCCCTGTTTTCGGCCGCGATTCGACGAATATCCAGCGCGAAATCGCTCACGCGGGGAGTTGCGCTCGGGCAGGACGCGGTGTCCAATGCGGCCCATGCGGCCGCGAAGGCCGAGGCAGGAAAGGGTCGCGCAGGCGACCCGTCGAGGAGGGTAGAGTGAGACGAATCGTCACGATCGCCGCCGTCGCGGCGGCGGCCATGCTGGCGGGCGCGGGTTTCGCCCAGGCGCAGCAGAAGGAATGGAAGGAAGTCCGGATCGGGACGGAGGGCGCGTATCCTCCCTGGAACAACCTCAACAGCAAGGGCCAGCTCGAGGGCTTCGAGATCGATTTCGGCAACGCCCTCTGCGAGAAGATGAAGGTGAAGTGCACCTGGGTCGCGCAGGACTGGGACGGCATCATCCCCGCCCTGCTCGCCGGCAAGTACGACGTCATCATGGCCGGCATGAACGCCACCGAGGAGCGCGCCAAGAAGGTCGACTTCACGGCCGTCTATAGCCGCACGCCGATCAGCTTCATCGCAGCGAAGTCGGTCACCAGCACCGACGTCTCGCCCGCCGCCCTGAAGGGCAAGGCCATCGGCGGCCAGGGCTCGACGATCCACGCCAACTATCTCGAGAAGTACTACAAGGACTCGCAGATCAAGCTGTACCCGACGCAGGAAGAGGCCAACCTCGACCTCAAGAACGGCCGGCTCGACTACATCCTCGCCGACAAGCTCGCGCTCATCGACTTCATCGAGGGCCAGGGCAAGGATTGCTGCAAGTTCGTCGCCGACATCAAGCGCGACCCGCCGATCCACGGCCCGGGCGTCGCCGCCGCGGTGCGCAAGGAAGACACGGCGCTCAAGGCCATGTTCTCCAAGGCGATCGAGGAATCCATCAAGGACGGCACGCACAAGAAGATCATGGACAAGTACTTCAAGGTGAACATCCTCGCCGATTGAAGACGTCCTTTTCGCGGGCGGCGCTGCGGCGCCGCCCGTCGCCTTCCCCCTCCCCCTTCCTCCGCGTGAGCCGACGGCCTCGCGCTTTCCCTGACGGACAGGCGCGGCCGGCGTCCCCATGGACTCATATCTTACGCTGTTATCCTTCGGGGATCGGGGCTGGGGCGACGAGCTCGCGTCCGGCGCGCTCGTCACCATCGCGCTGGCGCTGGCCACGCTGCCCTTCGGCCTCGCGCTCGGGCTCGTCGTGGCCCTCCTGAAGCGCTCATCGAGCGCCGCCCTGCGGGCAGTCGGCACCGTCTACACCACGGTGTTTCGCGGCCTGCCGGAGCTCTTGACGCTCTACATCGTCTATTTCGGCCTCCAGCTCGGCATGCAGCATGCCTGGAAGACGCTCGGGTTTTCGGGCAACCTCGAAATGCCGGCCTTCGTGGCGGGCATGATCGCGCTCGGGCTGGTGCTGGCCGCGTTCTCCTCGGAAGTGTGGGTGGGCGCGCTCAACGCCATCCCCAAGGGCCAGCGCGAGGGCGCCTACGCGCTCGGCCTGACGCGCGGCCTGGCGTTCCGCCTCGTCGTCATGCCGCAATTGCTGCGCGTGGCGCTGCCGGGGCTCGGAAATAACTGGATGGTGCTGCTCAAGGAGACCTCGCTGATCTCCGTCATCGCCCTGCCGGACCTTATGTACTGGACCGGCCGGGCCAATATCGTCACCAAGGAGCCGTTCCTGTTCTTCGGCGCGGCCTGCCTGATCTACCTCGTCTTCTCGCTGATCTCCAGTGCCGGCCTGCAGGCGCTCGAGCGGCGCACCAATCGCGGCGTGGCTCACAATGCCGGGGCCGGCCGATGACGTGGTGCGAAGTCCCCGGCTGGCTGATCGGCAACGAGGCGATCGCTAATTACGGCTGCCGCATGTTCGGCGGCCTCGCGGTGACGCTGCAGCTGGTGGCGATCTCCGTCAGCCTCGGCGCGGCGATGGCGCTGTTGCTGGCCCTCGTCCGGCTCTACGGCGGCAAGGTCGCGTCCACGCTGGTCGGCGGCTACACGACGTTCTTTCGCGGCACGCCGCTGCTGTGCCAGCTCTACCTCGTCTATTACGGCGCGGGACAGTTCCGGCCGTTCCTGACGGACATCGGCCTGTGGACCCTGTTCCGCGACGCCTTCTTCTGCGCGGCGTTCACCTTCACCCTGAACACGGCCGCGTACCAGGCCGAGATCTTCCGCGGCGCCATCCAGTCGGTCGGCCGCGGCCAGTGGGAGGCGGCGCGCGCGCTCGGCCTGCACTGGCGGGGCATCCTGCGCCACATCATCCTGCCGCAGGCCGCCATGGTGGCGCTGCGTCCGCTCGGCAACGAGCTCGTCATCATGGTGAAATCGTCCGCGGTGGCGTCGCTGGTGACGATCTTCGACCTGATGGGCACGACCCGTCTCGCCTTCGCGCGATCCTTCGACCTGACCGTGTACCTCTTCGCCGCCGTGCTCTATCTGTGCATCGTGGAAGTCATCCGGCGCACGTGGGATGTCGCCGAGCGCCGCCTGACGCGGCACCTGCAGGCCGGCTGACCGCGATCGCCGCACCATCGGATCGGAGCACGAACATGAAAGTCGCTTTCCTCGGCCTCGGCGTCATGGGCTATCCCATGGCCCGCCACCTGCGCGCGAAGGGGCACGACGTCACCGTCTACAACCGCACGTTCTCCAAGGCCGAGACATGGGTGTCCGAGCATGGCGGGCGCGCCGCCCGCACGCCGCGCGAGGCCGCGCAGGGGCAGGAGATCGTGTTCGCGTGCGTCGGCAACGACGACGACCTGCGCGCCGTCACGATCGGGCCTGACGGGGCGTTCGCCGGCATGGACAAGGGCGCGGTGTTCGTCGACCACACCACCGCCTCGGCCGAAGTGGCGCGCGAGCTCTATGCGCTGGCCAGGGAGAAGGGCCTCGCCTTCGTCGACGCCCCCGTCTCGGGCGGCCAGGCGGGCGCGGAGAACGGCGTGCTCACCGTGATGTGCGGCGGCGACGCCGACGTGTTTGCCCGCGTCGAGCCGGTCATCATGAGCTTCGCGCGCGCCTGCCGGCTTCTCGGTCCGTCAGGGGCCGGGCAGCTGACCAAGATGGTCAACCAGATCTGCATCGCCGGCCTCGTGCAGGCGCTGTCGGAGGGGGTCCATTTCGCCAAGAAGGCCGGCCTCGACGTCGAGGCGGTGATCGAGACGATCTCCAAGGGCGCCGCGCAGTCCTGGCAGATGGAGAACCGCTACAAGACGATGAACGCCGGCAAGTACGATTTCGGCTTCGCCGTCGACTGGATGCGCAAGGACCTGTCGATCTGCCTCAGCGAGGCCCGCCGCAATGGCGCGCATTTGCCGGTGACGGCGCTGGTCGACCAGTTCTATTCCGAGGTGCAGAAGATGGGCGGCAAGCGCTGGGACACCTCCAGCCTGCTCGCCGTGCTGGAACGCTGACCGGCGGGACCGGGTCTGCCGGGTTTCGATCCGGACCACCTCGTCAGAAAAAAGAAGCCCCGGGCGGCGAGCCCGGGGCTTTTTTCGTGGCCGGCGCGGGGCTCAGCGGCAGGGCTGGCCGTTCGGCAGCACGCAGCGGGGCGGCGCGGCATTGCGCTGCTGCTGCGGCTGGGCCTGCGGCGGCGGCTGGCGCTGCGGCTGAGGCTGCTGGGGCGGCCGGAACGCCGGCTGCGCCTGCGGCGGAGGCCGGTAGGCCGGCTGCGCCTGAGGCGGCGGAGGCCGATAGGCCGGCGGCTCGGGACGCGGCGCGGGCCGCGTTTCCATCTGCGGCGGCCGGCGGAACTCCTGCGGCGGCTGCCGGAACTCCTGCGGCTGCTGCCGGAACTGCTGCGGAGGCTGCCGGAACTCCTGCGGCTGCGGGCGCGGAGGCCGGAACTCCTGCTGCGGCGCGGGGCGCGGCGGCTCGGCGCGCGGTTGAGCGCGGAATTCCTGCGGCGGCTGTGGCCGGCGCTGGATCGGGTTCTCGGCCGTCGGCGGACGCCGGCCGAAATCCGGCTCGCGCGCCTGCGGCGGCTGCCCGCCGGGACGCGCCGTGTCCGGCGTCGGCAGCGGCCGGGTCGCCTCGGGGCGCTGGCCGGGGCGGAAGCCCCCCTGCGCCGGAGGTTGCGCGCCGGGCGCGGGGATCGTCTGCGACGGCGGGATCGCTCCGGGCTGCGGCGGCCGCTGGCCGGGACGGAAGCCGCCGGGCGGAGGCTGCGTTCCGGGAGTCGGCTGCGTCTGCGCGGGCGGGACCGCGCCGGGAGCCGGCTGCGTCTGCGCAGGCGGCACCGTTCCGGGGAGCGGCGGGCGCTGGCCAGGGCGGAAGCCGCCCGGCGGGGGCTGCGTCCCAGGCACGGGCTGCGTTCCCGGAGCCGGCTGCGTCTGCGGGGGCGGGACCGTTCCGGGAAGCGGCGGGCGCTGGCCCGGGCGGAAGCCGCCGGGCGGGGGCTGCGTTCCAGGCACAGGCTGCGTTCCCGGAGCCGGCTGCGTCTGCGCGGGCGGGACCGTTCCCGGGAGCGGCGGCCGCTGGCCGGGGCGGAAGCCGCCGGGCGGGGGCTGCGTCCCGGGAGCCGGAATCGTCTGCGACGGCGGGATGCCGGGCTGCGGCGGGCGCGGGCCGCCGGGGAAGCCGCCGGGCGGAGGCTGCGTCCCCGGAGCCGGGATCGTCTGCGACGGCGGAATGCCGGGCTGCGGCGGGCGCGGGCCGCCGGGGAAGCCGCCGACGGGGATGGGACGGCCCGGCACGTAGATGGGCGGCGGCGGCGGAGGCCGGCGGCGGACCCAGTCCGGCAGCGGCATCGGCCGGGGAATCGGCAGGTAGCCTGGGGCCGGGCGCGGCGGCGGGGGCGGCAGGAAGAAGCCCGGCGGGCGCGGCGGCAGCAGGTAGATCGGCGGAGGCGGCGGCGGCGGGAAGTAGTCCTCCACGTACCACACCGGCGGACGCACGACCTCGATGCCGACCAGCGGCGGCGGCAGGTCGTAGACCTCCTCGACGAAGGTGGCCGGCGGCTCCTCGGGCGCGGTGAGCCGGGCGAGCCGGCGGCGCGCGTCGCGGGCGTGCGGCCCTTCGGGATAGGTGCGCAGGTACGTCCAGTACGCCTCGGGCGTGTTGCGCGACAGAGAGCGCTGCCAGAACAGCGCCTCGCGACGGATGGCGAGGATGCGCTTCACGCGCGCCGACTGCGGCGAGTCGGGGTAGATGCGCAGGAATTCCTGGTAGGCGGGGATGGTGTCGCGCTCCACCGCGATGGCGTAAGCGTCCTCGGGCCCGAGCGAGGAGATCGGCGGCGGGGGCGGCGGCGGAGGCGGCGGGGCCGCGCCGGCTTCCGCCTCGAAGAAGGCGAAGCGCTCGCGCAGCGTGGAGACGTCCCACGGCGTCTGCCGGCCCTGCGTGGCCTCGTGGACGCGCACGCGGACCTTGGCGAACAGCTCGTCCGGGCTCAGGCCGGGCTGGCGCATCATCTCGACGATGGCCGAGGCGTACGCGCCGTAGGAATCGCCGCCCTCCTGGAAGACGAGGTCGGGGCCGGTCGAGTAGGAGAGCAGGAAGCCTTCCGGCGGCTCCACCAGCACGAGGCCGGGCGCGATCTCGCCGCCGTCGCGCAGCGCCGGGAAGGGCCGCGCCAGGTCGAGCATCACGATGCGCGTGCTGGCGCGCAGGGCGGCGAGCGCGCGCGTGAGGTCGTTGATGCGGAACGCCTCGAACGGGATGTCGGTGGCGCGCTCGATGCGGGCGGCGACCGGAACCATGAAGTTCTCGCCCTCGAACTGCACGCCGTGGCCGCCGAGATAGACGACGGCCGACACGCCCGGCCCCGCGGCCTCGACCTTGTCGAGGAACTCGCGCACGCTGTTGCGCAGCCCGTTGAGGTCGAGGTCGGCGCCGGCGACGACCTCGAAGCCGGCCGCCTGCAGGTTCTCGACCATCAGGCCGGCGTCGTTCACCGGCGTCGCGAGCGCGCCGGTGGCGTAGTTGCCGTTGCCGACGACGAGCGCCACGCGCGGCTCCGTCTGCGCCCTCGCGGGGGCGGCGAGGCCCAGCGCCAGGGCGAATAGGGCAATGAGAAGGCGCAAGCTCATGCGCTGGTATCCTGTCTGCGGAATGCCCCCCGGCACGGCACAATGTGTCGCGCAGGCGAAATGAATAACACATGAACCGTTTGTAAGGTCCGCGCCGGGCGCGCGGCGGGGCCGCCTCAATGGGGAGGCGGCGCGTCCGGGCCCGGCGCCGGCGCGCCGGCGGGGCCGCCGAACAGCGCGTGCGCCTTCTCGCGCAGCTCCTGCGCGATGCGGTAGAGCGCCGGGATGAGGAAGATGCCCAGCACCGCCGCCGCCAGCATGCCGCCGAACACCGCCGTGCCCACCGCCCGCCGGCTGGCCGCGCCCGCGCCCGCCGCGATCACCAGCGGCACCAGCCCGAGGATGAAAGCGAAGCTCGTCATCATCACCGCGCGGAAGCGCAGATGCGCGGCCTCCAGCGCCGCGTCCTTGATCGGCTTGCCTTGGGCGCGCGCCTCCATGGCGAACTCGAAGATGAGGATGGCGTTCTTGGCCGCCAGCGCCACCAGCACGACGAGGCCGATCTGTGCGTAGAGATTGTTGGGCAGGCCCAGCAGCAGCAGCGCCCCCATCGCGCCGGCCACCGCCACGCCCACCGACAGCATCACGCCGACGGGCAGCGTCCAGCTCTCGTAGAGCGCCACGAGGAACAGATAGGCGAACAGGATCGACAGCGCGAAGATGAAGCCGGTCTTGCCCGCCGCCTCCTTCTCCTGCAAGGCCGTGCCCGTCCACGCGTAGCCGAAGCCGGCGGGCAGCGTGGCGTCGGCCACCTGCTCCATCGCGGCGAGCGCGGTGCCCGAGGCGACGCCCGAAGCCGGCTCGCCGTTGATCGTCGTCGAGCGGAGATTGTTGTAGCGCGTCAGGCTGGCGGTCGCGACCTCGAGCCGCGCCGAGGCCACGGCGCGCAGCGGCACCATGTCGCCCTTCGCGTTGCGGACGTTGACACGGTAGATGTCGTCGGCCGCCATCCGGTCCTCCGGGCGCGCCTGCAGCATGACCGACCACGTGCGCCCGAACTGGTTGAAGTCGTTGATGTAGTAGCCGCCCAGCGTGGCCTGGAGCGCGGCGAACACGTCGCTGACGTTGACGCCGAGCACCTGCAGGCGCTCGCGGTCGAGGTCGAGCCGCAGTTGCGGCGTGTTCACCGCGAAGCTCGAGCGCACCGAGGCGAGGTCGGCGTTCTGGTTGGCGGCGATGGTCAGCCCGCGCGACACCTGCGCCAGCGCGTCGATACTGGCGCCCTGCCGGTCGAGCAGCTGGAACTCGAAGCCGGAGCCGGTGCCCAGGCCGATGATGGGCGGAAGGTTGAACGCGAAGGCGATGCCGGCGCTCAGCGCGTTGAGCCGCCCTTGCGCGCGGGCGATGATCGCCTGCGCGGTGCTGGCGAGCCCGTTGCGGCCGGCCTCCTCCTTGCGCTCCTCGAAGGACTTCAGCGACACCACGAAGAAGGCGCGGTTCGACAGCACCAGGCCGTCGATCATCGAGTAGCCAGGCACCGCCAGGACCTCGCGGACGGAAGGGTCCTCCCTCAGCACGTTCGTCACCTCGGCCGCCACCTCGCGGGTGCGGTTCACGGACGCGCCGGCGGGCAGTTGCAGCTCGGTGAAGAACGCGCCCTGGTCCTCGTCCGGCAGGAAGCCGGTGGGCGTCAGCCGGCCGAGCCAGAACGCGGCCGCCAGCGACAGCACGAGCAGCGCCACCGTCACGCCGACGCGCCGCACCAAAAGCCCACAGCCGCGCACATAGCCGTCGCGCGCCTTGTCGATGCCGCCCTGCACGCGCTGGATGATCCGGTTGGGCTTCGTGCCGTGTTTCAGCAGCAGCGAACACAGCGCCGGCGACAGCGACAGCGCGTTGATGGCGGAGATCAGCATCGACACCGACACCGCCACGGCGAACTGCTGGTACAGCATGCCGGTGATGCCGGGGATGAAGGCGGTCGGCACGAACACCGACAGCAACACGAGCGTGATGGCGATGATCGGCCCGGTGATCTCGGCCATGGCGCGTTTGGTCGCCTCGGCCGGCGACAGTTCGGGGTGGTCGTGCAGAACGCGCTCGACGTTCTCGACCACCACGATGGCGTCGTCCACGACGATGCCGATGGCGAGCACCAGCGCCAGCAGCGAGACGGTGTTGGCCGAGAAGCCGAGCGCCAGCATCACCGCGAACGTGCCGATCAGCGACACCGGCACGGCGATGATCGGCACCAGCGTGGCGCGCGCGCTGCCCAGGAAGATGAAGACCACGATGGCGACCAGCACGAACGCCTCGATGAGCGTGTGGACCACCTCCTCGATCGTGCTCTTCACGAACACCGTGGTGTCGTACATGGTGCGCACGTCGAGGTCGGCGGGAAAGCGCTGCTTCATCTCGGCGAGCGCCTTGTCGATGCCCTCGGCCACCGCCACCGCGTTCGCGCCCGGGGCCTGGTAGATGCCGATGGCGCTGCCCGGCTGGCCGTCCAGGAAGCTCAGCGAGTCCTGGTTCTTCGCCCCGACCTCGATCCGCGCCACGTCGCGCACCCGCACCGTGCTGCCGTCCGGGTTGGCGCGCACGATGATGGCGCCGAACTCCTCCGGCGAGGTGAGGCGGCCGAGCGTGGTGATGGTGAGCTGGAACTGGGTGTCGCCGGTCAGCGGCGCGGCGCCGATGCGCCCGGCCGCGGCCTGCACGTTCTGCGACTGCACCGCCTTGATGACGTCCGACGGCGTCAGGCCGAGCGCCGTGAGCCGCTCGATGTTGAGGTCGACGCGCATGGCGTAGTCGAGCGGGCCGAACAGCGACACGGAGCCCACGCCCGGCACGCGCGCCAGCGTGTCGAGCATGTTGATCGTGACGTAGTTCGACAGGAACAGGCCGTCATAGCTGCGCTTGGGCGAGTACAACACGGCGATCTGCAGGAGCGCGGAGGACGCCTTGGCGACCGTGACGCCGACGCGCTGCACCTCCTGCGGCAGCTTCGGCAAGGCGAGCTGGACGCGGTTGAGCACGTTGACGGCGTTCATGTCGGGGTCGCTGCCCACCGCGAACGAGACGGAGAGGCTGTAGCTGCCGTCGTTGCCGGAGGTCGACTTCATGTACAGCATCTTGTCGACGCCGTTGACCTGCGACTCGATGAGCTGGGCCACGGTCTGCTCCACCACCGCGGCCGACGCGCCCTGGTAGCTCGCCTTTACCGACACCTGCGGCGGCACGATGTCGGGAAACTGCGCCACCGGGATGCGCGTGATGGCCAGCAGGCCGGCGATGGTGATGACGATCGAAATCACGAACGCCATCCGGGGCCGGTCGACGAAGACGGCGGAAATCATGACGGACCTCTGGGTCGCGGAAGCGGGGCGTCGGGCGGACGGGGCGGCGTCAGGATTTCGGGCCGGTCGGCGACAGCATGGGCGTCACCTGCATGCCCGGGCGCACCCGCTGCCCGCCCTCGACGATGACGCGGTCGCCGACGGCGAGGCCCTTCTCCACGACGGCCATTCCGCCGCGCTGCGGGCCGAGCGTGAGGCGCTTGATCTCCACCTTCTCGCCCTGCCCCACCACGAGCACGAACGGCCCCTGCTGGTCGATGGCGATGGCGGAGCTGGGCGTCGTCATCCGCTTCTCCGGCTCGCCGATGTCGAGCAGCACGCGGATCGAGGCGCCGTCGATCAGCACGCCGTCCGGGTTGGCGATCGAGGCCCGCACGGTGACGCTGTCCGTGCCCTGGTTCGACTGCACGTCGAGCAGCTGCACGTGGCCCGTCTCGCCATAGACGGACCCGTCCGCGAGGCGCAGGCGCACGCCGATCCGTTGCGGTTCGCCGCCGGCGCGCTGGCGCGCCTGCAGCAGCTCGCGCTGCGTCACCGGAAACGTCACGTTGATCGGGTCCACCGAGACGAGCGTCGCCAGCGGCGGGCTGGACGGGCCGACGAGATTGCCCCGCGTGACCTGTGCCTGGCCGATGCGGCCGGAAATGGGCGCCTTGACGTCGGTCCACGACAGGTTGATCTCCGCCGAACGCAGCGCCGCCTCCACCCGCATGATGTCGGCCTTGGCCTTGGCGTCCTCGGCGATGCGCTGGTCCAGCGTCGCCTGGGGAGCGTTGCCCTTTTCCGCCAGCTCGCGCGTGCGGGCGAGCTGGAGTTCGGCGTTCTGGGCCAGCGCCTTGGCCGAGGCCAGCTCCGCCTTCACCTGATCCAGCGCGGCCTCGAACGGGGCCTTGTCGATGACGAAGAGGATGTCGCCCTCCTTCACCATCTGGCCTTCGGTGAAGCGGCGCTCGGTGAGGAAGCCCTGCACCCGAGCCCGCAGCTCCACCTTGTCGGTCGCCTGGATGCGGCCGAGGAAGTCGGCCTGGCTGGTGATGTCGGTGAGCGTGACGGGCGTCACCAGCACGGTCGGCGGGGCGGGCGGCGTCTGCGCCTGGGCGAAGCCACTCGCGGCCATGACGCCGCCGGCCAGCGCCGCGATCCGGACGGTTGAGAAGAACATCGCGCAGCCCCCCGCATGGATGTCCCCCTTCAATGCCGCATGATCAAGGCTTAGTCCATCCTGACAATAAGATCAGCCGCGAATTGATCGGCTTGGCTCAAGGTCTGAATGGATCAAGTCGCGGGCGGCTCAATGCCCCTCGGGCCCAGGGCGTCGCCGACGGCCTGCCGCAGCACGGGCAGCAATTCGCTCTCGAACCATGGATTGCGGGCGACCCAGGCGCGGTTGCGCCAGGAGGGATGCGGCAACGGCAGGATGGAGGTCGCGGTCCACACCTCGCGCCAGTTGCGCACCGAGTCGTGCAGGGTGCGCGCCGCGAGATCGGGCCGGCCGACCCGCGCCAGGTGATAACGCTGGGCGTAGAGCCCCAGCGCGATCATCAGGCGCGGCGGCGGCAGCAGGGCGAACAGGGGCCCGTGCCATGTGCGGGCGCATTCCTTGCGCGGCGGCAGGTCGCCTCCCTTGGAGTCGTGACCGGGAAAGCAGAAGCCCATCGGCACGATGCCGATGCAATCCTCGTCGTAGAACGTCTCCCGCGTCACGCCGAGCCAGGATCGCAGCGTGTCGCCCGACGGGTCGTCGAACGGAATGCCGCTGGCGTGAACCCGCGCGCCGGGCGCCTGCCCGCAGATCAGGATCAGCGCCCTTCCCGCGCCGACGCGCAGCACGGGGCGCGGCTCGTGCGGCAGCGGAGGGCCGGACGGCGTGTCCCGGCAGATGCGGCAGGCTGCGATGCGGCGCGTCAGCGACGCGAGGTCTTCGTGGGAGTGCTCGCTCATTCGACCGGCCTCGGATGCCGGGCCCGCCAATCGGCCGGCCTTTCGAAAACCGTGGCCCACACGCCGCGCTTCCAGCGCCGGGCCTCCTGCTCCTCCGCATGATAGGCGTCGACCGCGACGGCGTGTCCGGCCAGCACCATCTCGCGGTTGAGATCGCGCCCGCCCGCGGTGCAGATCGCCAGCGTGCGGCCGTAGCGGTCTCGTCCCGAGCCGTCGCAGCGGACGCCGCCGGATGCGAGCAGCGCGGCGAGCGCCTGCCGCGCCTCGTGGCCGCACGCCTCCTCGCGCCCGCCGCGCAGGCAGGTCTGACGATATTCCGGCGCGTCGACGCCTTCCAGTCGGATCTCGACGCCGCCGAGCCGCAGCGAATCGCCGTCGATGGCGACGGCGTCGCCGCTGATCGGCTGGCGGCGCGGCTGGGCGAGATAGAGGCTGACGGCGGCGACCGCGCCGAGCGCCAGCCCGCTCCAGAACGAGGAGCCGACCCTGCGGACGATGCGCCCGCCCATCGCCGTCAGCGGTTCGAGACGCCGGCGGACGAGAAGGTGGCCATGTCGCGGTGGCAGGCGAGAGCGGCCTTGACCAGCCCCATCGCCAGCGCCGCGCCGCTGCCCTCGCCCAGCCGCATGCCGAGATCGAGCAGCGGCTTCTTGCCGAGCCGCTCCAGCACCTCGCGGTGCGCGCCCTCGGCCGAGACGTGCCCGGCGATGCAGTGGTCGAGCGCGGAGGGGTCCAGCGCGTGCAGGATCGCCGCCGCCGCCGTCACCACGTAGCCGTCCAGCACCACCGGCACGCGCTGCAGGCGCGCGGCGAGGATGGCCCCGGCCATGGCGGCGACCTCGCGCCCGCCCAGCCGCCGCAGCACCTCCAGCGGGTCCGACAGGTGGCCGGCGTGGGTCGCCAGCGCCATCTCGACCACCTCGACCTTGCGCGCCAGCCCGGCGTCGTCGACGCCGGTGCCCCGGCCGACGAAGCGCCGCGCCTCGCCGCCATAGAGCGCCGCGTAGATTGCGGCCGCGATCGTCGTATTGCCGATGCCCATTTCGCCCAGGCCCAGCAGGTCCGTGCCGCCGGCGACGGCCTCCATGCCGAAGGCCATGGTGGCGACGCAGGTGCGCTCGTCCATGGCCGGCCCGCTGGCGATGTCGCCGGTCGGCATGTCGAGCGCCAGGTCGAAGGCCTTGAAGCCGAGGTCGTAGGCGGCGCAGATCTGGTTGATCGCCGCGCCGCCGGCCGAGAAGTTCTCCAGCATCTGGCGCGTCACCGCCTGCGGATAGGGCGACACGCCCCGCTCCACCACGCCGTGATTGCCGGCGAAGACGCAGACCGTGGGACGGTTGACCGTCGGCTTCGCATTGCCCTGCCAGGCGGCGAGCCATTCGACGATCTCCTCCAGCCGCCCGAGGCTCCCCGGCGGCTTGGTAAGGTCGCGGTCGCGCGCCCGCACCGACTCGACCGACGCCGCGTCGGGCTCCGGCATCAGCGGCAGCAGGTTGCGGATGTCGTCGAAGGGAATGCCGGTCGCGTTCTGCGCCATGTCGGGGGCCTGCTGTGAACGGGGGGTTGGGAGGGCGACGCCGCCTGCTATACAGGGTCGAACCGCCCGCCGAAAGCGCGTCCGCCATGTCCGAGCCGCAACCCGCCCCGTCGTTCTCCTGGCCCGGCTTCGCCGCCGAGGTGGCGCAAAACATCCGCTTCTATTCGCGGCTGAGGACGCCGCGCCTGCCCGGCGAGCCGGACCCGCACGCCACGCCCGACTTCACCCGCCTGCCGCGCGCTTTGCCGCTGGCCGGGGCGGCGATCGGCTGCGTCGGCGCGGCCGGGCTCGCCCTCCCGGCCGCGCTCGGCCTGCCGCCTTTGGTGTGCGGGGCGGTCGCCGTGGCCGCGCTCGTCCTCGCCACCGGCGCCTTCCACGAGGACGGGCTGGCGGACATGGCGGACGGGTTCGGCGGCGGCGGCACCCGGGAGCGCCGGCTCGAGATCATGCGCGACAGCCGGGTCGGCAGCTACGGCGCGACCGCGCTGGCGCTCTCGTTGCTGCTGCGCGCCGCCCTGGCCGGGGCGCTACTCGAACGGCTCGGCCCCGGCCCGGCCGCGCTGGCGATGGTGGCGGCAGCCTCGGCCTCGCGCGTCGCCGGGCTCGTGCCGGTTTGGGCGCTGCCGAGCGCGCGGGCGGACGGCAAGTCGGCGGCGGTGGGCCGGCCGGGCGACGCGGCGATGGCGTGGGCTGCGGGGCTGGCGGTCGCGCTCGCGCTGGTGCTGCTCGGCCCCTCGGCGGGGCCCGCGCGGGCGCTGGCGGCCTGCGCCGCCGCGGCGCTCACCGCCTGGCCGGTGTGCCGGCTGTCGAAGCGGCTGATCGGCGGCCAGACCGGCGACGTCGCCGGAGGCGCCCAGCAGCTCGCCGAGATCGCCTTCATGGCCGTTCTCGCCGCCCATCTCGGATGAATGCGCGGAAAACGGCCTTTTCCGATTTTGCTTTGGAACTCGGCGGCCGAACAGGCCGGAATTCGCTACGAAATGATCCCGACAAGGAAGCGAAGACAGACAAGCAGGAGGAAGATTCCAAAGAGTTTCTCCAGCCAGGCCTTCGACAGGCGGTGCGCCACCGCCACGCCCAGCGGCGCGGCGATAATGCTGGTGGGGATCAAAAGCGCCATGCCGATCAGCGACACATAGCCCAGCGAGAAGGGCGGCAGCTCGCCCATGTGGGGCCAGCCGGCATAGACGTAGCCGACCGCGCCGGGAATCGAGATGAGCACGCCCAGCCCCGACGACGTGGCCACCGCCTGGTGGATCGGCCTTCCGTAGAAGGTCATGAAAAGATTGGACAATTGCCCGCCGCCAATGCCCATCAGCGAGGACAGCACGCCGATGATGAGGCCGTAGATCTTCATCACCGCGCCGCCCGGCATCTCGGTCCCGAAGCGCCAGGAGTCCCGGCCGAACAGCAGGCGGATGGAGCTGACGCCGGCCACCACCACGAACACCGCCTTGAACAGGTCTGCCGGCGCGTAGCGCGCCACGAAGCTGCCGCCGATCACCCCCACCACCACCGGCAGCGCCCACATCCGCAGGATGCTCATATCCACCGCCCCCTTGCGCTGATGCGCCCGGAAGGACCGGATCGAGGTCGGGATGATCACCGCCAGCGAGGTGCCCACCGCCAGCGGCATGCGGATGTCCTCGGGCACGCCCTGGAAGCGGAACAGCTCGTAGAGCACGGGCACCACGATGGCCCCGCCCCCGACGCCGAACACGCCGGCCAGCAGCCCGGTGACGGCGCCTGCGGCGAGCAGGCCGACGACGAGGACAAGGATCTGGCTCAGGGCGATATCAGCGAAAGGCATGGAGCGGACGACCTCGGGGGATGGCTGCGCAGCCCCGGGGCGACGGCACGCGGCGGAGCGGCGCGGCGCGGGGGCACGGGATGCTTGGAGCATTTCCGCCGCCCGGGCAAGCCCCGCGAGGCGCAAGGCCGTCCCCTGACCCCGGATCAGGCCGCCGCGCGCGGCCCGCTTTCGCGCGACACCAAAGCCAGCGCCTCGCGAAGCGTCGCCAGCCCCGCGCCGGGCTTGACGGCCTCGGTGGCGAGATGGCGTCGCCAGGCCCGCGCGCCCGGCCGGCCGGGGAACAGCCCCAGCATGTGGCGGGTCATGGAATGCAGGCGCACGCCCTCGGCCAGCCGGCGCTCCACATAGGGCAGGAAGGCCTCGACCGCCTCGAAGCCGTCGGCCACGGGCGCTTCCTCGCCGAACAGCAGCGGATCGACGCCGATCAGGATCTCCGGGTCGTGGTAGGCGGCGCGGCCGAGCATCATGCCATCGAGCGGCGGTAGGTGCGCCAGCCCCGCCTCGAGTGAGGCGAGGCCGCCGTTCAGCACCACCGGCGCGCGCGGCAGCCGCGCCTTGAGCTGGAGAACGCGGTCGTAGTCGAGCGGCGGAATCTCGCGGTTTTCCTTGGGCGACAGGCCCTGCAGCCATGCCTTGCGCGCATGGACGATCAGCGCGCCGGCCCCGGCGGCCAGCGCCGCGTCGACCAGCGCGTCGAGCGCCGGCCCGGGGTCCTGCTCGTCCACGCCGATCCGGCACTTCACCGTCACGGGGATGGACACGGACGCTGTCATGGCGGCGACGCACTCGCCCACCAGCCCGGGCGTGCGCATCAGGCACGCGCCGAAGCGCCCGTCCTGCACGCGGTCCGACGGGCAGCCGACGTTCAGGTTGATCTCGGCGTAACCCTCGCCCTCGCAGATGCGGGCGGCCTGCGCCAGCGCCGCGGGCTCGCAGCCGCCGAGCTGGACGGCGACGGGCTGCTCGGCGGGGTCGAAGCCCAGCACACGCCGGCGGTCGCCGTGGATCACCGCGCCGGTCGTGACCATCTCGGTGTAGAGCCGCGCCCGGCGCGTCATGACCCGGTGGAAGGCGCGGCAATGGCGATCCGTCCAGTCGATCATCGGCGCGACGCAGAAGCGCCAGCCGCCGGCCATCGGGCCGCCGTCGGTCGTCTCGGTGTCGGTCAAGCTCGGGTCGCTCACGCCTAGTCGCCGCCGGTTGCGCCCGCCGCGCGGCGGGCCGGAGCGGTCCCATACGGCAATCCGGCCCGCGACGCCAGCGCGCGTCGAAAAAGACCCCGCCGACGGGCGTCGGCGGGGCCATGGACCGGACTTGCCGGTGGACCGGAGGGCGGCTCAGACGATGAGGAAGTCGGCCGCCGTGATGGCAGGTTTGCCTGTCAGGGTCACGACCAGCTGCGCCGTGCCCGCGCCGTTGCCGTCCGCGTCGTAGTACAGGTTGCCGGTGTTGGTGTCGTAGAACAGCCGGATATCCGCCGTGGTGGCCGCCGTCATGCCGGCGCCCGAGGCGAAGCTGGTCGCCGCCAGCGCGCCGGCCGCCCCGAGCGCCGTGAACGCGGCATTATCGAACGCGAGGGTATCGTCCGTACCAGCGTCGCAACGGTCGGTTCCAACGAGGCTATCGAAGACGAACCGGTCCGCACCGCCGCCGCCGCTCAACGTATCGTTGCCGGAGCCGCCGATAAACGTGTCTCTGCCCACGCCTGAGCTTAGGTTGTCGTTGCCGCCCATCCCGTAAAAAACGCTCGATCCACCATAGTTTTGGCGGACGTCGAATGTATTGCTCGAAGCATTACCCGTGATGTTCATACCGGACCACGATTCGATCCATACCTTTTCGACATTCGCGGCCATCGTGAAGGTTAGCCTGCTAGTTCCAGCCTCGATATAATAGTTATCGGTTCCCTCGCCCGCAGCCTCGACGACCGTGGAGCCGGTGGAGTTGATGAAGTAGGTATCGTTGCCGACGCCGCCCGCGAGCGTATCCGCGCCACCCCGGGAGTAGAGGTCATCGTCTCCGGCCCCGCCGATCATCGATTCCGCGCTGGTGTCGCCGATAAGACAGTCGTTCCCGATTCCGCCATCGAGCGTATTGGCGCCCGTGCCGCCGTCCAGCGTGTCGGCGCCATCGCCGCCGGATAGCGAGTCGGCCGCGTTGCCGCCGATGAGCACGTTGGCGTTCGCATCGCCGATCAGCGTGCTCGCGGCCGTCGTCGATCCGGTGACGTTCTCGATGTTGACCAGGGCGTCGAGCTGCGCGTCCCCGCCCATGACGATGCTCAGCGTCGAGCCGGCTAACGTGACAAAGACGCTACCCGCGGACCCGGCGTAGCTGACCGTGTCGATCCCGGCTCCGCCGTCGATCGAATCCGCGCCCGCTCCGCCGGTCAGCAAATCCGCGCCGTCGCCGCCCAGCAGCGTGTCGTTGGCCGAGCCGCCGCTCAGCGTATCGTCGCCCGCCATGCCGCTGAGCGAGTCAGCCCCCACTCCACCGTTCAGGACGTTATTCAACGTGTCGCCGATGAGAGTGTTGGCCGCCGTGGAGGAGCCGATGATGTTCTCGATGTTCCTCAGCACATCGTTGGCCGCGTCCCCGCCGGTCACGACGGCGTTGCCGGACCCGTTCAGCGTGACCGAAATGCCTCCGCCGGCCGAATAGTCGACGGTGTCGAAATCGGCGCCGCCGTCGATCGTGTCCGCTCCCACGCCCCCGTAGAAATAGTCGGCGCCGGCCCCGCCGATCAGGGAATTCGCGCCGTCGTCGCCGTCCAGCGTGTCATCGCCGGACCCGCCGTTCAGCCTGTCGTTGCCGAGGCCGCCCCATAGGGAATCGTTCGCACTCCCGCCGGTGAGCGAATTATTGAGCGTGTCGCCGATCAGCGTGTTCGCCGCCGTCGACGATCCCGTGAAGTTCTCGACGTTGCGGACATTGCCGCTGGCGGCGCCGCCGACGTAGACCGTCGCGGCGGTCGCGCCGTTCAGCGTCACGCTAACAGCGGTCGTCTCCGCCGCGAAGGTGACCAGGTCGGTGCCGGCGCCGCCGTCGATGGTGTCGCCATCGGTCCCGCCATCGCCGACGATGGTGTCATTGCCATTGCCCGCGTCGATGGAGTCGGCCCCCAGTCCGCCCCAGAGGCTGTCATTGCCGTCGTTGCCCCTCAGCGTGTCGGCCCCACCGCCGCCCGAGAGGGTGTCGGCGGCCGCGCCGCCGGTCAGGATGTTGGCCGCAGTGTCGCCGGTGAGCGAGTTGGCGGCGGTCGACGAGCCGATCACGTTCTCGACGTTGACGACGGAGCCGTTCGCGGCGCCCCCGACGGTCACGCTCGCGGCGGTTGTGGTGTTCAGCGTCACGGAGACGCCGCCCGTCGCCGCCGAGAAGTTCACCGTGTCAATTTCCGTGCCGCCATCGATCGTGTCGGCGTCCGCGCCGAGGCCGCCGATGATGCTGTCGTTCCCCGCCCCGGCGGAAATGGAATCCGCCCCCGCGCCGCCATCGAGCGTATCGGCCCCGCCGCCGCCGTTCAGCGTATCGGCTCCCGCGCCGCCCGAGAGTGTGTCGGCGGCCGCTCCGCCGGTGAGCACGTTGTTCAACGTGTCGCCCACCAGCGTGTTCGCGCCCGTGCCTGAGCCGGTCACGTTCTCGACGTTGCGCACCGTGCCGCTCGCCACGCCGCCGACGGTCACGTTGGCGTCCGTCGCGCCGTTCAGCGTCACCGAAACGCCGCCGGTCGCCGCCGTGAAGTCCAGCGTATCGACGTCCGCGCCACCATCGATCGTGTCGCCGTTCGCGCCGGCTCCTCCAACGATGGTGTCGTTCCCCGCGCCGGCCGAGACGGAATCCGCCCCCGCGCCGCCATCGAGCGAATCGGCCCCGCCGCCGGCGTCCAGCGTGTCGGCGCCGGCGCCGCCCGAGAGCGTGTCGGCGGCCGCGCCGCCGGTGAGCGCGTTGGCGGCCGAGTCGCCAGTCAGCGCGTTCGCCGCCGTCGCCGAGCCGATCACGTTCTCGACGTTGCGCACGGTGCCGCTGGCCGCGCCGCCGACGGTCACGTTCGCGGCGGTCGCGCCGTTCAGCGTCACCGAGACGCCGCCCGTCGCCGCCGAGAAGTCCAGCGTGTCGATGTCCGCGCCGCCGTCGATGGTGTCGCCGTTCGCGCCGGCTCCCCCGATGATGGTGTCGTTGCCCGCCCCGGCGTCGATGGAATCCGCCCCCGTCCCGCCGTCGAGCGAGTCGGCGCCGGCGGCGGCGACGAGCGTGTCGGCTCCCGCCGCGCCCAGGAGCGTGTCCGCGCCCGAGCCGCCGGTCAGGGCGTTGGCGTTCCCGTCGCCGGTGAGCGCGTTGGCCGCCGTGGCCGAGCCCACGATGCTCTCGACGTTGCGGACCGTGCCGTTGGCCACACCGCCGACGGTCACGTTCGCGGCGGTCGCGCCATTCAGCGTGACCGAGACGCCGCCGGTCGCCGCCGCGAAGGTGACGGTGTCAGAGTCCGCGCCGCCGTCGATGGTGTCGGCGTCCGCGCCGAGGCCGCCGACGATGCTGTCATTGCCCGCGCCGGCGGAGACGGAATCCGCCCCCACGCCGCCATCGAGCGTATCGGCCCCGTCGCCGCCATTCAGCGTGTCGGCCCCGTCGCCGCCATTCAGCGTGTCAGCGGCCGCGCCGCCTGTGAGCACGTTGTTCAGCGTGTCGCCGACCAGCGTGTTCGCGCCCGTCGCCGAACCGACGATATTCTCGATGTTGCGCACCGTGCCGCTGGCCACGCCGCCGATGGTCACCGCGACGTCGTTCGCGCCGTTCAGCGTGACCGAGACGCCGCCGGTCGCCGCCGCGAAGGTCACGGTGTCGACGTCCGCGCCACCGTCGATCGTGTCGCCGTCCACGCCGGCTCCTCCGACGATGGTGTCGTTCCCCGCGCCGGCCGAAATCGAATCCGCCCCCGCGCCGCCATCGATGCAGTCGTTTCCGTCCGCGCCGTTCAGCGTGTCGGCCCCGGCGCCGCCCGAGAGCGAGTCGTTGCCCGCGCCGCCGCTCAAGACGTTGGCGTTGACGTCGCCGACCAGCGTGTTCGCGCCCGTCGCCGAGCCGATCACGTTCTCGACATTGCGCAGAGAGCCGCTGGCCGCGCCGCCCACGGTCACCGCCGCGTCCGTCGCGCCGTTCAGCGTGACCGAGACGCCGCCGGTCACCGCCGCGAAGGTCACGGTGTCGACGTCCGCGCCACCATCGATCGTGTCGCCGTCCACGCCGGCTCCTCCGACGACGGTGTCGTTGCCTGCGCCGGCGGAGACGGAATCCGCCCCCGCGCCGCCATCGAGCGTATCCGCGCCGTCGCCGGCGTTCAGCGTGTCGGCCCCAGCGCCGCCCAGGAGCGTGTCCGCCGCCGAGCCGCCGGTCAGGGCGTTGTCGGCCGTGTCGCCGGTGAGCGCGTTCGCCGCCGTCGCCGAGCCGATGATGTTCTCGACATTGCGCACCGCGCCGTTGGCGACGCCGCCGACGGTCACGTTCGCGGCGGTCGCGCCGTTCAGCGTCACCACGACGCCGCCGGTCGCCGCCGAGAAGCTGACTGTGTCGGAGTCAGCGCCGCCGTCGATCGTGTCGGCGTTCGCGCCGAGGCCGCCGACGATGCTGTCATTGCCCGCCCCGGCCGAGATGGAGTCCGCCCCCACGCCGCCATCGAGCGTATCGGCGCCGTCGCCGCCATTCAGCGTGTCGGCCCCCGCGCCGCCCGCGAGCGTGTCGGCGGCCGCGCCGCCGGTGAGCACGTTATCCAGGGTGTCGCCGACCAACGTGTTCGCGCCCGTCGCCGAGCCGATCACGTTCTCGACGTTGCGCACCGAACCGCTCGCCGCGCCGCCGATGGTCACGTTCGCGGCGGTCGCGCCGTTCAGCGTCACCGAGACGCCGCCCGTCACCGCCGCGAAGGTCACGGTGTCGATGTCCGCGCCGCCGTCGATAACGTCGCCGTCCGTGCCGGCCGCGCCGACGATGGTGTCGTTGCCCACGCCGGCCGAGATGGAATCCGCCCCCGCGCCACCGTCGAGCGAGTCGTTGCCGGCGGCGGCGATGAGCGTGTCGGCTCCCGCCCCGCCCGACAGCGTGTCGTCCGCAGAGCCGCCGGTCAGGGCGTTGGCGGCCGAGTCGCCGGTCAGCGCGTTGGCCGCCGTCGCAGAGCCGATCACGTTCTCGACGTTGCGCAGCGTGCCGTTGGCCGCGCCGCCGACGGTCACCGCCGCGTCCGTCCCGCCGTTCAGCGTCACCGAGACGCCGCCGGTCGCCGCCGCGAAGCTGACCGTATCGATGTCAGCGCCGCCGTCGATCGTGTCGGCGTCCGCGCCGAGGCCGCCGACGATGCTGTCATTGCCCGCGCCGGCCGAGACGGAGTCCGCCCCTGCCCCGCCATCGAGCGTATCGGCCCCGTCGCCGCCATTCAGCGTGTCGGACCCGACGCCGCCCGCAAGCGTGTCGGCGGCCGCGCCGCCGGTGAGCACGTTATCCAGCGCGTCGCCGATCAGCGTGTTCGCGCCCGTCGCCGAGCCGATCACGTTCTCGACGTTGCGCACAGTTCCGCTGGCCACGCCGCCGATGGTCACGTTGGCGGCCGTCGCGCCGTTCAGCGTCACCGAGACGCCGCCCATCGCCGCCGCGAACGTCACCGTGTCGGCATCCGCGCCGCCATCGATGGTGTCTCCGTCCGCGCCGACTCCGCCGACAATGGTGTCATTGCCCGCGCCGGCCGAGACGGAATCCGCCCCTGCCCCGCCATCGAGCGTATCGGCCCCGTCGCCGCCATTCAGAGTGTCGGACCCGACGCCGCCCGCAAGCGTGTCGGCGGCCGCGCCACCGGTGAGCACGTTATCCAGCGTGTCGCCGACCAACGTGTTCGCGCCCGTCGCAGAGCCGATCACGTTCTCGACGTTGCGCACCGTGCCGCTGGCCGCGCCGCCCACGGTCACCGCCGCGTCCGTCGCGCCGTTCAGCGTCACCGAGACGCCGCCGGTCGCCGCCGAGAAGTCCACCGTGTCGACATCCGCGCCGCCGTCGATCGTGTCGCCGTTCGCGCCGGCTCCTCCGACGATGGTGTCGTTGCCCGCCCCGGCGTCGATGGAATCCGCCCCCGCGCCACCGTCGAGCGAGTCGGCGCCGGCGGCGGCGATGAGCGTGTCGGCTCCCGCCGCGCCCAGGAGCGTGTCGGCGGCCGAGCCGCCGGTCAGAACGTTGGCGTAGCCGTCGCCGGTGAGCGCGTTGGAGGCGCTCGATGAGCCCACGATGTTCTCGACGTTGCGCACAGCGCCGCTGGCCACGCCGCCGACGGTCACGTTCGCGGCCGCCGAGCCGGTCAGCGCCACCGAGACGCCGCCGGTCGCCGAAGCGAAGGTCACGGTGTCGGTATCCGCGCCGCCATCGATGGTGTCGCCGTCCGTGCCGACTCCGCCGATGATGGAGTCGGCGCCCGCGCCGGCCGAGACGGAATCCGCCCCAGCGCCGCCATTGAGCGTATCGGCCCCATCGCCGCCATTCAGCGTGTCGGCGCCGGCGCCGCCCGCAAGCGTGTCGGCGGCCGCGCCGCCAGTGAGAACGTTATCCGACGTGTCACCCACGAGCGTGTTCGCGCCCGTCGCCGAACCGACAATGTTCTCGACGTTGCGCACCGTGCCGCTCGCCACGCCGCCGATGGTCACCGCCGCGTCGGTCGCTCCGTTTAGCGTCACCGAGACGCCGCCGGTCGCCGCCGCGAAGGTCACGGTGTCGATGTCCGCGCCGCCGTCGATGGTGTCGCCATCCGTGCCGACCGCGCCGACGATGGAGTCGTTGCCCGCGCCGGCCGAGACGGAATCCGCCCCCGCGCCGCCATCGAACGTATCGGCGCCGTCGCCGCCGGTCAGCGTGTCGGACCCGGCGCCGCCCGCAAGCGTGTCGGCGGCCGCGCCGCCGGTCAGGACGTTGGCGTTACCGTCGCCGACCAATGTGTTCGCGCCCGTCGCCGAGCCGATCACGTTTTCGACGTTGCGCACCGTGCCGCTGGCCGCGCCGCCGATGGTCACCGCCGCGTCCGTCGCGCCGTTCAGAGTCACCGAGACGCCGCCGGTCGCCGAAGCGAAGGTCACAGTGTCGAGGTCCGCGCCGCCGTCGATCGTGTCGCCGTTCGCGCCGGCTCCGCCGACGATGGTGTCATTGCCCGCGCCGGCCGAGACGGAATCCGCCCCCAGACCGCCGTCGAGCGTATCCGCGCCGTCGCCGGCGTTCAGCGTGTCGGCCCCAGCGCCGCCCAGGAGCGTGTCCGCCGCCGAGCCACCGGTCAGGACGTTGGCGTTACCGTCGCCGGTGAGCGCGTTGGCGGCCGTAGCCGAGCCGATGATGTTCTCGACATTGCGCACCGTGCCGTTGGCCGCGCCGCCGACGGTCACATTAGCCGCGGTCGCGCCGTTCAGCGTCACCGAGACGCCGCCCGTCGCCGCCGAGAAATTCACCGTGTCCGCGTCCGCGCCGCCGTCGATGGCGTCCGCGTTCGCGCCGAGGCCGCCGACGATGCTGTCGGCGCCCGCGCCGGCCGAGACGGAGTCCGCCCCTAGACCGCCATCGAGCGTATCGGCGCCGTCGCCGCCGTCCAGCGTGTCAGCCCCGGAGCCGCCCGAGAGCGTGTCGGCGGCCGCGCCGCCGGTGAGCACATTATCCAGCGTGTCGCCGACCAGCGTGTTCGCGCCCGTCGCCGAGCCGACGACGTTCTCGACGTTACGGACCGTGCCGCTGGCCACGCCGCCCACGGTCACCGCCGCGTCGGTCGCGCCGTTCAGCGTCACCGAGACGCCGCCGGTCGCCGCCGAGAAGGTCACGGTGTCGATATCCACGCCACCGTCGATCGTGTCGCCGTCCGTGCCGGTTCCGCCGACGATGGTGTCGGCGCCCGCGCCGGCCGAGACGGAATCCGCCCCCAGGCCGCCATCGAGCGAATCGGCTCCACCGCCGCCGTTCAGCGTGTCGGCCCCGGCGCCGCCCGCCAGCGTGTCGGCGGCCGAGCCGCCGGTGAGGGCGTTGGCGAGGCCGTCGCCGGTGAGCGAGTTCGCGGCCGTCGCCGAGCCGATCACGTTCTCGACGTTGCGCACCGTGCCGCTGGCCACGCCGCCAACGGTCACCGCCGCGTCGGTCGCGCCGTTCAACATCACCGAGACGCCGCCCGTGGCGGCCGCGAAGGTCACCGTGTCGGTATTCGACCCGCCGTCGATCGTGTCGGCATCCGCGCCGACGACGCCGAGGATGGTATCGTTGCCCGCGCCGGCCGCGATCGAATCCGCCCCCACACCGCCGTCGAGGGAGTCGGAGCCGCCGCCGCCGTTCAGCGTGTCGGCCCCGCTGCCGCCGGCCAGCGAGTCGTTCAGGTTGCCGCCCGTGAGCGCGTTGTCCGCCGTGTCGCCGACAAGCGTGTTCGCCGCCGTGAGCGAGCCGATCACGTTCTCGACGTTGCGGATCGTGCCGCTCGCCGCGCCGCCGATGGTCACGTTCGCGGCGGTCGCGCCGTTCAGCGTCACCGAGACGGCGCCCGTCGCCGCCGCGAATGTCACCGTGTCGGAGTCCGCGCCGCCGTCGATCGTGTCGCCGTCCGAGCCGGCCGCGCCGAAAATGGTGTCGTTCCCCGCGCCGGCCGAGACGGAATCCCCCCCTGTCCCGCCATCGAGGGAGTCGTCGCCGTCGCCGCCGTCCAGCGTGTCGGCGTCCGCGCCGCCCATCAGCGTGTCGGCTCCGATGCCGCCGGAGAGCGAGTCCGCGCCCGCGCCGCCATCGAGGGAGTCGTTGCCGTCGGCCCCGATCAGCGTGTCGGCGCCGGCAAGCCCGATGAGCGTGTCGTCGCCGGCGCCGCCGTTCAGGCTGTCCGCCGCGCTACCGCCCGTCAGGACGTTGGAGTTGGCGTCGCCGGTCAGCGTGTTCGCGTAGCCCGACGAGCCTGTGACGTTCTCGATGTTGGAGAGGCTGTCGCCCTGGGCGAAGCCCCCGCTCGCGGTGCGCGCCGCCAGGTCGATGACGACGCCGGCCGTGGAAGCCGAATAGTCGACCGTGTCGGTCCCGGTACCGCCGTCCATGGTCTCCGCGTCGGCGCTCCCGGCGAGCGTGTCGTTGACGCCGTTTTGGCCGGGAACCATGACGCCTGCCGCCTTCACCGTCTCGGTGACGTTGCCGCTGTCCTCGTAGCTGAGTTCCACCGTGATCTTCTGGCCCACGTCAGCGGCCGTCAGCAGGTAGGTCGCGGCGATGGCGTTGGCGATGGCCACGCCATTGCGGAACCACTGATAGCGCCGCGAGCTCGCCACGATGCCGTCGACATCGGCCACGCCGGAGATGTCGGCCGTCAGCGTCTGGCCCAGGACGGGCGTTCCGGTGATGGCGACTGACCCGGTCGGGGCGTCGTTCACGCCCGTCACCGTCCACTTCACCTTCGCTTCCGTCTTCGCGCCCTTCTCGTCCATGACGTAGTAGGTCACCTCCACGTCCCGCGTCTGCCCCGCGCCGATTGACTGGAACGCGGCGTTGGCCGGGTCGAGCGTAAAGGTCTTGTTCTCAGCGTCGTAGGTGACGCCGGCCGGCAACGTCGTCGGCACGTCGGTGACGCTCACAGACGAGCCAGCGTCGACGTCGCTGGCGTTGGCGAGCGCGTTGAGCGTCGAGGATGCGCCGCCCTCGGTCGCCGTTCCCGTCACGTTGCCGGTCACCGTCGGCGCGTCGTTCGTGCCGGTGATCGTGACCGTCAGAACCTGCTCCGTGCCGTCCACGGAAGTGACGGTGATGGTGTCGTTCACCTCCTCCCCGTCGGCCAGCGCCTGAACCGCGGCGAGCGTGTTGCCGAGCGTGTAGGTCCAGTGGCCGGACGCGTTCATGGAGAACGTGCCGTAGCCGTTGTCGCCCGCCTGGGACGTCACCGCCGTGAACGTGTTGTCGGGGTTGTCGACGTCGTCGGCCAGCAGCGTGCCCGAGACGGTCGCCGTTCCGGTCGTCCCCGCGCCGGCCTCCGTCACGGAACCCGTCGTGTCGCCGGAGATGACGGCCGGAATGTTCTTGCCCTTGATGGTGACGGTCAGCGTTTTCGTGGTGCCATCTTCGGCTTCGACCACCAGCGTGTCCGTCAGTTCCTCACCGGGGGGGAGCGCCGCGACCGTGGCGTTGGCGGCGTCGAGCGTGTAGGTCCAGTGTCCGGCCTCGTCCATGACGAACGTGCCGTAGTTGTTGGCTCCCGGCGTCCCGGCCGCGACCGCCATGAAGGTCTCGGCGTCGTCCTCGTCCGTGATGGTCAACGTGCCAGAAATGGTGTTCGAGTCGCCCGCCTGCACCGGCTTCTCGATGGTCTTGGAGAGGTCGCCGCCGATCACGGCCGCATCGCTCTTGCCGTGAATCGTGACCGTCACGGTCTTCGACGTGCCGTCCTGCGACTTGACGTCGAACGTGTCCGTCAGCGTGTCGCCGTCATGGAGCGCCTTCACCGCCGCGTTGGCGTTGTCGACCGTGTAAGTCCACTGGCCGTTCGCCGTGACCGTGTAGGTCCCGTAGCCGTTGCCGCCGGCGGTTGCAGTGGTGACCGCCTGGAAGGCGTCCGTCGTGTTGTCGACGTCGGCGGCGGCGAGATCGCCCGTCGCGCTCGGCGTCCCGGCGGACGTTCCGGCCGCCTCGGTGACGGACCCGGTGTCGGCGCCCGTGATGACCGCCGCGTCGTTCTTGCCGTGAATGGTGATCGTCACCTCGGACTGCGTGCCGTCGGCGGTCCGCACCGTCAACGTGTCGGTGAGGGTGCTGCCCTCGTTCAAGGCCTGCACGCTCGCGTTGGAATCGTCGAGCGTGTAGGTCCAGCGGCCGGACGCGTCCAGGGAGAACGTGCCATAGCCGTTGTCGGACGCCGTGCCGGCCGCCACGATCTGGAAGGAGCTCTGCCCAGTGTCCACGTCGGTCACGGTGAACGTGCCCGAGGCGCCGGCCACGCCGGCCGTCGCGTTGGCGACGCCGCCCTTCTCGGTCACCTCGCCCGTCGAGGTTCCGCCGATCACGGGGGCGTCGTTCGCGCCGGTGACGGTGATCGTCACGGTCGTCGAAGTGCCGTCCGCCGACTGGACCGTGAAGGTCTCCGTCTTGGTCTCGCCCTCGGTCAGAGCCTGCGTCGCGGCCTTGGAGTTATCGAGCGCGTAGGTCCACGAACCGTCGGCGTTCAAGGAGAACGTGCCGTACGTGCCCGCCACCTCGTCCGCCTGGAACGTCGCCTCGTCGGTGTCGACGTCGGCGACCGTGAGCCGCCCGGTCGCCGTCGCCCTTCCGGCCGCGGCGTTCGCCGCGCCCCCGGCCTCGACGACCGTTCCCGACGTGTCGCCGCCAATCGTCGCGTCGTCATTGACGCCGGTGACCGTCCAGCTCGCGGAAGTGGCGGTCTTCGCGCCCTTCTCGTCCTGGACGTAGTAGTTCACCGTCACCGTCTGCGTCACGCCAGCCGCCAGCGACTGATATGCCGCGTCGGTGGGATCGAACGTGAAGCTGTGGGTCGTGGCGTTGTAGGTGACGCCGGCGGGCAGCGTCGCCGGCAGATCGGTCACGCTCAACGTCGCGCCGTCGTCGACATCGCTGGCGTTGGCGAACGCGTTCACCGTGGAGGACGAGCCGTCCTCCGTCGCCGTCCCCGTCACCGCGCCGCTGACGGTGGGTGCGTCGTTCGTGCCGGTGATCGTCCAGCTCACCTTCGCGGCGGTCTTCGCGCCCTTCTCGTCGCTGACGAAGTAGTTCACCTCGATCGTCTGCGTCACCCCATCGGCCAGATGATCGTAGGCGGAATTCGCGGGGTCGAAGGTGAAGCTGTGGGTCGAGGCGTCGTAGGTCACGCCGGCCGGCAGCGTCGCCGGCACGTCGGTCACGCTGAGAGTCGCGCCGTTATCGACGTCGCCGGCGTTAGCGAACGCGTCCAGCGTCGAGGACGCGCCGCCTTCGTTCACCGTTCCCGTCACGGCTCCGCTCACCGTCGGCGCGTCGTTCGTGCCGGTCACGAGCCAGGTCACGGAGGCGGGGGTCGAGGCGCCATTCTCGTCGGTGACGTTGTAGGTCACCGTCACGCGCAGCTCCTCGCCGGCCGCCAGCGACTGGTACGCCGCGTCGGCGGGATCGAAGGTGAAGCTGTGGGTGGTTGCGTCGTACGTGACGCCGGCCGGCAGCGTCGCCGGCAGGTCGGTCACGCTCAAGGTCGAGCCGGCATCGACGTCGTGGGCGTTGGCGAACGCGTCCAGCGTCGAGGTCGCGCCGTCCTCCGTCGCCGTCCCCGTCACCGCGCCGCTGACCGTCGGCGCGTCGTTCGCGCCCGTGACGGTCACGACGACGGTGGTCGAGGTGCCGTCGGCCGACCGCACGACGAAGCTTTCGGTCGCGGTCTCACCTTCCCTCAGAGCCTGCGTTGCGGCCTTGGTGTCGTCGAGCGTGTAGGTCCACGCGCCGTCGGTCCCCACGGAGAACGAGCCGTACGTGCCCGTCACTTCGGCCGCCCGGAACGTGGCTTCGCCGGTGTCCACGTCGGTCACCGTGAGCTGCCCGGTCGCGGTCGGGGTCCCGGCCGTGGCGTTCTCCGCGCCCCCGGCCTCGACCGCGTCGCCGGTGGTGGAGCCCGCGATCACCGCGGCGTCATTGACGCCGACCACAGTAAAGACGACCGACGCGGCGGTCGTGTTGGAGCCGTCGCTGACCTGGTAGGCCACCGAGAAGGTGCGCGCTTCTCCCTCGGGCAGCGCCTCGAACTGGGCGAGCGTGGGATCGAAGGAGAAGCTGTGCGTCGTCGCGTCGTAGCTCACGCCCGGCGGAAGCTCCGTGGGCACGTTGAGCACGGTCAGCGCCTTGCCGGATTCCGCGTCGCTGGCGTTGGCGAGCGCGTCGAGCACGACAGAGCCCCCGCCCTCCTCCGCCCGGCCGGCCACCGGCCCCGACACGGCCGGCGCCTGGTTCGCCACGACGAGGACCTGCTGCTCCGACACCGGGACGTCCAGGGCGCGGGCTTCAGTCAACGGCGGCTCGATCTTGACGGGATTGGCGAAAATACGGGCGTCGAGCGGGTCGGTCCGGATCCCGATCTGCGAGGAGCTGCCGTCACGAAAAGCCTCGCTCGAGCCGATCTTCGTCCCCGAGCCCGAGCCCTTGGGGTCGAACGTGCCCGTGGACTCCGGCGAGGACTTGCCGCCGCCGCCCTTCACGCCGTCGCCGTCGACCTTGGCGCCATCCGGCTCGCGCCCGAACGCTTCCGAGGAGCCCTTGCCGGTGTCGGACGAGCCCTTGGCCCCGTCCGACGAGCCCTTGACGGAATCGGACGAGCCCTTGGGGTCGCCGTTCGCTCCGTCAGGTCGCGCCGCCTTGTCCTCCGGCTTGGCGTCGCCGCTGGCCCCCGGCTGAGCACCGCCCTGCTGGGCCGCGGACTGGCCCGCGGAGACCGCCAACGCCGACAGAAGACCCACCAGCCAATGAGGTCCGGAGCCAGCTCCCTTTCCGGCAACGCGCCGGGAGCGCTTGAACGACTGGCGACCGTCAACCGGGTGGTGCGTCATAGTAATTCTCGCGAAATATATAATTATGGTTGTTAAATATAAGAATACAACCTAAGGTCGAATACTGTCGTCATATCTATATGGCCCATTGAATAACGCGACCCGTTATCAACGTCCAGCGTGAATGTGCGCAATTCAACAAGTTTGATTACCATTCATGATTAACCGCCGACCCAAAATGTGATCGAGCTTGCGAGCGCGGCCGAACCCAACTCGTCGCGGATGGCCCGCGCATGTCATCTCGCTCCTCACTTGCTTGCGCCCTTCCGCACCCCCGCACAGAGAAGGACGGGACATTCGTGGCGCCGCCCTTCCAGGGAGCGAGCACGTCGCCATCCATGGTTAGCTTCGACGTTCGGCTCGTGCTGAAAACGATGCCGGTTGGAGCAAATGACTGAAGACGTGGCGCTCGTCCCCGCCGCAACCGCCAATCGACGCGCGACGGGTCGGCGGCGCCCAGCGGGCCACGGAAATGAAAAAGGCCGGAGCCTCGCGGCTCCGGCCTTGGACTCAGATCGACGGTGCGGCCGTCGAGGGCGTCAGTTGCCTTCGGGCGTGCGCAGGCCGATCCACTTGTCGCGGACCTGCTCGTAATGGACCGCCGGGTCGTACTTGGCGACCGAGAGCTTCAGCTTCTGCGCCGAGAGCCCGCCCACCGACGCCAGCAACGCGTAGGAGGCGACCACCCGGTCGCGCTGCGACTGGATCAGGGCGACGCGCACGCTCAGCAATTCCTGCTGCGCGTTCAGCACGTCGAGCGTGGTGCGCTGGCCGACCTTGGCCTCCTCGCGCACGCCGTTCAGCGCGATCTCTGAAGCCTTGATGCTGGCCTGTCCCGCCGTGATCCGCTCCTTGGTCGCCTCGAGCTGCCCCCAGGCGGACACCACGTTGGCGCGAACCTGTTCGCGGGCCTGGTCGGCGTCGAGCCGACGCTGACCGAGCGTTTCCTTCGCCTGGCGGACCCGGGAGTAGACCTCGCCGCCCTCGTAGATCGGCACGGTCACCAGCGCCTGCACCGTTCCCTGCGTCTGATCGCGGTGGGAGCTCTGGTAGTCCCAGCGCTGCGTCGCGGTGCCGCGCAGGCCGACCGTCGGCAGCAATTCGCCCTCGGTGATCTTCACCTGCAGCTCGGCGGCGTCGACGTCGTGCAGCGCAGCCAGGATGTTTGGATGATTGGCCTGGGACGTCGCGACCGCCGCCTCGAGCGTGGCAGGCAGCAAGGCGTCAATCGCCTGGGCGGGGCTGAGGTCCTTGGCGTCCACGCCGATCGACTGGCGGTAGCGCGCGAGGCTGCCCTTGAGGTTGGCTGACGCGAGGCTCTCATCGGCATGCGCTGAGGCGAGGCGCGCCTCCGCCTGCGCCACGTCGGTGCGCGTCACTTCGCCGACATTGAAGCGGTCCTTGGTCTGGCGCACCTGCTCGGCCAGCACCTCGATGTTATTGCGGCGAAGGTCGAGGATCGCCGTGTCGCGCAACACGTCCATATAGGCGGTGGAGCCGTCGAGCAGGGTGGACTGCTCGGCCTGGCGCAACTGCTCGCGCGCCTTGAGGACCGTGCTGTCCGCCCGGCGCACCGAATTGACGGTGCGGTTGCCGCTCCAGACGTTCTGGTCGATCTGGATGCCGAGGCCGCGGGGAAAATATTTGTCGTTTGAGGTCCGCCCGCCGATCACGCTGTCCTGGGCGGTGTAGCCCGCGTCCCCGGACGCCGCGGCGCGAGGGCGATAGCCTGACAGCGCCTGCGGCACCACCTCGTCCACGGCCCGCGCCCCGGCGCGGGACGAGTTGAGCTGGGGATTGCCGGCGTAAGCCCTGGCGAGCGCGCCTTGCATGGTCTCGGCGGCGGCCGGTCCGGCCAGTGCGCACGTCGCGGCGCCAATCATCAAGAGAATACGCGAAGCGCTAAGTGAAAGATCTGCCAAGATAAACACCGTGCGTTTAAAATCGACGCAATTGCCCAATGGACGCAAGCGACGCGGCGCGGAAAACAATTTGCGCCAACCTGCTTACCAAAGTGAAAGGTGAACTCAAGTCGGAATTCCTGGCTTTTCAGCCTAGCTGGCGGAACATCTCCTGAAAAATCGAATAAGTGGTACAAATTTGTGACATTTCGAGTTGAAATATACAACTTATGATTGCATTATTGTTGTTTATACTACTTACGCCTTTGCCATTTAGCCCTTGGCCGACGCCGTTCGCCCTCCTCCACCGCCGGTCACGCACTCGTGCGCCGCGAATCACCTCGTTTCCTTGCCCGGGGTCCGGAAACTTGCAATCTGGGTCAATCCCAGCGCCGCGCGCGCAAGTTCCGCTCGGAGGCTCGCCATGATCGTATCCCGGCGCTCCCTTCTTGCCATCGGCGGCGTGTCGCTGCTGGCCCGCCCCGCCGTCGCGCAACAGGCGGGCATGACGGCCGTCACCGCCTACAGGTTTAGCTTCGATGCGCTCGGCGGCGGACAGATCAAGCTGTCGGATTTTGCGCAACGGCCTATCCTCGTGGTCAACACCGCCTCGTTCTGCGGCTTCGCCAACCAGTTCGAGGGGCTGGAGAAGCTATGGGCGACGCTGGGTCCGCGCGGACTGGCGGTCATCGGCGTGCCGTCCAACGATTTCGGCGGCCAGGAGCCCGGCGCGGCGTCGGAAACCCGCGAGGTGGCGACGCAGCATGGCGTCACATTCCCGCTCGCGGCGAAGACGGTCGTCGCCGGGCCCAACGCGCATCCGTTCTATCGCTGGGCGGCTTCGCTGCGCCCGCGCGAGACCCCGCGCTGGAACTTCCACAAATATCTGGTGGGAGCGGACGGCCATCTCGCCGGCGTCTTCGCCACGGAAGTGGAGCCCGAAGCGCCGCCGCTGGTCCTGGCGATCCAGAAGGAACTGGCGGCCCGCTCCTGATCCGACGCCCCGATTGCGCCTGAAAATTCTCGCCTTCCCGTGCAAACATGTCGGTTCGGCGCTAGACTCGCGCGGCTGCGGGACAAGCGCGGCGCGGAGCGGCCAGCCTACGCTTTACGCGTTCGCGGTCGAGCGACCAAGCAAGTGGGACATGGGACGGGAATGACGGCAGGCCAGGCGCAGGCGGCGATCTTCGATCTGGACGAGGCGGGCCGGATCGTCGTCGCCCACCTTCATCTGGACGGCGCGCTGCTGCCGATCCTGCACGCGCTGCAGGAGCGCTTCGGCTACGTGCCCGCCGATGCGGTCCCGCTCGTGGCGGACGCCCTCAACCTGTCGCGCGCCGAGGTGCACGGCGTCCTCACCTTCTACCACGACTTCCGCCGCGCGCCGGCGGGACGGCACGTGCTCAAGATCTGCCGGGCGGAATCCTGCCAGGCCATGGGCTGCGAGAGCCTCGTCGAGCATCTCGCCGCCGAGCACGGGGTGACGCCCGGCGGCGTGACGGCCGACGGCCGGCTGACGGTCGAGACGGTCTATTGCCTCGGCAACTGCGCGCTGTCGCCGGCCGCCATGCTCGACGGCGAACTGATCGGCAGGCTCGAGCGGGACGGGCTCGACGCTCTCGTCAACGCCGCCAGGGGAGCCCGGCCGTGACCGTCGTCTACATCCCCCGCGACGCCGCCGCCCTGTCGGTCGGGGCCGAGCGCGTGGCCAAGGCGATCATGGCGGAGGCCGCGATCCGTGGCGAAACGATCACGCTGGTACGGACCGGCACGCGCGGCGCGTGCTGGCTGGAGCCGCTGGTGGAGATCGACATCGGCGGCGTGCGGCACGGCTACGGCCCGGTGACGCCCGCCGACGCGCCGTCGCTGTTCGACGCCAACTTCCTCTCCGGCGGCGCGCATCCGCTGGCGCTCGGGCCGGTCGAGGCGCTGGACTGGTTCGCCGGGCAGCAGCGCGTCACCTTCGCGCGCTGCGGCGTCATCGATCCGCTCTCGCTGGCCGCCTACGAGGCGCATGGCGGGCTCGCCGGGCTGCGCAAGGCGCTCGCCATTCCGTCGGCCGAGATCGTCGAGGCCATCAAGGCGTCGGGGCTGCGCGGGCGCGGCGGCGCGGGCTTCCCGGCCGGCATCAAGTGGGCCACCGCGCTGGCCGCCGAGTCCGAGACGAAATACGTCGTCTGCAACGCCGACGAGGGCGACAGCGGCACCTTCGCCGACCGCATGCTGATGGAGGGGGACCCGTTCAGCCTGATCGAGGGCATGATCGTCGCCGGCCTCGCGGTCGGCGCGTCCAAGGGCTTCGTTTATATCCGCTCCGAATACCCGCACGCCTTCCGCGCCATGGCCGAAGCCGTGGCCAAGGCCGAGGATGCCGGCCTGCTCGGCCCCTCGGTGCTCGGCTCCGGCCGGGCGTTCGCGATGGAACTGCGGCTGGGAGCCGGCGCATACATTTGCGGCGAGGAGACGTCGCTGCTGGAAAGCCTCGAGGGCCGACGCGGCCAGGTGCGCGCCAAGCCGCCGCTGCCGGCTATCAAGGGGCTGTTCGGACAGCCCACCATCGTCAACAACGTGCTGACGCTCGCCGCCGCGCCCTGGATCCTCGCGCACGGGCCGCAGGCCTACGCGGCGCTTGGGTGCGGCCGCTCGCTCGGCACGCTCACGGTGCAGCTCGCCGGCAATGTGCGCCGGGGCGGGCTCGTCGAGCTGCCGTTCGGAGCGACGCTGCGCCGGCTGATCGAGGAGTTCGGCGGCGGCACCGCCACGGGCCGGAAGCTGCGCGCCGTGCAGGTCGGCGGTCCGCTCGGCGCCTACCTGCCCGACAGCCTGCTCGACACTCCGCTCGACTACGAGGCGCTCGCCGCCGCGGGCGGCATGCTCGGGCACGGCGGCGTGGTGGTGTTCGACGACACCGTCGACCTGGCGAAGCAGGCGCGCTTCGCGATGGCGTTCTGCGCGCATGAGAGCTGCGGCAAGTGCACGCCCTGCCGCATCGGCTCGCAGCGCGGCGTCGAAGTCATCGACCGCATCGTCGCCGGCCATGAGCGCGCCGCCAACCGCGCCGTGCTGGACGACCTTCTGGAGTTGATGACCGACGCGTCGCTGTGCGCCCTGGGCGGGCTGACGCCGCTGCCGGTGCGCAGCGCGCTCGCCCATTTCCCCGAGGATTTCGAACGACCGGCGCGCGGCCCCACGCTGCGCGCGGCCGAGTAGGAGGCCGCCATGGGCCTGATCAAGGAACTCGACACCGGAACCCCCATCCGCGTGGCGGACCGTAGGGTCAGCCTCACCATCGACGGCGTGGCCGTCAGCGTGCCCGAGGGCACGTCGGTGATGGCCGCCGCCGCGTCCATGGGCACGCAGATCCCGAAGCTCTGCGCAACCGACATGCTGGAGCCGTTCGGCTCGTGCCGGCTCTGCCTCGTGGAGATCGAGGGAAGGCGCGGCACGCCCGCCTCGTGCACCACGCCGGTCGAGCCCGGCATGAAGGTCCACACCCAGACGCCGCGCCTGGCGCGGCTGCGCCGGGGCGTGATGGAGCTCTACATCTCCGACCACCCGCTCGACTGCCTCACCTGCCCGGCCAACGGCGACTGCGAGTTGCAGGACATGGCCGGCGTCGTGGGCCTTCGCGACGTGCGCTACGGCTATGCCGGCGCCAACCACTTCGAAGCGGAGACCGACGCCTCCAATCCCTATTTCAGCTTCGACCCGACCAAGTGCATCGTCTGCTCGCGCTGCGTGCGCGCCTGCGAGGAAGTGCAGGGCACGTTCGCGCTCACCATCGAGGGACGAGGCTTCGGCAGCGCCGTGTCGCCGGGCGGCACCGACTTCCTCGGATCGGAGTGCGTGTCGTGCGGGGCCTGCGTGCAGGCCTGCCCCACCTCGACGCTGATCGAGAAGAGCGTCATCGAGGCGGGCCAACCCGAGCATTCGGTCGTCACTACCTGCGCCTATTGCGGCGTCGGCTGCGCCTTCAAGGCCGAGATGCAGGGCGAGAGCGTCGTGCGCATGGTCCCGTTCAAGGGCGGCAAGGCGAACGAGGGGCATAGCTGCGTCAAGGGCCGCTTCGCCTGGGGTTACGCCACGCACAAGGACCGCATCGTTAAGCCGATGATCCGCGACCGGATCACCGACCCGTGGCGCGAGGTGAGCTGGGAGGAGGCGATCGGCCGCGCCGCCGGCGAGTTCCGGCGCATCCAGGCGCAATACGGGCGCGACGCCGTCGGCGGCATCACCTCCTCGCGCTGCACCAACGAGGAAACCTTCCTGGTCCAGAAGCTGGTGCGCGCCGGCTTCGGCACCAACAACGTCGACACCTGCGCCCGCGTCTGCCACTCGCCGACGGGCTACGGGCTGAAGCAGACCTTCGGCACCTCGGCCGGCACGCAGGACTTCCGCTCCGTCGATCATTCCGACGTGGTGCTGGTGATCGGCGCCAACCCGACGGACGGCCACCCCGTCTTCGCCTCCCGCCTGAAGAAACGCCTGCGCGCCGGCGCGCGACTGATCGTCGCCGACCCGCGCCGCATCGACCTGGTGAAGACGCCGCACGTTCGCGCCGACCATCACCTGCAATTGCTGCCCGGTTCCAACGTGGCGCTGATCAACGCGCTCGCCCATGTCGTCGTCACCGAGGGTCTTGTCGACGAGGCGTTCGTCCGCGAACGCTGCGACCTGCAGCATTTCGAGGTGTGGGCGCGCTTCATCGCCGAGGAGCGCAATTCGCCGGAGGCCACGCAGGCCATTACCGGCGTGCCGGCCGAGGAGGTGCGCGCCGCCGCGCGGCTCTACGCAACGGGCGGGGCGGCGGCGATCTATTACGGCCTCGGCGTCACCGAGCACTCCCAGGGCTCGACCATGGTCATGGGCATGGCCAACCTCGCCATGGTCACCGGCAATATCGGCCGCGACGGCGTCGGCGTGAATCCGCTGCGGGGGCAGAACAACGTGCAGGGCTCATGCGACATGGGCTCGTTCCCGCATGAGTTCTCCGGCTACCGGCATGTCTCCGACGACGCCACGCGCGACATGTTCGAGGCGCTGTGGGGCCGCGAGTTGTCGGCGGAGCCCGGCCTGCGCATCCCCAACATGCTCGACGAGGCCGTCGACGGGGCGTTCAAGGGCCTCTACATCCAGGGCGAGGACATCGCCCAGTCCGACCCCAACACGCAGCACGTCGTCGCCGGCCTGATGGCGATGGAGTGCGTCGTCATCCAGGACATCTTCCTCAACGAGACGGCGAAGTACGCGCACGTCTTCCTGCCCGGATCGTCCTTCCTGGAGAAGGACGGCACCTTCACCAACGCGGAGCGGCGCATCAGCCGGGTGCGCAAGGTGATGGCCCCCCTCGCGGGGATGGCGGACTGGGAAGTGACGATGGCGCTCTCCGAGGCGCTCGGCTACCCCATGGCCTACACTCACCCCTCCGAGATCATGGACGAGATCGCGCGGCTCACGCCCACCTTCGCCGGCGTCAGCTACGCCAGGCTGGACGAATTGGGCTCGGTGCAGTGGCCCTGCAACGACGCCGCGCCGGAAGGCACGCCGATCATGCATGTCGACCGCTTCGTGCGCGGCAAGGGCCAGTTCATGATCACCGAGTTCGTGCCGACGCAGGAGCGCACCGGCCCGCGCTTCCCGCTGATCCTGACCACCGGGCGCATCCTCACCCAGTACAATGTCGGCGCGCAGACGCGGCGCACGGCCAACCTCGTGTGGCACGACGAGGACGTGCTGGAGATCCACCCGTTCGACGCGGAGAGCCGCGGCGTCCGCGACGGCGACCTCGTGTCGCTGACCTCGCGCTCCGGCGAGATTTCGCTGCGCGCCCTGCTGACGGACCGGATGCAGCCGGGCGTCGTGTACACGACGTTCCACCACGCCGTGACCGGCGCCAACGTGGTGACCACCGACTACTCGGACTGGGCGACCAACTGTCCGGAATACAAAGTCACGGCGGTCGAGGTGCGGCGCACGAACCATCTCTCGAGCTGGCAGGAGCGCCACCGCGTGGAAGAGGAAGAACTGACGCGGGTCGACCGCGGCGCGGAGGCCGCCGAATGACGACGGAGCGGATGCTCACCATGGCGAACCAGATCGCCGACTTCTTCCGCTCCTTCCCGCACGAGGAGGCCGTGGCGGGCGTGGCGCAGCATGTCCGCCAGTTCTGGGACCCGCGCATGCGGCGCAAGCTGCTCGAGCATCTCGACGCCGGCGGCGAGGGGTTCGACCCGCTGGTGCGCGAGGCGGCGGCGCGGCTGCGCCAGCCGGCCTGAGACGTTTTCGCGCGGCGCCGACGCGCAATTCCGCTTTTCGCGGCGGCACCGCCGCCGTATCCATGGCTTCTCCCTATCGCTCAGGATCCCCCGCGTGACCGCTTCCACCGACCGTGCCGCGACGGCCGCCCCTTCAGCCCGCGCCGGCGAGACGACGGTGTTCAGGGTTTTGCTGGCGATCAGCTTGTCGCACTTCCTGAACGACGTGATGCAGTCGCTGATCCCGGCGATCTACCCGATCCTGAAGGACGATTTCAGGTTGGACTTCGGGCAGATCGGCATCATCACGCTCGCCTTCCAGCTCACCGCCTCGATGCTGCAGCCGCTCGTGGGCATCGCCACGGACCGGCGGCCGATGCCCTATTCGCTCCCGGTGGGCATGAGCTTCACGCTGGTCGGCCTGCTGCTGTTGTCGTGGGCGTCGAGCTTCGGCTGGCTCATCGTGGCGGTGGCGCTGGTGGGGGCGGGCTCGGCGGTGTTCCATCCCGAGGCGTCGCGGGTGGCGCGGCTCGCCTCAGGCGGCCGGCACGGGCTGGCGCAGTCGCTGTTTCAGGTCGGCGGCAACGCGGGCACGGCGGCGGGGCCGCTGCTGGCGGCGTTCATCGTGCTGCCGGGCGGCCAGCGCGGCATCGCGTGGTTCTCGCTGGTGGCGCTGGCGGGCATCTGCGTGCTCGCCTTCGTCGGCTCGTGGTACGCCGCCCATCGGCGGGCCGTGGCGGCGGGCGCGCGCAAGCCCGTCGAGGCCACCCGGCCGAACCTGACGCGCGGCGAGATCACGCGCACGCTCGTCATCCTGGTGACGCTGCTGTTCTCGAAGTTCTTCTATATGGCCTGCCTGGGCACCTACTACACGTTCTACCTGATCGAGACGTTCGACGTGTCGGTGCGCAACGCCCAGCTTTTGCTGTTCGTGTTTCTCGGCTCGGTGGCCGTGGGCGTGCTGGTGGGCGGGCCGATCGGCGACAGGTTCGGGCGACGGTTCGTGATCTGGTTCTCGATCCTCGGCGTGCTGCCCTTCACGCTGGCTCTGCCCTATGTGGGCCTCGCCGCGACGGTGGCGCTGACCGTGGTGATCGGCCTGGTGCTGGCGTCGGCCTCGTCGGCCATCCTCGTCTACGCGCAGGAGATGTTGCCCGGACGGGTCGGGCTCGTCTCGGGCGTGTTCTTCGGCTTCGCCTTCGGCCTGGGCGGCCTCGGCGCTGCGGTGCTCGGCGAACTCGCGGATATGACGAGCCTGACCTTCGTGTTCCGGCTGTGCGCCTTCCTGCCGGCGCTGGGCCTCCTCGCCGTGTTCATCCCGGACCTGAGCGCGGCCAGAAACCGCGTGGTCAGCGGATGAAACGCTCGACGTAGTCGGCCCCGAGGCCCACCTTCGCGTAGTGCGCCTTGCACATCTCGATCTTGGTGAACACGTCCTCGTAGCCCTGCACCTTGCCATCCGGGTCGACATAGATCATCGCGCCGTTGACCTGGAACAACGTCATCATTTCCTCGACGTCGCTGTCGACGACCAGAGTGTGGGTCTCGCCGGGGGCCTCGTAGACGTAACCGCCTTCGGTCGCCACCCAGTCGTGCTCGAGGTAGCGCCAACGTCCCTTGAGCACGAAGCCGTGCACCGGCTGCGGATGGCGGTGGCGCGACAGCACGCCGGACTTGCGCACGCGCAGGATGTTCTGCCAGTAGCCGCGCGAGGCCGAGAGGCACAGCGGCCGGAACCAGACGTTCTCCGCCTGCGGCACCCACACGCGCTCGTCGCGCGGCACGGCGTCGGGAATGACGATTTCCGGGGGGGAGAACTCGGGCTGCGGGTGGCGGTAGGGAACGCGCTTCTCGTCCGCCGTCTCGGTCATGCCGGCGCGGTTGGCGGCGGCGTCGCTGGGCTTTGTCCTGTCGTCCATGTGGATCCTCCCGCGCGGCCGGGCCGCGGCTTCAAACCGTCAGATAGCCCCCGTCCACCGGCAGCACCGCTCCGGTGACGAAGCGGGCGGCGTCGGAGGCGAGGAAGAGCACCACGCCCGCGACATCCCGCGGCTCGCCCCAGCGGCCCATCGGCGTGCGCGCCAGGATGGCGTCGGAGCGTTCGCCGCTCTCGACCAGCGGGCGGGTGAGTTCCGTGGCGATCCAGCCCGGCGCGACGGCGTTGACGCGCACGCCCTCGGGCGCCCACGCCGCCGCCAGCGATTTGGTGAGTTGCGCCACGCCGCCCTTCGAGGCCGAGTAGCCCGGCACGTAGGGGGAGCCGAAGAAGGACAGCATCGAGGCGGTGTTGACGATCGAGCCGCCGGACGCGGCCAGCTTGTCCTTGGCCGCCAGGCACATGCGCATGGTGCCGGTGAGGTTGACCGCGATCGTGCGCTCGAATCCGTCCATGGTGAACTCGACGCCGTCGCGCAGCAGGATTCCGGCGCAGTTGACCACAAGATCCAGCCGTTCGCAGCCGGCGAGCGCCGCGTCGACCGAGGCCTGCTCGGTGACATCGAGGAGGATCGGGTCGATCGAGGGGTGCGCCGCAAAGCCCCCGATCTCCTCCAGCGAGATGCCGCCGGCGCGCACGCGCCAGCCCGCTTCGGCCAGGGCGCGCGCGACTCCCTCGCCGATGCCGCGCGTCCCTCCGGTCACCAGCGCGACCTTGCCCGTGCCCGTGCCGTCCTCGCCTGTCATCTTCTGCTCCGTCCACCCGCCTCAACCGGTTTAGGACGCGACCCGCGTCGGTGGCAAGCGCGGCAGGCCCACGCCAGAGCCGCCATTTCACGCCAGCCACGCCCGCGCCGGCGGCCGCATCCGCCGAGGCCTGTTGACACCCGCCGCGCCGCCCTCTTTGCTGGCTCGGTCGCGGCCATGGGCTCGGACGCGGCGGGGGCGGCAGGCGCGTGCGCTATTCGATATTTTCCGTCTTGCGGGAAGCGTTCAACGGGCAGCGGGGCTGGCGTCCGGCCTGGCGGGAGCCCGATCCCAAACCGGCTTACGACGTGGTCATCGTCGGGGGCGGCGGCCACGGCCTCGCCACCGCCTACTACCTCGCCAAGGTGCATGGGCTGCGCAACATCGCCGTGGTCGAGCGCGGCTATCTCGGCTCGGGCAATGTCGGGCGCAACACGACCATCGTCCGCTCGAACTATCTGCTGCCCGGCAACACGCCGTTCTACGAGTGGTCGCTGAAGCTCTGGGAAGGGCTGGAGCAGGACCTGAACTACAACGCGATGGTCAGCCAGCGCGGCGTGCTGAACCTCTGCCACACCGACAGCCAGCGCGACGCCTACGCGCGGCGCGGCAACGCCATGCGGCTGTGCGGCGTCGACGCCGAATTGCTCGACCGCGAGCAGGTCCGCGCTCTCGTTCCCATTCTCGATTTCGACCATGCGCGGTTCCCCATCAAGGGCGGCCTGCTGCAGCGTCGCGGCGGCACGGTGCGACACGACGCCGTGGCGTGGGGCTATGCCCGCGCCGCCGACCAGCGCGGCGTCGACATCATCCAGAACTGCGAAGTCACAGGGATACGGATCGAGGGCGGGCGCATAATCGGCGTCGAAACCACGCGCGGCTTCATCGGGGCGAAGAAGGTCGGCCTGGCCTGCGCCGGCCGCACTTCGCAAGTGGCTGCGATGGCCGGCCTGCGGCTGCCGATCGAGAGCCACGTGCTCCAGGCCTTCGTCTCGGAGGGCGTCAAGCCGCTGCTGCACCACGTCGTCACCTTCGGGGCGGGGCATTTCTACGTCAGCCAGTCCGACAAGGGAGGCCTCGTGTTCGGCGGCGACATCGACGGCTACAACTCCTACGCCCAGCGGGGCAACCTCCCCACCATCGAGGACGTGATGGAGGAAGGCTTCGCGCTGATCCCCTCGCTCGGCCGGCTGCGGGTGCTGCGCCACTGGGGCGGCATCATGGACATGAGCATGGACGGCTCGCCGATCATCGACCGAACGCCGGTCGAAGGCCTGTATCTCAATTGCGGCTGGTGCTACGGCGGCTTCAAGGCCACGCCGGCCTCCGGCTGGTGCTTCGCCCACACCATCGCCCGCGACGAGCCCCATCCCCTCAACGCCGCCTATCGCCTCGATCGGTTCGCCACCGGCGCGCTGATCGACGAAAAGGGCTCCGGCGCGCAGCCCAATCTGCACTGAGGGCCCGGCATGCGCATCACCTGCCCACACTGCGGCGAACGCGGCAACGAGGAATTCGCCTATCTCGGCGACGCCACCGTGCGCCGGCCGGATGACGCCGGCGCGGCGCGGCCCGGCGCGCCGGAGTTCGAGCGGTGGATGGACTACGTCTATCTTCGCGACAACCCCGCCGGGCGGCACCGCGAACTCTGGCAGCACGTGCACGGCTGCCGCGCCTGGCTGGTGGTGACGCGCGACATCTCCACCCACGCCATCTTTTCGGTGGAGGACGCGCGCGCCGCGGCGCTGGCCCGACCCTCCCTCGTCGCCCGTGACGCCGCGTCATGACTCGCTCCGAAACGCCGAGCCCCCTGCCCTTTCGCCTCCCCGCCGGCGGGCTGATCGACCGTTCGACGGAGATCCGCTTCAGCTTCGACGGGCGAAGCTACGCCGGCCATCCCGGCGATACGCTCGCCTCGGCGCTGCTCGCCAATGGCGTGAGGCTCGTCGGCCGCTCGTTCAAGTACCACCGGCCGCGCGGCCTGCTCTCGGCCGGGCCGGAAGAGCCGAACGGACTCGTGGAGCTGCGCGCCGGGGCGCGGCGCGAGCCGAACACCCGCGCCACCGTGGCGGAGCTCTACGACGGGCTGGAGGCGACCAGCCAGAACCGCTGGCCCTCGCTGCGCTTCGACCTGATGAGCCTCAACCAGCTCGCCGCGCCCATCCTTTCGGCCGGGTTCTACTACAAGACGTTCATGTGGCCCGCGGCGCTGTGGGAAAAGCTCTACGAGCCGATGATCCGCCGCGCCGCCGGCCTCGGCCGCGCCGCCGAAGCGCCGGACCCCGACCGGTACGAGAAGGCGACGGCGCATTGCGACGTTCTGGTGGTTGGCGGCGGCCCGGCCGGGCTGGCGGCCGCGCTGGCCGCCGCGCGCACCGGTGCGCGCGTGATCCTCGCCGACGAGGATTTCCGGCTCGGCGGCCGGCTGCTCGCCGAAGCGCAGACGATCGACGGGCGGCCGGCGCTCGAGTGGGCGGCGCTGGCCGAGGCCGAGCTGGAGGCCGCGCCCGAGGTCCGCATTTTCCGCCGCACCACGGTGTTCGGCGCCTACGATCACGGCGCCTATGGGGCGGTGGAGCGCGTCAACGACCACGTCGCCACGCCGCCCGCGTACGAGCCACGCCAGCGCCTGTGGCGATTCGTGGCGGAGAGATGCGTGCTCGCCGCGGGGGCCATCGAGCGTCCGCTGGTGTTCCCGGGCAATGACCGCCCGGGCGTGATGCTGGCCGGCGCGGTGCGCACCTACGCCCACCGCTACGGCGTGGCGGCCGGCCGCGAGGCCGTGGTGTTCTCGACCGGCGACGACGCGCTGCGCACGGCGCGGGAGCTGGCGGCGGGCGGCGTCACTGTGGCGGCCTGGGTCGACGCGCGCCGCGAGCCGCCCGACGCGTTGCGCGAGGCCGTCCAGGAGCTCGGAGCGCCCTTCTATCCGGACGGGGCGATCACGGCCGTGCACGGCCGCACATCGATCCAGGCGGTCGACATCCGCACGCCGCTGTTCCAGACGACGCTGGAGTGCGACCTCGTCGCCATGTCCGGCGGCTGGTCGCCGACGCTGCACCTCACCTCGCATCTCGGCGGCAGGCCGGTCTGGGACGAGGCGCTGGGGGCCTACCGTCCCGGCGCGCCGCCGCCCGGCATGAGCGTCGCGGGCGCGGCCGCCGGAGGCATGACGTTGCGCGAGTGCCTGGCCACCGGCGGGCGGCTCGGCCTTGAGGCGGCGCGCGCCGCGGGTTTCGAGGGCACGGACGCGCCGCCGCCCGTCGCCTGGCCGGAAAGCGCCGCCGCCGCGACGCTGTGGCGCGGGCCCACCGGCAAGGGCAAGGCGTTCGTCGACTTCCAGAACGACGTCACCGACGCCGACCTCGAACTCGCCGAGCGCGAGGGCTACCGCTCGGTCGAGCACGCCAAGCGATACACGACGCTCGGCATGGCGACCGACCAGGGCAAGACGTCGGGCGTCAACGCGGTCGGCATTCTGGCCGGGCTGCGCGGCCAGGGCATGGCCGAGACGGGCACGACGACGTTCCGCCCCCCCTACACGCCGGTCTCGTTCGGCGCGATGGGCGGCCACCACCGGGGCAAGGAATTCCGGCCGACGCGGCGCACCGCCGCGCACGCATGGGCGGCCGAGCAGGGCGCGTCCTTCGTCGAGAGCGGCGTCTGGTTGCGCGCCGAATGGTTCACCCGCCCCGGCGAGACCGACTGGATGCAGAGCTGCGCCCGCGAAGTCGCGACCGTGCGCGGCGCGGTCGGCATATGCGACGTCTCCACGCTCGGCAAGATCGACATCCAGGGGCCGGACGCGGCCGCGCTGCTCGACCGGCTCTACACCGGCACGTTCTCCACGCTGCCCGTGGGCCGCGCGCGCTATGGGCTGATGCTGCGCGAGGACGGCTTCGTGTTCGACGACGGCACCACCGCCCGGCTCGGGGCCGAGCACTATCTCATGACCACCACCACCGCCAACGCCGGCAAGGTGATGCAGCACATCGAGTTCGCGCTGCAATGGCTGTGGCCGGAGCTGGACGCGCAGGCGGTCTCCGTCACCGAGCAATGGGCGCAGTTCGCCGTCGCGGGGCCGCGCTCGCGGGAGTTGCTGGCGCGCGTGGTGGCGGAGGACGTGTCGAACGAAGCCGTCCCGTTCATGGCCGCCCTTCCGGTGACGCTGCCCGGCGGCGTGCGCGGGCGGCTGTTCCGCATCTCCTTCTCCGGCGAGTTGGCCTACGAGATCGGCGCGCCCTCCTCCTACGGTGAGGCGCTGGCGCGGGCGTTGATGGAGGCGGGGCGCGATCTCGGCGTCGCTCCCTACGGCCTCGAGGCGCTCAACGTCATGCGCATCGAGAAGGGCCACGTCGCCGGCGGCGAGCTCAACGGCCAGACGACGGCGCGCGACCTCGGCCTGCAGAAAATGGTCTCGACGAAGAAGGACTTCATCGGCCGCGTGATGGCGCAGCGGCCGGCGCTGGTCGCGCCGGACCGCCCGGCGCTGGTCGGCTGGAAGTCGGCCGACCCGTCCGTGCGCGTCTCGGCCGGCGCGCATTTCCTCGACGTCGGCGCGGCGGCGAGCATGGAGAACGACCTCGGCTACGTCACCGCCGCCGCGTGGTCGGCGCATGCCGGCGGCTGGATCGGCCTCGGCCTCATGAAGCACGGGCCCGAGCGCATCGGAGAGACGGTGCGCGCCTGGGACGCGGTGCGCGGGCGCGACACGCCGGTGACGCTGTGCGCGCCCTGCTTCTACGATCCGCAAGGGGAGCGCCTGCGTGGCTGAGATCGCCCTGTCACCACCCCTCTCCGCCTTCGCGGCGCTGGCCCGCCACGGCCGCCACGGCCGCGCCGAAGGCCCGGCCGGAGTCGTCGTCGAGGAGCTTCGCGGGCTGGCGCTGGCCACCGTGATCGCCCGAAAAGGCCGCGCAGCCGACCTGGCCGCCGCCTGCCGCGCCTCCTTTGGCGTCGAGCCCGCCTCGACGCCGCGCCGCACGGCGAAAGACGGACTGGCCGTCGTGTGGTCCGGCCCCGGGCAGTGGCTCGCCGTCGCCGAGAAGGGCCACCCGCTCACCGCCGGCGGCGCGGACGGGCTCGCCGACGCCCTGCGCGGCGCGCTGGCGGGCCTCGCCTCGGTCACCGACCAGAGCGACGCGCGCGGCGCGCTGCGCCTCTCCGGGCCGCGCGTGCGCGACGCCCTGGCCAAGGGCCTCGCGCTCGACCTGCATCCACGCGCCTTCCGACCCGGCGACGCCGCCTCCACATGGTGCGCGCTGATCGACGTGCAGCTCTGGCAGGTCGACGCCGCGCCCACATACGACCTGCTGGTCGCGCGGGGATTCGCCGGCAGTTTTTGGCATTGGCTGGAGGCGAGCGCGGCGGAATTCGGGCTCGAAGTGCGCTGAAATCCGCCTAGCATCCACCTCGATGCTGCGTTCCACGGGGGTGTTGCGTTATTCTTCGGGGCGCGTGACAACACACGCCTGAGCCCGGAGGCCAACATGTCCGACACCTCGTCCGTCCCAACCCCCGCTTGTGGCGGCGCCCCCGGCGTCACGCGGCGCGACGTGGTGGTGGGCGTCGGCGCGGCCCTGGGCGCGGCGGCCTTCGGAGCGGAGCCGGCGCACGCCCAGGCGGCGCGTGTCCGACTGCGGCTGATGGCCACGACGGACCTGCACGTCAACGTGCTGCCCTACGACTATTACCGCGACAAGCCGGACGACACGGTCGGCCTCTCCCGCACCGCCAGCCTGGTCGCGGCGGCCCGCGCCGAGCATCCCAACCCGCTGCTGTTCGACAATGGCGACCTCATCCAGGGCAGCCCGATGGGCGACTACATCGCCTACCAGCGGGGCATGAAAGCGGGCGACGTCCACCCGATGTTCGCCGGCATGAACACGCTGGACTATGTGTGCGCCACGCTGGGCAACCATGAGTTCAACTACGGCCTGTCCTTTCTCGGATTCTCGCTGGGCAGCGCCAAGTTCCCGTTCGTCTGCGCCAACGCGATCAAGGCCGACGGCACGCCGCTGGTGAGGCCGTTCATGGTGTTCGACCGCGAGGTGGAGGACGATTCCGGCGGCAAGCAGCGCCTGCGCGTCGGCGTGATCGGCTTCGTGCCGCCGCAGATCGTGCAGTGGGACCAGGGCCATCTCGCCGGCAAGGTGACGACGCTCGACATCGTCGAGGCCGCGCAGCGCCACGTGCCCGAGTTGCGCCGCCAATGCGACGTGCTGCTGGCGCTATGCCACTCCGGCATCGAAGGCGGCGAGCGCAAGGGCGGCGAGGAGAACGCGGCGCTGCACCTCGCCCGCGTGCCGGGCATCGACGCGATATTCACGGGCCACCAGCACAAGGTGTTCCCAGGCAAGGATTTCGCCGGCATTCCGGGCGTCGATGCCGAAAAGGGCACGCTGCACGGCGTCCCGACCGTGATGGCCGGCTTCTGGGGCAGCCACCTCGGCGTTATCGACCTCGAGCTCGCCAAGTCGGACGAGGGCTGGCGCGTCGCCGGTTTCCGCTCCGAGGCCCGGCCCATCTACGAGCGCAAGGACCGCGCCGTCGTCGCCCTCGTCAAGGACGCGCCCGCCGTGGTCGAAGCCGTGCGGGGCGACCACGAAGGCACGCTCGACTATGTCCGCCAGCCCGTCGGCGAGGCCAAGAACCCGATCAACTCGTTCTTCGCGCTCGTCACCGACGACCCGTCGGTGCAGATCGTCTCGCTGGCGCAGACCTGGTACGTGTCGCAGCTCGCCGCGACCGATCCGGCGCTGAAGGACCTGCCGGTGCTCTCCGCCGCGGCGCCTTTCAAGGCGGGCGGGCGTGGCGGGCCGGACTACTACACCGACGTGAAGGCCGGCCCGGTCGCCATCAAGGACGTGGCCGACATCTATCTCTACCCCAACACCGTGCGCGCGGTGAAAGTCACCGGCGCGGAGGTTCGCGAGTGGCTGGAGCGCTCGGCCGGGCTGTTCAACCGCATCGACCCCGCCCGCACCGACGAGCAGGAGCTGATCAACCCCGCGTTCCCGCCCTTCAACTTCGACATCATTGACGGCGTCACGTACCAGATCGACGTCACCCAGCCCTCGCGCTACGGCGAGGACGGCAAGGTGATCGCGCCGGACGCGCATCGCATCGTCGACCTGCGCTACAAGGGCCAGCCGATCGACGACAAGGCCTCGTTCCTCGTGGCCACCAACAATTACCGCGCGGGCGGCGGCGGCAACTTCCCCGGCGCGAACGGCAAGACCATCGTCATCGACGCCCCGGACACCAACCGCGACGTGATCGTGCGCTACATCGTGGCCCAGAAGGTCATCGACCCCGTGGCGGACAACAACTGGCGTATCGCGCCGCTGCCTCCGGGCGTGAAGGTGACGTTTGTCAGCGCGCCGCAGGCCGCAAAGGCGATTCCCAAGGGCTTGCGCGTGAAACCGCTCGGCGACGCGCCCGGCGGGTTTTCCAAGTTCGCCCTAGAAACGGGGGCCTGACCCGGGTCAGTCCCTGTCGGGCTCCATGGCCCGCACGAAGGCCCGGAGCGCCTCGTTGATGCGCCGCTCCGGGTTCTGCCCGGCGGCGCGGAAGAACGCCACGATGTCGGCGTCAATGGCCACCGTGACCCGCTCGGCGGCGGGCTTGGCCGGCTCGGCGGCCCTCGGCGGCTCCGGCGCGACCGGGACGGAGAAGCTCAAATCGTCGTCGGCCGGGACTCGGGCAACGGAGCGGATCTCGTCGTCGACGTCGTCGCGGGCTGTTTCGGGTTCTGGGGCGGGAAGCGCCTGAAGGTCGGCGCCGCCGACGATGCGCGGCAGCGGCCCGTCCCAGACGGACGGGAGATGCAGGTCTCCGCGAAGCTCCTTCGGGCTGCTGTCCCGCGGCACGTGTTTTCCTTGCGAATGAAGGTCGACAGATCGACAAAGATAACGCGCGACGCGAAAATTGGTCGCACGAGCGTGTGATGGAAAACGCCCGGATCAGTATCCGGCAAATAGAAACTACGACGGGTCGAAGACCGGTCGCAATGGAGACTTCGGCGTTGAAGTCCGGAAGCCGGCCCGATGGAATCAATCGGCGGCTTGGGAAGCGGCGCGGTCGGCCAGTGTCTCGGCCAGGTGCAGCGCGGAGGCGACCAGTTCCTTGGTATAGGGATGGCTTGGCCGGTCGAGAACGTCTTGCGTCGGGCCTTCCTCGACCACGCGGCCCTTCTGCATCACCAGCACGCGGTCGGTGATGGCCCGCACCACGCCGAGGTCGTGCGAGATGAACAGGTAGGTCAGCCCCATCCGGGCCTGCAGGCCGGCGAGAAGGTCGAGCACCTGGGCGCGGATGGAGACGTCCAGCGCCGAGACCGGCTCGTCGAGCACGATCAGGTCCGGCCGCGTGATCAGCGCGCGGGCGATGGCGAGGCGCTGGCGCTGCCCGCCCGAGAATTCGTGCGGATAGCGTGCCGCGTCGGCGGCCGACAGGCCGACCTCCTCCAGCGCGGCCGCGACACGGGCCTCCCGCTCGCCCGCGGCGAGTTCGCCGCGCAGCAAATGCAGCGGCTCGCCGACGATGCGCCCCGCCGTGTGGCGCGGATCGAAGGAGCCGAAGGGGTCCTGGAAGACGATCTGCACGCGCCGGCGAAAGCGGCGTCGCGCCTCGGCCGCCAGACCGGCGATGCTCTCCCCCATCAGGCGGATCGCCCCGCCCTGCACCGGTTCGAGTCCGAGGATGGCGCGCGCCAGCGTCGATTTTCCACAGCCGGACTCGCCGACCAGCCCGACGCTCTCGCCACGCCGGACGGCGAAGCTCACCCCGTCCACCGCGCGAAGGCGTGGGGCCGGCGCGAACAGGCGCGTGCGCGGCAGCGTGTAGTCGCGCACCGCCCCGTCGACGTCCAGCACCGTCTCCGCGCCGGCCGGCGACGGCTCGCGCGCCGGCGCGTGGCTCGACGCCGCCAGCAGGGCCCGGGAATAGGGGTGCCGCATGCTGCGGAAGAAGCTGGCGGCCGGGCCCTGCTCGACGATTTCGCCGCGCCGCATCACCGCGATCTCGTCCGCCATCGCGCCGATCACCGCGAGATCGTGGCTGATCAGCAGCAGCCCGGCCCCGTCCTGCGCCACGAGGTCGCGCAGCAGTCGCAGCACCTGCGCCTGCGTCGTCACGTCGAGCGCCGTCGTCGGCTCGTCGGCGATGACGAGGCCAGGCGACAGCGCGACCGCCATGCCGATGACGACGCGCTGGCGCTGGCCGCCGGAGAGCTCGTGCGGGTAGCGGGTCGGCGGCACGCGCGAGGCGGGCATGCCGACGCGCTCCAGCACGAGGCGGGCCCGCTCGCGCGCCTCGTCGCGCCCCAGGCCGAGATGCAGGCGAAAGCCCTCGGCCACCTGGTCGCCGATCGTCCTGAGCGGATTGAGCGCTGTCATCGGCTCCTGAAACACCATGCCGATTTCGCGGCCGCGCACGCGGCACATCTCCGGCTCGCCGAGGCCGAGCAGGTCGCGTCCGCCGAAGTCGATCCGGCCGCGCGTCACGGACCCACGCGGCAGCAGGCGCATGGCGGCGAGCGACGTCATCGACTTGCCTGAGCCCGACTCGCCCACCAGCCCCGTCACGCGGCCGGGCCGCACCTCGACCGAGACGCCGCGCAGCACGGGAATGCCGTGGATCTCCAGCTCCAGGTTCTCGATCGTCAGGTCCGGCACGCTCAGCGCTCCCGGGCGAGGCGCGGATCGGCGAGGTCGCGCAAACCGTCGCCGAGCAGGTTGAGGCCGAGCACCGTGGCGATGATGGCGAAGCCGGGGATCAGCGCGAGGCGCGGAGCGAGCGCCATCAGCGTCTGCGCCTCGTTGAGCATGCGGCCCCAGCTCGGATTGGGCGGCTGCACGCCCAGCCCGATATAGGACAACGCGGCTTCGGCCAGGATGCCGAGCGAGAGCTGAATTGTGGCCTGCACGATCAGCACGCCGACGAGGTTGGGCAGGATGTGCTCGACGGTGATCAGCGTCGGCCCCTTTCCGGAGGTGCGCGCCGCCATGACGAAGTCGCGCGTCCACAGCGGCAACGCCGCGCCGTAGGCCACGCGCGCGAACACCGGCACGTTGAAGACGCCGATGGCGATCATGGCGTTGAGCGTCCCCGGGCCGAACAGCTCGCGCAGCAGGATGGCGATGAGCAGCGCCGGGAAGGCGAAGATGAAGTCGTTGACGCGCATGATCGCCTGGTCGACGCCGCCGCCGCGCTGCTGCGCGGCCAGCAGGCCCAGCGGCACGCCGACGCCGGCTCCGATGCCGATGGCCACGAAGCTCACGGCGATCGAGGTTACCGCGCCGCGCATGATCATCGACAGCGTGTCGCGCCCGTACTGGTCGGTGCCCAGCCAGTGCTCGAGAGAGGGCGGCCTGAGCTTGCCGGGGATGTCGATGGCGGTGGGGTCGTAGGGCGTCCAGACGAGCGACAGAGCCGCCATCAGCGCCACCACGGCGGCGACGGCCATGCCGGCCACGAAGCTCGGATGCCGCAGCGCCCGGCTCGCGAAGCGTTCGGGCCGCCAGGAGAGGGCCGGTTCATTCCCCGCCGCGCTCATCGACGCTTCCGCAGGCGCGGGTCGACCACCGCGTAGGCGAGGTCGACGACGAAGTTCACCAGGATGACGCTGGCGACGAGCAGCATCACCACGCTCTTCACCACGATCACGTCGCGCTGGTTGATCGCCTGGAAGACCAGCCGGCCGAGCCCCGGCAGGTAGAAGACGTTTTCGATGATGATGGTGCCCGCCAGGAGGAAGGAGAACTGCAGCCCCATGATGGTGAGCACGGGGATCAGCGCGTTGCGCAGCGCGTGGCGGCGCAGCGCCTGGCCGGCGCTCAGCCCCTTGGCGCGCGCCGTGCGGACATAGTCGTCGCTCAGCGTCTCCAGGAGCGAAGAGCGCATCACGCGGGCCAGGATCGAGGCCTGCGGCAGCGCCAGCGCCACCGCCGGCAGGACCAGCGCGCGCAGGGCCGGCCAAGGCCCGGCCGCCCAGCCCGGGAAACCGCCCGCCGGGAGCCAGCGCAAGGTGATCGAGAACAGCAGCACCAGCAGCATCGCGAACCAGAAGTTCGGCACGCTGATGCCGATCTGCGTCGCGCCCATGATGCCGAGATCGGCCGCGCTGTTGCGGCGGGCGGCGGCGATCGCGCCGACCGGGATGGCGATCAGCGTCGTCAGCGCGAGCGCCAGCAGCGCCAACGGCAGCGACACCTGCACCCGCTCGGCGACGAGTTCGCGCACGGAGGTGGAATAGGTGTAGCTCGTGCCGAACTCGCCGTGGAGCATGCCCGTCGTCCACTCGACGTAGCGGTCGAAGGCCGGTCGGTTCAGTCCCATCTGCTGGCGCAGGGCGGCCACGGTATCCGGCCGCGCGTTGGTGCCGAGCATCACCTCCGCCGGATCACCCGGCAGCACCTCCATGGCGAGAAACACGACGACGCTCGCTGCTGCGAGCGTCATCGCCAGGCCGGCCAGCCGGCGCAGCACGAAGTCCAGCATCGCGACGCTCCGTTCGCGTCAGCCGGCCGCGGTCAGTCCTCCCAGGCGACCTCGGTAAGGTCGTTACACGGGATCGGCACGTTCTCCCACAGGCCCTTGAGCTTGGCGTTCCAGACGCCGCTCTTGGGCAGCAGGAAGAGGAACACGTTGACGGCGTCGTCGGCCAGCATCGTCTGCGCCTTGCCGTAGAGCTCGAGCCGCTTGGCCTGGTCCAGCGTGACGCTCAGCTCCGCCATCAGCGCCCGGTAGGCCTGGCTCTTGTAGTCGAAGTAGTAGTCGTCGCGGGCATAGATATCGAGGTCCAGCGGCTCGACATGCGAGATGATCGTCAGGTCGTAGTTCTTCTGCTTGAAGACGTCGGAGAGCCACTGCGCCCACTCCATGGGCACGATCTCGGCCTCGATCCCGACCTTCTTGAGCTGCGAGGCGATGATCTCGCCGGAGCGGCGGGCATATTCCGGCGGCGGCAGGACGAGCTTCATCTTCGTCCCCTCGGCGACGCCGGCCTCCTTGAGCAGCGCCTTCGCCTTGGCGATGTCGTAGGGGTACTTGCCGGTCAGGTCGACATAGCCTGGGTCCTGCGGCGCGAAGTGCGAGCCGATCGGCTTGGCGATGCCGTACATGGCCCCGTCGATCACCGCCTTGCGGTCGACCGCCATCGAGATCGCCCGGCGCACGCGAATGTCGTCGAAAGGCTTGCGGCCATTGTTCATGGCCATGATCGTCTTGCCCTCGGTGTTGCCGACGACGACCTTGAAGCGCGGATCGGCGCGGAACTGGTCCAGCACCTCGGGCGCGGGATAGATCGGGAAGGCGTCGACGTCTCCGGCCATCAGCGCGGCGAACGAGGCCTGCGAATCGCCGATGACCTTGAACGTCGCCTTGTCGAGCTTGATCGCCGGGCCCCAGTAGTTCGGGTTCCTGGTCAGCTCCAGGCTGGTGCCCTTGGACCAACGCTCGAACTTGAACGGCCCGGTGCCGATGGGCTTGGTCTTGGCGTCGGCGGCGCTGGCCGGCGACAGGATCACCGCGGCGGGCATGCCCATGTTCCACAGGAACAGGCCGGTGGGCCGCTTCAAGGTCACTTTCACCGTGTTCGCGTCGACGACGTCGACGGATTCGATGGGTTCGAACAGGGCCTTCTGGGGGTTGACGCTGTCGGCCGCCCGCGCGCGGTCGTAGGAGAACTTCACCGCCTCGGCGGTGAACGGCGCGCCGTCGTGGAAGGTCGCGCCCTTGCGCAGGGTGAAGACGTAGGTCTTTCCGTCCGCCGAGATGTCCCACTTCTCGGCCAGAGCGGGCTTCACGCCGGCGTTGCGGTCGATGCGGGTCAGGCCCTCGAAGACGTTGGCGTAGACGATCTCGCCGATCGCCGCCGCCGCGCCGGCGGTGGGGTCGAGGTGCGGCGGCTCGAGGCGAACGCCCACGATCACGTCCTTTCGGGCCGCGGCCCAGGCCGGCAGCGCGGAGAGCGTCGATGCGACGACGACGGAGCCGGTGACGAAGGTCCTGCGGGTCAACATGGCGGCGATCTCCCCTGCGCGCGGCGTCTGCGGGCCGTGCGCTTATCTAGACGCAAGCTGAGCGTCTCGTCGAGGGAGACCGGCGCGTGCGGCGGGGGCGAAAGGTCAACCGGGACACCACTTGCCGCGCCGGGGCGGGGAGGCCAGAGTGCGGCGGCGCGGCGCGGCGGGTCTGGCCGGGCGCGAGAAATTGTCTGGAGGAACGTCATGTCCGAAGCGCAACTCGGCGCGCCCCCCTTCGAGGTTATCGACAAGAGGTTCGCGGCGCTGGTGAACGGCGTCGCCAAGCTGGAGCGGCTCTACACCGGCTGCCGCTGGGCGGAGGGGCCGGCCTACTTCGCCGCGGGGCGATATCTTGTATGGTCCGACATCCCCAACAACAGGATCATGCGGTGGGACGAGACCGACGGCAGCGTGTCGGTGTTCCGGGAGCCCTCCAACAACACCAACGGCCACACGGTCGACCGGCAGGGGCGGCTGGTGAGTTGCGAGCACCTCGGACGGCGGGTGTCGCGGACCGAGTTCGACGGCAGGATCACCGTGCTGGCGGACCGCTACCAGGGTAAAAAGCTCAATTCTCCCAACGATGTAGTCGTGAAATCCGACGGCTCGGTGTGGTTCACCGACCCGGCCTACGGCATCGACTGGGACTACGAGGGAGAGCGCGCCGAGAGCGAGATCGGCCGCTGCAACGTCTACCGCATCGACCCCGCCTCGGGCGACGTCGCGCTCGTCGCGGACGACTTCGAGCGCCCCAACGGCCTGGCGTTTTCGCCTGACGAATCAAAGCTTTACATCGCCGATACGGGAGCGACCCACGTCGAGGACGGGCCGCGCCATATCCGCGTTTTCAACGTCGGAGAGGGGGGCAAGCTAAAGGGCGGCGAGGTCTTTGCGACCTGCACCGCCGGGTTGTTCGATGGGTTTCGGGTCGACGAGGACGGGCGAATCTGGACGTCGGCGGCAGACGGCGTCCATTGCTACGAGCCGGACGGCACGTTGATCGGAAAAATCCGCGTGCCCGAAGTCGTCGCGAATGTCTGCTTCGGCGGGCTGCGCCGGAACCGACTGTTCATCTGTGGAACGACTTCGCTGTACAGCTACTACACGCTCGTCCGTGGAGCGAAGACTTACTGACGACCGTCAGCGCAGGCCGAAGAACGACAGGACCGCGATGACGACGACGATAAGTCCGACGATATAGATGACGCTGTTCATGGCGAGGCTCTCCCTTCGAATGCCCCGTCAATGCTTGAACGGGCCGGCGCGTTCCCCGGACGCGCCGGCGAGTTCCTAGGAACCGTCGCGAAAGAACCCGTCTTCGGCCGCGCATTCGGGCCGAATTCGGCGCGGAAAACCGCCGCGATCGACATTTCCGAAACGCGATCGAAACTTCGGGTCGAATTCCGACGCCGGCGGCTCAGTCCAGCATGGAAAGCGACCGCGTGAAGAAGTCGCGCCCGCCGAAATTGCCGGACTTCAGCGCCAGCGCGATGCGGTGGCCGTCGGCGGCGAGAGTCCATGGCACGCCCGGGTCGATCTCGGGGCCGATCTCCAGCATCGTCACCCCCAGCGCGCCGACCACCGCGCCGGAGGTCTCGCCGCCGGCCACGACGAGGCGCGAGACGCCGGCCTCGACGAGCCCTCGCGCCACCTCGCCCAGCAACCGCTCGACCATCGCGCCGGACGCCTCGCGGCCGAACCGCTCCTGGATGGCGCGCACCGCCTCGGGCTCGGCGGTGGAGTAGACGAGCACCGGCGTCGCGCCGAGCCGCGGCTTGGCCCAGGCCAGCACGTCGGCGGCGCTCAGGCGGCCTTCCGCCAGCGCCACGGGGTCGATGGCGAAGGCCGGCACGCCGCGCTCCTCGGCGTCGCGCACCTGCCCGCGCGTCGCCGCCGAGCAGCTTCCCGCCAGCACCGCCGAGAGGCCGCGCGGGGCCGCGAACGGCGCAGCCGCAGCGGCCGGGCGCAGCAGGCCGGCCCGGCGGAAATTCTCCGGCAGCCCGAGCGCGATGCCGGAGCCGCCGGTCAGCAGCGGCGCGCCATCGAAGGCTTCGCCCAGCGTGCGCAGGTCCGCGTCGGTCACGGCGTCGGCGACGCCGATGGCGGCCCCGTCCTTGGCCAGCGCCTCGAACGCCGCGCGCGTCGCCGCCGCGCCCTTGGCCACGGTCTGGTACGGCACGAGGCCGACCGGAAGGCGCGTCTGGCGGCCGAGCACGCGCACGAGGTTGGCGTCGCGCATCGGCGTCAGCGGGTGATCCTTCATCGGGCTGTCGGAGAGCAGCGCGGAGCCGACGAAGAGGTGGCCCTGATACACCGAGCGCCCGTTGGCGGGGAAGGCCGGGCAGGCGATCGTGTAGGCGGCTCCGAGCCGCGCCATCAACGCCTCCGCCACCGGGCCGATATTGCCCCGGTCGGTGGAATCGAAGGTCGAGCAATACTTGAACAGGATCTGCCGCGCGCCCGCCCCCAGCAGCGCCTCGCAGGAGGCGAGCGACCACGCCACCGCCTCGTCGGGCGGGTTGGTGCGCGACTTCAGCGACACGACCACGGCGTCGGCGTCCGGCAGCGCGGCGGCGGAAGCGGGCGTGCCCACGGTCTGCACCACGCGCATGCCCTCGCGGGCCAGCATCAGCGCCACGTCGGTCGCGCCCGTGAGGTCGTCGGCGATCACACCCAGCAGCATCGAAATCTCCTACCAGCGCGCGCCGAAGGCTTCGCGCAATTCGTCGATCCGGCTCTCGTCCAGCGGCGGCAGGCGCGCGCCGCGCGTCAGGAAGACGAGCCTGGCGGTCTCCTCCGCCTCCTCCAGCGCCGCCGCGGCGGCGGAGACCGTCTCGTGCCAGAAGGTCGGGCCGATGCGGGCCAGCATCACGCCCCGGCAGGTGCGCACGTGCGGCGTGACGAGTGCGACCGTCTCCGGCGCGCCCGGGCGCGCATAGGGCAGCAGCGGAATGCGGCCGGCCTTCATCACGTGGTAGGGCGTCAGCGGCGGCACGAGGTTGGCCGGGTCGACGCCCGGCGTCAGCGACAGCGCCACCAGGTGCGTCGAGTGGGTATGGACGATGCCGCGCACGGTGGGGTCGGCCGCGTAGATGGCGCGGTGCAGCAGGATGGTCTTGGAGGCGCGGTCGCCGGAGAGCTGCGCGCCGGCGGCGTCGAGCCGCGCCAGCCGCGCCGGGTCGAGGCGGCCGAGGCACGCGTCGGTCGGGGTGATGAGGAAGCCGTCGTCGAGCCGCGCCGAGATGTTGCCGGCCGAGCCCACCGTGTAGCCGCGGTCGAACAGGCTCCGGCCGACCCGGCAGATCTCCTCCCTCAGCGCGGCGTCGCGGCTCATGCGCCCTCCCCTGTCGCGTGGCGCCGCCACACTGCCCCAGAACGACGCCGGCACCAAGCCGCGTTCAGAACGTCAGGAAGGCGTGTTCGGGGGCCATGGTGAACTTCCACTGACGCACCGGGCCGGCCATGACGTTGAGGTAGTAGAGGTCGAAGCCGTGCGGCGCGCCGACGGGGTGGTAGCCGCGCGGCACCAGCACCACGTCGCGGTCGCCCACCGCCATCGTCTCGTCCAGCGAGCGGTCGTCGGTGTAAACGCGCTGCACGGCGAAGCCGCCGGGCCGGGCCAGCCGGTGGTAGTAGGTTTCCTCGAGGTAGGTCTCGCGCGGCGGGTCGTCGACGTCGTGCTTGTGGGGCGGGTAGCTCGACCAGTGGCCGCCCGGCGTGATGACCTCGACGACGAGCAGGCTTTCGGCGTGCGGGGAGCTGTCGGGCAGGATGTTGCGCACGTAGCGCGTGTTGGTGCCCTTGCCGCGCGTCTCCTGCCCCACCTCGTCCGGGCCGATGACGCGCACCGGCTTGCCGCCCTTCGCCGGCGCGGCGCACACGGCCAGCTCGCACGCTCCTTCGGCGGTCGCCGTCCACTCCGCGCCCGGCGGCACGTAGACGGAGGACGGGCTGCCCTCGAAGGGCGAGGCCCGCCCGCCCAGCACGCCGAGGTCCTGGCCGCCGGCGACGATGCGGGCGCGGCCGGAGACCAGCACGAGGCACACCTCGGTCGCGCCGGTGGGGCGCGTCACCGAGGCGCCGGGCGCGAGGTCGTAGACCTCAAAGCCGACATAGGTCCACCCGGCCGATTGCGGCGTGATGGCGTGGACGCGGCCGGCCGCGTCCGGCCTGGCGGGGTGGACGAGCAGGTTGGGCATGGCGGCTCCTCTCCGGCGGCCGGGCCTCAGGCGAGGCCGGCGGTCTTCAGCGCGGCCTTGAGATGGGCGACGCCGCGCTTGGCGTAGGCGAGCGGGTTGGCCTTCTTGGGGTCCTGCTCGGCCTCCACCACCACCCAGCCGGAGTAGCCGGGCAGCTCGCGGAACACGGCGACATAGTCGACCATGCCGTCGCCCGGCACGGTGTAGACGCCCAGCTCGTCGCCCTTGCCGAGAATGGCGTCGAGGAAGCTCCAGTCGCCCGCGTTGGCCTTCTCCATGATGTCCTTGCGGACGTCCTTGGCGTGGAAATGGCTGATGCGGTCGCGGTACTTGCGGGCGAGGCGCGCCGGGTCGGCGCCGCCCCAGGTGGCGTGGCCGGTGTCGAGCAGCAGGTGGAACGACGGCCCGGTGGCCGCCATCAGCGCGTCGATGTCCGCCTCGCTCTGCACGATCGTGCCCATGTGGTGGTGATAGACGACGCGCAACCCCTCCTCGAGCACGCGGTCGGCGAAGGCGGTGGCGCGGTGGCCGTACTCCGACCAATCGTCTGCCTCCAGCACCGGCCGCCGCGACAGCGGGACGGAGCGGTCGCCGTGGATGGCGTTCGAGGTCTCGGCCATGATGAACACCTTCGAGCCCATCGCCTTGAGCAGCTCGATGTGGTCGCGCGCGGCGGCGAACTCGTCGATGGCGGAGCGGTTGAGCAGGTCCACCGAGTGCCAGCCGGCGACGAGGTCCATGCCGTAGGGGTCCAGCGCCGCCTTCAGCGCCGCCGGCTTGCGCGGGAACTTGTTGCCCAGCTCCATGCCCTCGAACCCCGCCTCGCGGGCCTCGGCGAGGCAGACCTCCAGCGGCGTGTCGCCGCCGATTTCGAGGAGGTCGTCGTTCGACCAGCCGATGGGGTTGGCGCCGATGCGGATTGCCATGCTCGTGTGTCCAGTTGGTTCGGTGCGTACTTGGGTTCAATGAAGTGGGCGGCGTCAGCCGACGATGGTCTGCTTGCCCAGTGCCGCCTCGTAGCGGCGGCGCGCCTCCATCACTTCCTTGCGCTGCGACACCTCCGGCACCGCGACGTCCCACCAATTGCCGCCGGCATCGGTGGATTGCAGCGGGTCGGTGTCGAGCACGATGACGGTGGTGCGGTCGTTGCCGCGCGCGCGCTCCAGCGCCGTCTCCAGCGCGCCGATACCGGCCACCTTCTCGGCGATGGCCCCCAACGAGGCGGCGTGGGCGGCGAAGTCGATCTCGGGCAGGGCCTCGTGGCGCGCGTCGCGCAGCAGGTTGTTGAAGCTCTCGCCGCCGGTGGCGCGCTGCAGCCTGTTGATGCAGCCGAAGCCGCGATTGTCGAGCACGACGATCACCAGCTTGACGCCGAGCATCACCGAAGTGGCGATCTCGGAGTTCATCATCAGGTACGAGCCGTCGCCGAGCATGACGAACACCTCGCGCGCCGGGTCGGCCATCTTGACCCCGATGCCGCCGGCGATCTCGTAGCCCATGCAGCTATAGCCGTATTCCATGTGGTAGCCGCCGGGCGCGCCGGCCTGCCACAATTTGTGCATCTCGCCCGGCAGTCCGCCGGCGGCGCCGACGACGACGTCCGAGGCGCGGGCGTGGCGCTGCACCGCGCCGATCACCTGCGCGTCGGACGGCAGGTCGGCGTTGGTGGGGCCGGTATATTTGGCGGCGACGAGCCCCCACCCGGCCTTCTCCTCGGCGGCGCGCGACGTCCAGCCGGCTGAGGCCTTCCAGCCGCCCAGCGCGCGGTCTAGATCCTCGAGCCCGGCGCGGGCGTCGGCGACGAGCGGCAGCGAGCGGTGCTTGAACGCGTCGAAGGGCTGGGTGTTGAGCCCGATAATGCGACGGCCCGGATTGTCGAACAGCGACCACGAGCCGGTGGTGAAGTCCTGCAGCCTGGTGCCGACGGCGAGGATGACGTCGGCCTCGCGGGCAAGCGCGTTCGCGGCTGCGGTGCCGGTGACGCCGATGGCCCCCATGTTGAGGCCGTGGCTGTCGGGCAGCGTGCTCTTGCCGCCCTGCGTCTCGGCGACGGGCAGGCCGTGCGCCTCGCAGAACACTTTCAGCCGCTCCTCGGCCTGGGAGAAGAGCACGCCGCCGCCGGCCACGACGAGCGGCCGGTGGGCGGACTTCAGCAGCGCCGCCGCCTCGGCCAGCTCGCGATCGTCGGCGCGCGGGCGGCGCGGCGTCCACACGCGCTCGGCGAAGAAGCTCTCGGGGAAGTCGAACGCCTCGGCCTGCACGTCCTGGCACAGCGCCAGCGTCACCGGGCCGCACTCGGCCGGGTCGGTCAGCACCGTCATGGCGCGGTCGAAGGCGGGGATGATCTGCTCGGGCCGCGAGATGCGGTCGAAATAGCGCGACACCGGGCGGAAGCAGTCGTTGGCGGAAACGAGCGCGTCGCCGAAATCCTCGATCTGCTGCAACACCGGATCCGGCCGGCGGCTGGCGAACACGTCGCCCGGCAGCAGCAGCACCGGCAGGCGATTGACGTGGGCGACGGCCGCGGCCGTCACCATGTTGGTCGCGCCCGGCCCGATGGAGCTGGTGGCCGCCATGAAGCGGCGGCGGCGCGAGGCTTTGGCAAACGCCACGGCGGCATGCGCCATGGCCTGCTCGTTATGGGCGCGGAAGGTCGGCAGCGCGGCGCGCGCGGCGTGCAGCGCCTCGCCCATGCCGGCGACGTTGCCGTGGCCGAAAATGGCCCAGACGCCGGCGAAGATCGGCACGGTCCGCCCGTCGATCTCGGTCTTCTGCGCCGCCATCGCCCGCACGAGCGCCTGCGCCATGGTGAGGCGGATCGTCGCCATCAAAGCCTCCTTCGTCCGTTCGTCTCAGGCGGCCCGCGCCCGTTCCCAGGCGGCGGCCAGCCGGGCGAAGCGATCCGCCATCGCGGCGGTCGCGCCCGCGTCGTCCAGCCGCCCCGCCAGCCATTCGCGCGCCGGCTCCGCGAAGATCGTGCGCCCCACCGCGAAGCCTTTCACGACGGGGAACGGCGCGGCAAGCGCGAAAGCGCGCTCCAGCTCCGCTTCGGGCGCTTCGAGGCCGAGCATCATGACGCCCCGGCAGAGCGGATCGTGGCGCTCGATGCTGCCCTGGATGGCGGCCCACGCCGCCGCCGAGGGCTGCGGCTCCAGCTTCCACCAGTCGGGCTTGATGCCGAGCGCGTAGAGCCGGTCGAGCACGGTCGCGACCGTGCCGGAGTCGAGCGCCCCGTGCCGGCCGGCGATGATCTCGATCAGCAGCTCGCGCCCGACCGTGCGGCAGGCGTCGAACAGGCGGCGCAGCTCCGCCTCCTGCGCGTGCTTCAACTGCGCCGGGTCGTCCGGGTGGTAGAAGCACAGCGCCTTGACGGTGTGGATGACGGGCCATTCCGGCAGCTTCGCGCCGACGGCGGCGCTGCCGTCGATCAGCGTCTCCAGCGGGCGCGAGCCCGGCTTCTCGACCGGGCGGCCGATCCAGAACCCGTGGTCGGCGGCGCGGAACAGGGCCTCGCGCCCGTAGTCGCCGTCGAGCAGCATGCCGAAGCCGGGCCGCCCGGCGGCGACGCGGGCGGTGGCGTCGACGGCGAGGCGCTTGAACGCCGCGATGCGCTCGCGCGGCGCGCCGGCCGCGTCGGCCAGCTCCTCGAGCTGCGAGCGGTGGTCGATGGCGAAGGCGAGGATGCGGTCCGCGCCGGGGCGGCGCGTTGTCGCCCAGTGGATGTGGTTGATCGCCTCGTCGCGGCGCAGCGCCCGGTGGGGCGAGCCGTTGGCGAGGAAGAACTGCAGCTCGGCCCAGGTCGGGCTCTCCGGCGAGCACAGCAGGCGCGACACGGCGAACGCGCCGCAAGCGTTGGCGAAGGCGCAGCAGCGCTCGATCGGCTCGTCGCGCAGCCAGCCGCGCAGGAAGCCGGACATGAAGGCGTCGCCCGCGCCCAGCACGTTGTAGACCTCGACCGGGAAGCCGGGGCCCTTGACGCCGTCCTCCAGCGAGGCGGGGATCGGGCCGGGGAACACCACGCAGCCCATCGGGCCGCGCTTGCACACGATGGTGGCGGCGCTGAGCGCGCGCACGGCGCGCAGCGCCTCCAGCGTGTCCTCGGAGCCGCCGGCGATGTGCAGCTCCTCCTCGGTGCCGACGACGAGGTCGCAGCCGGGCAGGATCTCCTGCAGGTGCCGCGTCACCTCCTCCGAGCGCAGATAGCGCTCCTCGCCCGCGCCGTGGCCGGCGAGGCCCCAGAGATTGGGGCGGTAGTCGATGTCGAACGCCACCTTGCGGCCGTGCGCGCGGGCGATCCGCATCGCGGCCTTCTGCGCCGCGGCCGAGGCCGGGCGGGCGAAATGCGTGCCGGTGACGACGACGGCGCGCGCCGAGGCGATGAACGCCTCGTCGATGTCGCTCTCGTCGAGCGCCGCGTCGGCGCAGTCGGCGCGGTAGAAGATCAGCGGGAAGCTCTTCTCGTCGCGCACGCCGAGCACGACCAGCGCCGTCAGCCGCGCCGGGTCGGTATGGACGCCGCGCGTGTCGACGCCCTCGCGCTCGAGCTGCTCACGGATGAAGCGGCCCATGTGCTCGTCGCCGACGCGGGTGACGAGCGCCGACTTCAGCCCCAGCCTTGCGGTGCCGATGGCGATGTTGGCGGGGCAGCCGCCCACCGCCTTGGAGAAGGTCGCCATGTCCTCCAGCCGCCCGCCGACCTGCTGGCCGTAGAGGTCGACCGAGGACCGCCCGATGGTGACGACGTCCAGCGTGGGCTCGGCCATGGCCTCACACCTTGCTCTGCGGGTGCGGCGCGCTGTCGTAGGCGCCGAGCACGGACTGGTCGAAATCGATGTTGGAGCCCGTCATCATGCCGGAATCGTCGGAGGCGAGGTAGGCGACGGCGCGCGCCACCTCGCGGGGGTCGAGCAGGCGGCCGAAGGGCTGCTCGGCCGCCGCCTTCTCCAGCCAGCCGTCCTGCCCGCCGTGGTACTTGCGCACGATGGCGTCCTCGCCGGGCGTCGACATCCAGCCGATGTTGAGGCCGTTCACGCGGATGCGCCACGGCATCAGGCTGTAGGCGGCGTTGCGGGTCAGCGTCGCCAGCGCCCCCTTGGAGACGCAGTAGGCGCTGATGAAGGGCTGGCCGCCATGCGCCGACATCGACTGGATGTTGACCATGGCGCCCTGGATCTTGTCGCGCACCATCATCTTCGCCGCGTCCTGGATGAGGAAGAACGGCGCGCGGCAGTTCACCGCCATGATGCGGTCGTACAACTCCGGCGAGGTGTCGAAGATGGTGCCGCGGTCCGTGTCGCCGGCGGCGTTGACGAGGATGTCGACGCGGCCGAACGCCTTGTCGCAGGCGGGCATGATGGTCGCCGTCTCCTCGACGCTGGCGAGGTCGGCGCGCACGAACTCGGCGCGGCAGCCGGACGCGCGCAGGTCGCGCGCCACCGCCTCGCCGCGCTCGGCGTTGCGGCCGGTGATCACCAGCCCGGCGACGCCGCGCGCCACGAACTCGCGCGCGATCGCCTCGCCCAGCCCCTGCGTGCCGCCCGTGACGACGGCCACCTTGCCCCGCAGCGACGCCAAAGCGCCCCGACCCTCGTGATCCGCCATCGCCATCTCTCCCGCCGCGCGGAGCCGCCGCCCCGGCCGGACCGGCCGTCGCGGACGTCGCTCCGCAGTGTGGTCCCGTGACGCGAATGAAACAAAAATTCGATTACCACGTCAATTCGGAACATGTATTCTCCCGCCCGCACACGGATTTCCGCCCGGCCGCGCCGGGCCGTTGGAGGAGGACACGATGATTCGCATGGGGCTACTCGGCGCGGGCCGGATCGGCCGCATTCACGGCCACAACGTCGCGGCGCATCCCAGGGCCGAACTGGTCGCGGTGGCCGACGCGGTCGCCCAGGCCGCCGAGGCGCTGGCCGCCGAGACCAACGCCCGCGTCGCCTCCATCGACGCCATCGTCGGCGACCCCAACATCGACGCGGTGCTGATCTGCACGCCCACCGACATGCACGCCGACCTGATCGAGGCGGCGGCGAAGGCCGGCAAGGCGGTGTTCTGCGAAAAGCCGGTGGACCTCGGCTCGGACCGCATCCGCACCTGCCTCTCGGTGGTGGCGAAGGCCGGCACGCCGCTGATGATCGGCTTCAACCGCCGCTTCGACCCCAATTTCGCCAGCGTCAAGCGCCGCGTCGCCGCCGGCGAGGCGGGCAATGTCGAGCTGGTGACGGTGATCTCGCGCGATCCCGGCCCGCCGCCCGTGGAGTACGTCAAGCGCTCCGGCGGCCTGTTCCGCGACATGATGATCCACGACCTCGACATGGCGCGCTTCCTGCTGGACGAGGAGCCCGTCGAGGTTCACGCCGTCGGCTCGTCGCTGGTCGACCCGGCCATCGGCCAGGCGGGCGACGTCGACACCGCCGCGGTGCTGCTGAAGACGGCCTCCGGCAAGATCGCCCAGATCTCCAACTCGCGCCGCGCCACCTACGGCTACGACCAGCGCATCGAGGTGCACGGCTCGAAGGGCATGATCCGCGCCGGCAACGTCCACACCACCACGGTGGAGGTCGCCAACGGGGCCGGCTTCCAGGCCGATCCGGTGCAGAACTTCTTCCTGGAGCGCTACGCCGCCGCCTATCGCGAGGAGCTGGCCGCGTTCCTCGAAGCCCTCGCCACGGGCGCTTCGCCGAGCCCGTCGGGCGAGGACGGGTTGCGGGCCCAGATCCTGGCCGACGCGGCGACCGAGTCGGCCCAGACCGGGAAGGCCGTCCGGCTCTGACAGGAGGAGTGGCGGGGCCTCACCCCGCCACCGCGTCCTCCAGCCGGAAGCGCACGATGCGCAGCACCTGCGCCACGGCGGTCAGCGTCTCCTCCTCGCGCGTGCCGCCGACGCGGTTCTCGAACGCGGCGAGGATCTGGTGCTTGGTCGCGCCGCGCACCGCGACGATGAACGGCATGCCGAAGCGCGCCCGGTAGGCGTCGTTGAGCGTCTGGAAACGCGCGTATTCCTCTTGCGTCAGCCGGTCGAGCCCCGCGCCGGCCTGCTCCTGCGTCGATTCGCGGGTCAGCTCGCCGGCGAGCGCGGCTCGGCCGGCGAGGTCGGGATGGGCGCGCAGCAGCGCCATGCGTTCATCGTCGGAGGCGTCCAGCACGGCGCGCTGGAAAGCCAGCACCATCGCCGCGCGGTCGGCGTAGGGCCGCGCCGCGGCGGCGCGCTCGGCCACCCAGGCGGAATGCTCGGCGACGCCGCCGAACGCCGCCATGAAAGCCTCGCGCGTCAGCGCGTTCACCTCGGCCAGCGTCATCGCGCCGTCGCTCCCGTCACTGGCTCAGGAACGCGCCCAGCTTGGCGCGCTCCTCGTCCGTCATGCCCGTCTCGTTGCCGAGCGGCATGGCGCGGCCCTGCACGGCCTGCGCCATGATCTGCGGGGCGTTGCGCTTGATGCCGGCGACGCTGTCCAGCATCACGCCCTTCGGCGGCTCCGAACCCTTGAAGGCCTCGTGCGTCGGCTGCGCCTGGTGGCAGGCGATGCAGTGCGTCTGCGTGATCTTCAGCGCCTCGGCCTCGCTCACCGCGCCCCCCGTGCCGGGCCGGCTCGGCAGGGTCGCGACAATGGCCGCCAGCAGCGCGACCGCGCCGGCCGGGATCGCCCACGCGACCTTGCGCGCCGGCGCGCCGGCGTCGGTCTGGTTGAGGAAATGGCGGATCATGCCGCCGGCCACGACGATGAAGGCGACGACCAGCCACGAATAGCGGTGCGCGTAGAGGAACGGGTAGTGGTTCGACACCATGAACAGCAGCACGGGCAGCGTCAGGTAGTTGTTGTGGAGCGAGCGCTGCTTGCCCATCTTGCCGTACTTGGCGTCAGGGGTCCGGCCGGCCAGCAAATCGGCGGTGACGATCTTCTGGTTCGGGATGATGACCCGGAACACGTTGGCGGCCATGATCGTGCCGATCATCGCGCCGGCGTGGATGAACGCGCCGCGCCCGGAAAACACGTTGGCGAACAGCGCCGACGCCCCGACGATGAGCACGAACACGGAGACGGCGAGCGCCGCCGTGTTCTCTCCCAGCTTCGAGCGGCAGATCGCGTCGTAGACGAACCAGCCGGCGGCGAGCGAGGCCACCGACAGCGCCACCGCCTGCCAGCCCTGCATCGGCAGCACGGCGGGATCGACGAGGAAGGACGAGGCGTTCCAGTAGTACTGAACCGAGAGCAGCAGGAAGCCGGAGATGAAGGTGAGGTAGGCTTCCCACTTGAACCAGTGCAGGTCCGGCGGCAGCTGCGCCGGGGCGACCATGTATTTCTCGACATGGTAGAAGCCGCCGCCATGCACCATCCACGAGGTGCCGAGCACGCCGGGGCTCATCGCCTCGCGCTGGCGCAGGCTGAAGTCCAGCCAGACGAAATGGAAGCTCGCGCCGATCCACGCGATCCCCACCATCAGGTGGAACCAGCGCAGGCCGAGATTGATCCAGTCGATCGCGAAGGCGGTCATGTCAGGCCCCCCAGCCTATCCACGATTCAGTAGGTGATCTTGTCGGGCTTCGCCAGCCAGGCGGCGAAGGCGGCGGTGGCCTCCGGCGTCGGCACGTGCTCCATGCGGATGGCGCGCTCGCCCGGCGGCTTCGGCATCTCGTCGTAGATGAAGGCGTCGTCGAAGCCGATCGCGGCCGCGTCGTCGCGCGTGTTGCCGTAGACGATGCGCGAAATGCGCGCCCAGTAGGCGGAGGCGAGGCACATCGGGCAGGGCTCGCAGCTCGTGTAGAGCGTCGCCCCGTGCAGGCTGAAATCCCCCACCTCGCTGCAGGCGCGGCGGATGGCGACGACCTCGGCGTGCGCCGTGGGGTCGTTGCTCGACGTCACCTCGTTCCAGCCTTCGGCCAGCACCTTTCCGTCGCGCACGATCACCGCGCCGAACGGGCCGCCGAGATTGGCTTCCATGCGCTCGCGCGACAATTGCGCCGCGCGGGCGAGGTGGATCATGTCGTCGTCGTGGCTCATCGCGTGTCCGTGGGCTCGAAGGAAACGGTGGGGCGCCCGGCGGGCGCGAGGTCGGGAAAAGCCATGCTCATCGCGTCCGCGCGACGCGCGCCGGGCGGGCCCGCCGTTCCGCCAGGGTGGCGACAGGGCCCGGCGCGGCCCGCGCCGAAAGGGGCTCGGCCGGCGCGACGCCGGCGGCGAGGCCCCGCCATTGCAGGAGCTGCACGGCGACCGATGCGGCGATCACCGCCGGCTCCTTGCCGACGACGCCCGCCACGCCGATCGGGCAAGCCAGGCGCGCCAGCGCGGCGTCGCCGAGCCCGGCGGCGCGCATGCGTCGCAGGAAGCGGGCGCGCTTCGTCGCCGAGCCGATCAGCCCGACATGCGGAAGGTCGGACCGCGACAGCGCCGCCGTCGCCAGCGCGAGGTCGAGCGGGTGCGAGTGCGTCATGATCATCACGAGCGCGCCGGACGGCGCGGCGGCGATCTCGGCTTCGGGGTCGGCGGTCAGCACGGCCTCGGCGTTGGCGGGAACGAGCGGCGGAAAAGCGTCGGCGCGGCTGTCGATCCAGCGCACGCGGAACGGCAGGGGAGCCAGCGCCAGCGCCAGCGCGCGGCCGACATGGCCCGCCCCGAACAGCAGTACCGGCGTCGCGTCCTCGCCGAACCGCTCGACGAACGGCTCGCCGGCCCGCCGGGGCCCGGCGGCCACCGCGCCCGATGCAGTCCGCAAGGAGCGGCGGACGCGGCCGTCCTCGCCCAGCGTCGCCTCCGTCTCGAACGGTCCCGCCGCCTCGCGCGCCGCCCACGCCTCCACCTCGGCGAGGTCGCGCCGGTCGAACACTTCGGTGAGGGTGGCGACGCGGCCGCCGCAGCATTGGCCGAGCTCGGGGCCGAGCGACCAGTCGCGCAGGCGCGCGGGGGCGGCTTCGGCGGCGAGCAGGGCGCGGGCCTCGGCGATCAGTTCGTGCTCCAGCGCGCCGCCGCCCACCGTGCCCCAGAAGCCGCCATCCGGCCGCAGCACGATGCGCGCGCCCGCCTCGCGCGGCGCGGAGCCCGCCACCATGGCGACGCTCGCCAGGGCGGCGCGGCCCTGCGTCTCGATGGTCTCGCGGATGCGGCTCCAGACGAGCATCGCCAGGGTCCTCAGGCGGCGCGGCGGCGCGGCGTCATCACGCCGCCCCCGCCAGGCCGATGGCCTTCAGGATCGCCTCCGGCGTCGCCGGCGCGTCGAGCGGCACGACGCGCCCGGGCGCGACCGAATGGACGGCGTCGGCCAGCGCCGCGAACACCGAAATCGCCAGCATCAGCGGCGGTTCCCCCACCGCCTTGGAGTGGTAGATCGTGTCCTCCCGGTTGGCCCCGTCGAACAGCGCGACGCGGAAGTCGGCCGGCACGTCGGAGGCGACCGGGATCTTGTAGGTGGAGGGCGCGTGCGTGCGCAGCCGCCCCTCACCGTCGTAGACCAGCTCCTCGGTGGTGAGCCAGCCCATGCCCTGCACGAAGCCGCCCTCGATCTGACCGATGTCGATGGCCGGGTTCAGCGAGCGGCCGACGTCGTGCAGGATGTCGGCGCGCACCACGCGGTTCTCGCCGGTCAGCGTGTCGACGACGACCTCCGTGCAGGCCGCGCCGTAGGCGAAGTAATAGAAGGGCCGGCCTTCGGCCTTGGCGCGGTCCCACGTCACCTTCGGCGTGCGGTAGAAGCCGGCGGCGGAAAGCTGCACTCGGGCCTGGAAGGCGCGGCAAGCGAGGTCTCCGAAGGCGATGCTCTCGTTGCCGGCGAAGACGCGGTCGTCGCGGAACGCCACCTCCTCGGGGGGCACGTCGAACATCCCGGAGGCGACGAGCGCCATGCGGTCGCGGATCTGCCGCGCCGCGATGCGCGCCGCCATGCCGTTGAGGTCGGAGCCCGACGAGGCGGCCGTGGGCGCGGTGTTCGGCACCTTGTCGGTGACCGTCGCGGTGATGCGCACCCGGTCCATGCCGATGCCGAACTCCTCGGCCACCACCTGCGCCACCTTCTGGAACAGCCCCTGCCCCATCTCGGTGCCGCCGTGGTTCAGATGCACCGAGCCGTCCTGGTAGACGTGGACCAGCGCGCCGGCCTGGTTGAGGTGGGTGAGCGTGAACGAGATGCCGAACTTCACCGGCGTCAGCGCGATGCCGCGCCGCAGGATCGGCGAATGGGCGTTGAACTCGGCGATCTCGGCGCGCCGGGCGCGGTAGTGGCACTGCGCCTCGAGCTGGCGCATCAGCGCCGGCGCGACGTCGTGGTCCTCGACCTGCATGCCGTAGGGCGTGAGGTCGCGGCCCTCGCCGTAGAGATTGGCGTAGCGCACGTCGAGCGGGTCGAGCCCGGTGCGCCAGGCGATCGCGTCGATGACGCGCTCCATCGCCAGCATGCCCTGCGGGCCGCCGAAGCCGCGAAACGCGGTGTTCGACACCGTGTTGGTCTTCAGCCGCTTGGTGCCGATGCGCAGCTCCGGCAGAAAATAGGCGTTGTCGGCGTGGAACATGGTGCGGTCGACCACGCCCTGGCTGAGATCGGCCGAGCAGCCGCAGCGCGCCAGGAACTCCATGTCGACGCCGCCGATGCGCCCCTCCTCGTCGAAGCCCACCGACCAGTCGACGCGGAAGTCGTGGCGCTTGCCGGTCATCGCCATGTCGTCGTCGCGGTCGAGCCGCAGCTTGCAGGCGCGCCCGGTGACGCGGGCGGCGAGCGCGGCCATCGCCGCCCAGGTCGACGCCTGGCTCTCCTTGCCGCCGAAGCCGCCGCCCATGCGGCGCACCTCGCACGTCACCATCGCGTCCGGCACCGCCAGCACGCGCGCGCAGACGTGCTGCACCTCGGAGGGGTGCTGCGTCGACGAATGGACGTGCATGGCCCCGTCCTCGCCGGGAATGGCGAGCGCGACCTGGCCCTCGAGGTAGAAATGCTCCTGCCCGCCGATGCGGAACTGGCCGTCGAGCCGCAGCGGCGCGCCGGCGATGGCGGAGGACGCGTCGCCGCGCGTAAAGGCGTAGTCCGGCAGCACCGTCTCGCCGCGCTCCAGCGCGTCCTCGACGGTGACGCTCGGCCGCTCCGCCGCCACCTCGACGCGCCCGAGCCGCGCGGCCCGCCGCGCCGCGTCGCGCGTCGTGGCGACGACGGCGAACACCGGCTGGCCGTGGAACAGCACCTCGTCCGCCGCGAACAGCGGCTCGTCCTTGTGGCTCGGCGAGATGTCGTTGCGGCCCGGCACGTCGGCGGCGGTGAGCACCGCCACCACGCCCGGCGCGGCGCGAACCTCGTCGAGCCGCAGCGCGACGATGCGCCCGCGCGCCACCGGCGCGCCGCCGGGGACGACGTGCAGCGTGCCCTCCGGCTCGGGCAGGTCGTCGATATAGGGCGCGGCGCCGCGCGCGTGCTTGGCGGCGGAATCGTGCGGCAGCTTCTGGCGGACGTGGCGCAGCGCCGGCTCCTCGGCGCGCAGGGCCTCACTCGGCGGCATCGGCGGCCTCCCTCCAGCCGGCGATGCGGGTCGCGGAGCTGGGCGCGCCGGCGATCTCGGCCATCGCCTTGATGACGAGGTTGCGGGCGACCTGCGAGCGGTACGCCGCCGAGGCGCGGTGGTCGTCGAGCGGCGTGAAGTCGCGCGACACGGCGTCGGCGGCGCGCCGCCACGACGTGCCCTCGCCGAGCGAGGAGCCGAGCAGCGCCTCCTCGACATGGGCGGCGCGCTTCGGCACCCCGGCCATGCCGCCGAACGCGACGCGCGCGGCGGTGACGGCGTCGTCCTCGACGGTGACGCGGCAGGCCATCATCACCGCCGAGATGTCCTCGTCGAAGCGCTTGGTGACCTTGAAGGCGCGGAAGCGGTCGTTCGGGCCGAGCTTCGGCACGATGACGCGACGGACATATTCGCCCGGCTCCCTGTCCTGCTTGCGGTAGGCGAGGAAGAAGGATTCCAGCGGCAGCGTGCGGATGTGGTCGCCCTTGCGCAGCTCCAGCGTCGCGCCTAGCGCGATCAGCGCCGGCGGCAGGTCGCCGATCGGCGAGCCGTTGGCGATGTTGCCGCCCACCGTGCCCGCCGTCCGCACCTGCCGCGAGCCGAAGCGGCGCATCAGCTCGCCGAGGTCGGGGTCGATGGCGGCGAGCGCCGGCGTCGCCCGGGCGTGCGTGACCGTGGCCCCGAGGCTCAGCTCGCCCTCGCCGTCCTCGATCCGGTCGAGGTCGCGCACGCGGCCGAGCCAGACGATCTTGTCGACCGGCGCCAGCGCCTTGGTGATCCACAGCCCGACATCGGTCGCCCCGGAGACCAGCGTGGCGTCGGGATGGGCGAGGCACAAAGCCGCCAGCTCGTCCTCGCTCGCCGGGGCGGCGAAGAAGGCGCGCTCGCCGCCGCAGAACGCGCCGGGCCCCGCCCCGATGCGGCGCAGCAGCGCCAGCGTCTCCGCCTCGCGCGCCGAGAAGGCGTCGGCGACCGGCGCGGCGCAGGCCTCCATCGCGGCCTCGACGATCGGCCGGTAGCCGGTGCAGCGGCACAGATTGCCGGCCAGCGCGTCGCAGACCTGCTGGCGCGACGGCGCGCCGCCGTCATGCGCCAGCGCGAACAGGCTCATCACGATGCCCGGCGTGCAGAAGCCGCACTGCGTGCCGTGATGGGCCACCAGCGCCGCCTGCACGGGATGGAGCGCGTCAGCCGCGCCCAGATCCTCCACCGTCACCACCTCCGCGCCGTCGGCCTGGCCGAGAAGCGTGATGCAGGCGTTGACCGGCTCGTAGACGAGCCGCCCGTCGCGCTCGCGGCCGAGCACGACGGTGCAGGCGCCGCAGTCGCCCTCGGCGCAGCCTTCCTTCGTGCCCGTGCGCCGCCGCGCCAGCCGCAGCCAGTCGAGCAGCGTCGTGGCGGGCGCGAAGTCGCGGACCTCCACTACCTCGCCCCGCATCGCCATCCGGATGCCATCGCGGAATGCGGCCACCGGTCAGCTCCCGCGATAGGTGGAGTAGGCGAAGGGCGAGACCAGCAGCGGCACGTGGTAGTGCCCGTCCTCGGCGATGCCGAAGCGCAGCGGCACCACGTCGAGGAAGGCGGGCTCGGGCAGGCTCCGCCCGGCGGCGCGGTAATATTCCGCCACCGAGAAGGCCAGCTCGTAGGTCTCGCCCACTCCTTCCGAGCCGGCCAGCAGCGGCTGGTCGACGCGGCCGTCGGCGTTGGTGCGGACGTCCGCCAGCCTGGCGCCGTCGCGGATGCGGGTCAGGACCACGCGCATGTTCGCCGCCGGCCTGCCGTTCGTCGTGTCGAGGACGTGTGTGGTCAGTCTCATGGCTCCACTGAATCACAGGCCGTGCGCTCGCAAAAGCGCAGAGTTTCGTCAGGAGTGCTCGAAAAACGCGCGCAGCCGCTCAGCCATGGGGCAGATAGCCCGGCAATTCCTGGCGGCAGTGGTCGAAGAAGGCGGCGGGGGCGAGCTTCAGGCTGCGCCCGGCGGCGGCGATCATCATGAAGCGGTCGGACGGCAGGCCGGAATCGGTCAGCCGCAGGAAGACGAGGCTGCCGTCGCGCATGTCGTCGGCGAGCCCCATCGGCGGCATGAAGGCGACCGCCGCGCCCTGCCGCGCCAGCGCCACCATGAACTTCAGCGAGTTGGCCTCGGCGAGGATGCGCGGGCGGCGGCCGAGCGCGGCGAGCCCGGCGTCGAGGATGTCGCGCAGCGACAGCCCTCGGGCGGGCAGCGCCAGCGGGTGCTCCAGGCACTCTGCCAGCGACACCGCCTCCCGGCCCGCGAGCGGATGGGTGGCCGCCACCACCGCGCCGACGGCGAGGTCGCGCCGCAGCGCCACCGACAGGCCGCGCACCGAGGGCGGGTTGAAGGTGAAGCCGAGGTCCGCCTCGCCCGCCTCCACCATCGCCGCGACCGCCGCCGACCCGGTGACGGTGACGCCGACCTCGACGCCGGGGAACCGCTCGGCGAAGCTGGTGACGAGGAACGGCAGCACGCCGCCCGCCACGCTCTCCACCGACGCCACGGCGACGCGGCCACGCTTGACGCCGCGCAGCAGGTCGATGTCGGCGAGCGTGCCCTCGAAGTCACGCTGGGTGTCGCGCACGTGGCGCAGCAGCATCTCGCCCGCGCCGGTCAGCCGCAGCCCCCGCCCCCGGCGCTCGAACAGCGAGACTCCCAGCGCCTCCTCGAGCAGCAGGATCTGCCGGTTCATCGCCGACGACGCGACGTTCAACCGCCGCGCCGCACCGCGAATCGACCCGGCGTCCGCCACCGCCGAGAAATAGAGGAAAGCCGGCGAAAAAAGCGCGCGAGACGGCTGCATGGCGCGAGCGTGGCAGCGCCCGCCGCGCCGCGCAAGGGCGGCCCGGTTATGTGGCCGCGAAGCGGCGCTTCATCAGCCTTTCGCAAGGACGCGCGGGCCGGAGACGCGCATGCGTAACGGGCGGACCTCGTCCGCCCGTCCCCGGAACCCCGGAGCGCAAGCGGAGGGGCATCCGGGGTCCAGCGCATGGATGATGCCGCGAAGCGGCGCTTCACCAGCCTTTTCATAAGGACGCGCTGACGCGCGAAATATTGCGCTGGGTCCCGGCTCCGGTTCCGCTCCGCTGCACCGGTCCGGGAACGGGCGGGCCGGAGGCCCGCCGGCGTCCGCCTCACCTCAGGTCAGACGCGTAGTGGAAGCCGTCGGTGAGGCAGTAGCTGACGCGCCATTCGACGGGGGATCCGTCCAGCGCGATGGCGAGGCGGTCGATCAGCAAGGCGGGCGCGCCGGGGGCGACGTCGAGATGGGCGGCCTGTTCCGGCGGCAGGCCCACCGCCTTCAGGCGCTCGCGGGCGTTGGCGACGGTGACGCCGTAGCCCGCCGCGTAAAGGCCGTAGAGGTTGTTGGGCACCTCGCGCGCGTCCAGGCCGGGGAACAAAGCGGCAGGCAGCGTCACGCGCTCGGAGATCGCCGGGCGGCCGCCCAGCAGCCGAACCCGGTCGATGCGGATCACCTGGGCGCGGCGCTTGAGGGCGAGCCGCGCCCCCTCCTCCGGCGTCGCCGCGCCGCGCGCGATGTGAATCACCCGGCTCTCGGGAAAGGCGCGCTCGCCGTCGTCGGGCGCGAGCTTGAAGAACTGGAAGAGAATGCGCGCCTCGTCGTGCTCGGCGACGAAGGTGCCGCGCCCCTGCCGGCGCACCACCAGGTTCTCGGCGGCGAGCGCGTCCAGAGCCTTGCGCACCGTGCCCTGGCTCACCCCGATCTCGGCCGCGAGCTCCATCTCGCTCGGCAGCGCCTGCCCCGGCGTCCACCGTCCGTCGACGAGCCGCCGCACGAACATGTCGCGCACCTGCTGGTAGAGCGGACGGAAGCCCAGCTTGGGGCTGGCGGCGCCGTCATTGTCAACGTGATCGGTCATCGTTGACACGATACGCCATCTTATATCTTATACAAGACCTCGGAAACGCCCGCCGCACCCCCGCCGGCATCCGCCCGCCTCGCGCGGCGGTGTTTCGACAGGGGACCGCGCCGCTTCCGCGCCCGAGAGGGACATCACGCGCCAGGGACATTTCGCGCCATGAGCATTCCGCACTGCCTCGTCCACAGCCCGAAGGATACGGTCGGCGTCGTGGTCGTCGAGGGACTGACGGCCGGCACCGACATGCTGTGCCTCATTACCGAGAACGACACGACCTTCCGGCTCAAGGCGCGCATGGACATCCCGATCGGCCACAAGGTCGCGCTGTCCAACGTCAAGAAGGGCGACACGATCTGGAAATATGGCGAGGACATCGGCCGCGCCATCGCCGACATCAAGAAGGGCGAGCACCTGCACGTCCAGAACGTCAAGACCAAGCGCTGGTGAGGAGGCCGACAATGGCGAAGGGGACCAAGAAGGCCTCCAGGACGGTGTTCGCCGACCCGGAGAAGGGCTCGGGCAAGGGCACAGGCAAGGCGAAGGCGGCGGCCAAGGGCGTCAACGCCAAGGCGGCCAAGGCCGGCAAGGGCAAGGCCGCGAAGCCCGCCCGGGCGGCGCACCGTCCGGCCGCGCCCGACATCGTCGTCGAGGCGAAGTCGCTCGCGGGCGGCAAGCTGACGTTCAAGGGCTGGCGGCGCGAGAACGGCCGCGTCGGGGTGCGCAACCACGTGCTCATCCTGCCGCTGGACGACCTCTCCAATTCCGTCTGCGAGGCGGTGGCCCACAACGTCAAGGGCACGCTCGCCATTCCGCACGCCTACGGACGGCTGCAGTTCGGCGAGGACCTCGAGCTGCATTTCCGCACGCTCATCGGCACCGGCTCCAACCCCAACGTCGCCGCTGTGGTGGTGGTCGGCATCGAGGACGGCTGGACCGGTCGCGTCGTCGACGGCATCGCCAAGACGGGCAAGCCGGTGGTCGGCTTCGGCATCGAGGGCCACGGCGACATCGCCACCATCGCCCGCGCCTCCTACGAGGCCAAGAAGATGGTGCAGTGGGCCACCGAGCTGCAGCGCGAGGAGTGCGACATCTCCGAGCTGTGGGTGTCGACCAAGTGCGGCGAGTCGGACACCACGACGGGCCTGTCCTCCTGCCCCACCGTCGGCAACATGTACGACAAGCTGATCCCGCGCGGCGTCACCGGCGTGTTCGGCGAGACTTCCGAGATCACCGGCGCGGAGCACCTGTGCAAGGCGCGCGCGGCGACGCCGAAAGTGGCCGAGAAGTGGTACGCCATGTGGAAGGCGTACCAGGAGGACGTGATCGAGGCGCACAAGACCGACGATCTTTCCGACAGCCAGCCCACCAAGGGCAACATCGCCGGCGGCCTCACGACCATCGAGGAAAAGGCTCTGGGCAACCTCGAGAAGATCGGCCGCAACTCGAAGTTCATCGACGCGCTGCAGCCGGCCGAGACGCCGGCCAAGGGTCCGGGCCTCTATTACATGGACACGTCGTCGGCGGCCGCCGAATGCGTGACGCTGATGGCGGCGGGCGGCTATGTCGTCCACACCTTCCCCACCGGGCAGGGCAACGTCATCGGCAACCCGATCGTCCCGGTGATCAAGATCTCCGGCAATCCGAAGACGATCCGCACCATGGGCGAGCACATCGACGTCGACGTGTCGGGCATCCTGCGGCGCGAGATGACCATCTCGCAGGCGGGTGACGCGCTGATCGACATGATCGTGCGCACGTCCAACGGACGCCTGACGGCGGCGGAGGCGCTGGGGCATCGGGAGTTCTCGATGACCAAGCTCTATCGCAGCGCCTGATCCTGGCGCGCCGCGGCATCCTTGCGGCGGCCGCGGCGTTCACGGGAAGTCGCCCCTCGGGGGCAGCAGGGAGACCGGCCGGCCCATGGCTGAACAGGCCCAAACCGGCGGCGTCGCCGCCATGCGCGCGGCGAGCGCCCGCAATCTCGCCCGCGTGCTGGCTCCCGGCGTCGCGCTGTCGGCCGCGGTCGCGGTCGCGTCGGTGCTTGTCGAGCCGCTGACGGGGCGCGCCATCGGCGCGCTCACCGGCCGGGCGGTGGTGGTGCCCGCCGTGGTGGTGGCGCTGCTGATCGGCATGGCGCTGCACCGCTTCGCGGCGCGTCCGCTGTTCGAGCCCGGCATGGCGTTCAGCGTCAAGAAGCTCCTGCGCATCGCCATCGCCCTGCTGGGCCTGCGCATCGCGCTCGGCGACATCTGGGCGCTCGGCTTCGGCACGGCGCTGCTGGTGGTGGCGGCGATGGCCGTGACGGTCGTCTCCGGCGTCGCCTTCGCGCGGCTGTTCGGCCGCGAGGCGGCCTATGGGGCGCTGGCCGGCGGGGCGACGGCCGTGTGCGGCGCGTCGGCGGCGCTGGCCACCGCGTCCGTGCTGCCGAAATATCCCAACCGCGACGCCGACACGGTGTTCACCGTCGTCGCCGTCAACGCGCTCTCCACCCTCGCCATGGTGGCCTACCCGGCACTCGGGCCGGTGTTCGGCTTCGACGACCGCACGCTCGGCATCCTGCTGGGCGCGACCATCCACGACGTCGCGCAGGTGGTCGGCGCCGGGTACTCGGTGTCGGAGACCACCGGCGACGCGGCGGTCATCGTCAAGCTGTTCCGGGTGTTCCTGCTGCTGCCTGTGGTGCTGGGCGTCGGCTGGTGGTTCGCCGGGCGCGGCGGCGCGCAGAACGCGCGCGTGCCCGTGCCGGTGTTCGCGCTGGTGTTCCTGGCGCTCGTGCTCGTCAACAGCGCGGGCCTCGCGCCCGCCGCCGTGAAGGCGGTGGTGAGCGAGGCGTCGCGCTGGGGCCTGCTGATCGCCATCGGCGCGCTGGGGCTCGGCACGTCGATCACCGCCATCCTGCGCGTCGGCTGGCGGCACGTCGCGGTGGTCTGCGGCACCACCGCCGTCATTCTCGGGGCCGTTCTCGCCGGCCTCCTCGTTCTGCGCTGAGGTTCGCCATGGCCGACATCGTGATTTCCGAATTCATGGACGAGGCCGCCGTCGCGGAGCTCGCCACGCGCCACGCCACGCTGTACGACCCCGGCCTCGTCGACCGGCCCGACGAGCTGGCGCGCGCGGTGCGCGACTGCCGCGCGCTGATCGTGCGCAACCGGACGCAGGTGCGCGGCGCGCTGCTCGCCGGCGCGGAGCGGCTGGCAGCGGTCGGGAGGCTCGGCGTCGGGCTCGACAATATCGACGTCGACGCCTGCAAGGCGCGCGGCGTGGCGGTGTTCCCGGCGACGGGGGCCAACGACGTGTCGGTGGCCGAATACGTCATCGCCACGGCGATGGTGCTGCTGCGGGGCGCGTATGCCGTCACGCCGAAGGTGGCGGCGGGCGGCTGGCCGCGCAACGCCCTCATCGGCGGGCGCGAGATTTCCGGCAAGACGCTGGGTCTCGTCGGCTTCGGGGCCATCGCGCGCGAGACGGCGCGGCGCGCCCGAGCGCTCGGCATGGAGGTGGTGGGCCACGACCCCTATGTCGCGGCGGACGACCCCGCCTGGGCGGCGCACGAAGCGCGCTCCGCGCCGCTCGACGCCCTGCTGGCCGAAAGCGACGTGGTAAGCCTGCACGTGCCGCTGACCGCGACGACGCGCAACCTGATCGACGCCGGCGCTTTGTCGCGCATGAAGCGCGACGCCGTGCTGATCAACGCGGCGCGCGGCGGCGTGGTCGACGAGGCGGCCCTGGCCGCGGCTTTGCGCGCCGGCGCGCTGGGCGGCGCGGCGCTTGACGTGTTCGACGAGGAGCCGCTGGACGCGGCGCGCGGCGCGGTGTTCGTCGACTGCGCGAACCTGCTGCTGACGCCCCACATCGCCGGCGTGACGGCGGAATCCAACGTGCGCGTCTCCTCCGTCACCGCCCGCAACGTGCTCAAGGCGCTGGAGGCGGCCCGATGACCCGCTACGCGCTGGACAGAGTTGAGAGCTGGGTCGCCGGCATCTTCGCGCGCGGCGGCGCGAACGAGGCGGCGGCGCGGGCCACTGCGCGCGCCCTCGTCGGCGCGGAGGCGGACGGGCTCAAGGGCCACGGGCTGACGCGCGTTCCGACCTACCTCGCCATGCTCGCGGCGGGCAAGATCGACGGCAAGGCCGCGCCGCGCGCCAGCCGTCCGCGCCCGGGCGTGCTCGCCATCGACGCCGCCGACGGCTTCGCCTACCCGGCGCTCGACCTCGCCATCACCGAACTGCCGGAGATGGCGCGCGCCCAGGGCATCGCGGCGGCCGCCATCGCGCGCTCCAACCATTGCGGCGCGGCGGGGCACCACGTCGAGCGGCTGGCCGACGCCGGGCTCGTGGCGCTGCTGTTCGCCAACACGCCGGCGGCCATCGCCCCGTGGGGCGGCGGACAGGCGGTGTTCGGCACCAACCCCATCGCCTTCGCCACGCCGCTGCCGGGCCGCGCCCCGGTCGTGGTCGACCTGGCGCTGTCCAAGGTGGCGCGCGGCGCGCTTGTCAACGCCAAGGCCAAGGGCGAGCCCATTCCGGAAGGCTGGGCGCTCGGCCCGGACGGCGCGCCCACCACCGACCCTGACGTGGGGCTGAAGGGGACCATGATCCCGCTCGGCGACGCCAAGGGCGCGGCGCTGGCCTTCATGGTCGAGGTGCTGGCGGCGGCTCTGGTCGGCGCGCACTTCGCGGCGGAGGCGTCGTCCTTCCTCGACGACAAGGGCGGCCCGCCGCGCACCGGCCAGCTGCTCATCGCGCTCGACCCGGCGGGCTTCGGCCACGCCGGCTTCGGCGAGCGCATCGCCACGCTGGCGGCGATGATCGAGGGACAGAAGGGCGCGCGGCTCTCCGGCGTGCGCCGGCTGGCGCTGCGCGACGCGGCGCGGCGCGACGGGCTGGAGGTTCCCGCCAGCCTGATCGCCGCCCACGGCGAGCCGTAGCAGGCGGGGCGCTCAGCCCCGCCAGACCGTCTCCACCTCCGGTGCGAAGCCGGTCTCGGCCGTGCTGCGCACCGCGGGGCCGAGCGGAATCGCCGCGCCGTCGCGGGCGAACACCGCCATCTCGTCGAGCGCCAGCCTGAGGCGCAGCACGCAGCCGCCCTCGATCGGCTCGCCGCCCTGCGGGAAGCGCCGCCAGCGCCCGGCCGGCAGGTAGACCTCCACCTCGCCGCCGGGGCGCGGGCAGGCGGCGACCAGCAGGTCCGGCCCGCACATGAATTGCTCGTCGAAGCCCCACGCGGCGGGATCGTCCGGCGCGGCGAGCGGCATGGCCCGCTGCACGGGCATGCCGGTGCGGGTCGCCTCCTCGACGCAGGCCCACAGATAGGGCAGCAGCCGGTAGCGCCACTCCAGCGCCAGCGTCACCGCCGCCTCGGCCTCGGGGCCGTAGGCCCAGGGCTCGCGGGGGCCGATGCCGTGGAAGCGCAGATGCGAGATGAAGATCGCCGCCTGCGTCCAGCGGACGTAGAGCTCGGGGTCGCGGCGGTCCTTGTAGAAGCCGCCGACGTCGCTGGCGTGGAACGGGCCGCCGCTGAGACCCCAGCAGAGGCCGCCGCGGATCGAGGCGGCCATGCCCTCCCAGTCCGCCTGCGGGTCGCCGCCCCACTGCACCGGATAGCGCTGGCTCCCGGCCCAGCCGGCGCGGCCGAACAGGAACGCGCCCGTCGGGCAGTACAGCCGCGCCGCCTCGTCGACGCAGGCGTTGTAGAGCAGCGGATAGACGTTGCGCAGCCGCTCGCCGGAATCGCCGTTGGCGGCGACGCAATCGGGGTCGACCTGCTCGCCGAAGTCCGACTTGATCATGTCGACGCCCAGCTCGAACAGCGGCCGGTGCGCGTCGCGCCAGAAGGCGTAGGCGTCGGGCTGCGTGAAGTCGACGAGGCCGGAGACGGGCAGCTGCGTCAGCACCTGGCCGAAGGGCTCGGGGTCGAAGTGGTAGAGGTACGGCTCGCCCGTGCGCCGGTCGCGCAGCAGCCAGCCCTTGGCGGCCATCTCGGCGAAGAGCGGCCCGTCGCGCGAGACGAGCGGGTATTCCCACACGCAGACCTTGAAGCCGAGCGCCTTCAGCTCGGCGAAGACGGGCTTCGGGTCGGCGTAGCGCGCGGGGTCGAAGTGGAAGTGGAAGCGCGTCGGCGTGTCCTGCCAGGCGCGGCCGTCGAAGGTGATGGTGTCGCAGCGCATGCCGCGCCGGCGCACCTCGCGCGCCGCCTCGAGGATCTCGTCCGCCGTGCGGTAATAGGCCTTGGAGAGGATCGCGCCGAGCGACCAGTAGGGCGGCGCGGGGGCGCGGCCGGTGAGGTCGGTATAGGCGCGCAGCAGCGCCGCGCCGTCCGCGCCGGCGAGGACGAAGAGGTCGAGCGCCGCGTCGTCGATCGCGAGGCCGTAGCTGCGCTGCGACCACAGCGGCGCGCCGACCGCGTGCGTGACGGTCGCGGGCGTGTGGACGAAGACGCCCCAGCCCGAGCGCGACACCGCGCCCGGCGACCACGCGAAGGGCGTGTTCTTGTAGGCGCGCTCGCCGTTGACGCCGAGCGCGTCGAAGACGAGCGAGCGGACGAACTGCCCGCGCTTGTTCAGCGGCCCCCATTTCTCGCCGAGGCCGTAGACCGGCTCCGAGGCGGCGAGGTCGAGCGCCACGAACCAGCCGCCGTCCTCGCGCCGCGCGAAGGGCGGCAGGCGGTGCTCGCGCACGAAGTGCCCGTCGGTGGCGCTGCGCTGCACGATGCGGCCGTCCCGCTCCAGCGCGAAGGTCAGCGGCTCGCGGCCGAGCGTCAGGCGGAAGCCGCCCCACGCCAGCGTCACGCCGGCGTCGTCCTCCGCCAGCGTCGCGCTCTCTTCGGCCGGGTCGCCGGCCAGGATGGGATAAAGCGGCAGGTCAGTGGGGCCGAGCCGCAGGCGGACGCCGTCGGCCAGCGCGGTGGCGAGCAGCGGGCCCGCGGTGGTCGGCAGCGAGATGGTCGAGGCCGACAGCTGCGTGGCCGGCCCGGTGACGGCGAGCGGCGGCAGGCGCGACCACAGCGGCTCTTCAGGCAGGGGAAGGACGGCGCTCATGTCAGCTCCACGATCTCCAGGCCCATGCGCTGGGCGGCGGCGCGCAGCGCCGGGCGGTGCTCGCCATAGGCCAGCGCCACATGGTGCTCCAGCCCCTGCTCCATCATCACCGCCGCCACCTCGCCGGCCGCCCGGTCGAAGCGCACGACGCCCGAGGTTCCGGTGAAGCTCAGCGGCGCGCGCAGCATTTCCGCGCCGGCCAGCACCATCTTCGGCGCGTTCATCGCCTGGCTGATGCGCGCCACGGTGACGCGCCCCGGCCGCAGGCCGAACTGCGCCAGCAGCGGCATGCGGCGGTTGGAGTGGATCTGCGCCTCCGGCGGGGTCGCCGGGTCGGCCATCGAGAGCGGCGCGGAGCCGCAGTGCCAGAACACGCCGGTATCGCTGGCGGCGTCCATGTCGACGATGTCGACGAGCCAGGCGGGCTCGCCGGCGATCTCCTGCAGCAGCAGGGAGGTCACCGTGCCGTAGACGTCCGCCTCGCAGGCGCAGGGCACGCCCTTCTCGGTCATCATCCCCATCGGCCCGCACGCGGCGCAGCCATAGTCGGTGAACATCTCCGGCCAGCAGCGCACCGCCAGGCCCTTGAGGTCGCGGTCGGCGGCGAAGCCCTCGAGCGCGCGATAGACCCGCAGCGAGCGGTCGAGCTGGTCCTGGTCGACGCCCTCGAGCCCGGCGATGTCGCGCGACACGCCGGCGCGCGTCTGCGCCACGGCGTCCGCCGGCATGGCCCTGGCGCGGGCGAACACCTCGTCGAGGCGGATCGGTTCCACCCCCACCCCAGCCAGCGCGGAGAGCGCCGCCGGCTCGTAGCGGCAAGTGTCGAAGCCCGCCGGATGCTCGCCCACAAGGCCGATGCGCGCGCCGCGAAGCGCCGCCAGCGCCGCGTCGGCGCGCCGGCCGTCCTCGGCGGAGGTCGCCTCGCTCCGCGCCACCGGCTCGGCCGCCGGCCCCTGCCCGCCCCGCGCCATGGCGAGGATGTCGGCAGCGGCCTCCGGCGCGTCCGGCGCGGCATAGAGCCAGCCCGCCTTGCGCCCGGCGCGGCCCAGCGCGTGCTTGGCGAGGTTGAGGCCGCAGAACGCGTTGAGCCGCAGCCTTCCGCCGGCGCGCGGCTCCGGGAACGCCCAGATGCCGAGCGGCGCGGCGACGCGCTCGGCGATCTTCACGGTCATGCTGGCGTCGGTGAACGTCACCTGCATCAGCAGCACGAAATCGACCTGCTCGCCGGCCAGGCCCTCCAGCGCGGCCTCGGTGGCGGCGGCGTCGAACAGCAGCTCGCGCGGGCCCACCGTGGCGATGCCGGCGCGGTCGAGCGCGGCGAAGGCGGCGGCCGCCATCTCCTGCGCGTAGGGAACGTCGAAGGTGGGCCGGGCCAGCGGCAGCACGGCGATGCGGGGCGTCATTTCAGTCTCCGAAACCCGAATAGAAGCGCCGGAACGAGGCGTCCGCGTGAGGCGGGCGGACGGAGCCGCCGAAGCGCGGATGCGCGAACCAGGGCACGGCGCGCGCGTCGGTCAGCGCGTTGATGTCGCGCATGTAGGGCACGCTGTCGCGGCGCAGCCCGTCGCGGATCTCGTCCCAATCCGGGAAGCGCTGGAACGGCTTGGCCCAGATGGCGCGCCCGGCGAGGTAGCCCGACGCGCCGGCCTTGTAGGCGTGGGTGAGGACGTTGCGGAACTCGGCCATGCCGGCGCCGGCCGAGAGCATCACCCAGGGCCGACCCGCGAGCCGCCCCATCTCGTCGAACAGGGCCTGCGCCTTCTCGGCGCCGGGATTGCCGACGCCCGGCACGTCGCGCGCCGGCAGCGGGCTCTCCAGCTTGAAGACGTCGATCCCGAACTTCGGGTCGGCGAACACGCGCACGCTCTCCAGCACGAGCTCGGACTTCTTGTCCGCCATCTCGATGTACTGGGTCGTCTGGTTGGCCTCGCCGGGCAGCGGATAGACGAGCAGCTCGAACAGGAACGGGATGTCGTAGCGGGCGCAGGCCTCGCCGATGCGGGCGGTGAAGTCCTGCTGCGCGCGGCAGACCGACGGCCCCGCGTCCGGCCGGTACCACGCCAGCACCTTCACCGCGTCGCCGCCGACGCGCTTGATCTTCTCGACGGACCAATCGTCGATCTCCGACGAGAGGCGGCCCTCGGCCGTCTCGCTGAAGATCGAATCCTCCAGCGTCACGATGAGGCCCTTGGTCGGCGACATCACGCTCAGCCCGCCGGGCAGGGCGAAATGAGGGTCCAGCAGGAGGGCGGAGCTGTCCGCCTGCAGTTCCTCGATCAGCATCAGCTTGAAGCCGGCGACGTCCTCGTAGGGCGCTTCCGGCAGGCCGCGCTTCTCGCGGATCGGGTTCTTGATCGGCGGGCGCTGGTCCACCGCCGTCATCTTGAAACGGCCCTGGGCGTCGGCCATGCGCCGCATCCCCCAGAGCTTGCCGGGCGAAAGGTCCATCAGGGCGTCTCCCTCTCGTATTGCGCGGCCTGGCGCAGGAAATCCTCAAGTTCGCGGCGGGTCGGGCAACCGGCGCGCCCGCCGAACCGCGTGCATTTGATGGCGGCGGCGGCGCTGGCGAAGCGCACCGCCGCACGCTCGCCCATGCCCTCGGCGAGGCCGAGCGCGAGGGCGCCGTGGAAAACGTCGCCCGCGCCGAGCGTGTCGACCGGGGCGATGCGGAAGGCGGGCTCCTGCGCGACGGCCCCGTTCTCGGTGAAGAACACGCCGCGCGCGCCGTCGGTGACGGCGATCCAGTTGGAGGCGGTCGCGGCGAGGCGCGCTAGCCCGCGCCGCGCGTCCTCCTCCCCCGTCATCTCGCGCACCGCCTGGGCCGCGTAGGCGACATGAGTTGCAAGCGGGCTCAGCTCGGGACTCTGCACCGCGCGGTCGGCGTCGAGCACGCCGAAGCCGCCCGAGGCGCGCGCCGCGCGGAAGGCGGCCAGCGCGCCGGTCTCCCACCGCGTGTCGGCCATCACCGCCCGCACGCCCTCGGGCAGGCGGGCCGGCATGTGCCCGGCGTCGTCGGGGGTGGCGGGGTCGGCGTAGTTGATGACCATGCGCTCGCCCGCGCTGTCGACCAGCACGGCGGAGAGCGAGGAGCGGACGCCCGTCGCGCGCAGCGTCAGCGAGCAGTCGACCCCGTCCGCCTCCAGCGCCTTGACGATGCCGTCGCCCACGCTGTCGTCGCCGAGGCGGCTGGCGAGCATGGCCCGGCCGCCGAGGCGGGCCACGGCGACGGCGGCGTTCGCGGCGATGCCGCCGCCCACCGCCGCGAGGTCGCGCGCCCGGTGCTTCTCGGCCCGCGAGGGCATCGCATCCATCCCGAACACGAAGTCCTGCGTGGCGATTCCCACGCACAAAACACCGGTCATTCCGTGCATCCCGGGCGCCCACGCAAGGGGCGCGAGGCGGCGCCGAAGGGGCCGCGACAAGGCGAAATTATCAGGTCTTGTATCTTTTACAAGACTTGGCGATGATAGGGGTGTCCGGGGCCGGGGGCGGCCCAGGCGCAACACCGCGAAAAGCGGAAACGGAGGAACGCGTGGCAGGCGTCGATATCCGCCAGGTGCGGAAGTCCTTCGGCCGTGTGGACGTCATCCACGGCATCGACATCACCGTGAAGGACGGCGAGTTCGTCGTCCTCGTAGGACCCTCGGGCTGCGGCAAATCCACTCTGCTGCGGATGATCGCGGGGCTGGAGGGAGTGAGCGACGGCGAGATCGCCATCGGCGGGCGCGTGGTCAACGACCTCCCCCCGCGCAGCCGCGACATCGCCATGGTGTTCCAGGACTACGCGCTCTATCCGCACAAGACGGTGGCGGAGAACATCGCGTTCGGCCTGCGCATGCGCGGCGCGTCGAAGCCCGACATCGAGAAGCTGGTCGGCGAGGCGGCCGACATCCTGCAGATCCGCCATTTGCTCGAGCGCAAGCCCGGGCAGCTCTCCGGCGGCCAGCGGCAGCGCGTCGCGATGGGGCGCGCCATCGTGCGCCGGCCGCTCGTCTTCCTGTTCGACGAGCCGCTGTCCAACCTCGACGCCCAGCTGCGCGCCGAGATGCGGATCGAGATCAAGAAGCTGCACCAGCGGTTCGGCACCACCATCGTCTACGTCACGCACGACCAGATCGAGGCGATGACGCTGGCCGACCGAATCGCCATCCTCAAGGGCGGGCACCTTCAGCAGTTCGACACGCCGGACGCGTGCTACGCGCGCCCCAGCAACCGCTTCGTGGCCGGCTTCATCGGCTCGCCGCCGATGAACTTCGCGACCGTGGACATCGCCGCCGACGCCTCGTCGGTGACGCTGGGGGCCGGCGCGAGCGCCGCGGTTCCGCAGGCGGCGCGCCCGCGCTTCGACGCGGCGGCCGGACGGCGCGCCGTGATGGGCCTGCGCCCGGAGCACGTGCGCCCGGCGTCCGGCGGCGAGGCCGCGACGGCGCACGGCGCGGTGGAACTGGTGGAGCCGCTCGGGGCGGAGACGCTGGTGCTTCTGCGCGTCGGCGACGCGGCGCTCACCGGGCGCTTCCCGCCGGAAGCGAAGCTGCGCCCCGGAGACCGCGTGCCGCTGAGCCTCGCGCTCGAGCACGCGCACGTCTTCGAGGAGGAAACCGGCCGCGCGCTGGCGCGCGCCGCCTGAACGAACGACCCGGACCACCGGGCGATCCGCAACACGCATGACCATGGAGGGAGTACGGACATGAAGAAAACACTCGTCACGGCGCTGCTGGGCGCCGCATTGAGCATGGCGGCCACGGGCGACCTCATGGCCCAGACGACGCTGCGCATCTTCACCGGCGGCCAGCAGCGCCCGGACGTGATGAAGCAGATCGTCGACGTCTACATGCAGCGCAACCCCGGCGTGAAGGTCGAGGTCGAGGTCGGCGGCGCCACCTCGGAGCAGCAGCAGCAGTACCTCAACACCGTGCTCGCCTCGCGCGACAGCACGCTCGACGTGGTGCTGATCGACGTGATCCGCCCGGCGCAGTGGGCCGCCGCCCAGTGGGCCGAGCCGCTCGACTCCTATCTCGGCGCCGAGAAGGACGCGACGATGGCGCGCTACGTCGCCGCCTACCGCGAGGCCAACATCGTCAACGGCAAGGTCATCGCCCTGCCCTACTTCGCCGACGCGCAGTTCCTCTACTACCGCAAGGACCTGTTCGAGAAGCACGGCGTGCAGCCGCCGAAGACCTGGACCGAGCTGCGCGACGGCCTCAAGAAGATCATGGACGCCGAGAAGAACCCGAACCTCTCGGGCTTCCAGACCGCCGGCGCGCCCATCGAGGGCACGGTGTGCACCTATCTCGTGCCGCTCTGGGAACTCGGCGGGCAGCTCACGGACGCCTCCGGCAAGCTGACCCTCACGGGCGAGACGGCGCGCAAGCCCTTCGACCTGTGGGGCGACCTCAAGAGCTCCGGCGTGCTGCCCAGCAACATCGCCGAGATCGTCACCGACCGCATGCGCCAGAACTACCAGGCCGGCAACCTGATCAGCACCATGAACTGGGGCTATGTCTGGAACCGCGTCGAGAACGACGCCGACTCGGTGGTGAAGGGCAAGACGGGCGTGGTGCCGATGCCCGCTTACGAGGCCGGCAAGTCGGCGACCTGCATCGGCGGCTGGCAGCTCGCCGTGACGGCCTTCTCGAAGAACAAGGCCGAAGCGGTGAAGCTGGTGCGCTTCCTGTCGAGCCCGGAAGTTTCGAAGATGCAGGCGATCCTGGCTTCGCACATGCCGGTCTTCCCGGAGGTCTACACCGACCCCGAGGTGCTGAAGGCGAACCCCTGGTTCAAGGACGCCCTGCCGGTGGTGCAGACGGCGCGCTCGCGCCCGGTGACGCCGCGCTACAACGAGGTGTCGGAGATCATCCGCACCAACATGAACGCCTTCCTGGCCGGCACCAAGACGGCGGACGCGGCGCTCTCCGACATGCAGAGCCGCCTGACGCCGATCTTCAAGTAAAGGCGGCGGACGGCGACGCCGTCCGCTCCGTGACGCGACTGGCGGCCGGGATCGTCCCGGCCGCTCCCCCACCCAGACGAGGGAGCGCAGCATGTCCAGCACGACCGCCGAAGCCGGCGCGCGACACGCCGCCACGCCGCCCGCCCGCAAGGGGCGCGCCCGCCTGTCGCCATTGGAGCGCGCCGAGCGCAGGCTCGGCCTGATGATGCTGGCCCCGGCGGTGCTGCTGCTGTGCGCCGTCGTCGTCTACCCCATCGTGGAGCTGGTGACGACCAGCCTGCGCTTCGAGCACCTGGCGCAGCCCTGGATGGGCACGCCCTTCGTCGGCCTCGACAATTTCGCGCGGGCGATGTCCGACGAGATCTTCTGGAGCTCGACGCTCAACACGGTGATCTACATCGTGGTCACGGTGCCCGGCGCCGTGCTGGTCGGCCTCGGGCTGGCGCTGCTCGCCAACCAGCCGTTCAAGATCAAGTGGCCGGTGCGCCTGGGCCTGCTGCTGCCATGGGCCCTGCCGCTGGTGTTCACCGGGCTGATCTTCCGCTGGTTCTTCGAGTTCAACCAGGGCATCGTCAACAACGCCCTGATGCTGGTGGGCATGTCGCCGCGGCAATGGCTCTCCGACCCGTTCCTCGCCTTCGTGGCGACCTGCATCGCGATCGTGTGGAAGAGCTCCAGCTTCGTCGCCCTCGTGCTGCTGGCGGGGCTGCAGACGATCCCGCGCTCGCTCTACGAGGCCGCCGAGATCGACGGCGCGGGGCGCTGGCAGCAGTTCGTCGAGATCACCCTGCCGATGCTGCGCCCGGCCATCGTGGTGGCGCTGATCTTCCGCACCATCACGGCCATCCAGACCTTCGACATCCCCTACGCCATGACCAATGGCGGGCCCGGCCATTCCACCGAGACGCTGGCCATGTACATCCACAAGACGACCATCGACTTCCTCGATCTCGGCTACGGCTCGGCGCTCGCCGTGCTGATGTTCGCCGTGTCCGTCGTCGCGACGTCCGGCTACCTGCGCTATACGAAGCGCGACCCGCGCAAGGAGGCTTGAGATGACGACCTTCGGCCGCCGCCGCACCGTCTGGCTCGCCGCGCTGATCGTCGCCGCCAACGGCTTCATCCCGGCCATCTGGATCCTGCTCACCTCGCTCAAGACCGAGAGCGAGCTGATGCGCATGCCGATCACGATCATGCCGGACGCGCCGACGCTGCAGAACTACGTGCGCGTGTTCGTCGACCAGCCGATCCTCACCTTCCTGTGGAACAGCATCGCGGTGGCGGCGCTGTCGACGGCCCTGTGCATCGTCGTCTCGGCGCTGGCCGCCTACGCGCTGGTGCGGCTGCGCCTGCCCGCGCCGGGGGCCATCCTCTCGGCGCTGCTCGCCGTCGCCATGGTTCCGCTGATCTCGCTGGTGGTGCCCCTGTTCCAGACGATGCGCACGCTGGACCTGCTCAACACCTGGCCGGCGCTGGTGCTGCCCTACGCGGTGCTCTCGATGCCAGTGTGCGTGATGGTGCTGGTTTCGTTCTTCCAGGACATCCCGAACGACCTCGAGAACGCCGCGATGATCGACGGCTGCACGCGCGCCGGGGCGCTGTGGCACGTCGTCATTCCGCTCACCGCGCCGGGCGTATTTACCGCCGCCATCCTCGCCTTCGTCAACGCCTGGGACGAGTTCCTGCTGGCGCTGACGCTGTCCTCGCGCGTCGCCAAGCGGACGCTGCCGGTCGGCATCACGCTCTACCAGGGCGAGTTCTCGTTCCCGTGGCCGATCATCTCCGCCGCGCTCGTGGTGGCCATCGTGCCCGTGTGCGTGATCATCGCCGTGTTCCAGGACCGCGTCGTCGGCGGCCTCACCAGCGGCGGCATGAAAGGCTAGAGCGGGGGCCGCGCCGCCGCTCGGCCCGTTCACGCAGGCTGGCCGGCGTCGCGGCAAGTCGCCGCCGCCCGGCCTTCGGGCACGCCCCGCCATCAGCCAAGGCAACGCGCCAGATCGCGCCGCGCGCAGTTTGGAAACTTTCCGATGTTTGCGTCGCGGTTGTTTTGCGGTTGCTTTTAGAATTATTCCAAGCGCATATGATCCGGTATCCCGCGATCGGAGATACTCACGTTATGTTCAGTCTTTCCATCGCCCTGCAGTCTGGGGCGATTTTGCTGCGCGAGGGGCTCGAGGCCCTTCTCGTCATCGCCGCCCTCGCCGCCTTCCTCCGCCGCGCCGGCGCCGACGCCGCCATCAGGGCCCTCTACGCGGGCGCGGGCCTCGCCATCCTCGCCAGCCTTGGCGCCGCCGTGGTGTTCGAGCTGTTCCTGAACGGGGCCCACGACGACCGGGTCGAGGCCGTCGTGATGATCGTCGCCGCGGCGCTGATGCTCTACATGAGCGGCTGGCTGTTCCTGCGCCAGGATCCGCACGCCTGGACCGCGGAGCTGAAGGCCAGCGCCGACCGCGCGCTCAGCCGCGGCGCGAGCGTGTCGCTCGGCCTCATCGCCTTCCTCGCCGTGTTCCGCGAGGGCGGCGAGACGGTGCTGTTCATCCATGCGCTGGCCGGCACGTCGGGCGGCTGGACGCCGGGACTGCTGGCCGGGCTGATCGGCGCGGCGGCGATCCTCGCGGCCATCGCGGTCGTCATGCAGCAGGTGGCCGTGCGCCTGCCGCTGCGTCCGGTGTTCGTCGCCACCTCGGCGCTGCTCTTCGTGATGGGCCTGCGCTTCATCGGCGGCGCGATCCAGGAGATGCAGGAGCAGGGATACCTGCCCGTCCACGATCTCGACCGGCTGGCCGACACGCTTCTGGCGCTGGGCTTCAACGCCACCTGGGAAGCGGTGGGCGCGCAGATCGCGGTGGGCCTCGCCGCCGTCGCCAGCGTCGCGGCCGTGCTGCTGGCGCGCCCCACGGCCCGCGTCGCCGGCTGATCCTTCCGACGCGCAACAAGAACGCCGCGACCCTTGCGGGGCGCGGCGTTTGTCGTTGCGGAGGCCGGCGCGAGGATGCGCCCGCCTCGCTCAGGACAGGCGGTATTCGCTGAGCTGCCGGTAGACGTGGCCGGGACGCAGCACCGGATCCGGGAAATGCGGCTTGTTGGGGCTGTCTGGGAACACCTGCGGCTCGATGGCCACGCCGCCGAAGGCGCCGTAGCGCGCGCCGCCGAGGCCCGCTACCGGAACGTTGAGCTTGGAGCCGGTATAGACCTGGATGCCCGGCTCCGTCGTGTGGACCTCCATCTCGAGCCCGCTCTTTCGCGAGCGCAGGGAGAGTGCGTGCCGCAGCCCGCCCGGCGCGGGGCGCGCGCCGGCCAGCACCCAGTTGTGATCGTAGGGGAACGGACCGTCCTGTCCCGGAAACCGGATCGGCCGGGGCGTGCGGAAGTCGAACGGCGTGCCGGCCACGGGTGCGATCTCGCCGGTGGTGATGAGGTCGGCGTCGACCGGCGTGTAGAACGCCGCGGCGATCTGCATGTCGTGGTCGAGCACGTCGGCGGAGCCGTCCAGGTTCCAGTAGCTGTGATGCGCCAGGTTGACGAGGGTCGGCGCGTCGGCGACGGCGGTCATCTCGACGCGCAGGGTCGCCGTGTGCACGAGCGAGTAGCGGGTCGTCACCGTCATCGTGCCGGGAAAGCCCATATCGCCGTCTGGGGAGACGAGCGTCAGCGTCACGGAATTGTCGTCGGCATGGGCGAGCTGCCACACGCGCTTGCCGAACCCCTTGGAGCCGCCGTGCAGCGTGTGCAGGCCGGCCTGGTTGCGGTCGAGCTGATAATGGTCGCCGTCGATTGAGAAGCGGCCATGCGCGATGCGGTTGGCATAGCGCCCGGCCGTGATGCCGAAGGACGGCGAATGCGCCAGGTAGTCCTCCATGCGGTCGAGCCCGAGCACGACGCGCTGCTCGCCGCCTTTCGCCAGCTTGACGGTGAAGTCGCGCACCAGCGCGCCATAGGTGAGGATGCGCGCCTGCGCGCCGGCGGCCGAGCGAATCGTGACCTCGTGGACGGGCTGCCCGTCCGCGGTTCCGAAGGAAGTGACCGTCATCGGTGGGACGTCTCCTGCTGGGCGCGGGCCGGCGTCGCGCCGGCCGGCCCGTTTCTATCGTGTCTGCGAAAGGGGGCTCACCACGTGCCGGTGTTGGGCATGGACAGCCACGGCTCGGCGGGGGCGAGTGGGTTGCCCTTCTGCAGCAGCTCGAAGGAGATGCCGTCCGGCGAGCGGACGAAGGCCATGTTGCCGTCGCGCGGCGGGCGGTTGATGGTGACGCCGGCCTTCATCAGGCGGTCGCACAGGTCGTAGATGTTGTCGACGCGGTAGGCCAGGTGGCCGAAATTGCGGCCGCCCGTGTAGGCGTGCTCATCCCAATTGTAGGTCAGCTCCAGCAGGGGCGCCTTGGTGTCGCGCGCCTTCTCCACGTCGCCCGGCGCGGCCAGGAACACGAGCGTGTAGCGGCCCTTCTCGTTCTCCGTGCGGCGGACCTCCACCAGCCCGAGCTTGTTGCAATAGAAGTCGAGCGAGGCGTCGAGGTCGGCGACGCGGACCATCGTGTGGAGATATTCCATCGGTTTCATCCCTGAACGGTTCGAAGGGGCGCTGCTGTTCCCGCCGCGCGGGCGGCGCACTAGGATGAACTTATAGGCCATCGCGCGAAGGAGCCAAGGTCGTGACGGGCATAACGGACATCGACGGCGGGCGGGACGGCGACGAGCCCGAGCCGTCGGCGACGCCGCCGTCGCCCTCAGTCGAGGCTGGCGCCGTGGTGGTGACGCGCGGCGGGGCGGTCGAGCCCGCGTCCCGCGTTCTCGCGGCCGAGACGCCGGTGTCCGTCACCTATAACGGCATCGCCTACGCCGTGATGATGGCGAGCCCGTGCGACATCGAGGACTTCGTCACCGGCTTCTCGCTGACCGAGCAGGTGGTGGCCGAGGCCGCCGAGATCGAATCCATCGACGTGCGCGCGCTGGAACGCGGGCTGCTGGCCCAGGCGCGCATCCCGGCGGCGCGCGGGCGCGGGCTGGTCGAGAACCGCCGCAACCTCGTCGGCCAGACCGGCTGCGGCATTTGCGGCATCGTGGAGCTGGACCAGGCGGTGCGCAGCTACGGCGTCAACGCCACCCGCCCGGCGATGGACGCCGACGCCGTGTTCGCGGCGCTGCGCGCGCTGGCCCCGCGCCAGGCGCTCAACGCCGAGACGGGCGCGACGCACGCCGCCGCCTTCGCCGACGCCGAGGGGCGGCTGCTGGCGGTGCGCGAGGATGTCGGCCGCCACAACGCCCTCGACAAGCTGATCGGGCATCTGGCGAGGACCGGGATTTCGCCGGCCGGCGGCTTTGTCGTCATGACGAGCCGCCTGTCGTTCGAGCTGGTGCAGAAGTGCCTCGCGACCGGCGTCACCGCGCTGGTCGGCATTTCGGCCCCCACCGAGCTGGCCGTGCGGCTGGCGCGCGAGCACGGGCTGACGCTGGTCGGGCTGGCGCGCGAGGACAGCTTTCAGGTGCTCTCCGATCCCTTCGACCTTTGGCGGGCGAGCGCCGGCGGCGGTTGACCTTGCCCCCCTGTTCCCGCTACGCGGGTTCTCCAACAGGGGCCATCTCATGTCCGATCACGCGCACGCCAAGGAACAGGCCGCCTTCTGGTCGATCGTCGCCAGCGGGCTGCTGACGCTCGGCAAGCTCGTGGCGGGGCTGATGTCGGGTTCGCTCGCGCTGATCTCCGAGGCCGGGCACGGCCTGCTCGACACCGGCGCGACGATCCTCACCTATTTCGCCATCCGTGCGGCCGACAAGCCGGCCGACGAGGAGCACCATTACGGGCACGGCAAGATTGAGGCCGTCGCGGCGCTGATCGAGACCGGGCTGCTGATGGTGCTGGCGGCCTACGTGCTGATGGAGGCGGTGCGCCGGCTGATGGGCCACCCGGCCGAGGTGGAGGCGACGCCGCTCGCCTTCGCGGTGCTGGTGATCTCCATCGTCGTCGACTTCTTCCGCTATCGCGCGCTGATGCGGGTCGCCAAGGAGACGCGCAGCGACGCGCTGGCCGCGGACGCGCTGCATTTCTCGTCCGACCTCGTGTCCTCGACGCTCGTGCTGATCGGGCTGGGCGCGACCAAGTTCGGCTTCGCCCAGGGCGACACGCTCGCCGCCGTGGGCGTCGCGCTGTTCATCGGCGTGGCCGGTTATCGGCTGGGCAAGCGCACCCTCAACACGCTGGTCGACGCCGCTCCGGCCGGCACCGCCGAGCAGATGCGCGCCATCGCGGCCGAGACTCCCGGCATCGTGGCGGTGGAGAGCGTGCGCGTTCGCCCCGCCGGGGCCCACGTCTTCGCCGAAATCGTGGTGTCCGTGGCGCGCACCCTGCCGCTCGACCGCGTGCTGGCCATCAAGCAGCGCCTCGCCGAGGCCATCGAGGTCGCGATCCCGGAAGCGAGCGTCAGCGTCACCGCCAACGGCGTGGCGCTCGACGAGGAGACGGTGCTGGAGCGCGTGCTGCTGATCGCCGCGCGGCGGCGCGTGCCGGTCCACCACGTCACCGTGCAGGACCTCGGTGGGCGGCGTTCCGTCAGCCTCGACATCGAAGTCGACGGGCGCATGAGCCTCGGCGCCGCGCATACCGTGGCGAGCCGCTTCGAAACCGCGATTCGGGAGGAACTTGGGCCCGACACCGAGGTCGAGACTCATATCGAGCCGCTGGTGGTGGCCAGCCTCGCCGGGCGCGACGCCGACCCGGCCGAGGCGGAGCGGGTGCGCGAGTCGCTGGTGCGCCACGCCGCCGAAACGGGCGCGATCAAGGACGTGCACAGCGTGCGGGTGCGCGAGACGCCGCACGGGCTCGTGGTCAACTACCACTGCCGCGTCGAGCCCACGATGGACGTCGCCAGCGTCCACGAATGCGTCGACCGCATGGAACACGGCGTGCGCTCGGACGCGCCGCGCATCATCCGCATCGTCAGCCACACCGAGCCGGTCCGCCCCGCGGCCTGAGCCGAATTGCGCCGCTCCGGGTTGAGACGCCGCGCGCGCCGCGCGATAACAACGCACGGCCCCGCGACCTTCACCCCGGACAGGACATGCGCACCGATACCGCCACCGTCATTCGCCTCGAGGACTACCGCCCCGCCGACTGGCTGATCGACACGGTCGACCTGACGGTGAGCCTGCATCCCACGGCGACCATGGTGCGCGCCACGCTGGCGCTGCGGCCCAATCCGGCCGGCGCGGTCGACGCTCCCCTGGCGCTCGACGGCGACGAGTTGACGCTGGTCTCGGCAGCGCTGGACGGCGCGCCGTTGGGCCTCGACGCCTACACCGCCACGTCGCAGGGCTTCACCCTGCCCCACCCTCCGCGCCGGGCGTTCACGCTGACGTTCGAGACGCTGCTGAACCCCACCGCCAACACCAAGCTGATGGGCCTCTACCGCTCGTCCGGCGTGTATTGCACGCAGTGCGAGGCGGAGGGCTTTCGCCGCATCACCTATTTCCTCGACCGGCCGGACGTGATGTCCGTCTACACGACGCGCATCGAGGCCGACGCGCGGGAGGCGCCGGTGCTGCTGGGCAACGGCAACCCGGTGGAGAGCGGCCCGCTCGACGGGGGGCGCCACTACGCCGTGTGGCACGATCCGCACCCCAAGCCGGCCTATCTGTTCGCGCTGGTCGGGGGACGGCTGGCGCGGGTGGGCCGGCGCTTCACCACGCGCTCCGGCCGCGAGGTGGAGCTGGGCGTTTATGTCGAGCCCGGCAAGGAGGACCGCGCCGGCTACGCCATGGACGCGCTGGTGCGCTCCATGCGCTGGGACGAGACGGCGTTCGGCTGCGAGTACGACCTCGACGTGTTCAACATCGTCGCCGTGTCCGACTTCAACATGGGCGCGATGGAGAACAAGGGCCTCAACATCTTCAACGACAAATACGTGCTGGCGAGCCCGCAGACGGCCACCGACGCCGACTACGCCAATATCGAGGCGATCATCGCCCACGAGTATTTCCACAACTGGACGGGCAACCGCATCACCTGCCGCGACTGGTTCCAGCTCTGCCTGAAGGAAGGGCTGACCGTGTTCCGCGACCACGAGTTCTCATCGGACGAGCGCTCGCGGCCGGTCAAGCGCATCGCCGACGTGCGCAACCTGCGCGCCCACCAGTTCGCGGAGGATTCCGGCCCCCTCGCCCATCCGGTGCGCCCGAACGCCTATCGCGAGATCAACAACTTCTACACGGCGACGGTCTACGAGAAGGGCTCCGAGCTGATCTCCATGCTGAAGATCCTGATCGGGTCCGAGGCGTTCAGGGCCGGCATGGACCTGTACCTCCGGCGCTGCGACGGCACGGCCGCCACCGTGGAGGAGTTCCTGGCCTGCTTCGCCGAGGCGAGCGGGCGCGACCTCTCCCACTTCGCGCTGTGGTACCGGCAGGCCGGCACGCCGTCGCTGATGGCCAAGGGCGCCTATGACGAGGCGGCGCGCACCTACACGCTCGAGCTGGCGCAGGCGACGCCGCCCACGCCCGGCCAGGAGACCAAGGAGCCCGTCGTCATCCCCGTGCGGCTCGGCCTGATCGCCGCCGACGGCGAGGAACTTCAGCTGCGCCTCGCGGACGGGCGCGAACTCGCCGACGGGCTGTTCGTGCTCGACGCGCCCGCCGCCAAGCTGACCTTCGTCGACGTGCCGACGCAGCCGACGCCCTCGCTGCTGCGCGGCTTCTCGGCCCCGGTGAAGCTGCGGATCGACCTCGACGAGGACGACCTGCTGCGCCTGTTCCGCCACGACAGCGACCCCTTCAACCGCTGGCAGGCGGCCCAGAGCGTGGCGACGCGGCTGCTGCTGCGCGCCGTCGACGCCGTGAAGAGCCAGGGCGAGCCGGGATTCAGCCCGCGCTTCGCCGAGGCGCTCGGCGCGTTGCTCGCGGCCACCGACGACCACGCCTTCGCCGCGCAGGTGATGGCGCTGCCGAGCGAGGCCGACATCGCGCGCGAGATCGGCCAGGACATCGACCCGGACGCCATCCTGGAGGCGCGGCGCGCCTTGCGCGCCAGCGTCGGCCGGCTGATCGGCCCGCGCCTGCGCCAGGTCTATGACGGGCTCGCCTCCGGCGAGGCCTACAGCCCGGACGCGGCGAGCGCCGGGCGGCGCGCCCTGCGCAACGCGGCGCTCGACCTGTTCGCCGCGGGCGACCCGGAGGCGGGGGCGGAGCTCGCCGCCGCGCAGTTCGAGGCGGCCGACAACATGACCGACCGCTTCGCCGCGCTGGCGGTGCTGGCGCAGATCCCGGGAGAGCGGCGCGAGCAGGCGCTGGCGCGCTTCGCCGCGCTCTACGAGACCGACCCGCTGGTGCTCGACAAGTGGTTCGCCCTGCAGGCGGCCATCCCCGAGCCGGGCACGCTGGAGCGGGTGCGCGCGCTGATGAGCCACCCGGCCTTCTCGCTCGCCAACCCCAACCGGACGCGCGCGCTGATCGGCAGCTTCGCCATGGCGAACCTGTCGCAGTTCAACCGCGCCGACGGCAAGGGCTACGACCTTCTGGCCGAGGTGGCGCTGAAACTCGACGACGCCAACCCGCAGCTCGCCGCGCGCCTGCTCGGCGCCTTCAGGAGCTGGCGTTCGCTCGAGCCGGGCCGCCGCGCGAAGGCCGAGTCCGCGCTTCGACGGGTGGAGGCGAAGACGCCGCTTTCCGCCGACGTCGCGGATATCGTGAGCCGCTGCCTCGCCTGAAAAAGGCCAAGCGAGTCAACGGCTTTGCGCGAAGTCTGTGGCTTCGTGGACATACCGCGGCACGCGCTGTAAAATTAGCCCGTCAATGGATCATTAACCACTTGCCAAATCGGCCGGTGGAGATTCAGATCACGTTGATTCGGACAGATGCGGCACGTCTTCCGAAGAGGCGTTGGGGATCCGAAAGGGGCTGTAATGGCGCGTTCGCTCGCGGCCATGGCGTTCGCTCGTGCGAGCGCGATACCGGGAATTGCGCGACCTCTCGCGCATCCGGCCTATCTTCGGATACGCGTCATCGAACCGTGGCTGCGGATCATCGTCCCGGCCCTGATGATCCTCTTTCTCGCGGCTCTCGGCAGCATGGCGTGGATCCACGCCACCAGCACCCGCGCCGAGACGCTGGACGACGCCTTCGGCGACATCGACGTCCTCGCCTCCCTCGTTGCGCTCGACCTGCGCGGTCGCTCCGGCGGCCCGCTGGCCGACCAGCTGACCACGGCCGTCCCCTCGCACGCCCTCAAGGAAGGGCGCGTGCTGCTGGTGACGGACGACGCCGGCCGCGTCGCCGCGAGCCTGCCGGCCGGCGTCGCCTCGGGCGCGTCGCTGGTCGAGGTGCTGGGCGGCGCGCAGCCGCTCACCACCTTCGCCGACCGCGCCGGGGTGATGCAGATCGTGCTGCCTGGCGGCGTCAAGGCGATCGCCACGGTTCGCGCGCTGGCCGCGCCCAACGGACAGCTGGCGGTGGTGCAGCCGGTGTCCGGCGCGCTCGTCAACTGGCGCACCAAGACGACTTCCTTCGTGCTGCTGCTCGGCGCGGCGGGCCTCGTGCTCGCCGGCATCAGCACGGCCTATTTCTGGCAGGCCTGGCGCGCCAGCCACGCCGACACAATGTGCGACCGGGTGCGCAAGCGCCTTGACACCGCGCTGTCGCGCGGCCGCTGCGGGCTGTGGGACTGGGACATCGCGCGCGGCCAGATCTACTGGTCGGACTCGATGTACGAGATGCTCGGCTACGAGCGCCAGAACGAGTTCCTCTCGTTCGGCGAGGTCAACCGCCTCGTCCACCCGGAGGACGGCGACCTCTACGCCCTCGCCGACCAGCTCGCCAGCAACAAGTCCACCAATGTCGACCACGCCTTCCGCATCCGGTCCGCTCAGGGCGACTGGGTGTGGCTTCGCGCCCGCGCCGAACTGGTGCGCGACGGCGACGCGCGCGACCCGCATCTGATCGGCATCACCATCGACATCACCGAGCAGCGCCGCCTCGCCCAGGAGACGGCGACGGCCGACATGCGCCTGCGCGACGCCATCGAGACGATCTCGGAGGCCTTCGTGCTGTGGGACTCCGAAAACCGGCTGGTGATGTGCAACTCGAAGTTCCAGATGCTGCACAACCTCACGCCCGAGCGCGTCGTCCCCGGCACGCCCTACGAGGCGCTGGCGGACGCGCTGACGCCGCCGGTGGTGGAGACGACCCTCGACAAGCGCGTCCCGGCGCGCGCCGGCTCGCGCAGCTACGAGGCGCAGCTTCCCGACGAACGCTGGCTGCAGATCAACGAGCGCCGCACCAAGGACGGCGGCTACGTGTCGGTGGGCACCGACATCACCATGCTCAAGCGGCAAGCGGAAAACCTGCTGGACAGCGAGCGCCGCCTGACCGCGATGATCCAGGACCTCAAGCGCTCGCGCCAGACGCTGGAATTGCAGGCGCAGCAGCTCGCCGACCTCGCCGAGCGCTACCTCGAGCAGAAGGCCGAGGCGGAGAGCGCCAACCGCGCCAAGTCCGAGTTCCTCGCCAAGATGAGCCACGAGCTGCGCACGCCGCTCAACGCCATCCTCGGCTTCTCGGAGATCATGGAGTCCGGCATCTTCGGCGCGCTGGGCTGCGACAAGTACACCGACTATTGCCGCGACATTCGCAAGAGCGGCGAGTACCTGCTGGGCCTGATCGCCGACATCCTCGACATGGCGGAGCTGGAAGCGGGCCACGTGCGCATGGAGCGGCGCACCGTCGAGCTGGCCGACGCCGTGCGCGAGGCGCTGTCTCTCCTCAACGCCGAGAGCCGCAGCCGGGACGTGACGCTCTCCGCCGACATCCAGTCCGACGTCACGGTTCACGCCGACCGCCGCGCGCTCGGCAAGATCCTCGGCCAGCTCCTCGCCAACGCCGTGAAATACTCGCAGGCCGGCGGGCGCGTCTGCGTCCGCGCGCGCCGCATCGGCGACTCGGTCAACCTCTACGTCGAGGACAGCGGCGTCGGGATCCCCAAGTCGGCCCTGCCGAAGCTCGGCCGCCCGTTCGAGTGGGTCAGCATGGACGCCTCGAAGCCGACGGAAGGCTCGGGCCTCGGCCTCGCCATCGCCCGCTCGCTCGCCGAGTTGCAGGGCGGCGGCATGCGCATCCGCTCCTGCGAGGGCGCCGGCACCATCGTGCTCGTGCAGCTTCCGGCCAAGCCGCAGACGGGCCTGGAGATCGTCTCCGCCCGCCACTGAGGCGGCGGCGCGGCGGCCTATCCCTTCATGAAGCGCTGGTAGACCTCGCGGACTTGCGCCCGCGTGTCGGCGAGGTCGCGCGCCAGCACCTTGAAGTCCGGCAGGCCGACGACGGTCGCCATGCGGCGCTTCAGACCGGAGGCGGCCTCGTTGGGATCGAAGCCGCCGCTGACGCTCAGGCGCTGCCACTGGAACAGGTCGCGCATCAGCGCATAGCCCTGCCGCAGCGTCTCGCCGTCATTGGCGTCGATGAGGCCGAGCCGGACGGCGCGCGACAGCACCTCGCCGGTGGCGGTGGCGGCGATCTCCGGATGGGCGGCGGCGTGGGCGAGCACCAGCGTCTGCGCCACGAACTCGATGTCGAGCAGGCCGCCGGAGACCAGCTTGAGGTCCCACGGATCGGCGTCGCCCTTCTCCCGCGCGATCAGCGCGCGCATGTCGCGCGCGTCGGCGCGCAGCTTCGCCGGATCGCGAGGCCGGGCGAGGACCGCAGAAATCGCCGCCTGGGCGTCGGCGATCAGGCCGGCGTCGCCCGCCACCGGGCGCGCGCGCACCAGCGCCAGGTGCTCCCACGTCTCGGCCTCGCTCTGCTGGTAGGAGACGAAGCCCTTGAACTGCGTCGCCGCCGGGCCCTTGTTGCCCGAGGGGCGCAGCCGCATGTCGACGGCGTAGAGCACGCCCTTGCGCGTCGGCACGGTGAGCGCGCTGATCAGGCGCTGCGTCAGGCGCGTGTAGTAGACCACCGCGTTGAGGGGCCGCGGCCCGTCGCTCTCGGCGCGGTCTTCCTCGAAATCGTAGAGCGAGACGAGATCGAGATCCGAGGTCGCGGTCATCTCGCGCGAGCCCAGCCGGCCCATGCCGACCACCGCCATGCGACCGCCGGGCACGCGGCCGTGCTCGGCCTCGAAGCGGCGCGCGACATCCGCCAGCGCCACGCGGATCACCGCTTCGGCGACGTCGGCATAGGCCGCGCCGGCCTGCTCCAGCGACAGCGTGCCGGAGATGGCGCGCGCGCCCACCACGAAGATCATGTGCTGGCCGGTCTCGCGTAGCCGGTCCAGCGCCTCCTCCAACAGTTCCGGCTCGCCGACCGCCTCCGCGAGACGCGCCGTCAGCGCCGCCGCGTCCGGCGGCGGCCCGGCGAACGCGGGATCGATGATGGCGTCGAGCAGATGCGGCCGTCCCGCCACTTGTTCGGCGAGGCGGGGCGCCGAGCCCAGGATATCGGCGAACAGCCGCAGCACGGATTTATGCGACTTGAGGATGGAGAACAGCTCCACCGCCGCCGGCATGCGGCCGAGCGCCCTGTCGAAGGCGACGAGCGCGCCATCCGGGTCGGGCGTCTCCCCGAACGCGGCGAGCAGTGGCGGCACCAGCTCGGTCAGCACCTCGCGGGCGCGGGGAGACGTGACGGCCTGGCGACGGCCGAAATGCCAGCCGCGCACCGTCTCGGCGACCTCTGCGGGGTGGATGAAGCCCATGCGCCGCAGGGTCGTCAGCGTCTCGGGGTCGTCTGTCGTGCCGGTGAAGACGAGGCTGCCCTCGGCGACGGTGAGTTCTCCGCCCTCCTCGAACAGCCGCGCGTAGTGCTTCTCGACGCGCTGGGCCTCGTCGGTGAGCGCCTTGGAGAACCGGCGCACGTCCGCGTAGCCGCAGAACCGCGCGAAGCGCGAGAGCGCGTCGGCGTCGGAGGGCAGCGTCTGGGTCTGCTCGTCCTCCAGCATCTGCAGCCTGTGCTCGAGCGTGCGCAGGAGCCGATAGGCGTCCGACAGCTCGGCCTCGGCCTCGGGCGAGATCCAGCCGTCCGCCCGCAGCGCGCCGAGCATGTCGAGCGTGCGCCGCCCGCGCAGGTTGGGACGTCGGCCGCCGAAGACGAGTTGCTGCGTCTGCACGAAGAACTCGATCTCGCGAATGCCGCCGCGGCCGAGCTTGATGTTGTGCCCGGCCACCGCGATCTTCTCGTGGCCGCGCACCGCGTGGATCTGCCGCTTCATCGCGTGGATGTCCGCGATGGCCGCGAAGTCGAAATATTTGCGCCAGATGAAGGGAGCGAGGTCGGCGAGGAACGCCTCGCCGATGGGCAGGTCGCCAGCCACCGGGCGGGCCTTGATCAGCGCCGCGCGCTCCCAGTTCTGCCCCACCGTCTCGTAATAGGCGAAAGCGGAGGCGAGCGCGATGGCGGTGGGCGTCGAGGCGGGGTCCGGGCGCAGGCGCAAATCGGTGCGGAACACGTAGCCGTCGGCCGTGCGCTCCTGCATCAGCTTCACGAGCCCCTTGACCAGCCGCACGAAGAACGGCCCGGCCTCGATATGCTCGGCCAGCGGCGCCCGTTCGGCGTCGAAGAACACCACCACGTCGATGTCGGAGGAGTAGTTCAGCTCGCGCGCGCCGTGCTTGCCGAGCGCGATGACCACCATGCCGCATTCGCGCGCCGGGTCGTCCGCGTCCCTTGGCAGACAACGGCCGCTCTCGGCGGCCTGCGCCAGCAGGAAGCGCACCGAGCAGGCGCAAGCGGCGTCGGCGTAGGCGGCCAGCGCCTCGGTGACGCGCTCGACGCCCCACGCTCCGCCGATGTCGGCGAGGGCGACGAGCAGCGCCAGTTCCTGCTTGCCGAGCCGCAGGGCGCGCATCACCTCGCTCTCGTGCGGCGAGCGCCAGGCGGCCTCGGTCGCCGCCAGCAGCGCCGCGAGGCGCTCGCCGGGGTCGGCGGCGAACAGGGCGGCGAGGCGCGCCGGGTCGAGCCGGCAGAGCCGCCACAGGAAGGGCGAGTGATCGGCGAGCCCCAGCAGCACGTCGCGCACGGCCGGCGACGCCTCCACCAGCGCCGGCAGCTCGGTCTCGCGCGCCTCCTCCAGCAGGTCGGCCAGGCGACGCTCGGCCGCCTTGCGGTCGGCTACGCGCGGCGCGGCGACCAGCGCCGACGCCAGACTCGTCGGACTCACGGCATCCATGGTCGGCGCACCCCCTCCTCGGCCCGGCGCTGCTTTATCACGCCCGCGCGGGTCTTTGAGGGGGAACCTTCGGCGAAGACGGGCGCACCGGCAAGGTCAGCACGGCGCGAAGTCCGGGCGCGTTGTCCTCCAGCCGGAGCTCGCCGCCATGCAGTCGCGCCACGGCCGCCGCGAGCGACAGGCCGAGCCCGAAGCCGGGGCGCGAGCGCGCCGTCTCCAGCCGCACGAAGCGGTCGAGAACGCGGCCGCGATCCGCCTCGGGGATGCCCGGACCCCGGTCGGCCACGACGATCTCCAGCGCGCCGTCGCGGGGCGTCGCGGCGATCGTCACTCCTGCCCCATGCGGCGCGTGGGCGCTCTCGCCCGCCGCCTGCGTCACGCGGGCGTACTTGATGGCGTTGTCGACGAGGTTGGCGAGCGCCTGGCCCACCAGCTCGCGCGACCCGTGCATGGGCATGCCTTGCGGCACGTTCACGGTAAGTGGCACGCCCGCCTCCTCGGCCAGCGGCTCGTAGAGCTCGGCAACGTCGCGCGCCACCTCGGCCGCATCGAAATCGACCATGCCCTCGCGCGCGCTGCCGGCCTCTGCGCGGGCGATCATCAGCAGGGCGTTGAACACACGGATGAGGTTGTCGGCCTCCTCGATCGTGCCTTCCAGGGCGTGGCGGTACTGCCCGGGGTCGTCGCTGCCGCGCAGCGCCTGCTCCGCGCCGTTGCGCAGACGGGTGAGCGGCGTCTTGAGGTCGTGGGCGATATTGTCTGACACCTCCTTCAGCCCCGCCATCAGCAGCTCGATGCGGTCGAGCATGGCGTTGAGGTTGGCCGCCAGCCGGTCCAGCTCGTCGTGCGAGCCGGTGACGGTGAGGCGGCCGGCGAGGTCGCCTTCCATGATCTGGCGCGTCGTCGCGGTCATCGCGTCGATGCGGCCGAGCACGCGGCTGGTGACGAACCAGCCGCCGATCAGCGCCAGCACCACGACCAGAGCCAGCGCGCCGCCGAAGGCGCGGCGGATCACGCCGCGCAGCGCCTCCGCCTCGGACATGTCGCGGCCGACGAGCAGGCTGAGCCCGCCCGGCAGGTCGAACACCTGGACGAGCGCCAGGCGCGGGCGCGAGTCCGGCTCGTCGTTGAGGGAATACATCGTCTCGCGCAGGCCCGGCTGGCTCAGCAGGTCCGCCGGCAGGCGCTCGACATTGCCGGCGATGCGCTCCCCGCGCGCCGAGGTGAGCAGATAGAGCGAGGAGCCCGGCTGGCGCGACCGCGCCTCGATGGTGCCGATCAGCCGGCGCACGCCGCCCGCGCCGTACTGCTCGGCGAGGCCCTGCACCTCCGCCTGCACAGCGCCGGCGACCTGGTCCGCGATCAGCCGGCGGGCATTCCAGGCGACGTAGCCGAGCAGGAGAAAGGCGAAGACGGTGAAGATGACGAGATAGGCCGCCGAGAGCTTGAAGGCGGTCGTGCGGACGAGTTTACCGAGCGCTGTCACGGACCATGTACCCCGCACCGCGCACCGTATGGATCAGCGGGCGGTCGAAGCCCTTGTCGATCTTGCCGCGCAGCCGCGAGAGATGCACGTCGATCACGTTGGTCTGGGGGTCGAAATGATAGTCCCAGACGTTCTCCAGCAGCATGGTGCGCGTCACCACCTGCCCGGCGTGCTTCATCAAATATTCCAGCAGGCGGAACTCGCGCGGCTGCAGGTCGACCGGCTTGCCGGCGCGCGTCACGCGGTGGGACAGGCGGTCGAGCTCGAGGTCGCCCACCTGGTAGCGCGTCTCCTCGGCGCGGCCGCCGCCGCGGCGACGGGCCAGCACCTCGACGCGGGCCAGCAGTTCCGAGAAGGCGTAGGGCTTGGCGAGATAGTCGTCGCCGCCGGCGCGCAGGCCCTTGACCCGGTCGTCGACCTGGCCGAGGGCCGAGAGGATCAGCACCGGCGTCTCGACCTTCTGCTCGCGCAGGCCGTGGATCAGCGAAAGCCCGTCGAGCTTCGGCAGCATCCGGTCGATGATGAGGACGTCGTAGTCGCCCTCGCGGGCCATGGCGTAGCCGTCCAGGCCGTCGCCGCTGTGGTCGGCGACGTGGCCGGACTCGCGGAACGCCTTGACGAGATAGGCCGCGGCTTCGGAATCGTCTTCGACTATGAGCAGCTTCATGACCATGGAACGTACTCCATGAAGCGGGACTGTGAAGGGTCTCCGCCCGTCGCGCGCGCTGTCATGAACGAAAAACGGCAGGCCGGAGGGGCTCCCGGCCTGCCGCGCGGGGACCCGCCGCCAGGGGCTTGGCGACGGCGGGTCCGTTCGGGGGCGATCAGCCGCGGCTCTCGGCCTTCGGGAAGGCGAGCGCGACGAAGCGCGACTGCTCGCCGGACTTCAGGCGCATCAGCACGGCCTTCTTGCCCTCCTTGCGGGCGTCGGCGAGGGCCTGCTTGACCTGCGTCGGCTCGGTCACGGCCTTGCCGCCGATCTCGAGGATGACGTCGCCGGCCTTGATGCCCTGGTCGGCGGCCGCGCCCTCAGGGTCGACCTGCGTCACCACCACGCCCTGCTGGCCCGCGCCCTTCACCGACTTGGCCGGGGCGAGCGCGAGGCCGAAGCTCACGCCTTCCTGCGTGTCGGCGCCGGTCTCGGCCTTCGCCGTCTTGTCGCCGGGCAGCGCGCCCAGCTTCAGGCTCAGCGTCTCCTCGCGGCCGTCGCGCACCAGGCCGACCTTGACGGCCGAGCCGGGCTTGAGCGTGGCGATCTCGCGGGACAGCTCCTTGGGACCCTGCACCGGCTTGCCGTCGACCGACACGATGGTGTCGCCCGCCTTGATGCCCGCATCGAGGGCCGGGCCGTCCTTGGCGACCTCGGCGACGAGCGCGCCCTTGGTCTCCTTGAGGCCGAGGCTGTCGGCGATCTCGCGGGTCACGGGCTGGATCTGCACGCCGATATAGCCGCGCGTCACCTTGCCGGTGTCCTTGATCGACTCGATCACGCTCTCGGCGGTCGAGGCCGGGATCGCGAAGGCGATGCCGACATTGCCGCCGGAGGGCGAGTAGATGGCGGTGTTGACGCCCACCACCTCGCCGGCCGCGTTGAAGGTCGGGCCGCCCGAGTTGCCGCGGTTCACCGCCGCGTCGATCTGCATGAAGTCGTCATACGGGCCGGCGCCGATGTCGCGGCCGCGCGCCGAGACGATGCCCGCCGTCACCGTGCCGCCGAGGCCGAACGGATTGCCGACCGCGATCACCCAGTCGCCGACGCGCGGCGAGGCCTGGGCGAACTTGACGAAGGGGTAGTCGCCGGCCTGCTTCACCTTGAGCAGCGCCAGGTCGGTCTTGGGGTCGGTCCCGACCACCTTGGCGTCGACCGTGCGGCCGTCGTCCATGGTCAGCGTGACCTCCACGGCGTGATCGACCACGTGGTTGTTGGTGACGACGTAGCCGTCAGGCGTGATGAAGAAGCCGGAGCCCTGCGCCATGCCGTACTGGTGGCCGCGCGGGGTGTTCTGGCCAAACGGCGAGCGCTGGCCGCCATTGCCGTTGGGCATCGGCATGCCGAAGCGCTTGAAGAATTCCTCCATGCCCGGGGGCAGGTTCTGAGGGGCTCCGTTGTCGTCGCTGTTGTCGTCGGCGACGCCGCCCGAACGGTCGGCCGCCGTCTCGACCTTCACCTTCACCGACACCACAGCCTTGCGCACCTGCTCGGCCACGTCCGCGAAGGACGCGGGGCCGGCCTGCGGCGCGAGCGGCGCGGTCACCGCCGGCGCGGACTGGGCATGGGCGGCGCTGTCGCCGAAGAAGACGTTCTGGCTGGCGCCGAAGCCGACTACGCCCAGCGCGCAAACGCCGGCCAGCAGCGAGGCGCGCAGGCGGCGGGACTTGGGATGAGACTCGTTCATTTTCGAAACCTCCGTCAGCAATGCGAGTGCCTTGCTTGCAACGGAGATTTACGTCTCGGGGCTTACGACTGCTTCACGGGCGCATGAAACTTTGGAAAGGTTTGCGGATGCCCGAGGAGATCTGGGAGGCGATCAGTGAATTCCTGACTTGCGGCCATGCTCGACAGCGCCGGGTACCCGCGCGACGTCGGATACCCACTGGTGCAACGCGTCGCCTTCGGAAGGCTGAGCGCCCGCCAGCGCCGCGTCCAGCGCGGCTCTCAATTTCTGCAGGTCGGCGCGGAGCGCCTGGCTGAGCTCGGCTTGCGACTGCAGCAACTCGTCCTGCCTACGGATCAGGTCGACCAGCTTGCGCCGCTCATCACCGATTTCGCGCGCAAAGCTGCCGGGCTCGGGGACCGGGCGGCCGAGCCTTCGTGTCTCGTCGCACCATTCGACAATCGCGTCGCGAAGGTTGGCGATCGCTTCCTCCGGCGTCTCGCCATCCGACATGCAGCCATAGAGATCGGGCGCATAGGCCGCGTATCCGCCGCCATCCTCATCGGCCAGCGCGACGACCACAACCGGATAGAACGCTTCCTTCATTCGTCAGTCCCCTCGGCCGATACACGCTGATGGGAAGTCAACAGGGCCACAAGCTGCTTGATGTACATGGGCTTTATAGGCCTTTTCGCGGGAATTGGCAGTACGCCCCGCAACAGCGGGCTCGACACGCGGAAGTGACTTCCCGAGCTCGGCGGCGTGCAGTTCACGCCACATTCGCGACAGACCCTCTGAACGTCTTCGATACGCCAGTCGCGTGGATTGTTCCGCATCTCCTCGAGGGTCTTCGAGGGTCGCGGCGCGCCGCCGGGGCGCTGCTTTCCAACCAATGATCGCTCTTGAAATCCAATCATCAAATTGGGAACGAGCGTATCGCGTCAGCCGAAACACCGCAATCGGGCTACCTCCCCGCTACTTCCTCCAGTTCCCGCTTCTCCTCGTCCGTGAGCGCGGACGGGGCGGCGGGGCGGCGGCGCCGGGCGTTGGCCCAGACCACGGCGGCGCCGCCGATCAGCACGGCGAAGGGGCCGAGCCAGAGCAGCGCCGTGCCCGCGTTGAAGGGCGGTCGCAGCAGCACGAACTCGCCGTAGCGGTCGACCAGGAAGGTGCGGATTTCGGCGTCGCTGGCCCCCTTGGTCAGCTTCTCGCGGACGATGAGCCGCAAATCGCGCGCAAGCGGCGCGTCGCTGTCGTCGATGGACTGGTTCTGGCAGACGAGGCAGCGCAGCTCGGCCGAGATGGCGCGGGCGCGCGCCTCCAGCACCGGGTCCTTGAGGATTTCGTCGGGCTGCACTGCGAGCGCCGGCGCGGCCTGGGACAAAGCGGCGAAGGCGAGCGCCAGGACGGCGGCGGCGAGGCGGCGGGCGCGCATGGGCGTCACTCCGCCGGGGCCGGAACGGCGGCGCGCGCCGGAGCGGGCGCGCCGATGCGGGCGCGCCGGTCGAGCAGCGACAGCCCGCCGCCGAGCGCCATCACCACCGCGCCGAGCCAGATCAGCAGCACCATCGGCTTCCAGTAGAGCCGCAGCCCCGCGGCGTTGGGCTCGATCTCGCCGACGCTCGCGTAGACCTGGCCGAGGCCGAGCGTCATCAGCCCCGCCTCGCTGGTCGGCATCGAACGGCCCACCATGACGCGCTTGCCCGGTTCCAGCACGCCGAGGGACTGGCCGTCGCGCGTCACGCGCAGGCGCGCCACCGTCTCGCGGTAATCCGGACCGTTGCGCGGCGTCACCGCCTCGAGCGTCACGGTGTAGTCTCCCAGGCGCGTGCTCTGGCCCGGCTGGAGCGTCACGATCGACTCGACGCCCCACGCCGTCGCGGCGATGCCGATGACGGTGACGCCGACGCCGGCGTGCGACAGCGCCGTGCCCCAGGCCGAGCGCGGCAGACCCGCCGCGCGGCGCAGCATCACGCCGAGCCCAGCGCCGCGCCGCCAGGCGCGCGTCGCGATCTCGGTGGCCGAGCCGAGGATGAGATAGACGCCGAGGCCGACGCCCACCGGCGCGAGCACGGGACCGCCCACCGTCAGGGCTAGGATGACGATGGCGACCACCACGCCCACGGCGATGGCGAAGGCGAGGCGCTGCGCCACGCCGAGCAGGTCGCCGCGCTTCCAGGCCAGCGACTGGCCGAACGGGATGGCCAGCATCAGCGGGAAGGCGAGCGGCAGGAAGGTGGCGTTGAAGAAGGGAGCGCCGACAGAGATCTTCGACGGATTGTCGGGGCTCCACCAGCCGGTCACGGCCTCCAGAGCCAGCGGGTAGAGCGTGCCGACGAACACCGTCGCGCACGCCGTGGCGAGCAGCAGGTTGTTGAGCACCAGCGCGCCCTCGCGCGACACGGGCGCGAACACGCCGCCCTGCCGCAGCACCGGCGCGCGCCACGCGAACAGGGTCAGCGCGCCGCCGATGAACACGACCAGGATGGCGAGGATGAAGACGCCGCGCGCGGGGTCGGAGGCGAAGCTGTGGACGGACGTCAGCACGCCCGAGCGCACCAGGAACGTGCCGATGAGCGACAGCGAGAAGGCGAGGATCGACAGCAGCATCGTCCAGACCTTCAGCGCGTCGCGCTTCTCCATCACGACGGTGGAATGCAGCAGCGCCGTGCCCGCCAGCCAAGGCATCAGCGAAGCATTCTCGACCGGGTCCCAGAACCACCAGCCGCCCCAGCCCAGCTCGTAATAGGCCCAGTAGGACCCCATCGCGATGCCGAGCGTCAGGAAGCACCAGGCGGTAAGCGTCCACGGCCGCACGAAGCGCGCCCACACGGCGTCGATGCGGCCCTCGATCAGCGCGCCCACGGCGAAGGAGAAGGCGATCGAGAAGCCGACATAGCCGAGGTAGAGCAGCGGCGGGTGGATCGCCAGGCCGGGGTCCTGCAGGATCGGGTTCAGGCCGTCGCCCTCGAACGGGGCCGGCGCGACGCGGGCGAACGGGTTGGACGTCGTCAGGATGAACAGCAGGAAGGCCGCGGCCACCGCCCCCTGCACCGCGAGCACGTTGGAGAGCAGGCGCGCCGGCATCCGCCCGCCGCGCGCCGCCACGAGGCCCGCGAACAGCGCCAGGATGAGCACCCAGAGCAGCATCGAGCCCTCGTGGTTCGCCCACACGCCGGAGATCTTGTAGGCGAGCGGCTTCATCGAGTGCGAGTTCTGGACGACGTTCATCACCGAGAAGTCCGAGCCGACATAGGCCCAGGTGAGCGCGCCGTAGCTCAGCGCCACCATCACCAGCATGGCGAAGGCCGCCGGACGGGCCACGGCCATGAGCGCGGGATCGCGCGCCGCGGCGCCCCACATCGGCACCACGGCGAGCACCAGCGAGAGGGCGAAGGCGAGGACGAGAGCGTAATGGCCGGCTTCGACGATCATGAGCCTGTTCCGTCGCGCCCGGGTTTGAAGGCCCGAGCCGGGGTCCCGGTTACTTCTGGGCGGAGGCCGGCGTGGCCCCCGTCTTTTCGGGCGCGTGCTGCCACACGCCCTGCTTCTTCAACGCATCCGCGACCTCGCGCGGCATGTATTTTTCGTCGTGCTTGGCGAGCACGCTGTCGGCCTTGAAGACGCCGTCGGCCTCCAGCACGCCTTCCGCCACCACGCCCTGCCCCTCGCGGAACAGGTCCGGCAGCAGCCCCCGGTAGCGAACGGGCACGTCCTTGGCCGTGTCCGTCACCTCGAAGCGCACCGTCTGGTCCGGCCCGCGCTGCAATGTGCCTTCCTTGACGAGCCCGCCGATGCGCAGCCGCGTGCCGGGCTGTACGCCCTTGGCCGCGATCTCGCTGGGGCCGTAGAAGAACACAATGGTGTCGCGCATGGCGAAGAGGACGAGCCCGGCGGCCACGCCGATTACGGCGAGCGCGGCGCCGATCACCGTCAGCCTGCGCTGCTTGCGCGTCATGGCTCAGGACCCTCCGATGTTGAGTTCGCGCCCGAGGCTGTCGAGCCGCCCCCGCCCGGCCTCGTCGCCGGAAAGCGCCGCGCGGCCGCGCGCCAGCGCGTCGCGCGCCTTGTCTGGCTCGCCGAGCACGGCGTAGGAGCGCACCAGCCTGATCCAGCCCTCGACGTCCGACCCGTCCTGCGCGAGCCGCGCGGACAGGTTCTCGACCATGCCGCGAATGGCGGCCATGCGCTCGCCCTCGGGCATCGCCGCGATGGCGCCGGCGGGCGAGTCCGCCGTGTCGGCCGGCGGCGCTCCCAGCGACGCGAGGCGGGCGTTGAGCGTGGCGGCGAGCGCGCTGCCCGCCGGGGCCTGCGAGGCCAGCGCGCGATAGGCGGCGATGGCCGCCTGGGCGTCGCCCTCCTGCTCGGAGGCGAGCGCCCGATAGAAGCGCGCCTTGACGGTCGCGGGGTCGATCTTCAGCGCGCTGTCGAAGGCCTGCCGCGCGTCGGCTGAGACGATGCCGTTGTTCGAGGCGACCAGCGCCTCGCCGTAGTTCTCGAGCCGGCGCGGCGTTTCGCCGAGGATGCGGATGGCGTTGGACCAGGCGCGCGCCGCGTCGTCGTAGCGGCCGGCGTTCATGTAGACCGGCGCGATGACCTCGTGGCCCTGGCCGTCGTCGGGCTTCTGGGCGAGATGCGCCTCGATGCGCGCCATCGCCTCTTGCAGGTCGATCTGGCCGGGATCCCTGGCGCGGTCCACCCTGGCCGAAAGCGGCATCGAGGGCATGTCCGGCTGGCCCAGGCGCAGGTAGAGCGGCAGGCTGAGGAGCGGAATGCCGACCAGCGCCAGCAGCGCGGCCACGCGGCGGCGGCGCAGGGACGCTCCGCCTCCGGCGTGTTCCGTCGCCTTGTCGCGCCGCGCCGCGCCGAGCAGGCGGCGCGCGGCCTCGACCCGCGCCGTCTCGGCGTCGGCGGGGTCGATGAGCCCGCGCTCGGCGTCGCGCTCGATCTCGGCGAGCTGCGTGCGATAGAAGGCGGCGTCGGTGGCCGTCTCGCCGGGCGCGGACGCCGCCGGGGCTTGGCGCGACAACGGCAAAAGGACGGCGAAAACCGCCGCCCCCGTCAGCAGAGCCAGGACGATCCAAACGAACATGGCCATCGCTTACAGGCGCTTTAAGGCAAGGTCACGCCCAAATTGACGAAGGCCCGGTCCGGGCTTTTCCGGACCGGGCCAATTCTCGCGAGCGCGAGGGGTCGGACGCTACCGCGCTTGGCGGATCAGCTCACGATTTCCCACGAGCCGTCCGGGTTGCGGCAGGCGGTGCCGGAGCCGGACTGCGGACGCCCGTCGATATAGATCGTGTGGGTGTAGCGGCGGCAGGTGCCGGAGTTGTCGACATAGACCGGGCCCGGATCGACATAGCCGTAGGCGCCGCTGGGGGCGCGCCACTGCGAACGGGAGCCGCTGGCGACCGCGCTGTACTGCGCGTTATAGGCGCGCGCCTGCGCCTCCTGGTCGAGGTTGCGCCCGATCTGGTTGCCGAGGAAGCCGCCGATCATGGTGCCCGCCATCACGGCCGCGACCTTGCCCGCGCCGCCGCCGAAGCGGCTGCCGATCAGGCCGCCGGCCACCGCGCCGATCACGGTGCCGCCGGCCTCGTTCGGACCGGTCTGTGGCGAACAGCCCGCCGCGCCCAGCGAAAGAAGGACCGCCATGCTCGCGGCGATGATTTTTGTCTTCATGTCGAGAATCGCTCCGGGTGAATGAGTCGCAGGGCACCAGCAAAAGTCGATCCGGCCTCCTGTCAAGCGTAGGCTGGACGCTGATCTTGCCCGCACGATGGCGAAACCGACCCGCGAACAGGCCGGAATGTGCGCGAATTCACGCCGGCGGGCGGCGCGGGGCGTCGTTTCGGGCGAAGCGGCCGGAGAATTCTCACACGGCGGGCAGGACGAGGCTGGCGCGCAGGCCGCCCAGCGGCGAATCGTCCAGCGTCAGACGGCCGCCATACAGCCCGGCGAGGTCGGCGACGATGGACAGGCCGAGCCCGGAGCCCGGCTTCGACTCGTCCAGCCGAACGCCCCGCCGCAGCATCTCGTCGCGCACGTCGCCGGGCAGGCCCGGGCCGTCGTCGTCGACCAGCACGCGCAGGAACGGCCGGCCGTCCTTGTCCGGCGCGGACCCCACGGTGACGAGCACGCGGCTCGCCGCCCATTTGCCCGCGTTGTCGACGAGGTTGCCGACCATCTCCTCGAGGTCCTGCCGCTCGCCGCGGAAGCGCAGCTCCGGCTCGCCCTCGCGGGCGAAGGCGACGTCCCGGTCGCGATAGATCTTGGCGGATGTGCGCAGGATGCCGTCGACCACGGGGGCGATGTCGGTCGCCGCGCCCACCGAGCCGGCGCGTGCCGCGGCCCTGGCCCGCTCCAGATACCAGCTCACCTGGTCGCGCATGATGGCGGCCTGCTCGCGCACCTTGTCGCCCAACGCGCCACGGTCCGGCGCGGCCTCGTTGACGATGACTGACAGCGGCGTCTTCAGCGCGTGGGCGAGGTTGCCGACCTGGGTGCGGGCGCGGTCGAGGATCTCGCGGTTGGAGTCGATGAGCAGGTTCACCTCGGCGGCGAGCGGCGACAGGTCGTCCGGGTAGCGGCCCTCCACGCGCTCGGCCTGGCCGCGCCGGATGGCGCCGACCTCGGCCGAGAGGCGCGACAGCGGCATCAGGCCGAAGCGCACCTGGAACAGCGTCGTGGCGGCGAGCGCCAGCGCCAGCAGCACGAAGGTGAAGCCCAGCGCCCAGCGGAAGCTGGTGATCGTGCTCTCGATTTCCGCCGCGTCGGCGGCGACCTGGATGAGGAAGCGCCCGTCCTCGCCGAGGTCGATGACGCGCTCCACCATGCGCAGCTGGCGCTCGTCGGGGCCGACGGCGTAGCCTTCGCGCAATTCGCCCGGCCGCGAGCGCTGCGTCGTCTGCGGCAGGGGCGGCAGCCGGCCGCCAAACAGCGAGGTCGAGCCCTTCACCTCGGGCGGCAGGCGGTCGATGCGGGTGATCTGCCAGTACCAGCCGGAGAGCGGAAGGTCGAAACGCGGCTCGCCGAGGCTGAACGGGTCCGGCCGGTCGCTCTCGTCGGGCGAGGCGACCACGGCGACCAGCGACTTCAAATAGACGTGCAGGCGCTCGTCGAAGCCGCGCTCCGTGTTGGAGCGGTAGATGGTGGAGAGGATGACGCCGGCGATGAGCAGGATCGCCAGGCTCCATGCGGCGGAGGAGACGAACAGGCGACGCGCGATCGACTGGTCCTGGAGCGACAGCTTGCGCCAGGTCCGGCTCAAGGCGCGGCCCCGCCCTTGCCGCCCGGCGGCTGCAGGATGTAGCCGAGCCCGCGCACGGTTTGGATCACGTCGACGCCGAGCTTGCGCCGCAGCCGCCCGACGAACACCTCGATGGTGTTGGAGTCGCGGTCGAAGTCCTGGTCGTAGAGGTGCTCGACGATCTCGGTGCGCGACACGACGCGCCCGGCGTGGTGCATGAGGTAGGCGATCAGCCGGTATTCGTGCGACGTCAGCTTCACCGGGTTGCCGTCGACGGTGACGCGGCCGGCCCGGGTGTCGAGGCGCACGGGGCCGCAGGTCAGCTCGCTGGTGGCGTGGCCGGCCGCGCGGCGCAGCACGGCGCGCACCCGCGCCAGGATTTCCTCGATGTGGAACGGCTTGGTGACGTAGTCGTCCGCGCCGGCGTCGAAGCCCTGCACCTTGTCGCTCCAGCGGTCGCGCGCGGTGAGGATGATGACGGGCATGACGCGGCCGTCGCGCCGCCACGCCTGGAGCACGGCGACGCCGTCCATCTTGGGAAGGCCGAGGTCGAGGATCACGGCGTCGTAGGGCTCGGTGTCGCCCAGGAAATGACCCTGCTCGCCGTCGAAGGCGCGGTCGACGGCGTAGCCCGCCTGTTCCAGCGCGGCGACGATCTGGCGGTTCAGGTCCTTGTCGTCTTCGACGACCAGCAGACGCAAGGCGAAATCCTCACTTCTCTGCGACGATGCGGCCGGACGTCGCGTCGACGAGCACCCGCACGACCTTGCCGTCGCGCTTCAGCGCGGTGATGGAATAGACGAGCCCCGCGTCCGAGCGGCACAGCCGCGCCCGCACCGCCTCGCCCCCCACCTGCGAGCGCGCGGCCCGCAGCGCGGCGACCTGCGCGATGACGCGCTTGGCCGCCACTTCCTCGCGGATTTCGGCCTCGTTGAGGCAGCCATGCGTCTTGCCGGCGGAAGCGGCTTCGGCGCCTTGCGCGGCGATCAGCGCAAGGAAGGCGGGAACGAGAGTCCGGGCGAACGTCATGGCCGGCACTCTAGCACCGCTTCGCATGAACGCTTGCTGAATTTCGCGTGCGCAGGGCCGGGGCTTCCCCCCTGGCCCGCCTCCGCTATCCTCCTCCGCACAACCTGGAGGCGCGAGATGAGCGACCACACCCATCACGGCGAGCACGAGCCCGCCTGGAAGCACGACGGCGTCCGCGTCATCAAGGGCGACCGGCTCGACTCCAACACGGCCCAGACGCCGGGCATGTTCCGGCAGGCGGCGATCAACCACGCCCGCGTGGGCGCGCAGAAGATCTGGGCTGGCACGGTGTCGATCCAGCCGGACGCCAAGACCGGCGTGCATCACCACGGCGCGCTGGAAAGCGTCATCTACGTCGTGCGCGGCAGGGCGAGGATGCGGTGGGGCGACCGGCTGGAGTTCGTGGCGGAGGCCGGGCCGGGCGACTTCATCTACGTGCCGCCCTACGTGCCCCACCAGGAGATCAACGCCGACCCCAACGAAGTCCTCGAATGCGTGCTGGTGCGCTCCGACAACGAGGCCGTGGTCGTCAACATCACGGATGTCGAGCCGGTCGAGAAGCCGGAGACGGTCTACTGGGTGGACCCGATCCACAAGCATCCCTGACGTCGCGGCGGTGGTCCCGCGCCCTCGCCCGGTGCATGGCGGCGGCGCGAAGGCGCGGCTTGCAAGGCCCCGTTCGGCCCGCCACTCTCGCCCGGCCGCCCCGCCAGAGGACGGCGCCGGGGACAGGGGAAACACAGATGGGACGGGCTGCCGAAATTCGAGTCGCCACCTTCGACGGGCCGGGCGCGCAGCCGGTGATCAGGACGGTTCCGTGGCCGAACGTGCCGCGCAAGGCGGCCCTGCTGCAGATCGGCGCGTGCGGCGTCTGCGGGACCGACCTGCACATCCTCAAGGGCCACTGGCCCAAGCCCCTGCCCTGGCCGTTCACGCTGGGGCACGAGGTCGGCGCGGTCATCGTCGAGAAGGGCGCGGACCTCACAGAGGACTTCATGGGCAAGCCGCTCGATGTCGGCTCCAAGGTGATGATCCCGCCGCTGATGCCGTGCGGGCGCTGCCACTGGTGCCTTCACTACCCGCAGACGGCGAACAAGTGCCTGACGCCCGTCTATTACGGCCGCTACCTGGGCTTCGAGAAGGCGCCGCATCTGTGGGGCGGCTGGGCCGAGTACGTCTATGTCGATCTCGACATGCTGCCGGGCACCAAGATCTACAAGCTGCCGGACGACATGTCGCTGCGCCTCGGCGCGCTGTCGGAGCCGTTGACTTCGTGCATCAGGGGCTTCAACCGGGCGGCGCGCGCCGGCGGTTTCACCTGGGGCGACACCGTGGTCGTGCAGGGCTCCGGGCCGATCGGCATCCTCGCCGTGGCGGCGGCGCAGGAAATGGGGGCCGGCAAGGTGATCTGCGTCGGCGCGCCGGAGAAGCCCCGCCTCGAGCTCGCCCGACGCTTCGGCGCGCACGCCACCGTCGACATCGAGACGTTCAAGACGTCCGACGAGCGCATCCGGCGCGTGCGCGAACTGGCCGGCGGCTATGGCGCGGACGTGGTGATGGACTGCTCCGGCCATCCCACCGCCGGGCCCGAGGGCATCGAGTTCCTGCGCGACGGCGGCACCTATATCGAGATGGGTCAGTTCACCGACGCGGGCTCCATCGAGACCTCCTGGCACCGCATCTGCACCAAGGACATCAACCTGCTCGGCTCGTGGGGCTTCACCGCCAACGACCTGCCGCTCGGCGTCGACATGCTCTACCGCGCGCGCGACAAGTACCCGTGGCTGGACATGCAGACGATCTATCCGTTCTCGGAGCAGGGCATCAGGGACGCCGTGGCCGACGCGCTGGCCATGAGGACGGTGAAGTCGACCATCGTGCCCTTCCCCGAACTCGTCTCCTGAGCGCGAGGTCGGGGGCTCGGAGGCGTCATTGCCAAGCACGAGCCGCCACCGCTAGTTTAGCGGGCCCGCCGTGACGGATGGCCGATCGGAGCCACGACGCCGATGGATGGACTCACCGCGCCCGACGGAGTGAGTGACGGCCCGGCGCTGGAACGGCGCCTCGCCGCCATCCTGGCCCTGGACGTGGTCGGCTTCAGCCGTCTCACGGGGCTCGACGAAGAGGGGACGCTGGCGGCTCTCAAGGACCATCGGCGCAACCTCATCGATCCCACGATCCTGGCCGCCCGAGGCCGCATCATCAAATCGACCGGCGACGGACTGCTGGCGGAATTCTCCAGCTCCGTCGCCGCCGTTCGGGCCGCCGTGGTGATCCAGAAGGGCATCGTGGACCGCCAGCAAGGCCGGCCCGCAGATCGGCTCATGGCCCTGCGGATCGGGGTCCATGTCGGGGATGTGGTGGTCGACGACGCGGACCTGCTGGGCGACGGCGTCAATATCGCCGCCCGCCTGGAGGGGATCGCCGATCCCGGCGGCGTGACCATCTCGGAGGACGTCTGGCGACAGGTCCAGGGCAAGGTGGCGGTCGAGTTCGCCGACGCCGGCGAGGTGCGGCTGAAAAACATCCTGCGGCCCCTGCGCGTGTTCCGCCTCGCGAGCGCCGAGTCGCCCGGCCCGGCGGCGTCCGGCCCGGCGGCGCCCGCCCCCGCGGGGCTGGCGCTTCCGCCGCGCGAGCTGCCGTCGCTCGCCGTCCTGCCATTCCAGAACATGAGCGGCGACCCCGAGCAGGAGTACTTCGCCGACGGTCTCGTCGAGGACATTCTCACGACGCTGTCGAAGCTGACCGGCCTTCGCGTCATCGCCCGCAACTCGAGCTTCGTCTACAAGGGGCGCGCGGTGGATGTCCGCGACGTCGGCAAGCAACTGGACGTCCGCTATGTGCTGGAGGGCAGCGTGCGGCGCGCCGGCGGCCGCGTCCGGATCACCGCCCAGCTCATCGAAGCCCGGTCCGGCGACCACGTCTGGGCGGAGCGCTACGACCGGCCGGTCGACGACCTTTTCGCCGTTCAGGACGAGATCACGCTCGTGCTCGCGACCGAGCTGCAGGTGAAGCTCACCGAAGGCGAGCAGGCCCGCCGGCACTACACCACCGCAGTCAATGTCGAGGCGTGGTCCTTGTGGATGCAGGGCCTGTCGCTCTATCGCGCGGCCGTCTCGAAGGACAATTGCAGCCGGGCGCTCGCCCTGTGGCGGCAGGCCCTGGCTCTGGATCCGGACGCGCCCGCCCTCAACGCGATGGTCGGCTTCATGCATTGCGCCGACGCGCGATTTGGCTGGTGGGAGGACCGCGCGGTCGCCATCGCGCAGGCCAGAAGCTTCACCGACAAGGCCCTGCGCGGCGACCCCGAGAACCCGGACGCGCATATTTGCCTCGGCATGATCTCGATGATCGAGGGCGACTGGCCGAACGCGGTGGCCCATGCCCGACGTGCTGTGGCGGCGGCGCCCGGTTCCGCCGACGCCTCCGCGCTGGGCTCGTTCCTGCTGGCCTGCGCCGGCCATCCGCATGAGTCCGTGCCGCTGATCGAGCGCGCCATGCAGCTCAGTCCCACCTACCCGGCCAACTATCTGGGGCACCTCGGCAACGCCTACCGCCTGACGGGGCGTTTCGAGGAAGCCATCGCGGCGTTCAAGGCGTTCGATGCGCGAGCGGCGGGCTTCGGCCTCACGGACCTCGCCATCGCCTATCAGCAGACGGATCGCCCGGACCTGGCGCGGGAGACCGCAAGGCGGCTCCTGAGCCTGCGCCCCTGCTTCACGCTCGCCGGGTGGCGCGCCACCCAGTTCCGGCGCAACCAGGCCCTCCTCGACGCCGAAGTGGAGGCGCTGCGCCTGGCGGGCCTCTCCTGAAACCCGTCGCCCGGCCGCCTCCGGCCGCTCAGCCGCGAGCCACGGCGATGCACTCGATCTCGTATTTCAAGCCCGCCAGGCACCCCGTGAGCGTCGTGCGGGCCGGCAAAGGCTGCGCGAAATAGGAGCGGTAGATGCTGTTGTAGGCGGCGAGGTCGGCTGGGTCGGCTACGTAGTTGCGGGTCTGCACGACGTCGGCCAGCGTGCAGCCGGCCGCCTCCAGCACCTGTCGCATGTTGTCGAGCGAGCGCCGCATCTCCCCCTCGAAGCTGTCGGGCACGATGGCGCCGCTGGCGTCGACCGAGGCCTGCCCGGACACGAAGACGAACCCTCCCACCTTGACGCAAGGGGAAAACGGCAGGTGCGAGCGCGGCGTGTCGGCGCGCGCCGGATACTCGGGGACGAGGGTCATGCGGGCCTCCATGGCGGGTCGAGCGGGAAGATCGGGCGGCGGATCTTCCGGTAGGGCAAGGTGGTGAGATCGCTCGGGCACGGACCCGGCGTCCTCACCCAGTAGCTGCGGCCGCCCAGCCGGTCATAGGCGCGGCGGTGGGCGACGGCCGCCTTCACGCCGACGAACGAGAGACGTTCCGGCTCGATGCCCTGGGAGCGCAGCTGGCCGAGGTCGAAGGGCGGCGTCTTGCGCGAGGTGAGCAGGATGGTGACGCCGCCGCAGCGCACGGTCGCGGACGGCCCCATCTCGATGTTGACGCCCTGCGCGGCGGCGAGATGGCTGTTCACGTCCTCCAGGCGGAAACGGCCATCCGAGCGCGACAGCAACTCCATCTCGAGCTCCAGCGGGCCGGGATCGAGGCGGCTGCTGCCGCCGATGGCGCGGCGGATGCGCGTCCCCGGCGCGACAGCCGAGAAGGCCTTGACGGCCGCGGCGTCGGCGATCACGACCGCGGCGTTGTCGAGCCCGCGCGCGACGAAGGCGCGCAGGATGCTGGTGCAGTCGCCGGGCGCGCCGCCGCCGATATTGTCGGCCGGCTCGACCAGGATGCACGGCCCTGCCGGCGGACGGGCGAGCGCGTCGTCGATGGCCGCGTCGAGCTCCCATTCGGCCGGGACGCCCAGCTCGCGCTCCCGCACGGCGATCTCGCCGATGGCGTCGAGGTGGCGTTCGGCGGCCGCCGCGTCGCCGTCGGTGATGACGACGGCGGCGACGCCCGTGTGGAACGTGTCGGCGAAGGAGTAGCCGCCGACGATGCTGACGGCCCACACGGCGGGATCGTCCCTCTCGATGGCGCGGGCGCACTCGCTCATCGAGCGCATGGGCCGGTCGGCCGTGCCGGTGCCCGTCGGTGGCCAGACGAGCGGGTAGTTGCGCGACACCATGCGCGGCCGGACCCGCGTGCGCAGCGAGCGCGCGAGGAGTTCCGCCGAGAGCACCGCGGCGTCGCGTGCGTCGGCGTGCGGGTTCTCGCGGTAGCCGACGAGCCCGTCGGCGAAGCGCGCCATGCGCGGCGTGAACGTGGCGTGCAGGTCGAACACCGCGAAGAGCGGCAGGTCCGCCGCGCCGGGCAGCGACCGGATGCGCTCCAGCAGCTCGCCTTCCGGGTCGTCGGAGCCTGTCGTCACCATGGCGCCGTGCAAGGCCAGCCAGATGCCGTCCAGGCCCTCCGCCAGCGCGGGCCGGGCCATCGCCTCGAAGCGCGTCCAGAAATCCTCGAAGATGGCGTGGTCCAGCGTGCCGGAGGGCAACGTCATCGTCTCGAGCGTCGGCACGACCGTCCAGCCGTGGCGCTCCGCGACGGCGAGAAAGCCGTCGACCGTCGAGGCGTCGCCGCGCCGCGCCAGCAGCTCCGCTCCGACGCGCGTGTGCATCGCGTCGGCGCGGGTGATGTCCTCGACGAAGGTGTGCGTCTCGTGGAAGAGGCCGCCGAGAAGGATGCGTGTCATGGGGACCCTTTCTGCCTGGTGGGATCGAGCAGGCTGCGGCGTGCTTCGTCCAACGTCTCGACCAGAAGCTCCCCGATGCGCTCGCGCGTCGCGGGGCTCATGCGTGTCAGCGGCCCGGCGATGCTGACCGCCGCGATCGCGTGGCCGCTGGCGTCGAGGAGGGGCGCTCCCACGCAGGCCGCGCCCAGCTCGTTTTCCTCGACCTCTTCGACGAAGCCGCGTGCGCGGCACAGGTCGAGAATGGCTTCGAGGCGCTTGCGGTCGATGGTGGTGCGCGGCGTCACCGGCGCCAGCTGCTCCATGGCCAGGATCTGCCGGCGGGACTGCGCGGGATCGTGCGCCAGAAGCGCCCGCCCGCAGGCGGTGGAATGATACGAGGCGCGAGTGCCGGCATAGGAGGTGACGCGCAGCGACTGCGAGCCCTCCAGACTGTCGACGATGAGCACGTCGGAAGGCCCGGGCAGCGCCAGGTTCACGGTCTCGCGTGTCGAGGCGCACAGGCGCACCAGGAACGGCCGCATGAAGCCGATAAGGTCCGTGCGCCGCTCGACCGCGCGGCCGAAGGCCATCAGCTCGATGCCGAGGCGATAGGCGCCCTGGGCCGGGTCGTGCTCGACCAGCCGCACCTCGACGAGCGCCATGACGAGGTTGAACACCGTCGTCTTCACCAGCCCGGTGGCCGCGGCGATCTCGCGCAACGTCACCCAGCCGGCGTCATGGGCGGCGAGCGCCTCCAGGATCGCCTTGGCGCGGGCGATCGACTGGATGCGCGCGGTCCCCGGCGCGGCGCGGAGCGACGCGGCGCGCCTTGCGGTGTCCCGGCTGAGTGTGTCCCGGCTGAGTTCGTCGTGAGCCACGCCGTTCTCCCCTCGCCCCGGCGTCGAGGCATCGTCCTACAATATAGGACGACATTTGATGCTGTCTTCCGGCAGTGAACAGGGCTTTGCCTTGCATTTCAAGGTCCGAAGGACGGATGTTCTTCTGTATTCGCGAGTCCGCGATTGACAGCCCGCGCCGCCAAGACAATCATCGTCCTGCAAGCCTGTCTTACATTCTGCGACGGCGACGGAGCCAGGTCCGGCATGGGCGCGGACCGAGCCCAAGGCCGGCGGCAGTCAGGCCAGCCAGGGAGGGATGGTGATGCGCGACGGCGAGGGAATGCTCGAGGGTCTTGGGGAAGCTCTGAGTCGCGGTATCGAGCGCAGGACCGCGCTACGCCTCCTCGTCATGGGCGGCACGCTCGCGGCGAGCCCGCGCCTGCTGGCCCAGGGCGCCGCCCCCAAGCGCGGCGGGCGGCTGACGATCGGCGCCGACGCCGACCCCATCGGCCTCGACCCGGTGACCACCGCGGCGTTCTCCTCCTACGACTTCACCTCGCTGCTCTACACCGGCCTGCTGCGCTGGAACGCCGAGATGAAGATCGAGCCGGACCTCGCCGTCGGCTTCGAGCAGCCCAACGAGACGACCTACGTCTTCAAGCTGCGCAGCGGCGTGAAATTCCACAACGGCAAGGCGCTCGACGCCGAGGACGTGAAGGCGACGTTCGACCGCATCAAGGACCCCGCCTCGGCCAGCCCCAACGCCACGCTGTTCTCGAACATCAAATCCGTGACGGTGGTGGACCCGCTCACCGTCAGGTTCGAGCTGAGCGCGCCGAGCGCGACCTTCCTCAGCTTCCTGGCGACGAACCCGATCGGCTGCATCACCCCGCGCGGCGTCGGCGATCTCGCCACCAAGCCGGTCGGCACCGGGCCGTTCGTGTTCGAATCCTACGAGCCGAACCAGCAATTCCTGCTGAAGGCCAATCCGAACTACTACGAATCCGGCCAGCCCTACCTGGAGTCGGTCGCCTTCCGGTTCTTCAAGGACCAGGCCTCGCTGACGACGGCCCTGCGATCCAAGGCCATCGACATGACGTGGTTCAAGGACCCGCGCGTGTCGGCGCAGATCGTGCGTACCTCGCCCGATCTCGTCTCCGCGCCGGGCAAGACGACCCGCACCTTCCCGGTGTGGATGAACATGAAGGACAAGCCGCTGAACGACGTGCGCGTGCGCCGCGCGCTCAGCCTCGCCGCCAACCGGCAGGCCTGCCTCCAGACGGTGCTCGGCGGATCGGGCAAGGTCGCCGCGATGATCCCGGAGAGCCATGTCGGCGGGTATGACGGCGTCGGCGATATGCCCTACTACAAGACCGATCCGGCCGGCGCGAAGGCGCTGCTGGCGGAGGCCGGCTATCCCAACGGCATCGACCTCGGCGAGTACATCGTGGTCGCCGCCAACCCGCTCGACGTCAGCTGCGCCCAGATCCTGCAGCAGCAATGGGCGGAGGCCGGCATCAAGGTCGCGATCAAGCCGATGGAGACCGCGCCCCTGCTCGCGATGTGGGTGAAGGGAGAGTATCCGACGCTGCTCTCGGTGGCGCTGTCGTGGAGCCCGGACCCGGACGCCATCGTCTCGCGCCTGCTCTCGAGCAACGCCTATGGCAAGTCGATGGGCATGAACGACGCCGAGCTCGACGCCATGATCGTGGGCGCGCGCGCCATCCTCGATCCGGCCAAGCGGGCCGCCGCCTACCAGCAGATCCAGCGGCGCATCTGCGACCAGGCCTACGTGCTCGACATCTACCAGTATCCCCTGCGCTGGGAGGCGTGGTGGAGCTACGTGAAGGGCTACGTGCCGCTCGCCTCCAACATCCGCTCCTTCGTGCGCACCACCTGGATCGACAAGTGAGCGAAGGCGGGCGGCGGGGGCGCTAGCATGGGGGCCGGGACGATGGGGCGGATGGTGCTGCTGCGCCTCGCCCTGACCATTCCGATCCTGCTCGGCGTGTCGGTCGTGGCGTTCATGCTCATGCGCGCCCTGCCGGGCGACTTCGCGCAGGCCGCGGCCGGCACGACGTCGATCTCGGCGGAGGCGCTCGACACCATCCGCCGCCAGCTCGGCATCGACCGCCCGCTGTGGGAGCAGTACCTCGCCTGGCTGTCCGGCGCGCTCGTCGGCGATCTCGGGCGCTCCTTCGTCACCAAACGGCCGGTCGCCGCCGATCTGCTGCCGCGTTTCCTCGTCACCGCGCAGCTCACGGCGATGGCCGGCGTCATCGCGTTCGTGCTCGGGTCGGCCACGGGGCTGGCTTCCGCGCGCCTGCGCGGCAGCGCGGACTGGCTGGTCCGCGGCCTCAACAGCCTGCTGCTGGCCGTGCCCAACTTCGTCGTCGCCACGCTGATCGTGCTGCTGTTCGGGCTGTATTTCCCCAGCGTCGGCATCTTCAACTACACGCCCTTTATGCAGGATCCGCTCGCCAACCTCACCAGCCTGCTGCTGCCCGCCCTGTCGCTCGGGCTCACGGTGTCGGTGACGATCTCGGAGAACACGCGCGCCGCCGTGCTGGAGGTCTCCAGCCAGGACTATGTGATGGTGGCGCGCGCCAAGGGCCTGCCGCGCCGCGCCATCCTGCTCCACTACCTCGTGCGCAACGCGCTGACGCCGGTCATCACCGTCGCCGGCCTGCAGCTCGCCGCGCTGCTGGGCGGCAGCATCCTGATCGAGACCATCTTCACCATCCCCGGCATGGGGCAATATTTGTTCGACTCCGTCACCACGCGCGACTACCCGGCCATCCAGGCCATCGTGCTGGTCGCCGCCACCGTCGTGCTGCTGATGAACGTCGCCGTCGACATCGCCTACGCGCGGGTCGACGCCAGGGTGTCCTATGAATGACGCCGCGCCCCGGCCCGGCGCGCGTGGACGCCTGCTGCTGACGATCGGGCTCGTCATGCTCGCCGTGCTCGTGGCCGTCATGGTGCTGGGGCCGTCGCTCGCGCCCTACAGCCCGTCGCGGACGACCCCCGACTCCCTGGCCGGGCCGACGGCGCAGCACTGGCTCGGCACCGACTCGATCGGACGCGACCTGCTGAGCCGCCTCATCGTGGGCGGACGCAGCACGCTGCTCATCACCTTCGCCTCGGTGGCGCTGGCGCTGTGCGCCGGCCTCGTGCTGGGCCTCGCCTCGGGTTATCTGGGCGGGCGCGTCGACCTCGTCGTCATGCGCCTGCTCGACGTCATCTTCGCCTTCCCGGTCTTCCTGCTCGCCATCGCCGTGGTCGCGGCGCTGGGGCCGACCGTGCCCAATCTCATCCTCACCATCGCGATCGTCTACACGCCGACGCTGGCGCGCGTGGTGCGCGCCCCGGTGCTCAGCGTGAAGCGGTGGGACCACGTGGAGGCGGCGCGCAGCGTCGGCGTGCGCGAGTTCGACATCGCGACGCGCCACGTGCTGCCGCTGGTGGTGTCGCCGATCATCGTGCAGACCAGCCTGACGCTGGCCAACACCATCTTCACCGTCACGGCGCTCTCCTTCCTGGGGCTCGGGCCGCCGCCGCCCGATCCCAACTGGGGCAGCATGCTGGCGGAGGCGCGCCAGTTCATGGAACTCGCGCCGCTCACCGTGATCGGCCCCGCCATCGCCATTGTGTTCGCCTCGCTGACCTTCATCGTGCTCGCCAACGGGCTGCGCGAAGCCCTCGACGTGGGGAGCCGGTGATGAGCGACGCCGGCCCGCTCCTGCAGGTGCGCGACCTGACGGCCGCCTTCGGCCGCGCCGGCGCGGCCGCGCCGGTGGTCAAGGGAATCTCGTTCGACGTCGCCCCGGGCGAGGCCGTCGGCTTCGTCGGCGAGTCCGGCTGCGGCAAGAGCGTGACGGCGCGCGCCATCCTGCGGCTGGCGCCGGAAGGGGCCTCGGTGACGCTGGGCGGGCGCGTGGCCTATCGCGGGCGCGACCTGCTGCAGCTTCCCGCGCGAGAGATGGAGCAGGTGCGCGGACGGCGCATCGCCATGGTGTTCCAGGACCCGATGGCCTCGCTCAACCCGGTGATGACCGTGGGCCAGCAGATCGACGACATGCTGCGCCATCACCAGAACTTGTCGCGCCGCGCGGCCCGGCGGCGCACCGTCGACCTGCTCGGGCTGGTGGGCATCCGCGACCCCGCTTCGCGCGCCGACGACTATCCGCACCAGTTCTCGGGTGGCATGCGCCAGCGCGTCATGATCGCCATGGCGGTGTCGTGCGAACCCGACCTGCTGATCGCCGACGAGCCGACCACCGCGCTCGACGTGACCGTGCAGGCGCAGATCCTGCGGCTGCTGCTGCGGCTGCGGCACGAGCTGGGGATGGCGCTGATGCTGATCACGCACGATTTCGGCGTGATCGCCGGCATGGTGGAGCAGGTCTTCGTGATGCACCGGGGCGAGATCGTCGAACGCGGGGCGGTCGACGCGATCTTCCGGGATCCGCAGCACCCCTACACGCGCGCGCTGCTGGCGGCGATCCCGCGCATCGAGACGGCGAGGCGGAGCTCATGATCGAGGAGCCCCTGCTCAGCGTGCGCGACCTCCGCGTCACCTTCCCGCCGCGGCGCGGGCGGCCGGCCGTGCGCGCCGTCGAGGGCGTCTCCTTCGATTTGCGCCGCGGCGAAACGCTCGGGCTGGTGGGCGAATCCGGGTCGGGCAAGACGACGACCGGCCGCGCCGTGCTGCAATTGCAGCGGCCGAGCGCGGGGTCGGTGCGGCTGCTCGGGCGCGAGTTGACCGACATGGCCTCGGGCGACCTGCGCGCCATGCGCCGGCACATGCAGTTCGTGCTTCAGAACCCCTATACCAGCCTGCACCCGCGCATGACGGTCGGGCAGATCCTCAGCGAGCCGCTCGCCGTCCACCGCGCCGTGCCGCCGAACCGACGCGCCGAGCGCGTGGCGGAACTGTTGTCCCTGGTCCACCTCGACCCCAAGGTCGTGGACCGCTATCCGCACGAGTTCTCCGGCGGCCAGCGCCAGCGCATCGTGATCGCCCGCGCGCTGGCGGTGAACCCCGACCTCGTGGTGTGCGACGAACCCGTCTCGGCGCTCGACGTGCGGACCCAGGCGCAAATCGTGCAGCTTCTGTCGGAGCTGCAGGACAAGCTCGGCTTGTCCTACCTGTTCATCGCCCACGACCTCGCCATCGTGCGCTCCCTCGCGCACCGGCTCGCCGTGATGTTCGGCGGGCGGATCGTCGAGCTGGGCGACGCCGACCGCATCTACGAAACGCCCGTCCACCCTTACACGCAGAGCCTGCTCGACGCCGTGCCGATTCCCGATCCCGCGCTCCAGCGCGCGCGCCTGGCCCGCGTCGCACCCGAGCCCCACATCCCCCGGCACGAGGCCGACCTGTCCCCCTGCTGCTTCGGCGAGGACCACCGCGCCACCGGTCGCCCGCGCTGGCACGAGGTGGGCCCGGGCCACCACGTCTCCTGCCATTTCTGGCCGACGGCCCAGGCCGGCGCGGACGGCGCGAATGCCGGCCAGGGATAAGGCTGCTTCGGCGGCGGAAACTCGTCGCGCCTCTTTGACAAATGCGGCCGGGCCTGCACAGTTCTGCAACTTACCCGAGCATTGGTTGTAGGCGTGGTCGATCAGGTAGAAACCGAACTGCCGGGTCGGCCCTGGTACCAGGAATTCGCGGCGGGCATCTCCGTCGCGACTGTCAGCATTCCAGCGGCGCTCGCCGCGGGCGTGCTCAGCTTTTCCGCGCTCGGATCGTCCTACCTGTTCGCGGGAGCCGTGTTCGGCCTGCTGGCCGGCGCCATCTCGGCCCTGCTTTCCGCGGCCGTGTTTCGCGCGAGCGCCGTCGCGGGGCCGGTCTCGACGGTTTGCGTCACCCAGGCCATCCTGATCTCGTCGCTGGCGTCCCATCCGGCCCTCGCCAACGACCCGCTCCGAATGATCGCCCTGATGACCGCCGGCGTGCTGTTCACCGGCCTCGCCCAGCTCGGCCTTGCGATGCTGAAGGCGGGCAGCATCATCGAGTTCACGCCGTACCCCGTGGTCGCCGGGTTTCTCAACGGCGTGGCGTTCCTCACGATCAGCTCGCAGGTGCTGTTCGTCCTCAACCGCTCGTCCCTCGGCGATCTCGTGACCCGGCCGCCGGCGGAACTGGCCGCGTGGGCGCCGCTCGTCTTCCTCGTCGTGTTCGTCAAGATCGGGCTGCTGCTGCCGCGCCTGGCCCCGCGCCTGCCCGCGGCGGCGGTGAACTTCGCCGCCGGCATCGCTCTCTACTACGCCGCGCTCACCGTGGTGCCGGAGCACTGGCTGGGACCTCGCCTGTCGGTGGCGGAAGGCCCTCTGGACGCCGTCCTGACCGGACCCTCCGAGCTGCTGGTGGCGCTCACGGGCTTGCCGAGCGCGGTGTTCGTAGACCTCGTGCTGGGCGCGCTGACCGTCGCCGCCATCGGCATTGTCGAGACGAGCATGACGGCCCGGATGGTCGAGAACGCGTCCCACCACCGGGTCGACAAGTACCGGCTGCTGATGTGGCTCGGCCTGACCAACATGCTGGCCTCGCCCATGGGCGTCCCCTCCAGCGGCAGCATGTCCCAGACCGCCGCGATGTGGCGGTCCGGGGGGCTCGGCCCGGCAAGCGACCTCGTTCGCGCCGGAGCGATGATCCTCGTCGCCACGGTCGGGATCGGACTGCTGAATTATGTTCCCTTCGTCGTGGTCAGCGGGCAGCTCGTGCTGATCGGCATCGGCATCTTCGACAGCTGGAGCGTCCGTCAGGTCATCCGGATGGCCCGCTCGCCGGACGACGCGTCCCGCCACATCGCCAAGCGCAGCATCGCCGTGATCGCGATCGTCATGGTCGTGACAGCCTCCGGCTACGTCGTGCTGGGCGCGGCGCTGGGCATGATGGCGGCATGCTGGATCTTCATCGCGGATTCGGCCAGCCTGCTGATCCGCTCGCGGCACTGGGGCGACGTGGCGCGCTCGAAGAAGACGCGGTCGATGCGCGACGTCTCCTACTTGCGCGAGCACGCGAAGGAGACGCTGGTTCTGGCGCTCCAGGGCCCCGTCTTTTTCGGCAACGTCGCCGAACTGAGCCGCGACACCCTCCGCGTCGATTCACGAACGAAGAATCTCGTTCTGGACCTTCGCCGGGTCACCTCCATCGACGCGTCCGCCATCGCGACCTTCGGCGCCATCGTTCGCCGCTGGCGATCCACCGCGCGCTCGGTTTCGGTTTGCGGCGTGCCCGTCGGCCTGGCATTCGCCCTGGAGGAGCTGAAGAGCTACGACCCGACGAACGATCAGCTCTTCTTCGTCGATCGCGACGCGGCGCTGGAGGCCTGCGAGGAGCGCATCCTGGGCCGCCTGGACGACAGGACCCATCCCAGTCTCGGGGCCACGCTCGGCGAGCTGGAAGTGACACGCGGCTTCAGCGCGGAACAGAACGAGAAGTTCGGGCGGCGACTGAGCGCCTTGAGCCTCGCCGGCGGCGACCTCCTGTGTCGCGAAGGCGACGACGGCGACGCCATATGGATCATCGTCGAAGGTTCGGTCGGCATCTGGATCAATGTCGGTTCGCAGGGAAAGGCCATCAGGGTCGGCAGTTACGGGGCGGGGACGGCGGTCGGTGAGATGGCGTTCCTTCGCGGCGCGCGCCGCACCGCGTCCATCGTCGCCGAGGGCCCATTAAGCTGTTTCGCCCTGTCGCAGGCCGATTTCGACGCCCTCGGACGGGAGGATCCCCTGCTCGCGACGCTGTTCTTCAAGAACATCGCCCGCATCCTGGCCGAGCGCCTGAGCGTGACCACCGATCAGATCAGGGCCGCCGAGGACGCCTAAGCGATGGTGGGCGGCATCGCTTGCCGGAAACGGGGTTCGGAGTGGGCGTCCCCCCGAGGCAGGCTTTCACGCGAGCCGAGCCCTCACGATCCGCCCCTGTGGCCCAGGTTCAGCGCCACTGCTTCCGCGATCAGGGCCTTGAAGGCGTCCTCGTCCACTGTCGCGCCTTCTCGGATGTCGATGGCGCGTCGCGTGCCGCCGCCGAAGCCGGCGTTGAACAGGCCCGCCGGGTCCGGCAAGGCGGCCCCCCGGGCGAAGGTGAGCTTCACGGTGGCCTTGTACACCTCCCCGGTGCACAGGATCCCCGCGTGCTCCCACGTGGGCACGCCCGAGGGGTTGGTGGGCTTCACCCATTTCACGGCCTCCACGACCTGCGGATCGGCCTCGTGGATCAGGGCGCGCATGCGCGCCAGCACCCCGCCTCGCCAGTCGGAAAGGCCGGTGACGATGGCGTCGATGCGGGCGGAGGGGGTGAGTGCGTCGGTCATGTGGGCTCCGGGGGATGTCGTGCGAGCGCTCGCCGGTCGGAAGGCTGTTCCTTGCCGGAGCGCTTCGCCGCCGCTAGCCTTCTCACCGGCGCGATGCCCGAGAGCGCTCGTCGCTGTTCCGCGTCGACGAAGGCGCGACCAGCAGCCTCGGTCAGGAAAGGATCACCTTCAAGCCCATTATGGGCGACCAGGGATCGGTCTGTGGATCGGTGAGTTCCGGCGTCGACGGCTCGGCCATGACCGATGGCGTGTCGTCCCGGCGGTCGGCCGGGCGCTTCCTCCGCTCCGGGCGACGTGCGAAGGGGCCACGCGAGACGAGATGAAGAGGAAGCGGAACCATGGATGGCACGCGTTCGGACGCCGTGATCGCCTTCATCGACATCGCCGGGTTCAGCGCGGCGACGGACGTCTACGGTGACGAGACCGCCCTCGCCATGCTCTCGGTATTCGAGGCCATCGTTCACGAGAGCCTGGGGAGCACCGCGCCTCTCAAATGGATCGGCGACGAAGTCATGCTGGCCTTCGACGATTGCGAGGCCGCCCTGTCGACGCTGGGAACCCTGCTCGGCCGCTGCCGGGAGGAGCCGCGAATCCCGCTGACCAGGACCGGCGTTCACTCCGGGTCCGTCCTCCGGCGGGGCTCCGATGTCTTCGGCGCGACCGTCAACACGGCGGCGAGGCTGACCGCGCTGGCGGGTCCCGGCGACCTGCTGGCCAGCGAAGCCTTCGCGGCCGCGGCGAAGGCCGCTGGCGTCGCAGTGGAAGACCGTGGGCCGCACCAGTTGCGCTCGCTGTCCAGCCCGATCGGCGTCTTCTCCATCGAGCTCGCGCGAGCCGCCGATCCCCGCTGGATCGATCCGGTCTGCAAGATGCACGCGCCGCTGTCGGCGTACAAAAGGGCCGACAAGGGACTCTGGTTCTGTTCTCCGCTTTGCGCGGAGGCCTATGCGCGCAATCCGTCGGCCTACCCGGTCTGAGCGCAGCCCGGGCGCAGGCGAGCAAAAAGGCCGGCGCGCGCCAGCCGGTCCGGACCCGTGGCCCGTGCCTTTGAAAAAATCCTCGATCCCGCGATCCGTTTTGGCGATGCGGAACGTCTTGGGATGGCGGGGCGCGTTTTGCCCCCGCTTCGATCCCACAGGAGCATCCCCATGGAAACCGGCACCGGCGCGCCCGTCACGCTCATCAACGTCCTCTCGGTCGACCCCGACAAGCAGCGGCAACTGGTTGATCTGCTGCGGGAGAACACCGAGACCGTCATCCGCACCCTCCCCGGCTGGATCGCGACGAGCCTGATCGCCAGCACCGACGGAAAGCAGGTCGTGATCCATTCGCAATGGGAGACCCCGGGCGACGTCGAAGGGATGCGGGCCGACCCGCGCATGCGCGCCTATTTCCCGAAAATCGCGGCGCTCGCCACCATGGCCTCGACGACCGGCACGGTCGTGATGGCGCATCGCCGCTGATCGGGCGCGACGGGGAGGCCGGCATGGCGGACAATGCGGATATTCGGGAGCGCTGCGCGGAACTGCGGCCGAGGCTTCATCGCTATTGCGCGCGCATGGTCGGCTCCTCCATCGAGGGCGAGGACATGGTGCAGGACGTGCTCCTGCGCGCGCTCGAGGCCGCGACGCGCGGCGAGACGATCGACAACCTGGAGGGCTGGCTGTTCCGGGCGGCGCACAATCGCTGCCTCGACCTGCTGCGGGCGCGGGCGCGCCATCCGCTCTCGCCGCTGGAGGGCGACCTCCCGGGGCCCGCTGGCGAGGCCCGGCCGGGGGAAGCCAGCCTGGGGTTTCGCCTGTTCCTGGAGCTTCCCGTCCTGCAGCGCTGCGCCGTGGTGCTGAAGGACGTTCTCGGCCACTCCGTCGAGGAGATCGCCGAGGTGGCCGGCTGCACCGTCCCGGCGGCGAAGTCGGCCTTGCAGCGCGGCCGCCTTCGGCTGCGGGAGCTGGCCCGCCGGCACGAGGGCGACCTGCGACTGCCGCTGCTGTCCGACGAGGACCGCGCGCGGATGCTGGCCTATGTCGGCTCGTTCCGCAGCGGAGACTTCGACCGCATCCGGGCGATGCTGGCGGAGGATGTCCGGCTCGATCTCGTCAACCGGCTCGATCTGCACGGACGCGACCGCGTCGCCCCCTACTTCACGCGCTATGCGGAGGCCACGCAGTGGCGCTTCGCCTTCGGCGCGGTGGAGGGACGCCCGGCGATGCTCGTCTTCGACGAGGCCCGCCCCGCCGACCCTCCGGCGCATTTCGTCCTGCTGGAGTGGCGCGGCGACGCCGTCGCGCGCATCCGGGATTACCTGTTCGCGCCCTACGTGATGGACGGCGTCGACTGGACCCGGCTGGGATGACCCGGCTGCACGTCAGCTGGCGATGACGTGCGCCCAGATCGCGGCGGCGGCGAGCGTCAGCACGCAGGACGCGACGGCCGCCGCGCGCTCGGCCGGCGTCCACAGGCGCCAGGTCAGCAACGCGCGCTGCAACGTTCCGCGAGAGGGGCGCTCGGCGCGCGGGCGGACAGAGCGGGGCGTCGCGAACATCGCCCGGCCCGGCAGGGACGACACACTGGCGAAGCTCTGGACCGACATCGACGTCTCCCCATCCGAAGGGCCGCAGCCCGTTGAGACATCAATTTAACGAAATGCATCGTCTCGACCAGCGAAACGCATTTTTAACGTTACGAACGCGAGGCGTTGCGCAAAGCAGAAGCTGCCGACGTGCCTAAGGCTCATCGTACGATTCTGAACCCTTGATTTAACGAAGTCTTGGCCGCCCGTCCCTAGCGTCGAGGGCATGACCCTGGAGGCGAAACACTTTCCCGGAGAACTGGCGACAGTCGAGGAGTTGTTCGCTCTCGCCGAACTTTACCGCGAGGCGGCCCAACTCTTGCAGCAACAGGGTTGTCGCGGACGCCCCTTGACCCGCGCCCCGTTCCGCTTCGCCGCCATTCATGCTCTCGAACTTTATCTCAACGTCTTTCTCCTGCGCCACGGCCACAGTCCCGCGCGGCTGCGGGGGCTGCAGCACGATCTGGGCGCGCGCACGACGCTGGCCGCCGAAGCCGGGCTCAAGCTGCGCGAGCGCACCGCCGCCCACCTCGCGACGCTGAGCCAGAGCCGGGAATATCTCGTCACGCGCTACGGACCGGAACGGGTGGCGACAGCTTCACCCCCGAACAGGCTCACAGCGACGCTCGACGAAGTGGCCGCGAAAGTCGCCGTGGCGCTGACGCGACCTCCGGCGCCGCGCGCCAGGCCCGGGGCGGCCGGCGCGGAACGCGCCCTCGGCGTGGGCCTCCCTGCCGCTTGAGCCTGTCCTTTCCCGCTCTTCGCCTCGCCGGATGACGCAACCATCCGTGGCGGCGATCGGTCGCATTCCATCCTCTCATTGGCATTCCGGGCGCGGCGCTGGCACAACGTGCTGACCCCGATACCCAGCCGGAGCCTGCCATGCCGCGCATTCCCTACGAGACGGTCGACGTCTTCACCGATCAGCCCTTCGGCGGCAATCCGCTCGCCGTGTTCACCGACGCGCGTGGGCTGAGCGACACCCAAATGCAGGCGCTGGCGGCGGAGATGAACTACAGCGAGACGACCTTCGTGCTGCCGCCAGAGGACCCCGCCCACGACGCCAGGGTCCGCATCTTCCATCGCACGGCGGAGATGCCGTTCGCCGGGCATCCCAATGTCGGCACGGCCTTCGTGCTGGCCCGCCATGGGCGCAACCGCGACGGCGTGCTGCGCTTCGAGCAGAAGGCCGGGCTGGTCGAGATCGCCGTGCGGCGCGACGCGGCGGGCGCGGTGACCGGCGCGGAGATCGCCGCGCCCCAGCCTCTGTCGCTCGGCCTGGAGCTGCCGGCCGACGCCATCGCCGCCTGCGTCGGGCTGGCCGCCGGGGATGTCGTCACGACGGCGCACGCCCCGGTGCAGGCCTCGGTCGGGGTCACGTTCGTGCTGGCGCAGGTCGAGCCCGAGGCCCTGGCGCGGGCCACGCCCGATCTCGCGACGTACCGCAAGCTCGCCGGGCTTCATCCCACGCTCGCCGGCCGCCTGTCGCTGTTCCTCTACACGCGTTCGGGGAGCGCGGTGCGGGCGCGCATGTTCGCGCCGCTGGCCGGCACCTGGGAGGACCCCGCCACCGGCAGCGCCAGCGCCGCGCTCGGCGCGCTGCTGCTGTCGCTCGACGGCGGCGATGAGGCGCGACTGACCGTGACGCAGGGCGTCGAGATGGGCCGGCCGAGCCTGCTCCACGTCACGTCGCGGCGCGCGGAGGACGGCGTCCGCTCCCGCGTCGCCGGCAACTGCGTCCCGATGCTGCGCGGCGAGGCGCTGCTGTAGGAGGGCCGCCGCCGCCCACCGGCATGGCGGCGCGGCGACGCGATGAGGCAGAGCGGGCTGCCGACTTTGGCTTCGTTTTCCTGGCCGACGCAATCCCGGCCTTGCCCGCCGCAGGTCAGCGCCCACTGCCGAACGAGGTTCCCCCGTAGCCGTAGTACGGCCGCCCGTCCTGGGCGGCGCCGGGAGTAGGCTGGACGGGCGCCGCGCAGCCGCCCACGCCCGCCGCTGCGCTCAGGCACGCTCCAAGTAGCAGCGCGCGCGCAACAGGTCTCCGTGTCCTCGCCCGTCTGACACTCATCCCAGTCCTCCCACGTGCAGGACTTCGAATTGCTGATCCCGTGCCTGCGGCAGATGTCTCCAATCGTAACCGCCGCCCGGTGCTCCTCAAGGATCCCGATCTGATCCTCAGTGAACCCGCTCTTGCTCATCCTCCGTCCCCTGTCGACGAATCCTAGGTTCTGAGCGGGGTCATTTCAGAGGGCAACGCCACGGGCACCAGACAAGCATGGCGACGTCGGCCACGAAGCCGACGAAAACACCACTGCCTCAACGGCCTGCTACGCCGTCCAGCACTGGTCAATCCAACGCGCCAGCAGTTCAACCCACTATTCTTACCTGCGCCTGCGCGATCAGGATGGTTTCGGTGATATCAAAAATGCTGACCGAGACATAGCCTGTACTTCCTGTCGCGACGGTCAGCATTGCCTGCGCCATCAATGTCGATTGCGGGGGAACCGGTTGGAAATCGATGGAGATCCCGGCCACTGTACTTTCGTCGAGCCCGGCACCTTTCACCACCGTACTGACAGCAGCATCGGCGAGAGAGGCGATTGCCGCCCGCCACGCGGTCGGCTCGATGTTGCGCTGACCGAGTTGCGTCGTCAGCCTTGCCGAGTTTTGGCTTTGATCCAAAACCACATGTTCTGGAGACGAATTGCGGCTGCGGCGCGCTTGCGCTGTCCGAAGCCGCGGCGGCGACAGTCCACCGCCATGGAAGCCGCCAGTCACAAACTTCATGTAGACGTCAACCACCCACCCCGGTAGGCGCGCCGGCTTGGCACTCCGAAAGCAGAAGCGGTAGCTGAGGTAGTTTCTGGCAGACAGAAGAATGTAGACCAGAACTTCCAGTTCGTGCGGTTCGAAGCCCCTCAGTTCCCCCTTCTGCGCGGCCTTTTCCAGCGCGCGCGTGTACCCTCTGGCCATGTTGGCCATATGGTCTCGGTATGCCTTGGGCGCGAAGGCCTCCGCATCGTTTAGCACGCGGTAGAAGGCGGGTTTTGACTCCAGAAAGGCGAAAAACGCCCGAAAGCCGAGTTCCTCCCGCTTGAGACTCTCACTCTCGGGGGAAACCCGTTCGCGAATGAACTCGATCAGTTCATTACCCATCGAGGGAAGCAGCTGGTTGAACAAATCCTCCTGAGACTCGAAATAGTTATAAAAGGTTCCTTGGGCAACGCCGGCCATTGCGGTGATCTTGCCCACCGACGCGCCGGAATAGCCAAATTCGCCAACCGCCTCGGCCGCCGCGGCGAGAAGCTTTCGCCGGGTGTCCTCCTGCCTCTCGGCCCTCGACATGCGCGAGAGCTTTTTCCGGTTCGCAACTACATTTCTCATCATTGATGCCTGCGCGTCGGTCGTGTCCAAGCTTCAATGCGGCACCGAACTGCCCGGCGACTCCAGTGGAGACCGATCATTGGGCCTTGAATGCTTCGGGAAGAGCAGTGGCCACCGGAGGGTACAGGAAAACCAGCGCCATGATGGCGAAGGCGCCGATCAGGAAAATGGACGATCCGGCAAAAATCTCGCCGAGTGATACCTCCTTGAAAATGCCCTTCATGACATAAACGTTGAAGCCAACTGGAGGAGTAATGAGACCGATCTCGATCGCAATGCACATCAGTACGCCGAACCATACGAGGTCAATATTCAGGGCGGTCAGGACGGGGGTCAGGAACGGCAGAGTCAGGAAAAGGATCGCATTCGACTCGAGAAAGCAACCCATCACGATTACGACAAAAATGAGCATAAGGACAATCACGTTCGAAGAAAGCCCAAGCCCCTTGAAGAAGTCTACAAGCAAGAAGGGGAGCCCGCCCATCGTGATGAACTTGCTGAAAATCGTTGCGCCGAGCACCACAAGCATAATGATCGCGCTGATGCTGACCGCTGCGCCCATCGAACGCGTTACCGTCCTGAACGTCGCGCCGGGAGTAGTGAGCACCATGAGGAACGCGACAAGCGCACCGAGGCCAGCGGCCTCCGTAGTGGTTGTCAGTCCGCTGTAGATTCCGCCGAGAACGACGAAGATAAGGATGCCAGGACGGGCCAAAAGCTTGAGGCTTTCGAAGCGCTCCAACCAGGAAGACCGGACCACGCTTCGGGGCGCATCCTGCGGACGCAAGATCGCCCAGCCCACGGCAACCGCCGCGTAAAGTGCGGCTGCCGCAATTCCTGGGATGATCCCGGCGATGAACAAGTGGGCGATCGGCACCTGGGTCAACATGCCATACACGATGAACATGGCACTGGGCGGGATGAGAATTCCGAGTGTGCCTGCGGTGGTCACGCTGCCTATTGCAAGTTTCCAACTATAGCCACTCTCACGCATTTCGGGGATTGCGATCTTGCCGACAGCGGCAGCAGTGGCGGTGCTGGAACCACAAATCGCGGCGAAGACGCCCGCGCCCAATATGCTCGCAACCGCTTCTCCGCCCGGGAGCCAGCCAAACCATCTCCGAAACGCATAGAACATTTTCGACACACCGCTCGCCGCGGCAAACTCGCTCATGGCGAGGAACAACGGCAGCACGATCAGTCCGTAAGCGATGATCGACGAATACGGGATCGTTCGCATCAGGCTGTCGACTGCCCTGCCGCCCCCAATAAGGTAGATGCCCCCGATGCCGACGATTGACATCGCGTGAGCGATGGGCACTCGAGCAACGAGGAGCAGCAACATCAAGACGGTGCCCAGAGCCGAAATCACCAGGGGATCCGAAAACAAGGGCAGTTCCTTTCTGCAAGCCGCGTCGAACTTCGCTCAGTGCGGAACCGCTGGCTCAGGCGCCTTGGGGTGTCGATAGGGATGGACGAAGGAGTAGGCTTGCCGCGGGATTGCCGCGATCGATCGGGCGAGTTCGTCCATGCGGTCCAGCAGGGCGTCCTCTGCCCCGTAGTCGAATGGATCGCCCAGTTGCCTCTCGATCTCGCCTCCGGGATCCGGGGGATGATCGCGGTACCAGGCGACCGTGCGGGCAATCGCCTCCTCGAACGGAACAAGGTCCTGGTAAGCCAGCAGGCGCTTCGCCTTCGAGATGTCCAGCATGCGGTGACCGGCCACGAAGGGGTCGCGGGCATAGGGAAAGCTGGGGAAAGCAAGTTGATAGGGCACGGAGACGAGATCGACATCGCGCACACCCAGGGCAGCGGCGATCGTCATCACCCACTCCCTCATCGTCGTCGTCCTTTCGTCCGCCGCATTGAAGACCTGCCCTGCGGCCTCGCGTGGATGGTCGAGGGCGAGCAGCATCATGTGGGCGGCATTCGCCGCATAGGCCCGCGTCTCCGCGATCATCCCGCCGTCGGGGAGAATGATGCGCCTGCGCTTGTCGATGAGCCGACGTATGATGGCCCACTCGACGCCAGCCAAAGCCCGCGGACCATAGATGCGCGGCAGTCGAAAATGACTCAGGGAGAACGCTCCCCGATCATGTAGTTCCCGGACGTGCTGCTCGGTGGCGACCGCCTTGCGCAGAAAGCTCGCCGCGGACTCGGAGGCCAGCGGGTGGTCCTCGTTGGCCGGCATCGCCAGCGTCGAGTAGACCACGTCATCCTCGCCCCTCACGGCGGCGTCTCGCCTGCTCCATCCCCGATAGAACACGCCGCCGCTGGAGATGAACTGGCCCGTCCGACCAGCCATGTGGTCCGCGACGTACCGCAGCCTGCCGTACAAGGCGAAGGTCACGTCGAATTCACGGTTGCCGAGCGCCGCCGCGATCGTCTCGGGAAAATGAGCGTCGCCGTGGATGTGTTCGACCGGTTCGTCGAACTCCACCTCATGTCTTCCGCTGTGGAAGATCGTGACGTGGTGGCCGCGGTGAATGAGGCCATTCACCACAAAGGGGCCGGTCACCCCGGTACCGCCGACCACGAGCACTTTCTTCGCTGCCATCGAATGACCCCTCGGCGATCGGTTAGATGATTCCGTCCACGCGCAGCGCCTTGATCTCGTCCTCGGAATACCCGATCTCCCGCAAGACTTCGTCGGTGTGTTGCCCCTTCTGAGGCGCCACGCGCTTCAGTTCGAACGGCGTTTCACTGAATTGGATCGGGAAGCCATTCCCCTTGATCTGGCCAAGAACGGGATGGTCCACATCGACGATATAGCCGTTGATCCGCGCCTGCTCATCGAGCACGGCCTCCTGCATCTCGTTGATCGGAGCATGGACCACATCCGCACGGCTCAGTGCGTCGATCCAGTGGTCCCTGGCCTTGGTCAGGAACAAAGCCTCGAGGAGGAGAATCAGGTCACGCGCATTGTCGGCCCGGAGACTTGGCGTCAGGAAACGAGGATCCGAAATGAGGTCGGGCCTGCCGACCGCTCCGCAGAACGGTTCCCAGTACTGTGGCTGTGCGCCGCCAATGAATATCCATTTCCCGTCGCCGCAGCGGTACTCCAGGTTGATCGGGGTATTGGTCTCATAGCGAGGCAGCTTGACGTACTGCTTACCAGTAACAAGAGTCGTGTAGACGTTGAGCTGCTGAAACCAGAGCATACTGCCGAACTGCGACGTCGCGATATCCTGACCAAACCCATGTCGCTCGCGCGCCAGGAGGGCGGCGAGGACCGCAATAACGTTGATCTCGGCCGCCTGCATGTCCGCGAAGGCGCCGATCGGGTATCGCGGCTCGGTGCCCGGCGGCGATGCAGCCAGCATGAAGCCGGACCGAGCCATGCCGACCGGGTCGAAAGCAGGGAGCCCCGCCTCCGGACCGTCTCGTCCCACGCCATTGGTAAGCAGCCTGATGATCCGGGGGTTCACCTGCTTCATCCGCTCGTAGGTGAAGCCCCACCGGTCCTCGACGGACGCCCGCCTGAGATTGCTGATGAACACGTCGCAGGTCTTCAGAAGCCGGAATGCAATTTCCTGCCCCTTGGGCTTACCGACATCGAGGGTAATCCCCCTCTTGCTCCGGTTCATCATGTCGATGTCGAGGTGGAACGGCTTTCCGTCGACCTCGATCTGCCGCTGGCTGCCCCACTGCTTCGCAGTCGCGCGGACCAGGTCTCCAGTAACCGGGTGCTCGATCTTGATCACATCGGCGCCCAAATCGCCGAGCATGGACGCGGCGAGAGGGGCCTGGCCAAAAACACCGAGTTCCAGCACCCGAATCCCATCGAGGATTTTCATGTGGCCGAATCCACATTGCCCAGCGACCGGTGCATTTTCCCGGTCAGGTATAGTCTCGTTGCATCGAGCACGAACTGTAGACACAGCAGCAGGCTGCCCAGCGCCAGCACGAAGCGCGACGGCCAGAACGGTACCTTGATCTTATCGTCGGACGCCTCGTGGGAGAGCCATGAGTCGAATGCCTGAGCAAAGCCGTACCAAGTGATGATGCCGATCGCGACGAATCCAACGAGCAATCCGAAGTAATCCGTCAGCACGATGCCCCGCCTCGGAAGGACCCCGTCCAGAATACCGACATGCAGATGAACGCCGTTGGCTTGGGCGTAAACGATCCCGCCGAATACCAGCCCTGCAACGAACAATTCTGTAATGGGCACTCCGCCCGGTAACGCGTAGCCGAATTTCCGTGAGATCGCGTCCGCGCTGACCAGAACCATGGCAAGGAGGAGGCAGATGATGCTCAGCCCGAGCATGAACCTGGCATTCAGGTCCGTCAGTTTCTCAACAAGCTTCAACATCACCTGCCTCGTCGATTTCATTCGTACTTCGACAGGGTCTTGCGGAACGCATCGAGCAGTTCCTGTCCAGGCACTCCGGCCTCCTTCATGCGCGTAACCCAGATTTGCACGCCCTCGTCACTCACCTTCTGGGACACGGCTGTTATTTGCGGTATTTCTTTGAACGTGACCCCATTGGCTTTCATCTTGTCAAAGAATTCGGAGAGACCGGCCTCATAGTCGGCAATCTGCTTGTCAAGGAACTCAGCACTCGTTTGAAGGATGATCTTCTGCATCTCGGGTGAAATGCCGTTCCAAACGTCCTCGTTGATCACGTAGATGAGCGGCGGCCCGAGCGGAATTCCGAGCGACCAACCGAACTTGGCGTAGTCCGTCCATTTCCACTCGTAGATGTCCTTGACCGAGCTGCTCAATCCATCAACAGTGCCCCTCTGAAGGGCGGTGTAGACGTCGGCGGCCCCCATGGTCACCACCTCGGCGCCCATTGCGCGCAGGATGTCGGCTCGCAGCCCGCCGGGCGACCGCAGGCGCAGACCCTTTACGTCGGCCGGTCCGGCGACCGGCTTGGTCGTCACGGCCATGCTCGGACCGTGATGGCCGAACACGGTGAGGCCGATCATCTTGCGCTTGTGCAGTTCCGCGCGAAGCGTCTTGTCGTTCTGGACCATGTCGGCAAATGCACGAATGGCGCCGACGCTTGTCTTCGCGACGGGGAGATCGAACACGCCGAGCGCGGGCACGAACGAGGCGTCGTAGATGTATACGTTCGAACCCATCTCCGGATAGCCCTTGGCGACACCGATGGGAATGTCCTTCCCGCCCACCAGGGCGCCGGCCCAATACGGTCGGATCTTCACGGCTCCGTTCGTCCGCTTCTCGATCTCATTGATCCACCACTCGACGTTCCGGGTCCGGATGGTCCCGGCAGGCTCGATATCGGCGTAATTCAGGACGAGTGGCTTATCCTTCGTCTGCGCAAGTCCGACGCCCGTCATCGCAACGGTCGCCATGAGCATGGACAGCAACGACACGATTTTCCGCGACATGAGTTTGTCTCCTCCCTCCGATGTTCGTTGTGCGCAGGCCAGCAGAGCGAACTCAGTCGACAAGTTCAAAGACGGGAAGTGTCAGGTCATTCTCGATCTGCTTGAAGGCTACCCTCACGGGCGCCCCGACCCTCATGTTCTCGTCCCGCGCATTGATGATGTTGGTGCCGAGCAGCGGTCCCTCGTCGAGTTCGACGATTGCGACCTGGTAAGGGACGAGGGCGCCGGGAAAGTACGGGCGATGGATAACTGCCCAAGACCAAAGCGTCCCGCGACCGGGCACCTCGGTCCAACTTGCGTGCGTGCTGAGGCAGCGCTTGCAGCAGGGCACCGGCGGGAAACGGTGACGACCGCAACCTTCGCAGCGAAGCACCATCAGCCTGTTCTGCTTCGCGCCGTCCCAGAAGGGTCTGTTTTGATCGGTGATCTGGGGCGGCGGCAGGTTGTAATGACTTGCGTTCACATCGTTCATGGCGCCCTCACACAGAGTATATGATAGTGCTCATGGGCACACCTGGGTTGGAATACTGTGCGATTTCCGCGTCTTTGACCTGCCGCGCACCGCACTCTCCACGGAGCTGACGAATGCATTCCGCATGGTGCGTCCAGCCAAGCAGGTAGCTCTCCGACAGGTGGCCGCCATGCGGATTGATGGGCAGATCGCCGCCCACCCGAATACGACCGCCCGCGATGAAGTCGGGCGCTTCGCCCTGCTTGCAGAAACCCAGGCCTTCGAGCTGGAAGAAGATGGTGGGCGCGAAATGATCGTAGGCGCACAGGAGATCGATGTCTCCGTGACTGACGTCGGCCATCTCGTAAGCCTGCTTCGCGGCCCGCTGCGTCCCCGAGAACCCGAAGTCGGGTCCCCAGAGGAGATCGTGCTCCTCGAAGTCCTCGAACTCGCCAAATCCGGCGATGTAGACAGGCTTCTTCTTCGCATCGGCCGCGCGGTCCTTGCGCGTCAGAATCAGGCAGACCGCCCCGTCGTTCACCAGGCAGCAGTCGTTGCGCCTCAGCGGCTCCACAATCCAGGGCGCGGCCCAATAATCGTCCAGCGTCATCGTCTTGCTGTGCATGATCGCGGCCGGATTCAAATTGGCATGATGCCTGAATGTCAGCGCAATCTCCGCGAGTTGTTCAGGCTTCGTGCCGTAGAAATGGGAATATCTGCGGTACAGCATCGCAAGCCGTGTCACCGCAGCCGTGTAACCCCACGGCTCGAAGGGGTCCTGCATGGGGCCCTTGCGAAAGCTCGGTCCACCGTAGACGTGGTTGCGCGATCCGCCATCGTCCGCGTAGATCAGCGCAATGCAGTTCGCGAGGCCAGCCTCCAGCGCCGCGACCGCTTGAATGACCTCGACACCGCTTTGAGCACCCCATCCGGCAGGGTGGCTCATGTATCGGGTCCTCAGTCCCAGCATTTCACTCATACGCTGGATGTGTGGGGCCCTGTGGACGACGAGGCCGTCGATTTGATCCCTGCTCACCCCACTGTCGTCGAGTGCTGCCAGGAACGCATCGACGCCCAGCGCCGTGGCATCCTTGTCGGGGAATTTCCCGTAAGCGCTGGTGCCGACCCCGACGACGGCAACCTTCCGCGACAGTGATTTCAGCCTGTCCATTTTCCCGCTACTCGCTCAGGTCGCCGTCTTTGATGGGATGGCCTTCACGTGGCCCAGTGCTACGCACGTCTGGCTCGACATCCGGCAGGCCCGACCATGGATCGTGCTCGTAGAGCAGATCGGCCAGGATCGCGGTGGTTCGCTCACCGGCCCGCCGGGTCGACAAGGTCTCACTGCTCGCAAGGCGACGCGCCAGTTCGAGCATGTCGCGCGCCGTCTGGAACTCGTCCGGGCTCATCGCTTTTGGACCTTCAGTTCGTTGGCGGCCGCTTCGCGAGAGCTGCCGCGGTCATCGGTCCATCTCCTGGCCTTGGTCTGTTCGAACCTGGGGAGGCTGCCTTGCTCGGCATCCGACAGGTCCATGGACACGTCGGTCATCGCCTTGATGCTGTCTCGCATCGTCTGCAGCACGAGCAGCCTCTCGTCGGGGGAGAGCGTGCCGCCGCGGAACTCTATGCGCACATCGACCCGCTCGCGCCCATCTTGGTCGATCCAGATGCGTCCCTGGTACTCCTCCGATGCGGGATGTTCGAAAATCACGGAATCGACGGCGTCGGGCCAGACGTTCTGACCGCGGATCTTGATCATGTCGTCGACCCGCGCGATCGAGCCGCACTCCACGCCGTGGAACGGCCGTCCGCAATCGCAATAGCTCGCAGGACGAAAACGGGCCCGATCGAAGGTCCGGAAGCGAATGATCGGGAAGTCTTCGTTGTACAGATTCGTGAGGAAGACTTCCCCGTCCTCGCCATCTTCCGCAGGAAGTCCGCTGCCGAATTTCAGGATGTCGAAGTGAATGCGATGCTCGATATTGTGGAGCATGCGGGGACGACCGTCCTGGAAGTGCAGCCCGGAGCACGAGAACATGTGGCTTCCGCCAGCCTGGGTGCTGCCATACCATTCCCCGAGCCTGGCGCCCCAGAACTCTTCCATGCGCCCGACCCATGCCGGCCCGCTATGCGCTTCACCTGCGATGAGGATCGCTTTCAGTTCTGGAAAAGCACGGCGGGGGTCGATGCCGGCCTCGCGACACATGATGCTGAGCCGCGTGAGATAGCTCGGTTGCGTCATGATCAGGTGAGGCGATGCGCTGGCGAGTGTTCGCAGCCGCTGCGCATTGTCGTATGGAGCGAGCTGAAATTGCACCAGCCCGAAGCGCTCACTCGCATTCTTCAACCAGTTCCCGCCGGCCTCCATGGCCACCCGGTTGAAATGAACGACGCGATCCCCGGGCTCTATGCCCGCCCACACGCATTGATAGAAGAACGCCGAGGACCAGAACTCCGTGTCGATCTCCGAAAGGCAGTGAAATTCCTGCCCCGCACCGCTCGTACCACTTGTATGGAAGACTGAACCCAGGCGCACGCCCGCTCCCTGGGCCCGGAGGCCGAACGGCGGATTCTCGCGCTGATCGGCAAGCAGAATCTGCTTGTCGATCGGAGGGATTCTCTTGCGAAAATCATCTATCGTCTTGATATCGTCAGGAGATACTTTCGCGCCGTCGTACAGAGCTCTGTAGAACGGGTTTTTCTCATACGCTCGAGCAACAACCCGCTGGATACGGCGCAGCTGCAATCCCTCGATTTCTGTTCGAGAGGCGCACTCTAGCCGCGGATTTACATAGGCACGCCGAGTCGCGTTGCGCATTGTTGCGGGCGCTCCTCTCAGGGCGTCGTCTTGTCGCGACGCCATATCTGAACGTTAGGCCCGCGCCCGCGCCGCTGTCAACTCCATGAATAATGATTCACGAGTCGCATCCACGATCAGTTTGTGTATGCTCTGGAGACCCGGCAACCGATCGAGATTGGCCTGATGGACAATTGGATCATGAGGGCGTCCGCGATTTCCGATTCCCAGGCGCGTCGATGCAAAGGCAAGCCGCGCAGGGCGGCTCGTTCTGAAGTCAGGCCGACGACTTGTCCCGCCAGCGTTTCTGTCGCGCCCATCGTGACGACGACCGATCCGGCGGGGGCATCCAGACACCTGCGCATTCAACGGAAAAAGCCGAGGCACACGTGTCCGCCAAGCCGATGAATACATCGAGACGGGCACAGGCCGGCAAGGCCGTCGACTTGCCCGCGCTGTACAAGTCCATGCTGCTGATCCGGCGTACCGAGGAGCGCCTGGCGACACTCTTCGCCGATGGCGAGGTCCCTGGCTTCATTCATCTGAGCATCGGACAGGAAGCCGTATCCGCCGGCGTGATGTCCAACCTGACGAAGGCCGACACCATCGCCTCCACGCACCGGGGACATGGACATGCGCTCGCAAAGGGCCTCTCGCTCGAAGGCTTCTTCTCGGAGCTCCTGGCCCGCCGTGAAGGACTGTGCCAGGGACGCGGCGGTTCGATGCATGTGGCCGACATGTCCGTCGGGATGCTCGGAGCCAACGGCATCGTCGGAGCGGGCCTTTCGATCGCACTTGGCAGCGCCCTCGCCCACAAGCGCCTGAGGCCCGGCACCATCGCGGTCGCCTTCTTCGGCGACGGCGCTCTCGCCGAGGGTCTTCTGCACGAAACCCTCAACATGGCGGCCCTCTGGAAGCTGCCTCTCCTGTTCGTTTGCGAGAACAACGGCTGGAGCGAATTCCTGCCGTCCGAGAAGCAGATTGCCTTCACTCTCGAGAGGCTGTCCGCCGCGTACGCGATCCCTTACGAGCGCGTCGACGGGAACGACGCGGAGGCCGTGGCCCTCCGTTCGCGCGAGATCATCGAGGCGGTGCGGCGCAGTGGGCCGGCGGTGCTGGAATGCGCCACGGTCCGCGTTCGGGGTCACTTCGAAGGTGATGCCCAGAAGTATCGGGACAGGGCAGATCTTGAAGACGTCGCCAAGGTCGACCCGATCATGCGGTGCGAAGCCGTCCTGAAGAAGACGCGGATGTCCGACGAAGCGCTCCAGGCGCTCGATGCCGACGTGAGGTCTGCGATCGAGAACGCCATCTCGGTCGCCCGTGCCGGGCAGGATCCCGACTTCGAGCGTGCCCGCGAAGACGTCTACACGCCACAAGGCTTCGCAAGCCCATGACCGAGATCCGCTACCTGCGCGCCATCAACATGGCGCTGGCCGACGCGATGGCCGAGGATGACACGGTCGTGGTGTTCGGCGAGGACGTCTCCGAGGCTGGAGGGTCCTTCGGCGCCAGCCGCGGCTTGCGTGATCGGTTCGGGCCGGACCGCATCTTCGACACCCCGATATCCGAGGCCGCCATCGCCGGAGCCGCCGTCGGCGTCGCCATGAGCGGTCTTCGCCCGGTGATCGAGATCATGTTCATGGATTTCATCACCCTGACCATGGACGCGCTGGTCAACCAGGCGGCCAAGGCGCGGTTCATGTTCGGCGGGCAAGGATCCGTCCCGATGGTCCTCCGCACGCCCCATGGGGCGGGACTGGGAGCAGGACCGCAACACTCCCAGTGCCTCGAAGCCTGGCTCGCCCATGTTCCCGGTCTCAAGGTCGTGTGCCCGTCGGACCCGGCTTCCGCCTACGGCCTCCTGCGAGCTGCGATCCGCGACCCCGACCCCGTCATCATGGTCGAGAACAAGGCCCTCTACGGGATGAAGGCCGAAGTCGCCGATGAGCTCCCCGTCCTTCCTATCGGAAAGGCGGCCATCCTGCGGAGAGGAAAGGAGGTGACGCTCGTGTCGTACGGCGCATCAGTGCACATCTGCAGCGCAGCCGCCGCCCAGCTCGAAGCGGACGGGATTTCCGCCGAAGTGATCGATCTGCGTTCTCTACAGCCTTGGGATGAGGCGACTGTGCTCGAGTCTCTCTCGAGCACTCATCGGTTGGTCGTGGTGCACGAGGCCGTAGAGGCCTTCGGCCCCGGCGCGGAGATCGCCGCCCGCATGGCCGATGTGGGTTTCGACGAACTCGACGGTCCCATCGTCCGCGTCGGAGCCCCTTTCATGCCCGTGCCGTTCTCGAAGGCCCTCGAAGGCCGCTATCTGCCCGACGCAGCCAAGGTGGTGGCAGCGGTCAGGCGTACCCTCGCGTGAAGGATCTCGCCATGGCGGACCTCGTCAAGATCGACCGGGAAGGCTCCATCGCCGTGATCACGATCGATCGCCCGGCGACTCTCAACGCCCTCGACATGAAGACGCTGGATGCCCTCGCGACCGCTGTCTCAGACTGCGACCGCGACCCCGAGGTGAAGGTCGTCGTCTTCACCGGCGCTGGCGACCGCGCGTTTGTCGCCGGCGGAGATATCGCCGACCTGAATTCGCGGCAGGGTCTGCCCCATTATCTCGAACTGGCCGAGAAACTGCACACGGTCTTCCGGGCGATCGAGCTCCTGGACAAGCCCACCATCGCCGCGATCAACGGCTGGGCGCTTGGCGGCGGCACGGAGTTGCTGCTCGCGATCGATCTGAGGATCGCGGCCCAGTCCGCACGCTTCGGTCTGCCCGAGATCACGCTTGGCCTGTTCCCGGGCGCCGGAGGCACGCAGCGGCTCATTCGTCAGGTGCCGCTCTGCAAAGCGAAGGAACTGATGTTCATGGGAAGCCGGCTCACGGCCGCGGACGCCGAGCGCATCGGCCTGATCAACAAGGTCGTGGCCGACGCCGATCTCATGACCGAGGTGATGTCGATGGCCAGGGCCATCGCGGAAAAATCGCCGCTGGTCCTCAAGCTGCTCAAGCGCACCCTGAACGATGGCGCGGACATGCCGCTTGGGGCCGCGCTTCGGCATGAGCAGGCGATGATCGGGCTCGTGCTCGACAGTGCGGACGCTCACGAGGGGTGCACGGCGTTCCTCGAAAAGCGCCCGGCTCAGTTCAGAGGGACGTGATGTCGGACCCGTCGGCGATCCTGATGCCGAAGCTCGGTCTGACCATGACCGAGGGCGTTCTGGCGAGTTGGTTGGTGAAGCCGGGTGAGCAGGTCCGGGAAGGCCAGACGATCTTCGTCGTCGAAACCGAAAAGATCTCGACCGAAGTCCCGGCCAACGCGGCCGGCGTGATCGTCGAGTTGCTCGTCGGGGAAGGAGAGACGGTCCCCGTCGGCGCCACGGTCGCACGCTGGACGTCCGCGGGCGCCGGCTTGCCGCCCACGACGGGCCGCGGCGCTGTCCCGGCGGCGACGGACACGGCGCAAATCCCGCATTCTCAATCGGGCGCGCATGCCCCGTCGCCGGCGGCAGGCGAACGCGTCCTCGCCACCCCACTGGCAAGGCGCATCGCGCGCACCCACGGGGTCGATCTTCGCACGCTCACCGGCACTGGCCCGCGAGGGCGGATCAAGGCGGCCGACGTCGAAGCAACCATCGTGGCCAGCGCCGCCAAAGGTCCCGAAAGCCTCGCGCAGGGCGATGCCGGGGCGGCGCAATCCGGCCGGGTCGGGCCTGGACGATCCAGGCCACTCAGCGGCTTCCAGAAGACCATGGCCCGCCGCCTGACGGAAGCCAAGCAGACCATTCCTCATTTCTATGTGCTGGCCACGGCCGACATCACCGATTTGCTGGAGTTGCGCAGGCGGCTGAATGAAGACAGTGCCGCTCCCAAAGTGAGCGTCACCCACTTCATCCTGATCGCCGTGGGCCGCGCCTTGCGGGACGATCCAGGTTTCGCGGCGGTATGGGTAGACGATGGCGTCCTCGAACTGGGCACGACGGATGTGGGCCTGGCGGTCGACACGCCGAGGGGGCTGCTTGCACCCGTGGTTCGGGATGTCGGGTCGCGCTCCCTCAACGGGCTGGCGACAGAGGCCGAGAGTGTCATCGAGCGTGCCAGGAGCGGAGCGCTTTTGCCCGACGATTTCCACGGTGGGGCGATCACGGTCTCCAATGTCGGGATGCACGGCGCAGCGTTCCTGGTGCCGATCATCAACCCCGGGCAATCCGCCATCCTCGGCGTGGGGGCGGCGAGCCGCGTGTTCCGCCCGGACAAACAGGGGGCGCCTCGGCTCCGCGAAGAGCTCGGCCTCGTACTGTCGTGCGACCACCGCGTGACGAACGGCGTCAGCGCCGCCCGCTTCCTTAACAGGATCGTCGCCGCGCTCCAGAACCCACTGGGGCTTCTACGCGGCTCATCTTAAGGACAAGAACGATGGATTTCGATCTCACACCTGAACAGGCCATGCTCGTCGAGACGGCGCGCAAGGTCGGCGAGCAGTATGGGCTCGACTACTGGCGGGAGATCGACGCGAAGAAATCCTATCCCCACGAACTCTGGCAGGCTGTCTGCGTTTCGGGGATCGCCGGTGTCGCCATTCCACAGGAGTTCGGCGGTTCTGGCCTCGGCATGGTGGAGATGGCGCTCGCCATCGAGGCGCTGAGCGCCGCAGGTGGAGGCTCCACCCTCGGTCAGCTCTTTATGGTGAACCCCATCTTCGGCGGGATCACCCTCAGCCGGTTCGGCTCGGATGCGGTGAAGAAGGCGCTCCTGCCCGGCCTGGTCGACGGCTCCGTGACGTTCTGCATGGCTCTGACGGAGCCCGACGCCGGAACGAACTCGCTTGCGGTCAGGACGTTCGCGACCCGCGACGGTTCGGGATGGCGTCTCAACGGACGCAAGATCTGGATCACCTCCGTTCCGCAAGCGACCAAGATGCTGGTGGTCGCACGGACGAAACGGCTCGAAGAGGCCCAACGCAAGACCCACGGCATTAGCCTCTTCTGCATCGACGTCGAGCGCGAAGGCCTGACCCACTCCCCGATCGAGAAGCTCGGGACGAACACGCTGCCCTCGAGCACTGTCTACTTCGATAACGTGCGCGTAGAGGCCGACGAGATCATCGGTCCGGAAGATCAGGGCTGGTCATGTCTGCTGGAGACGCTCAACACGGAGCGCATCGTGACCACGGCGGGTCTCGTCGGCACAGCCACGCTGTCGATCAAACTTGCCACGGAATACGCGAAAACCCGAAAGGTTTTCGGGGAGGCCCCGATCGGATCCTATCAGAGCCTGCAATTCCCACTCGCAGAAGCCTACATGCAGGCCGAATGTGCACGCCTGATGAACCACAAGGCGGCTCAACTCTGCGATCTTGGGCGCCCTTACGGCAGCGAAGCGAACATCGCAAAGTGGCTTGCTGGCCAAGCTGCCGCTCACGCCACCGACAGGGCTATCCAGACCCTCGGAGGCATGGGCTATTCGAAGGAGTACCACGTGGAGCGGCTCTGGCGCGATGCACGACTCTTCCGGGTTGCTCCTGTCTCCGAGGAAATGATCCTCAACTTCGTCGCGCAACATGACCTCGGCATGCCACGCTCCTACTAGCCAGCAGGCAGAGCTTGCCTTGCCTGGTGATGAGCTGGACGACGTCGACAGGTGATCGGCTGGAATCAGGTTCCTGGCTGACCTCCTGGAACATGCAGTCCGGACGCGGCTCAGTCCGCTCCGGTCATGCGGATGGCGGCGAAGGCGGCCTGGAGCCGTTGCGACTGGTCGGGCGAGAGCGGGCGGAACGGGGCGCGGCATTCGCCGCAGTCGACGCCCAAGGCCTTCAGCAACGCCTTCGTGCCGGGAAAGACGCCAACCTCGATCAGCACGTCGATCAGCGTGTTGGCGCGCACCTGCAGGGCGCGGGCGCGCGGCAGGTCGCCCACCCGGAAGGCGGCCTCCAGCGCGACGAACAGGTCGCCCATGACGTTGTAGGTCGTGCCGATGGCGCCGTCGGCGCCCATGGCGAGCCCGGCCAGGCACATCTCGTCATAGCCGTTGAAGATCACGGCGTCCGGCCGGTGGCGCTTGAAGCGCTCGAGCAGATAGAGGTCCTGCGAGGTGTGCTTGACGCCCGCCACCTTCGGCTCGTCGAGCAGGCGCAGCAGGTCGTCGGCGGTGAGGCGGCCGACGCGACCGCCAAAATTATAGACGATCAGGGGGAGAGACACCTCTTCGACGAGGCGCATGTAGTGGGCGAGGAGGTCGTCGCGGGAAAAGTCGTAGTAGAAGGGCGGGATGGCGGAAACGGCGTCGTAGCCGGCCTCGGCCGCCGCCGCGCCCATCCTCAGGCTGTCCTGCGTCGCGATGGCGCCGACATGGGCGATCAGCCGGCCCCGGCCGCGCGCGGCCCTGGCCACTTCGCGCAGAACATCGATGCGCTCCTGGGGCGTCTGGAGAAAGGCCTCGCCGGTGCTGCCGCCGACATAGAAGCCGTGCACGCCCTGCGCCAATTGCAGCTCCACCAGCGCCGGGATGGCGTCGAGGTTGACGGCCCCGTCCGGCCGGAACGGCGTGACGAGTGCGGAGAGGATGCCGCCGAGGCGCGGCGTCGCCGGGGATGTCATGGCCTGTCCTTTCTGGCGCGGCGCGGTCACGGCGAGACGTAGCGCGCCCTGGCGTCGTTGAGATGCTTCGTCATCGCCGCCACGGCGTCGGCCATGTCCCGGCGCTCGATGGCGGCGAGGATGGCGGCGTGATCGGCATAGCTCTTGCGGTTGTTGGCTTCGACGTTGGGCAGGATGGGCCGCTCGTTGATGATCCACTCCACCACCGCGTCGTGCAGGGCGACGAAGATGGGGTTTCGCGGCATCTCGGCGAGCGCGCGGTGGAAAGCGACGTCGGTGGCGACGAATTCCGGCCCGGCGCCGATCGCCGCCTCGTTGGCGGCGAGGGCCGCGCGCAGCGCCTCGATGTCGGCCGGCGTGGCGTAGCTGCACGCGTGCGTCACCAGGAAGACCTCCAGCGCAAGGCGCGCCTGTTCGAAATGGTCGAGGCCCTGCGGCTGCTCCAGCAGGCGGCGCGCCTGGGCGCCGAGTTCGTTGAGCAGATGCTTGGGAGACGGGCGCACGACCTTGGGCCGCTCGCCCGCGCCAAGTTGCACCAAACCCATCTTCTGCAGCGCGAACAACGCCTCGCGCACCGAGGGCCGGCCGACGCCGAACAGCGCCATCAGCTCGCGCTCGGGCGGCAGCGATGCGCCCGGCTTGTAGGCTCCGCTGCGGATGGCGGTCTCGAGGCGCTCGGCGACCTGATCCGAGAGCTTCCGCTTGCGGACGGGACCCAGCACCGCCTGGCGCGCCATTCGTCTCCTCCCCCGGCCCCGCGACCGCGCCGAGCCCCGTCGACCTTACGGTGAAGCCTATCGCCGCCGCGCCGGGCTTGACAAGGAAATCCTGGTATAGCTGTTATACCAAAACGGGGCCGACAAGCCGCTCCAAGGGAGGGACGTTCCATGACAAAGCTGAGCCGACGCAGCGTCACCGCGGGCCTCGCGGCCGGCGTGTTCCTCCCCGCCATCGGCGCCCGCGCCCAGGCCACCACGATCCGCTGGGGCGAGTCGCTGGCGGCCAATCACCCGCAGGTGATCATGGCCGAGCGCATCGCCAAGGAGGTCAAGGAGAAGAGCGGCGGCCGGCTCGACATCCAGGTCTTCCCGACGTCGCAGCTCGGCACCGGCAAGGAAATGATGGACGCCGTCTCGGCGGGCGTGCTGCAGCTTACGACCGAGGGCGCCGGCGCGATCTCGGTCTTCCTGCCGCAGCTTTCGGTGTTCGAAGCGCCCTATCTGTGGCGCGACGCGGCGCACCTCGCCAAGGCGCAAAGCTCGCCGCTCTTCGGCAAGATCAACGAGGAGCTCGCCGCCAAGCGCGGCATGCGGCTCATCGCCGTCACCTATTACGGCAAGCGCCACCTGACGACCGGGGCCAAGCCGGTGCGCACGCCCGCCGACGTGGCGGGGCTGAAGCTGCGCGTGCCGCCGGTGGACGTGTTCCGCGCCATGGTCGAGGCGTGGGGAGCGCAGGCGACGCCCATCGCCTTCCCCGAGCTCTATCTGGCCTTGAGCCAGGGCGCCGTCGACGGCCAGGAGAACCCGCTGCCGACGATCCAGAGCGGCAAGTTCTACGAGGTGCAGAAGAACCTCGTGCTGACCCAGCACGTCATCACGCCGCGCATGCCGATGATCAACGAAGCGTTCTGGAAGGGCCTGCCGGCCGCCGACCGCGACATGATCCGCGCCGCCATCGATTCCGCCGCGGCGTGGCAGGACAAGGAATTGCTGGCGCAGGAGGCCTCGCTCGTCGGCACGCTCAAGGCGGCCGGGATGAACGTGGTCGAGCCCGACATCGAGCTCTGGCGCAAGCCCGTGCTCGACTCCGTGCCGAAGCGCTTCGAGGAGCGCTGGGGCAAGGGCACCTTCGACACGCTCGCCAACCTCTGATCCGGACGTGCGTTGGCGCCAGCTCCGCGCGGCCTTCGACCGCGCCGTCGCGGCTTTCGCCGCGCTCCTGCTCGTCGTGCTGCTCGCCGTGGTGACGCTCGGCATCGTCACCCGCGCGCTGGCGCGTCCGCTGAGCTGGACCGACGAGATGAGCGGCTATCTCATGGTGTGGGTGTCCTGCCTCGGCTGGATCCTGGCGACGCGGCACAACGCCCATATCCGCATCCGCTATTTCCAGGACAAGCTGCCGCGCGCGGGCTGGCGGGCGACGGAGATCGCGATCCAGGCGGCGATGGCGGTGGCCGGGCTCGTGGTCGGCTACGAGAGCATCCTGCTCGTGCAGCGCAACGCCGACATCGAGGCGGTGAGCATCCCGGTCTCGACCGCCTGGATCTACGCGCCGCTCATTCCCGCCGGCTTCGTCACCGCCGCGCAGGCGATCACCGACCTCGCGGGACGCGCCGTCCGCGGCCCGGCCCCGACCGGGGCGGCGCCGGACCACGTGCCGGAGCACGGCGCATGATCCCGCTCATGGTGAAGATCTCCGGCGCGTGGCTCGTCGCCATCATCGCCGGCATGCCGCTCTACGCCTCGATGGTCGTGGCCGCGCTGGCCTTCCTCTATCTCGGCGGCGTTCCCATCACCCTGCTGCCGCAGAAGATGGCGGGAGCGATGAACTCCTTCCCGATCGTGGCGGCGCCGCTCTTCATCCTGATGGGCAACATCCTGGCGCGGGCGCAGATCACCGACCGCATCGTCGCTTTCGCCAGCGCGGTGATCGGCTGGGTGCGCGGCGGCTACGCCCACGCCAGCATCCTCACCAGCATGATCTTTGCCGGCATGGTCGGCTCCGCCGTGGCCGACGCGGCCGGCTCGGGCGCGATCGAGATCCGCGCCATGGCCAAGGCCGGCTACAAGCCGGAGACCGCCGCCGCGATCACGGCCGCCGCCGCCACCATCGGACCGATCATCCCGCCCTCGCTGCCCATGGTCATCTACGGCGTCTCGGCCGACGCCTCGATCGGCCGGCTCTTCGTCGGCGGCCTCATTCCCGGCGTGCTGATGGGCCTCGCCCTGATGGTGATGGTGAGCATCGTCGCCCGGCGCGAGGGCATGACGCGCAAGCCCTTCGCCGGCTGGCGGGAGGTCGGCCGCACCTTCCTCAACGGCTCGGGCGCGCTGATGACGCCGGCGCTGATCCTGGGCGGCATGTTCTCGGGCGTCTTCACGCCGACCGAAGCGGCGGCGGCGGCGTGCCTGTGGGCGCTGTTCCTCGGCTTCGTGGTCTACCGCACGCTGAAGCTGGAGGATCTCGGGCCGATCCTGGTCGAGACGGTCGAGACCACCGGCCTCGTCACCGTGCTGGTGATGGCGGCCGGCGCGCTCGGCTGGTGCATGTCGATCTCGCGGCTGCCCCAGACCCTGGCCCCGGCGATCGTCCACACGATCGAGAGCCCCCTCGCCTTCCTGGTCCTGTGCAACGTCATGCTGCTGGTGATCGGCTGCTTCATGGAAGCGCTGGCGGCGATGCTGATCCTGATCCCCATCCTCGTCCCCGCCGCGCACAGCTACGGCATCGACCCCACGCAGTTCGGCGTGATGGTGATCCTCAACCTGATTTTGGGGACGATCCACCCGCCCATCGGCGTGGTGCTGTTCGTGGTGACGCGCATCGCCAACGTCTCCTTCGAAACGATGTCGCGCGCCATCCTGCCCTGGCTCATCCCGCTCCTCGTCGTCCTCGCCGCCATCACGCTGTGGCCACCGCTGACGACCTTTCTGCCCAAGCTGGTTTTCGGGTAACGCAGCGCGCCTTGCGCCAGTCGGTCCGACTCTACCCGTCGTCCAGCTGCTCTACTCCCGTCTCTGCTCCCCATCCGCCAAGGCGCATGGATGCGCTGGCGCCTGCCGGACCGTTGGAGCTCTTCAGCCGGCCCGCCAGAGACGCGCCGGCCAGAGCAGCCGCGAGCATCGGCGCGGTCGCCGCGAAAACGGCATGCGTGCCGGCGGCCGCCGCCCTCGCGGGGCGGCGGCCGGGGGCGTCAGACGAGCTTCTTGGTGGCGAGCACGCGGAACACGGTGGAGGCGATGAAGCCGCCGGCGGCGATGGCCTGGAGGATGGCGTCGGTCAGCGCGCCGGTGTCGACGCCGGAGGTCTGGAAGCCCAGCGCGGAAAACGCCAGCGCCGCCAGGCCCACGATGTTGGACAGCACGGTGCGGCTGCCGAGGATCGACTTGAGTCCGTCCATGAAATTCTCCTTCTTCGAGGTGGAGACGGGGGCGGGGGAAGGTTTGGGCGGGGCTGCCCCGGTTATCGCCACGGCGCGCGCGGTGACGGCGGCGACGCGCCGTTCCCAGCCGCGGCCGAAAATGGCGAAGCCGGCGAGCCGGCGCAGAAAGCCGCGCCGCGCCTCGGCCAGCGCGGCGGCGAGGCGCGCCGGGTCCGCGCCGCGCGCGGCGGCCAGCGTCAGCGGGCCCAGCGCGCCGTCCGGCGTCACGCCGAGCGCGCGCTGCAGCAGGGTCACGGCGCGGCGCGGGCCGGAATTGACGGCGAGGTCGAACACGGCCAGGTCGATCCCCGCCGGCAGGTCGTCGCCGCGCACCGCGTCCCAGTAGAGGGCGCGGTAGATCTCGGCCGTTTCGCGCGCGCCGAGCGCCATCAGTTCGGCGCGCGACACCGGCCGGCCGCGCCAGGCGGCGAGCGTCTTCAGGGTCACGCCGCGCTGGGTGGGGCCGCCGGGGTCCAGCCTGTGGTCGCTCCAGCCGCCCTCGTGGCGCAGGACCTCGGCGAGCGCGATGTCGTAGTTGTCTTTCATGAGGGCTCCTTGCAGGGGGGCTCTTGGCTTGCGGGCTTCTTCACGGCGGGCCGCCCTAGAGCTCGGCGGCGTAGTCGTAGGGGCCGGTCCCGCTCTGCGTCGGCGTGGCGCGCATCTCGTAGGCGAGGTCGGCGGTGGAGAGCGCCGTCGCGGAGCGGCGGAAGAACCGCCGGCACAGCAGCAGTTCGACGGCGAACGGGCGGCGCTCGAACGGCGTCGCCACCGGGCTTTCCTCGATCTGCACGTCGGCGAGGTCGAGCGTGGCCGCGCTCGCGCCGCCGAGCACGAAGCGCAATGCCGTGTGCGAGCCCGCGCCCACCGTCTTGCCGGAGGTGGACGGCAACGCCACCGAGAAGGCGCGCCGCGTCCAGCCGCTCGCGGCGGCCAGGGCCGTGGGCTGGATGCCGGTGACGGCGGCGCTGCCGCCCGAGCCGAAATTCTGCGCCAGCTCGACCCGGAACCCGGCCGCCGTGGCGCGATACCAGAACGACACCGAGACCGTGCGGCCGCCGAGCCGCGTCACGTCTTCCAGCCGCGTCTGCAGCTCAGGCAGCGCTGTGGCCGTGGTGACGGTGACGGCGAAGCGGCCGTAGTACCGGCCGACCTGGGCGGTCACGCCCGCGCCGAGCCCGGCGCGCGAAAAGGAGGCGGTCGCCCCGCCCGCCTGCGCGATCTGCCAGCGGTCGAAGCCGAACACGGCGGCGGCGGCCAGCGCGAAGGGCCCGCCCCCGCGCTGGGCGACGGAGAAGTCGCCGTTGACGACCTGGTTGCGGAAGCCGCCGATCGATCCGCCGCCGACGTCGGCGAGGCCGCCGGGAAGGTTCACCGCGCCGGTCGCCGGATCGGCCACGAAGCTGTCGCGCCAGGTCGCGCCGTCGGCGGACACCTTGATGCGGTAGCAGTCGTCGCCCCCCAGCCCGGTTTCCGCCCTGCCCGACCAGCCCGACTGGTAGAGGTGCGAGACGACGTTCGCGCCGCCTTCGCGGTTCAGCGTGACCCGCAGGTTGCCGGAACCGCCCTCCCCGACGCCCCGCGCGGTGACGAACATGGCGTTGAGCTTGGCCGCGATGGGGTTGCCCGCGTCGGGCGCGACGCCGACGCCCAGCGCCGTCACGGAGGGCAGCGCGCGGACACAGGTTCCCGCGTCGCGCCACGCGCTTCCGTCGTGGACGACGAGCACGCCTTCCGACACGACGAGCGCGACCCAGCCGGCGCGCGGCGTCAGGAAGCGCCACGCGCCGTCGTCATAGGCGGCGAGCTTGCCGGCCTGCCCGGCGAATGCCCCGGTGGGCGACGCGCCGATCAGGTAGCGGTCGCCCTCGGCCGGTGCGTCGGGCGGCGCGGCGCGGTCGCGCGCGATCACCGCGAGCTGCACCAGCCCATCGAGAATCTGCAGGGCCTCGTTGTGGGTGACGTGCTTCTGCGACTGGGCGGCCGCCAGATAAGGCAGCCCCAGGCGGGTCGTGTCCGTCATGTCCTGTCCTTTCAGGCGGAGGGGTTGGCCACGGCGAGCGTGGCCGCGAGCGCCGCGCCGCGGCCGACGACGGCGCTGAGGGCGGCGACGCGCAGCGTCAGCGCCGCCTGCGCCGCGCCGAAATCGGCCAGCTCGGCGGCCGTCTCGTAGAGGGCGAACGGTTGATCGCAGGCGAGCGTGCGCTTCACGGGCGCGCCGAGGGCCGGCCCGGCGAGGATGTCGACCTCGTAGCGCTCCGCCGCCTCGTCGAGCGGGATGTCGAGGGGCTCCCAGGAATCGGCGTCGACGCGGCCCCGGCGCAGCCAGGAGATCGCCACGCCCGCCGGCGTGCGACGCGCGGCGGCGCGCACCGGGGCGAGCGGGCGCAGCGCGGCAGGGCCGGCGGCGGCGGAGAGCGTCGTCACCGCGTCGCCGCCCGTCCCCGCATCCGCCGCGCCGACGCGGTAGCGCCAGGCCCGGCCCAGCGCGTCCGGCCCGGTGGCGACGGGGAACAGGCGCTCGTCGAGCAGCACGACGGCGCTGTCGGCCGGGACGGCGCGCGCGGCGCAGGGCTCGGAGCCGCCGAGCCCGCGCAGCAGCCGCGTCAGCCGCCAGCGGCGCGACCCCACCAGTTCGGCGCGGGCGAAGGCGATGGCCTCCCACGCGCCGTCCGGGCCGCGCACCGCGACCGCCGAGACGCCGGCCAGCGCATCGATGTCGCCGGCGGCGGCGAGCGCGTCGTCGGAGAGCCGCACGTCGAGGACCGCGGCGCGGTCCCACCGCCACAGAGGACCGGGCGGCAGCGGCGCGCAGGTGACGCCCACCGTGGCGGGCGCGTCGACGAGGCCGAGCAGCGTGTCGCTCGCCCCGTCGGCCGAGCGCCAGACCGCCATCGCGCCCGGCCACGGCTCCGCCGCGACGGCGAGCGATTGCAGCACGGGCGGGTTGGCGAGGCCGGCCGGCCAGTCGACCGCGACCACCGCCGGCGCGCCGGCGACGTCGGGCCCGCCGCGCCCGGCGGGACGCGAGGCCGGGCGCGCTCCGCCGCCGGCCGGGCCGGCCCAGGCGGCGCGGGCCTCCATCTCGCGCGCTCCCGCGTCGCGGATGCGGGTGATGCGGAACGGGCGCTCGCCTTGGTCGAGCGGCAGGCCGACCACGTCGCCGACCTCCAGCGCCACCAGCCCGGGGCGGACTGCGAAGCTCGCCGTCTCGCGCCCGATCCAGACTTCGTGCAGCGCCGCCTCGGCGAGCCGCGCGGCCTCGGCGCGCGGCAGCACGGCGGCGACCTCCAGCGACGTCTCGCGCCGGCTCGGACCCTCGACCCGCCGCGAGGCCGCGGAGGCGATGGCGTAGTCGCCCTCCCCGTCCGCGAACGACACGGCGAGCGCGCGCGGCAGCTCGCTGGCCTGGGCGCGCGACAGGCGCAGCGTCGCGCCGTCGCGGTCGGGCACGAGGTCGTCGGGGCCGAGCGCGGCGACGGGCCGCGCGGCGCGCCCGGCGAAGCGCAGCCGGCCGCCGCTCGCCACCGCGTCGAAGCCGAACAAAGCGGCCAGCGGCTCCAGCGCGGCGCGCGCCGTCATCGGCCGGTCCACCACGTAGCCCTCGACGAAGCCGTCGAGCGCCAGTTCGGCCGCTTGCGGCGCGCCGAAATCGGCGAGGATGGCGGCGACCAGACGGTCGAGCGGCGCGCCCTCCAGCCGTCCGTTGAGCCAGTGCCCGACGTCCCACGCCGGCGCGTCCGCCCACACGTCGGCGAGCGCCGGGAAGGCCGGGAAGGGCCGCGCGTCCCACGCCCAGACGAAGACGCGCGAGGGGTCGACCATCGGCCCGCCATAGACGGGCGAGAGCGGGTTCGCGCCGGCGGGATGGCCGGGCGCGGCGGGGTCGAAGCGGGTCAGCGTGGCCGCCACGGCGCGGGCCTGCATCAGGTCGTCCCGCGCCCCGCTCGAGAACGGCGGCAGGCCGCCCTCGGACGATTTCGGGTCCGGGAAGGCGTTGGGCCCGTTCGCCCCCTTGTCGACCGCAGGGCAGCCGGTCTCGGTGAGCCAGATCGGCTTCGATTGCGGCGTCCAGGCCGTCGGCGAGGCCAGCTCGACCCCGCCGACGCGCTCGACATGCGGGTTCGACCACCAGCCGACGAGATCCTTGACGCGCCAGACCCACGGCTTGCCGGCTCCGTCCGCGATCGGCGAGCGGCGCTGCGCGGCGCGGTCGGCGTCGTCGGCGTAGTACCAGTCGAAGCCCTCGCCAGCCGCCTGGTTGGCGAGCAGATAGGCGGGGTCGTGGACGCCGCGGGCGCGCGCGGCGTCCGCGTGCAGCGGCCCGTCGCGCCAGTCTGCGAGCGGCCACCACGCGTCGACACCCACGGCGTCGATGTCGGGGCTCGCCCACAGCGGATCGAGAGGAAAGCGCAGCTCGCCCGGCGTGGGCGCGTGCGCGCCGTATTCCGTCCAGTCGGCGGCGTAGGAGATGCGCGTCGCCGGGCCGAGCACGGCGCGCGCGTCGCGCGCCAGCGCGGCCAGGTGCGCCGCCGCCGGGTAGACGCCCGGCGCGGAGCGCACGCGGGTGAGGCCGACCAGCTCCGAGCCGATCAGCAGCGCGTCGACCCCGCCCGCCGCCTTGGCCAGGTGCGCGCAGTGCAGCACCAGCCGCCGCCACGACCATTCGTCCGAGGCGCAGTCGATCCGGTCTCCCCGGACGGTGAAGGCGGAGGCCGGCACGGCGCCGAAGAAGGCGGCGAGCTGGCCGCCGGCCGCCGCCGTGGCGTCCGGCGTGCCGGGACGCCCCGGCGCGGGATCGCAGGTGACGCGCCCGCGCCACGGATAGGCCGGCTGCGAGGCCGCCCCCGTCCACGGGTCCGGCAGGGCGTTGCCTTCCGGCACGTCCATCATGGCGAAGGGGTAGAGCGTGACGGCGAGGCCGCGCTCCTTCAGCGCGCGGATAAGGGCGATGACGCTGGCGTCGTCCGGCGTGCCGCCGAAGGCGGGCCGGCCGTCGACCTGCGAGACGACGCGCGCCTGCGCCCGCGCCAGCCCGCCGCCGCGCCACTCGCGGCCGGCGGCTCCGGCCGAGGCCGTCTCGACGCGCGGCGCGATGCGGCACGCGCCGGCGCGCAGATCGTCGCCGAACCAGCTCACCACCAGCGACACGCGCTCGAGCCGCGGGCACAGCGCCTGCAGCGCGTCGAGCGAGGCGGCGATGTCGCTCGAACGGGTGAGCTGGCGGCGGTTCAGCCGCCGGCTCGCGCCCAGCGCGTCGGCGGCGAACACCGGCTCCTCGCAATAGACGAACTCCCCCGCGCCGGGGATCAGGCAGACGGCGCGGATGCGCTCGGCCAGCCCGGCGACCGGCTTCACCACCTCGAAGGAGAGCTGCGGCACGCGGTTGCCGAAATCGGCGAGCGGCAGGTCCTCGAACACGACGTAAGCCGCGCCGCGATAGGCGGGCGCGGCGTCCGCGCCTTCCTTGGCGACGATCAGCGGGTCGGGCTCCTGCGCCTCGTCGCCGCGATAGACGCGCATGACGAGGGTGGAGAGGTCCAGCTCGCGCCCGTCGGCCCAGACGCGCCGGACGAAGGCGATCGGCCCCTCGCACAGGCCGACGGCGAGGTTGGCGGTGTAGGACCAGGTGGTGGCGCGCACCTTGCCGGTTCCCTTGCCGCCGCTCTTGGTCACCTTGCGGCTCTCGCGGAAGCGCGTCGCCCAGATGAGCTGGCCGCCGACGCGGGCCCGGCCGTAGACGCGCGGCATCGGCGCGCCCTCGGTGGAGGCGAGGCCCGCCATGGCGGAAAGGCGCGGCCCCTGGACGCGGCGCGCCGGCGTCGCGGCGTCGAGGAGCGCGCTGTCGATGGCCGCGCCGGCCGCCGCGCCGACCGCCTGGCCGATGACGCTGCCGACGGGGCCGCCGAGCGCCGAGCCGACGAAGCTGCCGACGGCCTGAAGGACGAGCGTGGTCATGGCGACGGCCTCGCGGGATCGGGGAAGCGGAAGACGCCGACGAGCCGCCGGCGCCAGACGCCGAACGGCGTCTCGGCCACCGACGCGCCCTCCTGCGCGTGGATCATGCGGCCCGGCGCGCTCATCACGCCGAGATGCTTGGCCGGCGCGCCGGCGCGGAAGCGGAACAGCAGCACGTCGCCCGGCTCCGCCGCGTCCGGCGGCAGCGTTGCGAGCCAGCGGGCGAGCGCGTCGCGCAGCGCCTCGGTTCCGCCGGCCTCGGCCCAGTCGGGGGCGTAGGGCGGCGGCGGCTCCGGCTCCGCGCCGTGCAGCGCCCGCCAGACGCCGCGCGCCAGGCCCAGGCAGTCGCAGCCGACGCCGCGCAGCGAGGCGGCGTGGCGATAGGGCGTGCCGATCCAGCGCCGCGCCTCGGCCAGCGCCGCCTCGCGCGTCGCGGCGCTCACCGGAACAGGCTCCCGCCGTCGAGGCCGGGCTCGCCGTCGCGCGCCACGCGGACCACGAAATCGTTGCCGGGGATGTGCGGGAAGCCGCGGAAATTGACGCCGTTGCCGAAGCGCGCGCGGCAGGTGGCGAAGCTCTTGTCGCAGCCCGCCGTGACGTCGAACACGTCCCCCGGCGCGATCGGCGCGGCCATCGCCTCCCACAGCGCCAGCGTCGCGCCGTCGGGCTCGCGTCCGTGCGCCTTCACCTCGACGGCGACGCCGGCGTTGGCGCCGCCGGCGAAGGTGACGAGGCCGCCGGCCAGCACGCCGGAAGCGAAGGCGTCGAGCCCGCTTGCGACGATCCACGCCGCCCCGTCGGTGCGCGCCACGACGCCGCGGCCGCGCCAGGCGGCGAGCGCGACGCCGCAGCGCGCGTCGCCCAGCTCCGCGTCGCAGCCGGCCTGGAACAGCCGGCCGCGCGTCTCGTCGAGCCGGTGCGCCAGGCCGCGCAGCTCGGCGGTGAAGGCCGCGCCGGCGCGGCGCACCTCGCCGAGCGAGCCGACCTCCAGCAGCAGGCGGTTGTCCGGGTTCTCCCAGTCGACCAGCCACAGCTCGACGGCGGCGTCGTCCCAGCGGCCCGCCGCCAGGTCGGCCTCGGCGAGCCCCGGCGCGGAGAGCGCGCCCGACACCTCGCCGCCGCCGACGGCGAAGCCCAACTCGCTCTGCAGGTCGGCGGCCTCGAGCCCCGTGCCGGCGGCGTGGACGAGCCCGCCGAAGGCGATGTCGCGGTCGTGGTCGGTGAAGCCCAGCGTCAGGCCGTCGCGGCGCGCCAGCCGCCAGCAGCGGGCAAGCGTCGTCGCGCCGCCGGCGAGCGCGGCGGCGAGTCCTTCCGGAAGGTCGCGCATGGGGGCCTCAGGGCACGATTTCGATGAGCGGGATGCGGGGGATCTCCCCCGCGGCGAAGGCGTCGAGGTCCACCGACAGCTCGTCGGTGTCGAAGCGCACCGGCACGTCGAACAGGTAGCCCGCCGTCACGCGTGCGCCGGCCGGCGGCGTGAAGCCGGGCGCGAAGGCGACGACGCCGGTCGTGGGGTCCACGCTCACCTGGGCGTCCGTCCGCACGACGCCGTCGACCGCCACGCGCACGCTGCCGGGCACGGGCTTGACGATGGGCCGCGTATAGGCGGAGGGCCCCTCGCCATAGGTCTTCACGAGCTGGAAGCGCGAGCGCGCGCCGTCGCCGACGCCGATCGCCTGGTCGAGCGCGGTCGGCTCGCGTCCGGGCGCGCAGGAGCGGTCGTCCAGCCGGTCGCGCCAGCGAAAGCCGGTGAGGCGGCCGCGCCGCTCCTCGAAGAAGGCGACGATGGCGGCCAGCGCCTCCAGCGTCTTGACCCCCGAACCGGCGTCGTAAACGCGCCGCGCATGCGCCCAACGGGCGTTGCGCTCCTCGCGGCCCGAGCCGGTGGCCACCACGTCGGTCCGCCGCCTCGGCCCGCCGCTGCCGCGCAGCGCCACGTCGAGCGGAAACCGCACCTCGTCGAAGGGCGATGCCATCGTGTCTCCGATTTTCGCGTTGATCCTGCTCAAGGCGGCGCGGCGACCCGCGCGCTTGGATACGGGTCGACCCACCCCACAGGAGCCTGAGAATGTCCCACGTCCCCCATGGCCTGCACGAGGAGTTCCCCCTCTCGGCGTCGGCCATTTCCCGCCTGCGCATCGGCGACGCCCATTTCGCGCGCATCGCCGAGAGCTACGAGACGGTGAATCGCGAGATTCACCGCATCGAGTCGGACGTGGAGCCGGCCAGCGACGCCACGCTGGAGGACCTCAAGAAGAAGCGCCTGAAGCTGAAGGACGAAATCGCCGCCATGCTCCGCTCCGCCGCGTAGGCGGAAGAGGGCCACGCCCAAGCGCCGCCGCGCTGCGCCGGCCATTGAGCCGGAGCCCCAGCTTCCGTACCCTAAGATTTCCGAAGCGCGGACGAAGCCCGCCCGTCCCCGGACCGGTGCAGCGAAAGCGGAACCGGATCCGGGGCCCAGCGCAATATGTCGCGCGTCAGCGCGTCCGTATGGAAAAGGCTGATGAAGCGCCGCTTCGCGGCATCATCCATTCGCTAGGCCCCGGACACCCCTCCGCTGGCGCTCCGGGGTTCCGGGGACGGGCGGACTGGCGTCCGCACTTTGCGCTGGCGCTCCGGGGTTCCGGGGACGGGCGGACTGGCGTCCGCACTTTGCGCTCCTTCAGCCGCGCCCTCACCCTCGTCGCGAATTCACCTCCGCACGCCGCCTCACAGCGCCCTTTGTCCACGCGCCACGGCGCGGGCGAGGGCGGCGGAGATTTGGGCTTCGGAGCGGCGGAAGCTGTCGGCGTCCGGCGTGGCGATGCTGACATTGACCTGCACCGGCCTTGCGCCGCCCGAGGCCCGCACGCCGAGGCGGCCGTCGGAACCGCGCGACAGCGGCAGGATCGCCTCCGGCCCGGCCTCGCCGGCAAGCCCCACGTCGCGGCCGAGCGGGAACCAGGTCGGAGAGGCGATGACGCCGCCGTCGGCGAACGGGCGCACGCTGGCCCCGCCTGCGCCGCCGAAGCCGCCGGCCAGCGCCGACGCGGCGCTCCTCAGCACGCCCGACAGAGCCGCCTCGAAAGGCTGCATCGCCGCGCGCAGGCCGATGTCGATCAGCCGCGCGCCGACCCCCTGCAGCACCTGGTCGAAACTGCGCCCGCGCGCCACGCCGCCGGCGAAGGCGGCGGTGAGCGCCCCGCCGAAGCGTTCGGCCGAGCGCGTCAGCGCGTCGAACCGCTCGGGGTCGAGGCCGGGCAGGTCGGTGAGAGGGTCCATTCCGCTCTCCATCAGTTCAGGCGTCGGGGTGGGCGCGCATCAGCGCGGCGAGCGCGTCGCGGCCGGGCGGATCGCCGGAAGCCGACCGGCCGCCCGCGCCGCGCGCGGCGGCGGCCAGTTCGCGCAGCGTCATGCGCCAGAATGCGTCGGAAGAAAGCCGCAGGACGCCGAACCCGAGGGCCAAGGCCTCGTCCCAGGGGAACGGGTGGGAGGGAACGCCCTCCCCCGGAACGCGTCGGCGTCCTGCGGCGCTCAAGGGCGGACGGCTGACGCCGCCACGCCCGAGTCTACCCCGGACCCTCGCGGATCGGGGTCGCTCCCAATCGGCGGCGCGGGCGATGGTTCCGGCCGGTCGTCGGCGAATGTGGCGTCCAGCAGCCGCGCCGCCGCGTCGACCCAGGCGGCGAGCCCGCCGCCGAGCGGCAGCGCCGCGATTTCCGCGTCGGTGAGCGCCGCGCCGCCGCCGCGCGCGCCCGCGCCGAGAATGCGCAGCAGGTCGCGCGAGGACAGGCCGCCGCGCGCCAGCCTGCGGCCCAGCGCCGACAAATCGTCGACGCCGAACGCGGCCTCCAGCTCGGCCAGGGCGCCGAGCGTCAGGCACAGAACGAAGCGGCGGCCGCCCAGCTCGGCCTCGACCTCGCCGCGGCGGGGATTGGCGCGGCGCCCCTCGGGAAACGCGGACATGGCGGCCTCCTCAGGCGGGGGTGAAGGCGAGCGCGCCGGCGCTCTCCAGCGTCAGGTCGAAGGTGAGTTCCGTGGCGTGGTCGCCGCGATAGTCGAGCGCGCGGATCTGGAACGGGCCCTGGATCACGCCGAATCCGGGCACCACGATCTGCCAGTCGCGCAGCGCGTCGGCGAAGAAGCAGGCGCGCACCTGCGCGTCCGAGGCCTCGTTGCGGAACACGCCCGCGCCGCTGACGGTGGCGCGGCGCACGCCCGCCCCGGCGAGGAGTTCGCGCCAGCGGCCGGCCGACTCGGCGTGGGTGACGTCCACGGCGTCCGCGCCGAGGCTGATCTGGCGCGCCCGCAGCCCCGCCACGGTGACGAACGCGCCCGCGCCGTCGCCGAGCTTGAGCAGCAGGTCCTTCCCCTTCTGAGCGGGCATGAGCGGTCCTTTCTCGATGGTCAGAGCGGTTCGGTAAGGGCGGCGAGGCGCAGCGTGACGCGGCGCAACCCGGCGCGGTCCGGGCGCGCCGTCTCCAGGCCGGAGACGGAGAGCAGCACGAGGCGGTGCCCCTCCAGCGTCAGCGTGGCGTCGTCGAGCAGTTCCTCGAGCCGCGCGGCGATGGCGAGCGCCTCGGCGTCGCCGCCCTGGCGCGACCAGACGACGAGGCTGAGCGCGTGGCGTCGGCCGGCGACCGCGCCGGCGTTCCACGCTGCGGCGGAGGCCGGGCCGAAGGTGACATAGGGCGGCTCGGCGGCGCGCGGCGGCTCGTCGTGGACGCGCGGGCCGCCGAGCAGCGCCAGCAGCGCCGCGTCGTCCACGAGGCGCTGCCGCACGGCCTTGCGCAGGGCGGAGACGGGACCGGTCACGGCTTCACCTCCTCGCACAGGCAGACGAGGTCGCGCCGCCTCTCGTCGGGATCGAACACGGCCTGCACGGTGAACAGGCGCGCGCCACGCTGCAGGCGCATCGAGGCGTCGACGCCGCTGTCGCGGCGCAGCGTGACCCGGTGCGTCACGACCTGCCCCGGCGCGTCGGCGACCTGCGCGTCGGCGGCGCGCAGCGGCTCGAACGCGGCCCAGACGCAGGCGCGCGGCGAGAAGCTGCGCAGCACGCCGCCGAAGCCGTCCGGCGTCTCGACCGGGGCGAGCAGCGTCACGCGCGCGCGGCGGTCGGCGATGGCGGGGCGGCTCACAGGCGCACCCGGCGGAACGGCGCGACGAGCGCCAGCGCGGCGGGCGGAAGCACGGTGGATAAGGTCGACGACGCGTCGCCGCGCGCCTCGTAGAGCGCGGCGAGCGTGATCCGCACGGCCTGGATCAGCGGCGCGGGCACGGCCGCCGGCGCGCCGTAGCCGGCGGCGAGGTCGATTTCGACGCCGCCAAGCCCGGGCCCGGGCGGCGGCGGACCGCGCCACGCCAGCCGGGGCGGGTCCGACGCGGCGTCGAGATCGAACGCGTCGGCGGCGAGGTCCGTCACGAGCCCCGCCGCGTCGCGCACCCGCGCCGCCACGACGGCGCGCACCGGCGCGACCGGCAGGGCGAAGGGCGACATCGCGGGCCAGGCGTCGAGGCTCCATCGCCAGGATTGCGCGACGAGCAGGCGTCCGCTCGCCGCCTCGACGGCGGCGCGGGCGGCGGCGACGAGCGCGCCGATCAGCGCGTCCTCCTCGTCGCCGTCGACGCGCAGCCACAGCTTCGCCTCGGCGAGGGTCAGCGGCTCGGCGGCGGGCGGCGCGATTGGTGTGAGGGCCATGACGAAGCTCCGGCGCGGCTTGCCTGACGGCGGGCGCGTGCTATTGCAGCCCCCGGGCGAGGCCGGGAGGCGGGACATGCGGGCGATGGGACGGCTGGCGGCGGCGCTCGCCTTCGCGACGGGCGCTGGCGGCGCGGCGCTGGCCGTGGTGAAGGGGCGCGACGCGCCCGAACTGGCGCGCCACGCGGTGATGGTGCTCGACGACCGGGGCGGCTTCTGCACCGGCGTGGTGGTGGCCCCGGACGTCGTGATGACGGCCGGCCACTGCATCGCGGGGGCGAAGGCGTGGCGCATCCATTTCCGCGACGCCGCCGGCGCGCCGACGATGCTGGAGCCCTCCGGCGTGGCGCTGCACCCCGGCTATAACGGCCAGGCGGTGCAGAACCGGCGGCAGTCGATCGACCTCGCGCTGGTGCGCCTGCCCGCTCCCCTGCCCGCGCCGTTCGCCCCCGTCGCGCTGGCGGCTTCCGACGCGAGCGGCGGCAAGCTCTCCTTCGCCGGGCGGACGCTCGGCGTCGGCGGCTACGGGCTGGCGGCGGAAGGCGAGCCGCGCACCGGCGGCCGCTTCCGGCTCGCGGAGCTCGGCGTGGTGGAGCCGTACGGCCCCAGCCGCATCCTCGTCTGGCTCAGCGACCCGTCGTCCAAGCCCGGCGCGGGCGCGTGCCAGGGCGACAGCGGCGGCCCGGTGTTCGGCGACGGCGGCGAGGTCGTCGCCGTCACCGTCTGGGCGGAGGGCGTCGGCAAGGCCAAGTGCGGCGGCCTCACCCAGGCCCTCCTCGTCGCCCCGCAGCGCGGCTGGATCGACTCCGTGCTGGCGAAGTGGCGCTGACCCAGCGCCTTACGACAGGCCGAACTTCAGCAGCTTGATGGCGTCGAAGTCCTGGATGCCGCCGCCGACGCGCTTGGTGGTGTAGAACAGCACGTAGGGCTTGGCGGTGAACGGATCGCGCAGCACGCGCACGCCCAGCCGGTCGACCACCAGATAGCCGCGCCGGAAGTCGCCGCACGCCACCGAGAAGCTGTCGGCGGCGATGTCGGGCATGTCCTCCGCCTCGACGACGGGGAAGTTCATCAGCGTCGCCGGCTGGCCGACAGCCGCCGGCGGCTGCCACAGATACTCGCCCGTGCTCGACTTGAACTTGCGGATCGCCGCCTGCGTCTTGCGGTTCATGACGAAGCTGGCGTTCTGCCGGTAGCCGGCCTTGAGCGCGTAGACGAGGTCGACCAGCATGTCGGACGGGTTGGCGGCGGGGAAGCCGCCGGCGACGCCCGTCGGCACGTAGGCGAGCTTGCCCCAGCTCCACGCCGCCGTCGTCGCCTTCGTCGCGGCGAGGAAGCCCGACGGCTTGTTGACGCCGTCGCCGTTGACGAAGGCCGCGCCCTCCTGCTCGGCGAACACCGTCTCCACCTCCTCGGCGATCCACTGCTCGATGTCGACGGCGGCGTCGTCGAGCAGCGTCTGCGTGGCCGAGGGCATGGCGTAGAGCTCCATGGCCGGGAAGTTCAGCTCCTGGATGGTCTGGCTGCCGGTCACCGGGCGGGCGGCCGCCTCGGCCACCCAGCCGGCGGCGGGGCCGGCGCTGGAATAGGCCTTCTTGAAGGTGGCGGTGGAGATCTCGCGCACCGAGGCGATGGCGCGGATCGGCGACACCGCGCTCATGCGGCGCAGCAGCTCGCGCTCGGCCGGCGGCGGCACCAGGTAGCCGCCGTCGGGGCCCGAGCCGGCCGACAGCGCCTTGGCCTCCAGGCTCTTCAGCCCGGACGCCTCGCCGGCGCGGACATAGAGGTCGAAGGCGGCCTTGTGCTCGGCCAGGCCCGGCGCGTCGTCGCCGCGCGGCTCCGGCGCGCCGAGCGGCGGCCGCGCCGCCTTGATCTGCAGCCGGTCCAGCCGCGACTTGGCCTCGTCGAGCGCGCGGTCGATGCGCTCGAGCCGGTCGACCGTCAGCGGATCGGCGGTGAGCCGCGTCTCGATCTCGGAGAGGCGCGCGTCATTGGCGTCGCGGAAGGCCGCGAAGGCGCGGTTGAACTCCTCGAACGCGCCGGCGACGTCGCCGGCCTTGGTCTCGGGGGAAGCGGGAAGCGGGGTCATGTCGTGTCTCCGGTTGCGAGGTCAGGGACGCAGCGCGCTCGCCGCGCGGCGCAGGGCGGCGGCAAGGGCCGCGTCGGGGTCGCTCTTGACGGCGGCGACGCGCGCCTGCGGCAGGAGCGGGAAGGTGACGAGCGAGATTTCCCACAGGTCGACCCGCGTCAGCCGGCGCACGCCGCTGCGCGGATCGGCGCGCGCGGTCTCGGTCTTGAAGCCGATCGACAGGCCGTCGAGCGCGCCCTGGCGCATCAGCGCCAGCAGCTCGCGGGCGCGGGCCACGGCGAGGTTCAGCCGGCCGCGCACGAACAGGCCGCGCGCATCCTCGCGGATGACGCTCCACGCGCCGACCGGCTCGTGCGGGTCGTGCTGCCAGAGCATGCGCACGCCGGCGACGCCGCGCTTCGCGAGGCTCTGCGCGAAGGCGCCGGGCATCACCATGTCGCGGCCGAGGTCGACGACGCCGAACAGGCTGGCGTAGCCCTCGAACACGCCCGGCGCGCCCTCGCGCAGGGAGGGTGGCGCGGGGGCCGTCTTGGTCTCGGTCGGCCCGGGCGGCGGCAGCGGCGTCGGGCGCAGGGGCACGGCGGCGCTCATGCCGGCCTCGCGCGCGGCGGGCGGGAGCGTCTTCCGGCGGAGCGCTCCCGCGCCGCGCCGATCAGGCTGACGAAGTCGCGGATCACGGACGAGGCGTCGGGCAGGTCGTCCGTCGCGTCGTGCGTCTCGACGTCCGGCGCGGGCTCGCGGGGACGGCGCAGGCGCGCCTCCCCGTCCCGCGCCCCGGCGGGGCGATGGAGCATGGCAAGTCCTCGGTGCTGAAAAACGGATGCGAAAAAGGCGGCCTCAGCCGCGCCGGTCGGCCCGGCTGTTGAAACGGTGCAGCTCGCGCACGAACTCGTCGAAGCGGCGGTTCGAGGCGGCGAGTTCGCGCAGCAGGCGGTAGGCGAAGGCCGACGCGCCGCTGGCCCACAGCAGCAGCGCGATGTCGGCGAGGTCGCCGCGCCCGATCACGGCCTCGATGAGCGGACTTTCGAGCATGGGGACCTCCGGGCCGGGGGATTGCGGAAGGGGCCGGTCAGGCCCCGGTCGACGCCGCGCCGTAGCCGACGGCCTGGCGCTTTTCGTCGGCGGTGAGGAAGTCGGCCGCCGTGACGCGCCGCCACAGCGCCTCGCGCTCGCCGGCCAGCGCCTCGACGCGGTCGAGGTCCGGCTCCAGGCGCAGGCCTTCGCCGAAGGCGGGCGCGAGCCAGTGCGCCAGGCTCTGCGCGGTGCGCGACACCAGCGGCAGCACCGTCTGCCGCCAGAAGGCGCGGTTCGCCTCGGCGTAGTTGGCGTAGGTGTTGTCGCCCGGCAGGCCGAGCAGCGGCGGCGGCACGCCGAAGGCCAGCGCGATCTCGCGCGCCGCGGCGGCGCGGGCCTCGATGAAGTCCATGTCCTTCGGGCTCATCGACAGCGGCTTCCAGTCGAGCCCGCCTTCCAGCAGCAGCGGCCGGCCGGCGTTGGCCGCGCCCTGGAAGCCGGCCTCCAGCTCCGCCTTGAGCCGCGCGAACTGTTCGTCGCCGAGGTTGCCGCCCTGCCCGCCGGCGTAGATCAGCGCGCCGGAGGGGCGCGCCGCGTTGTCGAGCAGCGCCTTGTTCCACGCGCCGGCGGCGTTGTGGATGTCGAGCGCCATCGCCGCCGATTCCATCGGCGACAGGCCGTAATGGTCGTCGAGCGGGTGGAACAGCGTCAGGTGGAGGATCGGCGACAGGCCCTCGGCCGGCCGGGCGAAGCGCACGGCGCGCCCGCCCACCCCGTATTCCCAGCCCTCCGGCCATCCGTCCGCGCCGGGGATCACCTTCATGCGGTCCGGCCGTAGCGCGTGCAGCTCGCGCGGCGCGCCGTCGACGCACACCGCCTCGACATAGGCGTTGCCGGCGACGAGCAGGTGGCCGTACACGGCCTCCAGCAGCGCCGCGCCGCCCTCGCGCGGGTTGGGCCGGGCCAGGAGATCAAGCGCCGGGTGGCGCGTGGCCTCGCGCTCGCCATCGAAGGCGGAGAGCGGCACGCCGGCGGCCGTCTCGGCCACCATGCGCACGCAGCGATGCACGACGGCGTTGCGCTGGTAGCCCTCGCGCGCCAGCGCGGCGTAGTCGCGCGGCGTCCACGCCGGCCGGCCGCCATGCTGCAGGGCGACATAGGCCGCCACGCGCGACGCCTTGCGCTCCACCGCGTCGGCCGCGCCCGGGCGCGCCCCGCGCCCGAGCAGGCGAGAGAACAACGACATGCCAAATCTCCTCGATGATGATCGGCCAGCTTCCGTTTCGCGCCCCTACAGCCCCCGCACCCTCGGCGTCGCGGAGGGGGTGAGGGCGAGGGCGGTGACGGCCCAGACGAGGGCGTCGAGGCGGTCCGGCGAGCGGCCGGAGGACAGGCCGTAGCCGTCCGGGCCGGGGCCGAAGTCGCACAATTCGTCCTCCAGTTCGCGGAACGCGCCGGCGTGGCGCACGCGGCCCTGCTCGTAGAGGTGGGCGACGGGCTCGGCGCGCAGCGCCTTGCCGCGCGTGGCGCGCACCGCCGTCACCGGCACGGCGGGGTCGGCGGCGCGCAGCACCTCGCGCGCCATGTCGCCGCCCTGGTTGACCTCGACGATCAGCGCGTCGGCCTCCAGCCGCCGCCACAGCGCGATGGCCTTGGCCGCCCACGCGGCGGGGCTGGCCCCGCCGAGCGTCTCGTCGGCCAGCACGTGGACGATCCCCGCCCGGTCGATGCCGGCCGCCACGATGCCGCAGCGGTCGGCCCGGCGCGAGGCGGAGGCCGGCGGGTCCACCGCCACCACGATGCGCGCCAGCGGCGGCGCTGCGTCCTCGCGCGCCAGCTCCAGCCGCTCGCGGCTCCACAGCGCGTCCGGCCTGTCCTCGATCAGCTCGCCGTCCAGCTCCTGCCGGCCGAGCCGCGTGCCGGCGTAGCGCGCCACCACGCCGGCCAGGAAGTTCGGCGCGAGATTGAAGGCGTTGGCCCGCGTGCCGGCGCGGCTGATCGCCGTGAGCGGGTCTTCGATGAGCTTGCGCAGCAGCTTCACGGGCCGCGGCGTCGTCGTCACCACCTGGCGCGGATGCGCGCCGAGCCGAAGGCCGAACTGCAGCATGTCCCAGGTCTCCTGCGCCAGCCGCCATTTGGCGAGTTCGTCGAGCCAGGCGGCGTCGAACTGGGGGCCGCGCAGGCTCTCCGGGTCCTCCGCCGAAAAGGCCTGCGCGATGGCCCCGTTGGGCCAGGCGAGGCGGCGGCGGGAGGGCTCCCACACCGGCCGGTCGGCGCGGGCGTGGACGCTCATCAGCCCCGACACGCCCTCCACCATCACGTCGCGGACGTCGGCGAAGGTCTCGCCCACCAGCGCGATGCGGCCGGCCGGCGCGGCGGCGAAGGGCGGCAGGCCGAGCGCCACGCCGCGTACCCACTCCGCGCCGGTGCGCGTCTTGCCCGCGCCCCGTCCGCCCAGCACCAGCCAGACGGTCCACGGCTCTCCCCCCTGAGCCAGCTCAGGGGGGATCTGGTCTTCGCGCGCCCAGCCGCTCCACAGCGTCAGGAGCGCGTCGATCTCAGCCGGGCGAAGCGTCGCCACCAGCGCCCGCATCTCCCGCGCGCTCGCGCAGCCGCTGAAGACGGCGAGCAAGCTCCTCGCGGAAGCGATCGAGGTCTCTCGGGGGCTCGTCGTCATCGTCCATCCCCTGCGGGCTGTCGTCCGGAACGGCCGGCCGGGCCTTCGCGGCGGCGGCGCGCGACGCGTCCTCCCTGGCTCTCGTCGCCTTGGCGATGTCGGCCGCGCTCAGCTCCCGCACCGTGCGGGCCAGCACGGCCAGCGTGCGGGCCTCGCGCTCGCCCGGCGCGTGGGCCGGGTCGGCGTCCTCGTCGGCGGCTCGCAGCCGCTGCTCGATGGCCGCCACCTGCCGCTCGGCCGCGCGCCACAACCGACCCACCAGGGCGGCGCGGCGCGGCTCGGTGAGCCGCCCGCTGACGGACAGGCTCGGCCGGCGGGGCGGCAGAGGCGCGGGGGCCTCGTCCTCCTCCGGCAGCGCCTTGTTGAGCCAGTAGTAGAACTTGCCGGGGGTGAGGCCGGTCTGCTCCAGGATCAGCGAAACCTTGACCCCGCGCGCATAGAGCGCCCGGGCTTCCACGATGGGTGCGGATTCGAAATCGTGCTTGGTCATTGAAATCAACTCCCCTTGCAAGGCGAGGGAACGCGCCCGCCGAAAACCGGCGACCGCGCTGGCCCCCCGCCGGGCGCAATCGTGGAGAATGACCGAACCCTAGCCCACCAGCGTCACGCTGTCAAGGTGTTTTTTCCTACATTGTGATTTTTTGCTGAGAGATCGAGGCGGTGGGATGGGCGGGCTTTCGCCCGCCCCCCGTACCCGGAACCCCGCAGCGCCAGGGGTCCCACGGCGAGTGCGGGCCTCTGGCCCGCCCGCCCCCGGAGCGGTGGAGCGAAAGCGGAACCGAATCCGGGGCCCAGCGCACGATGTTCGCGCGTCAGCGCGGCATTAGGGAAAAGGCCTATGCAGCGCCGCTTCGCGGCATCATCCATGCGCTGGACCCCGGATTCCCCTCCGCTGACGCTGCGGGGCTCCGGGGACGGGCGGACTGGCGTCCGCTATGTGGTTGCACTCAGAGATTGGGGCGGACTTCGTCCGCAACGACGGGCGAACCGCCGCGCCCCCCCTCACACCACAAAATTCAATCCGCTCACACCCCAAAATCCGCCCTCTTCAACGCTCCGAGCGACACGCCCGCCAGCGTGATGGTGGCATCGCCGGCGCCGACGACCGCGTCGCCTAGCTGGCCTGGTCAAGCTCCGCCCTCACAAATAACGTTTTTAGGATTTACCGGGACAAGCTTCCTATTGTGGATATCGACACGCCAAGCTTGGTAGATCGGGCTTAGCTTCCATGTCAGCGCAGGTCCCTGTTTGTCTTTTCCATAAGCAACGAATAATGATTTTGAGTTCGCCCGATCACGACAATTAAGCGGATAGGAAATCGAGTTTCCTTTCACCATCACCGCATCGACAATGATAGACTTTTCGCCATCTTTAACATTGATCTCTTGATCGGTATCTAACAAAATAACGTTCTCGTTGTCGAATTGCACCAGCGACAATCCAAACGAACAAGACTTATATCCAGACACTTCCAGGCACGAACCGCCTAAAATTTTCACCCCTTCGTCGTGCTCGAGGTCCGATAATTTTTTCCCGATCAGGTGCCTTTTCTCGACTGCAAATGCATTCGTTGGAATGAGTGAATGCGATGTCATGTAAAAAATTGTCAATATCAATATTTTAGAAAATATATTCACTTCTTCACCTCGTATCCTGTAGTTTTTTGATACTTACTGCTTTGAAGTTCTTTGCTATTGCTTGGAATGAAACGATTTCAGGTCTGCAAGTTTGCCGTCAGTTTGCGACTGGAATGGTAACAGCGCCGCCTCTCGTGTCGAGGGACTGGCGGTTGAACGGCCATCCTGCCGAGTTCCTGAACCCGCGGGTTTCCGCGCCTCCCTCACACCACGAAATCCGCCCCCTTCAGCGATGCGAGCGAGACGCCCGCGAGCGTGATGGTGGCATCGCCGGCGGTGACGACGGCGTCGCCGGCGGCGTTTTCGGTCATCGCGGCGAGCACGCCGGCTTCGCCGTAGAGGCCGAGGCCGCGCAGGTCGAGCTTGTCCTGCGCCGCGGCGAAGTCCTCGATCAGGTCGTGGCCCGTGTCGCCGGCCCCGAACAGGAACACGTCGGCGTCGCCGCCGCCCGCCAGCGTGTCGTCGCCCTGCCCTCCGCGCAGCGTGTCCGCGCCGGCGTCGCCCGCCAGCCGGTCGTCGCCGGCCTCGCCGCGCAGCGAGTCCGCGCCCTCGCCGCCGGAGAGCGTGTCGTCGCCGGACTGGCCGGCCAGCAGGTCCGCCCCGTCGCCGCCGAACACCGCGTCGTCGCCGTGCGCGGCGTAGACGGTGTCGTTGCCGGCGTCGCCGAAGATGAGGTCGTCGTCGCCGGCCACGGCGTCGACGAAGGAGGGCCCGCCCTGCAGAAGGTCGTTGCCCTGCCCGCCATAGAGCGTGTCGTGGGAGAGGCCGCCGTTCAGCGTGTCCGCGCCGGGATCGCCGATCAGCTCGTCCGCGCCGTCGTTGCCGCTCAGCAGGTCGTTGCCGCCGCCGCCGATCAGGCGGTCGTTGCCTTCCTGCCCGATCAGGGAGTCGTCGCCCGCCGCGCCGCGCAGCGTGTCGGCGCCAAGGCCGCCCTGGATGGTGTCGCTGTCGGCCCCGCCGTCGACCGTGTCGTCGCCGGCGAGACCGTTCAGCGCGTCGGCCCCCGCACCGCCCCAGATCGTGTCGTTGCCGTCGTCGCCGGCGACCGAATCGTTGCCGTCGCCCGCCTGCACGCGGTCGGCGTCGCCCGAGGCGAACACCGTGTCGTCGCCTGTGCCGCCGTCGACGCTGTCGCGGCCCGCGCCGCTGGCGATGAGGTCGTTCCCCGCCCCGCCGAGCACCGTGTCGTCGCCGTCGCGCGAGGTGGGCATGTCCGCCGCCCCGGTCAGGGTGTCGTTGCCGTCGCCGCCGTCGATGCTGTCGTTGCCGGTGAAGTGGTCGTACTTGTCGGGGGTCTGGTGATCGAGGATGAGATCGTTGCCGGCGCCGCCGAGCAGGGTGTCGTTTCCGTCCGTTCCGTAGACGGTGTCGTCGCCGTCCCCGCCGTCGCTGACGTCGCCGGTATTGAGCGCGCCGGAGATCACGTCGTTGCCCGGCCCGCCGCTGTTGGAGGACGCGCCCGAGAGCGTGTCGTCGCCGCCCTCCCCGTAGAGCACCGGCCCGCCCTCGCGGGCGAAGAGATTGTCGCCGCCCTCGCCGCCGAGAACGGTGTCGCGGCCGAAATTGTCGACGATGACATCGGCCCCGTCGCCGCCATCGAGCAGATCGTCGCCATTGTGGCCGTACTGGTCGTTGCTATAGGCGTCGACGAGGGAGTCGGCGCCGAGGCCACCCAGCAGTGTGTCGTCGCCGGCGCGCGCCTCGATGGTGTCGTCGCCGGCTAAGCCGCTCAGGGAGTCGGACTCCGGGGTGTCCAGCAGCAGGTCGCCGCCATCCGTGCCGTTGATGATCGCCATGGCCCATCCCTCCCTTCAGGCGGACGCGGGGTCCGCGGGACGAGGGCGACAACGGGCGGCGGGGCGGAACGTTCCGGAGAGGGTCAGGGCTTGCGGCCGGCCTTCTTCGGCCAGGCGAGAGGCCAGGGGCGGATGCGGTCGACGACGTCCTCCAGCGCGATCTCGTCTTCGCGGCAATGGACCTTGCCCTTCACCGAGACGCCGGCCTGCTCCACCGTTTCCGGCGTGCCGGAGACCAGCGGGTGCCACCACGGCAGGTCGCGGCCCTCGGCGACCAACCGGTAGCCGCAGGTGGGCGGCAGCCAGGTGAGCGTGCGCACCGCCTCCGGCGTCAGGCCGACGCAGTCCGGCACCACGGTGGTGCGGTTCTCGTAGTCGGCGCAGCGGCAGGTGGCGGCGTCGAACAGCCGGCAGGCGATGTCGGTGGCGTGGATGCGGCCGGTGTCCTCGTCCTCCAGCTTGACGAGGCAGCAGCGGCCGCAGCCGTCGCACAGGCTCTCCCACTGGGCGCGGTCCATGGCTTCGAGCGGGGTGTCGCGCCAGAACGGCCGCGACGCCGGCTCGCGCAGCGCCGCGTCGGCGGGGGGCAGCTTCCCGGCGGCGGTCGCCCGTCTGGTCGTCCTCGTCATCCCGGCTCCACTGTCCCGCCCCGGGGCGGAGTGTTTCACGGCGTCTTGACTAAACGTCAACCCGCCCGGGCGATACGTGCGAACACGCGCTCGCCACGAGGCTTGATCGCGACTAGAATTGGCACTGAATCCTCACGCGCTCCGCCCGCCGGGGCGCACCCTGCAACCCAGCCGCGCAAGGGGGCGATCTTGGACTTCCGCGGCAGGCTCTCGGCCTGGCAGCGCTTCGTGCGCGCCTTCGAGGCCTTCGACTCGTGGACCGCCTTCACGCTCGGCGAGGCCGGGCGGCGGCTCGGCGTGGGCTGGGACCGCTACAGCGCCTTCGCCGACCGCTTCCAGGCGCGCGGCGGCAAGCGCCTGATGGCGGACCTGGCCTGCGAGGGGCTGACGCTGGGCACGGTCGGCCTGCTGTTCATGCTGACGCTCGCCATCCCGGCGTTCCGCGAGGTCGGCGGCGACGACTGGCTGAAGAAGCAGGATCTCGCCGTCGTGTTCCTGGACCGCTACGGCAACGAGGTCGGACGGCGTGGAATTCGACACGATGATTCGATCGCGCTCGACGATTTTCCCGAACATCTGATCAAGGCGGTGCTCGCCACCGAAGATCGCAGGTTTTACGAGCATTTCGGCATCGATTTCATCGGAACTGCGCGCGCGCTGATGGCCAACGCCCGCGCCTCCGGCGTGGTGCAGGGCGGCTCGTCGCTGACCCAGCAGCTCGCCAAGAACCTGTTCCTCACCAACGAGCGCTCCATCGAGCGCAAGGTGAAGGAAGCATTCCTGGCGATCTGGCTGGAATTCCACCTCACCAAGAATGAAATCCTCAAGCTTTACCTCGACCGCGCCTACATGGGCGGCGGTACTTTCGGCGCGTCAGCTGCGGCTGAATTTTACTTCGGCAAGTCGGTCAAGGATATCAACTTGGCGGAAGCGGCGATGTTGGCGGGTTTGTTCAAGGCACCGACCAAATTCGCGCCGCATGTCAACCTGCCCGCCGCCCGCGCCCGCGCCGCCGACGTGCTCGACAACTTGGTCGACGCCGGGTTCATGACCGCCGGCCAAGTCTACGCCGCCCGCCGCAACCCGGCGACGCCAGTCGCGCGCAAGCAGGAGATCAGTCCAGACTACTATCTCGACTGGGCCTTCGCCGAAATGAAGCGCCTCGCCGACGACGGGAAACTTGGGCATGACCGCGTGCTCACGGTGAAGACCGCGCTGGATACTTCCATCCAGAAAGGGGCGGAAGCATCGCTGGAGTCCATCCTGCGCCAGTATGGCGGCTCCTACGACGCCAGCCAGGCGGCGACCGTCGTGATGGACCCGGACGGCGCGGTGCGGGCGATGGTGGGCGGCCGTGACTATGGCGCGAGCCAGTTCAACCGGGCCACCGACGCCCTGCGGCAACCGGGTTCGTCTTTCAAGCCTTTCGTCTATACGACTGCTCTTCTCACGGGCAAGTTCAAGCCGTCGACGATCGTCGTGGACGCGCCGATCTGCATCGGCAACTGGTGCCCGAGCAACTACGCGCATTCTTACTCCGGCTCGATTCCTCTTGCCGTCGCCCTGGCGAAGTCGATCAATACGATCCCGGTGCGGCTCTCCATTGCCATCGGCGACGGAAGTCCCAAGGCCGGGCGCGCCAAGATTGTCGACACCTGCCGCCTGATGGGCCTCACCACCCCGCTCACCGACACCGTCTCCCTGCCCATCGGCGCCGCCGAGGTCACGGTGCTCGACATGACCGCCTCCTATGCCGTCTTCGCCAATGGCGGCAAGCGCGCCGACCCCTACGCCGCCGTCGAGGTCCGCAACTCCCACGGCGACGTCATCTTCACCCGCGAGAAGGATGGCCCGAAGGCGAAAACCATTCTGCCGGAAGGGGTTATCGCCGACATGAACTCCATGCTGGTGAAGGTCGTGGAGGAAGGCACGGGCCGCAAGGCGCTGCTCCCGGGCATCAAGGTGGGCGGCAAGACCGGCACCACGAACGCCTATCGCGACGCCTGGTTCGTCGGCTTCACCGGCAATCTCGTGGCGGGAGTCTGGTTCGGCAACGACGACTACTCCTCGACCAACAAGATGACCGGCGGCTCCCTCCCCGCCATGGCCTGGCACGACATGATGGCCCCCGCCCACCAGGGCATGGAGCTGCGCCCCCTGCCCGGCATCGCGCCGGCCGCGCCCGCCGTCGCCTCCGCCTCGGCCGCCTCCCCCGCCGCGCCGGCCGAGGCCCCGGCGGCCCTGCGGCCGACCGTGCTCAACCGCCGCTCCCTGGAGGCGCTGGGCGGTATCGAGACCCTGCTGCGCAACCTCAACGCCCGCCGCGAGCTCTTGCCCGACGCCGCCTCGCTGGAGACCGGCACGGTCGCCCAGAACGCCCGGACGACGGGCGGAAAGGTCGTGGTTCCGTGAGCGCGGCCGCCCGCCCGGGCGAAGCCGATTTCGCGCTGCGCGAGACCCGGGCCGGCTCCGGCCTCGGCCGCCTCGCCGGCGTCGTCGCCTGCTTCCTCATCGCCGCCGGCACGGGCCTGGGCGCGACCTGGCTGGCGCTCGAGAACAACGCCGGTCTGGACGCCGTGAAGGCGGGGCCGTGGACCGCCTGGCCGCGCAACGGCGCGCCGGACGCCGACCCCTATTCCCGCGCCGTCGTGGCGCGCTCCGGCGAGCTGCCGCTGGGTCTGGGCGAGGGGCTGGCCTTCACGGCGACGCGCGACAGCGCCCGCCGACCGCTGGTGGGGCGCTGCATCTACCGCGTCACCGGGCGCACCCCGCAGACCCGCGCCTGGACGCTGACGGTGAGCGCGCCAGGCGGGCGGCTGATCCCCAACGCGGCGCGCCGCTACGGCTTCACCTCGGAGGAGATCGTCCGCGACGGCTCCGGGCGCTTCACCATCGTGCTGTCGCGCGAGGCGCGCCCGGGGAACTGGCTGCCGGTCGAGACGGAGGGCCGGGTGGAGCTGATGCTCCGGCTCTACGACACGCCCGTCAGCGCCGTCGCGGCCGCGCTCGATCCGGGGTTGCTTCCCACCATCGAACGGGACGGCTGCTCGTGACCATCGGCCGCATCCTCTATGTCACGGCCGCGGGGCTGATCCTGGGCGGCATCGTCCACCTGGGATCGGTGCTCGCCATCCCCGCCGCCGCCTCCCCCAACGCGGACGACCGGCTCGCGGCCTACGCGCCGCGCCACCAGCTGACTATGCTGCCGCGCGCCGAGCCCGGCCCCGGCCTGCCTCACCGCGACCCCGCCGTGGCGCTCGGGGTGTGCCGCTTCGACCTCGCCGCCGGCCCGCTGCGGGTGCGCGCCTCCTCGGTCGACGGCTTCCTGTCGCTCGCGTTTTATACACCGACCGGCAGCGTGTTCTATGCGCTGACGGACCGCAGCGCGGTGCGCGGCGCGCTCGACATCCTGGTCGTGACGCAGGAGCAGCTCGACGAGATCGTCGCTGGCGATCCCGAGGACGAACCGGTCAGCGAGTTGCGGCTGCTGGCCCCCCAGACGGCGGGCTTCGTGACGTTCCGCGCGCTGGCCGGGGAGCCCGATCTCTACCCCGAGGCGGAGGCGCGCATCCGCGCCGCGCGCTGCGCGCCCGAGCCGCTGAGCACGGGCGCGACCCGATAGTCCGCTACTTGGGCGGAAGCTCCTTCTCCGTGCGGGGAAAGAACGTGGCGGAACGCGCGGTCGGGACCGCCCCTGGCGTCACCGAGCAGCGTTCCAGGCTGCGCCGCCCCGCCGCGAGGGCCGCCAGCGTGCGCTCGGCCTTGACCGCGTCCCGGTCGGGGCTCTCGACCACGAGCCGGTCGAGAGCGTAGCGATAAGCCGCCTCGCGTTCGAGGATAGCGACCCGGACCTCGGCGACGACGCGGCGGTTCTCGTCGACCCTGTTGGCCGCCTCGGCGCGTTCGTCCGGACTCAGGGAGGCCGTTCTGTCGAGGGCGGAGAGGCGCACGCGGTCGGTCTCGGCGACCCGGCACGCCACCGCCGCGAAGGGGTCGATCAGCTGGCGGTCCGCCTCGGCGTCCTCGCGGACACGCTGGTAGCGCGCGCGCGGCGAGCGGTCCGGCGCGGAGGAGATCGCATCCCAGTAGGTGGGTCCGTCGAGCGCGCCAGCCGACCCGGGCAGCAGCCGGGCGGAGGCGGCGTCCGCGGCGACGCGGGTCCAGCCGTTCCCGGCCTGCGGAGGCGTGCGGAAGCGGTAGGACCGCGTACGCAACTCCTGTTCGTCATCGGTCAGCAGCGCCCCGGAAACAGCCTCACCTCGCGCCGCGGCTGCGTACCAGCCCGCGCCGGCGAGGCCGCTGTTCCACACCGACGCGGTGGGCCGGCCGAAATCTCCCGTCTCGACGCATGCTGAGACGGATAGCGCCAGGCCGAGCGCCGCCGCCGCGCGCGGCGTCCTCGAAACACTGGTCATCCGGCGCGCCGGCGCGAGCGTCTCGGCGGCGTCTTCGCCGCGGTCGCGCCGAGGCCGCCGGCCGTGGGGCGGCCAGGCCCGGGCGGATCGTCGTTGCGTGTGTAGCGGACGCCGGTGAAGAACAGGATTTCGGCGCCCGCCCCGCTCGGCGGTTCCGCCGCGCGGCGGCGCGACTCGGTCGCGCGGAACGGTAAAATCAGGGCCATGCGGCCACCCCTTGCAGCCGGGACTTCGCTGAGACTTCGACAAGACGCGGTCATGGTTAACGGCGGGTAAACAGGCCTTGGCTCCCGCGCGAACCGCAACCGGCGGTGCGCAAAAGCCACACTCATCACCCTGTGGATGCAGGCATCCGCAGCGCCCGGATTAACCCACCGCTAACTACGCCGGCCTAGCGTCGAGGGCATCGATTCTTCGTCCGATTCACCTGCAACCTGGCAGGTCGCCATGCCCTCCATCACGCCGCCGGAACTCCAAGGACTCGTGGCGATCGCCCGCGAGGAAGGGCTCGACATGAAGCCCGTCCTTCTGCGCGTGCTCGTCGACCTGTTCATCCAGGCCGACGGCCACACGCCTGACGAAGTCGCGCAGTTCCGCGAGATCGCCGGCGCGCTCTCGCGCGAGGTGGACGCCGAGACGGCCCTGACGGTGGCGTGCCGCCTCTCCGTCTACGACGAGACCCCGCCCAGCGTCGGCGAGGCGCTGATCAGCCGCAAGGACGACGCCGCGCGCATCATCCTGGCCGACGCGGCGTGGCTGCCGCGCTACGTGCTGGTCGAGCAGGCGGCCGCCGGCCACCGGCAGATGGCCGCCGCGGTGGCGGCGCGCGCCGGGCTGGAGGCGTCGATCGTGCGGCTGCTGCTGTCGCGCCGCGACGCGGTGGTCGACACCACGCTCGCCGCCAACACCACGATTCGCCTGGGCAGCGACATGCGGTCCGAACTGCTGGAGCGGGCGCGTGACGAGGACGCCATCGCGACCGCGCTGCTGTCGCGGTTCGACCTGGCTCCCATCGACAAGGCCGTGCTCTTCCTGGTGGCCGACAAGGCCACGCGCGCCGCCATTCTCGAAGCCGCCGAGGCGATGGCCGCCTCCGGCAGCCCGGAGCGCTGGACGGCTCCGCCGCCCGAACTGCTCACCGGCCTCGAACTCGCGGCCCGTTCCGGCGACACTTCCTCGCTGGCCGCGCTGCTGGCGCTCGCCTTCGGCTGCGCCGTCGAAAAGGCGGCCCGCCTGGTGCGCGACCGGACGGGAGAGGGCTTCGCGCTGGCGCTGGTGGCGCTCGGGGCGCCGGACGACGTGCTGGTGCGCGTGCTGACGGCGCGCGATCCCCTGGTGAGCCACACAACGCACCGCGTGTTCGCGCTCGTCGACATGGCTCGTGGCCTATCCCAGCCCGCCGCGCGCCTCGTCGTCGCGGCGATCCTGGGCCGCAACCGCGACGCCGGGGCGGCGCGTCACGAGCCGGTCTACGACCCCGCCGTCGCGCCCGAGCGCCGCGGCGGACAGCCGGGCCAGACGGCGGCGCGCGAGCAGGTGACCGCGCTGCGCGCCTGACGCCGTTCAGACCTCGGCGAGGTCGAGGCGGGGATTGCCGCTGCGGTCGTCCACCTCGACGATCCACAGATCCGAATCGAACCTGATTTCCTTCTGGAGCCGGGCTTCCGCGTCCGGGATCAGAATGGCCTCGTCGGCGTGCAGCCTGACGAAGCGGCGGACGAGGTCGTCGTCGGCGTCGAAAGCCGTCTGCGGCGCAGGGCCGTAGAGGGCGCAGGTCCCGTCGAGGCGGTCGATCTTGATCCAGATGGCCCCGGCTTCCGCGGCCCCGCGCCGGCGCAGAACCGCCTGCACGCCCTCGATGTCGCAGCGCCGGATGTAGGCGGACACCCAGATGTCGCTGCGCAGCCTCATGGCCGGCGCGTCATTCGACGGGCACGCCCGAGGCGCTGGCCAGCTCGCGCGCCGTTCGCCCGCTCGCCTCGCCCGTCACGGGAAGGCGGCGATCCCGCTCGAAGCGCTCGATGGCCTGCTTGGTGCCCGGGCCCATCAGCCCGTCCGGCTTGACGGGGCCGTAATTGAGCTTGTTGAGGGCGCGCTGGGCGGCCAGCACCGCGCGGCTCGGCTCCACGGCGGCGGGCGCGGGAGTAGCTCCGCCCCGCAGCATGTCGGCGATGGCGTCGCGGGACGACGCGGCGGCAGGAGCCGGGGCCGGCGCGGCGGCCGGCGCGCGCGGCGTCGTCGGCTGGGCAGGGACCGCGGCAGCCGGCTGGGCGAGATCGGCGGGGCGGGCCGGCGGGAGCGGCCGCGCGGCCGAAGCGGCCGGGCGGGCGTCGCCCTGGAACAGCGGCGCGGGATGCGGCCCGCCCTGCAGCGCCAGCGCGTTGATGATGATGCCGACGCCCACGGCGGCGCCGGTCGCGCCGACGACGACGCGGCCCGGCTTGCGGAACAGGGCCCGCAGCCACTGCCAGCGGCGGCGCTTCTGTCCTTTCCGGGACGGACGGACCTGTCCGAGGACGAAGTCGTGGTCGGCGCGGGCGAGCATCTCAGGCACGTTTTTTGACCTCTTTCGAGGGTGAAGTTGTATCGGGAACCGGGTCTGACGCCACGGGACGCTCCGCAACGCCGGCCGTGACGCGCTGTTCCGCCGGATCGAGCAGGCCGTAGCTCACGGTCCCGCGCTTGCGGCGGTCGGGCGGCGTCAGCGGCAGGCTCAGGAGAACGGTCGTGCCGCGCCCGGGCGCGCTGTCGATTCGCAGCGAGCCGCCATGCAGCGCCACGAGGCTCTTGACCACGGAAAGGCCGAGTCCCGCCCCCTCATGGCCGGAGTCCTTGCCCGCGCGGCCCTGGAAGAACGGCTCGCACAGCCGCGACTGGTCCTCCGGCGCGATGCCGATGCCGGTGTCGTCGACCGTGAAGAGCACGCCGTCGAGATCGCGCGTCGCGCGCAGGCGCACCTGTCCGCCGGCCGGCGTGAACTTGATCGCGTTGCCCACGACATTGAGCAGCATCTGCCGGCAGGCCCGCTGGTCGGCGAGGATGCGGGGCAGGCCCGGATCGACGATGCAGTCCAGCGCCACCCGCGCCTGGTCGGCGTTGATGCGCAGGATCTCCGCGGTGCCCTCGACGAGGTCAATGACGGACAGCGGCTCGGGGTCGAGCGGGAACGCGCCGGCTTCGATGCGGGAGACGTCGAGCAGCGTGTTGACCACGCCGAGCAGGTGCTCGCCCGACATATGGACGATGCGCGCGTAATCGCGTCGGCGGGCGTCTTCCTGCGGCACGAGGGCGGGGTCGGCGAGGATCTGCGAGAAACCGATAATGGCGTTCAGCGGCGTGCGGAGTTCGTGGCTGACCGTGGTCAGAAAGCTGCCCTTGAGCGCGTTCGCCGCCACGGCCTCGGCGCGCGCGGCCTCGAGCCGCTCCAGCCGCTCGCGCGTCTCGGAGACGTCGCGCATGACGCTGACGACGGTGGCCCCGCCGTCGCCCGAGAAGGCGCGGGGCCGCATCTCGAAGGTCGCGAAGGCGGGGGCGGGGCCCTGCCCCGGCGTCGCCTCCTCGCAGCGTACGCGCACGGTGGCGCGGACATCCGCCACCCCGTCCCCGGCATCGCTCAGCGCCTTGAGGTAGGATGGGCGGTCGGCGACGTGGACACGGTCGAACAGGCCGCGCCCATGCAGGCCGCCCGGCGCGACGCCGAGGAGCGCCTGGCAGGCTCTGCCGACCGAGACGACCTGGCCCTGCGCGTCCTGCCAGACAACGAGGTCGCCGAACGCCTCCTCGATCAGCCCGGCCTGCGCGCCGATGCGGCGCTCCCGCGCGGCGCGGACGCCGAAATCCCGCATGGCGAAGAGCCCCAGGCCGCTTGCCGCCGCGAGCTGCGCGACGGGCGCGGCGAGTTCGCCGAGCCCCGCCCCCTGCGACAGCGCCAGCGTGGCCAAACCGGCGGTGGAAGCGCCCACGGCGGCCGCGAGCACCAGCGGGCCGCCCAGAACCGCGGCCTCGACGGCCAGTATCGGCACGATGGCCAGCAACGGGGAGCCTAGCCCCTGCCCGTCCGCCATCCAGAAGGCCCCGGCCAGCAGGCTCGCGAAGGAGAGCGCGAACGCGGCGAGGAGACGGCCCGTCCGCGAGGCCAGCACCGCCCAGCCCGCCTGCGACGCCGCCGCCAGGATGAGCAGGCCGGCCGTCAAGCCCATGCCGCCCGAGGTGGCGAGCACGACCGGGATGGCGGCCAGCGCCAGCGCGCTGAGGGCGAGGCGGCTGCCGATGAACCAGCAATGGCGCGCGCGCGTCTCCGGCTCGGCGGCGGCCGAGGGATACACGAGGCCACCGAGGTGCCTCGCTATCGCGGTCATGGCCGTTTCGCTGTGCAAGTGACGTCAGCTGCGCGAAGGCGCATCCCTGTGGCTCGTCGCCGAACAATGGCAGGCCGCCCTTAAACGAAACCTAAGCGCCCGCCCGGCCTTGTCGGCGCTTCCCTCGGAGGGCGCGCGCGGCACGGCGGCGACGGGGCGGAAACCCGAAAAGACGGTGAACAAAAGGTTGCGGCAACCGCTCGCCTTGTCGCGGTCCGACTCACCTTTGGCCGAAAAAGCCCTGAAGATCCCTTGACCACTCCTTAACGCCTCGCCGCGAGAGTCGCCGTCGATCGGAGCGCCCCATGGGTTTCCTGCTGCGCGTCGGCATCGTCGTCGCGATCATCTATGCGCTGTCCCCGGTTCGCGAGCCGATCGGGACCGAGGCCGCGCGCGCGGTGGTCGGCGAGGCGGCGGAGAGCGCCGGCGCGGCGGCGATTCGCTATTGCGCGGCCAACCCCGCCGAATGCCGGCGAGCCGCCGCGGCTCTCGGAAGCGTCGCGCCCCGCGAGGCCGGTTCCGCCAGGGCCGAGCCCTCGTCTCGCCCGCGCCCCGCCGACGCCAGACCGGCCCGATAGGCCGGCGCCGGCGTTTCTGCGTCCGATTCCGGAGGTTTTCCGGCGCGGCGACCTATATAAGGCCGGGCGTGACCGGCTTCGCGGGCGGGCGGAGCCTCGACAACGGATGGCAGGATGGCCACGAGCATTGACGAGATCGTCGACAACTTTTCCTTCTTGGACGAGTGGGACGACCGCTACCGCTACCTCATCGAGCTGGGGCGCACGCTCCAGCCCATGCCGGAGGCCGACCACAACGACGTCAACAAGGTGCGCGGCTGCGCCAGCCAGGTCTGGCTGACGAGCACGACGCGCCCCTCGCCCGACGGGCCGGTGCTCGATTTCCTCGGCGACAGCGACGCCCACATCGTGCGCGGCCTCGTCGCGCTGGTGCTCGCCCTCTACTCGGGCCGCCCGGCGCGGGAGATCGTCGAAACCGACGCGATGGCTCTGTTCAAGACGCTCGGGCTCTCCGAGCACCTGACGCCGCAGCGCTCGAACGGCGTTCGCTCGATGGTGGAGCGAATCAAGAGCGACGCCCGCGCCGCGCTGGCGGCGGCGGGGTGAGCTATCCTCCCTCGCCGGGCCGCAGGAGGGTTTCGGTCGGCCGGTAGCCAGGGGCGCCCCAGGCCCGCAGCCCGGCGGAGCGGTCCGGTCCCCGCGCCTCCGAGGCGATGCCGTAATGCTCGGCCAGTCGCCGGAGCGCCATCACCAGCACAACCTTGGCCGACCGCGCCGGCCATTCGCGCTCCCGCTCGACGACCTCGAGGCCCTTCAGGAAGCCACAGACGTCGAGAAGAAGGCCGGCGAAATCGCCGCCAATCGCTTCCGTCGCCCGCGCCACGCGCTGCCTGGCGGCCAGAGCCGCGTCGCTCGCCGCCATCGGGCCACCGCCGCCGCGCGCCATCGCTCCACCGCCGAACTTGTCCCAGTCGACGCCCATGCGCGGCGTCATCATCGCCGTCGTCAGGTCGGCGCGGAACCGTTCGCCGGCGAGGAACGCGGCGTCGTCGAGCAGCGGCCGGCCGCTCCGGTCACGGCGGCGACGCAGCCAGGCCAGCGGGCTCTCCCCCTCGTCGACGCGGACCTCCCGGGCCTCGCCATCGACGTCGACGGTGGATGTGCCGATGCGCCGGTGCTGGGCGAGAAAGCGCTCGTCGGGGCGGGCGTCATCCCGGCGCAGCCGCGCCCGACCCGCCGCCGAGATGCGCACCCGGTCGGCGCGGGCCGGGTCGACCTCCGCCAGCCCGGCGCGCGTCAGCTCCGCCAGCCCGCTGGCATCCTCCGAGACGGAGGGCGGCAAGTCCGGCGTCGGCCTGGCCAGGGCGCGCAGCAGCGCGATGGCGCGAGGGGACAGCCGGTCCGGGCGCGGGGAATGCGGCGGACGGGGCGACTTCGAGCGGTTCGAGGATTGCGGCATGACGACCTCTTGCGAATTAGGATTTTCATCCTATTTCAGTCGAGATCGTTCGGTCAATGGCTTTCGGCAAGACATTCGGAGCCCGGCCGTAGCAGCAATTTATCGCGGAGTTGGCCGTGACTGTCGACGGACTTTTTTCACATGGCAGGACTGTCGAGGCGACGGCCCGGGAGGCCGTGCGGCGCACGGTCGACGGCGGAGCCGCAAGCTACGCGCGCGGGCTGCACCTCTGGCGGCTTTTGCGACGGAAGGTCCCGGCGACCGGGGACGAGATCGTGCATGCCCTGCGGGCCGCGCTCGATGTGGAGCGCGGCCTGGGACTGTCGGGACACTGGAGCTACGACTTGAACCGCCACATCGCTCTAAGCCAGGCTCTGCGCGCCGAGCTGGCCGCCGCCGGCGAATCGACGCGTGCGCAACCGGGGCTCGGCGAGGGTTGACGTAAGGCGGGCTCGACGTCGACTGCCTTCCCGCCTCGCAGCGTGGACCGAAGGAGCGCTACTTCCGCTTGCGGCGCTTCTGGCCAAGGCCCATGTCCTTGGCGAGTTGCGAGCGCGCCTGGGCGTAGTTCGGGGCGACCATCGGATAATCGGCGGGAAGGCCCCACTTCTCGCGATATTCGTCGGGCGACATGTCGTATTGCGTCCGCAAATGGCGCTTCAACGACTTGAACTTCTTTCCGTCCTCGAGACAGATGATGTAGTCCGGCGTCACGGACTTGCGCACGGCGACAGCCGGCTTCGGCGCCTCCACCGGAGCCTCGACCGGTCCGGTCGAGATCCGCAGCAAGGCATTGTGAACGTCTCCGATGAGGATCGGCAGTTCACCCGAATTGACGGAGTTGTTGCTGACATACGCGGACACGATATCGGCCGCCAGCTCGATGTAATTCTGGTGGGACACTTTTTCGCTCATGACGTCGACTCCGATGGCAGCCACCGATGGCAGCTCCTACCCGCCGCGACATGGCAAGGGGATGCGCGCAGAATTCTGAAAAGCCGCGTCTCGCAGACTTTACAGAACTGTGACAAGCACTTGAATTGCTAGTGGCGATAGTGCGCTGCTCTGTTTGTTTTCCCGACGTTTATGACAAATCCTAAATTTTCGCAATACACAAAATCAAGGTTGTTGGGGTTCTTCTAAGTTATGCACCGGGGCCGTAGTTTTGACGCGCCCGTTTAAGGGCGGGTTCGGGACAACCTTCAATCATGAGGTGGGCACGCGCCGCTCCACAGCTTGCGCCGAACAAGGGCGAGCGCTCTGAAAAATACTGATTTTCTTGTGCGCTCCTCTTGCGCCGCGCATTTCCTGACCGGACTAGTCGGCTTTCCGATTTTCGCCTCCGCCGCCCGTGAATTGTCCGGTCGCCTTCCATGAACCGGCAAGCATCGGAGGATTGTTCCCCACCGCATGACTTGGAGGGGCCATTTCGCCCTGAATACAACGGCGGACATCGCGCCGCCCCGACTCGGGCGAAATTTCGACGAACGCCAACCTGGCCCCATCCAACGCCGCGCGGGCATCCGCTCGCGAAGCCATGACTGGCCTCGGCGCCGCCCGGCGCGTTATGCCATGGGCATCGCCGCCGGCCAGGAGCATCGTCATGTCGGACATCACGCACACCGCGGGCCGCATCGCCCCGCCGGCGATCCCGGCGCGCCCCCACGTCACGTCGCTGCACGGCATCGAGGTCGCCGACGAGTTCGCGTGGCTCAAGGCCGAAAACTGGCGCGAAGTGCTGCGCGATCCGTCCCAGCTCCCCTCCGACATCCGTGCGGTGCTCGACGCGGAGAACGCCTATTCCGACGCCGTCATGTCCGAGCTGTCCGGCCTGCAGGAGCAACTCGTCCGCGAGATGCGGGCCCGAATCAAGGAGGACGATTCCGACGCGCCGCTGCCCGACGGCCCCTACGCCTATTACGACAGCTACCGGACAGGCGGCCAGCACAAGCTCGTCTGCCGCAGCTTCCGCGACGGCTCGTCGCCGACCATCGTGCTCGACGGCGACGCTCTGGCGAGCGGCAAGCCGTTCTTCGAACTCGGCGACCGGCACCACTCGGACGACCACCGCTGGCTCGCGTGGAGCGTCGACGAGAAGGGCTCGGAATTCCACCGCGTGCGGGTCCGCGACATGGCGACGCTGGAGGACCTGCCAGAAACCATCGAGGACACCACGGGGGATGCGGTGTGGGACGCACGGGGCGAAAGCTTCCTCTACGTCGCCGTGGACCGGAACCTGCGGCCGCGGACGGTGAAGCGGCACATCCTCGGTCAGCCCGTTTCGACGGACGCCGTTGTCTACGACGAACGCCGGGAGGGGTGGTTCGTCAGCCTCGAGCGCAGCCAGTCGGGCGCGTTCGCCTTCATCAGCATCAGCGACCATGAAACGACCGAGGTGCGGTTCCTGCCGCGCGACGACTTCTCCGCCGAGCCCGTCGTCATCGCCCGCCGCGACCCCGGCGTCCGCTACGAAGTGGAGCACTACGCCGACGACTTCGTGATCCTCACCAACGCGGACGGCGCGGAGGACTTCAAGATCGTCACGACGCCGGTGGCCACGCCGGACCGCGCCAACTGGCGCGACCTCGTTCCGCATCGCCCCGGCGTGATGCTGCTGTCGATCTACGTCTATTCGCATCATCTGGTCCGCGTGGAACGGGAGAACGCGCTGCCGCGCATCGTCATCCGCTCGCTGGAGACGGGCGTGGAACACCACATCGACCAGGCCGAGGAGGCCTACGCGCTGCGCGTCCTGTCCGGCTTCGAATTCGACACCGCGACGCTTCGCTTCACCTATTCCTCGATGACCACGCCCGAGGAGACCTATGACTACGACATGAACACTCGCGAGCGCGTTCTGATGAAGCGGCAGACCGTCGCCTCCGGCCACGACCCGTCCCGCTACGTCACCCGTCGGCTGGTGGCGACCTCGGCCGATGGCGCGCTCGTGCCGGTGTCGATCCTGCACCGCGCCGACCTGACGCTGGACGGCTCCGCGCCTTGCCTGCTCTACGGCTACGGAGCCTATGGCTTCGCCACTCCCGCCAGCTTCGAAAGCGAGCGCCTTTCTCTCGTGGACCGGGGCTTCGTCTACGCCATCGCCCACATCCGCGGCGGCACCGAGAAGGGCTGGGCCTGGTACACCGAGGGAAAGCGCGCGAAGAAGCCCAACAGCTTCCGCGATTTCGTCGCCGCCGCCCGCCTGCTGGCGGAGAGCGCCTATACGGACTCCGGCCGGATCGTCGCGAACGGCGTCAGCGCCGGCGGGATGCTGATGGGCGCCGTCACCAACCTCGCCCCCGACCTGCTGGCCGGCGTCATCGCCGAGGTGCCCTTCGTCGACGTGCTCAACACCATGCTCGACGCCGACCTTCCGCTCACGCCGCCGGAATGGCCGGAATGGGGCAATCCGATCGAGAGCGCGGCCGATTTCCGCACCATCCTCTCCTACGCGCCCTATGAGAACGTGCCGCGGGCGAGGCTGCCCGCCATCCTCGCCGTCGGCGGCCTGGCCGACCCGCGCGTGACCTACTGGGAGCCGGCGAAGTGGGTGGCGCGGCTGCGCAGCCGGATGACCGGCGGTGGGCCGGTGCTGCTGCATACCGACATGAGCTCGGGCCATGGCGGCGTCTCGGGCCGCTTCGATCGCCTGCGCGACGTCGCGCGCACCTTCGCCTTCGCCATCGGCGCGACGCGCGGGCTGCTGCATGGCTGATCGCCGCGTGCGGGCCGGCACCGCGCCGCAATCTGCGCGGCGTTGACGGCGCGGCGCGCAAGGGGTTCCATGCCGCCCCGACAGACCGAGGGACGCACGGCGATGGCATTCACACAGACATGGACCTGGTTCGACGGCGGCTGGAGCGAGGGCAATCCGCCGATCCTCGGCCCGCGCTCGCACGCATTCTGGCTGGCCTCGTCCGTGTTCGACGGCGCGCGCGCCTTCGAGGGCGTCACGCCGGACCTCGACCTTCACATGGCCCGCGTCAACAACTCGGCGGCGCTGATGGGCCTGGAGCCCAACGTCAACGTCGAGACCATGCTGGGGCTGACGCGCGAAGGCATTGCGAAGTTCGACCGCGACGCGGAGCTCTATATCCGGCCGATGTACTGGGCCGAGGAGAGCGGCGCGAGCGCAATTTCGCCCGACCCCGCCTCGACGCGGTTCTGCCTCTGCATCTACGTCGCGCCCATGCCGAAGCCGCTGGGCTCGGCTATCACCCTCTCGCGCTACCGCCGGCCGACGCTGGAGACGGCGCCCGTCGACGTCAAGGCGGGCTGCCTTTATCCCAACAATGCGCGCGCGCTGAAGGAGGCACGATCGCGCAACTTCGACAACTGCCTGCTCACGGACATGCTGGGCAATGTCGCGGAACTCGCGACCGCCAACATCTTCATGGCGAAGGACGGGGTGGTGTTCACTCCGGCCCCGAACGGCACGTTCCTGAACGGCATCACGCGCCAGCGAGTCGTCAAGCTGCTGGCCGAGGACGGCACGAAGGTGGTGGAAACCCGCCTCACCTACGCCGATTTCCTCGCCGCCGACGAGATCTTCTCGGCGGGCAATTACGGCAAGGTCCAGCCGGTGACGCGCATCGACGACCGCGATCTGCAGCCGGGTCCGCTCTACCGCAAGGCACGCGAGCTGTACTGGGCCTACGCACACGCGGGCTGAGCGGGGCGCGGCGGATTGCGGATTAACGTCGCGTTCACCATCTTCGCCCAAGTCTGGCGCATGGCCAGGCTGAAGGCGTTTTCGCTCGTCGCGCTCGTCCCGCTGCTCGCGGCTTGGGGAACGCCGGATCACCAGATCCGGTATTCCCGCGACCGCGGTGGCAGCTGCGCGGCGATGATCCCGTTTTACGGCCCCGAGCGGCTCTGGACCGGCCATTTCGCCGGCGGGCGACCGGTCGAGGCGGAGGCGGATCGCGACTTCGTCGACTGGCGAGTGGCCGACACCTGCTTCTTCGACCGCATCGATTGCGAGACGTGGCTGGCGCGCGTGCAGCGCGGCTGGCCGATGCGTCCCGGCTTCGCCTGGTGCGCGACGGTCGAAGGCGGCCGCACCGTCGTCAGCCCCGGCGCCAAGGGACCCCTGAAGCGTTGAGCGCAGCCATCAGCACGGCGAAGTAGACGATCACGCCGAGGCCACCGAGGAGGGCGAACTCGGCTTCGGTCCGGAACTTCGGCAGGCCCGACGTCCAGTGCGCAATGGGGGGACCGGCGAGCCAGGCCACCACCGCGAGCGCGGCCGAGGCGGCGGCGACGCAAACCAGCGTGCGCCGCAGGGCCGTGTCCGGCTTCATCGAGCCGTTCCGCAGCGCCAGCCCGGCGAGAAGGGCGAAGTTGACCCACGCGCCCACCGCTGTCGCGAGCGCCAGGCCGGCCGCGCCCATCGAGCGGAACAGGAGCAGCTTGAGCACCAGGTTGACGGCGATGCCCGAGAACGAGGCGAGCAGCGGTGTCGCCGTGTCCTGGCGGGCATAGAAGCTGGCCACGGCGGACCGGATCAGCACCACCGCGGGCAGACCCACGCCATAGGCGGCCAGCGCCGCGCCGGCCGCCAGCACGGAGCTCTGGTCGAACGCGCCGCGCATGAACAACGCCGCCATCACGAGGTCGGGGATCAGCAGGAAGGCGACGAAGAACGGTGCGGCCAGCGCCGTCGTGAAGGCCATGGCGCGGTTCTGCGCGTGCCGCGCGCCCTCGAAATCGCCTGCCGCGAACCGGCGGCTCATGGTCGGCAGCACCACCGTTCCCGCCGCGATGCCGATGACGCCGACGGGAAGCTGGTAGAGGCGGTCAGCGTAATAAAGCGACGACACCGCGCCGGTTGGCAGGAGGGAGGCGATGATCGTGTCGGCGAACATGGCGATCTGCACGCCGGCCGAACCGATCACGGCCGGGCCGAGCGTGCGGAAAAAAACCCGCATGTCCTTGTCCATCGCCAGGGCGCGCGGCCGGGGCAGGCAGCCCGCCCGTTTCGCGGCGGCCATAAGCAGCAGCAGCTCCAGCACGCCCGCCGCCGCGACGCCCCACGCGGCGGCGTGGCCGGCGGTGGGGAACAGCCACGCGACCGACAGGGCGGCCACGATGGCGACGTTGAGCAAAATGGGCGCGGCCGCCGGCGCGGCGAAGCGGTCGTCCGCGTTCAGCACGCCCGACAGCAGCGTCACGAGCGTGATGAACAGCAGATAGGGAAAGGTGATGCGCGTCAGCGTGACGGCCAGCGCGAACTTCTCCGGTTCGTCCGGGAAGCCCGGCGCGAGCACGGCGACGAAGGCGGGCATGAAGACGATAGCGAGCGCGGTGAGCACGCCCAGCGCCAGCACCAGCACCATCATCAGCCGGCCGGCCAGCATCGAAGCCGCCTCGCGCCCCCGCGATTCCAGCGCGGCGCTGTAGGTCGGCACGAAGGCGGAATTGAACGCCCCCTCGCCGAAAATGGCGCGGAAATGGTTGGGCAGGCGCTGCGCCACCACGAAGGCGTCGGCCACCAGCCCCGTGCCCATGATCGCCGCCATGACGATGTCGCGCACGAAGCCCGTCAGGCGGGACGCGAGAGTGAACCCGCCGACGGACAGGATGTGTCGGAACATGCGTCAGGCCCGACGGCGGTCGGAACCGACCTTGCGCAGGGAGCTCGCCTGCGGCGGCTGGTCGTCGAAGCCGATCCGGTCGCCGACGATGTAGAGGGGCCGGCGCTTCACCTCCGCGAAGATGCGGCCGATATATTCCCCGATCACGCCCAGCGAGATCAGCTGCACGCCCGAGAAGAACATGACGGAGACGATCAGCGACGCGTAGCCGGGCACGTCGGCGCCGCGCACCAGCGTATCGATCACGAAGAAGATCGCGGTGAGCAGGGCGAAGGCGGAGATCACCGCGCCGACATAGGTCCACAGCTTCAGCGGGACGGTGGAGAACGAGGTGATCCCGTCCAGCCCGAAGCGGAACAACTTGCGGACACTGAACTTGCTGCTGCCATGCTCGCGGCGCGCCACGTCGAACGGCACGCCGACGGATTTGAAGCCGATCCAGGCATAGAGGCCCTTGGAGAACCGTGCGCGCTCCCCCATCGTCCGCAGCGCTTCGACGGCGCGGCGGTCGAGCAGGCGGAAATCGCCCGCCCCTTCGGGCAGCGGCGTTTCGCCGAACGAGGCGAACAACCGGTAGAAGGCGTGCGCCAGGAAGCGCCGCACCGGCCCGTCGAGATCGCGGTCCGTTCGCACGCCGAACACCATCGCGTTGCCCTCGCGCCACCGCGCGACGAAGGTCTCGATGAGTTCGGGCGGATGCTGCAGGTCAGCGTCCATGATGACCGTGGCGCGGCCGCGCGCATGGTCGAGTCCCGCCGCGATGGCGATCTCCTTGCCGAAATTCCGGCTGAACGCGATGGCGTGGAACCGCGGATCGTCCCGGTTGATGCGCCGCACGCGCTCCAGCGTATCGTCGCGCGAGCCGTCGTCGACGAAGACGACCTCCCAGCTCGCGACGGCGCGCTCGAGCACCGGAAGCAGGCGCGCGACCAGCGCTTCCACGTTCGCGCCCTCGTTGAAGACGGGGATGACGACGGACAGTTCGGGTTCGGTGGCGGTCACGATGGCTTCGACTCGAGTGGCGTTCTGGCTTGGCCGGCGATCCATGGTCGCCGGGGCCGCACGCATGGCATTGAAAAGAGCCGACATTGCGGTCCGACGCAAGCGGGCGCATTGAAGAGGCGCGACCGCCACGAAAGACCGGGTTTTACGCCATGCCGCCCCGCGCCAGAACGCCCCGCCCCGACACGGTCACGCTGGTCGCGGACGACTTCGCCCTGACGCCCGGCGTCTCGGAGTCCATCCTCGAACTGGCGGGGGCGGAGCGCCTGTCGGGGACCGGCGCGATGACGAACCGGCCGCATTGGGCGACTTACGCGCCTCGGCTCGACGCGGTGTCGGACGGTCTGGAGGTGGGGCTCCATTTCAACCTCACGCTCGGCCAGCCGCTCGGGGCGATGCCGCACCTCGCGTCCGGCGGCGACTTGCCCCGCTTCGGCGCGCTCGCCGGCCTCGCCTTCTCCGGCAAGCTCGACGGCGACGAGATCGAGGCGGAGGCGGTCCGGCAGATCCGCGCCTTCGCCGATCGGCTCGGCCGCCTCCCCGATTTCATCGACGGGCACCAGCACGTCCACGTGCTTCCCGTCGTCCGCGCGGCGCTGCTGCGCGCCGTCGAGGCCGAATTCGGGGGAGAACGGCCATGGCTGCGCGACCCGTTCGACACGCCGGGGGCCATCCTGGTGCGCGGCGTCGCGGCGCAGAAGGCGCTCGTCATCGCGGGCCTCGCGACCGGCTGGCGGCGGGCGCTCGGCCGACGCGGGCTGGACCACAATGTCGGCTTCGCCGGCGTCAGCCCCTTCGATCCGCGCCGAGATTTCGCGGCGGACTTCGCCCGCTTCCTGCGCGCGCCGGGACCGCGCCACCTCGTGATGTGCCATCCCGGCTTCGCCGACGCGGAGCTCGCTTCCCTCGATCCGGTGGTCGCCACCCGGCCGCTGGAACACGCCTTTCTCGCGGGCGACGCCTTCCCGGAAGCGCTCGCGGAGGCGGGGCTGGCTCTGGAACGCCGGCGCGCGCCGTAGTTCGCGCGCGAAAACGCTCAATTCACGAAAGGCTTAACCCCCTTTTTACGCGCGCAACCGATAGTAGCGCAACATGACTTATGAAACCCCCGCTAGTCTCGAACATCCGAGCCGACGGTCGCTGAAAGGCGTCCTCGTGCTGGCGCTGACGACCGTGCTCGCCCTGGTGATGGGCGGGCTCGTCGGCATCATGCAGTACCGGTCCGAAAGCCGTGTGGTGCTGGATTTCCACGCCAAGAATCTGGCCATCCTCGGGGCCGCCAAGCCCATTCTGGTGCATGGGTTCGAGACGAAGGACGGGCTCGACGGCCGCCGCGCCCTGGAAGGCATGATGGCGGATCCCGACTTCGAGTCGGGCATTCTGCTCGACATCACGGGCAACGTCTTCGCCCGCGCGACCGCCTTCCGGCATTCGCGGCCGGGGATCGAGGCGAAGGACCTGGAGGCGGCGGGCGTGCGTGGCGGCGGCGCCATCGATGGCCCGCGGCAGATCGATTTTTCGGATTCGACCCTGTACGTGGCGCCGATCCTGACGGAGTCCAACCAGCAACTGGGCGTTCTCGGCGTGCTGTTCTCGCGCGTCGAACTGCTCGACCGCATCCGCCGCGAGTTCATCCTGGCGGCGGCAAGCCTGGTCGGAGCGGTGGCGGCGGTCAGTCTCGCCCTGTGGATCATCCTCGGGCGAATGACCGGCCCGGTGCTGCAGCTGGCCGAGACGACCCGGCGGCTGGCGCAGGGCGACCTCTACGTCGCGGTTCCCGCCACCGACCGCGAGGACGAAGTCGGCTCGCTGGCCCGCGCCGTGCAGGTGTTCCAGAACCGCCTTGTCGAGCGCTCGGCGCTCCAGGCCAGCAGCGAGACGGACCGCGCGGCACAGGCGGCGCGCGAGGCGCGCATCGACCAGCTCGTGTCCGAATTCCGGCTGGCGGTGGGCGAGGCGCTGACCACCGTCGCCGAGAACAGCGAGCAGATGACGTTCGCGGCGCGCACGCTCACCGACATCGCCGCGGAATCGGCCAAGCGCGCCAAGGGCGCGTCCCAGGCGACCCGCGACGCATCGGAAACGGTGAAAAGCATGACCAGGGCCTCGGGCGCGCTGTCGGCCGCCATCGCCCAGATCGAGTCGCAGGTCACGCGGGCCCGCGACGCGGTCGTCGACGCCTCGGCCACCACCAAGGCGACCACTACGACCGTGCAAAGCCTCGCCGGCAAGGCGCACGACATCGGCGAGGTCGTCAGCCTGATCCAGGCCATCGCAGCGCAGACCAACCTCCTCGCCCTCAACGCCACCATCGAGGCGGCGCGCGCCGGCGAATCCGGGCGCGGCTTCGCCGTCGTCGCCTCCGAGGTGAAGAACCTCGCGGGGCAGACAGCCCGCGCGACCGAGCGCATCGCCGAGCAGATCGGGGCGATCCAGGGCGCGACCGTCTCCGCCGTGCAGGCGATCGGCGCCATCGCCGAGCACATGGAGGCGGTGGAAGGCTTCACCGGGGCCATCGCCGGGGCGGTGGAACAGCAGGTGTCGGCGACGAACGAAATCGCCGTCGGCGTCGCGCGCGCGGCGCGGGGCACCGAAAGCGCCGCCGCCGACATGAAGGAGCTCGACATGGTGGTCGGCGAGACCGACCAGTCGGCCGCCCAGGTCAACCAGTCGGCGATGGACGTCGCCGAGCAGGCCAAGCGCCTTCACTCCACCATCGACCGCTTCCTCGAGGCCGTCTCGGCCGCGTAGGCCGCCGGACGCGTCGTCGTTCCCGACCGGGCTCGCACCCAGCAAAAAGGCGGGCTTTCGCCCGCCTCCCTGCCCGTCTCGCGCGGATTTTCCGCTCAGCGCGCTTCCGCGTAGAGCTTCGCGACGTATTCCCAGTTCACGAGGTTGTCGACGAACGCCTTCAGGTAGTCGGGGCGGCGGTTGCGGTAGTCGATGTAGTAGGAGTGCTCCCACACGTCGACGCCGAGAATCGGCGTCGCGCCGTGGACGAGCGGGCTCTCGCCGTTCGGCGTCTTCATGACCGCGATCTTGCCGTCCTTGACGGCGAGCCAGGCCCAGCCCGAGCCGAACTGCGTGGTGCCGGCGGCGATGAAGTCCTCCTTCATCTTGTCGACCGAACCGAGGCTGGAGACGATCGCCTTCTCCAGTTCGCCGGGGATCGCGCCGCCGCCGTTCGGCTTCATCCAGTTCCAGAAGTGAAGGTGGTTGTAGTGCTGGCCGGCGTTGTTGAAGAGGCCGGCGTTCTTGCCGAACGAGCCCTTCACGATCTCCTCGAGCGACTTGCCCTCCCACTCCGTGCCCTTCAGCAGGTTGTTGCCGTTGTTCACGTAGGCGAGGTGGTGCTTGTCGTGGTGGTACTCGAGCGTCTCGCGGGACATATAGGGCTGGAGCGCCTCGTAGGCGTAGGGCAGGTCGGGCAGCGAGAAGGACATGTCTGGCACTCCTGGTCAGCTTCGGGCGCTCGGAATGAGCAGCCGGGGGAAAATCGAGACCGGGAAGTTAGGCCGGCGCGCGGCCGGCATCAATGGTTCGCGCGGAAAAACGGGGGCTCCTCCCTGAACCGCTCGAGGTTGGCAGGCCCCCGCAACATCACTACTGTCGCGAATCCGACAGTCACGGATCATCGATGCGCATGGTTTTTCTGCTTTATTGCGTCAGCACGGTCATGGTTCTGGGCGGTGGCGCCCTCGCCTTCTACGGCGCGGAGAACATCCGCACCGAGAGCGGAGCCACCCTGGCGCTCGCCGGGGTGGCCCTGTTCTGCTGCGGCTTCGTCCTGCTGGCGCTCGCGGCCGTGCTGAAGGAGCTGCGCCGCCTGCGCCGCGTCGTCGAGGAGCCCGAGCCGGCCGCCGCGCCGGTCGCGCCCGCGGCCCCGCCTCCCCCGCTGCCGAGCGTTCGCCCGCCTGCCGCCGGAACCATGCCGCCGCCCCCGCCGGGCATGACGCCGCCGCCCGGCGAGCCCGATCTGTCTCCGGCCGAACGGCTGCGTCGGGACAAGGAAAGGGCGGCGAGCCGAGACGACGAAAGCGGGTCGGAAACGGCCAAGTCGCCCGAAGCGACGGTCGAGGCTGACAAATCCGCCGAGCGGACGCTGACGGCCACCTACGCCTCCAACGGCAACACCTTCTACATGTATTCGGACGGCACCATCGAAACCGACACGCCCGAAGGCCGCCGGCGCTTCGGCTCGATGGACGAGCTTCGCCGCTACGTCGAAAGCGGGGTGCAGGCGGAGCCCGCCGCGACGGCCGAACGCTGAACGCGTCGCGGGAAGACATTCGACAGACTTCCCCCGCAAGTTTTCAAAGAATATCCCTGGAGCACCACCGGTTCTTAACTTTTCGGCCCTAGCGTCGGGGCATTGAAGAGCCGAAGGTGTTTTCAACCGTGGATATTCGCCTGGGTCCCGAGCCTGGCCGGGACGAGATTTTCGACGTGTGCCGCCGCGCCAAGGAAGCCCTTCCAAGCGGCCAGCCCCTGCGTCTCGTCACCGAAGATGTCCAGCGCGTCTCGCCCGCCCTGGCGCAGCTGATCATCGGAATCTCGCGGGCCGCCGGCCCCGACGCGCCCTTCACCCTGGTGTCCCCCTCCGCGCCGCTGGTCGACGCCTTTCAGGCCTACGGCCTTTTCGCCGATTTCATGACCATACCGATGGAGTAAACCGTGCGGATCCTTGCAATCGACGACACGCGCACGTTGCGCGAGCTCCTTTGCCGCACGCTGCGCGCGGCATCGCACGACGTGGTGGAGGCCGAGAACGGCGAGGAAGGCCTGACACGGTTTTCCGAGGACCGGCCCGACGTCGTCATCACCGACCTGAACATGCCGGTGCTCGACGGCATCGAGTTCACGCGCGCCGTGCGCGCCCGCCCCGACGGCGGCGAGGTGCCGATCATCATTCTCACCACCGAGAGCGCCTCGGAGATCAAGGCCGAAGGACGCCGCGCCGGTGCGACCGCCTGGATGGTCAAGCCGTTCGATCCGCAGCGCCTCCTCGATATGCTCGGCCAGTTGAGGAAATAAGCCGATGGATGCGCTCGCAGAAATCCGCGGCATCTATTTCGACGAATGCGACGAATTCACCGGGCTGCTCGAAGGCTATCTCGCCGCCATGGCGGAGGGCCGCGCGACCTCGGAGGACATCAACGGCGCGTTCCGCGCCGTCCACTCGATCAAGGGCGGCGCGGGCGCGTTCGGGCTCAGCGCGCTCGTCAACTTCGCCCACCGGTTCGAGGCGTGCCTCGACGCGCTGCGGTCGGGCCGGGTGTCCGTCCACGCCGCGCCCATCGACGTGCTGCTGCAAGCGGGCGACGTGCTCACGAACCTCGTGCAGGCGTCCCGCGACGGCGCGACGCTGCCGATCGACTCGGGACTTCTCGAGGCACTCGAGGCCTTTTGCGGCGGAACTCCCAAGCAGGCCGTGCCGGCCGAGTTCGCCATCGAGCCCGAGCCGGCTCCGGCGGAGGAAGCCGCGCCGCCCGCGCCCTCCCGTCGGCCCGTGACGGTGAGGATCACCCCGGACGCAGACCTGTTTCGCCGGGCCATCGACCCCCGCGTGGTGTTCGAGGCCCTGGCCGGCTTCGGCGCGCTGGAACTCACCTGCGACACCTCGGCGATCCCGCCGCTGGACAGCCTCGACCCACTGACCTGCCATCTCGCCTGGACCGCGGTCGTCAATACCGACGCGACGCCGGGCGCGATCGTCGAGGCCATCGACTGTTTCCTCGCCGACCACGAATTCACGGTGCTGGACGGCAGCGATGCCGATCACGCGTCCGCGCCCGCGAACCAGGGCGACACGCCGTCTCCGCAGGCGGACGCCGTCGCGCAGCCCGGACCGGCGGCATCGGCGGACGCCGCCGCCGTCGCGAAGCCAGAGCCGGCCGCCGTCACCGCGCCCGGACGCAGGGCGGGCGGCGGCACGATCCGCGTCGACCTCGATCGCATCGACAAGCTGATGAACCTCGTCGGCGAGATCGTCATCACCCAGTCGATGCTGACAGAGCGGGCGACCATGCTGCCCAAGCGGGAGGCGGCGGTGTTCGTCGACGCGCTGTTCTCCCTCAACCGCCAGACGCGCGAGCTGCAGGACAACGTCATGGCTGTGCGCGCGCAGCCGGTGAAGGTCGTGTTCCAGCGCCTGCCGAGGCTCGTGCGCGAACTGGAGCGCTCGCTCGGCAAGAAGGCGGAACTCAAGCTCGCGGGCGAGGACACCGAGGTCGACAAGACCATCGTCGAGGAGCTGGCCGATCCGCTCATCCACATGATCCGCAACGCCATGGACCACGGGCTGGAATCACCCGAGGACCGGCTGGCGGCGGGCAAGCCCCAGGAAGGCGTGATCCGCGTCTCGGCCGAGCATCGCGGCTCGCGCATCCTCATCTCGATTTCCGACGACGGAAAGGGCATCGACCGCGACCGGCTGATCGAAAAGGCGCGCTCGCGCGGACTGATCGCGCCGGACGTCGACCTCACTCCCGAGGAAGCCGACAACCTGATCTTCCACCCCGGCCTTTCGACCGCCGCCAAGGTGACGGACGTGTCGGGCCGCGGCGTGGGCATGGACGTCGTGCGCCGAAACGTCGAGGCGCTGGGCGGTCGCATCACCGTCGAATCCAGTCCCGGGCGCGGCTGCAAGTTCACCCTCGGCCTGCCGCTGACGCTCGCCGTGCTCGACGGCATGATCGTGCGGGCCGGCGCGGAACGCTTCGTCTTCCCGCTGTCCAGCATCGTCGAAACGATGCAACTCGATTCCAGGTCGGTGGAGCCGCTGCCCGGCGGACGCAGCGTGCTGCGCCTGAGGGGCGAGGTCGCGCCGATCATCCGGCTGCGCGACCTGCTCGGCATCCGCGCCCTCGGTAACGAGCCGAACGTGGTGATCGTCGAAACCGACAGCGTGCCGCGCCTCGCCATCGCGGTCGACGAGATCGTCGGCCAGCAGCAGGTCGTCGTGAAGAACCTCGAATCGAGCTTCCGGCGGGTCGAAGGCGTGTCCGCCGCCACCATCCTCGGCGATGGCCTCGTCGCCCTCATTCTCGACGTCGACGCGCTCCCCGCCATGACGCAGACGAGCCGTCGCGCCCCACCGATGACTGGAATGTACGGAGCAGCCTGATGAGCGCAGCCCACGACCTGAGCGGACTTCCGCAGGCCGCCTCGGCGGACCTGCAGCAGATCGTCACCTTTCGCATCGACGACCGAACGCTGGGCGTCGAGGTGGAGGCGGTGCGCGAGATCAAGGGATGGCAGCCCACCACGCCACTCCCCAACGCCGCCTCGCACGTGCTGGGCGTCATCAACCTGCGCGGCGCGATCATCGCCGTCTACGACCTGCGTCGCCGCCTGGGCCTCGGCCCGGCGGAGGTGTCGCGCTCGAGCGTGGTGATCGTCGTTGATCTCGGCGAGCGGCTGGCCGGCATCCTGGTCGACGCGGTCTCCGACATCATCGACATGCCGCGCTCGTCGTTCCGCGCCGCTCCCGACATCGCCGGCGAAGGCGACGACGCGCTCAAGGCCCTGCTCGTGCGCGGCAACGACGTCATCGCCCTGCTCGACCTCAGCGCCATCGTCAGGGAGACGCCGATCTAAGCTCCGGCCCGCTTGGCTTTTCATTCGTTCCTTTTTCCGGACCCGATTTCACAATGAGCGTTCCCGTACTGTCTCCGGCACGGCCGCGTTACGCGGCCGCCCCTGGCCCGTTGCCGCGGACCGGCGGCGAGGCCGCCTCGATCGACGACGCCGACATCCAGCTCTCGAAGGAAGACTTCGCGCTCATCGCGGGCATCGCGCGCGACCAGGCCGGCATCGTCATCCGCGCGCACAAGGCGGCGATGATCCGGGGTCGGCTGCTGCGGCGGCTGCGGGCGCTGAACCTGCGGTCGGTGCGCGACTATTGCGACCTGCTGCGCGGCCCGGACGCCGACGCCGAGCTGCCGCAACTGCTCAACGTGCTGACCACCAACCACACCGCGTTCTTCCGCGAGCGGCACCACTTCGACCACATGCGCGCGCACGGCCTGCCCGAGACGCTGGCGCATGCGGCGCGGGGAGACGGGCGCGTGCGGATCTGGTGCGCCGCGGCCTCGACCGGCGAGGAGCCCTACTCCATCGCCGCCATCGTCAACGCGGTCAATCCCGGCCGGAACCTGGACGTCCGCATCCTCGCCACCGACATCGACACCGACGTGCTGGCCAGGGCGACCGCCGCCGAGTATTCGCGCGAGGTGGTCGAGCGCGCGCCCGCCGATCTGCGCGGCCTGCTTCAATGCGAGCCGGCGGGACGCGACACGGTCCGGATCGGGGCCAACCTGCGGCGGCTGCTCACCTTCCGGCAGCTCAACCTGGTGCAGCCCTGGCCGATGCGCGGGCCGTTCGACGCCATCCTGTGCCGCAACGTCATGATCTATTTCGACGGCCCGACCAAGAAGAGCATCGTGGACCGAAGCTTCGATCTGCTGCGGCCCGGCGGCTGGCTCTATCTCGGCCACTCGGAATCCCTTTCCCCTCCGCACCCCGGCTTCGAGCTGATCGGGCGCACGGTCTATCGGAGGCGTTGATGGCCCCTCGCGACCCCTCGCCCGCGCAGCCGCGCCGGGCGTTCCATGATGCCGCGTCGGGCTCGACACTCGTTTCGGTTGCACCGGGCGGCCATTACGTCACCAGCGACAGCAACGAGATCGTGGTGACGCTGCTGGGCTCCTGCGTCGCCGCCTGCGCGCGCGACACGGTGTCGGGGGTCGGCGGCCTCAACCATTTCCTGCTGCCGACCGGGGACGTTCACGACCGTGCGCAAGGCTCGGACGAGGCGATGCGCTTCGGCGACTACGCCATGGAGACGCTGCTGAACTCGATCTATCGCAAGGGCGGACAGCGCGGCCGGATCGAGTTCAAGATCTTCGGCGGCGCGCGGGTCCTGGGCGGGAGTTCGCTGCTCAAGATCGGCGAACAGAACATCGCCTTCGTCGAGAAGTTCCTGCGGACCGAAGGCTTTCCCATCGTCTCGCGCTCGGTCGGCGGCACGGCCCCGCGGCGGCTGCGCTTCCATCCGGCCACCGGCAAGGCCTTCGTCCAGGAACTCGACCGCACTACCGCCGCCAACGTCACCCACGAGGAAGAGACCTACAGCAGCCGCCTGAGACGCCGCGCGCCGGCGGGCGAAGTGGAATTTTTCTGATGCGCAACGCCAGCCAACCCTACCGCGTCTTCGTCGTCGACGACTCGCGCACCATTCGCCGCCTGATCGGAGCCATCGTCGAGGAGACCGACGGCCTCGTCCTCGCCGGCTCGGCCGAAAGCGCCGAGGAGGCCTGGGACGTCCTGAAGAACCCCCAGACGGCGGCGGACGTCATCTCGCTCGATATCGAATTGCCCGGCATGAACGGCATCGAGTTCCTGCGCCGCCTGATGGCGGTGCGGCCGATCCCCGTTCTCGTCGTCTCCGGCCACACCGACGCCTCCGCCGACCTCACGCTCACGGCGCTGGAGACGGGGGCGATCGACTGCATCCAGAAGCCGGACGGCCGCCCCCAGGAGATCGACCGCTTCATCGCCGATACCCGGGCGGGCCTGATCCGCGCCGCGCAGAGCAACCAGAAGGCGCGCGGCCCTTCGCTCGCCGTTCCCGCCCGCGCGGCCCGCCCGGCCGGGCCCGCCCTCGCCGTCGATCCCGACACGGTGATCTGCATCGGAGCCTCGACGGGCGGCGTCCCGGCCGTGTGCAAGGTCGTCGCCGGCCTGGCCGGCCTCGGCGCGCCGATCCTCGTCGTCCAGCATATGCCGCCGAGCTTCACCGGTCGCCTCGCCGCGCGCCTGGCGCAGACCACCGGCCTGCCCTCGCAGGAGGCGCGCGACGGCGACCGCCTGGCCCCGGGCTCGGTGTGGGTCGCGCCGGGCGGCAGCCACATGCGGCTCGTGCGCAAGGCGGGCGGCTATTTCGCCAGCCTGGCCGAGGAGCAACCGGTCTCCGGCCACATGCCCTCCATCGACGTCCTGTTCGAGTCCGCCGCGCGGCAGGCCGGCGGCAACGCGGTCGGCGTCATCCTCACCGGCATGGGCCGCGACGGCGCGGACGGGCTTTTGTCCATGCGCAACGCCGGGTCGCCGACCTTCGCGCAGGACGAGGCGACCTCGGTGGTCTTCGGAATGCCCAAGGCGGCCGCGCAGATCGGCGCGGTCGAGCAGATGCTCCCGCTCGACCGCATCGCCGACGCCGTGGCCGCGACCCTGACACTCTCGCGCCCCGACAGGCCGCGCCGCATCTCGCAAGGAGCCCGATATGTCTGACATCAGGTCGACCAAGGTGCTGGTCGTCGACGACCAGAAGAGCATGCGGGGTCTGGTGCGGTTCGCGCTGATGCAGATGGGCATGGAGACGGTCGACGGAGCCGAGAGCGGCGAGGAGGCGATCAAGAAGCTCACCCAGGTGCGCTACGACCTCGTCATCACCGACCTGCACATGGGCGGCATCTCCGGCCTCGGGCTGCTGAAGGCGATCCGCTCGCACCCCGTCCTTCGAGGGACGCCGGTGATCATGGCGACCAGCGAGACCTCGTCGGACGCCGTGCGGCAGGCGAAGACGGCCGGGGTCGACGCCTTCATCCTCAAGCCGGTGGAGCCGAACGCGCTGCAGTCGCGCGTCAAGACGGTTCTGCGCGTCGCCTGAACGGGGGCCCGCAACGATGCAAAGCCGGGTCGAGACCCGGCTTTTTTCGTTTGAAGATCAGCGGGTTGGCGGAGGTCAGGCGACCTTGGTCATCGGCCGGTCCTCGCGCTCGATGCGCACCCCGTCGCCGTCGAGGACGAGCGTGGTCCAGGCGGCCCGGGTCAGCTCCACCAGGCCCGCCCCGTTGCCGCGGGCGAAGTGGGAGTAGAGCTCGCGGGCCGCGCCCCGCAGCGAGGTCGCGCCGCCGGGGTCCGCGCCCAGCACGACGGTCGAGGGCGCGATGGCGCGCAGGGGCTCGGCGCTGGCGATGCCGAGGTCGCGGGCCGTCAGCACGACGTCCAGCGGGCGGGAGCCGTGGACAATCATGCAGGCGGCCTGGAGGTCGGGATCGGTGGCGGCGATGTCGCGCCAGTCGAGGCCGGAGGTCGCGCCGCAGCACATGGCGCTGCTGGCCAGCCGGCCCTCGCCATGCATGACATGCAGGGCCACCGGGCGGTGCGGCCGGCCGGGCCTGGCGGCCTCCGCCTGCAAGATCCGCAACTGGGTTTCGCCGAGTTCGTAGATCTCGGAAGCATCGAGCGTTTCAACCCGTCGTTCACCCCGAATATTGCGGTAGAACTGCGGAGCGTCGACATCGGCGCCTGTGCGCTCGAGACACATTTTCACGGGGAAAAATTCGACGAGCGCGTCGATCACCGGCACGCCCTGCGGCTCGGCGCATTCGTGGATGAAATAATCGATCGCGCCATCCTCGAGGATTTCGAAGATCCTCTGCACCGCCTCGTTGGGCGTGCCCAGGCCGACATGGCTGCCGAAGAGGACCCGGCTTCCGTCCGAACAGACGACCAGGATCAGCCCGGCGGCGGCGTCGACAATGTGGATCTGGGTGGCGCTCATGTTCTTGCATTCCCTGCCGGCTTGGTTCTGGCCGACGGCGAAGTCTCGCCCATCCCGCTTGCGGAACGGTTAACCCCCTCTACTGCTACCGGTTGTGCAACCGCTTGAATCGTCAGCACGGCCCCGCCGCCGCGCCGTTCGGAAACCGACATCGAAACAGCTTTGGAAACGCCGCGTTTCGGGCCGGAATCCGCGCCCGAACACCGCCGCGATCCGAACGTCGAGCGCGGGAATCGCGGATTCCGAACGTTCAGGCCGAATTCCGCCCTCTGTTCTACTCGGCGGCGGATTTCTGCGTGTAGCCCAACCGCCGGTTGAGTTCGGCGAGCAGGTCGCCGGCCGCGTCGGCGATCACCGTGCCGGGCGGGAAGATGGCCGACGCGCCGGCCTGGCGCAGCGCCGCGAAGTCCTGTTGCGGGATGACGCCGCCGACCACGATCATGATGTCCGGCCGCCCGGCCTCCTCCAAAGCGGCGCGCAGCTCCGGCACCAGCGTCAGGTGGCCGGCCGCGAGCGAGGATACGCCGACGATGTGGACGTCGTTCTCCACCGCCTGCCGCGCCGCCTCGGCGGGGGTGGCGAACAGCGGGCCGATGTCGACGTCGAAGCCGAGGTCGGCGAAGGCGGAGGCGATCACCTTCTGGCCGCGGTCGTGCCCGTCCTGGCCCATCTTGGCGACGAGGATGCGCGGCCGCCGTCCGTCGTTCTCGGCGAAGTCCTCGACCATCTGCTGCACGCGTCGCACGCTCTCGGACATGGGCCCGACCTCCCGCTTGTACACGCCGGAGATGGAGCGGATGTCGGCGCGGTGGCGGCCGAACACCTTTTCCAGCGCCAGCGAGATTTCGCCCACGGTCGCCTTGGCGCGCCCCGCCGCCACCGCCAGCTCGAGCAGGTTGGCGTCGCCCGCCGCGCCCTTCTCCAGGGCGGCGAGCGCCGCGTCCACCGCCGCCGGGTCGCGCTCGGCCCTCAGCCGCGCCAGCTTGTCGAGCTGCTGGGCGCGCACCGCCGCGTTCTCCACCTTCAGCACGTCGATGGGCTTCTCGTCGGTCGGCCGGAACTTGTTGACGCCGATCACCGACTGGGCGCGCGAGTCGATGCGCGCCTGGGTGCGCGCCGCCGCTTCCTCGATGCGCAGCTTGGGAATGCCGGCCTCGATGGCCTTGGCCATGCCGCCGAGCTGCTCCACCTCCTCGATGTGCGCCCACGCCTTGGCGGCCAGCTCCGCCGTCAGCCGCTCGACGTAGAACGAGCCGCCCCACGGGTCGATGATCCGCGTCGTGCCGCTCTCCTGCTGCAGGAAGAGCTGGGTGTTGCGGGCGATGCGGGCGGAGAAGTCGGTCGGCAGCGCCAGCGCCTCGTCGAGCGCGTTGGTGTGCAGCGACTGGGTGTGCCCCTGCGTCGCCGCCATGGCCTCGATCTGCGTGCGCACCACGTTGTTGAACACGTCCTGCGCGGTCAGCGACCAGCCCGAGGTCTGCGAGTGGGTGCGCAGCGGCAGCGACTTGTCGCTCTTCGGCCCGAAGTCCTTCACCAGCCGCGCCCAGATCAGCCGGGCGGCGCGCAGCTTGGCGACCTCCATGAAGAAGTTCATGCCGATCGCCCAGAAGAAGCTCAGGCGCGGCGCGAACTGGTCGACCGTGAGCCCCGCCCCGATGCCGGCGCGCAAATATTCGACGCCGTCGGCCAGCGTATAGGCCAGCTCGAGGTCCTGCGTCGCCCCCGCCTCCTGCATGTGGTAGCCGGAGATCGAGATGGAGTTGAACTTCGGCATGTGCCGCGACGTATAGGCGAAGATGTCGGAGATGATCCGCATCGAGGGCGCCGGCGGGTAGATATAGGTGTTGCGGACCATGAACTCCTTGAGGATGTCGTTCTGGATGGTCCCGCTTAGCTTCTCCGGCGGCACGCCCTGTTCCTCGGCCGCCACGATGTAGAGCGCCAGCACCGGCAGCACCGCGCCGTTCATGGTCATCGACACCGACATCTGGTCGAGCGGGATGCCCGAGAACAGCGTGCGCATGTCGTAGATGGAGTCGATGGCGACACCCGCCATGCCGACGTCGCCGGCCACGCGCGGGTGGTCGGAGTCGTAGCCGCGATGGGTGGCGAGGTCGAAGGCCACCGAGAGCCCCTTTTGCCCGGCGGCGAGGTTGCGGCGGTAGAAGGCGTTGGAGTCCTCCGCCGTGGAGAAGCCGGCGTACTGGCGCACCGTCCACGGCTGGTTGACGTACATGGTGGGGTACGGCCCGCGCACATAGGGCGGCAGGCCGGGGAAGCCGTCGACGAAGTCGAGCCCGGCGCGGTCGGCCTCGCCGTAGACGGGCTTCACCGCGATGCCTTCCGGCGTCATCCACGGTTCGCCGCCGGCCGTGGCGACGGGCGCGGCGTCGGCGAAGGCGATCGAGCTGAAGTCCGGAATGCGGGTCATGGCGACGGCCTTTGACGTGTCTGTTCGATCAGATGACTATGGCACCGGCGCGGCTCACGCCGCGCCGAGCAGCGCCTCGTGGGCGTCCCGCAACGCGGCGAGCACGTCCATGCCGGCGAAGACGAAGCCGTCCACGCCCGCCTCGCGCCATGCCGCCTCGTGCTCGCCGGCACGTCCGGCGAGCCACACGCGCGCCGCGCCGGCCGCCTTCAGCGCGCGGGCCGCGGCGGCGGCATCGCTCGCATAGACGTCGTCGGACGAGCACAGGCACGCCGCCTTCGCCCCGCTGGCGCCGAAGGCCTCGACGAGAGCCGCGAGGTCCGTGCCGCCCTCCCGGGCGAAGCCGTCATTGCCGAGCGCGGCGACGCCGCCGGCCTCGAACAGGTTCTTGGCGAAGGTGGCGCGCGCCGTGAAGGCGGAGATCGGTCCGAGATTGGCGAGGAACACGGCGGGCCGCCTTCCCTTCGCCTCGGCGTCGTCGGCGGCGTCGCGCAGCGCCTCGTAGGGCTCCGCGAGGCGCATTGGCGCGAGCGACGGCCACTGTCCGGAGGCGGGAGCCGGCGCCGGGGCCGGCGCGAGCACGTGGACCGGCTTCTCGGCGATGTCGGGAAACTCGCTCGCCCCGGTCAGCGGATCGCGCCGCGTCGCCACGGCCTTGGCGCGCGCGGCCCTGACCTTGGCGACCTCGCTTTGGAATGCGCCCGACGCCAGCGCGGCGAACAGCCCGCCTTGCTTTTCGATGGCCTGGAAGCCGGCCCAGCCGGCCTCAGCCAGCGCGTCGGTCATCGCCTCGATGCCGCCCGAGCCGGCCGCCGGGTCGGCGACGCGGAAGAGGTTGGATTCCTCCAGCAGCACGAGCTGCGTGTTGCGGGCGAGCCGCCGCGCGAAGGCGTCCGGCAGGCCGAGCGCCGAGGTGAAGGGCAGCACCGAGACGGCGTCCGCCCCGCCGACGCCGGCCGCGAACACCGCCACGGTCTCGCGCAGCAGGTTCACCCACGGGTCGCGCCGGGTCAGCATGCGCCACGCCGTCTCGCCGTGCAGGTGGGCGCGCGCCGGCGGCAGGCCGCAGGCCTGCGTCGCCCGCGCCCACAAAAGGCGCAGCGCGCGGAACTTGGCGAGGGTGAGGATCTGGTCGGCGTCGGCGGCGAGCCGGAAGCCGATAAGCCGCGCCGCCGCGTCGAGGGGCATGCCGCCGGCCTCCAGCGCGCGCAGATAGGCGATGGCGGCGGACAGCGCGAAGGCGAGCTCCTGCGCCTCCGAGCCGCCGGCCGCGTGGACGGCGCGGCCATCGGCGGCGAGCACCGGCCCGTTAAAGCCGCGCGCCGGGAACGAGGCGGCGAGCTCCGCCACCATCGGCGCGAGTTGCGGCCACTCGACCGGGGTTCCGCCCATCAGCGCCATCTGGCCGAGCGGATCGAAGCCGAACGACACGTCGAGCGCGGCGGGGTCGAGCCCGCGCGCGTCGCACAAATCGGCAAGGGACGTGGCGGCGTCCTTGGTGGCCAGCGAGAGGTTGAGCGACAGCGAAATGCCGGCCTCCAGCACCACGCCGTCGAGCACGCGCGCCAGCGTGGCGGCGTCGCCCGAGGGCAGGCCGAAGCCGTGCGCTCCCTGCGACCCCGCGAAGACGAGGTGCAGCCCGGTCGCGCCGTTCTCCAGCTCCTCCAGCGCCAGCGCGTTGGCCTGCGCCGGATCGGGATGCTCGACGCAAGACAGCACCGCCCACGGCCGCCCGGCGGCGCGCCCGGCGATCGGCCCGCGCCCTTCCGCCTTGGGGTAGAGCGGCTGCACGGCGACGCCGTCATAGGTCGTCGACACGAGCTTGCGCTCGAACGGCGCGCCCTTCAGCACGCCCTCGACAAGCTTCAGCCACTGGTCCCGCGTCGCCGCCGGAAACGCCGACGCGATGGAGAGTTCCGCCATTCCGGCCCCTCTCGATGCCTTTTCTCAATCGGCGGGACCATGCCACACCCCCACCGAACCGCGCCACCTCTCCGTTCGGCTACGGGTGGGCGGCGAGAGCGAGACAGGCCAAGGGCGGAGGGCGCACAACGAAAGGGGAAGGCTTCGCGGCGGAACGCCGGAGAGTTGCTCTCGCGCGGCGCATAAAAAAAACCCCGGAGGCCGTAGCCACCCGGGGGGGCCGCTGGGCGCACCATGCGGCGTTGCGATATGCTATATAGACTCGCACTGTGTCTTAGTCAAGGTGTTTCATCGTGCGTGGCGCTGTATATTACGATGGCTTTAATTTATATCACGCCATAGATGACCTGAATGCACCTCACCTTAAGTGGTGCAACTTGTGGAAATTAGGCGAACTGATCTGCCGAGGTCACGCCAGAACGCTTGGAAAGGCCGTTTTTTGCTCAGCCTACTTCCCTGGCGACCATGGAAAGAAGATTCGCCACGAGCGCTACGTCGAAGCGCTCACCCTGACCGGGGTGGAAACGATTCTGGGGCATACAACAAGAGAGCCGCAGCAGTGCCCGAAGCCCGATTGCAGTCACGTGTGGGACATCGTGCGAGAGAAGGCGACTGACATCAATCTTGCGCTCGCGATATTCGCGGGTGCGATGGACGACCTTTATGACATCGCCTTCGTTGTCACGGCGGACACGGATCAGGTCGCCACGTTTCAGGCCATCCGCGCTCGCTTCCCGGCGAAGAAGTTATTCAGTGTCACCCCACCAGCGCGTCATCCGTCCAAACACCTTCGCGATCTTGCCGATGGTGTTGTGCGACTGAATGACGATCACATCGATCAGTGCGTGCTTCCTGGCCTCGTCCAGCGCGAAGGCAAGCGAAGCGTGATGCGGCCCAAGGAGTACGATCCTCCTCCCGGCTGGGTTCATCCTGACCACCGTCGCCGCTGAACCGACGCCACTCTTAGCTCCTCCTCCTCCTATCTCCTCCCCGCCCGCGCCAGCGCGATGGCGATGTCGACCAGGGCGGCGGTGAGTTCGGCGTCGGTGGGGCGGACGGTCTTGCGGCGGCGGCGGGGGAGCGTGCCGGGGGCTGGAGCCGGGCGGGGCAGGTGGACGAAGACGACGGGCCGGCGCGCGCCGGACGCGCGGGCCTCGTCCAGCGACCAGAAATACATCGCGTTGCAGAGATAGGCCCCGGCGTCGTTGGACAGCCGCGCCTTCAGCCCGGCGCGGCGCAGCGCCGCGAGAATGGCCCCCAGCGGCGCGGCGGAGCGCAAGGCGGCGGGCGAGCCCGGGCGCAGCGCCCGCAGCGCCGGGCGGTTGCCCCGCACGTCCGGCGACAAAGCGCGCGTGCGGTTTTCGCCGCGCGTCTCCACCCGCAGCATGCGCTCGCGCGGGGCGAGGCCGAGATGCAGGCAGGCGACCGGCGCGGCGGCGGCGATCACGCCGGGCGCCTGCGCCCCGGCGGCGGCGTAGGAGGTCTCGAACACGTGCGCGCGCGCCGAAAGGCCGAGCCGCCGCAGGCGGGGCGAGCCCGCCACGGCGCGCGCCAGCGTCGCCGTCGGGTTGACGCGTACCTTGGGATAGGGGCCGAAGCCGGTGACGAGGACCAATGGCGCGTCGGGGCCTTCCATGCGCGCCTCCTCAGCCGTCCAGCCCGAGCAGGGCGACGATCTCCTCGGCCGCCAGGGTCGGCGACAGCGAACCCTCGGCGACCGCCGCCTCGACGCGCGGCATGCGCGCCCTGACACGCGGATCGTGGCGCAGCCTGTCGAGCAGCCGCTCCTCGATCATCGTCCACATCCAGCGCGTCTGCTGGGCGCGGCGGCGGGCGGCGATCTCGCCGGTGGCGGTGAGCCGGGCGCGGTGGTCCATCACCTTGGCCCACAGATCGTCGAGCCCCTGGTTGGCGAGGCCGGAGACGAGCACGACGGGCGGGCTCCAGTTCGGGCTCGTCGGGGCCATGATGTGCAGCGCCGCGCGGTACTCGGCGGCGGCGGCGCGGGCGCGGCCCAGCCCCTCCCCCTCCGCCTTGTTGACGGCGATCATGTCGGCCAGCTCCAGCACGCCCTTCTTGATGCCCTGCAGCTCGTCGCCCGCGCCGGGCAGCATCAGCACGAGGAAGAAGTCGGTCATGTCGGCCACGGCGGTCTCGGACTGGCCGATGCCCACCGTCTCGACCAGGATCACGTCGAAGCCCGCGGCCTCGCACAGCAGCATGGTTTCGCGCGTGCGGGAGGCGACGCCGCCCAGCGTGCCGGACGAGGGCGAGGGGCGGATGAAGGCGGCGGGATCGACCGCCAGCCGCGCCATACGGGTCTTGTCGCCGAGGATCGAGCCGCCGGTGCGCGAGGAGGACGGGTCCACCGCCAGCACGGCGACGCGGTGGCCCGCCCGCGTGAGGTTGGAGCCGAGCGTGTCGATGGTCGTCGACTTGCCGACGCCGGGCACGCCGGTGACGCCGACGCGCACGGCGGCGCCGGTGTGCGGCAGCAGCGCCTGCACGAGCTGGCGCGCCGCCGCCTGGTGGTCGGCCCGGCGCGACTCGACGAGCGTGATGGCGCGCGCCAGCGCGGCGCGGTCGCCGGCGAGGACGCGCCGCGCCAGCCCGGACGGATCGGCCGAAGGAAGCTCCGCGGTCATGGTTCAGGCTTACGACACGGCCCCGGCGCGCCGCAATGGCGGCGGCGGGCCGGCCGCACGGCAAAAAGGCGGAGCGCGCCGGCATGGGGAGGCCGCGCGCAAGCCGCGCGCATGAGTTGCATCGTCGCGTTGACGTTGATCAATCGCCAAGCTATCCGTGGACCTCGTGCGTGCGAGGGGTTGCGTCGACACATGCGTACCATTCCAGGTTTCCGCCGGTCGTCGCCGCCGCGCGCCTTCGCCGCCCTGCTCCTGGTTCCGTTTCTGGCGCTCTCGCTGGCCGGCTGCGGCGGCGGCATCCCGCTCGGCGTGCTCGATCCGGTCGCCGTCGCCGAGGGCACGAAGCAGGTGCCGCTGTTCGTCGCGACCACCCGCGCCAAGCCGAAGATCGAGCTGGAGCGCATGTTCTCGGGCGACCGCGACAAGACGGTCAACCACGCCAAGCTCACCGTCTCCATCCCGCCCAACCACCAGACCGGGCAGATCGAGTGGCCGAGCCGCGCGCCGGGGGACTCGCGCGTCAACTTCGTCACCGCCGACCGCGACTACATGAACTCTCAGGCCTTCCTGCAGACGATCAAGGCCGAGCTGGCGCGGCGCAAGCCGGACGACCGCACCGTGCTGGTGTTCATCCACGGCTACAACACCAAGTTCGAGGAAGCGGTGTACCGCTTCGCGCAGATCGTCAACGATTCCGGCTTCAAGGGCGTGCCGGTGCTGTTCACCTGGCCCTCGCGCGGCGCGCTGCTCGACTACCCCTACGACCGCGAGAGCGCGGTGTTCTCGCGCGACGACCTCGAGGCGACGCTGGACGACATCGCCACCAAGACGGGCGTGCGCAAGATCGACGTGCTGGCCCACTCGATGGGCAACTTCCTGTTCGTCGAGACGCTGCGCCAGGCGACCATCCGCGGCAACGGCACGTTCCACGGCAAGATCGGCCAGATCATGCTCGCCGCGCCGGACATCGACATCGACGTGTTCCGCCGGCAGCTGATGGTGATCGGCCAGCTGAAGCTGCCGATCACCGTGTTCGTCTCGCGCGACGACAAGGCGCTCAACTTCTCGCGCATGGTGTGGGGCAGCCAGGTGCGCGCCGGGGCCTACACGGTCAGCGACCCGGCGGTGATGGAGAAGCTGCGCGAGGCCAACATCACCGTCATCGACCTCTCGGAGGTGAAGGGCACCGACGCCATGAACCATGGCAAGTTCGCCTCCTCGCCCGACGTGGTGAAGATGATCGGCGGCCGCCTCGCCGAGGACGGCGGCATCCAGCAGCGCCCGGCCGGGCTCGGCGAGGGCATCATGGCGCTGGGCGCGACGGTCGGCCACACGGTGGGCCAGACGGTCGGCACCGCCGTCGCCGCCCCCGGCGCGATCCTCTCCGGCCAGGCGCCGGTGCTGGCGGGCCAGGCGGATTCCGAGTAGCGCGCGGCCCGCGTCCCATTCTCGTCACCTTCGGGTGTCATGGCCCCTGCGGCGACGCCGGAGGCCCTGGCGATTCACGCTTCGGTAAGCGCGTCGCGGTTTAACGCGGCTCCCGCGCCCAGGCGGCGCGGGGCGGCGAAGAGGGGGCTGGTCCCGTGCGGCAGGGCGCGTTTCATCGAGGGTGCATCTTGCGGCGTCTGCTCGCGGCGGGAGCGGCGGCGACGCTGGCGCTCGGGCTCGCCGGCTGCGGCGGCGGCGCGGGGATCACCGGCTCGACCTCGCTGTTCGGCTCCGCCCAGGGCTCGCAGGCCAGGATGGTGCAGATCTTCGTCGCCTCGACGCGCAAGGACGCCTCCAGCGGCGAGGCGTCGCGCGGCGCGCACTTCGCCATCGACGCCATCAGCATCCCGCCGGGGCATCAGCCGGGCGCCATCGAGCAGCCGAGCTGGGGGTCGCCCAGCCGGGCCAGCCATTTCGTGGTGACCAACGAGCGCAAGCTGTCGACCGAGGGCTTCCAGCGCGAGCTGGCGGCGCAGGTCTCCGGCCGCGTCGGCGTCAGCCGCGACGTGCTGGTCTACATCCACGGCTTCAACACCGGCTTCGACGAGGCGCGGTTCCGGCTGGCGCAGATCGTCGCCGACGGCAACTTCACCGGCGTGCCGGTGCTGTTCACCTGGCCGTCGCGCAACCAGCTCCTCGCCTACGGCTCCGACAAGGAGAGCGCCACCGCCTCGCGCGATCCGCTGGAAAAGCTGCTGCAGGACCTCGCCGCCACGCCGGGCGTCGGCCGCGTCCACGTGCTGGCGCACTCGATGGGCACGTGGCTGGCCATGGAGGCGCTGCGCCAGAACGCCATCGGCGGCCACGCCGACCTCGGCGGCCACATGGGCGAGGTGATGCTCGCCGCGCCCGACATCGACCTCGACGTGTTCCGCGCCCAGATGGCGCGGCTCGGCGGGGCGGCGCGCGTCTCCGTGTTCGCCGCCGCCGACGACCGCGCGCTGTCGGTGTCGGCGACGCTGGCCGGCTCGCGCCAGCGCCTCGGCGCGCTCGACCTGTCGCGCAAGGACCATGTCGGCGAATTGCTGGCGATGAACGTGCGCGTCTACGACCTCACCAAGGCGAGCGCCGGCGACATGTTCCGCCACGGCACGTTTGCCGAGGCCCCCGAGGTGGTGAAGAGCATCGGCCTGCAGCTCGCCGAGCCGGCGCGGATCGAGGGCAAGCCCAGCCCGGACGCGCAGGCCGAGAGCTTCGTCGACCCCGGCGTCGCCGAGGCCCGCAAGGCCGCGACGCCGCTGCTGCCCGGCGCGGTCGAAACCGCCCCCCTGCCCCCCGCGCCGATGTAGGCCGGCGCTTCGGCGCTACTCCCCTTTCGGGGCGGCGGCAGCGTGGGAGATGGCGGGGCCGGCGTCGAGCCCGATGCGGCCGAAGCCGGGGAGCTTGAGGGCCGGGCGGCGGATGTCGAGGCCGGCGACGAGGCCGAGCAGGTTCATCTCGACCCCCTCGGTCCAGCCCACCGTCAGGCCGAGCAGGCCGGACCAGCCGATCTGCACGCCGGTATGGCTCGGCGCGAGGCCGGCGATCCTGCCGTCCGAGCGGTAGTCCTTGCCGAGCGCCGTCGGCGGCAGGGCGATGCCGGCCTCCGGGATGGCGGCGACGACATGGGCGACGAAGGTGTTGGAGTTCGGCCCCGGCCAGGCCTGGTAGGCCCCCGCCTCGCGCCACGGGTAGCTCGCCACCGCCGCGCGGATGCGCGGGATCAGCGCCTCGGCCTTCTCGCCCTCGATGGCGGCGACGACCTCGGGAACCTGCCCGAACCAGCGCGCGTCCGGCGCCCAGCCGTCGGTGCGCACGGGCGTGCCCCAGCCCACCTTGTCGAAGCGCGTGTAGCGCGGCGCGCCCTTCTCCTTCACCACCAGCCAGGTGTGGTGGGCGAAGATGCCGCGCCAGCGCCCCACGCGCGCGGCGTAGACGAGCACGACGGCGTCCGGCTTCGCCTCGGGCGGCGGCAGCAGGCCGGCGCTGGACCAGCTCGCCTGCGACCACGAGCGCGGATGGTCGTTGGCGAACCACCACGCCGCATGCAGCGCGAGCGGGACGAAGAAGACGAACAGGATGAGGGAGATCACGCGGCGGAGCCTCGACATGAGCCTCCAGTCACCAAGGAACAATGGCGGCATCAAGACGCGACGCCGCCCGTCTCCCCTGCCCTACGACGCCAGCGCGGCGAGGATGCGCGCCCAGGAGCGCGCGCCCTTGTGGAAGCTCTTCACGTCGTATTTCTCGTTGGGCGAGTGGACGCGGTCGTCGTCCTGTCCGAAGCCGACCAGCAGCGTGTCGAGCCCCAGCGTGCGCTTGAAGTCGCCGACGATCGGGATCGACCCGCCCGTGCCGATCATCACCGGCGCCACGCCCCACTCCTCGGCCAGCGCCGCCCCGGCGCGCGTCATCGCCGGCATGTCGAACGGCAGGCGGATCGCCCGCGACGCCTTGTGGCGGATGAACTCGACGCGGCAGTCGGAAGGCACGCGGGCGCGCACGTGCTTCTCCAGCGCGCGGCTCACCTGGTGCGGGTCCTGGTCGCCGACGAGGCGGAACGACACCTTGCAGGAGGCCTCGCCGGCGATCACCGTCTTGGTGCCCTCGCCGGTATAGCCGCCGATGATGCCGTTGACGTCGCAGGTGGGACGGGACTGGATGTGCTCGATCAGCATGCGGCCCTTCTCGCCCACCGAGTGGCGCAGGCCTACCGTGCCGAGGAACTGGTCTTCCGTCAGGGCCAGCTGCTTCCAGCGCGCCATCACCTCGGGCGGGGTCTCCGGCACGCCGTCGTAGAAGCCCTCCAGCGTCACGCGGCCATCCGCGTCGTGCAGGTCGGCGATAATGCGCGCCAGCACGCGGATGGGGTTCGCCGCCGCACCGCCGAACAGGCCGGAATGCAGGTCGCGGTCGGCGCAGCGCACGATGATCTCCTCGTACACCATGCCCCGCAGCGACGAGGTGATCTGCGGCGTGTCGCTGTCCCACATGCCGGTGTCGCAGACCAGCGCGTATTCCGCCTTCAGCGCGTCACGGTGCTCCTCGACGAATTCCGGCAGGTGCTTGGAGCCGTTCTCCTCCGCGCCCTCGACCAGCACGGTGACGCCGAGCGGCAGCGAGCCGGTGACGCGCTTCCAGGCGCGGCACGCCTCGACGAAGGTCATGAGCTGGCCCTTGTCGTCGCAGGCCCCCCGCCCGACGATGGCGCGCCGTCCGTCCGGCAGCGTGGCGAGGCGCGGCTCGAACGGCGGCGTCTCCCACAGGTTCAGCGGGTCGACCGGCTGCACGTCGTAATGGCCGTAGAACAGCACGTGCGGCGCGCCGGGCTTGGGCGCGTGGCCCACGACGACGGGATGGCCGGCGGTTGGCATCGGCGCGGCGTCGTCGAAGCCGAGCGTCTTCAGGTCGGCGGTCAGCCAGTCGGCGGCGCGGCGGCAATCGCCGGCGAAGGCGCTGTCGGTGGAGATCGACGGGATGCGGAGGAAGTCGAACAGCCGCTCGATGGAGGCATCGAGGTCGGCGTCGATGCGGGCGAGGACGGCGTCGAGCTGGGACATGGACTCACCTTGAAGATCGGACGAAAGCCGGCGCAGTTGGACAGGCCCCGACCGCCCCCGTCAAGGCGCGCCGACGCGCGTCAGCGCGGCGGAATCGAAAAGGCTGATGAAGCGCCGCTTCGCGGCAGCATCCATGCGCTGGCTCCCGGATGCCCTCCGCTTTCGCTCCGGGGCTCCGGGAACGGGCGGGCCTCCGCCCCGTGCCGCTATTTGCTGAGGCTGCCGAGGACGCCGCGCAGGATGGCCTTGCCGAGCTGGGTGCCGACGGTGCGCGCGGCGGAGGAGGCGGCGTTGGCGATGACGCGCTCGGTCACCGTCATGCGGCCGCGACCGCCGGAACCGCCGCTCGAGCCGCCGCCCAGGATGCCGCCGAGGATGTCGCCGAACAGGCCGCCGCCGCCCTGCGGCTGCGCCTGGCCCGGCGCCTGTCCGGCCGGCGTCCCGCCCTGGCCGGAGGCCGGCGCGGGCGTCTGGAGCTTGCGCTTCTGCGTCAGGATCTCGTAGGCCGACTCGCCGTCGATGGCGGTGTCGTAGCGCCCGCGCACGGGACTCGACATCATCACGCGCCGGCGCTCGTCCGGCGTGATCGGCCCGACGCGCGCGGCCGGCGGGCGGATCATCGTGCGCTCCACCATGGTCGGCGTGCCCTTGCCCTCCAGCGTGGAGACCAGCGCCTCGCCGACGCCGAGCTGGGTGATGACCTCCTCGGTCTTCAGCTTCGGGTTGGGCCGGAACGTGGAGGCCGCCGCGCGCACCGCCTTCTGGTCGCGCGGGGTGAAGGCGCGCAGCGCGTGCTGCACCCGGTTGCCGAGCTGGGCGAGCACGGTGTCGGGAATGTCGAGCGGGTTCTGCGTGACGAAGTAGATGCCGACGCCCTTGGAGCGGATCAGCCGCACCACCTGCTCGATGGCGTCCAGCAGCGCCTTGGGCGCGTTGTTGAACAGCAGGTGCGCCTCGTCGAAGAAGAACACCAGCTTCGGCTTGTCGGGATCGCCGACCTCGGGCAGCTGCTCGAACAGCTCCGACATCAGCCACAGCAGGAAAGTCGCGTAGAGACGCGGGTTCGCCATCAGCTTGTCGGCGGCGAGCAGGTTGATCGAGCCGCGCCCGTCGCGGTCGGTCGTCATCAGATCCTTGATCTCCAGCGCGGGCTCGCCGAAGAACTTGGCCGCGCCCTGGTTCTCGAGGATCAGCAGCTGGCGCTGGATGGAGCCCACCGTGGCGTCGGCGACGTTGCCGAACTGCATCGCCACGGGCTTGAGGCTGTCGTCCTTGGTCATCTCGTTGAGCAGCAGCCGCAGGTCCTTGAGGTCGATCAGCGGCAGATGCTGCTCGTCGGCGATGCGGAAGGCGATGTTGATGACGCCTTCCTGCGTCTCGTTGAGGTCGAGCAGCCTCGACAGCAGCAGCGGCCCCATCTCCAGGATGGTGGCGCGAACCGGATGGCCCTGCTCGCCGAAGAGGTCCCAGAACACCACCGGGAACTCGTCGGGCTGGTAGTCGTAGCCCATTTCCTTGGCGCGCTTGACGAAGGCGTCGCGCGGCTCGCCGGGGGCGGCGACGCCGGACAGGTCGCCCTTCACGTCGGCGGCGAACACCGGCACGCCGGCGGCGGAGAAGCCCTCGGCCAGCACCTGCAGCGTCACCGTCTTGCCGGTGCCCGTCGCGCCCGTGATGAGCCCGTGCCGGTTGGCGAGCTTGAGCACGAGGGTCTCGGGCTTGGTGCTTTTGCCGATAAGGATGGCGCCGTCGGTCTGCGTCATGGGGTACCCCGATCTGGTCGTGCGCGGTTTCTTTATAGGTCGACGGCGCGGCGAGTTCCACCCGAGCGGCGGCTTGGCCGCCGGCGGGCCGGCTCGCTTGTGTTTCCCGGCCGCGCATGAACAATGGCGCGCGACGACGGTTGTTTCGCCGGGTTGCGCACGCGAGAGGATGGAATGGAAGAGCTGGTCGCCCACATCGCCGAGAAGGCCGGCCTCGATCTCGCCACCGCCCGCGAGGCGCTGGGCGCGGTGCTCGCCTTCCTCCAGAAGGAAGCGCCTCCCGAGGAGGTGGCCCGGCTGATGGCCAGCCTGCCCGGGGCCGACACGCTGGCGCTGCTGGAAGGCGACCAGGGGGGCGGCCTGATGGGCAAGATCGGCGGCCTGTTCGGCGGCGGCGGCGGGCTGATGGCGCTGGCCGGCCAGCTCGGCGGGCTCGGCCTCTCGATGGACCAGATGCACACGCTCGGCCACGAGCTGTTCGCCTACGGGCGCGACAAGGTCGGCGAGGACTCGATGGGGGCCATCATCGGCGCGGTGCCGGGCCTGTCGCAGTTCGTGTGAGCCGGGCGCGCGCCCGGCTTCTCACGCCAGCGGCCCGGCGGGGCGCACGCCGCCGACGCGGATGCCGTTCCAGTTGACCAGAGCCGGGTGCGACAGCGCCTCCAGGCGCGTCGATTCCGGCTCGCTGAGCGGCAGGAAGCGGCGCACCAGCGCCGCCAGCATCACCTGCGCGGCGCGGCCGTGCCCGTCCAGGCATTTCAGCGCGATGCCGAGCCCCACTTCCGGCAGCGCGGCGCAATAGACGCCCTCAGCGCCGGTCTTGCAGAACACGCGCTCGCCGAACAGGCCCATCATCTCGGTGTCGAAGCGGCCCGTGCCGGCCACCATGAAGGGGTGCGCGGCCGCCGCCGCGCGGATGCGCGCCAGCGCCGCCGCGCGCTCGCGCCCGACGCCATGGCCCGTGCCGACGCGCGCGAAGGCCAGCGCCAGACCGCGCAGGGGTGTCGCGTAGGTGGGGATGGAGCAGCCGTCGACGCCGCGCGCCGCCTCGGACAGGTTCTCGCCGGTCATCTCCTCCATCGCGGCGCGCACCTCGCGCTGCACGCGATGGTCCGGACCGACATAGCCGGCGGGGTCCTCGCCCAGCCCGCAGGCGAGGCAGACGAAGCCGGCGTGCTTGCCCGAGCAGTTGTTGTGGAGCGCCGTGGGCCGCTCGCCGGAGCGCGCCAGCTCGCGCGTCGCCGCCTCGCCGAGCGGCCAGTGCGCGCCGCACTCCAGGCACCCCGCGTCGCGGCCCGCCTTGGCCAGCATGGCGGCGGCGGTCTCGGCGTGCAGGGGCTCGCCGGAGTGCGACGAGCAGGCGAGCGCGATTTCGGCCGGCGTCAGCCCGAAGCGGTCGGCCGCGCCGCTCTCCATCAGCGGCAGCGCCTGCAACGCCTTCACCGCCGAGCGGGGAAACACCGGGCGGTCGGCGTCGCCCAGCTCCAGCACGGTCCTGCCGTCGGCGTCGACGACCGCGACCACGCCCTCGTGGACCGACTCGACCAGGTTTCCGCGGGTGACTTCCGCAAGCACGGGGTTGGACATCGCTGACCTTCTCGACCGGCGGCAAAGCGCCGCGCCTTCCCGCCCATACCGCGCCGGCGCGCCGGGCTCAATGGCCAGCTTGGACGCAAGCATGGCGCGAGGTGTCGTCTCGGCCGCCAACTTGCGGAGCGCCCGGCCGGGCCTTATTCCGGGGGCGCACAAGAGCTGAGGGATCGCCATGCGCGTCGCGATGATCGGATCGGGGTATGTCGGGCTCGTTTCGGGGGCATGCTTCGCCGATTTCGGCCACGTCGTGACCTGCGTCGACAAGGACGCCGGCAAGATCGACGCGCTTCGCAACGGCGTGATGCCGATCTACGAGCCGGGGCTGGAGACGCTCGTCGAGAAGAACGTGCGCGAGCGCCGCCTCTCCTTCACCACCGATTCCGCCGAGGCGCTGAAGGACGCCGACGCCGCGTTCATCGCCGTCGGCACGCCCTCGCGGCGCGGCGACGGCCACGCCGACCTGTCCTACGTCTACGCCGCCGCGCGCGAGATCGCCGAGCTGACGGCCGGCCCCATCGTCGTGGTCACCAAGTCCACCGTGCCGGTCGGCACCGGCGACGAGGTGGAGCGCATTCTGCGCGAGACGCGGCCGGACGGCGACTACGCCGTGGTTTCCAACCCGGAGTTCCTGCGCGAGGGCGCGGCGATCTCCGACTTCAAGCGCCCGGACCGCATCGTCGTCGGCTCCGACGACCCGCGCGCCCGCGAGGTGATGTCCGAGCTCTACCGGCCGCTGTACCTCAACCAGCCGCCGCTGCTGTTCACCACCCGGCGCACCTCCGAGCTGATCAAGTACGCCGCCAACGCCTTCCTGGCGGTGAAGATCACCTTCATCAACGAGATCGCCGACCTGTGCGAGGCGGTGGGCGCGGACGTGCAGGAGGTGGCGCGCGGCATCGGCCTCGACAACCGCATCGGCCCGAAGTTCCTGCACGCGGGGCCCGGCTATGGCGGCTCGTGCTTTCCCAAGGACACCACCGCCCTCGTCAAGACCGGGCAGGACGCCGGCGCGCCGCTGCGCATCGTCGAGACGGTGGTCGCCGTCAACGAGCAGCGCAAGCGCGCCATGGGGCGCAAGGTCATCGCCGCGTGCGGCGGCAGCGTGCGCGGCAAGACGATCGCCGTGCTCGGCCTCACCTTCAAGCCGAACACCGACGACATGCGCGACGCGCCCTCCATCGCCGTCATCACCGCGCTGCAGGACGGCGGCGCGCGGGTGGTCGCCTACGATCCGGAGGGCGTCGAGCAGGCCCGCGCCATGCTCCGCGACGTCGCCTACGCGCCGGACCCCTATGCCTGCGTGGACGGCGCGGACGCGCTCGTCATCGTCACCGAGTGGGACGAGTTCCGCGCCCTCGACCTCGGCCGCGTGCGCGGCCTGCTGCGCCAGCCGGTGGTGGTGGACCTGCGCAACATCTACCGCCCGGAGGACATGCGAAAGCGCGGCTTCGCCTATGTCGGCGTCGGGCGCGGCGCCGCCTGAGGCGGCGCGTGACGCGGCGCGGCCGAGAGGCTATCGTCGCCCCGAAACCCGCAACGGACCGGACGCGATGCAGACCTTCTTCGTCGAAATCAAGTGCAAGCTCGGCAAGACCTACGCGGTGGCCAGCCGCCTCGCCGACGCCGAGATCGCGTCCGAGATCTATTCGACCGCCGGCAATTTCGACATCCTCGCCAAGTTCCACGTCGACGACGGCGTCGACATCGGCCACTTCGTCGGCGAGAAGGTGCAGGTGATCCCCGACATCGTGGACACCCACACGATCATCACCTTCAAGGCGTTCTGACGCTCCGTCGCGCTCAGATTCCCACGGCGCGGGCGCGCGACGAGGCGATGTGGGCCTCGACGGCCGCCACGGCGGCGGCCGGGTCGCGCGCCTCGCAGGCGTCGAGGATGCGCAGGTGCTCCTCCATCACCGAGAGGAGCAGCGTGTCGAGGATGCGGATGCGCTCCTCGCGGATCAGCCGGATCTTGATCGAGTTGACGCGGTAGGCGTTGGAGATGATCTCGTTGCCGAGCGCGTCGATGATGGTGTCGTGCAGGCCCCAGTCGACGGCCTGCGCCTCGGCCAGCAGCGCCGGCGTGATGCCCTGGCGGGCGCGCGCCACGATGGCCTCGTGCCCGGCGCGCAGGCTGGCGAGCAGCGCGGCGTCGGCGTCGACGGCGAACAGCGCCACCGCCTCCTTCTCCAGAAACAGGCGGAACTGGTAGGCGTCGCGGATGAGGTGCAGGTCGATGTGGGCGACCTGCATGCCGCGCTGCGGCACGGTGCGGATCAGCCCCTCCGCCTCCAGCCGCGGAATCAGCTCGCGGATGGCGCCCAGCGGCAGGCCGGTCAGCTCCACCAGCTCGCGCTGCGACACGAACTGGCCGGGCCGGATGACGCGGGCGAGCAGGCGCTCGGTGAACGCGTCGTAGGCGCGCTCCCGAAGCTTGGGGATGTCCCGCTCGTCCGCCCTCTGCGACATGGCGCGTCAGGCCGCCCGGGCTTCCATGATGCGGTCGAACGCCGCGCCGAGCCGGCGCGCCTCGGCCTCCGGCAGCGCCTCCAGCGGCGGGCGGGCGTGCAGCCAGTCCGGGTCGCCGAGCTTGTGCGCCACCAGCGCCTTCACCGCCGGCGTCACCGGCAGCTCGAGGATCATGTCGACGATCTCCTTGACGCGCGGGTCGTCGCGGCCCTCGATCGCGACCGGCCGGATCAGCGCCGGCGCGAAGTTCGCCATGCCGCAGATCGTGCCCTGCGCGCCGTTGCGCACCGCCGCGGCGAGCTGGCGCTCGTCGCCGACCAGGATGGCGAGGTCGCCGTGCCGGTCCAGCAGCGCCTGGGTGTTGGCGGCGTCGCCGGAGGAGTCCTTGACGCCTGTGACGACGCCAGGGAAGGCGGCGCGCAGCCGGTCGATCAGGCCGATGGAGATGCCCACCGCCGTCACCGAGGGGATGTGGTAGAGGATGACGTCGCGCGCCTTCGGCCCCAGCGTTTCGAGCACCTTGGCGAACCAGCGGAACAGGCCCTCGTCGGAGACGCCCTTGAAGTAGAAGGGCGGCGCCAGCAGCAGGCCCTTGCAGCCGAAGTCGAGCGCGAGGCGCGCCTGCTCCACCGTCTCGTGCAGCGAGGCGGCGGCGACGCCGGCCACCACGTCTCGGGCGGCGATGCCGTGGCCCGCCAGCGCGCCGAGCATTTGCTGGCGGCCGGCGAGGCCGATCGAGGCGCCCTCGCCCGTCGTGCCGAACAGCGTGATGGAGTCGCAGCCGTGCCCGAGGCACCATTCCGCGTGGCTCACCAGCCGCTCGTGGTCGATCGCCGCGTCCGCCGTGAACGGCGTGACGAGCGCGACGGACAGGCCGAAGCGCGAGCCCGCCTGCGTTGTCGTCCCGGTCATCTGTGTCTCCCGAAGTGTCCGCATTGCCTGGAAAGGACGCGCCGGCCCGCGGCCCGCGCGCGCCCGCCTATCCGTCCTTGAGGCCGCCGGCCGAGAGGCCCGCCACGATTTCGCGCTGCGCCAGCACCGTCAGCAGCAGCACGGGCAGCGTCACCAGCAGCGCAGCAGCCGCCAGCGGCCCCCACGAGATCTGCTCGAAGGTGAGCACGTTGTAGATGGCCGAGGGCAGCGTCCGCGTCGTCTTGCCGCCGAGCACGACCGAGAAGATGAAGTTGTTCCACGAGAAGATGAAGGCGAGGATGCCGCCCACCACCAGCCCCGGCCGCGCCAGCGGGAAGGCGATGTAGCGGAAGCTCTGCCACGGCGTGCAGCCGTCGACCAAGGCCGCGTCCTCCAGCTCGGCGGGGATGTTCTCGAAATAGCCGATCATGATCCACACGATGATCGGGATGGTGATGACGAGGTGGGTGATGAGCAGCGCCGGGATGGTGCCCACGAGGCCCATCCACTGGAACGCCATGAACAGCGGGATGAGGTAGGACAGCGCCGGCGTCATGCGCGCGATCAGGATGAGGATCGCGAACTTGGCCGACTTGGAGCGCGCGATGCCGTAGCCGGCCGGCACGCCGACGAGCAGCCCCACCAGCACCGCCCCGCCCGTCACCAGGATCGAGTTCCAGAGGTAGAGCAGGAAGTTGTTGCGCGCGAACACCTCGACATAGTTGGCGAGCGTCGGCGGATTGGGGATGAACACCGGCGGCCAGGCCGTGTTGTCGACTTCGTTCTTGAACGAGAGCGACAGCATCCACAGGAAGACGAGGATGGCCGGCGACACCAGCACGAAGACCGAGAAGGCGAATCCCGCCTTGAACAGCAGGGTCTTCAGCGTCGGCCGGCTGCGGAGGGCGGCGCTCATGGGCGGGCTCCGGGGGCGAAAAGGGCGCTCATCACGCGTTCCACTTCGACTTCTGCCGCACGTAGAGCAGCAGCAGCGACAGCATGACGATGATGAAGAAGAAGATGACGACGACGGCCGAGGCGTAGCCGATCTTGTAGAACTGGAACGCCTGCAAATAGAGGAAGATGTTCAGCGTCTCCGAGGCCGTTCCGGGGCCGCCCTCCGAGATCACGAAGATGATGTCGAACACCTTGAGCGCGTCGATGGTGCGGATGACCAGCGCGATCATGATGTAGGGCCACAGCAGCGGCAGCGTGATGAAGCGGAACATGTGCCATTCGTTCGCGCCGTCGATCACCGCCGACTCGTAGGGCTCCTTCGGCAGGCCGGCGAGGCCGCCGAGCACGATGAGCATGACGAGCGGCGTCCAGTGCCACACCTCCACCATCACCAGCGTGGGGATCACCGTGTCGGGGCTGAACACCCAGGCCGAGGGCGGAATGCCGACCAGCGACAGCAGGTAGTTGAGCACGCCGAGCTGCGGGTGGAACATCATCTTCCACACCAGCGACACGGCGACCGGCGTCGCCATCATCGGCATCACGAAGACGGTGCGCAGGATGCCGCGGAACGGGAACTCGCGGTGGAACACCAGGGCCGCGAAGGTGCCGAGCACGATGGGCGCGACCACGGCCAGCACGGTGAACCACAGCGTGATCCACAGTGAGTCGCGGAAGCGCTGGTCCTGCGCCAGCGTGCGGAAGTTCTCGAGCCCGACGAACTCGGTGCCGCCGCCGATCTTCCAGTCCTGCACGGACATGAATACGGTGAAGACCCACGGGAACACGATCACCGCCAGGATGATCACCGTGGCGGGCACGGCGAACACCCAGTACTTGCGCGAGAAGTCGTAGGGCTTGCCGGCGCCGGCCGCCGGGGGAAGGTGCTTGGCGGCGAGCGCCGCCCCGGCCGAACTGTCGCTCATGGGGGTGTCCGCGTGTCACGTCGCGCCGGCGTCGCCGGCGGGGGAAGTCCGCCGGGGCGCGTGGCCCCGGCGGAACGTCTCTCGTCAGCCCTGCTCGGACTTTTCGAGCACCGGCTTGAAGGCCTCGGTCGCCTTCTTCAGCTCGCTCGCCACGTCGGCGCCCGACAGCGTGTTGGTGAGCGCCACGCCGAAGATGTCGCGGAACTCGGTCACGGGGATGATCTGCGGCAGGCCGGGCCGGCCGATCTTGCCCGAGCCGGACATGCACTCGAAGTAGTCCTTCGGGAACATCGCCGACTTGGTGCCTTCCGGGTTCGAGAAGGGCGACATGCGGGCCGGCGAGCCGGCGCCCGCCTTCAGCATGGCGAGCTGGTTGGCCTTGTTGCAGGCCCACTGGATGTAATACCAGGCCGCGCCCTTCTTCTTGGAGGCCTGGGCGATGCCGATGCCGTCCGCGAAGATGGCCGAATGGTGCGCCTTGGGGCCGGGCGGCGTGATGCCGTAGCCGACCTTGCCGACGATCTTCGACTTGGTCGGATCCTCCAGCGGCGTGGCGAAGCCGATGCCGTCGAGCCACATGGCGGCGCGGCCCTGCATGAAGCTCGTCTGGCATTCGTTCCAGTTGAAGCCGATGGTGCCGGGAGGGGCGTAGTCCTTGTTGAGCTTGCGGTAGAGCTCCGCCGCCCAGATCGCCTCGGCGCCGTCGGTGTTGAGCTTGCCCGTCTTCGGGTCGATCGTCTCGAGGCCCTGGCCGAGCAGCCAGCTCGTCCACACCGGGATGTTGGCGTTCTTCAGGCCGCGCGACACGAAGCCGTTGATGCCGTTCGCCGGGTCGTTGAGCTTGGCGGCGGCGGTGACGATCTCGTCCATCGACTTGGGGTATTCGACGCCCTTCTTCTGGAAGATGTCCTTGTTGTAGTAGAGCATCCAGAAGTCGACGAACTGCGGCAGCGTGTTGATGGCGCCGTCCGCCTGCGTGGCGAAGTTCATGCCCGCCGCGCCGAAATCGGCCAAGTCGAAGTCGGGGCTCGTCATCTCCGGGTTGTTGATGTACGGGCGCAGGTCCTCCGTCCACTTGCCCTTGTAGGACAGGCGCTTCTGGACGTGCAGGGCGAGGAAGGTGACGTCGAAGGTCGGCCGGCCCGACGAGAACTCGATCATCGCCTTCTGGCGCTGCTGCTGCTCGGGGATCTGCTCGGACGAGACGGTGATGCCGGTGAGGTCGAAGAACTCCTTCTCCGCCTGCTGCAGCAGGTCGGCGCGCGGGTTCTTCACCATCATCACGTCGATCTTCTCGCCGGCGTAGCGCTTCCAGTCGAACTTCGACTGCGCGTTGGCGCGAGAGACGATGGCGGGCGCGCCGAGAACGCCGAGCGCGGAGACCCCGGCGCCGGCCTTCAGCAAAGCGCGGCGGGACAGCGGAGTACGATGGTAGTCGGACATGGTTCCTCCCTTGGCGTGGATGCGGACGCGCGCGGGCCGGCCGACTGACGCGGCGGTCCCCCTGCACGAAGGCGCGCAGCCTAGCGCGGCCGCCATCCGGGAGCAACTGACATGTTACCTTGCACGAAGAGAAAGTTCGCGACGGCGCGAGCACGAAAAAAGCCGCCGCGCGGGCGCGCGGCGGCTTGATGTCGGGGGGGCTGTCGAAGGGCGGACGTCAGTCCGCCCCTGCCGCCGACAAGAATGTGCGGTCCGCGCCGCGGAGGGCGGACGCCAGTCCGCCTCCCGTTCCCGGAATCCCGGAGCGTCAGCGGAGGGATGTCCGGGACCCAGCGCATGGATGCTGCCGCGAAGCGGCGCTGCATCAGCCTTTTCCAAGAGGACGCGCTGACGCGCGACATATTGCGCTGGGCCCCGGGCTCGGTTCCGCTGTCGCTGCACCGACCCGGGGACGGGCGGGAATCAGCGCGGCTGGCGGACGTCCTTGCGGGCGTCGGGACGGGCGTTCTGGCCCGGCTTGCCGCCCTTGGGCGCGCCGCGGCGGCCGGAGGCGCTGTCGCGCTCCCACCAGTTGCCCGGCTGGCCCGACGAGGCCACGGGGCGCGGGGCGCGCGCCGGCGAGCGATCCTCGACCGTGCCGACGGCCCGCGCCTCGCGTCCTTCCGGACGGCCGGCGGCGTGGCGGGCGTCGCCGTGCGCGGCGGGGGTCTGCTGGCGTCCGCCGTGCGAACCGCGCGACGGGGCGTGAGCCTGGCCCTCGGCCCGGGCGTGGCCCTGGCCAGCGGAGCGGCCGGCGCCGCGCTGCGGCTTGCCGGAGCGGCCGTTGCGCGGCTCGGGGCGCGGCTCGCGCTGCTTCGGCGCGTCCGGCACGTGCGGCAGGTCGGACGGCGCGGCGACGACCGGCACCTTCTGGCGCGTCAGCCGCTCGATGTCGCGCAGATAGGCGCGCTCCTCGCCGTCGCAGAAGGAGATGGCGATGCCCGCCGCCCCGGCGCGCGCCGTGCGGCCGATGCGGTGGACGTAGCTCTCCGGCACGTTCGGCAGGTCGAAGTTGATGACGTGCGACACGTTGTCGACGTCGATGCCGCGCGCCGCGATGTCGGTGGCGACCAGCAGGCGCGAGCGCCCGGCCTTGAAGTCCGCCAGAGCGCGCTCGCGCTGCGACTGCGACTTGTTGCCGTGGATCGCGGCGGCCGGAATGCCCGACTGCTCCAGCCGGCGCACGACGCGGTCCGCGCCGTGCTTGGTGCGCGTGAAGACGAGCGCGCGGTCGATGGAGCGGTCGTCCAGCAGCCGGGTGAGAAGCGCCTGCTTGCGCGCCGTCTCGATGAAGATGACGCGCTGGTCGACGCGCTCGGCCGTGGTGGCGACGGGCGCCACCGCGACCTTGGCCGGGTTGGTGAGGAAGCGGTCAGCCAGTTCCGCGATCTCCTTCGGCATGGTGGCCGAGAAGAACAAAGTCTGCCGCTTCGCCGGGATCAGCGCCGCCAGCTTGCGGATGTCGTGGATGAAGCCCATGTCGAGCATCTGGTCGGCCTCGTCGAGGACGAGGATCTCGACGGTCGACAGCGACAGAGCGCGCTGGTTGACGAGGTCGAGCAGGCGGCCCGGCGTGGCGACGAGGATGTCAACGCCGTTGGCCATCTCGCGCACCTGCTTGCCGATCGACACGCCGCCGAACACCACCGTGGAGGTGAGGCGCAGGAAGCGGCCATAGGCGCGGAAGCTGTCGGCGATCTGGCTGGCGAGTTCGCGGGTCGGGCTGAGCACGAGGCAGCGGCAGCCCTTGCGAGGCGTCGGGCGCGCGTCGGCGGCGAGGCGATGCAGGATGGGCAGCGCGAAAGCGGCCGTCTTGCCGGTGCCGGTCTGGGCGACGCCGAGCAGGTCGCGGCCCTCGAGGACGTGGGGGATCGCCTGCGCCTGGATCGGCGTCGGGCGTTCATAGTTCTCGGCCGCGAGCGCCTTCTGAAGGGGAGCGGCGAGGCCGAGATCGGAGAATTGGGTCACGAAGAATCTTTCATCGGTTTCGGTGCGACCGAACGCGAATGCGCACGAGCGGACCTTCGGCCGGAAGGCCGAGAAGGACGCCCAGGCGTGATCTGGATGTCATGGGAAATGTCGAGGGCTGATGCCCTGGCTCGTAGCAGGCCGGGTTTCTGAAACCCGATCACGCAGCCTAAGAGTGCGCGGAGCCGGTATCGACGAAGGGGATATGGGCCCCCCGCCCGCCAAAGTCAAGCGAAGGACGCGTCGGCCACCCCGGCGGACGGCGATTTCGCCGCGTGCCGCAGCGGTGCGTTGCGTTCTCGATCGCTCCGGCCTCAATCGACACGGAATGACGATTGCGAACGCTATAAATCAATTTCGTCAATTTCTGTCGATCAGAAGTGGTCACAAGAGTTCGGGTCCATGATCTCCGCGTTATTATTTTAATAAGATTGGTCCCGCATGCTGAATTCGATTTCAGGGCTCCAGAACGGGGCCGGGCACTTGTTGGAGCCGATGCTGATGAATGGACCGCAAGCGGATCCGGCCCTGAAGACGGGCCTCCTGTCCTGCGCCGCCTCGATGCTCGGAGTGGTCGGAACGACCATCCTCGCGGTCCAGGCTCTCGGCTCGTCCCAGCTCTCGGCCCAGATTCCGCTCGCCGCCATCCTGGGCGCCTCGGCGGCGCTGTTCGGCGTCAACGGACTGGCGACGGCCGGGCTGCTGAAGGGCTATCGCCGCCTGCTCGGCGAGGTGGAGACGGTGCTCGCCGCCGACATCCCGCCGCAGGAGGCCGACGCCGAGCGCCGCCAGGTCGCCAGCGTCAGCCGCATCAAGGCGTCGCTGCTCAACGCCGGCCCCGATGTCGAGCGCATCGCCGACTTCGACCCGCTGACCGGGCTCGGCAACCAGCACTGGCTGAAGCTGCGCGCCGCGCACGAGATGAAGCGCATCGAGCGCGACGGGGGCCCGGTGTCCCTGATCCTGCTGCGCGTCGAGCACCTGGACAAGATCGTCGAGACCCACGGCGTCGACGCGGCCGATACGGCCCTGCTCTGGGTGGCGGACATGCTGCGCAACACGGTGCGCTCCTACGACCTCGTGGCGCGGCTCGGCGACGGCGAATTCTGCGCCCTGCTGCCGGGAGCGACGCAGACCGTCGCCAGCAACGTCGCCAAGCGGCTGAAGATCGCCGTCGAGATGGCCCCGCAGGTGCTGATGCAGAACAAGACGCTGCAGATCTCCTGCGCCGTCACCGCCCCGGAAGAGCCGGACACCACGGTCGAGACGCTGATCCAGCGCGGCCGCGTGGAGCTGGGAACCGCGCCGCACGAGGCGACGAACGAGTGAATTGCGCCCCGGCGGGCCTCGGCTTCGGCGGCCCGCCATGCTAGATCTCGGTTTGAAATGGGACGGTCGAGCTGAGATTCGCCGTCGCCGGCGCCGGCATCACGAGGCCCCGATGCCCGATTGGAACGCCGACAAGGTCCTGAGCCGCGTAGCGCGCGTGCGCGAGCTCGCGAGCCGGGGCACTACCGAGGCCGAGCGCGAGGTCGCCAAGACGACGCTGCTGCGCCTTGTCGCCCACGCCACCAGCGACGCGCAGGCGCTGACCCCCACCTCTCGCGACTATTTCCTGGCCCGCCTCAACGCGGTGATCTCGGGCGTGCCGCTCGCCGCGCGGCCGAGCGCGCCGCCGCGCCCATCGCGGCGCTGGAGCGAGCCCGGCTACGTCGCGCCCGCGGAGACCGCCGCCGCCGACGCGGAGGCGTCCGCGCGCCGCCATTCGCGATGGCCCTCGATCCTGCCCGGCTCCAGGGTGAGGACGGCGGGCGACGACGGATCGCGCGCCGGCACCGTGGTGCGCTACTCCCATTCCAGCGACGGCGCCCATTTCCAACGCGTGCTCTGGGACGACGGCGACGAGAGCGACGCGCCCGAGGCCGTGCTCGTGGTCGTCCGCCCGCCCCGCCGCGCCGCCACCTGACCCCGGCTCAGCACAGAAGGAAATGCGTCGCCGCCCAGGCGACGGCGATGCTCGGCCCGAACGGAATCACCATCCCTTTCGGCGTGCGGCGCACCGGCGCGACGCCGAGAGCGCCCAGCCCGGAATAGAGGATCGTCACGATCAGCAGCGCCGTCGCGAACGCGCCCGCGCACCACAGCCCGAACCACAGGAAGGCGACCGACAGCAGCTTGACGTCGCCGCCGCCCATCGCGCCGAGCGCGTAGCAGGCGAGCAGCAGCGCGAACACCGCGCCGCCGAACAGGACGTGCTGGACGACATCCGGCCACGAGGCGCGGACCGCCATGTCGACGGCGAACAAAGCAAGCAGCGCCAGCACGACGCCGTTGCGGATGACATATCGCCGCAGGTCGTCGTGCACCACCTGGGCCAGCAGGCCGGCCAGCACCGCTCCGATCAGGATATTCACCCCGCCCCCGTCGCCCCGAACCGTCGCGGCGCGCCGCCGCCGCCGGGCTTGCGCCGGCGGGCGCATTGGGCCACAGCGGGGCGCGGCGGGCAATCGACCCGCAAGCCGTTAAGGCGAGCTTGGAAGGTCATTTATTTGATTTGCTTGCACCCACGTTTTGAGCAGTGCGAACGGCTCAGCTCGAGTTGACGAGCGCATTCGCACCGTTCCCTCGCGTAATCGGATTGGGAAAATGAAACGTTGCGAAGCGGTAATGTATAAAGCGGCCCGTCATTTAGCCGGATGGGGAAGACTCCGGATGGAGCTTTACGCTGCCCACTGCTAGTTAAATTTATAGTCCAATTAACCAGGCTGCGCACGATTGACCTTGGTTGGGCCTCATTTTGAGGGGTCGGCCATTGACGATTAAAATTGCACATGCTTGAAAATGGGCTTGGGGCGGTTTCCGTTGATCACACTGGAGAAGGAGGGTGTACCCTTGAGCAAGTTCCTTTCGCGTTTTCGCAAGAATGAAGACGGCGCGTCGCTGGTCGAGTACGCTGTTCTCATCGCGCTGCTGGCCGTGTTCCTGATCCTGACCATTCAGGGCCTGGGCATCACGATCAACAGCAAGTTCAGCGCGGTCAACAACATGCTGGCGAACCCCTGATCGGGGGCTGGCCGGGCTCCGGCCCGGTTCGTGATCGCACCTTGGAGCTGTTATGAGGCCTACGACTCTACTGGTGCTGGTCGCCGCTCTCGTCCTGGGCGGGGCGGCGGCATTCCTCGCGCGCGGACTGCTTCTGCAGCGCGCGGCGCAGCAGGTCGAGCGGCCGATGGCGACGATCGTGATCGCCGCCCAGCCGCTCGCCTTCGGCATCCCGCTCACGGCTGACAACGTCAGCGAAGTGAGCTGGGCCGCCGACGCCCTCCCCGAGGGGGCGTTCCGGACGCGTGACGAACTCCTGCGCGAAGGCCGCCGGGTGGTGCTGTCGCCGATCCAGAAGAACGAGCCGATTCTGGCCTCCAAGATCACCGGCGCCGGGCAGCGGGCCTCGCTCTCGGCGCTGATCGACCCCGGCATGCGCGCCGTCACGGTGCGCGTCGACGAGGTGCGCGGCGTCGCCGGCTTCGTGCTGCCGGGCGACCGGGTCGACATGGTTCTGACCCGCAACGAGCAGGGCGGCACCTATGCCGACGTGCTCCTGCAGAACGTCAAGGTGCTGGCGGTCGACCAGCTGGCGAGCGAACGGCAGGAGACGCCGACGGTGGCCCGCGCGGTGACCGTCGAGGTCAACACCCAGCAGGCCCAGAAGCTGATTCTTGCCTCCGGCGTCGGCACGCTCTCGCTCGTGCTGCGGCAGGCGGGCGGAACGGACCCTGAATTGACCAAGCGCGTCACCGTCGCCGACCTGGGCGATGGGGAATACGTGGATAAATCGAGGCAGGAGGCGGCCGAGCGAATGGCCGGCCTCGAGGCCCGTATCGACGAATTGAAGAAGATTTCGGAGCAAGCCGAGACATCGTCACGCAATGACGCACTGACCCGCATTAAGGAGCTTGAGTCCCGAATGCAGGCAGAATTGCGTAGACTCAGCGACGGAAAGACGGCAGTTAATATCCCTCCGCCAGCGGAGGCCGCGCCCCCGCTTCAGGATACGACAATCATCCGCGTCATGCGGGGCCTGAGGCGCGAGGAAATCAGCGTACCGAAGGATGTCCGGCGTTAAAGCGTTGAGGGGGACTGCGATGAAACCGCAAGTGGGGCTACGACTGGACTTGGCGTCCTCTCGCGGGAACGCACGGAGCTCGGCCAGCCGTTTCTGGCGTCTTGCGGGTGCTTCCCTCGTCGCAACGGGCCTGCTGGCCTGCGGCCCGGCTTTCGCCCAGACGAACCAGAACCTCGGCGCCAGCGAGCAGGCCCGCCTGCAGCGCGTCCGCGTGGTTATCAACAAGTCCGACACGTTCCGCGTCGAGCGGCCGTTCTCCGACGTGCTGGTCGGCTCCTCCGACATCGCCGACGTGCTGCCGCTCAGCGACCGCATGCTCTATATTCTCGGCAAGAAGGTCGGCACCACCAACGTCTCGCTCTATGACCGAGACAAGCGGCTGCTCGGCGTCGTCGACGTCGAGGTGGCGCTCGACACCCGCAACGTCGAGGGGAAGATCCGCAGCGCCGCGCCGAGCGACATCAAGGTTACCGACATTGACGGCAAGCTCGTTCTGAGCGGCAGCGCGCACGACGCGCAGGCCGTCGACCGCGCCATGTCCGTCGCGCGCGACCTCGCCCCTCGCGGCGTGGTCAACGCCGTTACCGTTACCCAGCCGCAGCAGGTGATGCTGCAGGTCCGCTTCCTGGAAGTGCAGCGCAACGCGGGCCGCGAGTTCGGCGTCCGCTGGTCCGCCTACAAGAAGGGCGCGGGCGCGCTGGAGCTCGGCACCCGCGGCCAGAGCGGCATGTTCTACCCGCCGACGGCGCAGGGTTCGCAGACCACCACGGTGCTGCCGAACGGCACGACCATCACCGAGCAGCTGCCCTTCATCCTGGGCGCGATCGGCGGCAACGCGGGCTGGGCGGGCACGATCTTCACCCAGCTGATCAACACCAACAACTTCCAGCTCAACGCGGTCATCAGCGCGCTGGAGGAGACGGGCCTGGCCCGCCGCCTGGCCGAGCCGAACCTCATCGCGCTCTCCGGCGACACGGCGAGCTTCCTCGCCGGCGGCGAAATCCCCTACCCCGTCGCCTCGGGCTCGGGCTCCAGCGCCGCGCCGGCCGTTGCCTTCAAGGAATACGGCGTCCAGCTCAACTTCACGCCGACCGTGCTGGCCAACGGCGTCATGAACATTGTCGTCGCGCCGGAAGTGTCGGACCTCGACTACGCCAACGCGGTGTTCCTCAACGGCACGCAGGTGCCTGGCCTGACCAAGCGCCGCGCCAAGACGACTGTCGAGCTGCGCGACGGCCAGAGCTTCGCCATCGCCGGCCTGCTCTCGGCCCAGTCGGCCCGCAACGCCAACCAGGTGCCCTGGCTGGGCTCGATCCCGATCCTCGGCACGCTGTTCAAGAGCACGGCCTTTCAGGAGAACGAGACCGAACTGGTGCTGATCGTGACGCCGCACCTCGTCAAGCCCGTGCCGCCCGGCAAGCAGCTGCGCTCGCCGCTCGACTCGACGCTGCCGAGCAACGACGCCGACTTCTTCCTGGCCAACCGCAGCGACGTGAAGAAGAGCTTCCGCGAATACGTGTCGCGTGGCGGCGACATCAAGGGGCCGTACGGCCACATCGTCGAGGGCGCGCCCGGCGCGTCCGCCGCGAACTGAGGGGGCCGTGATGAAGCTTCGGTTTGGATTGGTCGCGATCTGCCTGGCGCTGGGCGGCTGCAACACCTATTGGGAGCGCAGCGACACGATTTCCTCGACGGCGGGCGACGCCGTGGCGGCGAACATGGTGATGCAGATGACCGATCCCTGGCCGCCCAATTCGCGCAACACCAACATTCCTTTCGACGGCGAGCGCATGCAGCGCGCGGTGGAACGCTATCGCGCGGGCGGCTCGGGCGGCGGCGCTTCGGCCCCCGGCGTGAGCACCGGGCCCTCGCAGTAAGGTTTCGGTCCCGCGGTCGGCGACGCGGCGTCGCCTCGCGGGCTCCCGATCCCCCGTCCAGTCGCAGTCGCCGCGCCCATGCGCTCCCGTCAGGGAGGGGCGCGGCGATTTTTTTGACGAGAGTGCATCGGTTGCGGAGCCACGACAGAGGCGAAAACGGGTGTTTGCGGTTTTCAGGACGCTGCGCGACGACACGACCGGCGCCGCCCTCGTCGAGGCGGCGCTCCTCGCGCCGTTGCTGATCGTGATCGGCTTCGCGACGATGGATTACGCCACCTTCGTCTACCAGCGCCACGTCATGCTCACCGGCGTGCGCGACGCGGCCCGCTATCTCGCCCGCACCGACTGCTCGGGTTCGGGCGAAGCCACGATGATACTCAATGCCAAGAACCTCGCCGTAACGGGACAAATTTCCGGCGGCACCTCGCGCGTCCAGGCCTGGACGATAGCAAATGTCCAAGTGTCTGGAACCAGCTCTAATCCGTGCGTTGCGATGGCCGCCTATACGACACTGCGGAATGGAATCCCGAGTCTGGTTACCGTTCAAAGCACTTTCAGCTACACGGGACTCGGCTTCGTGACCTCGCTCGGTCTTCCCATTCCCGCCCAGATCAGCGTGCAGCATACGGAACGGGTGATCGGGCAATGATCGCGCGCACCCTGCGATTTGCAAAAGATTCATCCGGCGCTGCCATGGTCGAGTTCTCGATCGTGCTTGTGATAACTCTGCTGCTGACGGGGGGCGTCATCGAAACGTTGTTCGCGTTCTGGCAGTGGAACTCCGCCATGAAGGCGGTGGAGCGCGGCGCGCGCATCGCGGCCGTGTCGAACCCGGTGCCGCAGAACCTCGTCAGCTCCTGGGCGTCCTACCTGCCGAGCGGCAAGGCGCCGGGCGATCCGGTTCCCGCTGGTGTATTCGACATCCTCTGTACCGGAGGCGGCACGACCTACGCCACGCTCACGGCATCGTGTTCGCCGACCACCTGGGGCGCCGGCTCGAAGGACGCAATGGCGAGGATTTTTTTCGGGCGACCCGACACTCCAGCCACAACCACGTTCACGTGCTCCAGCGCAAATTTTGGGCCTTATTCCGCTGGTATTTGCGATCTGTTTCCAAGGGCGACCCCCTCGAACGTCCAAGTCCGCTACCAAGCGACAGGGCTCGGTTTTTATGGCAATCCGAACGGCCCGACGCCGACCGTCACCGTCAAGCTTAGAAATCTTCAATTCGACTATGTTTTCATCAAAGGACTCGCGGGGATCGTGCAGACTCTGCTGCCGGACATCACCGCGACCGTGACGGGTGAAGACCTGAACAGCGCCGCACCAAGCTGAACCGAGAAGACCAACGAATGAACGCGCTGATCGTCCACCCGCACAGTACAGACGGCAAGGTCGCGCTGCTCGCGCATCTTCTCGAGCGGCTGCACCATGCCGTGCAGTACGTCGACAACCTGGACGAGCTCTCCAAGCAGGCGTCTTCCGGCACCAACCCGGCCATCGTCGTCATTCCCAACCTGCCGCCGCTCACCACCACGCCCCGGCAGATCGCCGGGCTGGCGGAGACGCTGAACCGGCACTTCTTCGTCTACGTCTCCGACGACATCTCCTCCGACGACTACAAGGCCCTGATCCGCAGCGGCTCGGCGGAGTGGGTGACGTGGAAGTCGGCGGTGACCGAGCTGGCCGACATCACGCGCCGGCGCGGCGAGCAGAACGGCGCCAAGTCCGGCGCGGCGGCCGGCCCGCCCCACGCCGTGGTCAGCTTCGTCGGCACGGTGGGCGGCGGCGGCAACACCACGCTGGCCATGGAAACCGGCATCGCGCTCGCGTCCGGGAAGGCCGGCGAGCGGATGAAGGTGGCCCTCGTCGACCTCGACTTCCAGCGCAGCGTCGTCTGCGACTACCTCGACGTGCAGCCCCGGCTCGATCTCCAGGAGCTGCTGCACAACCCCGAGCGCCTGGACGAATACCTGCTCGACATCTTCACGACGAAGCATCCGTCGGGCCTCGACATCTTCGCCGCCCCGCCCTCCAACATCGCGCTCGACTCGGTGCAGCCGACCGTCGTCTACGCGCTGCTCGACCAGCTTTTCGAGCGCTACCCGCTGGTGCTGCTCGACGTGCCGGCCATGTGGATGCCGTGGACGGGGGCGATCATCTCCAACTCGGACGAGGTGGTGGTGACCGGGCGCTATTCGGTCCCCGCCATCAAGCAGATCGTCTACAATCTGCGCGGCCTCGAGGAGCTGAAGGTCTCGAAAGAGCGCACGCTCGTCGTGGTCAATCATTGCGAGCGCAAGCTGATCGGCGGCGTCGCGCGCAACCAGGAGATGGACGGCGCGCTGACCGGCTTCCGGGTCGAGTACGTGCAGGCGGACGTGCCCTTCGCGACGGAATGCGTCAACACGGGCGAATCCATGCTGCAGAAGAGCCCCGTGCGGGGCGTCTGCCGCGACATCAAGCGGGTCGCCAAACTTGTGAGCGCGGTGACGCCGCGCTCGCACGCCGCGGTCGCCAAGGCAAGCTGACGAGGAGAGACGATGGCCAGCCGGTTCGGAGCCCTCACCCCCTGGCTCAAGCGCGAGGACAATCAGGACGTGCAAGTCCTGCCCGAGGCGCCTGTCGTCGAGCGGCCCGTCGAGGACACGCGCCCGCAGAAGCCGGCCCTCATCGAGGAGAAGGTCAAGCTTCACGCCAAGATCATCGACGAGTTCAACCTGCCGGTGCTCGAAAAGCTGTCCCGCGACGAGCTGTTCGGCCAGCTCGCGCCCTATGTCAGCGACCACGTGCGCAACGAGCGCATCCCGCTCAACCAGCGCGAGCTCGACGCCTTCATCGAGGAGATCATCGACGAGATGATCGGCCTGGGTCCCATCGAGCCGCTGCTCAAGGACCCGACCATCAACGACATCCTGATCAACACGCACGCGACCATCTATGTCGAACGCTTCGGCATGCTGGAAACGACCTCCGTCCGCTTCAAGGACGAGGCGCATCTGCTGCGCATCATCAACAAGATCGTCGCCGGCGTCGGCCGGCGCGTCGACGAATCCTCGCCCATGGTGGACGCCCGCCTCGCCGACGGCTCGCGCGTCAACGCCGCCATCCGGCCGGTGGCGATCGACGGCCCGCTGGTGTCGATCCGCAAGTTCTCCAAGAAGCCGCTGACGGTCGAGCGGCTGATCGAGGTCGACGCGCTGCGCGCGCCCATGGTCGAGGTGCTGCGCGCCGCCGTGCGCGGACGCCTCTCCATCATGATCTCGGGCGGCACGGGCAGCGGCAAGACGACGATGCTCAACGCGCTGTCGGGCTTCATCTCCCACAAGGAGCGCCTGATCACCATCGAGGACGCGGCCGAGCTGCAGCTGCAGCAGCCGCACGTGGGGCGGCTGGAGACGCGCCCTCCCAACGCCGACGGCCGCGGCGAAATTCGCCAGCGCGAGCTGGTCAAGAACGCGCTGCGCATGCGCCCGGACCGCATCATCCTGGGCGAGGTGCGCGGCGAGGAAGCCTTCGACATGCTCCAGGCCATGAACACCGGCCACGAGGGCTCGATGGCCACCATCCACGCCAACAACGCCCGCGAGGCGCTGCGCCGCCTGGAGCAGATGGTCGGCATGGCCAACATGCCGATGAGCCAGCAGAGCATCCGCTCGCAGATCGCCGGCGCGGTGCAGATGGTGGTGCAGCTGCAGCGCCTCTCGGACGGCAAGCGCCGCGTCACCAGCATCTCCGAGATCACCGGCATGGAAGGCGAGGTGATCCAGATGCAGGAGATCTTCCGCTTCGTGAAGGAGAACATCGACGCCGCCGGCAACATCCACGGCAGCTTCCGCGCCACCGGCGTGCGCCCGTCCTTCCTGGCCGCGCTGAAGGCGATGGGCGTCGACCTGCCGGCCGCCTACTTCGACTCCGGCTCGCCGCTGTGAGGGCCCCGGCATGACCACCGAAGACTGGCTGATCTTCGGCCTGCTGTTCGGCGCCGTCTTCCTGGCGGTGCAGGGGCTCTACCAGTATCTGGGCCGCGACGTCGCGCGCAAGAAGCAGATCAACCGCCGCCTCAGCGTCTCGGAGACGACCGAGAGCCGCACCAAGGTGCTGGAGCAGATCCGGCGCGAACGCGGCATTGGCGGGGCCGACAACCGCGAGTTCGGCTGGCTGAAGAGGCTGGTCATCCAGTCCGGCCTGCGCATGACCACGCGCAACTTCTTCGCCAGCGTGATCGCCGCCGGGCTCGTGGTGACCAGCGGCCTCGGCCTGCTCATCGGCGTCAACGCGCTCAGCGCCGGCATCGGCGGCGTGGTCGGCTTCGTGCTTGTGCTCGGCTACATCGCCTATACGCGCTATCGCCGCATCAGCAAGTTCGGCGAGCAGCTGCCCGAGGTGCTCGACATCATCGTGCGCAGCCTGCGCGCCGGCCACCCCCTGCCCGTCTCGCTCAACCTGGTGGCGCGCGAGATGACGGACCCCGCCGGCAGCGAGTTCGGCATGACGGGCGACGAGCTCGCCTACGGCCTCGACATCAAGACGGCGCTGGAGAACATGGCGCTGCGGGTCGGCAACGACGACCTGCTGTTCCTGATCACCGCCATCTCGATCCAGTCGCAGACCGGCGGCAACCTCGCCGAGATCATGTCGCGCCTCTCGAAGCTGCTGCGCGACCGCTTCAAGCTGAGCCGCAAGGTTCACGCGCTGACCTCGGAAGGCCGCTATTCCGGCATGTTCCTGTCGCTGCTGCCGATCCTGGTGTTCCTGCTGCTGAACGTGCTGTCGCCGAGCTATTACGGCGGCGTCGCGGACGATCCGAAGGTGCCCTACATCGTCGGCACCGCCTTGGTGCTCCTCGCGATCGGCAACTACGTCATGTATAAGATGGTCAACTTCAAGTATTGATGCAGATGCCCGCCCTCTCCCAAGACACCATCGCCCTCATCGTCGTCGCGGCGACCTTCCTGACCGTGGCGATGCTCGTGGCGATGGTCGGCCTCGCCGTGTCCCGGCGCGTGCGCATCCGCGAGCGCCTGGCCGTGGGCGCGGCGGCGGGGGGCCTCAACGTCTCCGACCCGCTCGGCCTCGCCGGCGGCAGTTCGGCGCGCTCGCCGGTGACCGAGAAATGGCTGGGCCTCGATCCGCAGAAGACCAGCAAGCTGCGCCTGGAGCTGATCCGCGCCGGCTTCTTTGCGCCGGAGGCGGTGACCTACTTCATCCTGATCCGCGCCGCCTGCGTGCTGGTGCTGCCGGTGGTCAGCTACCTCGCGCTGCCGATTTTCATGCCGGGGCTCGATCCCAAGGTCGTGCTGGGCCTGTCGATGGTGTTCCTGGTGCTCGGCTATCTCGGGCCGGACGCCTACGTGAAGCGCACCACCGAGGCGAACGTCCAGGAATACCGCAACCTGTTCCCGGACTTCCTCGACCTGATCCTGGTCTGCGTCGACGCCGGCCTCAGCCTGGAGTCGGCCCTCGAGCGCGTCAGCGGCGAGATGGTGCACCGCAACCGGAACTTCGCGACCAACCTGGCGCTGATGGGCGCGGAGATGCGCGCCGGGCGCTCCACCTCCGACGCGCTCGACAGCCTCGCCGAACGCCTCTCGCTCGACGAGGCGCAGTCCTTCTCCATGCTGCTGCGGCAGTCGCTGGAACTCGGCACGGACGTTTCCGATGCGCTGACGACTTTCAGCGAAGAAATGCGAGACAAGCGGCTGTCGCGGGCCGAAGCTAAGGCTTATGCACTGCCCGTTAAGCTTGTTGTGCCGCTTGGAGCCTTCATCTTTCCGGTGCTGATGATTGCAATTTTAGCACCTGCGCTGCTAAAGATGGCAAAGGCATTGCAGAGTTTCTGACCTGGGGGGTGGGATGCCGCACGTTCGTTCCGTTACGCTGGCCGCGATCCTGTGCCTGACAGGGCTGACGGGTTGCCAGAGCCTGAGCGACACCGCGATCGACGGCCAACCCGCCATCGAGAGCGGATACGCCCCGCAGGCCTATGCCGGCGACCCGAAGGCGCGCAGCGGCAAGGCCCATCTCGACGCCGGCGAATACGGGCTTGCCGAGCAGTCCTTCCGCGCCGCCGTCGAGGCGACGCCGCGCGACGGAGCGGCCTGGGTCGGCCTCGCGGCCTCCTACGACCGGCTCGGCCGGTTCGACCTCGCCGACCGCGCCTATCGCGAGGCGATCAAGCTGCAGGGCGAGACGGTCACCATCCTCAACAACCAGGGCTACTCCTACATGCTGCGCGGCGACGTGAAGACGGCGCGCGCGAAGTTCGAGAAGGCCCGCCGGCTGGACCCCGAGAACCAGGTCGTCCTGAACAACCTCGAACTGCTCTACGCCGGCCAGCAATATTTCAGGGGCGAGGCCCCCTGAGCCGCGCGAGCCGAACCGAAGACGCTCCCCTTTCCGCCGGCCGCGCCCGGCGGCCCGTTCCGCGTGGGCGTCCGCGCCGGGATCCCGGCCGGGACCGATGAGCGCCCCCGCCCCCCGGCCGGCTCCCCGGCGGACCTCCCGGCCTTCCCCCTTCGCCCCCTCCCGAATCCTGATCGCCGCCGCCCTGGCGCTGGCGGCGGCCTGCTTCGGCGCGCCCGCCCGAGCCCAGACCTATGTCGCCGACGAGACGGCGTGGCGTCTGGATCGTGTCGGCCGCGACCTCGTCGTGCTGCGCACGCCGCTCAACACCGTCAACCGGGGCTCGGCCGTCGGGCTGCTGATGTTCGTGTGCGCCCCGTCCTCGTCGAAGCTCGTCGTCTCCTTCTCGGACTCGAACTCGCTGCGCAGCGCCGGCGTCGTGGCGCGCGGTTCGGCCGCCATTTCCGTGCAGGAAGCCGGCCGGCGCCAGGCCGGCGACCGCCAGATCATGGCCGGGGCCAACATGCTGCCGGGCGGCAGTTTCGAGATCGTCGATATCCCGTCGGAGACGACCAACGTCGTCGGCTCGGTGGCCCGCTTCATCGCCAGCGGCGCTCGGCAGGTAACGTTCTCGCTGTTCGGCGGCTCGTCGTCCGGCCAGTTCGTCAAGGACCGCGTCGTGCGCGTCCGCTTCCCGGAGAACGCCGAGGCCGAAGCCCTGCCCGCCGAGTTCCAGATCGCCTGCCTGCAACTGGCGCGTCCGGGCCCATAGCGCCGCGACCTTCGGCCGGGGTGGCTATGCTTTGGGGCGGAAAGCCTTGCAGACGGCCGGATCGGTCTCGAACCTGTCGCCGCCGATCAGGTCGATGCAATAGGGGATGGCCGGAAACACCGCGTCGAGGCAGGTGCGGATCGCGCTGGGCTTGCCGGGCAGGTTGACGATCAGCGAGCGTCCGCGCGTCCCCGCCGTCTGCCGGGACAGGATGGCGGTGGGCACCTCCCGCAGGCTGGCGGTCCGCATCAGTTCCCCGAAGCCCGGCAGCATGCGCTCGCACACGGCCTCTGTCGCCTCCGGCGTCACATCGCGGGGGGCCGGCCCGGTCCCGCCGGTCGTCAGGATCAGGCTGCAGCCTTCCCGATCGGCGAGGTCGATCAGCGCCGCCGCGATGACGTCCTGCTCGTCGGGCACGACCCGCGCCACCGCCCGCCAGGGCGATGCCAGGATGTCGGACAACGCCGCGACGATGCCGGGGCCGCCCTTGTCCTCGTATTCACCGCGGCTGGCGCGGTCGGAGACCGTGAGCACGCCCACCGCAGATGCAACAACCTCGGCCATAACAGACTCCAAGCGGGTCGAAATTGGTGCGAATTGAGACAAACACAAAAATCAACGGTTCCGGTGGGAACTCAACAAAATATCGTGCGTTATCCGTCCAGCTTGCCGGCGCAGTGCGCCGGAAGAGCCGTTGGACCGTGGGCGGCGTGTCCGAAACAGGGGGAGGGGGACAACAGGAATCTATCCGCTACCGGTGAAACATCTTTAACACCTGGTCCCGACTTTCAGGAACCGACCATATCGTCACCTTACCCACCAGATGGCCAAAAGGTCATATCCCGGGTTTTCCTCGGGCCCTCCGTTGATCCACCTCGCGTTCTCAAAAACCATCGCGGTTCATTGTTCCGCACGTCATCAAAAAAAGAGGCCTCCGTGCGAACTGCAGATGCGACCAATGTCCGGGACCTTCCCCTGTTCCGGGGAATGACCGACGAACACTTCGAAGCGCTCGTCCAGCCCGCGTTCCTGCAACGCTTTCCTCCGCACGTCACGCTCTTCGAAAGAGGGCAGACGCCGGACTTCCTCTACGTCGTGCTGGAAGGAGCCGTGGAGCTGTTCGCCCGCCACATCGAGCGGGAAACCACAATCGCGATCCTCACGCCGGTCTCGACATTCATCCTGGCGGCCGTGCTCAAGCGTCAGCCCGTGCTGACCTCCGGCCGTACTCTCGACCCGTCGCGCATCCTGATGATTCCGACGGAAGTCGTTCACACCATGCTGGAGCAGGACCCGGGCTTCGCCCTGGCGATCGCCAACGAGATCGCTGGCGCCTATCGCGGCGCGGTGAAGGAGCTCAAGAGCCAGAAGCTGCGCACCAGCGTGGAGCGACTCGCCAACTGGATCATCCGCGAACACGGCGTGCGCGGCGGCGGCGGCGAGTTCGACATCCCGTTCGACAAACGCACCCTCGCCTCGCGCCTCGGCATGACGCCGGAGAACCTGTCGCGCAACTTCGCGACGCTGACGCGCCACGGCGTCGAGGTGCAGGGCCGGACGATCCGCATCAAGGACGCGCAGTCGCTGGAGAAGCTGGCCCAGCCCGATCCGCTGATCGACGAGGCCGAAGCCAGCTTCTGACCGCCGCTTCACCGCCGCTCGCAGCGTCCCGCCGCGCGCAAGCTCGCCATGCGCGCGGCGGACGTTGCGTCGCGCGCCAAGACCCGTTCAAGTGGCGGCCGGCTTCGCGCGCCGTCCCGGCGCGCCGGGCCCAACGAGGCCAAAAGGCCAAGTGAGCGGATTCCAGGTGAGCGGGTTCCAGGTGAACGGCGTCGAGGAGACTGTCAGGGAGGCGACGGCGGGCGGCACGGGCGGCAGCGCCGTGCCGGGCTGGGTCGCGCCGCTGGCGGCCACCATCCTGCTCCAGACGACCACCGCCTTCCTGAGCCGGCTGGTGCCGACGCTCGCGCCCATCCTGATGGTGGCCACAGGACTGCCCGAGCAGTCGATCGGCTACATGTCGGCGCTCAGCACGGCTGGCTCGATGCTGTTCCTCTCCATGGGCACGCCGGTGATCCGCCGCTACGGGCCGATCCGCACGCTGCAGGTGGGGATGCTTCTCTCCGGCTTCGGCATCGCGCTGCTGGCGTCGTCGTCCTGGGGCCTGCTGTGGATCGCCAGCGTGCTGCTCGGGCTCGGCTACGGCCCGTCCGCCCCGGCCGGCAGCGACATCCTGCTGCGCCACGCGCCGGCCCGGCACCGCACGCTGATCTTCTCGATCAAGCAGGCGGGCGTGCCGCTGGGCGGCGTCGCCGCCGGGCTCGCCCTGCCCTTCCTTGTCGAGCGCATGGACTGGCGGCTCGCCGTCCTGCTGCTCGCCTCGGTTCCGATCGTCACCGTGGCCGCCGTCCAGCCGGTCCGCGCCGCCATCGACGCGGCGCGCGACCCCGCCGCGCGGGTCAGCGCGGGTTTCCTGTTCTCGCCCGGCAACATGATCGCGCCGTTGCGGATCGCCAACGCCTCGCCGACCTTGCGCCGTCTCTCGGCCGCCGGCTGCGGCTTCGCCATCGGCCAGGGCACGTGGATCGCCTTCCTCGTCACCTACCTCGTCCACAAGGTCGGCATGGACCTCGTCTCGGCCGGCGCGATCTTCGCCATCATGCAGGCGACGGGCATTTTCGGCCGCGTCCTGCTCGGCTGGGTCTCGGACCGCACCGGCGCGGGGCTCGCAACGCTGGCGGTCTCGGCGCTGAGCGGCGCGATCACCACGGCGGCGTTCGTCTCCAGCGGCCCAGATTGGTCGTTCGGAGCGTTCGCGCTGCTCGCCGGCATCGCCGGCGTCACCGTGTCGAGCTGGAACGGCGTCCACCTGGCGGAAGTCGCGCGGCTGTCGCCGCACGGGCACGTCAGCGAAGCCACGGCCGGCGCGACGCTGGTGACGTTCTTCGGCTACGTGATCGGCCCCGCGGGGTTCGGGGCCGTCGTCGCGCTGTCGAACAGCTACGCGCTCGCCTTCGGCCTGGTGGCGGCGATCTGCCTCGCCTCCGCCGTCGCGCTCGTGCCGGAACTGCGCCGCGCGCCGGCCTGACTCAGGCCAGCTTGTCGCCGAGGAACTCCAGCGTGCGGGCGCGCGCCAGATCGGCCGCCGGCTGGTTGAAGCTGCCGCGCTGGTCGCAGTTGAAGCCGTGGTCGGCGTCGTAGACGAACACGGCGAGGTGCGGATAGGCGGCCTTGATCTTCTCGACGTCGGTCTGGGGGATGTGCTTGTCGAGCGCGCCGAAGTGCATGATCGTCGGGATCTTCGGGGTCTCGTCCAGCATGCCGGCGATGCCGCCGCCGTAGTAGCAGACCGCCGCCGCGAGGCCCTTCAGCCGGCACGCGGAGGCGTAGGCCAGCGTGCCGCCCCAGCAATAGCCGACCACGCCGACCTTGCCGCCCTCGGCCGCGACCGCGATCGCCGCCTCGATGTCGGCCAGCGCGTCCTCGTTCTTGACCTTCGCCCGCACCGCCGCGCCGCGGGCGATGTCGTCCGGCTTGTAGCCCAGTTCGAGCCCGCGCTCGGCACGGTCGAACAGCGCCGGCGCGACCGCGAGGTAGCCCTCGGCGGCGAACCGGTCCGCCACGCTGCGGATATGCGAATTGACGCCGAAGATCTCCTGGATCACGACCAGCCCGCCCTTCGGCGCGCCCTTCGGAGACGCCTTGTAGGCCGCGCACTCGAATCCGTCCCTGGCTTTCAGCGCGATTGTCTCGCCCATCGTTTTTGTCCTCTCGCGTGTGGGGCGGGATTTATCGCCCGCCGCGCGCGGGCTGCCAAGCCTCGGCACGCGGGGCAGCCCCGCCGCGCCGGGAACCCTCCCCGCCCCTCGTTGTTTCCGCAGCACACTCAAGAGGAGACACGGCATGGAGACGAGGACCGACCAGGCGGCGCGCGACAAGGTGCTCGAGCTGATCCGCGACACGCACATCGCCATGCTCGCCTCGCGCGGCGAGGGCGGGCGCATGCACGCGCGCCCGATGGGCGTCAACACCGCCGAGTTCGACGGCACGCTGTGGTTCTTCACCGACGCCGAGTCCCCCAAGGTGGACGAGCTGCGGCGCGACCCGGAGGTGCTCGTCACGTTTTCGGACGAGAAGAGCCAGAACTACGTCTCGATCACCGGCCGCGCCGAGATCGTGCGGGACCCGACCAAGGCCAAGGCGCTGTGGTCGGAGGCCATGCGGACGTGGTTTCCCAAGGGGTCGGACGACCCCCGCATCGCCCTGCTGAAGGTGGATGTCGAGGTGGCGGAATACTGGGACAGCCCGTCGAGCACCATGGTCTACGCCTACGGCTACCTGAAGGCCGTGACCACGGGCGAGCGCCCGCACCCCGGCGACACCGGCACGGTGCGGTTCTGACCATGATCACCGGGCGTCTCATCAAGGCGGCGCGCATCCTCGCCGGGCTCGACGTGGATGCGCTGGCGGCGAAGGCCGGCGTGGAGCCCGCCGCCCTGGCCGGGCTGGAAGCCGCCGGCGAAGGGCCCGGCATTCCGGGCGAAGCCGTGTTCGAGCGGACGCGGCGGGCCCTGGAGGGCGCGGGTATCGCGTTTCTGGACGACGGCGGCGTCGGCGTCATGCTGCGCTCGGCGCTGTTCGACGAGGGCCTGAGGCCCGAGGAGCTGACCGCCGAGAACGACGACTGAGGCTCAGTACTCCCACTCCGCCGCGCCGCCCACCGAGGTGCTGCCGTCGGCCCCGATCTGGCCGCGCAGCTTGAGGTGGCGCGTCACGTCGACATCGACGCCGATGCCGGTGTCGCGCGGGTCCGCCCCGGCCTTCACCCCTACCCGGACGTTGCGGTTGAGATAGCGCGCCGCGCCCACCGCCGGGCCGCCGCTCGCGCCGGAGGTGACGTCGAGGCTGTCGACGCCAAGCGAACGGCGCAGCGCTTCGAAGCCGCCCGGCCCCGCGCCGCCGGCGAGCTGCGCCACCGTCTGCGCCAGTTGCAGGGCCTGCAGCCCGGTCAAACCGCCCGCCGCGCGCCCGAACAGGATGCGCGACAGCACCTCGTCCTGCGGCAGGCCGGGCTGCGAGGAGATCACGAAGGAAGGCTGCGTGGCCGGGCCGGTGATGCTGATCTGCGCCGTCACTTCCGCCGCCTGGGTCTGGGCCAGGAAGTCCAGCGTCGGCGTGAGGTCGCCGGTGAAGGCGAGCCGCCCGCGCACGAGGTCGATGCGCTGGCCGGCGAGATCGATTTCGCCGCGCCGCAGCTCGAACGCGCCGACCGCGACCGGGTCGCGGCTGGTGCCGGTGAGACGCAGGCCGCCGCCCAGCTCGGCGTTCAGCCCCCGGCCGCGCACGAAGATGCGGTTCTGCGCGGAGATCGCCAGGTCGAAGCCGATGACGAACGGCGCCTGCGCCCGCGCCGCGCGCGCCTTGGCCAGCATGGCGAGCCGCTTCGCCGCTTCCGGGCCGGGCCGGATGTGGCGCGTGCCGGGCAGCGGCGCGAGGGTCTCCGGCAGCCGGTCCGGCACCGCCACGTCCATCGCGATGATGTCGACGCGGCCGGACACGCGCGGCGTGCGCGCCACCGGCCCGGCGATCCGCAGGTCGAGGTTCGCGGTGGCCGAGACGACGTCGCTCGAAAGCACCTGGGCGCGCGTGCCGACGATGCGCAGGTCGGCCGGAAAGCCCGCCCCCGGGTCGACCTGCACGCGGCCGCTCGCCTGGAGGGTGCCGCCGTTGGCGGTCGTCGCCGTCAGCCGTTCCACGGAAATGGCTTCGCCCTGGGCGGCGAAGCGCCCCTCGATGCCCTGCAGCCGGATACCGACGAGCGCGTCGGTGAACGTGCCGCCTGACAGCGTCGCGGAGCCACCGAGCCGGGGCTTCGCCAGCGTGCCCGTGGCGGTGAGGTCAAGGCTCATGCGGCCGGTCACCTGCTGGCCGCCCGACGCCAGCATGGTGTTGAGCACGGCAAGATCGAGCGGCCCGCTCAGGCGCAAGTCCAGCGCCCCCGCGCCCAGCGGCGCGGAGCCGGTGGCCCGCAGCACGCCGATGCGGCCGAGCGCCAGCGAGGCGTCGACGGTGGCCCGCCCGCCGGCCAGCCGGCCGCTCGCCTTGAGCTCGCCCGGCGGCAGGCCGGCGTCGCGCGTGGCGCGGGCGGCCAGGCCGGCGACGGCGAGGCGATAATCGCCGGTCGGCGACGACGCCGGGCCGTTCAGCCCCACATGCGCGTCGGCCCGCCCTTCGAGCCCGAGGTCCGGCGCGACCAGCGAGGCGAGCGAGAGCGGAACGGCCTTGGCGTCGAGGGTCAGGGCGAGGTCGCGCCCGGCGCGGCCGGTCAGCTCGATGCGTCCGGTCCCCGCCTCCAGCACGAGGCCGTCCGTGGCGACCTCTCCCTTGTCGATGCGGATGGTCGCGGGCCGCTGCAGCGCGATGCGCGTCCCGTTGCGGCGGGCCGAGAAGGCGGCGAGCGTCACCGCGATGGGCGGGCCGGGCGCGACGCGGCCGGAGGCGTCGAGATCGAAGCCGAGCCCACGCGCCGTCAGCGCCACGTCGCTGCCGCCCGCCCCGCCCCTGCTGGTGAGGCGAATGGTGTCGAAGCTCTGGCCCACCGCGACCAGACGCTCGACGGTCACCGACGCGTCGAGCGCGAAGGCCCCGTAAATGTCCCGCGCCACGGCCTGCCCGTCGAGGCGGCGCAGCATCACGCCGCCGACCGCGAGGCGATCGGCCTTGGCGCGGGCGTCGACGTTCTGCCGTCCGCCATCCGCCGAGAGCGCCAGCTTGGCGTCCAGGGACCCCTTGGCGGGGACGAGGATGAGCGGCGCGATGTCGTCGAGATCGCCCGCCGTCACCGACAGCTCGCCCTGTGCGAGCCTGCGCGCGTCGAGCCGAACGGAGCCGGCCGCGCGCACCGAGCCCAGCGAGACGTCAAGCCCCTGCAAGGCGAGCCCGCCGTCGGCCCCGGCGAGGCGCGCCTGCCCGCGCAGCGTCTTGCCGTCGACGAGGCCGGAGGCCGAGATCGTGGCGTCGAGCGCGCCGGTCACGTCGCGCGCCGCGATCTCGACGGCGAGGCGCGGAACCGGGCGGCCCAGCATGCGCGCCTCGTCCAGCGTGAACCGGGCGGCGACGTCGGGCTTGCGCAGCGAACCCGTCAGCTTCGCCTCGCCGGCGGCGCGGCCCGACAGCCGCTCGTCGGCGCGGGCGAGGTCTGGGATGTCGAGGCGGGCGGTCAGGTCGGCGCGCTCCTCGGTCGCGCGGCCGTCGACCGACAATGTAATGTGCCGGCCCGCCAGCCGGAACGTCTCAAACGCGTAGCCGCCCGGCACGCGCGCCGCGACGCCCTGCACCCGCACCGAGCCGGCGAAGAGCGGGTCGAGGCGCGGGATGTCGAGAGAGAGGCCCGTCGCCTCGCCGTCGAGGTCGGCGCGGACGGTGTAGCGCGAGGGGTTGCCGTCGAGCCCCGCCTTCAGCCGCGCCGCGCCGCGCAGGTCGCGGCCCGCGACGCCCGAGAAGGCGGTGAGATCCGGCGCCGTGAGCTGCGCCTCGCCCTTCAATTCGCGCCGGCCGACACGACCGGCGAACTGCGCCTGCGCGGTCTCGGTCGCCACGCGCGCCTGCTCGAGGTCGAGCACGAAACCGGCGTCGAGCGCGCCCCGCGCCGCGATGTCGAGCCGCCCGCCCACCGCCCGCGCGAGCGCGGGATCGGCGAGCGCGACGCCGCGCGCGGCGAGGTCGAGCGTCAGGGCCGTCTTGCCGGGGCCGCCGCCGGCAGGCGGCGCCGCCGAGAACGTGCCCTCGACCGAGCCGAAGCGCCCGTCGGGACCGCTGAGGTCGGAGGCGGAGAGCCTGGCCTCGATGCGCGGCGCGGTCACCGGCCCGCGCGCCGAAGCATCGAGCACGAGGCGACCGATGGTCGCCGCGCCGGCGCGGGTCGTCGTTCCGTCGGTCGGCAAGGCGCGGATCGAGAGCGCGAGGTCGACGTCGCGGACCGGATCGACCGTGCCCGTCAGCGACAGCCGCGCGGTGCGCGAGGAGACTTCGAGACGTCGGACGGCGAGCGCGCCGTCGTCGCCAGCCAGCAGATCGCCGGCAAGCTGGGTCGTGCCGGCGAAGATGGGGCCGACCACGGGAGGCAGCAGGTTTTCGATGCGCGCGTCCAGCGCCAGTTGCACGCGCCGTCCGGCCGCCTCGCGGTTGACGGTGGCGCGCCCCTGCGCGCCGACATCGGGGCCGGAGTCGAAGTCGAGGCTCGCCGTCCAGCCGTCCAGCGGCCCCGAGCCGTCGGCCCGAAGGCGGATCGGCGGCGTGCCGGGCAGGTTGGCGAGGCGCGACAGCAGGCCGCCCGCCGGCTCGTCGAGATTGAGGCCGAGGTCGAGCTGTGTGGTCTGCGGCACATAGCCCAAAGCCACGGCGAACCGACCGGGTGCGTCGAGCCGGTTGGCGGTGATCTTCAGCGACAGCCCCTCGGCGGGGTTCCCGAGCACTGCGGACCCCTGCGCGGCGATCCGCGCGGCAGTGCCCAGCACCGGCTCGCCGAGGGCGAGCTCCTTCATGGCGAAAGCCCCGACCACGATCTTGACCGGAAGCTCGGGCAGGGCCGGCGCGTCGGCCGCCGCGGCGGCTGCCTCCTCCTCGGCGACCGGGCGCCGAGCAATGGTCATCCGGTCGATCTCGAGCGTGTCGATCTGCAGCCGGCGGGAGAACAACGCGGTGCGGCTCCAGACGAGGCGGGCGCGGTCGACCGAGAGCCAGACGCCCTCGCGGTCGGCGATGCGCACGTCGCGGATCACGGCGTCCGAGGACAATGCGCCCTCGACCTGGCCGATGGTGACGCGGTTCTCGGGCGTCGAGAGCGCCCAGGAGAGAATGCCCGCCAGCGTGCCCTGGTCGCTCTGCGCGCGGCCGGGCGAACCGGCCAGATAGGCCAGCGCGACCGCCAGCACCGCGAGCGCCGCCAGCGAACCGGAGAGAATGCGCCGAAGCCGAGCCATCAGAACGCCTGCCCCACGCCGATGTAGAGGGTGACGGGCCGGTCCCCGGCCCGCTTGTTCAGCGGAACCGCGACGTCCAGCCGGATCGGGCCGATGGGCGTATAGTAGCGCAGCCCGACGCCCGCGCCGATGCCGAGCGTTTCCTTGAAGTCCGGATAGCGGTTCTCGTAGGCCATGCCGGCGTCGACGAACGGCACGATGCCGATGGTGTCGGTGACCTTGATGCGGGCTTCCACCGAGCCGTCGAGCAGGCTGAGGCCGCCGGTCGGGTCGAGGCCGATGCGGGGGCTAAGGGACTGGTACTTGTAGCCGCGCACCGAGCCGCCGCCGCCGGCGTAGAAGCGGTAATTGGCAGGCACCGCGTCGATATCGGCCCCCAGCAGCGTGCCGAAGCCGACGCGGCCGGCGAGGATGATGTCGCTGTCCTCGTCGACGGACCAGTAGGCGGACGCCCCGGCGCGCCCGATGGTCATGTTCACGGTCGAGCCCAGGAACGAGGGATAGGGCGTCAGCGACGCGGTGGCGCGGATGCCGCGCGTCGGATCGAGCGGACGGTCGGTGGAATCGTAGGTGACGGACACGGGCAGGCCGACCAGCGTGTAGTCGATCTGGCCCTGGACGTTGGAGGCCTGGCCTCGGTCGAACCGCAATCCGGCCTGCGCCGAGGTGAGGTCGGTCCAGCGATAGCGCAGGGCGAGATCGCCGCCGACGTGGCGCGCGACATAGGCGTCGGTGGATTCGCGGGCGAAGGCGGCGGAGGCGAGCAAGTCCGTGCGCGTTCCCCACAGGCCGGGCTTCATGAAGGTGAAGCCGAGCCGCCAGCCGAGATCCGCCCAGGTGAGGTCCTGGATGCTCTTCAGCGGCTCGCCGTCGTTGCGCGTCGCCTGGAACACCGAGCCCTCGAGGCGCAGCGTTTCCGCGCCGCCGAACAGGTTGCGATGCGTCCAGTAGGCGTTGAGCTGCGGCCCGTCGATGGTGGAATAGAGCGCCGAAGCGCCTACCGCCCGCATCTTGCGCTCGGTGAGTTCGACGAACACCGGCAGTTCGCCGTTGGCGTCGAGCTTGTCGGCTTCGCGGATGCGGATCGAACCCAGCGCCTCGACGCGGGCCAGCGACTTGCGGATCCCTGCCAGCTCCGCCGGCGAGTAGGGGTCGCCCTGCTCGGCGTAGATGAAGGAGCGCACCGGCGCGGGATCGACCGTGGTGAGCCCGCTCATCGTGATCGGGCCGAGCCGCGCCACCGGCCCCGGCGTCACCGTGAAGGTGACGTCCATGGCCCCGGCGGGATGGTCGACGACGGGCTCCAGGCGGCTGACCTTGGCGAAGGGGTGGGAGAGGTCGCGCAGGCGGTCGACCATGCGCGACTGCGCCGCGAGGATATCGGCCGAATGCGCCGGGTCGCCGGGATTGAGGCCGATCACGCGCTGCGGCATCTCGGCGGGCGGGAACGGCCCGCCGGTGCGCCCGTCGATCACCGCGATGCGGCGCAGCGTGAATTCCCGTCCCGTTTGAACGACGACGCGGACGGGAACCGGGGCGCGGTTGCGATAGGCCTCGGCGGCGCGCGGCGCGGCCGGGTTCGGGCCGCCTCCCAGGCGCAGCCGGACGCCGGCCACCTCGATCTCGACCGTCGCGTCGTAGTAACCCAGCCCCCACAGGGCGTCGAGCACGCGCGGCAGGTCGCTCTCTGCGAGGAAGACCAGCGCCTCGCCCCCGGCGGGCGCCTCGTTGCGCAGCTTGTAGAGGTTGGAGGCGTCCTTGACGGCCTGCTCGACGCCCTTGGCGTCCGCGCCGTCGATGGTGACCTCATAGGGCAGAGCCGCCGCCGACGGCGTTGGCGGCTTGTCGGAACCGAAGCCGAGGAAGCCGAGCAGATCGAGCGCTGCGGCGGGCCCGCTGGGCGGAGCGAAGACGAACGCGCCGGCCAACGCCAGCACCGTCATACGCCTCACGCCCCTCCCGCACGCTTCGAACATTCCCCCTCCATGCCGCCCGGCGCCGCCGCGTCGCGCCGGGTCGATGGGCCAAATACGCCGCCCATCGTCCGCACCGGCAAGGCGATCGTGTGGCGCGCCAGCCGGGATCGTGCGTCCGCCCGACTATAGCAGACGGGCAGGCCGAAGGTTCCTCAACCTTACCGGGAATGGTTAACGCGCGGGGGCCGGCGGTGGGGCGGGCGCATCCTCGGCGATGCGGTAGACGTCGTCCACGCGGCCTTCCGCCGCCTTGACCAGGCCCGGCGCGGGCGGGACGGCGGGCCGGCAGCCGAAGTGGAACAGGACGAAGGTGTCGAACACCCGCCCGGACGTGGGGGCGAGCGCGGCGTCGTCGCGCAGGACTTCGGTCACCTCGCGCGGCGTCAGCGCCTGCCAGGGCAGCACGAAGCGCCGCCATTCCGGCCGAACCTCGACCGGCTGCATGCCCCTGCCGGTGAACAGGAGGTGGACGAAGCTGCCGCGCTCCAGCACCGCCGCCGCCACGGCATGCTGGTAGGCGTGCGCCAGTTGCGGGCTGGCGGCTTTCGGCTCGCACACGTCGTCGACGACGTGGCCGACGAGCACCCGGGACTGCGGCGGGATCGCCGCCAGCGTGCGGCGGACGTCGGCGAGGTCGTCGAGAAAGGCGTTCCACGGCCCCAGCACGAGCGCCACCCGCGCCGCGATCAGCAGGGCGAAGGCGATGACAAGGCCGCGCGTGTCCGCCTGCGGCCGGCGCAGGCTCAGGGAGGCGACGGCCACGAACGCGATATAGACGTGCACGCGCGCGTCGAGCAGGCTGCCCGGCCCGTAGGAGGTCGGCATCGCCAGTACGACGAGATAGGCGACGAGCAGCGCCGCGCTCATGCGCGGGTCGAACCGGCACCCGCCGCGCCGGATGATCAGGAACAGCACGGCGGCGAGCCCCAGCATCGCCACCTGGTCCGAGAGCAGCGACACCGAGGCGAGAGGCGCGTAGAGCAGCGTCTTCAGGTTCTTCTCGACCGCGAAGCCGACCTTGGTTTCGAGCGGCTCGGAGGCGAGCAGCAGGACGAGGCCGGCGACGAAGAACGGCGCGACGGCGACGCCGCGCACGATGTCCGCCCAGCGCGGCCAGCGCAGGCGCGGGAAGGTCTCCATCAGCCCGATCAGGCCCACGGTGACGGCGAAGGCGACGAGATGCGCGAAGAACAGCAGCACCGCCATGACGTTGAACGCCACGAGGCGCATCGCGACCGGCCGGTCCCGCAGGCGCAGCCAGAGCGACAGGCAAACCAGCCCCAGCCCCGCGCCGAGGGCGAAGTTGAACAGGCCGGTCGTCAGCAGCACGTTGTAGGAGAGCACCGGCACCGCGAGAATCGTCACCGGCGGGCGGCCGTGCAGCGTCGCGGAGAGCAGCCACGCCCCCGCCCCCATCAGCAGGATGTCGACGATCCACAGGCATCGCAGGAACGAGACCGGCGACAGAATGTCGCGCAAGAGCCAGTAGAGCGCGTCGATGCCGAGGTTCGGGATGACGCCCCAGTGAACCGCGTAGAACCGCAGCACCGGGTCGCCCGGCGCGGCGGACAACACCGAGAAACGCGCGGCGTGGTTAAAGAAATCCCACGAAAACGGCACTGGAAACCACAGGGCCGGCGCGGCGACGAGGGCCATTCCCGACCAGAAAACGAGCGCAATGCGGCGGTCGTCGGCAGTTGTGGTGTTCAAACCGCAAGGTCCTCGGCGGGAGCCGGCGTGCTTCCCGCTTGACGCGGACGGCCGGGACGGGTGGGACTTCGATGACTTAAACAGATAACATAAAGACTTTGCATCTAACCTGAGCCATCCCTCCGAGCTGGAGCTTCACAATGCTGGTTGGCCACGCGCCGGTGAGCGTCATGTCAGGTACGACCACCCCGATGCTTCCCGCGCAAGTGTCGATCGTGGTGCCGATCCTGAACGAGCGCGACAATGTCGGCATCCTCGTCGACCGCCTGCGCGCGCTGCTGGACGGGCTGGCGTGGGAGATCGTGTTCGTCGACGACGACTCCAAGGACGGCACCGGCGGGGTGCTGCGCGAGCTGGCGCGGCAGGACCCCCGCGTGCGCGGCCTGCGGCGCGTCGGACGGCGCGGGCTCAGCTCCGCCTGCATCGAGGGCGTGCTGGCCACCTCCGCCCCCTACGTCGTCATCATGGACGGCGACCTGCAGCACGACGAAACGATCCTGCCGCGCATGGTCGCGGCGCTGCGCGGCGGCGCCGACCTCGTCGTCGGCAGCCGCTACACCGGATCGGGCGGGGTCGGCGACTGGGACGCGCGGCGCGCCTGGATGAGCCGCTTCGCGACCCGCCTCTCGGCGATGGTCAACAAGTGCAACCTCAGCGACCCGATGAGCGGCTTCTTCGGGTTCACGCGCGAATTGTTCGACGAGGCGCTGCCGCGCCTGTCGGGGCTCGGCTTCAAGCTCCTGCTCGACATGTGCAGCTCGGTCGACCGCAAGCTCACCGTGGTCGAGGAGCCCTACGGGTTCCGCTCTCGCGCCCACGGCGAGAGCAAGCTCGACTCGCTGGTGGCGTGGGAATTCCTGATGCTGCTGGCCGACAAGAGCTTCGGCCGGGTGATCCCGGCGCGCTTCCTCGCCTTCATGCTGGTCGGCGGCTCCGGCGTCTTCGTCCACATGGCCGCGCTGTGGACGCTGCTGGCCGTGGCCGACCTGAGCTTCGCCGCCGCGCAGACCGGCGCGAGCTTCGTCGCCATGACGTCCAACTTCGCGCTCAACAACGCCCTCACCTACCGCGACCGCAGGCTGACAGGCCGCCGCCTCGTGCTCGGCCTGCTCAGCTTCTACGCCGTGTGCTCGGCCGGCACGGTCGCCAACGTGGGCGCGGCGTCGTACCTGTTCGGCACGGCGCAGCAATCGTGGTGGCTGTCGGGCTTCGCCGGCGTCGTCATCGGCTCGGTGTGGAACTACGCCATGACCTCCATCTTCACCTGGCGCAAATGACGGCGAGCGACACCGCCGCGGGGCTCGCGGCCGAGCAGCCGGCCGCGCCGAGCCAGAGCTCCGGCGTGACGCGCCGGGCGGTGCTGATCGGCTTCGCCGTGTTCGCGATCCTGTCGCTCGGCAACCCGCAGGGCCTGCTCAACGACGCCGACACGCTGTGGCACATCTCGGTCGGGCAGTGGATCCTCGACCACCGCGCCTTTCCGGACAAGGACCTGTTCTCCTTCACCATGGCCGGGCAGCCCTGGATCGCCAAGGAGTGGCTGTCGCAGGTGATCCTCGCCGTCGCGGCGGGCGTCGGGGGCTGGACCGCGGTGAGCCTGCTGACCTGCGTGACGGTGGGCGCCAGCTTCGGCCTGCTCGCCTGGATGCTGCTGCGCGCCACCGGGCCGGTCGCCGCCTACCTGATGCTCGGCGGCGCCTACGTGCTGGTGCTCGGGCACCTGCTGGCGCGCCCGCACGTGCTCGCCTTCCCTGTGATGCTCGTCTGGTTCTGGGGCCTGTCGCGCGCGTCGGAGGACAGCCGCGCGCCGTCCCTGCTGCTGCTGCCGGTGATGACCGTGTGGGCGAACATGCACGGCGCGTTCACCTTCGGCCTCACGGCCAGCGCCGGCTTCGCGCTCGACGCCGTGCTGCGCGCCGCGCCCGAGCAGCGCAGGGGTCTGGCGCTGCGCTGGGCCGCCTTCATCGTCGCCGCCTTCGGCTTCGCCTGCCTGACGCCCTACGGCCCGCAATCGCTGCTGATGACGCGAAAGATCTACGGGCTCGGCGAGGCGCTGAACTTCATCATCGAGTGGCAGCCGACCAATTTCCGCACCGAGTGGCCGCTGGGCGCGGTGCTGATGCTGTATCTGCTCGCCGCGCTGTGGTTCCGCGTCCAGCTCCCGCCGGGGCGCGTGCTGATCGTCGTCGGGCTTTCCTACATGGCGCTGCAGGCGACGCGGAACCTCGAACTGTTCGGTTTCCTGACGCCCATCGTGGTCGCCGGCTCGCTCGGCCTGCGGCCGACCGGCGAGCGGCGGAACTTCCTCCCCGGCGTGCCCGACAAGGCGCTCGCGGCCGGCATGGCCGCCATGGCGGCGGTGGTGGTGGGCGTCGCCGCGCTCCGCCACGTCGCCCCGCCCGTCGGGCACCAGGTGACGGCGGCGCTCGACCACGCCGTCAGCGCCGGCTACGCGCAGCGCCCGGTGTTCAACGACTACGGCATGGGCGGCGAGATGATCGCCCGGCGCATCCCGACCTTCATCGACGGCCGCGCCGAACTGTTCGGCGAGGCGTTCGTGATGGACTACGTCCGCACCTCGCTGTTGTCGGTGAAGGCGGACCCGCTCGCCATGCTGGACCGCTACAAGGTGGAGTGGACGCTGCTGTCGCCCTCCGCGCCCATGGTCCATTACCTCGACCAGCGGCCGGACTGGCGGCGCGACTACACCGACGACGTCGCGGTGATCCACGTGCGCGTCAAGCCGCCGCCGGGCTAACGTCAATCCGGGCGGGGAACCCGGCAAAGCTCCGGCCGTTGTCATGCGCGCCCGCAGTCGGGTGGCCGAGCGCGCCCGTCATGCCAGAAACCTCCACGCCGAATACTGTTCCGCCCGCCCAGCGGCCGCACGAGCTCGACCGCGCCGACGGCACGACGAGCACCGTCATCGTGGCCATCGCGGTCGTGGCCTCGCTCTACGCGGGGCGCGACATCTTCGTCCCCATCGCGCTCGCCATCCTGCTCACCTTCGTGCTCGCCCCGGCGGTGCGCCGGCTGCAGGCGCTGCGCATCGCGCGCCCGGCGGCGGTGCTCATCGTCGTCGTCCTCGCCATCGGCGTGATCGGCGCGATCGGCGGCATCGTGGCGATGCAGGTGACGGAGCTGGCCGGCAACCTGCCCCGCTACCAGACGACCATCCGGGAGAAGGTGCAGACGGTGCGGGGCGCGACGGCCGGCCACGGCGCGATCGAGCGCGCCGCCGACCTGCTCCAGGATCTCGGCCAGGAACTGCGCGGCAAGTCGGACAAGGCGACGACCGCGCCGGCCGCCCAATACCCGTCGGCCGAACCTCCGCCGCCGCCCAGGCCCGAGCCGCCCAAGCCGATTCCCGTGGAGACGCATCCGCCGGAGCCCGGCCCGGTTCGCGCGCTGCTGGACCTGATCGAGCCCGTCGTGCATCCGCTCGCGACGGCCGGTCTCATCGTCATCTTCGTCGTCTTCATCCTGCTCCAGCGGGAAGACCTGCGGAACCGGATGATCCGCCTCGCCGGCTCGAACGACATCCAGCGCACCACCGCCGCCATCGACGACGCCGCCCACCGGCTGAGCCGGCTGTTCCTCGTGCAGCTCGGCCTCAACACGAGCTTCGCCATCGTCATCACGATCGGGCTGTGGCTGATCGGCCTGCCCAGCCCCGCGCTGTGGGGCATTCTGGCCGGCGTGATGCGCTTCGTGCCGTATATCGGCGCGTTCCTCTCGGCGGTGTTTCCGCTGACGCTGGCGCTCGCCGTCGATCCGGGCTGGTCGATGCTGCTGTGGACCGCCGCGCTCTACGTCATCGTCGAGCCACTCGTCGGCCACGTGCTCGAGCCGCTGCTGTTCGGCAAGACGACGGGGCTGTCGCCGGTCGCCGTGGTCATCTCGGCGGCGTTCTGGACGTGGCTGTGGGGGCCGATCGGACTGCTGCTGGCGACGCCGCTGACCATCTGCCTCGTCGTGCTCGGCCGCCACGTGGACAGGCTCGAATTCCTCGAGGTGATGTTCGGCAGCACGCCGGCGCTGTCGCCGCAGGAGGTGTTCTACCAGCGCATGCTCGCCTCCGACCCTCTCGAGGCCGCCGACCAGGCCGAACCGGTGCTGGCCGAAAAGGGGGTCGCCGCCTATTACGACGATGTCGCCCTGCCCGGCCTCGAAATGGCGCAGGCTGACGTGGCGCGCGGCGCGCTGGATTTCGGCCGCGTCGAGACGATCCGCGACGCGGCTGCCGAACTCGTCTCCGACCTCACCGACGCCGGCGCGGCGGCCCGCCCGGCGGCGGACGCCACCTCCGGGGACGCCGCGAAGACGCCCGACGCCACGCCAGTGTCCAGCCCGCGCGACAGGTTTTCAGAGGCGTGGCGAGGCGACGCGCCGGTGCTCTGCATTCCGGGACGCAGCCCGCTCGACGAGGCGGCGGCGCGCATGCTCGCGCACGTGCTGTCAGACTCCGGCCTGCCGACAAGGGTCGAACCCGCGGGCTCGCTCACGACCGCCCGCCTCTTCCATCTCGATCCGGCTGGCGTCGCGCTCGTCTGCCTGTCCTATCTCGACACGTCGAGCCCCGGCCACATGCGCTACGCGGTCAAGCGCCTGCGGCGGCGTTTCCCCGAGGCGCGCGTGATGATGGGCGCCTGGGGGATGCGGGAGGAGGAGAGCGACCGGCGGGAGGTGGTGAAGCAGACCGTGGCGGCCGACATTTTCGTCACCTCCATCGCCGAAGCCGCGCAACTGGCGGTGGAAGAGGCCACAAGCCGCGCGCCCGCCGAGCGGGAGGTCCCGGCCGACAAGCCGCGCGCGCGCGCCGCGGCCGCGCTCGCCGCCCGCGCCGTGCCCGTCAAATAGGCGTCGAGACCCGGAAACAGGTTCGAAAAGGTGCGGCACGGGTCAGTCTTGTTGCGTCATGGCAACAGTGTTCCACCCAATTGCCTTCCAACGGCATCGCTCAAGCCGGTTTGAACGTTGAAGCACAGACAGCACGCTTCGCGTTCACTAAAGGACTTCCCCGTCCCTTCATTCGACTCGCGACCACGATGATCTCAAGACGACTGTTCCTCACGACGCTCGCCGGCGCTCCCCTCGCGGCCTGCAACACGGTGCAACGCGCCAATCTGGAGCCGGAGACGGATCCGGAGCTTGCGGCCTGGTACATCGGCTACGCGCCGGACGAGCCCTATCCGATCCCGCTGGTCGACCGGTCGAAGATGGACCCGAAGTTTCGTCGCCAGACCGTGGCCTACAAGGGTCCCGAGCGGCCGGGCACCATCGTCGTCGATATCGACGAGCGCATGCTCTACCTCGTCACCGACCAGAACGAGGCGATGCGCTACGGCGTCGGCGTCGGGCGGCAGGGCTTCTCCTGGCGCGGCGTCGCCACGGTAGGGCGCAAGGCCGTGTGGCCGGACTGGCGGCCCACCTCCACGATGATGAAGATCAAGCCCGAGCTGCCGACCTATCGCGAGGCGGGCCTCGACAACCCGCTCGGCGCGCGGGCGCTTTATCTCTACCAGAACGGCCGGGACATCCTGTTCCGCATCCACGGCACCAACGAGCCGTGGAGCATCGGCGAACAGGTGTCGAGCGGCTGCGTGCGCCTGCTCAACGAGGATGTCGCGGACCTCTATACGCGCGTCGGCGTGGGCACCACCGTCTACGTGAAGCGCAACGGCGTCTATCGCGTCTGACCGGCCTCGGCCGGTGCTTGAGCGCAACCGTTGTCGGCGTCATGATGCGGGGGGATTCTCCGCCGCGTGACGCCGCGCCATGTCGCTCGATGCCGTCCAGCCCGTCCGGAAGCTGCCCGCCGTCGAATGGCCGACGCTGGCGGTGTTCGCCGCCATCTACGCCGCCTTCCTGACGCTCACCTGGTTTCACGCGGCCTTCCCGCTCTGGCTGTGGATGCCCCTGGCCGCATGGACCGCGAGTTGGTGGGGCTCGGCCCAGCATGAGGCGCTGCACGGCCACCCGACCCGGCTGCGCGACCTCAACACGGCGCTGGCCACTCCGCCGATCTGGCTTTGGCTGCCCTTCGAGCGCTACCGCGCGTCGCACCTGGCGCACCATCGCGACGAGCGCCTGACCGATCCGCTCGACGACCCCGAAAGCCGCTACGTCACGCCCGACCAGTGGGCGCGGCTGGGCCGGCTGGGGCGCGCGTTGATCTTGGCGCAGACCACGCTGCTCGGGCGGCTGATCGTCGGCCCGGCGTGGTCGATGGCGGCATTCTGGCGCGACGAATGGCGCGTGGCGCGCCGCGACGGAGAGGTGCTGCGCGTCTGGATCTGGCACGCCATCTTCGTCGCCGCGCTGCTCGGCTGGGCGGTCGGGGTGTGCGGGCTTCCGTTCTGGCAATACGCGGTCGGCTTCGTTTATTGCGGCACGTCGCTGGCGCTGGTGCGCTCGTTCGCGGAACACAAGGCGCGCGACCATGTCGACCAGCGCACCGCCATCGTCGAGCGCGCGCCGGTGTTCGGGCTGCTGTTCCTGCACAACAATCTTCACGTCGTGCATCACCGCTGGCCGACCCTGCCCTGGTACCGGCTGCCCGAGGTGTACGCGGCGCATCGCGAGGCACTGCTCGAGGAGAATGGCGGGCTCGTCTATGACGGCTACGCCGACGTGTTCCGCCGCTTCTTCCTCCGCCGGCACGACGCGCCGGTGCATCCGCGCGGCCGCGCGCCGACGCGGGCCGAGTCTCAGGCCGGAACCGGGTAGCCCGCCGCCCGCGCCTCTTCGTCCCACGCCAGCGTGACGGCGTAGTCCTCACGACGGACCGGCGCGAAGCCGCTCAGCAGCAGCGTCTCGCCGAACGGCGGAAACCATGGCCGTGACGACGCCTGCGCGAACGCGGCGGCGAGCCGCGCCGCCGCCTCGTCCGGAAGCGCGGGGCCGGCGACAAAGGCCGGCGCGGTCGTCGGCGGCGTCGATTCCAGCACCCGGACCGGCCGCGTCAGCTCCGGCCGGTGGCGGGCGAGCAGCGCGTGCCAGTAGGCGTCGAGCGGGCCGACGTCGATGCTGCCGTCGGCGACGCCATCCAGGATGCGGCGGGCCGTCACGAGATGACCGCGCACCTCGCGGAACAGGGAAGGCCGCCCTGCCGAGCGGTCGCGCAGCAGGCGGTGGCGAAAGGCGTTGAAGCCCGATTGGGAGTGCTCGACCGTCCAGCCGGCGACGCCGCCATACGTGTCCGCCAGCGTCCGGAACGACGCCTCCCGCCGGACGATCAGGTCGGAGCGATAGACCGCCCGTCCGCCCGCCCAGTCCAGCGACGGGATCGGCGCGGCGAGCGGCCTGACGTCGGCGAGGCGCAGCGCGACGGGAAAGCCGCACATGAAGGCGCAGCCGAGATCCGGCCGCCGCCACAAATCCTCCAGCGGCTGCGGCGCGGGGTACGGCAGGTACTCGAAGGCGAGCCCGGCCTCCGCCGTCACGCGCTCGAGCACGCCGCGCCATGCCGCCTCGACCTCCGGCGTCACCGCGTACATGCGCGCGTTCATTACGAGGCCGGTCATGCGCCGGTGATCTCCGCCGCGCGGCGCGCCACGTAGGCGTGCAGCGCCTCCCTGATCGCCGGGTCGAGCGGCGGCGGGGTCCATTCGTCCCGCGCTTTCTTCCAGAGGGCGAGCGCACGTTCCGTGGCGCTGCGGCCGCCCGCGTCGCGCCAGTTCTCGAAGCTGGACCAGTCCGAGAGGAGCGGCCGGTAGAACGCCGTTTCGTATCGCGCCAGCGTGTGCGGCGACCCGAAGAAATGCCCGCCCGCCGCGACCGCCTTGATGGCCTCGACGCCGAGGTCGTCGTCGTTGAAGCTCACAGGCTTGAGGATTTCGGCCCATCCGCGCAGCATCTCGGCGTCGACGATAATCTTTTCCATCGAGGCCGAAAGGCCACCTTCCAGCCAGCCCGCCGCGTGGTTGATGAGGTGGCTGTGGCTCATGATGCAGGCGTGCAGCGAGAACGCCGTCTCGTAGGTCGCCTGGGCGTCGACGGTGGGCGAGGCGTTGACGGCGCTCGCCCGCACCGGCAGGCGCAGCCGCCGCCCGATCTGCGCGGTCGCCAGCGTGGCGTGGACGAATTCCGGCGTCCCGAACGCGGGCGAGCCGGTCCGCATGTCGACGTTCGAGGTGAAGCCGCCCATCACGCAGGGCGCGCCGCGGCGCACCATCTGGCACAGCGCGATGATCGCCAGCGCCTCGGCGGTCTGCTGCACCAGCGAGCCGGCCAGCGTCACCGGCGCCATGGCCCCCATCAGCGTGAACGGCGTGATGACGACGCACTGCCCGTGCGCCGCCATGATCATGATGCCGTCCAGGATCTCCTCGTCGACGCGCCGGGGAGAGTTGACGTTGGTGACGGTCAGCAGCGTCGGCCGCTCCGCCAGTTCCTCCACCGACATGCCGTGCTCGATGGCCGACATGGCGATGGCGTCGCTGGCCTGCGGCGCGCCGACGCCGCGCGCCGCCCACACCACGTCCGAGCATTCGATATGGGCGAGGTACATGTCGAGGTGGCGCGTCGGCACCGGCAGGTCGACGGGCTCGACCACCACCCCGCCCTGCCAATGCACGATGCCCAGCCGGTGCACGACCTTGATGATGTCGCGAAACGCCGCGATGTCGCCGTAGCGGCGGCCCTTTTCGAGGTCGGTGATGTGCGGCGCGCCGGCGACGGGGCCGAAATTGACGACATTGCCGCCGACATGCAGGTCGCGGGCGGGATCGCGGGCGCGCAGCACGAAACGCTCCGGCGCGTGCGCCAGGTGCGCCTCCACCACGTCGCGGCCGAGCCGCACGATCTGCGTCGCCTCGTCGACCATCCCGCCGTAGCGGGCGTAGACCTCGCGAGCCCTCGCGGAGCGGATCTCCAGCCCGCCCTCCTCGAGCACGCGATAGGCCGCGTCGACGATGCGCTCGACCTGCTCGGCGTCGAGGATTTCCAGCGGCGCCCAGCGGTTGACGAGCCGCGGCAGCGGCGCGTCGGAGGGGCCCGACGAACGGTGCCCGCGCTGCCGCTCGCGCCGGCGGCCGAGGGCGGGCTGGGCTTCGCCGTCGCTCATGCCCGCAGCCTCTCGCCATCGGGATCGTGCAGCGGGCGCGACGTCACCACCGCCCGGCATTCCTCGCCGAGGATGTCGATGGCGAAGACCTCGCCGTCGCGCGCCAGCTCCGCCGGCACGTAGCCGGCGGCGAGGCTCTGGCCCACCCAGTGGCCGAACGCCCCGGAGGTGACGTGCCCCACCGCCTCGCCGTCCTTCAGCACGACCTCGTAGCCGACCACGTCGCCGTGCGGCGCGTCGACCGCGAACACCACAAAGCGCTTCGCCGGTCCGCGCTCGCGCTCCGCCGCCACGGCCGCCTTGCCGGTGAAGTCCGCCGGCTTGTCGCAATCGACGAAGGCGTCGAGGCCGGTCTCGGCGGGGGTGTAGTCCGGGCGGAAATCGCGGTTGAACGAGCCGTAGTTCTTCTCCAGCCGAAGGGAGGACACCGCCCGTCCCCCGTAATGGGCGAGCCCGAGCGGCTCGCCGGCGGCCAGCAGGTCCTCGTAGAGCTGGAGCTGGTAGTCGGGCGTGACCCAAATCTCGTAGCCGAGCTCTCCGGTGAACCCGCAACGCTGGACCAGCGCCGGCGACAGCCCCACCGCGCCCTCCTTCACCGCGAAGAAGCGGAAGCCCTCCCGCGACACGTCGAAGTCGGCGACCTGTTCCAGCACGTCGCGGGCCTTCGGCCCCGACAGGGCGAAGCCGGTCAGCGTCGAGCAGGCGCTGCGCACGATCACGTCGTCGGGCGGCGCGGCGCGGCTGAACCAGCGCATGTGGAACGCCTCGGCGAACCCCGAGCCGACGATCAGGAACCTGTCCTCGGCGACGCAGGCGATCGAGAGGTCCCCCATCACGCGCCCGCGCGGGCTCAGCATCGGGGCGATGCCCATGCGGCCGGGGCGCGGAATGCGTGAGGCGAAGACGCGGTCCAGCCAGGCGCGCGCGCCTTTGCCCAGCACCTCGTACTTCGCGTAGTTGGAGATCTCCGTGATGCCGACGCCGGTGCGCACGGCGTGGCACTCCGCGCGGATGTGGGGAAAGGCCTCGGAGCGTCGATAGGTCGGCGTCTCGACCGGTTCGGCGCCCGGCGGCGCGAACCAGAGCGGGCCCTCCAGCGCGAAATTGGCGCCGAACGCAGCGCCCTTCGCCTTCAGCCGGTCGTAGACCGGCGTGCGGCGGAACGGCCGCGCGGCCGGCATCTCCTCGTTGGGGTAGAGCAGGCGGAACCGGCGGCGATAGTTCTCCTGCACCTTGATCGACGTGTAGCGGGGCGTCGCGAACAGGCCATAGCGCGCGCAGTCCATGGCCAGCACGTCCTGGCCCGGATCGTTCTCGGCGATCCAGCGCGACAGGACGAGCCCGATGCCGCCGCCCTGGCTGAACCCGGCCATGACGGCGCAGGCGTTCCAGTATCCCGGCAGCCCCCGCACCGGGCCGACCAGCGGGTTGCCGTCCGGCGAGAAGGTGAAGGGCCCGTTGATGACCTTGCGCACGCCGACGCGCCCGATGGCGGGGAAGTGCCGAAAGCCGTTCTCCAGTTCGGGCGCGATGCGGTCGAGATCGTCCGGGAGGAGCTGGCTGTGGAAGTCGTCCGGCGTCGCGCGCGGCGACCAGACGCGGCAGTTCTGCTCGTAGGTGCCGAGCAGCACGCCCTGGCCTTCCTGGCGCAGGTAGATCTCGCCGGCGAAATCGGTCGTGTTGATGATCTCCCGCTCCTGCCCGGCGAGTTCCGGCACGGCCTCGGTGAGGATGTAGTGGTGCTCCATGGCGAGCACCGGCAGTTCGAGGCCCACCAGCCGGCCGACCTCGCGCGCCCACAGCCCGCCCGCGTTGACGACGTGCTCCGCGCGGATGACGCCCTTGTCGGTGACGACCTCCCAGGAGCCGTCGCGCTGCGGGTTCAGGCCGGTGACGCGCGTGTAGCGATACACCTCCGCGCCCATCGCGCGGGCCGCGGCGACATAGGCCTGCGTCACCAGCCACGGGTCGACGTGGCCGCCGTCCTCGCGCCAGAGCGCGCCCTTGAAATGGCGTTCGTCGATCAGCACGTTGCGGCGCTTAGCTTCCGAGACCGGGATCAGCTCCGTGTCCATACGCAGATAGCGGGCGCGCGAGTGGATGAGGCGCAGGAAGTCCATCTGCCCGTCGGTCGCGGCGAGGTAGATGCCCCCGTTGTGATGGATGCCGCAGGATTGGCCGGTGGCGCGCTCCAGCTCGCGGTAGAGGTCGAACGTGTATTTCTGCAGCCGGGAGACGTTGGCGTCGGAGTTCAGCGTCGTCACGCCGCCGGCCGCGTGCCAGGTGGAGCCCGAGGTGAGTTCGTACTTCTCGACGAGAACGACGTCGGTCCAGCCGATCTTCGCCAGGTGGTACAGCACGGAGACGCCGACCACGCCGCCCCCGATCACGACAACGCGCGCCTGCGTCTTCATCCCAGCGTCCTCCCCCGGCCGAAGCCGGCCGGAGGGCCACGGTGCGACGAGGACGCGGGCGGGCGCAAGCGGCTTTCGCGTTAACGCTCGCGACACATTGACCGTTGGGGCCGCCGTCCCATTCTGGTGCGCTCGTTAAGAATGCGTTATGTTAATCGCGGTGTCAGCTTTCGGGGAGGCCCCGATGCGGAGCTACGGATTCATCGAAACGATCGGCCAGAAGGTGTGCAGCGCCCTGACGGTGTCGGACATGTGCTACGACAGTTCGACTCTCAGCCTGTTCGGGCTTGCCACGATCCTGCTGCTGCTCGGCGCCATCGCGGGCGCGTTCGTTCCGCGCCTGTAACGGTTGCGCTCAAGCCCGTTCGAGTTCCGCGATGACGGTCCGGATCGCCCGCGCCGCCATCGCGTGGTCCTCGTATTGCGTCAGTCCGCTGATCGTCACCGTCCCCACCATGCCCGTGCCGCGCACCGACACCGGCACGCTGCCTCCGCTCGCGGCGTAGTCCTGCGGCGGCAGGCTGTAGCGCTCGAAGCCCCGCCCGCGCTCGACGCACAACTGGGTCACGTAGAGCGAGCTGTGCAGGAAGCGCTCGGCCGTGGCGCGCTTGCGGCGCACCCAGCCGGCATTGTCGGGCGACGCGCCGGGCATCGCGCAGAAGAACAGCGGATGCCCGCCCATCGCGACCTCGATGGAGACCGGCAGATTGCCCAGCGCCGCCTCTTCCCGCAGCAGAACGCCGATGCGCCAGGCGACGTCCGCGTTGAAATACGGGAACTGGAGCTCCGCTTCCTCGTCGAGCAGCGCGGTCGTGGTGGGGCTGTCGGCCATTCATGCCTCCTGTCGGTCGAGCAGGACCTTGCCTCTACAACGCCAGGATGTCGACCGCCCCGCCGAGCCGGCGTTGGGCGGCGTCGACCACCGCCCGGTGATGCGTGATCAGGATGGGCTGCACGGTTTCGCCGATCGCCGCCAGCGCCGCGAGGCCGTTCTCCGTGCGCTCGTCGTCGAAGCTGGCGAAGAGATCGTCGCCGACGAAGGGCGCGGGCTCGGCCCGCTGCGCGTAGTCCTCCAGGAAGGAGAGGCGCAGCGACAGATAAAGTTGGTCGCGGGTGCCCTCGCTCATGTCGGCGAGCGCCACCTCGTCCCCGCCGGCGCGTCGCCCGACCAGATGCGGCGCGTCGTCGTCGCCGAAGCTCTGTCCGAGGCCGACGAACGCCCCGCCTGTCACCGTCGAGAACAGCGCGCCGGCGCGCGCCAGAAGGGGCGCCTGCCGGCCGGCCCGCTGCCGCTCCACCGCCGTCCCGAGCATCAGCGCGCCGAGGCTGAGCACCGCCCATTCCCGCGCCGCCGTCACCAGTTCGACTTCCGCGCCGCGCCGCTGCTGGGCGGCGAGTTCGGCCCCGCCGCCCTCCTCCAGCTCGCGCATCCGCCGCTTTTCGCGGTCGAGCGCCGCGAAGGCCTCCTTGCCTTCGCCATCGAGCCGCTCGTCCTCGTCGGCGAGGGCGCGACGCGCGGCGTCTGTCGCGTCGGGATCGTGCCCCGCCAGCGCCTCGCGCAGGGCCGCCTCGTCGACGCCGTCGGCCTCGAGCGCGAGCTGGTCCCGCCGCTCGCGCAGCTTCGCCGAGAGGCGGTCGCGATCGGCCAGCCGGCGCGCCAGGCCGGGCAGGTCGTCTCCGGGCGCGGCGTGGACGCGACCGGCGCGCTCGGCCAGGGCGCGCTCCGCCTCGGCCAGCAGGCCGGCCGCCGCGTCGCGCTCGCCGCGCGCCTGCGCAAGCTGCTTGTCGATCTCGTCGCGCCGGGCCGTGGCCTCGCGGGCGCGCGCCAGCCTTTGGCCCAGGCCGCGCAACGTCGCGTCGGGCGGCAGGCCAGCCGCCTCCGCGCCGAGCGCGGACGCGAGGGTGGCGACCGCGTTCTCGAAGGCGGCGATGTCGCGCCTGATGCCCGCGACGCGCCGCATCCGGTCGGCGCGGTTTTCGATGACGCGCGGCGCTTCCTTCCAGGCGTCGAGCGCCGCCCGGGCTTCGGCGACGCCGGCGTCGGGCGGCAACCCCAGCGCCGGCAGGGCGGCGCGGCAGCGCTCGCCCCACTCCGCCAGACGCTGTGCGGCGGCGGCGGCGCGCTCCGTTGCGTCCTTCATGCGCGCCTCGGTATCGGCCAGCCGCGCCTCGGCCTCGCGCGCTTCGGTCCAGAGATCCGCGATGCGCGCGATCTCGGCCTCGATGCGGCTCGCCTGGAGAGTGGCGGGCAGGTCCGGCACGGGGGGTAGGCCGAGGTCGCGGGCCAGCGCCGCCAGCGGCGCGTCGAGCCGCCGGGCGTCGTCCTCCATCGCCGCTAGCCGGGCGCGCCGCCCGGAGAGGCGGGCGTGACGCTCCAGCAGCACGCCCAGTTCGACGCGCCACGCCAGCATTTCCGCAGGCGCGGCGGGCGCGACACCGCTCAGGGTCCACAGTTGCGCCCACGCCGCGAGGTCCGCGTCCCTTTCCGCCCGCAGGGCAGCGAGCGCCGCCTCCTGGTCGCGCGCCAGGCCGAGCGCCCGGTCGAGGCGCTGGCGCGTCAGCGCGTGCTCCACGACCCGCTGCGCGTCGGCCACGGCGGCGTCGGCGAGGCTGTCGGCCTCCGCGACCTCGCGCTCGAAGCGCGCGACGACGCCGGCCAGCGTCGCGGGGGCGAGCGCGTCGGCCTCGCCGAACAGCGACGCCCGCAGCGTCGACCATTCGCTCTCGCGCGCCGCCCGGGCGGCGGCGATGCGTTCGGCGCTGGGCACCGGCCGCCCCGCTTCCAGAGCCGCCAGGCCGGCTTCGGCTTGCGCCGCCTCCCGCCGCGTCTCGGCCAGCGCCTCGGCAGCGCGCTTGATGTCGCCGTCGCGCTCGGCGAGGCGGCGGCGCGCGGCTTCGATGACGTCGAGAGAGGGCAAGGCGACGTCCGCCAGCGCCGCGAGGTCGGCGACGCGCGGCGACAGCCGCGCCGCCTCCGACGCCAGTTCGGCGGCCTCCGCGTAGACCTCCTCGCGCAGGCCGGACATCTGGTCCACCCGCTTCAGCGGCTCCGCGAAGGCGGCGAACGCCGCGCGCGCGGGCCCGGGCTCCCGCAGGCCGCCTCGGGCCTCGCGCTCGCGCCGCAGCGTCGCCAGCGTGCCCGCCTCCTGCTCTTCGGCGGCCCGCGCGGCCGCCAGCGCCGCCGCGAGGCGCTCGCCTTCCGCCACCAGTGCCTCGACGCCGGCGCGAACCGCGTCGCTGGGCTGGCCGGCGATCACAGCGTCCGCGTCAGGTAGGCCGAGCCGAACGGCGAGCGCCGTCAGCTCCGCGTCGAAAGCGTCGGCTTCGGATCGCACCTTCGGCAGGTCGGCGCGCGCCTTCTCCCAGGCGCCGCTCTGGCCGGTGAGGCGGTCGATCTCATCCCCGTGAGGCAGGACACCCGGGTCCGCCGCGATGGAGGAGGCGTTGGCGGCGTGGCGCGCCTCGGCCGCCTCCGCCCCGCGCAGCCGTTCGCGCGCCGCCTCGAGCGCCGCTAGCGCCTCGGCGAGTTCCGCCCCAAAGCCCTCGTGGACGGCAGGCAGCTCGCCCAGCGCGGCCATGTCCGCCTCGATGGCGTCGATGGCGCGGATGACAGGCGCGGCGCGGCGCAGCCGTTCCAGCCGCGCGAGATCGCGGGCGATGGCGGCCCGTCGCCCGGCGATGGCCTCCAGCCTCGCCTCGTGCTCGGCGATGCCGTCTCGCAACGCCTTCAGCGGTCCGGAACGGAACTCGCTGTCGCGCAGCGCCTTGCGCGCCTCCTCGTAGCGGGCCAGCGCCTGGTAGAACCTCCGGTCCTTGGCGGCGCGCGGGGCGAAGATCGCATCGGCCTCGGCGTCCAGCTCGGCGCGCAGTTCGGTGAGGCCGCGCAGGCCCGAAGCCGCTGCGAACAGCGCCGCGCCCAGCTCGCCGTCCGTCTTGCGCAAATCGTCGCCGCTCTTGCGCAGCGCCTCGGCGTCGAGGCCGAAGGCGCGGCAGAACACCTCGCGCGACAGGCCGCCGAGGAAGGGGACGAGCGCGTCGTCGGGCAGTTCGGCCCCTTCCGCGTCGGTCAGCACGGGGCGGTTCTTGCGGCGGCGGAAGTCGAGCCCGCGCCCCGCGCGGTCGACGACGCTCGCGCCCAGGCGCAACTCCCGCATGGGGTGGACGAAGTCGTGTCTTGTGCGCGCGGGGATTCCGAACAGCAGGTCGGTGATGGCGGCGAGCGAGCAGGTCTTGCCCGCCTCGTTGGGACCGTAGACGACATGCAGCCGAGCGTCCGGACGGAACTCCAGCACCTTGCCGGTGAACGGCCCATAGCGGTCGAGGTCGAGCCGGAGCAGCCGCATGTCAGCCGCCGCCCTCGACGGCGCGGCCGAGCACGAGGGCGCGGGCGTCGGCCAGCAGCCCGTCGAGGTCCTCCGCCAGGGCGTCGCGCTCGGGAATGCCGGCCGGGATGCGGGCCAGCACGTCGTCGAGCCGCTTCCTCGCGGCGGCGCGAAGCCCCTCGTCGCGCTCCAGCCCCTCCAGCAGCGCCTGCGGGTCCAGCCCCGCGCCGTCGGCGGGCTCGACGCGCGGGCGCGCCGGCTCCCGCGTCTCGATGCGCAGGCGTTCCAGCCAGACATCCTCACGCAAATGGTCGGCCAGCGCCTGCGCCTCGTCGCGGAAGCGGCCCGGGTCGCCCTTCAGCCGGCGGTGCAGATTCGTCTCGCCTTCCAGCGTCAGGCGGAAGGCGAGCAGCGTGCCGGCGGCCTCGTCGAAGGCGGGCTTCAGCGCCTCGCCGACGCGGGCGCGGAACGCCGCCTCGTCATCGACGCCGGCGAGATCGACAGCCACGGAGGCCCAGCGCGCCCGGTCGACGATGACGCGGCGCGCATTCGACACGCGCCCGTCTTCGACATCGACGAACACGGCCCCCTTGGGGCCGCACTCGCGCACACTGCGCCCCTGGAGATTGCCGGGGAAGACGATCCACGGGTCGCGGGCCAGCACCTCGTAGTCGTGGACGTGGCCGAGCGCCCAGTACTGGTAACCGCGCGAGGCAAGGTCCTGCACCGAGCACGGCGCGTAGACAGCGTGCGGCGGCCGCCCGTCGCACGAGGTGTGCAGCACGCCGATATTGAACCAGCCATGCACCGGATCGGGATAGGCCAGCGCGAAATTGTCGCTGGCGACCCTGTCGGCGAAGCTGCGGCCGTGAATGGCGACCTGCAGCTCGGCCAGGCGCTCGGTGCGGGCGCGGCTGGACGGGAACAGGGTGACGCCGGCCGGCAGCGGCACCGCCTTGGTGACTTCGCTCTCGGCGTCGTGGTTGCCCCGGATGAGGAACACGGGGATGCCCGCCCGGTCGAGCCGGGCGACCTCCCGGTTAAAGAACAGGCCGACCGAGGTGTCCTTCCACTCCCCGTCATAGACGTCGCCGGCGATGACGGCGAAGGCGACGCCCTCGGCGATGGCGCGGCTCACCAGCTCCGAGAAAGCGTCGCGGCAGGCGGAGCCGAAGCGCGCCGCGATCTCGGCGTCTTTCGTCGCCAGCCCGGCCAGCGGGCTGCCCAGATGAAGGTCGGCGGCGTGGAGGAAGGTGAAGCCCATGCGTGGTCCGGGTCGCTTCGACACCGGACCCGCGCCCGATTCGCCGCAGCGGGCCTCAGGTTAGCAGAACGAACGCGCCGCGCGGCTTGGCTCGCGCGGCGTCGTCCACAGGGCGGATCGTCAGTTGATCAGGCGCGCGCCGTTCTCCACGCGCGGCAGGTCGCCGGCGGGCTTCATGACGGTGGTGTCCAGGTTCAGCGTGCTGCTGCCCGAGAATTTCAGCGTGTCGGCAACCAGCGGCATGAAGGCCGAAGACTGGCCGAAACCCGCGTTTCCGTTGACGGTGATCGACTGAGTCGGCGTGTAGATGGCGCCGAGAAGCTTCATATTGGCGTCGCCGTTAAGCGTATTGTCGTAGCCGGGGTTCGAGGTCGGATTCTGCATGATCAGCATGCCCTTCTGGTCGCCCGAGGTGGGCGCGGACAGGTTGATGACGCCGCCGCCGTTGAGCTTGAAGCCCGAATTGTTGCCGGTGAGGTAGAAGGTGACGCCCGAACCGCTCACGTTGGTGTTGGAGTTCACCGTGAGGGTGCCGTTCTGGATGACGTAGGGGCCCGGGTTGAGCGTCACGGTGCCCTTCAGGTCGAGGCCCGAGCAGTAGGTGCCCGCGCTCAGCGTCACCGACACGCCGGGCTTCATGGTGGGTGGGTTGATGCACTTGCCGGCGGCCGGCTGAATCGTCGCCTTGTAGGGGTCGTCCTGCACGGCGCAGCCGGTGGTGAACTGGTTCTCCATGCTCGCCGGCCCGGAGATGCCGCCGACGGCGCAATAGCCGCCGGTCGTCACCGAGGCGGAGCCCTGGATGTTGATGGCGGTGGCGCTCGACGAGTTGCTGTACATCGCGCAGTTCGGAGCGACGAAGGTGGTGTTGCCCTGGAAGGTGATCGCGCCCGACACGGTCTTGTTGAGCGCGACGGCGCAGGCCGGCGGCCCGTTGGTGCTGCGGATCGCCGTGGCGGTCGTCTTGATGTTCATGGTCTTCATGCCGGCGACGGCCAGCAGGGTCGTCTTCATCGGCCGCGTCGCGTTCACCGTCACGGTCAGCGTCGGCCCGGTGAACGTGGTCGCCACGGTGTCGGTCGTATCGAAATAGCGCGCGGCCACCGCCTTGCGCTGGTCGTCCGTGACCTTGCGGGCCAGCACGGCGGCGAGCGCGGCGGCGTCGGTGGCGCCCTGCATCTCGGCGCGCTCCACGGTGGCGCGGCTGAAATCGACCGCCCCGCCCGCCGCCATGACGAGCGGCACGGCGGCGACGCCGAAGGTGATGGCCGCGCCGCCGGCCTGGCAGCGCAGGAAACAGGCGACAAGGCGTGACGGCAACCGGATCATGGATGGGGTCTCGCTCAACTTTGGCGAGACTATGCGCGCGCGATACAACCGCCGTCGACGGAAGCTTGGTCTTGGCGTGAACGTCCCCTGACGAGATTCATTCAAATGCCGTGCATTTCCAGCAGCTCCCGGATCCGCCGCGCGCGGCTCGCGCCCGGAACGAAGCCGACCTCCTCGCGCAGCCGCGTCACGTCGGCCACCATGCGGGGCGGCTCGCCCGGCCGGTCAGGGCGCGCGCCGATGCGCAGCAGGTCCGGCAGCCCGGCGGCCTCGGCGATCTCGCCCGCGAGCGCGGCGACGGCGATACCTTCGCCGCTGGCGACGTTGACCGCGCCCTCGACGCCGCAGGCGCACAGCGCCGCCAGAGCCGCGCCGGCGTCGACGCTCGACAGGAAATCGCGCACCTGCCGGCCCGCCCCGATCTCGGCAGGCCGCCCTTCGCGCAGGGCCGCGACGATGGAGGGCACAAGCCGCGCCTCGGGCTCGCCCGGCCCGAACAGGTGAAACAGCCGCCCCCAGGCGAAGGACAGGCCCCGTTCCGCGCTCAGCCGCGAGAGGCCGGCGAAACTCGCGGCCTTCGCCTCCCCGTAGGGAAAGGAGGGGGCAAGCGCATCGCCCTCGCGGCGGTCCGTCGCCCCGCCGTCCGACCAGTCATACTCGACGCAGGTGCCGACGCCGACGAAGCGGCGAACCCCCGCGTCCGCCGCCGCCGCGCCCAGCGCCAGCGTCGCCTCGCGCCAGTCGGCGTTCTCTGGAGCGGTCCAGAACTTCCCGTGTTCGACATACCAGGCGGCGTGCAGCACGGCGTCCGGACAGACCCGCCGCAGCAGAGCGCGGGCCGCGCCGGCGTCGAGCAGGTCGCAGGCATGGGCGACGACGCCCGGCGCGTGGAGCTCCCGTCGGCCGGCGGCGTGGACCTCGAACCCCATGCGCGCCAGCGGCGCGAGGGCCTGGCGGCCGATGAAGCCCGACGCGCCGGTGACGAGAACCCGCCGCGCGGGCGCGTCCGTCATGGCTGCTCGTCCATCCACTGCAGCAGTGTGGCCTCGAAGTCGCGCACGAACAGGGTGGGGTTGCCGATGGGGTGAGCGCGCAGGCGCTCGCGCACCGTGCGGCGGAATTCGCCGCGCCAGCCCGTGCGGCCGGCCAGATCCACCGCCTTGGCGACGTAGCCGGCGCGATCGAAGGCGCAAAGCTCCGGCAGCCCGGCATTGTTGAGGTTGGAATAGGACAGGCGCTCGAAGAACGCCTCTCCCACCAGGGTGATCGCCGGAACGCCCATCCACAGCGTCTCGCAAGTGGTGGTGCCGCCCGTCTGCGGGAAGGTGTCGAGCGAAATGTCCATGCGGTTGTAGTGCGGCATGTGCGCGCCGCGCACACCGACGTGCAGGATGCGGTCCGCCGACACGCCGTGCGCCTCGAAGCGCTTCGCGAGGTTGTCGCGGAAGGCGGACACCGCGCTCTCCGGGCGCACGAAGAGGAACTTCGAGTTGGGCACGGCGCGCAGCACTTCGACCCAGGTCTCCAGCACCGCCGCGTTCATCTTGTAGGGGTTGTTCATCGTCCCGAACGTGACGAAGCCGTTGCGCTCCTCGGGCGTCAGCGGGTCGACCAGGGGCATCGGCCGGAAGGTCGGCTGATCCAGCGCCACCCAGGTGCGAGGCATCAGGAACGGCTTCTCGACCAGCAGCGCCGGATCGCCGGGCTTGATGAACGGGTCCACGAGGATGCGGTCGATGGTGGAGAGCCCCGCCGAATGCGGATAACCGAGCCAGCTCGCCTGGCGCGGCGCGGGCTTCCACGCCATCACGTCGAGCTTGTTCATGTCGGTGGAGCCGCCCAGTTCGAACAGAATGTCGAGTTGGTCGTCGGCGATGAGCTGGGCGGCGTCGCGGTCGCCGATATGCGGCACGTGCCGGAAGCCGTCGACCCCGGCCGCGATGCGGTCCTGGATCGCGTCGGCCGGCTTCGTCGACCACGAATAAGCGTAAAATTCGAAGCGCGACTTGTCGTAGCGGGTCAGCAGGTCGACCGCGAAATAGGCGACCGGATGGTCGCGCAGATCGGACGACATGAACCCGACCCGCACCTTGGGGCGGCGCGCCGGGGCCGGCTTGCGGTTCACCGGGGTCTTGGCCGCGAGCACTTCCAGCCTCTCGGCCCAGGCGCGGTGATGGCGCACCAGGGAGCGGCGCTGCTGCGGCGTGCGCACCTGCCCCATCATGTGGTGCAGGGCCGCGATCTCGCCCGCCGACGCCCAGTAAGTCCCGAGCGCGTCGAACTCGCCCAGCGAGTCGGAGGCCTCGTAGTCCGCGTTGCGGATCAGGATGCCACGCAGCGTCTTGGCGTCCTGCAAATAGTTGCCGCCCATACCGAGCCGCTTGCGAGCGAGGTCGTAGGCGGCGGCGATGTTCTCCGCCTCTTTCGGCCCGCGCGTGCGGTCGAGGCTTTCGGCGAGTTCGGTGACGGTGCGGGTGTTGGCCGGCTCCAGTTTCATCGCCTCGGCGAAGTGGGTGTTGGCGCGGTCGCGGTCGACCGGGGCGAGGCTGCGGGCCATCTGCACGTGAAGCCATGCGACGCCGGGATTGAGCTTGATCAGGCGCTCGAGCAGGGCGATGGCGTCCTGCCGCCGCCCGGCGCGCCGTAGCAGGATGATCTGCGCGTCGACGAGGTCCTTGCGCGCGCCAAGCGCGGCGATGCCGCGCTCCAGCGTGGCCAGCGCATCCGGGTTGCGGCCCAGTTCGTCCTGCACCGCCGCCATCTCGCGCCATGTGCCGACCTGCTTGGGGTCGAGCTTCAGCGAGGCCTCGAGGCGCGCCTGCGCCTTCTCCAGCTCGCCCAGGCAGCGATAGGCCGAGGCCAGCAGCCGCTGGTACTCGGCCGAGCGCGGGTCCTGCCGCGCGAGGCGCGTGAACACCTCCAGCGCCGGCTTGCCCTCGCGCCTCTGCAGGTGGACGTTGCCCCGGTTCACCCAGGGCGACGGGCTCTTCGGGTCGAGCTTGGCCGCCAGGTCGAACTGCTCAAGCGCCTCGTCGAAGCGCCCCAGCGCCTTCAGCGTCACCCCGAGAAGATTGACGAGCGCGAAGTCCTTCGGCCGCCGCTCCAGCGCGGCGGACACGTGGGCCAGCGCCTCGTCGTGACGGCCCTGGTTGTGCAGCAGCACGCCGAGGTCGAACGCCGTCGAGCGCGGCAAGGCCTCGCCGGTGCTCTCGTGCAACGCGAGCGCTTGCGCCAGCGCGTCGCTGGCGTCGCGCAGCCGGCCGGCCTTGCGGGCTTCGACGGCGGTGGCGAGGAGGGTCTGGATGTCGGAAGAAGCGGTTTTGTCCACGATGAACCGGTCTATCGCAAAGGTCTGGGCGGGATGATGGCCTGAAAAACCAGCCGAGAAAACGTCGGCGGCCCCTCTGAGCGGGATTGCGGACCCTCCCCGAGCGGGAGCGGGACCGCCCGCGGAGGCGCCTCAGCGGAAAATGGGGCTCAAATATTCAAAATTCATCAACTTCACAAACTTCAACCTGCGATTGCTATTCTGCAATTTGACGCGTGCATTCCACGAATTTAGAACTTGCAGGACTCCACAACCTGTTAGCGAGGGGCTGAGAGATGTCGATTTCCGCTCCGCGGGGCAAGGCGGCCCGCTTCCGCCGCGACGAGAAAGGGGCGGTGCTGCCTCTGGTGGCGATCATGATCGTCGCGATCGTCGGCGGCGCTGGCATGGCGCTCGACATCAGCCGCTATTACTCCACTCAGAGCGCACTCCAGAAGGCGGCCGACGCCTACGCGCTCGCGGCGGCGGCGGAACTCGACGGCGGGTCGGACGCCATCACGCGGGCGACCACCGCCGTGGCGATGATGGACGCCAAGAACGCCATCGACAACGTGCTGCTCAGCATCGATCCCGCCACGTCGGTGCAGTTCTACGACACGCTGCCGGCCTCCGACGACACTTCGACCATGCCGACCGCGCTCTCGAAGGACGCAACGGGGGCCAAGAAGGCCCGCTTCGTCGAAGTGACGGTGACGGGCACGGTGTCGACGCTCTTCCCGCTCCAGCTCGTCGGCTTCGGCGGCACGTCGCTCGGCTCCAACGCCCGCGCCGTGGCGGGATTCACGCAGGTGTTCTGCGAAGTGACGCCGATGTATGTCTGCACCGGCGACGACAGCGCGGCGGGCCAGGAGAACATCCTGGCGAAGAACGCGGACGGCAGCTTCAAGTATGTCGGCCGGCAGATCACGCTGAAGCCGGACCCCGGCAGCGCCCAGGTGGCCGGCAATTACGGCTATCTCTCCTATGGCGGCAACGGTGTGCCGGACCTCGTCGAGGCGCTGGGGACCATCCGGCCCAAGGCCTGCTACACGACCACCGGCGTCGACACCAAGACCGGCAACCCGCAGCCGGCGATCCGCGCGCTGAACACGCGGTTCGACATTTACGACGCCTCGCTGGGATCGGCGAAAAACAACCAGGACTATTCCGCCGGCGGCAATGTCAGGAAGGGCTATTACCCCGACGCGCCGAAAGGCAACCAGCCCATCGACGACTGCAACACGACGAGCGCCGCCGGGCTCAACCCAGCCAGCGTCGTCAGCGGCAATCCCCCCGTGGCCCTGCCGCTCGACTCCAGCATGCCGGTGCAGGTCGGCAATGGCGGCTGGTCCGCGTCGCTCGCCACATATTTCAGCAAGAACTTCCCGTCGGCGACGAACCTTCCGACGTTTTCCACCCGTTTCGAGGCGTTCCAGTACGAAATCACCAACGGGCTGGCCAGCACCCGCACGGGCAATTTCGTGTACCAGACCGGTCCCAGCAAGCAGACGACCTACCCCGGCGAAGTGGGCGCGGCGGCCTGCAACCCGGTGAATTCGAGCACGCTCACCAGCCTCAACATGACGGCGACGGAGTTCGCGGTACGGCGGCGGCTGATCTACGCCGCGCTGATCGACTGCAAGAACGACATGAAGGGCGGCAAGAACACCGACGTTCCGGTGCAGGGCCTGGCCCGGCTGTTCGTGCTGCGGCCGGGGACCAACGACTCGATCGACGCCGAGTTCGTCGGCGTGGCGACGCCCAACGACTCGGTCGAGAAGGTCATCAAGGACATGGTCCAGCTCTACCGGTGAGCGGGCCCCGGCCCCCTCAGCCCGACGCCTCGCCAGCGCTCGGCGCGGCGGGGGCGGCCGCCTGCGCCGCCGCGCGCAGCGGATAGACGAGTTGCTGGTCGTAGCGCTGCGGCACCGGCTCGTCGACGCCGTAGCGCGAGGGCATCCGGTCGGGCATGAACAGCGTGCCGCCGATGGCGTCGAGGAAGGGGAGCTGGCCGGCGAAATTCTTGTCGTAGGCCTCTTGCTCGTTGGCGTGGTGCCAGTGATGGAAGCGCGGCGAGGCCAGCACCCATTTCAGCGGCCCGAAGTCCAGCCGAATATTGGCGTGAATGAGCACCGACTGCCACTGGTACGCCACGCCCCAAACGAAGATCGCCATCTCCGAGAAGCCGAGCATGAACAGCGGCGCGAGCGAGGCCGTCTTGGTCAGGATCTGGTCGACGGGATGCACGCGGTGGCCGGCGAGCCAGTCCATTTCCTCGATACTGTGGTGAATGGCGTGGAAGCGCCACAGGAAGGGCGAGGCATGGAAGGCCCGGTGCGCGAGGTAGAAGCCGGTGTCGGCCACCACGAACGCCTCGATGACCTGCAGCCAGAGCGGCTGGCCGGCCACCGCCGCGCGCAGGGCGGCGGGCATGGCCCCCTGCAGCGCCGTCAGCACCAGCGTCAGGGCCACGACGAGCCCCAGCTTCACGACGACGCCGTTGACGAGCAGGAACACCACGTCGTTCAGCCAGTGCGCCCGCAGGCGCTTCTGCCCGGAGCGCAGCGGGATCAGGCCTTCCAGCGAGACGAAGACCAGCGCCACCAGCAGGAGCGTGCCGAGGTCGAAATACTGGCTCACCATGCGCCGCCCCCAAGGTCTCCGGGCGGGCGACGCAAGGCCGCCCGACGCGCCGGGCCGGGCCGGCGCGGTCAAATTGAAGACCATCGGGATTAATAACAGTCTTACGCCACGCTTGAGTTAGGGGGCGCGCTGAGCATGACGTGACGCAAACGCCCCGGCAAAGTGACCGCGTGCGCCGCGACGCACGCCGTTCCGATGAAACGCCTCCTGCTCCGCCAATATTCCGCGCGGAATCCGGCGTCGAACACCGCCGCGATCGGTTCATCCGCCCAATGTTCGCGCGCGATCGGTTCTTCCGATGGAACAACGGAGACGGCGCGGCCGGGTCGGCGGGCTCGCGCCCCGGCCGGCCGCGCCGGATTCAACCCGAGGTTACGAGAGCCCGAGGCACCCGTATTTGACGTTGAGGTAGTCGTCGAGGCCGTACTTGGACCCTTCGCGGCCCATGCCGGATTCCTTGACGCCGCCGAACGGGGCGACCTCGGTGGTGATGACGCCGGCGTTGATGCCGACCTGGCCGTATTGCAGCCCCTCCATCACGCGGAAGGCCCGCCCGAGGTCGCGCGTGTAGGCGTAGGCGGCGAGGCCGAACTCGGTGTCGTTGGCCATGGCGATGGCCTGCTCCTCGGTGTCGAACCGGAACAGCGGGGCGAGCGGCCCGAACGTCTCCTCCTTCGCCACCGCCATCGCCGGCGTGACGCCGGTGACGATGGTGGGCTCGAAGAACGAGCCGCCCAGCGCGTGGCGCTTGCCGCCGGTGAGCACCTTCGCGCCCTTGCCGAGCGCGTCGGCGATGTGCTCCTCGACCTTGCGGACCGCCTTGTCGTCGATCAGCGGACCCTGGGTGACGCCCGCCTCCAGCCCGTTGCCGACCTTGAGGTCGCGCACCGCCTTGGCGAAGCGCTCGGCGAAGGCGTCGTAGACGCCGGCCTGGACGATGAACCGGTTGGCGCACACGCAGGTCTGCCCGGTGTTGCGGTACTTGGAGCCGATGGCCCCTTCCACCGCCGCGTCGAGGTCGGCGTCGTCGAAGACGAGGAACGGCGCGTTGCCGCCCAGCTCCATGGAGACGCGCTTCATGGTGCCGGCCGCCTGGGCCATCAGCATCTTGCCGATCTCGGTGGAGCCGGTGAACGTGATCTTCTTCACGGTCGGGTTGGCGGTCAGCTCGCCGCCGATGGCGGAGGCCGAGCCGGTGACGATGTTGATGACGCCCGGCGGAATGCCCGCCTCCTCGGCCAGCAGCCCCCAGGCGATGGCGGAATAGGGCGTCTGGCTGGCCGGCTTGGTCACCACCGTGCAGCCCGCCGCCAGCGCCGCGCCGAGCTTGCGCGACAGCATCGATGACGGGAAGTTCCACGGCGTGATCGCCGCCACCACGCCCACCGGCTCGCGCGTGACGAGGATGCGGCGGTTGGCCCAGGGCGAGGGGATGGTGTCGCCGTAGACGCGGCGCGCCTCCTCGGCGAACCACTGCACGTAGGCGGCGCTGATGGCGATCTCGCCCCGCGCCTCGGCCAGCGGCTTGCCCTGCTCGGTGGTGAGCAGGACGGCCAGCTCCTCCTTGTTCTTCTCGAGGGCGGCGGCGAGCTTGCGCAGCTTCTCGGCGCGCTCGGCCGCCGTCGTGCGGCTCCAGCCCTGGAAGGCCTTGGCGGCCGCCGCGACGGCGCGGCGCGTCTCCGCCGCCCCGGCGTTGGGCACGCGGCCGATGACCTCGCCGGTCGCCGGATTGTTGACCTCGAAGGTCGCCCCGCTGTCGGCCCCGACCCATTCGCCGCCGATCAGGTTCGCCTCGCGCTGGAAGGGGAGCCCGCTCATCGTCACCTCCGTCGCGGGCCGTCCGCCCGCTCTGTGTTCCATGCCCGCCGGTCCGTCCGGCCGCGCGGGTTCGCCCGCTGTTGTGCTGAAAAGGGCGCGGCTTGTCCAGAATCCGCTTGCCGCCGCCCCTCCCCGCGCCTTGGATAAGCCGCCGCAGGAGAGACGCCCCGTGACGATGCCGAACGTGTTCCAGGGCCGGCTGGCCGTTCCGGCCATCGCCGCGCCGATGTTCCTCGTGTCCGGGCCGGACCTCGTGGTGGCGTGCTGCCGCGCCGGCGTGGTCGGCGCCTTCCCGGCGCTCAACCAGCGCACGGCGGAGGGCTACGCCCAGTGGCTGGTCGAGATCGAGGAGAAGCTGGCGGTGCCCTCCGACGCCGGCGGCCACCTGCCCGCCCCGTTCGCGGTGAACCTGATCGTCCACAAGTCCAACACCCGCCTGCGGCAGGACCTCGAGGCGACGGTGGCCCATGCCGTGCCGCTGGTGATCACCTCGCTCGGCGCGGTTCCGGACGTCGTCGACGCGGTGCATTCCTATGGCGGGCTCGTGTTCCACGACGTCATCAACATGCGTCACGCGGAGAAGGCGGTGCAGGCCGGCGTCGACGGGCTGATCGCCGTGTGCGCGGGCGCGGGCGGCCACGCCGGGGCGCTGAGCCCGTTCGCGCTGGTGTCCGAGATCCGGAGCATCTTCGGCGGCACGGTCGTGCTGTCGGGGGCGATGTCGACGGGCGCGCACATCGCGGCGGCGCGCATGATGGGCGCGGACCTCGCCTATCTCGGCACGCGCTTCATCGCCACGCGCGAGAGCCTCGCGCCCGAGCCTTACAAGCAGATGCTGCTCGACACGCGGGCGGCGGACATTCTCTACACGCCGGCGATCAGCGGCGTGGCCGCCAACTTCCTGCGTCCCTCCATCGCCGCCGCCGGGCTCGACCCGGACAACCTTGCCGGCCACGGCCGCATGGACCTCTCCGAGGAGGCCAAGGCGTGGAAGACCATCTGGTCGGCCGGCCAGGGCGTCGGCAGCGTCACCGACGTGCCCGGCGCGGCCGAATTGTGCGAGCGGCTGGCGCGGGAATACCAGGAGGCCAGGCGAAAGCTCGACTTCTGAGCCGGCCGCGCCGGCGAATTTGACGGATTTCGCCCGTATTTGATCGGCCTTGAAGTGGGTGCGCGGTCAATGCTATCGCCCTGCGCTGGGGACGGTTTCAAGGCCTCCCCGTTGGAGGAGACCCCCGTCATGCCGCAGTACCGCTCCCGCACCACCACGCACGGCCGCAACATGGCCGGGGCGCGTGGCCTCTGGCGCGCCACCGGCATGAAGGACAGCGACTTCGGCAAGCCGATCATCGCCATCGCCAACTCCTTCACCCAGTTCGTGCCCGGCCACGTCCACCTCAAGGACCTCGGCCAGCTCGTCGCCCGCGAGGTCGAGAAGGCCGGCGGCGTCGCCAAGGAATTCAACACCATCGCGGTCGACGACGGCATCGCGATGGGCCATGACGGCATGCTCTACAGCCTGCCCTCGCGCGAGATCATCGCCGACAGCGTCGAGTACATGGTCAACGCGCACTGCGCCGACGCCATCGTCTGCATCTCCAACTGCGACAAGATCACCCCCGGCATGCTGATGGCCGCCATGCGCCTCAACATCCCGGTCGTCTTCGTCTCGGGCGGGCCGATGGAGGCCGGCAAGTACGTCGCCGAGTCCGTGACCAAGAAGGTCGACCTGATCGACGCCATGGTGGCCGCCGCCGACGACAAGGTGTCGGACGAGGAGGTCAAGGTCATCGAGCGGTCCGCCTGCCCGACCTGCGGGTCGTGCTCGGGCATGTTCACCGCCAACTCGATGAACTGCCTCACCGAGGCGCTGGGCCTCGCGCTGCCGGGCAACGGCTCAACGCTGGCCACCCACGCCGACCGCGAGCGCCTGTTCGTCGAGGCCGGCCACCTCATCGTCGACCTGGCGCGCCGCTACTACGAGCAGAACGACCCGAGCGTGCTGCCGCGCAACGTCGCCAATGTGCGGGCGTTCGAGAACGCCATGACGCTCGACATCTCGATGGGCGGCTCCACCAACACGGTGCTGCATTTGCTGGCCGCCGCCTACGAGGGCGAGGTCGACTTCGGCATGGCCGACATCGACCGCCTGTCGCGCCGCGTGCCGGTGCTGTGCAAGGTCGCTCCGTCGGTGGCCAACGTCCACATGGAGGACGTCCACCGCGCCGGCGGCATCATGGCCATCCTCGGCCAGCTCGAGCGCGCCGGCCTGATCCACGGCGACCTGCCGACGGTCCACAGCGCGACCATGCTCGACGCCATCAACCGCTGGGACATCAGCCGCACCAACAGCGAGACGGTGCAGACCTTCTACCGCGCCGCCCCCGGCGGCGTGCCGTCGCAGACCGCGTTCAGCCAGAACCGCCGGTACGACGAGCTGGACCTCGATCGCTCCAATGGCGTGATCCGCGACCTCGAGCACGCCTACTCGCGGGACGGCGGCCTCGCCGTGCTCACCGGCAACATCGCGCTCGACGGCTGCATCGTGAAGACGGCCGGCGTCGACGCCTCCATCCTCGTGTTCTCCGGCCCGGCCCGCGTGTTCGAGAGCCAGGACGCGGCGGTCGACGGCATCCTCAACGGCAAGGTGAAGGCCGGCGAGGTGGTGGTGATCCGCTACGAAGGCCCGCGCGGCGGCCCCGGCATGCAGGAAATGCTGTACCCGACGAGCTATCTGAAGTCGAAGGGCCTCGGCAAGGCGTGCGCGCTGGTCACGGACGGCCGCTTCTCGGGCGGCACGTCGGGCCTGTCCATCGGCCATTGCTCGCCCGAGGCCGCCGAGGGCGGCACGATCGGCCTGGTGCGCGACGGCGACCGCATCGAGATCGACATCCCCGGCCGGCGCATCGAGCTGATGGTCTCGGAGGAGGAGCTGGCCAGCCGCCGCGCGGCGCAGGACAAGGCGGGCTGGAAGCCGGCCGAGCCCCGCAAGCGCAAGATCACCACGGCGCTGCGCGCCTACGCCGCGCTGACCACCAGCGCCGCGCGCGGCGCAGTGCGCGAGGTCAAGTAAGGCCGGCGCGGACGCGGCCTCCCGCCGCGTCCGGCGGCAAGGCCCCGCTCGCGCCGACGGAACCACGCCCGCCCCCGCTCGTTCCTCCCCGTCTCAAACGGATGGAGGACGCGCCATGGCGCAAAGCGGATTCCCCTCGATGACCGCGCTTCTCGGGCTTCTCGCGGTCGCCGGCTACCAGAACCGGGACAAGATCGCCGAGATGCTGCGCGGCGGCCAGTCCGCCCCCGACGGCCTGTCCTCCACCAGCGCGGGCGGCGCGTCCTCCGGCGCGGGCGGCGGCCTGCTGGGCGGGCTTCTCGGCGGATTGGGCGGACTCGGTGGCGGACTTGGCGGCGGCGCCGGCGCCGGCGGCCTGCTCTCGGGCGGCCTGTCGGAACTGGTCGAGCGCTTCCGCCAGAACGGCCACGGCGAAGCCGCCGACAGCTGGGTGTCGCCCGGTCCCAACCGCGAGCTGCCGCCGAACCAGCTCGAGCAGGCGATCGGCCCGGACGTGCTCGACCATCTGGAACAGCAGACCGGGTTGTCGCGCGACGAGATCCTCTCCCGCCTGCAGCGCGAGCTGCCCAAGGCGGTGGACGACCTGACGCCCCAGGGCCGCCTGCCGAGCCCGCAGGATTTCGACCAGTCCGGCAATAATCCGCTGCGCGGCGCGCGGGCCTGAGCCTGCGCTTGCGAACCGCGTCGGGGCCTGCCCTCGGCGCGGGGACGCGTCGTCCCTAGCCCGCCAGCCCCATCTGCCGCAGCACGGCGGAGTGCAGCGGCGCGCCCGGCTGGGCGAAGGCGTCGGTGAGGATGTCGATATGGTTGGCGCGCGCCACGACGTGCAGCTCGGCCGCGTGGCCAGCGGCGCGCCAGGCGTCCGTGAACTCCAGCGACTGGTCGATGAACTCCTGCGTCTCGCCGCCGCCCACCGCGACGACGAGCGGGCCGGCGCGCTCCGGCACGCGGCGCAGCGGGCTCCAGCGCTCCGCCTCCTCTTGCGTGAAGCCCAAGGTCTCCTGCTGGAAGGAGCGGCGCAGCGGCTCCAGCTCGAACACGCCCGACAGCGCCACGCCGCCGCGCACCGCGCCGGCGGGGATGCCGTGCTCCTCCTGCCAGCCGCGGTCGAGCGCGACGGCGGTGAGGTGGCCGCCCGCCGAATGGCCGGCGACGTGCAGGCGCGCCGGGTCGCCGCCGTGCTCGCCGGCGTGGCGCGCCAGCCAGGCCAGAGCCTGCCCGACATGGTCGACGATGCCGTCCATCCGCACCGAGGGGATCAGCGGGTAGTCGATGACGGCAACCAGCGCGCCGAGCGGCGCGAAGCCGCCGACGAAGCTGAAGGTGGCGGCGTCGAGCGCCTTCCAGAAGCCGCCGTGGATGAACATCAGCACCGGCGCGGGCCGGGCCGCCTCGGGCGGCAGGAACAGGTCCAGCGTCGCGTCCGGCCCCGCCCCGTAGGGGATCTTCAGCCGGTGCGGCAGGGTGGCGCGCGCCCGCGCCGACAGGTCCAGCCGCCGCTGCATGACGGCGGTGAGGTCGGCGATGGTGTCGAGGGTGAACTGCGCGTCGAGCGCGGTCTTGTCGGGGTAGTGTCGCCAGAGCATAAGGCGAGCTTGGCAGGAGACGGCCGCGAAGGCCAGCCCCCGCCGCGTCGTCTCAGCTCTTGACGCCCATCTCGGCGAGATGGCCGCGCGCCTCCAGCTCGTCGCGCACCATGCGCTTGGGCACCTTGCCGTAGCCCGATTTCGGCAGCGCCTCCCAGAAGAAGAAGCGCTTGGGCAGCTTGTAGCGCGTCATCTTCGGGCCGAGGAACGCCAGCATCTCCTCCTCGGTGACGACGACGCCCTCGCGCGCCACGCAGACGGCGACGCCGACCTCCCCCCACAGCGGGTCCGGCACGCCGAGCACCGCCGCCTCGGCGATGCCGGGGTGGGTGAGGATCTTCTCCTCCACCTCGCGCGGGTAGATGTTCGAGCCGCCGGAAATGAACATGTCCGAGGCGCGGCCGGTGATGTAGACGAAACCCTCCTCGTCGATGTGGCCGAGGTCGCCGGTGCGGAACCAGCCGTCCCGGAAGGCCTTGGCGTTGGCCTCCGGGTTGTCGTAGTAGCCGGCGAACACGGCGGGGCCGATGACGCAGATCTCGCCGGTCTGGAAGGGGGCCAGCTCGCGGCCCTCGTCGTCCTGGATCGACACCTGCATGCCCGTGCGCTCGAAGCCGCACGTGCCGATGCGCGCGGCCGGGCCGTCCTCCGGATCGTGCAGGGCCGGCGGCAGCACGGTGATGTTGCCGGTGACCTCGCCGAGCCCGAAATACTGCACGATGACCTTGCCGAGCTTGCGCAGCGCCGTCTTCTGGTCCTCGCGGTACATCGGCGCGCCGGCATAGATGACGTAGCGCAGCGAGGAATGGTCGTAGCGGTCGGCCGCCGGATGCTCGGCCAGCATCTTCAGGATGGTCGGCACCGTGAACATGTTGGTGACGCGGTGGCGCTCGATCAGCCGGTAGGCCTCCTCGATGTCGAAGCGGTCGGTCGGCAGCAGGATAGTGACCGCCCCGCGCGCCACCTGGTTGAGCTGGTGGACGCCCGCGCCGTGGCTGAGCGGGGCGACGACGAGCGAGGCGTCCTGCTCCGTCGTGCCGGGCAACAGGTCGCACAAATGGTTGGTGACGACGAAGGCCATCTGGCCATGCGTCAGCACGGCGGCCTTGGAGCGGCCCGTCGTGCCCGAGGTGAAGAAGAACCAGCACGGGTCGTCGTGCTCGACCGGGCAGAGCGGCACGCTGTCGCCCCGGTGCGCGGCGATGGCCTCGCCGACCGACGTCTCGCCGAAGCCGCCCTCGTCGAAGCGCCAGGTGAACTCCACCGCGGGGGCGCGCTCGGCGATGATGGCGGCGTGGTCCGGGAACGCGCCGTGGCAGAGGAAGGCCCGCGCGCCCGAGGAGGTCGCGAGATAGACGATCTCCTCCGGCATCAGCCGGAAATTGGTCGGCACCCACACCGCGCCGAGCCTGAACGCCGCGAACAGCGACCAGAACATCTCGGCGCAGTTCTTCGAGTGGACGAGGATGCGGTCGCCCTTGCCGATGCCGCGCGCGGCGAGCGCGGCGGCGAGCGCGTTGACCTCGCCATCGATCTCCCGCCATGTCCACGTGCGCTCGCCCCAGATGAAGCCGGGGCGGTCGGGGAAGCGGCGCGCGTTCTGCGTCAGCATGTGCGCCAGGTTCATCACCCGGCGCGACACCGGCGCGAGCCCGCCGCGCGGGGCGGAGGAGGCAGCCGGGCCGCTCACATTTGCCGGGCTCACTTGGCGCGCTCCAGGATCGAGACGTAGTTGGCGACGGCCGCGCCGCCCATGTTGAACACGCCGGCGAGCCGCGCGCCCTCGCGCTGCATCTCGCCCGCCTCGCCCATCAGCTGCATGGCGGCCATCACGTGCTGCGACACGCCGGTCGCGCCGATGGGGTGGCCGCGCGACTTCAGCCCGCCCGACAAATTGACCGGCAGCTTGCCGTCGCGCGTGGTGACGCCCTCGCGGATCGCCTTCCAGCCCTCGCCCGGCGCGGCGAGCCCCATCGCCTCGTACTCGATCATCTCGGCCACGGTGAAGCAGTCGTGCGTCTCGACGAGGTCGAGGTCGTCGACGGTGACGCCGGCGTCCTCGTAGGCCCGGGCCCAGGCCAGGCGCGCGCCCTCGAAGGCGATCGGGTCGCGGCGCGACAGCGGCAGGAAGTCGTTGACCTGCCGGCGGGCGCGGAAGGCGATGGAACGCGACAGCGCCGCCGCCGTCTCCTCGTCGGCCACCACCAGCGCCGCCGCGCCGTCCGAGACGAGCGAGCAGTCGGTGCGGCGCAGCGGTCCCGCCACGTAGGGGTTCTTCTCCGACACGGTGTCGCAGAACTCGACGCCGAAATCCTTGCGCATGTGGGCGAGCGGGTTTCGCGCGCCGTTGGCGTGGTTCTTGGCGGCGATCATCGCCAGCTCGCGGCCGCGGTCGCCGTGGCGCTGGAAGTAGTTCTGCGCGATCTTGCCGAAGATGCCGGCGAAGCCCGCGTCGACCGCCGCCTCCTCCTTGCGGTAGCAGGCGGTGAGCAGGATGTCGCCGACCTCGGCGGTGGGCGTCGCCGTCATCTTTTCCGCGCCGACCACGAGGGCGATGCGGCCGCGCCCGCTCTCCACGAAGTCGAGCGCGGCGTGCAGCGCCGCCGAGCCGGTGGCGCAGGCGTTCTCCAGGTGGGTGGAGGGCGTGTGGGCCAGCTCCGGCACGGACAGCGCCACCAGCGAGGCCTCGAAGCCCTGCCGCGCGAAGCCGTTGTTGTAGACGCCGACCGTCACCGCGTCGACGTCGCGCGGGGCGACGCCGGCATGGTCCAGCGCGGCGGAGGCGACGCGCCCGATCAGGCTCTCGACGTCGGGGTCCTCCAGCTTGCCGAACGGCGTATGGGCCCAGCCCACGATGGATGCGCGGCTCATGCGATGGTCTCCTTGCGGCTGCCCGTCTCGGGCGTGTCGATCGTTCGTGACTCGGCGGGGCGAGGTTCGGGCGCGGCGATGTCGCGCAGCCGCTCCTCGAGCCGGCGGACCTCGGCGGCGAGCCAGGCCGCGAGCTGCGTCTCCCGGTCCGGCTGCATGCGGCTTTCGATGGCGGCCAGCGACAGGCACGCCTCCGGCCTGCCCTGGCGGTCGCGCACGGCCATGCCCATGCCCCACGACCCCGGGAACAGCAGGCCCCGGTTGAGACTGTAGCCCCGCTCGCGCGTCTCGGCCACGAGACGGCGGATCACGGCGTCGGTCAGCATGGTGTAGCGTTCGCCACGCAGCTCGGCGGTGGCGGCGATGGCGGCCTCGACCTCGTCGTCGGGCAGCGCGGCGAGCAAAGCAAGCCCGCCCGCCCCGGCTCCCAGTGGATGCCGGTCGCCCGCCGCCAGCACGTGCGAGCGGATGGGGTAGTCGCCGTCCTCGCGCTGCAGGCACACCACCGACCAGCCGCTGCGGACCTGGAAGAAGGCCGCGTCGCCGGTCAGCCGCGCCAGCCGGGCGACGCCGTCGCGCGCCAGGCGCTGCGCGCCGTAGCGCTCCGCCGCCATGGTGCCGATCACGAACGCCTCGGGGCCGAGGAAATAGCGCCGGCTCACCGGGTCCTGCACCGCCAGCCCGGGCTCGATCAGCGCCAGCAGGATGCGCCGGCAGGTCGGCTTGGAGAGGCCGGAGCCGACCACGAGGTCGGAGAGCGAGACGCCGTCGCGCGGATGCGCGGCGAGCAGGCGCAGCAGCGCCACGGCGCGCCCGATCGACTGCGCGCCGCCCGCCGAGCGTTCGTCCTCCAAGGGTGCGGACGAGGGTGCGGACGTCCTGCTTTCCACAATATGGACCTTCATTTCCGCGTTTCTCGTTGACAGGTGTGGGAGTTTTCGCCATTCGTCAACGGGAATTTCGTTTCGCGTGCGACTAGTTCCACATGCTGGACCTTGCGCGCGCAGCGGCGTGGGCGTTCGATTGTTGCTTTTGACGATCGAGCGCAGGAAGGTCGGCCAGGCCGATCCGGCGCGCCGGGAGGCACCTGAAGGACAGGGAAGGAAACGCATATGTCCATTCTGAGTCGGCGCGGTTTCACGCTCGGCGCCACGGCGCTCGGCGTCTCGACGTTCAACATCGCCCGCGCCCGCGCGGCCGAGTTCACCTACAAGTTCGCCAACAACCTGCCCGTCAGCCACCCGCTGAACATCCGGGCGCAGGAGGCGGCGGCCAAGATCAAGGACGAGACGAAGGGCCGCTTCGAGCTGCAGATCTTCCCGTCCAGCCAGCTCGGCTCCGACACCGATACGCTCGGCCAGATCCGCAACGGCGCGGTCGACTTCTTCACCCTCTCCGGCCTGATCCTGTCGACGCTGGTGCCCAGCGCCGCCATCAGCGGCATCGGCTTCGCGTTCGACAGCTACGACACGGTGTGGAAGGCGATGGACGGCAAGCTCGGCCAGTTCGTCCGGGCCGAGATCGCCAAGAGCCGCCAGATCCTCGCCCTCGACACGGTGTGGGACAACGGCTTCCGCCAGACGACGACCAGCACCAAGCCCATCGTCACGCCGGCCGACTTCGACGGCATGAAGCTGCGCGTGCCGCCGGCCCCGCTGTGGACCTCGATGTTCAAGGCGTTCGGCTCCGCCCCCACCACCATCAACTTCAACGAGACCTACTCCGCGCTGCAGACCAAGGTGGTCGACGGCCAGGAGAACCCGCTCGCCATCATCGAGACGGCCAAGCTCTACGAAGTGCAGTCGTTCTGCTCGATGACCAACCACATGTGGGACGGCTTCTGGTTCCTCGCCAACCGCCGCAACTGGGAGGCGCTGCCGGAGGACATCCGCGCCAGCATCACCAAGCACATCAACGCGGCCGGCCTCGCCGAGCGCGACGACGTCGCCAAGCTCAGCGCCTCGCTGCGCGAGCAGCTCACCGCGCGCGGCATGAAGTTCAACGACGTCAACGCCAACCTCTTCCGCGACAAGCTGCGCTCCGCCGGCTTCTACGCCGAGTGGAAGGGCAAGTTCGGCGACGAAGCCTGGTCGACGCTCGAGGCGTCGGTCGGCAAGCTGAGCTGACGCGGGGACGGCCGGACATGGAGGTCGCCACCCACGCCGCGGACGACGCCTCCCCCGGGCGCGGCGACGACCGGTCCTGGACCGCCGTCGTCGACCGCGTCGTCGGCGGCGCGGTGGAGAACGCCGCCGCCGCGCTCGTCGCGGCGGAGGTGGTGATCCTGTTCGCCGGCGTGGTGTCGCGCTACGTCCTGCACCGGCCGCTCACCTGGTCGGACGAGCTGGCGTCGACGCTGTTCCTGTGGCTCGCCATGTTCGGCTCCGTGCTCGGCATCCGCGCCAACTCGCACATGCGGATGACGGCGCTGGTGAGCAAGCTCACCCCGGCGCGGCGCGACTTCTTCGAGGCGCTCGCCGTCGCCGGCGGGCTCGCCTTCTGCGTCCTCATCGCGTACTCGGCCTTCGAGTACGCCTACGAGGAAAGCTTCATCACCACCTCGGCGCTGGAGATCGCGGGCGCGTGGCGCGCCTCGGCCTTTCCCGTCGGCATCGTGCTGATGGCGCTGTTCGCGCTGCTGCGGCTGGCGCGCGCCACCAGCCTGCCGCACGCGCTGGGCGCGCTGGCGCTGACCGCCGCCGTGGCGCTCGCCTTCTGGCTGCTCGGGCCGAGCCTGAAGACCCTCGGCAACCTCAACCTCGTCATCTTCTTCGTCGGCGTGGTCGGCGTGGCGGTGTTCGCCGGCGTGCCGATCGGCTTTTCCTTCGCGCTCGCCACCTTCGGCTATCTCGCCCTCACCACGCGCGTGCCGACCATGGTGATGGTGGGCCGAATCGACGAGGGCATGAGCCACCTGATCCTGCTGGCCGTGCCGCTGTTCGTGTTCCTCGGCCTGCTGATCGAGATGACCGGCATGGCCCGCGCCATGGTGCAGTTCCTGGCGAGCCTGCTGGGCCACGTGCGCGGCGGGCTCTCCTACGTGCTGATCGGCGCGATGTACCTCGTCTCCGGCATTTCCGGCGCCAAGGCGGCCGACATGGCGGCGGTGGCCCCGGCTTTGTTCCCGGAGATGCGGGCGCGCGGGGCCAAGCCCGGCGACCTCGTGGCGTTGCTGTCGGCGACCGGCGCGCAGACCGAGACGATTCCGCCCTCCATCGTGCTCATCACCATCGGCTCCGTTACCGGTGTGTCGATCGCCGCCCTGTTCACCGGCGGCATGCTGCCCGGCGTCGTGCTGGCCGTCGGCCTGTGCTTCGTGGTGGCGCGGCGCTACCGCAACGACGACCTCTCCCACGTGCGGCGGGCGCGCTGGGGCGAGATCGGCCGCGCCTTCGTCATCGCCTTCCCGGCGCTCGCGCTGCCCTTCGTGATCCGCGCCGCCGTGGTGGAGGGCGTGGCGACGGCGACCGAGGTGTCGACCATCGGCATCGTCTACGCCGTGCTGGCGGGGCTGCTGGTCTACCGCCAGTTCGACTGGGCGCGCATCCGGCCGATGCTGATCGAGACGGCCAGCCTGTCGGGCGCGATCCTGTTCATCATCGGCGCGGCCTCCGGCATGGCCTGGGGCCTCACCCAGTCCGGCTTCTCGCGCACGCTCGCCTCGGCGATGACGGCGCTGCCGGGCGGCGCGGCGACCTTCATGGCGGTGTCGATCCTCGCCTTCGTCGTGCTCGGCAGCGTGCTCGAGGGCATCCCCGCCATCGTGCTGTTCGGCCCGCTGCTGTTTCCGATCGCCAAGGCGGTCGGCATCCACGAGGTCCACTACGCCATGGTGGTGATCCTGGCGATGGGCCTGGGCCTGTTCTCGCCGCCCTTCGGCGTCGGCTACTACGCGGCCTGCGCCATCGGCAAGGTGCATCCCGACGAGGGCATCGGGCCGATCTGGGCCTACATGCTGGCGCTGCTGATCGGCCTGATCGTCGTCGCCGCCGTGCCGTGGATCTCCATCGGCTTCCTGTAAGCCTTCTCGCGTCGCGCGCGCCGGCGGCGCGCGGCGAACCCGACGACGCCGGCGGGATGTCACCATGGCAGGCAGAGTGAGCGGCAAGACGGCCATCGTGTTCGGGGCGGGCTCGTCCGGCCCCGGCTGGGGCAACGGCAAGGCCGCCGCGGTGCTCTACGCCCGCGAGGGCGCTGCGGTCGCCTGCGTCGACATCTCCGCCGAGGCGGCGGCCGAGACGGCCGGCATCATCGCCGCCGAGGGCGGGCGGGCGCTCGCCATCGCCGCCGACGTCACCGATCTGGCCAGCGTCGAGGACGCGGCGGCGCGCGCGATGGCCGCCTTCGGGGCCATCGACATCCTGCACAACAATGTCGGCGTGGTGGTGCCGGGCGGCCCGGAGGAGCTGGACGAGGCCGGGTTCCAGCGCGGGCTCGACCTCAATGTCGGCTCGGTCTACCGCACGGCCAAGGTGCTGCTGCCGCATTTCCGCGAGCGGCGCGCCGGCAGCATCGTCAACATCTCGTCGCTGGCCGCGATAAGGTGGACCGGCTACCCCTATTTCGCCTATTACGCGGCCAAGGCCGCCGTGGTGCAGGCCACCGTGGCGATCGCCCTGCAATACGCGCCGCACGGCGTGCGCGCCAACGCGGTGCTGCCGGGGCTGATCGACACCCCCCTCATCTACGCGCAGATCTCGGCCAACTACGCCTCGGCGGAGGAGATGGTGGCGGCGCGCAACCGCGCCGTGCCGCTGGGCAAGATGGGCACGGCATGGGACGTCGCCGCGGCGGCTGTGTTCCTCGCCTCCGACGAGGCGAAATTCATCACCGGCGTGGCGCTGCCGGTCGACGGCGGGCAGAGCCAGGCGACGCCGGTTCCGCACTGACGGACGATTTCGGACGGCTCTTCGCCGGGCGCACGCCCGGGCGGAAGGCGGCTGCAGACAGGGGACGGATCATGGCGAGGCACGGGACAACGGCGCTGGTGACGGGCGCGGCGCGCGGCATCGGGCTGGCGGCGGCGCGCCATTTCCTCGATGAGGGATGGGCCGTCGCCCTGCTCGACAAGGACGGCCCCGGGCTCGACGCCGCGATCCAGGCGCTGGGCGAGCCCGAGCGCACCATGCCCATCCATTGCGACATCGCCGACCCGGCGTCGCCGGGGCTCGCCGCCCAAATGGTGCGCGAGCGCTGGGGGCGGCTCGACGCCCTCGTCAACAACGCCGGCGAGGCGGTGTTCAAGCCGATCCTGGAGACGACGCGCGCCGAGTGGGAGCGCGTGATGGCGGTCAACCTCACCGGGCCGTTTCTGCTGTCGCAGGCCTGCGCGCCTTTGATGGCGGAGGGCGGCGGCGGGGCCATCGTCAACATCGCCTCGATCTCCGGCCTGCGCGCCTCGACGCTGCGCGTCGCCTACGGCACCAGCAAGGCCGCGCTGATCCACCTGACCAAGCAGCAGGCGGCCGAGCTGGGCGAGCTCGGCATCCGCGTCAACGCCATCGCGCCGGGGCCCGTCGACACGGCGATGGCCAAGGAGGTGCACAGCGCCGAAATCCGCGCCGACTATCACGACGCCATCCCGCTCAACCGCTACGGGCTGGAGGAGGAGATCGCCGCCGCGATCCTGTTCCTGTGCGGCGCGCAGGCGAGCTACGTCACCGGCCAGACACTGGCGGTGGACGGCGGTTTCGACGCCGTCGGCATCGGCCTGCCGACGCTGCGCGGCCGTCGGAAATCGGTCTGAACGCGACGGCGCCACAGGGTTTGTGACGGTTTCGCGAAAGTTTTCCACAGACCCCCTTGCGTCGAAAGGCGATAGGGCCTAAATCCCGCCTCGCCGCCGACGAGTTCGGCGCCTTCCCCGAGAGATCGGACAGACCAGACGGCTCCGCCGTCGATGTCCGTTCTGGCGTGGAAGCGGCTCTTTGACATTCGAAGATGAAACAAGAGAAACGCGGACGGCGGAGTCCTTGCGCGGTTCGGGTTGGCTTCGGCTGGCCCGGATCGATGAAGACTTCGACTGGTTACGCGTTTTGAGCTCGCGATGGGTTTCGGCCTGTCGTGAACTCCGTCAATGACGTGATGCGTGATCGGCTATGATCTTCTCTCTACAACTTGAGAGTTTGATCCTGGCTCAGAGCGAACGCTGGCGGCAGGCTTAACACATGCAAGTCGAACGCCCGGGCAACCGGGAGTGGCAGACGGGTGAGTAACGCGTGGGAACATGCCCTTTGGTTCGGAATAACTCAGGGAAACTTGAGCTAATACCGGATAAGCCCTTATGGGGAAAGATTTATCGCCGAAGGATTGGCCCGCGTCCGATTAGCTAGTTGGTGAGGTAATGGCTCACCAAGGCGACG
>NZ_JANCLU010000040.1 GCF_024294805.1 Alsobacter ponti
CCATTGAAACCGATCAGCAGACCCGCAGAGTAGCTTAAACCAGCCGGGAATCTGTCCAAGGATCGGGGAGTAGCTCACTGAGCGAGGCATTGATGTTTGCCGCGTGCTGTTGCTGCGCCGCCTGCGTCGCGCTGGCTTTCTGCGCCGTGGCAAATAGCCCGCCTTTTTTGCACTGGCGACCGCGCCTATTCCTTTCTCTCTCGAAGGGAGGAACAGGAAGTTGATAATTACACTCACTGTGGATGACAATTCGTCAAACAACGATATAAAGAATGCACAGAGTAAGCGTGTGGCTGCAATTTGAGATCGAAGTTGATGGTCACATTGTTATGTCGTAAAAGCGTTGAGTGTTCATTTTACCCGGCTGGGCGGCGTCTTCTGATCTGGACCGGTCAATGATTGCTCCCCCGCTGAGTTGCGGTATTGTCGCGAGTGCTTGCATGAGACCATTGCCTGATTTTCGATTTGAGACGCCTCGACCCGAGACACATCATCCCTTGGACCGCTCTGGGGTCCTTGCCTTGACGATGCTCGCCCTGATCGCACTCGCCTACGTCGGTCTCGGCATATTCATGATGCTGCGGATCATCGCCCAGGGAGGATGATCGAGCCGGCGAAATGGCGGCGGCCCCACAAGCCAAGGAGCCGCCGCAAGTCTCCGGGGTCGGGAGATCACGTCCGGCCATCGGGAAGCCCGGACAGTACGTCAGCAGGGCAAGTTCAATTTGCTGCGGCTCATCGCCATGCAAGCGGTGACGAGTTCGATTTGGAACCCGCCCCCGCTGCTGCGCGTTTCGGAAACCGGTTGGGGACCTCGCGCGTGCCGAATAAATCGCGAATTCATGCCGAGCGGTACCTTCTACGCGCTCAGCGCGCGAAGGACCCCGTTGCACGCGCCGCCCTCTTGAAGCTAGCCGGTGACTGGAAGGAGCGCGCTGACGCGTACGACGAAGCCGAGGCGGCCAAAGCCCAGCTATCGGCAGCGACGCCAAAGCCAAAATCGGACGAGCCGCAGCAAGGCTAGCCGACCTTCGAACCGTCCTAGGTGGGATCCTGCTCAGAGTGCGCAGCGAGCAGGATCGGCGACGGACAGATCCCGGTACACGCAATTCCAACGTCGCGGGCGCGATCATCAGCAGGTCGTCGACAGTGCCGGAGGTCCGAGTTTGCTGAAGCGGCACGTGACGAAGAATGCGGCGTGCGTGAGCGCCTGACCCGCCGTCTCACGATGGCTATTGACGGTCCCGCCCGTTACACGACGATAGCCATCAACAACGATCTGCGAACCGAATTGAACCTCGATGCCAGCGACGGGATCCTTAGCTGGAGTTCCGCGACATGATGGCGTCGGACATCTTTTCAGCGATCATGATTGTGGGGAGATTGGTGTTGGCGCGCGGCACCGTCGGCATCACGGAAGCATCGACCACGCTGAGACCCTCAACACCGATGACGCGTCCGGAACTGGCGTCGACCACCGCGCCGCGATCGCTCGAATGACCCATCCTGCATGTGCCCGAAGCGTGCCATCCGCCGATCGTGAACTTGCGCACCGCTGCTTCCAGGAGTTGATCGTCAGCCAGCACGGCGCCGAGCCTGTACCCGGGGGCGAGGAACCTGTCGACGACCATGCGGCGCAGGCCTTGCGGGCCGTCCATGAGCAGCGCCGGCCCGATCGTCAGCAGCCAATTGCGCCAGGTGATCGCACCGACCATCGCGGCCATGGCACCGTGCCGGACCGGAAAGGGATCGCGGGCAGCCGCTTGCAACTCAGGGGCCGTGAAAAAGGCCGCCATCCGCTTGAAGGCTGCTTTCATGCGGGCGAGGTCGCGTTCGTCGGAAAGGAGCTGGAAGGCGATCTCCGGGTCGACACGCGCGTCGGGAGAGACAAGCCGGACCCACCCTTGGGAATACGGCTTGTTGATCCAGGTGAAGAGCGAGCCGAGACGCCGGCCGATCGGATGCCAAGCGGACTTGGCGACCACGACCGTGAACATGTCATTTGCCGGCCGCCCGCTTTCATCGGATGTGTACCGCAACGCCATCTGCACGTGGCGCCGTGGTGTCTCTCCCATTCGAAAGCCCGGCTTGATCCACGCCGACATGGCGAGCGAGGGGTGCTCCTGAAGATTGGCTCCGACACCCGGGAGGTCGCACAGGACCTCGATGCCGACCCGCCGCAGATCGGATGCCGGCCCGATGCCGGCACGCAGCAGCAGGGCCGGCGAGCGTAACGCGCCGGCCGCCAGGACGATTTCACGGCCGCGCACCACCTCACCGTTCACCTCGACCCCAATGGCGCGGGCTCCCTCCATCACGAGGCTCGTGACCGTCGCGCGCGGCCGGATCTCGAGATTGGATCTCAGCCGGGTCGTGGCGTCGAGATAACCCATGGCTGCCGAGACGCGCTGGCGACGGTTGGTGGACAGAGCCATCGGAAACCACCCGTCCTCGAAGCAGGCGTTCTGGTCTTCGATGTTGCGATATCCGGCGCTCGAAAACGCCTCGGCGGCTGCTCGTGTGAAGCCCGGCCACTGCTCGGGTGGAACGCGGCTGATGGTGATTGGGCCATCGTCGCCATGGAGGGGCCCGTGAAAATCGAGATCCGACTCAAGGCGGCGAAAATAGGCAATGACAGAGGTCCAGTCCCACCCCCGCGCGCCGAGAGAGGCCCATTCGTCGTAGTCGTCAGGCGTACCTCGGTTGGCGAGCTCGCCGTTGATGCTCGAGCCGCCACCCATGATACGGGCCTGTCCATAGGAGCATAACGGCGGGCGGTCAAAGTCATTGTGCGGCACTGGCTCGAAATAAACCTTGAGCCCAGGCCACTGGTACTTAGGATTGAAAGACGCGCGATACGGATAGACGTCCTTGATTTCATCCGGTTCTGTTCCGGGAGGATGATCCTCTCCTGCCTCCAGGAGAAGCACCCGGTTGGCGGACGAAGCTGACAGGCGGTTGGCAAGTACGCAGCCAGCCGACCCACCGCCGACGATGATGTAATCCCAGATCCGCATGAATGGTCGTCGGCTCAGCGGGGCATCGAGAAGGTGTCGAGCGCCGTGCGATTGCGCGTGATGAAGTCCCAATCATATTCGACGCCCAGCCCGGGACCGTCGGGCACCGGGAAGCAGCCGTCCTCGCCGATCGCCTCAAGGTCGTCGGAATAGCCGGACCCGAAAACCGGCGGCACCGGGTTCCTGACCCCCGGCGCAACCAGCGACAATTCGTACCAGTTGCTGTTGCGGATCGCCGCCATGCAGTGGCGCTGCGAGGGGCCCGCAGCATGGATCTCGCAGTCGAGCCCGAACGCCTCGGCGAGATGGGCGATCTTCATGGCGCCCGTGATGCCCATATCGTAGTCCGGGTCGGTTCTCAGAATGTCTGTCGCCCGCTCCGTCACCCACGGCGCCTTCGGCTCCAGGCCGCGCACGTGCTCGGTCAACAGCAAGGGGGTGCGGACATGCTCCTTGAGCTGGCGCGCGGCGTGCGGAGACCAACCGGCGTCCATGAAAGGGTCCTCGTACCAGGCGTATCCCGCCTCGTCGCAGGCCTTCCCGACATAGACGGCGTCAGCGAATGTCTTCAGTTCGCTGGCCGCGTCGTACATCAGCGTCATCCGGCCGCCGACACGCTGCGCGCAGTGAAGGAGATTGTCGGCCTCCTCGCGGGCGTTGCCCTCGCCCCACCCGTGGATCTTGAAGGCGCGGTAGCCTCGCGCGAGGCACTGCTCGGCGAAGTCGCCGTAGGCTTCCTTGCTCTCGAGCACGCCGTGCCTCCCACCATTGAGCGTACTGGCGTAGGTGGGCAGGCGCGTCCGGTAGCCGCCGAGCATCCGCCAGACTGGCTTGCCCGCCGATTTGCCGGCGAGATCCCACAAGGCGATGTCGATGGCCGAATGCCCGACCGCCATGAAATGGCGATGAAGCCGCTTGAGCTTGTTATAGACAGCCTCGCGCGCCTCGGCGTCCATGCCGAGCACGTGCGGCGCCAGTGCGCGGACCTGCCCGACCATGGCGCCGCTCTTGCCGCTGTGGACCGAGCAGTACTCGCCCCGCTCGCCATCGACCGTTTCGACCGAGAGGGCGAACGCCTTCAACTCGCTGACGGCGCCCTTCATGGCGCAGCGATTGCCACTCTCGTCGACGCCCAGGCCATCGACCGTGTAGCGGAACTCGTGAATGTCGACCTTGGCGATCCGGCTCCCTGGCCGCGTGCCTGTCATGCCCGCCATTTTTTCCGGTCCTTCCGCAGTCGGCTCTTGCCAGCACCTAGTTATCGAACTACTTCTTATTAGTCCGATAACTTTGATCTCGTCAACGATGATGGCCAGCGATCACGAAAGCCGAGCCGACGCCGCCTACAGGCACTTGCTCTCGTATATCGAGCGCGAGGATCTGCCGGAGGGCGCGCGCCTCCCGTCCGAAAGCGAGTTCGTCGAGCGGCTCGGATTGTCGCGCAGCAGCATCCGCGATGCGCTCTCGCGGTTGAGGGCCGAGGGTCGCGCCGTCTCGCGACGCGGTTCCGGCACGTTCACCGCGCGCAGCGCCCCCGCCGAGATGGTTCGCCTGTCGGCCATCGACTCCGTCCAGGACCTGATCCAGTGGCACGAGGTTCGCGTCGCCCTCGAAAGCGAGGTGGCCGCTCTGGCCGCCGAGCGGCGGAGCGAGGCGGATCTGGCCAAAATGCGCTCGGCCCAGAACGCGTTGATGGAAAGATTGCGCGAAGGCACGGGCGAGTCGGAAGACGCGGCGTTTCACGAAGCCCTCGCCGTCGCCGCCCAAAATCCCAAGTTGCTCGACGCTGTCAGAGCGCTTGCGTCGCATATCTTTCGCTGGTCACGTCTCAGTCGCGAACGACGGATCCTGTCGCTCGCCGAGCGTCGCGAGATCATCGAGGTCGAGCACGGCGAGATCATCGCCGCGATCGCTGAACGTCGGCCCGACCTCGCACGACAGGCTCTCCGGCGACACTTGCTCAACGGCCGCGCGCGGCTGCTCAGTTCGCTCAAGAGCTGATGTCGCAGAAGAAGAAAGTAGTCTGACAAGTTCAGGTGATCGACGACTCACCCAGGGAGGGATCCATGAGACAAACACGGTACGACGCGATCGACCGGCGGTCGGCACTCCAGGGCGCACTCGCCGCGGGCGTCGCCCTGCCGTTCCTCGGCGGGCGGGCTGGGGCGCAATCCGCCGACAGCATCCGCATCTGGACCTTCATGAGCGCCGAGGGGCAATCTCCGCGCGAAAAGGTGTTCAAGGCGCTGATCGACGACTTTCAGGCGAAGAGCAAGGTGAAGGTCGTCGTCGAGTCGCAGCCCTTCCAGGAACTCGAGACCAAGTTCGTGGCCGCCGTCGCCCAAAAGCGAGCGCCGGACCTCGTGTGGCTGCGCGACACCTTCCTGAGCCTCGTCGTCGATCGCGGCGGCCTCGCCGATCTGAACACCGAGCTGTCGCCCGAATTCCGGCAGCAGGCGCTGCCCGACATGTTCAACGTCTTCACCCAGAAATCCGTGTTCGACGGCAAGCGCGTGTCGCTGCCAATTTGGCCCTCGCCGGCGCAGATCATCTTCTATCGAAAGGATGCGCTGCGCGAGATCGGCTTGGAGGCGCCGCCGCTCGGCTGGACTGCCTTTGTCGATGTCGCGGGCAAACTGACGAAGGGGACACGGATCGGCCTGGGCTTGCCGACCAGTGACAACAGCGTCTCCGCGCTCGTCAATGTCATGTCCGGCTTCGGACCGTCCATCTTCGATCCGGCGACAGGTCGCATCGATCTGACCGGCGCCGAGGCGGTCGAGGCGGCCAAAACCGTGCGCGACCTCGTGGCCCGCGGCGCCGTCTCCAAGACGCTCCTCAATGCGATGGGCGACGACATCCAGGACCAGTTTGCCGCCGGCCGCTTCGCCATGGCGCAGGCCTTCGCCCCTCGCTTTCAGCAGTACCAGAAAATCGCAGCCGGCTACGATCCGAAGGAACTGGCGGTCTCGGCGTGGCCGTCGTTCGGCAGTCGTCCTCCGGCCGTGCTGCTTGGCCCGTACTGGACGGTCGGGCTTGCCTCCACCTCCCAGAACAAGGCGGCCGCCGTCGCGTTCCTGGAATCGATGTTCTCTCCCGCGGCATCGATGAAATGGGCGAAGGAGGCGAGCCTCATTCCGGACCGTCGCTCCGTCATGTCAGACCCCTGGTTCAACACGTCCGACGCCGCCGTCACCGCGGCCTTCTTCAAGCTGCTGTCCGGCGACGGCGCGTTCGTCTTTCCCCAGCGCGTTCCCGACATCACCAAGCTCTTCAACGTGCTCAACACCTCGCTGCAGGAGATCATCGGCACGGATGAGAAAGTCGAGCCGATCCTCGCTCGGGCGAAGTCGACGCTCGGCTGGTAGCCGATCGGTCCAGACACAATGACAGTGGTTCCAATCAAACTGGCGGGCGCGAGCGCGCGGTCGATCGAGCAGGCCGCACGGGCTTCGCGCCGCGTCGGCACCGCGCTCGTCGGCCCGGCGGTGGCGGTGATCGTCGCCGTCCACATCGTGCCCGCCTTCATTGGGTTTTATTCCAGCCTGCGGCGGATCTTCTTCTTCGCCGACGAAGGCTTTGTCGGGCTTTCCAACTTCTCCGCGCTCTTTTCCGACCCGATCACCTGGCAGGCGATCGGTCGATCGCTCGCCTTTACCTTCGGCGCCCTTGCCCTCGCTGTTCCGCTGGCGCTGCTGGCGGCGCTGGCCGTGCGGGAGCTCGGGCCGCGCGGACGGCTGCTGCTGACGATCCTGCTCGTTCCGTGGGCGATGAGTCCGATCGTCGTCGCCCTCCTGTGGAAATGGATCCTTCTGCCCTCGCCAGGCGGGCTCTTCGCCAGCATCCTCGCCGTCTTCGGCATCCCGCCGGTGAACCTGCTGTCGGACCCGGCCTGGGCCATGCCGACGGTCATTGCGGTGGCCGTCTGGCGAACCTTCGCGTTCGCGGCGATCATCCTCTCGGCCGGCCTGGGCCAGATCCCGAAAGACCTCTATCGCGCCGCCTCCGTCGACGGACTGTCCGTCGTGGAGAGGTTCACGAAGATCACACTGCCCCTGCTGGCCCCGTCGATTTTGATCGTCCTGTCGATGTTGACGATCAGCTATTTCAACGAGGTCCAGGTCATCATCGGACTGACCTCCGGGGGGCCGATCCGATCGACCACGACGCTGGGCTACCAACTCTACATCACAGGCTTCGTCGAACTCGACCAGGGGCGCGGAAACGCGATCGCCGTGGTCATGTTCCTCATCAACCTCCTTCTCATCGTCGGCTACATCCAGTTGCTCGGCGGACGCAAAGGCGGCGAGGCATGAAGGTCATCGCGCGCGCCGCTCTTCTCGTCGCAAGCAGCCTGGCAGCCATCATCGTGCTGGGTCCGCTCCTGTGGGCGTTGTCGACGTCGCTCAAGTCCGACAACCACATCTTCGCCGTGCCGCCGCGCTGGATCCCCGACGAGCCGACGCTGGTCCATTTTCGCCGGCTGCTGGCCGAGGGCGTCCATTGGAGTTTTCTGAACAGCACGATCTACGCGCTCGGCGCCGTGGCCGCCGCGGTGCTCGTTGGCGCGGTCGCGGGCTATGCCCTGGTTCGCTACCCCGTCTTCGGCAAGCGCGCTCTCCTCGTCCTGTTCATGGGCGTCATGGCCATCCCCGGCTATGCCCTGCTGCTGCCCACCCAGATCGCCTTCGTCAAACTCGGCCTGTTTGATACGCGCCTCGCCCTGCCGATCCTCTATGCGGCGCACGTCATGCCCTTCGCCGTGTGGATGACCCGGGCGCATTTCGCCGGCGTCCCGCGCGAACTCGAGCAAGCCGCGCTGGTCGACGGCTATTCCAGGCTGGAAGCGGTTTGGAAGGTCATCCTGCCCGGCGCGCGTCCGGCCCTGTTGTCGGCGGCGGCCTTCGGCTTTCTCTACTCCTGGAACGATTACATCACCGCCACCACGATGCTGGAATCGCCAGACCTGCGCACCTTGCCGGTCGCGCTGATCTTCTTCCAGGGCTTTCATGGGCGAGACTGGGGCGCGCTGATGGCCGGCGTCGTCGTGGCGACGCTTCCGCCCGTCGTTCTCTTTCTCGTCTTTCGCCGCTACCTGATCGGCGGCTTCGCGGAAGGCTCCGTCAAAGGCTAGACCGTCACATGCCCAGCCCCCCTCGCCTTCGTCCAGGTCACTCGGCGCGCTCGGTGCGCTTTGCCGGCGTGGCCAAACGCTTCGGTCCGGTCACGGCGGTGGCCGACGTCGACCTCACCATCGAACCTGGCCAGTTCGTCACCCTGCTTGGCCCCTCCGGCTGCGGAAAGTCCACGACGTTGGCGATGATCGCCGGCCTCGAGCTGCCGAGCGAAGGGCGGATCCTGATCGGCGATCGCGACGTCACCAGCATGCCCCCGGCCGAGCGCGACATCGCCATGGTGTTTCAGTCCTACGCGCTCTACCCGCACCTGACGGTCTTTGAGAACATCGCGTTTCCGCTGCGCGCCAGACGACGGCGGATGAGCAATGAGGACGTGACGCGCAAGGTGCGCGACGCCGCGGCGATGCTCGGCCTCGACCAACTCCTCGACCGCGTCCCGCGCGAGATTTCAGGGGGCCAGCGCCAGCGCGTCGCGCTTGGACGCGCCATGGTCCGCACCCCGACGGTCTATCTCCTGGACGAGCCGCTCTCCAACCTTGATCAGCAGTTGCGGGTCCAGATGCGCTCGGAACTGAAGGATCTTCACCAGCGTCTCGGGGCGACCATGCTCTACGTCACCCACGATCAGGGCGAGGCCATGACGTTGTCGGACGTCATCGCGGTGATGTCGGCCGGACGCATCGAGCAGGTCGGCGCGCCGCGCGATCTCTATGACTGGCCGGCCAATCTCTTCGTCGCGCGCTTCCTGGGCGAGCCGGGCATGAATATTTTCGAAGGCGAACCCCTGGATGGTCGTCTGAGGGCCGCCGGCGTGTCCATTCCGTTGCCTGACACTTTGCCCGACGCTCCTGACCCCCTGTGCGCCGGCATCCGCCCCGAATACCTTGCGGTCGAACCGGCCGACACCGCGCCCCTCCTGGGGACGGTGCGGACGGTCGAGTTCCTGGGGTCGCGCAGCCTGGTGCGGGCCGACATCGGCGCCACCCTGGTGACCGCGTTCGTCTCCCCCGACATCGAGCTGGCGCCAGGCCAGCCGGTCGGGCTCGGACCCAGCGACCCATGCAAGGTCAGGTGGTTCAACGGCCGCACCGGCGCGGCCATCCGGGCCGGGATCTGATCAGGGCGAGAGGAACGGAAGTGGAGAAGTGGGGGCGTCCGCCGCTCCCATCAGCGATACCTGAGCAGGCCAGCGTCAGCCGCGCACGACGTCCGAGACAATCCGGATGAGGTCATCGCCAAAGCCGTCGGGGTCGGCATCGAAAGCGCGGCCGACCGCCCACATCAGTGACACTTCGGTGACCCGCCACGCCGGCACGCCGGCCTTGAGTGCGGCGGATCGTGCCGCTTCCAGGTGGTCCGCCACAAGTCGCAGTTCCTCGAGCCCTGCATCGTCCTCGGCTTCGCTCGCTCGGTCGGTCATCGGAAAGGCCCCATTGTCACGATCACCAAGAAAGCCGAGCCGCGCCAGCGCGGAGCACCTTTTAATTATAGTTTGCTTTCGGCATCTTGCGCCAAGCCGGCCCGTCGTGTGTCCGGAACCGTTTTAAGCGCCCGTAAAAAAGAAGGGAGGGCACACGCGGCACCCTCCCCTCCAATGACCGACCTCAGTGCGTCAGACGATGAGATCGTGATAGGTGACCCGCGTGTGGCCCACATCGTCGGCCGTCAGGCTGAACTGCGCCGGATCGTAGAGGCCCTGCAGCACCAGGTTGGTGGCCGAGTCGGCGTCCACCAGCGTCAACACGCCGCCGGTGCCGGTCTGGTTGGCGGCAAACGACCACGAGGCGCTGGCAAAGTCGATGTCGGCCAGCTCCAGGGCGTCGCCGGCGCCGAAATCCTTCACGATGCCGGTGAAGTCGGCGCTGTCACCCAGCGCCAGCGTGCCGACGCCCTGGCCCAGATCGACCGCGATCGACGCCGCCGCCTTAAACTCCAGCGTGGCCCCGCCATCGACGATCGTCTGGTGCGAGCCGATCGCCTCGCCAGCAACGGGGATGTTGCTTCCTCTGGCGAACACTGTTCGTCGTGAGCAGCTTGTCTCAAAACAAAACAGCGCTTTAAGCCTGGGTCATGCAGAAGGCTCCCGCCGGGAATGAAAAAGGAGGGCGCGGTTCAGCGCCCTCCCCTCTGCACCAAACAGATTAGATAAACTGGAAGTCCCCTGTGTTGATGTTGTTCAATGCGGACAGCGTCGTGATGTTCGACAACTCTGTGATCAAAACTGCTCCCCCTCCCACGCTTGGGTTGCTATCATAATACACTACCGCATGGCCCAGCGTTGCATCGAGCATCACAAAGATGGCTCCTCCGGTTATGTTAGTGTAGCCGTCTATCACGGACTGGATATTCGCCGAGGTTACGGAAGCATCATTTTTCACAGCAACTTCGGTCCCGGCGACGTTTATTGCGGCGTTGCTCCCACTCTTGAAGTTTTCGACGAACGTGTCGTTGTCGCCGATAGAAAACGCACTACCACCGTTACTGCTCGGAACAACATCAAATTGCAGCCGATCGACTGTCGTAGTATTCGTTGCGGCTTCAAAGTCCCCGATTACATCACCTCCATCAGATGGGGAAAGGAACCGGAAAGTGTCATTGCCGGCATCGCCATACAAGGTATCGCGGCCAGCCCCGCCGTCGAGTATATCATCTCCCGTTTGCCCAAAGAGCTGATCGTTTCCTCCGAGGCCCACGAGCACGTCAGTGCCCTGATTTCCATAGAGGATATCGTCGCCCGTGACACCGCTCAGTGAGTCACTCGTGTTTCCATTCGTACCTGTGATGATATGGAACGTTTCCTGCCTATTGACGCCGACAGGATCCCCCACCTGCGTAGCTTGGATAATAATACTGTAGTCTTTGTTCGCGCCGAGACTTGATGCCGACAAAGTCGACCCGCTGATTGAAAAGGTGCCCGATACTGACTGCGACACAATACTGTACGAAATCGCGCCGGTGTCAGGGTCCGTTGCCGACAGGGTTCCAGAAAAGGCATAGTTGTTGAAGTTGACGTCTCCGCTAGGTGCCGCGGTGACAAGTGAGATGTCGGTGGGTGCCACGCGACTGGTGGTGTTGATCGTGACGCTATCCGAACCAGCACCGCCCAGGTTGAGCGCCGTGTCTGTGTAACCGCCAGCGAGCACTGAAACTGACCCCGTTCCGTTATAACCCACCTGCGCCGTGAACGTCGCCGTCCACGTCTTGCCCGACGGGTCGGACGGATCCACTGCAAGGCCCGACACCGTCCCGCCGACGACCGTCAGGTCAGCGGCGCTGAAGCCAACCGGCGTCTCCGAGAACGTGAATGTCACCACCGAACTGGTGTCGCTATCGTTCAGTGAACTGTCCACGATGTTCACGGTGACCGTCGGGTTCTTCGTGTCGATCGCGACCGTGTCGCTGCCGCCGGTGCCGGCGTTGCCGACCACGTCGGTGTAGGA
>NZ_JANCLU010000041.1 GCF_024294805.1 Alsobacter ponti
TCATCACCCTCAACGCCATGCTCCGAGACCAGAAGGACTACCGATCCGCTTGACCGAAAAATACAGTTGCCGGATCCCCCTCCGCTACGCTGCGGGGCTCCGGGAACGGGCGGACGTTCGTCCGCCCTAAGGGAAACGGCCGGTTCTACCCCACCAGCCCGGCGAGGTGGAGGGCGAGGCCGGCGGCGGAGCAGAGGGCCAGCACCGTCAGCATGCCGAGCCGCAGGCGGAACGTGGCCCATAGCGCCGCCGCCGACAGCGCCAGCGCCCACGGGTCGACGCTGGAGAGCACCGGTGCGTCGAAGGACGCGCCGAGGCCCTCCACCGGCCGGGTCTGCCTGAACACGACGTGGATGGCGAACCACAGCCCGAGATTGAGGATGACGCCGACGACCGCGGCGGTGATGGCCGAGAGCGCGCCGGCCAGCGCGCGGTTGCCGCGCAGCACCTCGATGTAGGGCGCGCCGAGGAAGATCCACAGGAAGCACGGCGTGAACGTGACCCAGGTGGCGATGAGCCCGCCGGCCACGCCGGCCACCCAAGGCGGCAGCCCGCCGGGGTCGCGCCAGGCGGCCATGAAGCCCACGAACTGCAGCACCATGATGAGCGGGCCGGGCGTCGTCTCGGCCATGCCGAGCCCGTCCAGCATCTCGCCGGCGGCGAGCCAGCCATAGTTCTCCACCGCCTGCTGCGCCACGTAGGCCAGCGCCGCGTAGGCTCCGCCGAACGTCACCACCGCCATCTTGGAGAAGAACAGCGCGATGCGGCTGAAGACGTCGTCGGGTCCGAGCGCGAGGACCAGCGCGGCGACCGGCGCCGCCCACAGCACCGCGAATAGCAGGGCCACCCACCGCGCCCTGGCGGGGTCGCCGCGCCCCTCCCCCCGCTCGTCGTCGAGCACGTAGCCGCCCTCCGGCCGGGCCGACGCGCCGGCCGCGTGGCCGGCCGACGGGCCGGCGAGGCCCGCCCGCGCGGCGGCGAAGCCGAGCACGCCCGCCCCCGCCACGATGAGCGGGAACGGGGCGCGGAAGAAGAAGATCGCCACGAAGGACAGCGCCGCCAGCGCGACCATCAGGCGGTTGGTCAGGGCGCGCGACGCGACCCGCGCCAGCGCCTGGAGCACGATGGCGAGCACCGCCGCCTTGAGCCCAAAGAACAGCGCCGCCACCGCGGACACGTGGCCGAACGCCGCGTAGATCATGCTCAGCGCCATGATCGCCACGACGCCGGGCAGGATGAACAGCAGCCCGGCGGCCAGCCCGCCTTTCGCGCCGTGCAGCAGCCAGCCGACATAGGTGGCGAGCTGCTGCGCCTCCGGCCCGGGCAGGAGCATGCAGTAGTTCAGCGCGTGCAGGAACCGCCGCTCCGAGATCCAGCGCTTCTCGTCGACGAGGATGCGGTGCATCACGGCGATCTGGCCCGCCGGGCCGCCGAACGACAGCGCCGCGACGCGGGCCCACACGGCGAGCGCCTCCCGGAAGCTGGGAAAAGGCGGCGCGGCGGCGTCCGCGCCGGGAGCTGGCGCGCCGGGTTCCATGCTCATCTCTCCCGCCGACGAGGCGAGGCAGGCGGGGGACCGGGCAAGGCGGGATATGGCATGGGCCGCCGAGTTCACAGATGGGACCCGGCGCTGTCAAGCGACGCCGCCCATGGCCGAGCCCGCGCTTGCGGCCTCGCCGGGCCTGCACGACACTCGGCGGCGACAACGGGCGCGAGGGAGTTGCGCATGACCGCCGAAACCGTCGCCGACGCCTTGTCCCGTCCCGAGTGCCGCGTGGTGCGCGCCGGGCAGCCTTTCACCGGCAAGCAGGGCCTGACCTACGCGGCGGCGATCTCCGCCGAGACGGTGGGCTCGCAAGGCCTGCACATGCAGCTCGTCGTCATACCGCCGGGCGGCCGCGCCAGGGCGCACTTCCACGAGGCGCACGAGACGGCGGTCTACGTGCTGAGCGGCGTGTCGGGCATGTGGTACGGCGAAGGCCTCGCCGAGCACATGGAGGCGCGCGCGGGCGATTTCATCTACATCCCCGCCGGCGTGCCGCATCTGCCCTACAACCCCAGCCGGACAGAGCCCTGCACGGCCGTGATCTCGCGCACCGACCCCAACGAGCAGGAGAGCGTGGTGCTGACCCCCGAACTCGACGCCGCCCGCCCGCCGGAACAGGATCGGCGGACGCCGTAAATTCGGGCCTGCGGGGAGATAGGAAACCGGCGACAGTTCCCGAGACGGCGGGCTCCACCCGCAACTCCAAAGGGCGGACATCGTCCGCCCGTCCTCGGAGCCCGGCAGCGTCAGCGCGAAGCGCGGACGCCAGTCCCCTCGCACCCCCAAAGGGCGGACGCCAGTCCGCCCGTCCCCGGAATGCCGGAGCCTTGGCGGAGGCAGGTCCGGGGTCCAGCGCAACATGTCGCGCGTCAGCGCGTCCTTACGGAAAAGACTGATGAAGCGCCGCTTCGCGGCAGCATCCATGCGCTGGGTCCCGGACACCCCTCCGCTGACGCTGCGGGGTTCCGGGAACGGGAGGGCGGACTGAGGTCCGCCCTTAGGGTTCCGGGAACGGGGGCGGACTGGCGTCCGCCGTTTTCCCTTTTGCGGGCCACCGGCCCGCCCGTCCCCGGAATGCCGGAGCCTTGGCGGAGGCATGTCCGGGGTCCAGCGCAACATGTCGCGCGTCAGCGCGGCTATATGAAAAGGCTCATGCAGCGCCGCTTCGCGGCAGCATCCATGCGCTAGACCCCGGACACCCCTCCGCTCACGCTGCGGGGTTCCGGGGACGGGCGGACTGAGGTCCGCCGTACGGCTCAGGCGGCGCGGAGCGAGGCGTCGGCGGGGGCGGCGGATTCGGCCACGAGCTGGCGCACCTCGTCGCCGTTCAGCGTTTCGCGGCGCAGCAGCTCCTCGGCGAGGCGGTCCAGCGCCACGCGGCGCTCGTCCATCATGGCGCGGGCGGCGCGATAGGCGTCGTCGACGATGTTGCGGACCTCGTCCTGCGCCTCGAGCGGCAGGTCGCGGTCGCCCTTCTCGATCTTGATCATGCCGAGGCGCGGGCTCATGCCCCACTCCGACACCATGCGGACCGCGAGGTCCGAGGCGAAGGAGATGTCGGCGGCGGCCCCGGTCGTCACCTTGTCCTTGCCGAACACGGCCTCCTCGGCGGCGCGGCCGCCCATGGCGACCACGAGGTCGGCGCGCAGCTTGTCGAGCGGCACGCACAGCCGGTCCTTCTCCGGCAGGCGCATCACCATGCCCAGCGCGCCGCCATGCGGCACGATGGTGGCGGAGTGGACGCGGTCGGCGGCCGCCAGCAGCGTCGCGCACAGCGCGTGGCCGGCCTCGTGGACGGCGACCAGGCGGCGCTCGTCGTCGTCCAGCACGAGGCTGCGGCGTTCGAGCCCGATCAGCAGCTTGGTGCGGGCCTGCTCGAAATGCTCCATCGTGGCGGCGTCCGCGCCAACGCGCGCGGCGTGGACGGCCGCCTCGTTGACGAGGTTGGCGAGCTCCGCGCCCGAGAAGCCGGGCGTGCCCTTGGCGACGGTGCGCAGGTCGACGTCCGGGCCGAGCTTCACCCTGGCGGCATGGACGCGCAGGATCGCCTCGCGGCCGCCGACGTCGGGCAGGCCGACATGGACGTGCCTGTCGAAGCGGCCGGGGCGCAGCAGCGCGGGGTCGAGCACGTCGGTGCGGTTGGTCGCGCCGACCACGATGACGCCGTCCGAGCCCTGGAAGCCGTCCATCTCGACGAGCAGCTGGTTGAGCGTGGTGTCGTACTCGCGGTCGGCGGCCGAGCCGCCGGCCCCGCGCTTTTTGCCGAGCGAGTCGATCTCGTCGATGAACAGGATGCACGGGGCGCGCTTGCGCGCCTCCTTGAACAGGCGCGCCACGCGGTTCTTCGACACGCCGACGAAGGCGGCCGAGAACTCGCTGCCGGCGACCGCCATGAAGGCGACGCCCGCCTCGCCGGCGAGCGCGCGGGCGATCAGCGTCTTGCCGGTGCCGGGCGGGCCGACCATCAACACGCCGCGCGGGGGCCGCGCGCCCACCCGCGCGAATGACTCGGGCTCCTTCAGGAAAGTGACGATCTCGGCGAGCTCGGCCTTCGTCTCCTCCTGCCCGGCGACGTCGCGGAAGCGCGTCGGCACAGCCTTGGCGACCGGCGGCCAGGCGAGCCGGCCGCGCACGTCGAACTGGAAGGCCAGCGTCAGGCCGATCAGGGCCAGCAGCAGCAGCGGCGCGACCGCGCCGACGACGCCGGCGAACTCGCCCTCCTGCCGGCCGACCTGCACGTCGACGCCCGAGGCGGCGAGCTTGTCGAGATAGGCCGCGTCGAGCAGGCCCGAGGGCAGGCGCACGAACTGCCTGTCGCCGGTGGCGCGCACCACCGTCAGGCCGCCCTCGCCCACCGTCACCTTCGCCACCTGCCCGGCGGCGAGCTGCTGGGAGAAGACGGAATAGGACACGTCCTCCGGCGCATCGTGCAGCATCACGAGGCCGAACAGGCCGCCGGCCACGGCCAGCGCGAGAACGATGAAGGCAATGGCGCCGCGGCGTTGAAGACGAGCGGGCAACCGGGAGAAGAAGCGAGCCAACGGCCTGTCCAGGTCTGATGTCCACGAATCGGTTGACGCCCTTTAACAAGCCGTCAACGCATGATGCAATGCACAACATCACGTGATGAGCCGGACCGCCAGTCCGGCTGATTACGCAACCACAAGCTGCGCTTAACGCAATCGCTTAATTGCGCAGCGCCAGCGGGACGAACGGCGCGACGCCGCCGACGCGGAACGCCGCGATGTCGCGCTGGCCCGCGTCGGAGAGCAGCCAGGCCTCGAACCGTTCCGCCAGCGCGGCGCGCCGGGGCTCCTCCGCCGCGGCGGGGATGCGCAGCAGGAAATACTTGTTGTCCAGCTCGGGCAGGCCCTCGACGAGCACCGTGAGGTCGCCGTGCCGCTCCTGCGCCAGCCAGGTGGCGCGGTCGGTGAGCACGTAGGCGGCCTCCGCGACGGCGAGGTCGATGGTGCGGCGCATGCCCATGTTGGCCTGGATGTAGCCGGCGCGGTTGATCGGCGGCGACATGCGCGCCGCGCTCCACAGCCGCAGCTCCGCCGCGTAGGTGCCGGAGCCGTCGGCGCGCGACACGAAGCGCGCCTTGACGCGCGCCACGGTGCGCAGCGCCTCGGCGGCGTCGCTCATGCCGGCGATGCGCGCCGGGTCGTCGCGCGGGCCGGCGATGACGAGGCCGTTGGACATGAAGGGCTGCGCGTTCGTGGCCACGCCGGACGCGACGAGGTTGGCCGCGACGCCGGGGTGGTTGACGATGGCGACCGGGGCGCGGCCGTCGGCGGCCGACAGCGCCGCCTGTTCGCTGGGGTTGGAGAGGATCACCAGCTCGACGCCCGTCAGCGCCTCGTAGCGCTCGGCGAGCCAGCGGCCGAGGCCGGAATCCGCGATCGAGGTGGTCGCCGCCACCGGCAGCACGTGACGGCTCGCCCGCGCCGCCGTCGCGGCCAGCGAGGCGGTGCCGATGAGCAGCGTGCGACGCGACAGCATGCCACAACCTCGCGGGGTTGATCCTTGTCGGATTAAACCCTGGCGTGCGTTAACACCCCGTTTCCGAATTGCGTCGCCTCGGGGCTGCGGGGTTCATCCCTTGCTCTTGCCCCGCCCCTTGCCCTTGAGGCGGCGGCCGTAGAGCACGAGGCGGTGGCCGACGAGGTCGAAGCCGAGCTGGCGGGCGATCTCGCGCTGCAACTCCTCGACCGCCTCGTTCTTGAACTCGATCACCAGCCCGGTGTCGGCGTCGATCAGGTGGTCGTGGTGCGCCTTCGACGTGGGCTCGTAGCGCGCCGGGCCGTCGTGGAAGCCGTGCTTCTCCAGGATCCCCTCAGCCTCGAAGCGCTTGACGGTGCGGTAGACGGTGGCCAGCGAGATGCCGGCGTCGCGCTGGACGACGCGCCGGTGCAGCTCGGCGGCGTCGGGATGGTCCGTCGCTTCCGACAGCACCTGCGCGATCAGGCGGCGCTGGCCGGTGAGGCGAATGCCCCTGCCCCGGCATTTGGCTTCGATGACGTTCACGACCCACTCCGTATCGCAGCCCATATTTAAGATGAAGGCGGCCTGCGTTGCCACTTGCAAATAAGTCGCAACTACCGCATCGTTCGCATCCTGGGCGGCAGGCGCGAACCGGCGAAGGACGCGACGTGGAGAATGCGGCTTCGGAAACGACCTTGACGAACTGGCGGCGCGAGCGCGGCGAGCCGTCGCTCGCCGACGTCCACCGCAGCGTCGCCGTCGCCCGCCACGGCTCTGTCTGGCGCAGGCTCGCCGCCTTCCTCGGCCCCGGCTACCTCGTCGCCGTCGGCTACATGGACCCGGGCAACTGGGCGACGTCGCTCGCCGGCGGCGCGCGCTTCGGCTACGCGCTGCTCTTCATCGCGCTGCTGTCCAACATCATGGCCATCGTGCTGCAGCATCTGTGCGCGCGCATGGCGGTGGCGACGGGGCGCGACCTCGCGCAGGCCTGCCGCGACGCCTATCCCCGCGCGGTGGCGTGGCCGCTCTGGCTGCTCGCCGAGATCGCCATCTGCGCCACCGACCTCGCCGAGGTCATCGGCACGGCGATCGGCCTCAACCTGCTGTTCGGCATCCCGCTCGAGATCGGCGTGCTGGTGACGGCGCTGGACGTGTTCCTCATCCTGTGGCTGCAGAACAAGGGCTTCCGCTGGATCGAGGCGTTCATCATCACGCTGCTCGGCGTCATCGCGGTCTGCTTCCTGGTGCAGATCGCCATGGCGGACCCGGTGTGGGGCGAGGTGATCCGCGGCTTCGCGCCGACCACCCGCATCCTCACCAACCCGGACATGCTGTATCTGTCGCTCGGCATCATCGGCGCGACGGTGATGCCGCACAATCTCTACCTGCACTCCGGCATCGTGCAGACGCGCGCCTTCGGCGAGACGCCGGCCGAGCGGCGCCAGGCCATGACCTTCGCCACGATCGACTCCACCGTGGCGCTGATGTTCGCGCTCACCATCAACGCGTCGATCCTCATTCTGGCGGCCGCTGCCTTCAACGGCACCGGCAACACCGAGGTGGTCGAGCTGGAGAAGGCGCACATGCTGCTGTCGCCGCTGCTCGGCTCGGCGCTGGCGCCGACGCTGTTCGCCGTGGCGCTGATCTGCTGCGGCCTCAACTCCACCGTCACGGCGACCATGGCCGGGCAGATCGTCATGGAAGGCTTTCTCGACATCCGCCTGCCGCCCTGGCTGCGCCGGCTGGTGACGCGCCTCGTCGCCATCGTGCCGGCGGCGGCGGTGACGCTGGCCTATGGCGAAAGCGGCACGGCGAAGCTGCTGATCCTCAGCCAGGTGATCCTGAGCCTGCAACTGCCCTTCGCCATCATCCCGCTCGTGGCGATCACCGCCAGCAAGGCGAAAATGGGCGAGCTGGCCGCGCCCCGCTGGCTCACCGCCACCGCCGCGCTCATCGCCGCCATCATCGTGGCGCTCAACGTCAAGCTCGTGCTCGACTTCGCGCTCGGGGCCTGAGCGCCGCGCTCTCTGCGCCTTATGGGCGGCGCTGCCCGACGTCCCACAGCGTCAGCCCTAAGGGCGGACCTCGTCCGCCTGTCCCCGGAATGCCGGAGCCTTAGCGGAGGCATATCCAGATTCTAGCGCATGGATGCTGCCGCGAAGCGGCGCTGAATGGGGAAACCGATAAGGGCGCGCTACGCGCGGACATATTGCGCTGGGCCCCTGTGTATTTCGGTTTGTGGCAGGATGGGTGCGGGCGGGAGATCGATGGGCCCCAGGTG
>NZ_JANCLU010000042.1 GCF_024294805.1 Alsobacter ponti
CCCCCACCCGCATCGGCCACGCTGCAGACGCCCCTTCCTCGGGTGAGGACGAGAGCCATATAGGCATAAATTCCTGCTAATGTCAAGAGCCCGCGCGTCGCCGACCAACGAAAAAGGGCGGCCTCGCGGCCGCCCTTTCATTCGGAAATGCGTCGCGGCTCACTCGCCGGCGGCGGCTTCGGGCTGATCCTTGGCCTTCTTGTCGAGGTCCTCGCCCGTCTGCTGGTCGACGGCCTTCATCGACAGGCGGACCTTGCCGCGCTCGTCGAAGCCGAGCAGCTTGACCTTCACCTTGTCGCCTTCCTTGATCACGTCGGTGACCTTGGCGACGCGCTGGGGGGCGAGCTGGCTGATGTGGACGAGGCCGTCCTTGGCGCCGAAGAAGTTCACGAAGGCGCCGAAGTCGGTCGTCTTCACCACCGTGCCCTCGTAGATCATGCCGATCTCGGGCTCCGAGGCGATCGACTTGATCCAGTTCAGCGCCGCCGTGATCGAGGCCGCGTCGGAGGAGGCGACCTTCACCGTGCCGTCGTCCTCGATGTTGATCTTGGCGCCGGTCTTCTCGACGATCTCGCGGATGACCTTGCCGCCCGTTCCGATGACCTCGCGGATCTTGTCGGTCGGGATCTTGATGGTCTCGATGCGCGGCGCGTACTGGCCGAGCTCGGCGCGCGCGCCGGCGAGGCCCTTGGCCATCTCGCCGAGGATATGCAGGCGGCCGCCCTTGGCCTGGTCGAGGGCGACGCGCATGATCTCCTCGGTGATGCCGGCGATCTTGATGTCCATCTGCAGCGAGGTGACGCCGTTCGACGTGCCCGCCACCTTGAAGTCCATGTCGCCGAGATGGTCCTCGTCGCCGAGGATGTCGGACAGCACCGCGTAGCGCTCGCCCTCCAGGATCAGGCCCATCGCGATGCCCGCCACCGGGGCGCGCAGCGGCACGCCGGCGTCCATGAGGGCGAGCGAGGAGCCGCACACCGTCGCCATCGAGGACGAGCCGTTCGACTCGGTGATCTCGGAGACGAGGCGGATCGTGTAGGGGAACTCGTGCGCCTGCGGCAGCATCGGGCGCAGGGCGCGCCAGGCGAGCTTGCCGTGGCCGATCTCGCGGCGGCCGGGCGAGCCCATGCGGCCGGTCTCGCCGACGCTATAGGGCGGGAAGTTGTAGTGGAGCAGGAAGCGCTCCTTGTACGTGCCCTCGAGCGAGTCGATGTACTGCTCGTCCTCGCCCGTGCCGAGCGTGGCGACCACCAGGGCCTGCGTCTCGCCGCGGGTGAACAGCGCCGAGCCGTGGGTGCGCGGCAGGATGCCGGCCTCGGCGACGATCGGGCGGACGGTGCGCACGTCGCGGCCGTCGATGCGCGCGCCGGTGTCGAGGATGTTCCAGCGCACGATCTTGGCCTCGGCGTCCTTGAACACCGTGGCCACCAGGTTCTTGTCGAGCGCGTTCTCGACGCCCTCGCCGCACAGAGCGGCGAGCACCTTCGCCTTGGCGGCGGCCACCTTGTCCTGGCGGGCCTGCTTGGCCGGCGTGGTGAAGGCGTCGCGCAGGTCGGCCTCGACGAGGGCGAGGATGCGCTTCTCGATCTCGGAGTGGTCCGGGGTCTGGAAATCGCGCGGCTCCTTGGCGGCGCGCTCAGCCAGCTTGATGATGGCGTCGATGACCGGCTGGAAGCCCTTGTGGCCGTGCATGACGGCGCCGAGCATGACGTCCTCGGGCAGCTCCTTGGCTTCCGACTCGACCATCAGCACGGCCTCGGAGGTGCCGGCGACGACGAGGTCGAGCGCCGAGTCGGCCATCTCCTGCAGCGTCGGGTTGAGGCGGTACTGGCCGTTGACGTAGCCGACGCGCGCCGCGCCCACCGGGCCCATGAAGGGCACGCCGGAGAGCGTGAGGGCCGCCGAGGCAGCGACCATGGCGAGCACGTCCGGATCGTTCTCGAGGTCATGCGACAGCACCGTCACGACGACCTGCGTGTCGTTGCGGTAGCCCTCGACGAAGAGCGGGCGGATGGGACGGTCGATGAGGCGGGAGACCAGCGTCTCCTTCTCGGACGGACGGCCCTCGCGCTTGAAATAGCCGCCGGGGATGCGGCCGGCCGCGAAGGCCTTTTCCTGGTAGTTCACGGTGAGGGGGAAAAAGTCGACGCCGGGCTTCGGCTCCTTGGCCGACACGACGGTGGCGAGCACGGTGGTCTCGCCGTAGGTGGCGAGGACGGCGCCATCGGCCTGGCGGGCCATGCGGCCGGTCTCGAGGGTGAGCTTGCGGCCCGCCCAGGTCAGCTCAACGCGTTGAATATCGAACATAGCGTGGTTTCCAGCTTTGCTGGCCAAACCGACGCCATGTGCAAGACGGCGGGGCGCTCGGCCGCGTGCGGCGAGCGTCCGGCGATCCTGCCATGAACGGTCGGTCTGGCCGGTTCTCGGGCCGCGGGCACCATGCCCCGGCCTCGGGTGACGGTTCCGAGACGGACGCGCCATCGTGCGGATACGCGTACAATGCGGCGGCGCTTGGGCCGCCACGCCTGCACCGGGCGCGCGGAGCGCCCGTTCGTCGCGAGCGGCGGGAGGTCCCGCCGCCGGCGTGGTCGCGCGTCCCCGGCGGGGACGCGGCCGGCGCGCCAGGCGGCCGGCCGGATCAAATCAGCGGCGGATGCCCAGGCGCTCGATCAGCGAGCGGTAGCGGGCCTCGTCGCGCGACTTCACGTAGTCGAGCAGCGAACGGCGCTGGGACACGAGCTTCAGAAGGCCGCGGCGGGAGTGGTTGTCCTTGACGTGCGACTTGAAGTGCTCCGTCAGGTTGGCGATGCGATGCGTGAGGATCGCGACCTGCACTTCCGGGGAGCCGGTGTCGCCGGCCTTCGTGGCGTATTCCTTGACGAGGGCCTGCTTGGCCTCGGCGGTGATCGACATCGGGATGATCCTTGGTCTGGAGAAACGGGCGGCCGGGCCGGGATGTCGTCCAGCACGGTCATGCGAAACACCGCCCGGCGCGGAGCGCGGAGCGGCTTGGCGCGCCTTATACACGAAACGCGCCGAAAGGCTAGGGGCGGGCGGCCGCGCCGGCGACGCCGCCGCTACAGCGGAAGATTGAACACGCGGTTGGGGACCAGCTCGCCGCGCTCCACCATGCCGACCGCGACCACCACGCCGGCGCAGGCGGCGTAGACCGGTCCGCCCTCGGCGGGGGCGTCGCGGCCGCGCAGGATGATCGACTGCCCGCGCCGCAGGCGCTGCGCGGCGTCGCGCGAGACGACGACGCAGGGCAGCTCGGTGAGGCCGCCCTCCACCGAGAGCACGGCCTCGTGCGCCGCCTCGGGCGCGGCCTCGAGCTCGGCGTAGGTGACGGCGTCGTCGAGGGTGAACGGGCCGACACGGGTGCGGCGCAGCGCCGTGACGTGGCCGAGGCAGCCCAGCAGGCGGCCGAGGTCCCGCGCGATGGCGCGGACATAGGTGCCCTTGCCGCACTCGCAGGCGAAGGTGGCGCTGTCGGCGTCGTGAGCCACCAGCGTCAGTGAATGGATCTCGACCGTGCGGGCCTGCAGCTCCACCGCCTCGCCGTCGCGGGCGAGGTCGTAGGCGCGCTCGCCGGCAATCTTGATGGCGGAGAAGCGGGGCGGCACCTGCGACACCGGCCCGACGAAGCGCGGCAGCGCCGCCTCGATCTCGGTGAGGTCCGGCCGCCTGTCGCTGGTGGCCACCGGCCGGCCCTCGCTGTCGTCGGTGTCGGTCTCCACGCCCCAGCGCACGGTGAAGGTGTAGGCCTTCTCGCCGTCGACGACATAGGGCACCGTCTTGGTCGCCTCGCCGAAGGCGAGCGGCAGGATGCCGGAGGCGAGCGGGTCCAGCGTGCCGGCGTGGCCGGCCTTCTTGGCGTTGAGGATGCGGCGCACGGCCGACACGGCGTGGGTCGAGGTCATGCCGACCGGCTTGTCCAGCACGATCCAGCCATGCACGTCGACGCGGTTCTTGCGGGGAGCGTTCATCGGGAGGGCCGAAGGTCAGTCGCTGTCGGTGTCGGCGTCGTCGGCCGCCGGCCCGCGCAGGTCGCGCTGCACCTGCGGCGAGCGCAGAAGCGCGTCGATGCGGGCGGCGGCGTCGAGGCCGCGGTCGATGCGGAAGCGGATGTCGGGCGCGAACTTGAGGTTGACGCGGTGGGCGATCTCGGAGCGCAGCATCTTGCGGTGCGACTCCAGCGCCTTCAGCACGTCCTTCTCCAGTGTCTGGTCGTGCAGGGTCAGGTACACGGTCGCCAGCTTGAGGTCGGGGCTCATCCCGACCTCCGGCACCGTGACGAAGGCGCGGGCGAACACCGGCTCGGGCATGTCGCCGCGGGCGAGGATGTCGGTCATGGCGTGGCGGATCAGCTCGCCGACGCGCAGCTGGCGCTGGGAGGGGCCTGTACGGGGTGCGTCGTGTCGCTTCATGGCTCACCGTCCGCCCGGAATCGAACCGGCGCGGCGTTCTTGCGGGATGGCGGGCGGCCCGCGGTGCGGGCCGTCCCGATGTCCGGGCCGGAGTAGACCCAGGGGGCGAGGCCGGCGCTCAGAGCGTGCGCCGGACCTCCTCGACGCGGTAGCACTCGATGATGTCGCCGACGCGCATGTCCTGGTAGTTCTCGAAGGCCATGCCGCACTCCTGGCCCGAGGCGACTTCCTTGACCTCGTCCTTGAAGCGCTTGAGCGTCGACAGCTTGCCCTCGTGGATGACGACGTTGTCGCGGATGAGTCGCACGTGCTGCCCGCGCTCGACGCGGCCGTCCTGCACGAGGCAGCCCGCCACCTTGCCCACCTTCGACACCGCGAAGACCTGAAGCACGCGGGCCTCGCCGAGGCGCTCCTCGCGCAGCGTCGGCGCGAGCAGGCCCGACATGGCCGCCTTCATGTCGTCCACGAGGTCGTAGATGATGTTGTAGTAGCGGATCTCGATGCCGGCCCGCTCGGCGGCGTCGCGCGCCTCCTTGTTGGCGCGGACGTTGAAGCCGAGAATGGCCGCCCCCGAGGCTTCCGCCAGGGTGATGTCGCTCTCGTTGATGCCGCCGGCCCCGGCGTGGACGATGCGCGCGGCGACCTCGTCGTTGCCGATCTTCTCGAGCGCGCCGACGATGGCTTCCACCGAGCCCTGCACGTCGCCCTTGACCAGGATAGGGAATTCCTTCCGGCCCGAGGACTTGAGCTGGCTCATCATGTCGGCCAGCGAGCCGCGCGCCGAGCCGGCGCGGGCGGCGGCGCGGTCGCGGCGCTGCCTCTGCCGGTACTCGGTGACCTCGCGGGCGCGGGCCTCGTTCTCGACCACGGCGACGCGGTCGCCCGCGTCGGGCGCGCCGCTGAAGCCGAGGATCTCGACCGGCACGGACGGGCCGGCCTCGGTCACCGGGGAGCCGATGTCCGAGACGAGCGCGCGCACGCGGCCCCACTCGGAGCCCGCCACCACGATGTCGCCGGTGCGCAGCGTGCCGCGCTGGACGAGCACGGTGGCGACAGGGCCGCGGCCGCGGTCGAGCTTGGCCTCGATCACGGTGCCTTCGGCCGGGCGGTCCACGTTGGCCTTCAGGTCGAGCAGCTCGGCCTGCAGGTTGATGGCGTCCAGCAGCTTGTCCAGATTGATCTTCTTGGTCGCCGACACCTCGACCTCGAGGGTCTCGCCGCCCATGCTCTCGACCTGCACCTCGTACTGCAGCAGCTCGGTGCGCACGCGGTCCGGGTTGGCGTCCGGCTTGTCGATCTTGTTGATCGCCACGATCAGCGGCACGCGAGCCGCCTTGGCGTGGTTGATCGCCTCGATCGTCTGCGGCATGACGCCGTCGTCGGCCGCCACCACCAGCACCACGATGTCCGTCACCCGCGCGCCGCGGGCGCGCATGGCGGTGAACGCCGCGTGGCCGGGCGTGTCGATGAAGGTGACCTTGCCGCCCGTGGGGGCCGTCACCTGGTAGGCGCCGATGTGCTGCGTGATGCCGCCGGCCTCGCCGCTGACCACGTTGGTGCGGCGGATGGCGTCGAGCAGCGACGTCTTGCCGTGGTCGACGTGGCCCATGATGGTCACGACCGGCGGACGCGACTCGGTGGCCTCGTCGACGTCAGGCGTGTCGAACAGGCCTTCTTCGACGTCCGACTCGGCGACGCGCTTGACCGTGTGGCCGAACTCCTCGGCGATCAGCTGGGCGCTGTCGGCGTCGAGCACGTCGGTGATCTTCACCATCTGGCCCTGCTTCATCAGGTACCGGATGACGTCGACGGCGCGCTCGGCCATGCGGTTGGCGAGCTCCTGGACGGTGATCGTCTCGGGGATCGTCACCTCGCGCGCGATCTTCTCCTTCGGCTCGTTGGCCTGGTGGCCCTTGAGGCGCTGGACGCGGCGGCGGAAAGCCGCCACGGAGCGCATGCGCTCCTCGTCGTCGCCGGTGGCCGTGGTCACGGTCAGGCGGCCGCGGCGCTTCTCGTCGCCGGCGCGGGCGCGGTCGGGCTTCGGCGGCGTGATGATCTTGGTCGGCATGCCGGGCCGACGGATGATGCGCTTGGTCTCCTCCTCCTCCTCGGCGCGCGGCGCGCCGGCGCTGGGAGTGAGCGGACGGCGCACGCCGGCCGGGGTCGCGGCCTCGCCGACGCGCGGACGCGCGGGCTCGGCGCCGCCGGAGGCGCCGAGGCGGCGCTTGGCCTCGTCCTCGGCCTTCTTGCGGGCTTCGTCGTCGCGCTTGTGGCGGGCTTCTTCCTCGCGCTTTCGGGCCTCGGCGGCCTCGCGCTCGATCTTCTCGCGGGCCTCGCGCTCGACGCGCAGCTTCGCGTCGATGATGGCCTGCTTGCGTTCCTCCTCCTCGCGGCGGCGCGCCTCGACGAGGGCCATGGCGCGGGCGTCGCGCTCCTCCTCGGTCAGCGTGCGCAGCACCATGCCGCCCGTGCGCTGCGGCGCGGGAGCCTGGCGGCCGACGGCCGGCGGAGCGGCGCGGCCGGACGGACCGGGGGCGGCGGCCGGAGCGGCGCGGCCGGCGGGCGCGGCCGAACGGGCCGGAGCGGCCGGGGCGCGCGCGGCCGGAGCCGGGGCGGCGGCGGTCGGCGCGGCCGGAGCGGCGGCCGCCGGAGCCGGGGCGGCCTGCGCGGCGGCCGGGGCCGGGGCGGGCGCGGGAGCAGGCGCGGCGGCGGCAGGAGCCGCGGCGACGGGAGCCGGGGTCGGAGCCGGGGCG
>NZ_JANCLU010000044.1 GCF_024294805.1 Alsobacter ponti
AGGAGCCCGGCGCGAGCGCCAGCGCGTTGGACGCGCCGACGGTTTCCTCGCCCGCCTGCCGATCGACCACGTCACCGCCGTCCCCCGCCGCGCCGACGCGGCGGCGCTGGGCCGCGCCGCGCGCCTCGCCTATGACTGCGTCGCCGCCGGCGAGGACGCCCCGCCGCCGACGCCGGCGCGCGCCGCGCGACCGCTGTCGCTGCTGGTCGCCGAGGACAACGCCACCAACCGCATCGTCATCAAGGCCATCCTGGAAGGGGCGGGCCACGCGGTCGAGCTGGTCGAGGACGGCGAGGCGGCGCTCGACGCGCTGGCCGAGCGCGCCTTCGACGTGGTCATCATGGACGTCAACATGCCCGGCATGAACGGGCTGGAGGCGGCCCGGCTCTACCGCGTGCAGGCGCTGGGCGGGCGCGCCGCGCCGATCATCGGCCTCACCGCCGACGCCAGCGAGGAGATGCAGCGCAAATGCCGCGCCGCCGGCATGGCCGCCTATGCCTCCAAGCCCGTCTCGGCCGGCCACCTCGTGGCGCTGATCGACGAGGTCGCGTCCGGGCGCGACAGCGTCGCCCGTCCCGCCAAGCCGACGCCGACGCCCCCCTCCGACGCGCTGCGCGAGGACCGGGCGCGGGAACTGGAGCGGCTGGGGGGAGCGGGCTTCGCGGACGGGCTGTCGCGCCAGTTCGTCGGACAGGCCGAAGAGGGGCTCGCCGCCCTGCGCCGCGCCTTCGAGCGCGGCGATCTCGACGCCTTCCGCCGCCACGCCCACCATCTCAAGAGCGCGGCCGGCGCGGTGGGCGCCGACCAGGTGGCGTGGCGCTGCGACCGGTTCCAGGATCTCGACCGCGACGCCTTCGCGCGCCTTTCGGCCACGGAGCTGGACGCGCTCGGCCGGGAGATCGACGCCTATCGCGGGCGGGCGGAGCGGCGCTTCGCGCGCGCCCCGGCCGCCACGCCGGGCTGAGCCCGACGGTTCAGTGCGCGGTGGCTTCCGGCGAGGCCGGGGCGATCCGCCGCGACTGCGCCGCCTGCAGGCGCTCCATGCGCCGCAGGTCCTGGTGGCCGAGATCCATGGTCAGGTCCACCCACATCTCGGTGACCTCGCGCAATTCGGCCAGCGTCACCGCCGCGACGCGCTGGCGCACGCCGTAGATGGCGCTGCGCACGCGGTGCAGCCGGTCCGGCGCGCCGACATAGTCGCGCACCGCCTGCTCGCCCGCGCCGTCGTCGACCACCATGTCGACCAGCCCCATCTCCTCCATCTGCGTCGCGGTGTAGACGTCGCCGCTGAGGATCATGCGCTCGGCCAGCGCCATGCCGACGCGCCGCGACAGGAAGCTGTACGCGCCCATGCCGGGGAAGGAGTTGAACAGGATCTCCGGCAGGCCCATGCGGGCGCTGCGCTCGGCGATGATGACGTTGCAGCACAACGCCGCCTCCAGGCCCCCGCCCAGCGCGTCGCCCTGCACGAGGCCCACCGTCACCACGCCCCGGTCGAACCCGACGGCGATGTCGTGGACGGACTGGACGCAGCCCAGCGCGTAGGCGCGCACCGCCTCGCGGTCGCCGGCGCGCACGCTGCGCACCAGGAAGGCGAGGTCGCCGCCCATGTTGTAGATGCCCGGGATGGTCGAGCCCTGCACGTAGTAGCGCAGGCCGCCCTTGGCGCGCGGCCCCGCCGCCGTGGCGCGCAGCATGCGGTGAAGGGCGTTCAGCTCTCGCACCATCGAGGGCGTGAAGCTCGGGGGGCCGTCCGGCGCGAGCCGGCACCACAGCACCCCAGCCTCCGCGTCGAGCGACAGGTCGAGCTCGGCGAAGCGGGCCTGGAGCAGGCTGAATTCGAGCGCGGAGCGCGCGTCCAGCGGCGCGGTCGCACGAGCCTCGGCCGGGTTCGCAAATAAGGCAGAGTGTTGGTGCTTCATTTTGGGGCCTGTGTATCGTTTTGTTGCCAAGTATTAAACTCGTCAATCCGACCTGTTCTCTAGCTGCCGCAACTCGCAAGTGTTCTTTTGAGTCTTCTTAACTTTGCTAGTCCAAGCCGGTGACTTGAACGAGCTTTAGGTAGACAATATGAATGTTTTATTGCTATTTTGGGTCAATGTTTCGGCACGGCAAAAAAACTTGGCGCGATGTTTCGCGCCAGGCGGGCAGGCTCGGGCTGTTAACCGGGTTTCGAGGCGGCCGGGGACGTCAGAGGCGTGCTGCCGGGGGCCGGCCCGATGCAGCAAAGCGCATACGGCGGTCGCCAGTCCGCCCCCGACAGCGCGGGCCAACGGCCCGCCCGTCCCCGGGTCGGTGCAGCGGAAGCGGAACCGAGCCCGGGGCCCAGCGCAATATGTCGCGCGTCAGCGCGTCTGAATCAAAAAGGCCTGTAAAGCGCCGCTTCGCGGCAACATCCATGCGCTGGGTCCCGAATGCCCCTCCGCTGACGCTGCAGGGCTCCGGGTACGAGGCGGACTGGCGTCCGCCATTTGGACTTCTCTCCGGAGCGCGGTTGACGGGCGGACGCCAGTCCGCCCCCGAAAGTGCGGGCTTCCAGCCCGCACGGCCCCGGAGCGGTGCAGCGACAGCGGAACCGCATCCGGGGTCCAGCGCAATATGTCGCGCGTCAGCGCGTCTAAATGGCCTTTTCCATGGAGCGCCGCTTCGCGGCAGCATCCATGCGCTGGATCCCGGATACCCCTCCGCTTTCGCTCCGGGGTTCCGGGAACGGGCGGACGAGGTCCGCCCTTTGGACTTCTCTCCGGAGCGCGGTTGACGGGCGGACGCCAGTCCGCCCCCGAAAGTGCGGGCGTTCAGCCCGCACGGCCCCCGTGCGGTGCAGCGGCCGCGGAACCGCCTCCGGGGGGCCGCGCAATATGTCGCGGGTGAGCGC
>NZ_JANCLU010000045.1 GCF_024294805.1 Alsobacter ponti
CCGGGCCGGACGCCGCCGGCGGGCAGGGGGGTCGGGCGCGGGCCGGCCGCGCCGGGGTTACCGGGAAGGAAGCCGCCGGGCGGCGGCGGGGGCGGCGGCGGACGCCAGCCGCCGGGCGGCCGGGGCGGCGGCGGACGCCAGCCCGGATAGCCCGGCCAGACCGGCGGATAGACGCGGCCGGAGCCCCAGTTCCACCAGTAATTGTCGTACCAGATCGAGCCGATGGCCGCCGCCGCGCCGAACACCAGCGCCGTGGTGAGGAGCGGGCCCGGGCCGTAGACCACGGCGGGGTCGTAGGTGGGAACGTAGATCACCTCGGGATTGGCCGGCTGGATGTAGACGACGTCGCGGCCGCTCTCGACGCGGCGCGTCACCACCTGCTCGGGGGTCGAGGTCAGCGTCCCCTTGTCGGCGGCCTTGAGGCGCAACTCCTGGATGACGTTGGCGACGTCCTGCGGCTGGTTGACGAAGGCGTCGCCGAGGTCGCTCGTCCACGTCAGCTGCTCGTTCATCTTGGTGACGAGGCCGGGCAGTCGGACCATCGCCTTGACGCTCGGATCCCAGTTCTGCGCGTCGGCGCCGGAGAAGTCGTTGCGCGACACGGCGTCCCGGTTGCGCTCGATCCAGCGCGCCGCCTGCACGATCTCCAGCGGGTAGGCGGCGGCCGGCAGCATCTGCGCCAGCAGCTCGTCGGGATAGAGCGCGATGGATTGCAGGATGTTGACCAGTTCGTCGTGGGTGAACACGCCCGGGTGCTGGGCCGAGGGCGAGGGCGGCGGCAAGGCCTGCGGCGGGGCGGCGGCGGGCGCGGGAGGCGGCGGCGGGGCGGCGGGCGCGGGCGGGGCGGGCGTCTGCTCCTGCGCCCGCGCGCCCAGAGTCGCGCCGGCCTGCAGCATCAGCAGGGTCGAAGCGACGGAAATGAGATGAGGCCAACGCATGGAACGTCCCCTTCGTGTCAGGGCCGGAGGCGACCTGAACGCCGCCGCGAGGCGCAGGCCCAGCTCGCGGCCCTTCGCGACCCGCGAGCTTGCGAGTACTATAAGCAATCCATGCTCGCAGTCGAATGCGATAAGTCAATTCACTTCGTTGTTCATGAGGGCGACCGCTAACTTTCGCGAACGCCTGACGTTAAAGGGGCCTCTCGCCGGAGGCATTCAGGAGGGCGCTGGCTTTCCAGCCATTGGGGCCGATACCGCCAACTCACAGTATTGACTGCCATAGATTTAGATTTAGCTGTCGAAATTCATAACAAAATTTAAATTGAACTTCCGGTTTGGCGATATTTATGTTTTCAGATGCAAGTCAACCGGATCATATTCGCGGCCCTGCTGGCGAACCTGGTTGTTTCCGCCGTCGCGTTCGCCGACGTGTTTCGCACTTTCAGGGCCGGAGTTCGTGCCCCCTTCTCCGTCGTCTTCAATTGCGTCACGAAAATGACCGCCAGCGGGTCGGGCACGGCATCCCACGGCAGAGTGGAGACGGAGGTTCGAAACTTGCCGCGTTGCGGCCAGGCGAACGTTCCGCACCTTATCTATTGGTATACGCCCGACAAGGACTATGTTGGGCCGGACGAAATATTTCTGTATTCGATGGGGATCCAGGACAGATACCGCGTCAATGTCGTGAAGTAGCGCGACGGTCTGGGAACGGGCCCGGCTCGCGGCCCTTCGCGACCCGCGAGCTTGCGAGTACTAGAAGCAATCCATGCTCGCAGTCGAATGCGATAAGTCAATTCACTTCGTTGTTCATGAGAAGCGTCTTTAAGCTTCGCACGCGCCGAACGCTGGCGCACGCGCTCGGCCGCTCGATTTCGCGCGTGTCCGGTCGGTCAAGCTTTTAAGTTGATGAAAGCAACGTAGAGCACGAATGCCCGTGCGCCAACGGACAACTCTTGACGATTGCGGCGAAAAATAGTAAAAGATTTCTGTTATTTGGAGTTTGTTTTCAAATGAAAGTCGTTCGGATTGCTTCTATAGCCATCATGGCGAGCCTGTTCGTCTCCCCCGCGGCGTTCGCCCAGGACCTAGGTGTCGTTTCCAAAGAGGTTGTTCAGCCTCTGCCATGGGCTGAGGCCTCCGATTCCGGCGTGGGGTCTGGTT
>NZ_JANCLU010000046.1 GCF_024294805.1 Alsobacter ponti
TATGGCCGCATCGCGGCCTCGGCGCTGATCCTCGGGCTCGCGGGGCTCGGCGTCGCCTACGCCACGCTGAGCCCGGGTGGAGCGCCGGAGCCGAACGCGCCGACACGCGTCGCCTCCGCTCCGACCGCGACCCCGCGCGCCACCCCACCGCAGGCCGCGCCGTCGCCGGCCGCGCCAACGCGGGCCGCGCCGTCCGCCGGAGGCGACCGCGCGTTCAAGCCGGACCTGACCCGGCTCGCGCCGACGGCGCGCGACCTCGCCGCCGCCGAGGCCAGCCTCGCCCGGCCGTCGGCCGCCACTCCGGCCGCGCCGACGCCCAACGAAGCCCGCTCCGCCGGGGCGACCTCCGCGCCGGCGGCCCGGCCCGAGCCGTCTGTCGCTCAGGCTCCGGCTCAGACTCAAGCTCAGGCCCCCGCCGCAACGACCGCACCCCGCGAGGCCGCTCCGGTCGTCGCCACGCGCGCCCCCGAGGCCGCACCGGTCGTCGCGTCGCGCGCGCCCGAGGCCGCGCCCTCCGTCTCCACCCCGGCGTCCGACGCCGCCCGCTCCGACGCTGTGAGTGCCCCGGCCACCGCGACCGTCGCGACGGCGTCGCCGCCTGCGCCCGAAACGTCCGCGCCCGCGCCGGGACTGTCGCCGGCTCCCGACCGTCAGAGCGCGGTCGCTGCCGCCGCCGACGCTCCGGCCGCCGACCATGCGCCTGCGTCGCCGGGCGTCGGGCCCACCCCGGCGAGTTCCTTCGCCGTCTCTGCCGCGCCGCCGCCGTCGGAGGCCGTCGCCGCCGCGCGCGAGCGCCGGCGGGACGAAGAGATCATCGCCTCGCTGCCCAGCAAGGACGAGCCCTTGGCCGCCGCCGAGGGCGCCGACCTGCTGGCCGTTCCCGACGCGGCGGTCGCGGCAGCCGAGGCCTCGCCCGGACCGGCCGCCAACGATGTGACGCAGCCGCCCGCGCAGGTCGCGCTGGCCGCCGAGCCGGCGCCTTCTGATTCCCAGCCGCCGGCGGCCGAGCCGCCGCGCGCCGCCGTCGAGCCTCAGGCCGCTCCGGCGTCGACTCCGATTCAGGAAGCCCGCGCCGACGACGCCGTGCCGCAGGCCGCGCCGGCGTCGACGCAGCAAGCGCGGGCGGACGAGGCAAGGGCGGACGAGGCACGAGCGAACGAGACGCAGGCGAACGAGGCCCGGGGCGAGGGCGTGCTGGCGTCGCTCGCCGCCGATGCGCCGCCGGTCGACGCCCTTCCGCCGCTCGCGGTCGCCGCCTTGCCCGCTCCGCCGCCGGTGGCGCGGGTCGAGGACGCGCCGGCGAGCCCGGCCGACGACAAACGCGGCGAAACCGTGCTGGCCGCGCTCGCCGCCGACGCGCCCCCGGTCGACGCGCTTCCCCCGCTCGCCGTCGAGCGCTCGCCCAGGCCCCCGGCCACGCCGGCGGCCGCGCCGACGCGGATCGCCGAGGCCGCTCCGCCGACGCGAAGCACCGCCGCCGCGCCTGAGCGAACGATCGACGCCCAACGCGTGGACCGGATCCTGGCCGAGCTCTCGGACCTGACGCCGCGCCTCGGCGCGCTCGCCGGCCTCGACCCCGCCCCCGCGCCGAC
>NZ_JANCLU010000004.1 GCF_024294805.1 Alsobacter ponti
GCGGAACGCGATGGGGCCGGGCTGGTGCTGCCGCCGGGGGGCGAGGCGCGCGCGACCCGGCCGCTGCCCGTCGCGGCGCTGGGGTTGGACGCCGACAGCCTGGTGGCGCTCGGCCGGCTGGGCCTGAAAACGGTGGGCGACCTCGCGGCGCGCCCGCGCGGCCCGCTGGCGGCGCGCTTCGGCCTGCGCCTGCTCGACCGGCTGGACGGCGTGCTCGGCCGCGCCGAGGAGCCGGTGTCGCCGCGCCGGCCGCTGCCGGCCTGCCTCGCCGAGCGCCGCTTCGCCGAGCCGATCGGCCACGAGGACGACGTGCGCCGCTCCATCCTGGCGCTGGCGGGCGAGCTGGCCGGCGTGCTGGAGCGGCGCGGCGAGGGGGCGCGGCGGCTGGAGCTCTCCTTCTTCCGCACCGACGGCGCGGTGCGCCGCGTCGCCGTGGAGAGCAGCCGCCCGCTGCGCGACCCCGCCGCCGTGCTGCGCCTCTATCGCGAGCGGCTGGACGCGCTGGCCGACCCGCTCGACCCCGGCTTCGGCTTCGACGTGATGCGCCTCGCCGCGCTGCACAGCGAGCGCTTCGTGGAGGCGCAGGCCGGGCTCGGCGGCCGCGTCGGGGCGGAGGAGGCGATGGCCGAGCTCGCCGACCGGCTGGGCGCGCGCTTCGGGGCGCGCCGTGTGCTGCGCCTGTCCGCCCGCGACACGCACTGCCCGGAGCGCGCCGCCGTGGCCGTGCCGGCCCAGCGTGGCGGCGCGGCGCTGGCGCGCGAGCCGGCCTGGGAGGAGTGGGCCTGCCCCGGCGAGCCGCCCGCAAGGCCGCTGCGCCTGCTCGACCCGCCCGAGCGCATCGAGGCGGTGGCCGAGGTGCCGGACGGGCCGCCGGTGCGCTTTCGCTGGCGGCGCGCGCCGCATGTCGTGCGCAAGGCCGAGGGGCCGGAGCGCATCGCGCCCGAATGGTGGCGCGGCGAGGCGGAGGCGCTGACGCGCGACTATTTCCGCGTCGAGGACGAGGCGGGCCGCCGCTTCTGGCTGTTCCGCGAGGGGCTGTGGGAGCGCGAGACGCAGGCGCCGCGCTGGTTCCTGCACGGGCTGTTCGCGTGAGCTCATGAGCGAGTCCATGACCGCCTTCGCCGAGCTCGCCGCCGCCACCAATTTCTCCTTCCTCACCGGCGCGTCGCACCCCGAGGAGATGGTGGCCCGCGCCGCCGCGCTGGGCCTCGCCGGCCTCGGGGTGGCCGACCGCAACACGCTGGCCGGCGTAGTGCGCGCCCATGTCGCGCTGAAGGAGACCGGGGCCGGCGGGCCGGGCGGCCCGCGCCTCGCCGTGGGCGCGCGGCTCGTCTTCATGGACGGAACGCCGGACGTGCTCGCCTTCCCGCGCGACCGCGCCGGCTACGGCCGGCTGTGCCGGCTGCTGACGCTCGGCAAAAGGCGGGCGCGCAAGGGCGAGTGCCATCTGCGCCTCGACGACCTGCTGGCGCTGGCGGAGGAGGGTGCGGGGCCGGGGGCCGGGCTCAACCTGGCGGCGATGCCGGCGCGCCGGCTGACGCCGGCCGAGGCGGAGCGGCTGGCCGGCGCGCTGGCGCGGCTCGCCCCCTTCGCCCCCGGCGCGCTGTGGCTCGCCGCCACCATGCCGCACGGCGGGGCCGACCGCCGCCGGCTGCACCGCCTCGCCGAGCTGGCCGCCGCCGCCGGCGTGAAGCTGCTGGCCAGCAACGACCCGCTCTATCACGAGCCCGAGCGCCGGCCGCTGCAGGACGTGCTCGCCTGCATCCGCGAGCACGTCACCATCGACGCCGCCGGCCGGCTTCTGGAGGCGCACGCCGAGCGCCACCTGAAATCGCCGGAGGAGATGGCCCGCCTGTTCCGCCACGCGCCCGAGGCGGTGGCCGAGACGGTGCGCTTCCTCGACGGCTGCCGCTTCTCGCTGGACGAGCTGCGCTACGAATATCCCGACGAGCCGACCCCGCCGGGCGCGACCCCGCAGGGGCACCTGGAGCGGCTGACCTGGGAGGGCGCCGCGCGGCGCTACCCCGCCGGCGTGCCGGAGGCCGTGCGCGCGGCCCTCGTCAAGGAGCTGGCGCTGATCGCGCAGCTCGGCTACGCGCCCTATTTCCTCACCGTCAACGACATCGTCGCCCACGCGCGCGGGCTCGGCATCCTGTGCCAGGGGCGCGGCTCGGCCGCCAACTCGGCCGTGTGCTACTGCCTGGGCGTGACGGCGGTCGACCCCACCGAGATCGACCTCTTGTTCGAGCGCTTCGTCTCGGCCGAGCGGCGCGAGCCGCCCGACATCGACGTCGACTTCGAGCACGAGCGGCGCGAGGAGGTGATCCAGTGGATCTACCAGCGCTACGGCCGCGAGCGCGCCGGGCTCGCCGCGACGGTGATCTCCTACCGATCCCGCAGCGCCATCCGCGACGTCGGCAAGGCGCTCGGCCTCACCGAGGACATCACCGCCGCCATGGCCAACACGGTGTGGGGCAGCTGGGGCAAGGGCATGGACGAGGCGCAGGTGCGCCAGGCCGGGCTCGACCCCGCCAACCCGGCGATCCTGCGCGCCGTCGACTTCGCCACGCGGCTGCAGGGCTTCCCGCGCCATTTGTCGCAGCATGTCGGCGGCTTCGTGCTGACGCGCGGCCGGCTCGACGAGCTGGCGCCGATCGGCAACGCCGCCATGGACGACCGCACCTTCATCGAGTGGGACAAGGACGACATCGACGCGCTCGGCATCATGAAGGTCGACGTGCTCGCGCTCGGCATGCTCACCTGCATCCGCAAGGCGCTCGACATGCTGCGCGAGCACGGCCGCGCCGACCTCGAGCTGGCGACGATCCCGCGCGAGGACCCGCAGGTCTACGCCATGCTGCAGCGCGCCGACTCGCTCGGCGTGTTCCAGGTCGAGAGCCGGGCGCAGATGAACATGCTGCCGCGCCTGCGGCCGGAGCGCTTCTACGACCTCGTCATCGAGGTGGCGATCGTGCGGCCGGGGCCGATCCAGGGCGACATGGTGCATCCCTACCTGAAGCGGCGGCAGAACCGCGAGAAGGTGGTCTATCCCCGCCCCGCGCCCGAGCACGGCCCGGCGGACGAGCTGGAGCGCGTGCTGGGTAAGACGCTGGGCGTGCCGCTGTTCCAGGAGCAGGCCATGCGCATCGCCATCGAGGCGGCGAAGTTCTCGCCCGACGAGGCCAACCGCCTGCGCCGCGCCATGGCCACCTTCCGGCGCGTCGGCACCATCCACCTGTTCCAGCGCAAGATGGTGGAGGGCATGGTGCGGCGCGGCTACGACGCCGACTTCGCGGCCCGCTGCTTCCAACAGATCGAGGGCTTCGGCGAATACGGTTTCCCGGAAAGCCACGCCGCCTCCTTCGCGCTGCTCGTCTACGCCTCGTCGTGGCTGAAGCTCCACCACCCGGCCGCCTTCGCGGCGGCGCTGCTCAACAGCCAGCCCATGGGCTTCTACGCCCCGGCGCAGATCGTGCGCGACGCCGTGGAGCACGGCGTCGAGGCGCGCGCGCCGGACGTCAACGCCAGCCGGCACGACTGCACGCTGGAGGAGCGCGACGACGGCGCGCTCGCCCTGCGGCTCGGGCTGCGCCAGATCGACGGCTTCCGCGAGGACTGGGCGCGCCGCATCGTCGAGCGGCGCGGCGCGTTCTACGACACGGTCGAGACGCTGCAGCGCCGCGCCGGGCTGTCCAAGGCGGCGCTGGTGCGCCTGGCCGAGGCCGATGCCATGCGCTCGATGGGGCTCGACCGGCGCGAGGCCGCCTGGGCGGTGCGCCGCCTGCCCGACGACATCGCCCTGCCGCTGTTCGAGGCCGCCGGCGCGGCGGAGCTGGCCGAGGAGCCGGCCACCGCGCTGCCGGCCATGCCGCTGCCCGAGCACGTCGTCGCCGACTACCAGACGCTGCGCCTCTCCCTGAAGGGCCACCCGATGGGCTTCCTGCGCCCGCTCTTCGCGCGCGAGGGCGCGCTCGCCTGCCGCGACGTGGCGAACCTGGCCGACGGGCGGCGCGCACGCGCCGCCGGCGTGGTGCTGGTGCGCCAGCAGCCGGGCAGCGCGCGGGGCGTCGTGTTCATGACCATCGAGGACGAGACCGGCATCGCCAACTGCGTCGTCTGGCCGACCCTGCGCGAGAAGTACCGGCGCGAGGTGATGGGCGCGCGGCTGATCGTGATCGAGGGCCGCGCCCAGCGCAGCCCGGAGGGCATCGTCCACGTCGTCGCCGAGCGGCTGGTCGACCGCTCCGCCGAGCTCGGCCGCCTGTCGGAGCGCGCCCTCGACCCGCCGCTCGCCAACGCCGACGAGGTGCGCCGGCCGATCCCGGAGAACCGCGTCTCCGGCGGCCATTCGCCGCGCCGCCACCCCCGCGACGTGCGCGTCCTGCCCAAGTCGCGCGACTTCCACTAGGCCGCCGGCGCGGCCCATCCCCGCGCCAGCCGGCGTTGCCGGGCGGCCGGCGTTTGGCTAGACGGGACGGACACGGAGGAAATCGGCATGTTCGGCATCGACAGCACGGGCGTCTACCCCATCGCCCCCACACCCTTCACCGACGGCGGCGCCATCGACTTCGACTCGACCGACCGCATGGTCGACTGGTGGGGCGAGATCGGCGCGACGGGCATGACGGTGCTCGGCATCATGGGCGAGGCGCCCAAGCTCGACCAGGCCGAGTCGCTCGCCTTCGTGGAGCGCTGCATCCGCCGCGCGGGACGGCTGCCCGTGCTCGTCGGCGTCTCCGCCCCGGGCTTCGCCGCCATGCGCGGGCTCGCCCGCGCCGTCATGGACAAGGGCGCCGGCGGCGTCATGATCGCGCCGCCGCCCTCGCTGCGCACCGACGACCAGATCGTCACCTATTACGCCCAGGCGGTGGAGGCCATCGGCTCCGACATCCCGTTCTGCATCCAGGACTACCCGCTGACTCTGTCGGTGGTGATGACGCCGCGCGTCATCCAGAGGATCATCACCGACAATCCGTCCTGCGTCATGCTCAAGCACGAGGATTGGCCGGGGCTCGAGAAAATCTCGGCGCTGCGCCGGTTCGAGACCGAGGGCTCGCTGCGCCGCGTCTCCATCCTCACCGGCAATGGCGGGCTGTTCCTCGACTTCGAGACGGAGCGCGGCGCCGACGGCGCGATGACCGGCTACGCCTTCCCCGAGATGCTGGTCGACGTGGTGCGCCTGCAGGCCGAGGGCCGCCGCGACGAGGCGCACGACGTGTTCGACGCCCACCTGCCGCTGGTGCGCTACGAGCAGCAGCAGGGCGTCGGCCTGGCGGTGCGTAAATACGTGCTGAAGCGGCGCGGCATTTTGGCGTCGGACGCGCAGCGCAAGCCGGGCTCCGCCCTCACGGCGGCGGCCAAGGCCGAGGTCGAGTACCTGCTGGAGCGGCTGGCCCGGCGCGACCCGCGCGCCGCGCGGCTGCCGGGCTGACCCGCCTTCCATGGCGGATGTCGACGTTGTCGTGGTCGGGGCCGGCGTGGTCGGCCTCGCCGTCGCGCGCGCCTTGGCGCTGCAGGGCCGCTCGGTGGTCGTGCTGGAGGCCGCCGACGGCATCGGCTCGGAGACGTCGTCGCGCAACAGCGAGGTCATCCACGCCGGGCTCTACTACCCGGCGGGTAGCCTGAAGGCGCGGCTCTGCGTCGAGGGTCGCGAGCGGCTCTACGCCTTCTGCGCCTCGCACGGCGTGCCGCACCGACGCTGCGGCAAGCTGGTCGTCGCCGCCGACGCGACGGAGCTCGCGGCGGTCGAGGCGGTCGGACGGCGCGGCGCGCAGAACGGCGTCGACGACCTCGAGATGATCTCCGGCGCGGCGGCCCGCGCGCTGGAGCCGTCGCTCGCCTGCGTCGGCGCGCTGCTGTCGCCTTCCACCGGCATCATCGACAGCCACGCCTACATGCTGGCCCTGCTGGGCGACGCGGAGGCGCACGGCGCGGCCTTCGCCTTCCGCACGCCGTTCCTGCGCGCCGAGGCGACGGGCGGCGGCTTCACCGTGGAGGCGGGCGGCGCGGAGCCGATGCGGCTCACATGCGGCGCGCTGGTCAATTGCGGCGGCCTGCACGCCTCGCGCGTCGCCGCCGCGGTCGCCGGGCTCGCCGGCGAGCACGTCCCGCAAACCCGCTACGCCAAGGGCAACTACTTCGTGCTCGCCGGGCGCGCGCCGTTCTCGCGGCTGATCTACCCCGCGCCGCACGCCCACGGGCTCGGCGTCCACCTGACGCTCGACCTCGGCGGGCAGGCGAAGTTCGGCCCGGACGTGGAGTGGGTGGACGCCATCGACTACGAGGTCGACCCGGCGCGCGGCGAGGGCTTCGAGGCCGCCATCAGGTGCTACTGGCCCGGCCTGCCGGACGGCGCGCTGGCCCCCGGCTATTCCGGCATTCGGCCGAAGATCGCCGGCCCCCACGATCCCGCGCCCGATTTCCGCGTCGACGGCCCGGAGGCGCACGGCGTCGCAGGCCTGGTCAACCTGTTCGGCATCGAGAGCCCGGGCCTCACCGCCTCGCTGGCGCTGGCCGACGAGGTCACGCGCCGGCTCGGCTGAGGCGGCCGGGGCGGCGCTTCGCGCTCAGCCGGCGAACACCACGGTCTTGCGGCCGTTGGGGATCACCCGGTCGTCGAGATGGTAGGCCAGCGCCCGGGCGAGCACGCGCCGCTCGATGTCGCGGCCCTTGCGCACGAGGTCGTCCGGCGTGTCGCGGTGCGAGATGCGCTCGACGTCCTGCTCGATGATCGGCCCCTCGTCGAGGTCCGAGGTGACGTAGTGCGCCGTCGCGCCGATCAGCTTCACGCCGCGCTCGTGCGCCTGGTGGTAGGGCTTGGCCCCCTTGAAGCCGGGCAGGAAGGAGTGGTGGATGTTGATGCAGCGTCCCGACAGCTTGGCCGCCAGCCCGTCCGACAGCACCTGCATGTAGCGGGCGAGCACGACCACTTCCGTCTCCGTGCTCTTCACCAGCTCCCAGAGCTGCTGTTCCTGCTCCAGCTTGGTCTGCCGGGTCACCGGCAGGTAGTGGAACGGGATGCCGTCGAGGTCGTGGTGGGAATAGGTCTCGCGCGGGTGGTTGGCGACCACCGCCGACACGTCCATGGCCAGCTCGCCGATGCGGCGGCGGTAGAGCAGGTCGGCCAGACAATGGTCGAACTTCGACACCAGCAGCATGACGCGCCGGCGCTGCGCCTGCGAGCGCATCGTCCACTCCATGCCGAAGCGCTCGGCGACGGGCGCGAAGGCGTCGCGCACGGCCTCGAGCCCGCTGTCCTCGCGCACGGCATTGAACGCCACGCGCATGAAGAAGCGGCCGGTTTCGGTGTCGTCGAACTGCTGCGCCTCGAGAATGTTGCAGCCGCCCTCGAAGAGCACCGTCGACACGCCGGCGACGATGCCGGGCCGGTTGGGGCAGGCGAGCTTGAGGACGAAGGTCTCGGGCGTCATGGCGAGGATTCCCGTGGAAGGGCTCCGGTGGGAGGCTTCCGGTGACGACGGCCGCCGGCGGCGGGCGCGCGTCTCTACCGCTTCGCGGCCGGGCGGGCAACTTCGGCGGAGCAGGACACCCGCGGGGGCGGGCTCCCCTCTCCAGATGAGCAGGGCTCTCCGCCCGCCCTTTGGTTGCGGGCCTGCGGCCCGCCCGTCCCCGGCCCGGTGCAGCGAAGCGGAACCGGAGCCGGGGCCCAGCGCAACATGCCGCGCGGAGCGCGTCCTTATGGCCTTTTCGATTGAGCGCCGCTTCGCGGCAACATCCATGCGCTGGCCCCCGGATATGCCTCCGCCAAGGCTCCGGCATTCCGGGGACGGGCGGACGAGGTCCGCCCGTTGGGGTTGCGGGCTCGGCCCGCAAGAAGCGCGTCCTTATGGCACAGCCACGTGAAGCGCTCCGCCATCGGCTCGGAAACGCGTGAAAGCTGTCGTTTTCAACCGAGACTAGAAGCGCGGCCGGGCCCCGTCGGAAAACTGTCCGGTACCGCGCCTTGACCGGCGGCAAGCCCCTTGCGCGGGCTATGAAACCGGTGTTCCATAGCTTTGCAATTATGGAACGGTTGTTTCGACCGCGACCATTGCAACCAGACGACGGCCGGCCGCGCCGGCCTCAGGAGGAAACCATGAAGAAGACCTGGCTCCTCGCCGGACTGATGGCCGCGTCCGTCGGCCTCGGCTCCCCCGCTCAAGCCCAGCAGCCCACCATTCCGATCATCGTCAAGGACACCACGTCCTTCTACTGGCAGATCGTGCTCGCCGGCGCGCGCAAGGCGGGCCAGGACCTCGGCGTCAAGGTGCCGGAGCTCGGCGCGCAGTCCGAGGCCGACATCAACGGCCAGATCGCCATCCTCGAGAACGCCGTCTCCTCCAAGCCGGCCGCCATCGTCATCTCGCCGACCCAGCGCGCCGCGCTCGGCAAGCCGATCGACGAGGCCGCCAAGTCGGTCAAGGTGATCGGCATCGACTCCGCTGCCGACTCCAAGGCGTTCACCTCGTTCCTGACCACCGACAACGTGCAGGGCGGGCGCATCGCGGCCGACGGCCTCGCCGCCGCCATCGCCGCCAAGTACGGCAAGCCCGAGGGCGAGGTGGCGCTGATCACCCACCTGCCGGGCGTCGGCTCGCTCGACGAGCGCGCCAAGGGCTTCAAGGAGCAGCTGGCCGCCAAGTATCCGGGCCTCAAGCTGGTCGCCGACAAGGTGTCGGACGGCACCGCCAATGGCGGCCTCAACATCACCACCGACCTGATGACGGCCTTCCCCAACCTGCGCGGCATCTTCGCCTCGAACCTCATCCAGGCGCAGGGCGCGATCCAGGCGATCGCCGAGTCCAAGGCGCAGGACAAGGTCAAGCTGGTCGGCTTCGACTCCGACGACAAGCTGGTCAAGGCGCTGAAGGACGGCGTGATGGCCGCCACCGTCGTGCAGGACCCCTACCGGATGGGCTATGACGGCGTGAAGACCGCGCTCGCCGCCTCGAAGGGCGAGAAGGTCGAAGCCTTCGTCGACACCGGCGCGAACCTGATCACGGGCGAGAACATGAACGGCGCCCGCGCGCAGGAACTGCTGAACCCGAAGGTGAAGTAAGCCGGGCCACAAAGCGCATCCGCCTCCGGCGCGCCGACGCCGGGGGCGGGTTCGCCGCTTCCACGACATCCGGAGACGCGTCCTTGTCCGCCGCCGCCGAAGCCCCGTCCGCGCGCCGGGATTCGTTCGCCGGGCCGATCCTCGAGCTGCGCGGGCTCGAGAAGCGCTATGTCGGCACGCATGCCCTCAAGCCCGCCGACCTCGCCTTCGAGGCGGGGGAGATCCACGCCATCGTCGGCGAGAACGGCGCGGGCAAGTCCACGCTCATCAAGCTCCTGACCGGCGTGACGCCGCGCACCGCCGGCGAGATCGTCTGGAAGGGCGTTCCCACCGACCTCTCGACGCCCAACGAGGCCATCGCGCTCGGCATCAACGCCGTCCACCAGGAAGTGGTGCTGTGCCCGCATCTGACGGTGGCGGCCAACATCTTCCTCGGCGACGAGCGCACCGCGCGCGGCCTGCTGAAGGACCGCGCCATGGTGCGCGAGGCGCAGCGCATCCTCGACGACCTCGGCTTCAACCTGCCGGCGGGCGCGGTGCTCTCGACGCTGACCATCGGCCAGCAGCAGCTCATCGCCACGGCGCGCGCGGCGACGCGCGGCACGCAGTTCCTCATCTTCGACGAACCCACCGCCTACCTCACGAGGCAGGAGGCCGCGCAGCTCTTCGCGCTCATCCGCCGCCTCAAGGCGCAGGGCGTCACCATCGTCTATATCAGCCACCGCATGGAGGAGATCTTCGAGCTGGCCGACCGCGTGTCGGTGCTGCGCGACGGCATGCTGGTGGGCACCCGCGTCGTCGCCGAGACCACCGACGCCGAGCTGATCGCGCTGATGATCAACCGCTCGATCGAGCAGATCTACCACAAGGAGACCTTCGCGCACGGCGCGCCGGTGCTGGAGACCCGCCACCTGAGCGGCCGCGGCTTCGAGGACGTGTCGCTGACCGTGCGGGAGGGCGAGATCGTCGGCCTCTACGGCCTCATCGGCGCGGGCCGCAGCGAGTTCGTGATGGGCGTCTACGGCCGCGAGCGCGTCACCGCCGGCGAGGTGCTGTGGCGGGGCCAGCCCGTGACGATCCGCCGCGAGCGCGACGCCATCGACCTCGGCATGGCGCTCGCGCCCGAAAGCCGGCGCGACCAGGGGCTCTGCCTCAACCTCGGGGTCGGCCTCAACCTCAACCTGCCGGTCTTCGACCGGCTGACGCGAGGCGTCACAATTTCCGCCTCGGAGGAACGCAAGGCCGCCGACAAGCAGATCCGCGACCTGCGCATCAAGACGGCCTCGCGCAACGCGCTCGCGCTGAGCCTTTCCGGCGGCAACCAGCAGAAGATCGTCATCGGCAAGTGGCTGAACCACGGCGCGAAGCTGTTCATCTTCGACGAGCCCACGGTGGGCGTCGACGTCGGCACCAAGGCCGAGATCTACCGCCTGTTCGGCGCGCTGCTCGCCAAGGGCGCGGGCATCCTGCTGATCTCCTCCTATTTGCCGGAGGTGTACGAGCTGGCCGACAGGCTGCACGTGTTCCGAGGCGGGCGGCAGGTGGCCTCGCACGGCTTCAAGGCCGCGAGCCACGAGCAGATCCTGACGGAAGCCATCGGAGTGTGAGGCGCCCCGCGCCACGAGGGAACGAGGGACATGACTGATACCGCCGCGACGGGCGACGCGCCCCGCACGAAGTTCGAGTTCTCGCGCCTGCTCGGCCTGACGCTGGTGGGCGTGCTGCTGGCGATGTTCCTGTTCCTCGCGTGGAAGACCTCGACCTTCGCCACGCCGGGCAACCTCTCCAACCTGGCCCGCCAGGGCGCGATCTTCGCCATCCTGGCGCTCGGCCAGACCTTCGTGATCATCACCGCCGGCATCGACCTCTCTGTCGGCGCGGTGGCGAGCTTCATCACCGTGGTCGTCGCCATGCTCATCCAGAGCGTCGCGCCGGACGTGACGGCGTGGCTGGTCGGCGCCGGGCTGCCCGAGTCGATCGCCAACGGCGTGGCGCTGTGGATCATGATCCTGGCCTCGCTGCTGCTCGGCGCGGGCATCGGCGCGTTCCACGCCTTCGGCGTCGTCAAGATGGGGCTGCCGCCGTTCATCATCACGCTCGCCACCTTCACGGCGCTGCGCGGCGTCGGCCTGCTGATGACCAACGGCTCCACCGTCAACGTGACGAACGACGTCTTCACCGGCTTCTCGCGCGGCGAGTTCCTTGGCATCCCCAACCTGTTCATGGTGGTGATCGTCGTCGCCGTGCCGGCCTTCGTGTACCTGCACCTCAGCCGCTGGGGGCGTTATCTCTACGCCGTCGGCTCCAACCCGGAGGCGGCGCGGCTGTCGGGCGTCAACGTCAACGCCGTCACCGCCACCGCCTACATCCTGTCCTCGGTGTGCGCCGCCATCGTCGGCGTCATGCTCGCCTCGCGCACCGGCACCGGCAACGCCACCCAGGCCATCGGCTTCGAGCTGGAGGCCATCGCCGCCTCGGTGATCGGCGGCACCAGCCTGTTCGGCGCCATCGGCAGCGTGTGGGGGCCGCTCCTCGGCGCGTTCATCCTGGCGACCATCCGCAACGGCGCCAATCTGATGAACGTCAACTCGTTCTGGCAGTTCATCATCACCGGCGTGCTGATCATCGCCATCGTCTACGCCGACGGGCTGCGGCGGCGCAGGCGCTAGCTTCGCCGCGCCCACCCGGGCCTCGCGCGCGGCCGGCGCGAATCCCCCTGCTCAAGCGGTTCGAACCGGTTTAGAAGGGGGCGAGCGCGCCCGTCGCGGCCCCTTTCGAACCGGTGATCCGGAGGAAACCATGAACGCCCCCGTCCTCAACGCGCCGCGCGTCGTGCGGCTCAACGCCGCCGACAACGTGGTCGTCGCGGTCGATCCGATCGAAGCCGGCGCGACGGTGGAAGGGATCGCCGCCCGCTCGCGCGTCATGCGCGGGCACAAGATGGCCACCGCGGCCATCCCCACCGGCGCGCCGGTGCTGAAGTTCGGCCAGGTGATCGGCTTCGCGGCGCTCGACATCGCGCCGGGCGAGTGGGTCCACGAGCACAATGTCGAGATGCACGCCTTCGCGCGCGACTACCGCTTCGCCGAGGGCGCGCGCCCGGAGGAGGTGCTGCCGGTCGAGATGCAGGCCACCTTCCAGGGCTATCGTCGCGCCAACGGCAAGGTTGGCACGCGCAACTACATCGCCATCCTCACCTCGGTGAACTGCTCGGCGACGGTGGCGCGCTTCATGGCCGAGGAGATCGTGCGCTCGGGCGTGCTGCGCGACTATCCCAACATCGACGGCGTCATCCCGCTCGTGCAGGGCGGCGGCTGCGCGCTCGACGTCAAGGGCGAGGGCTACGAGGTGCTCAAGCGCACCCAGTGGGGCTACGCCACCAACCCGAATGTCGGCGGCGTGGTGATGGTGGGGCTCGGCTGCGAGGGCTTCCAGATCGGCCGCTGGAAGGACGCCTACAACGTGCAGGAGAGCGACACCTTCCGCACCATGACGATCCAGGAGACCGGCGGCACGCGCAAGACGGTCGCCGCCGGGGTTGAGGCGATCCGCGCCATGCTGCCCAAGGTCAACGCGGTGCGCCGCGAGACGACGCCGGCCTCCGAGCTGATGCTGGCCCTGCAGTGCGGCGGCTCTGACGGCTATTCGGGCATTACCGCCAACCCGGCGCTGGGCGCGGCGGTGGACGAGCTGGTGCGCCATGGCGGCACCGCCATCCTCTCCGAGACGCCGGAGATCTACGGGGCCGAGCACCTGCTCACCTACCGCGCCGCCACCCGCGAGATCGGCGAGAAGCTGGTCGGCATGATCCGATGGTGGGAGGACTACACCGCCCGCAACAAGATGGAGATGAACAACAACCCGTCTCCCGGCAACAAGCTGGGCGGGCTCACCACCATCCTGGAGAAGTCGCTGGGCGCGGCGGCCAAGGGCGGCACGCGGACGATGACCGGCGTCTACCACTACGCCGAGCCGGTCGACGCCAAGGGCTTCGTGTACATGGACACGCCCGGCTACGATCCCGTCTCCGCCACCGGCCAGGTGGCGGGCGGCGCCAACGTGCTGTGCTTCACGACCGGGCGCGGCTCGGCCTATGGCTGCAAGCCGACGCCCTCGATCAAGCTCGCCACCAACAGCGACATCTACCGCCGCATGATCGACGACATGGACATCAACTGCGGCGACATTCTCGACGGTGTCTCCATCGAGGAGAAGGGCCGCGAGATCTTCGCCAAGGTGCTGGCCGTGGCCTCCGGCGAGCGCTCCAAGTCCGAGGAGCTGGGCTACGGCGACGCCGAGTTCGTGCCCTGGCAGATCGGCGCCACCATGTGAGCCGGCGGGAGGCCGCGCCGCCTCCCGCCCCTCTCAATAGGCCTGCCGCACCAGCGTCACCGGGTGCAGCGGGTCGCGGTAGTCGCCCGGCTTCTGGCGCTTGGGCAGCTTGATCTTCTCGCGCTTCACCTTGTCGTAGGGCACCGTGTCGAGGATGTGCCGGATGATGTTGAGGCGCGCGCGCCGCTTGTCGTCCGACGGCACCACGATCCACGGGGCCCATTGCGTGTCGCTGTTCTGGAACATGTCGTCGCGGGCGCGCGAATAATCGTACCAGCGCGTGTAGGACTTGAGGTCCATCGGCGAGAGCTTCCACACCTTGCGGGGGTCGTCGATGCGGTCCTTGATGCGCCGCGTCTGCTCGTCCTCGCTCACCTCCAGCCAGAACTTGATGAGGATGATGCCGGAATCCACCATCGCCTTCTCGACCTTCGGGACGGCCGAGAGGAACACCTGCGCCTCGGCCTCGGTGCAGAAGCCCATCACCCGCTCGACGCCGGCGCGGTTGTACCAGCTGCGGTCGAAGATCACGACCTCGCCGCCGGCCGGCAGGTGCGGCAGGTAGCGCTGCACGTACATCTGCGATTTCTCCCGGTCGCTCGGGGCGGGCAGGGCGATGACGCGGAAGGTGCGCGGGCTCACCCGTTCGACGATGGCCTTGATCGCGCCGCCCTTGCCGGCCCCGTCGCGGCCCTCGAACACGATGCAGACCTTGAGCCCTGCGTGCTTCACCCATTCCTGCATGGCGACGAGTTCGCCGTGCAGGCGGCGCAGCTCCTTCTCGTAGGCCTTGCCCGACATCGGGCCTTCGTTCTCGGCGGGCTTGTCGTTCTTCACCTTCTCGTTCTTCGCCTTGGCGCTCATTCCCGTGCTCCCCTCTCCAATCCGTCTCCCGCCGGCGCGCCGCTGGCGTCGCCGGCCGAAAGGTAGCGGTCGATCGCCGCCCGCGCGTTGAACAGCAGCCGCTCGCGGCCGAGGCGCCGGTCGAAGCCGGCGCGGCGCACCGCCTCCAGCGCGTCCGGATTGAGCGCCGCGATCCACACGACCGCCCCCGCCTCGGTCGCTCGCTGTTCGCCCTCCATCAGCATTTGCAGCGCCGAATACTCGATGTCCGGCACCCGGCTCATGTCGAGCACCACCACGCGCGGCCGGTGTTCGCGCACCAAAGCGGTGACGCGGTCGGCGACGGCCTGGGCGTTGAGGAAGAACAGCCGCCCCTCCGGGCGCAGGATGAGCAGCCCCTCGAAGGTCTCGTCGTCGGCGTGCTCGGGCGAGAGCGGGCGCAGCACGTCGGCGCCGCGCTTGCGGCCGATGATCGAGACTCGCGGAAACGCCGTCTGGCTGCCGAGCCCGATCAGCGACAGCACGATGGCGGCGACGATGCCCTGCAGCGTGCCGAAGACGAGCACGCCCAGCGCCGCCGCCACCGCCCATTGGAACTCCATCCTGCGCACGCGCAAAATGTCGCGGAACTCGCCGAGCTTGATGAGCGGCACGGAATAGACGATCACGACGGCCGCGAGCGTCGCGTTCGGCAGCAGGCCGAGCAGCGGCGACAGCAGCAGCATGGTCGCGGCGGCGAGGCCGGCCGTCACCAGCGAGGCGGTCTGCGAGACGCCGCCGGCAACGCGCACGACGCCCGTCTGCGAGGTGCCCCCGCCCGCCGGCATCGCCCCCAGCACGGCCCCGGCGACGTTGGCGAGGCCGGTGGCGGTCAGCTCCTGCGCCGGGCGGATCGCCGGGTCGCCGCTGCGCCAGAAGGCCCGCCCCGCCGCGATGGTCTCCGTGAAGCTCATCAGCGCGATGCCCAACGCGCCGGGCAGCAGCGCCAGCGCCAGCGACGGGTCCGGCAGCGTCAGAGAGGGCAGCCCGGTGGGGATGAAGCCGACCGTCGACACGCCGCGCGAGGCGAGGCCGAGCAGGCCGGCGGCGGCGATCGCCCCGCCCACGGCGAGCAGCGGCGCGGGGGCGCGCGGCGCGAAACGCTCGAGCCCGACCAGCACCGCCAGCGTCGCCGCCGCGACCGCGAGCGTCGGCCCGGACGCCTCCGGCATATGCCGGGCGAGGCTCAGCAGGTCCGCGAAGAAGCCGTGCTTCTCGATGTGCAGGCCGAGCAGCTTGGGAAGCTGGTCGACGACGATCACCAGCCCGATGCCCGCCTTGAACCCCGTGAGCACGGGCGCGGAGATGAAGTTGGCGAGAAATCCGAGCCGCAGATAACGGGCGACGATGAGGATGAGGCCGACAAGGGCGGTCAGCGTCGCAGCGGCCGTGGCGACGCGCGCCGGGTCGCCGTCCGGCGCGACCAGCGCGATCTCCGCGCCGGTGAGGATGGCGATGGTGGTGGTCGAACTCACGCTCAGCACGCGCGAGGAGCCGAGCAGGCCGTACACCAGCATCGGCACGAGTGCGGTGTAGAGGCCGACCGCCACGGGCAGGGTCGCCACGGTGGCGTAGGCCATCGCCTTGGGGATGACCACCGCGCCGGCGGTCAGCCCGGCGACGAGGTCGGCGCGGCCCCAGACGAGCCCGGCCGCCCACCCCCGTTCCACGCCCGCCCTCCCGGCCGCCCCGCCTTGCGCGCTCACCTCGGACCCCCTCCCCGCCGGCCGCTCCGCGCCGCTACGCCATGATGCTCAGCCCGCCGTCGACATAGACCGTCATGCCGGTCAGCCGGCGGGCGTAGGGCGTCGCGAGATAGGCGGTGGTGACGCCCACGTCGTCGATGTCGACCAGTTCGCCTACCGGCGCGCGCGCGGCGGCCTCGGCGAGCAGCAGGTCGAAATCCTTCAGCCCCGACGCGGCCCTCGTCTTCAGCGGCCCCGGCGACACGGCGTGGACGCGGATCTGGCGCTCGCCGAGCTCGTGCGCGAGGTAGCGCACGCAGCTTTCCAGCGCCGCCTTCACCGGGCCCATCATGTTGTAGTTCGGCACGACGCGCTCGGCGCCGAGATAGCTCATGGCGAACAGCGTGCCGCCCTTGTCCATCAGCGGCTCGGCCAGCCGCGCCATGCGCACGAAGGAATGGCACGACACGTCCATCGCCAGCGCGAAGCCCTCGGCCGAGCAGTCGAGGACGCGGCCCTGGAGGTCTTCCTTCGGCGCGAAGGCGATGGAGTGCAGCGCGCAGTCCAGCCGTCCCCAGCGCTGCCGGATCAGCTCGAACACGGCCTCGAGCTGGCCGGGAACGGACACGTCGCACGGCGCGAAGATCTCCGCGCCGAGCTCCTGCGCCAGCGGCTCCACGAAGCGCCGCGCCTTGTCGTTCAGGTAGGTCACCGCGAGGTCCGCGCCGAGCTTGCGGAAGGCGCGGGCGCAGCCATAGGCGATGGAGTGCTCGTTGGCGATGCCGAGCACCAGCACCTTGTCGCCGAGCAGCGGCTGGCCGTGAGGAAGCTCGATCATGCGCGCGCCCTCCGGCCCGCCTTGCGCCGCGCGCCCGCGGCGAGCGCCACGATCTTGCCGGAGTCGCCCGCCGGGGCCGCCGGCCCGAGCCGCACCCTCAATTCGTCGAGCAGGACGCGCTGGGCCTCGTTGAGGTCGGCCTGCGCCGCGATGGCCTCGAACACGGCGAGCGCCCGCGCGCGGTCGCCGGCGTCCGGCATCAATTGCCCGAGCGTGTCCAGCGCGACCTCGGGCGCGAACTCGACGATGGCCGATTGCTGGCCCACGCGCCGGCGCAGCTCGTCGGGGTTGACGCCGGTGATGCCGAGGCCCCGCCCCAGCAGGCCGTGGCTGGCGCGCATCGCCGAGAGCCTGCGCCGTCCCGTGCCCGCCTTCACGGCCATCAGCGCCATGCGGACGATGGCGTCGTGGAAGTCGCCCTTGGCGGCATTACGGATGGCCTCGCGGACGCGCTGCGCGCCGGCGACCTCGCCGCGCGCCTCGTCCGTCTCTTCGGCTTCGGTCGCCGCGTCCCCGTAGAGGCTCATGTGCCCGTAGATCGAGAAGAAGAGATATTCGGCCATGGCGTCGCGCATCGCGCGCGCCAGTTCCAGGCCCTGGCTGGCCATCGACGCCGCCCACGCCTCGCCGAGCGCCGCCGGGCCCGTGTCGTCGCGCGGCGCGCGGTTCACCCGCGCCAGTTCCGCCGCGCCCTTCACCGGCCCCATCGCGGGGTTGAGGCTGGACAGCGCCCAGCGTTGCAGCCTCAGCGGATGGAAGGCGCGCGCCATCGCCGCCGCCTGGGGGATCACCGCCGCCTTGAGCCAGGGATGCACGACGCTTTCGTAGAACGCCTCGTTCATGCGCGAGACGCGGTCGACCGATCCGAACGGGATCTCGTCGACGCGGTCGTATTTCTGCATGGCGCGGAGGTCTTCGACGCGGCGCTCCGTGAGGTGCACGTCGAAGCTAGGCGCGCCGCCCGCGTCGCGCGTCTCCTCGATCTGCATGGCGTAGAGACCGGGCGGCAGCGCCTCGATCTGCTGCAGCACCTCGACGATCTGGGCGTGTTCCTTGCGGGCGACGCCGCCGGACACGAAGATGCCGAGGTGGCCGACGCTATGGTGCATGAGGCCGACGATGACCTGGCCGTTGGCCTTCAGCGCCTCGGTGGTGGGGTAGAGGTCGGCGACCCAGTTGATGGCCTGCTGGGGTGGGGTGATGTTGTCGCCCAGCGAGGCGAAGACGATGATCGGCGAGCGGATTTCCCGCAGGTCGAAGGCGCGGCCTTCCGACCACTCCGCGTCGCCCTTCGCCAGCCGGTTGCCGACGAACAGGTTCTCGACGATCCACTTGATCTCGTTGCGGTTCATCAGGAAGTAGCCGCCCCACCAGCGCTCGAACTCGAGGAAGCGCGGCGGCTCGCTGTCGACCTTCGACCACAGCGTGTAGGGCTTGTCGACGAGCGTGTTGGCGGGGTTGGCGTTCTCGAAATTCTCGACGAGGTAGGCTCCGTCGAAGATGCCGCCGCCGAGATCGCTGGCGAGCAGGGCAGGCCAGACGCCGCCGAGCACGCCGCCCGAATAGCGCATCGGGTTCTCGTCGTCGTTGCCAGCCCAGTACGACATCGGCGCGCCGGCGATGACGATGGGGCCCACGACATCGGGCTCCAGCGCGCCGATCAGCATCGCCGCCCAGCCGCCCTGGCAGTTGCCGATGAGGACGGGCCGGCCGGCGCGCGGATGGCGCGCGTGGACGATGCGCAGGAACTCGGCTTCCGCGCGCGACACGTCGGCGAGGGTTTGGCCGGGCTCGGGGTCCGGGAAGAATGAGACGAAATAGACCGGGTGGCCGGCCTTCAGCGCCACGCCGACCTCCGAGTCCTGCTTGAAGCCGCCGATGCCGGGGCCGTGCCCGGCGCGCGGGTCGATGATGACGAAGGGCCGCTTCGTCAGGTCGGCGACCGCCACGTCCTTCGGCAGAATGCGCAGCAGGCAGTAATTGACCGGCCGGGCGAAGCTGCGCGCGTCGGCGACGGTCTCGTAGGCGAAATGCAGCAGCGGCGGCTTGCCGGCCTTCTCGTGCTCCAGCCAGTCGTCGCCGCGCTGGCGCAGCGTGTCCCAGAACAGCGCCGCGCGCTGCCCGAAGTCGACCCAGTAGGACGCCGCGTCCTTCCACGCCGTCGTGGGGTCGAGCGCACGCGCGGACACGCCTTCCAGCAGGCGGGCGGCAGCCTCCTGGCTTGACCGCATATAGGCCGCGAACGCCTCCTGAAGACGCTCGTGGAAGATCCGCGCGAGGCGCGGCCCGAGTTCGGCGGGCGTGGTGGGCGTCGGCATGGCTGTCTCCCTCGACGGATCGGACGCGGCGCGGACGGGACGTCTCCGGTTACTGGCGGCTCTCGCCCCAGGCGAGGAAGAAGCCGACGTCGCCGGGAAGCCCGCCGGGCCACTCGATGATCATCGCCTTGAGGCGGAAGCCGCCGGCGCGCAGATGGTCGCGCCACAGTTCGTAGGCCTGGCGCGGCCGGCCGGTCAGCGTGTCGGGCCAGCCGGCCTCGTTGTTGTTGATGGCGCGGCCGCCGTCCGTGCACAGCGCGGTGGGGAAGCGCATCACCATCAGCTCCGACTGGCCGGTCTCGGCCGTCTTCTTCATGCGCAGGGTGAGCGAGCTCATCACCTGCTTGAGGAATTCCGGCGTCACCTTGATGGGCTCGGAGAGCGTCTTGATGAGGTCCTTGCGGGCCTTGTCGGCGGCCTCCATCGAGGACACCGCGCTCGACGCCTTGGCCATCTGCATCTGCGTCATGTAGCTGCGCAGGTCGTCGGCGGACATGAAGGATTCGTTGGCCAGTTCGGTGGTGGCGGCGGACATTTGGTCTCTCCTTTGCCTCAAGCGGCGTTGCCGATCAGCGCGCGCATGTGGCGCGCGACGACGAGTTCCTCGTTGGTGGGGATCACCCAGGCGGACGGACCCGGCCCGCCCGTGATCCTCGGCCCTCCGGCAGCGTTGGCGTCGGGATCGGCGCGCAAGCCGAGGAACGCCAGCCCGTCCAGCACGGCGGCGCGCGTCGCCGCGTCGTTCTCGCCGATGCCCGCCGTGAAGATCAGCCCGTCCAGCCCGCCGAGCGCGGCGGCGAGCGAGCCGACCTCGCGCACGATGCGGTAGACGTAGAGCGCGATGGCCTCGCGGGCGTGCGGCTCGCCGGCCTCCTTCGCGCGCAGCGTCCGCATGTCGTTGGACAGGCCCGATACGCCGAGCAGCCCGCACTGGGAGTAGAGCATCTTCTCCGCCGCGTCGGGCGTCAGCTTCATCTCGCGCAGCATGTAGAACACCACCGCGGGGTCGAGCGAGCCGCAGCGCGTGCCCATCATCAGGCCGTCGAGCGCCGAGAAGCCCATCGTCGAGGCGACGCTGACGCCGCCGCGCAGGGCGCAGGCGCTCGCGCCGTTGCCGAGATGCGCCACGACGACGCGGCCCTTGGCCAGCGCCGGGTCGTACTCGCCCATCACGGAGGCGATGTACTCGTAGGACAGGCCGTGGAAGCCGTAGCGCCGCACGCCCTGCTCGGTCATGGCGCGCGGGATGGCGAAGAGCTGCGCCAGCTCCGGCTGGGTGCGGTGGAACGCCGTGTCGAACGAGGCCACCTGCCTCACGCCGGGCAGGGCCTCCAGCGCGAAGCGGATCGGCCGCAGATTGTGCGGCTGGTGCAGCGGCGCCAGCGCCACGAAGCGTTCGAGGTCGTCGACGACGCCGGGGTCGACCAGCACCGGGCCTTCGAAGTCCGGACCGCCGTGGACGACGCGGTGGCCGACGCCGGCGAGGCTCGCGCCGGCGAACCGGTCGCGCAGCCAGGCGATCAGCCGCCGCAGCGCCTCGTCGTGGCCGCCGCCGGCCGCCTGCCAGCGCTCCTCGCCGACCGTTTCGCCCCGTCCGTCGCGGGCGACGAAGTGGGCCGTGCCGTCGCCCGCCAGCCCTTCGAAGAGCCCGCGGCAGAGCGGCGTTCCCGGCTCCACGCCGGCGTCGAAGACCTGGAACTTGAGGCTCGACGAGCCCGCGTTGAGGACGATGTTGAGCGCCGTCATGGTTACACCGCCGCGACGGCGAGCTTGGCGCGCGACGCCTCGGCGACTAGAGACGCCACCGCGCAGGAGGCGAGCCGCGTCAGCCGCGAGTCCGCCCGGCTGGTGAGGATGATCGGCACGCGCGCGCCCAGCACGATGCCGGCGGCGTCCGCGCCCGCCAGGAAGGTGAGGCTCTTGGCGAGCATGTTGCCGGCCTCGAGGTCCGGCACGACCAGCACGTTGGCGCGCCCCGCCACGGGCGAGGCGATGTTCTTGATCTTCGCCGCGCCGAGGTCGATGGCGTTGTCGAGCGCGAGCGGCCCGTCGATGAGCCCGCCCTTGATCTGTCCCCGGTCGGCCATCTTGCAGAGCGCCGCGGCTTCGATGGTCGACGGCACGGCGGCGTTGACGGTCTCCATCGCCGACAGGACCGCGACCCGCGCCTCCTCGATCCGCAGCGCGTGGGCGAGGTCGATGGCGTTCTGGACGATGTCGACCTTGTCCTCCAGCTTCGGCGCGATGTTCACCGCCGCGTCGGTGATGATCAGCGGCTCCGCGTGCCTGGGCACGTCCATCACGAAGCAGTGACTGATGCGCCGCGCCGTGCGCAGCCCGCTGTCGCGGCGCACCACGGCCCCCATCAGCTCGTCGGTATGGAGGCTGCCCTTCATCAGGGCCTCGGCCTCCCCGCCGCGCACGAGGGCGACCGCCTTGTCGGCGGCGTCGTGGCTGTGGGCGGCCTCGACGACGCGGAAGCGGGACAGGTCGACGCCCAGCCGCTTCGCCACCGCGGCGATCCTGGCGGGCGGCCCGACGAGCACCGGCTCGATCAGGCCCATCTCGGCCGCCTCGACGGCGGCGGACAGCGAGGCCTCGTCGCAGGGGTGGACGACCGCGACCTTCAGCTTCGGGAGCGCCCGCGCCGCGTCGACGAGGCGTTGATACTTCTCGTGGGCATGGTCCATGGGTCGGCCTCTGTCTTGCGCGCCGGGTCTTTGGGCGCGGGCGTCGGCGGCGCATTGAGCGCGGTTGGCGACTTGTCCCCTCGGCCCCACCGGCTTCAGGCCGGGGCTTGAGCCGTTGTGCAGCGTCGGGGAAGCCGCCGCTTGACTTTTTACGACGATAAACTTTGCCGTTGCGCTTAAGCTGACTCGGAACGAACACCTTTCGATCGGCAGGTTCGCACCTAAGCTATTCAGTTGTTGGAGCAAAAATAGCGGATCCGCTCAGGCCGGCTTTGATCTGACGCAACGTAATAAGAAGTTTCCGCCGCTTAATTTGAAGGCGCAATTCAATTTGTGGTCGTAAAATGTCAAGCAATAGCCGAGGGGTCGTGTCGACATAGCGCAAGGAAGGGGGCTTCCTGTCATGGCTTTGGACGCAAAGGGCCTGAGCGACTGGACGGAGAGGCTCGCGCCTCTCCCGGTCGACCTGCGGTTGCTGGCGAGCGCGAGCGGCGCGGAACCGGCGAGAAGCGGCGCGCTCTCCGCCAAGCTGAACGCGCTGCTCGCCATCGTCGCCGCCGTCCTGCTGCCGCCGCGCGAGGACGACGCGACCGCCCGCACGCTGTCAGCGGCGGCGGAAGCCGGCGCGACCTCCGAGGAGATCGCCGTCGTCGTGCGCATCGTGTGCTCGGCGGTCGGCAAGTCGCTGATCGCCGAGATGACGATGCTGCGCAACGAGGCGCGCGGCGCCGGCGTCGCGGCGGAGGCCGACATCGCGTTGCCGCCCGCCACGCGCGCGAACCTGCGCCGACGTCGCCAGTGGGACGAGGACTGGGACGCGCTGGCCCTGCTGCCGCCCGACTGGTCGCGCGCGCTGATCCAGAACGAGGAGGCGATCCGCCTCGGCGGCGTGATGCCCGGCCGCACGAGCGAGCTGTTCCACATCGCCGCGCTCTCGTGCGCCCGGCCGCAGGACGAAGCGGCGATCCGTGGCCACATGGGCAGGGCTCTCGAACTCGGCGCGACCGTGCAGGAGATCTCCGAAGTCCTCCGCTTTTGCGCCCGCGAGCGCCTGCGGCGCTGCGCGGCGCGCCTCGACCGGATGGCCGCACCGCCGAAAGCCGGCCTGCGGGCCCGCAAGCCACGGGCGAAGCGGCCATGAACGATCTCCGCAACGCTTCGCCGGCCGATGCCGGCGGCGGGAGTCCGAGCCGGGGGCGGAGGCCGGGCCTGTCGTCCGTTCGGGGCATGCACCGCGTCGGCGTGATGCGCCACTTCCCGGCGGTGATTTCCGAACTCGGCTTCGACCCCGACGAGGCCTGCGCCCGAGCCGGCGTCCGGCGGGACGCTCTCGACAATTCCGACAACCCAATCACGCTGGCGGCGATGGGCCGGCTGCTGTCCGCCGGGCAGGAGATCACGGGCTGTGCGCACATCGGCCTGCTGGTCGGCATGCACGGATCCCTCGACTGCCTGGGGCTCGTCGGCGCGTACATGGCGCAGGCGCCCGACGTCGGAACGGCGATCCACGACCTCACCGACCACCAGCATCGATACGTCCGCGGCGCGCTCCCCTACGTGCTGCCCATGGGGCAGGAGATCGTCTTCGGCTACCGGGTGCATGAGACGCCGGTGGCCGCCGTCGAGCAGATCTGCGAGGGCGCGCTGGCGCTCGCCTACAACCTGGTGCGGGAGCTCTGCGGCCTTTATCCGGTCGAGGTGCTGTTCGCCTGCGACGAGCCCCAGGACCGCCGTCCGTTCAGCCGCGCCTTCGGCGTGCCGCTGCGCTTCAACGCCGAGCTCTACGGCCTGGCCTACCCCATCGGCGTTCTCAAGCGCCCGGTGATGGGCGCGTCGGCGGCCCGGCGGGAGGAGCTGCGCGGAGAAGTGGAGGCGTACTGGGCCGTCGACCCGCCCGACGTCGCGTCCCGGCTGCGCCGCCATCTGGCCGTCGTCGTGCTCGGCGGCGACCAGTCGCTCAAGGCGGCGGCGGAGGCGCTGGGGCTGCATCCGCGCGTGCTCAACCGCCGGCTCAACGAGGAAGGCACCACGTTCCAGCGCGAACTCGCCGACGCCCGCTTCACGCTCGCGGGGCAGCTCCTGGCCGAAACGAACCTCAGCGCCACGGTGATCAGCGAGACGCTGGGCTACGCCGACCTCAGCGTGTTCTCGCGCGCCTTCGAGCGCTGGTCCGGGCTGCCCCCGACGCGTTGGCGCAAGCAGGCGGGAGCCCGGGAAGCGAACTGAACGAACGGGCGGCCGTCCGTCCGCCACACCAATCCGGCCCGCGGGACGCGGGCGCTGAATGCGGGGAGACGATCCATGTCAGAGGCCAAGCACGACCGCATCGACCAGTTCTTCATCCTGCACGCGTCCCGCGCCGACCTGTGGCGCAACGTGGAGAGCGTCGCCGCCAAATGGAGCAACGGCACAGGCGACGCGGCGGAGGTGAAGGCCGCCGTCGCCGAGATCGCGGTGATCGAGGAGTTCCACGCGGTTCCCGGCCACGCCGCGATGCGGCAGCTGGAGCAGAAGATCGAGGCCGGCGACGCCAAGGCCGCCTGGACGCTCGCCCGCCGCATCTCCGAGATCATCCTGACCAATCGCGGCCACGGCGAAGCGATGGAGGACCTCGCCGACGAGGACTCCGCCGACATCCTGCCGGGCGCGATGGGCGGCGAGCATGGCCGGCCCTCCTTCGAGACGTTGTTCGTCACCGCCCAGCCGGCGTCGCGCTGGCCGGCGCTGTGCGAGGAGATCCGCCGGCTGCGGCGGCCCGAGGACCAGTTCGTCTACGACAGCGTCTTCGTCGGCTCGTTCGAGGACGCAGTCTGCGCCGCCATCATCAACCCGCGCATCGCCGCGGTGGTGACCGCCGACGACATGCCCTATCGCTCGCGCCACGACGCCCCGGTGCTGCGCAAGCTGCTTGACCCCGTGCTCCACTACGAGGACGGCGTCGGCTCGGGCGTCGACCTGGCGCGCGTGCTGAAGGCGCTGCGTCCCGAACTCGACCTCTATCTGCTCTCGGACCGCAACGTGGAGGCGCTCGCCGGCGACCCCAAGGCGGACTGCATCCGCCGCGTCTTCTACGCCGTCGAGGAGCCGCTGGAGACGCACCTGTCGGTGCTGGAGGGCATCGCGGCGCGCTACGAGACGCCGTTCTTCGACAATCTCAAGAAATACGCCCAGCGGCCCATCGGCACCTTCCACGCGCTGCCGATCGCGCGCGGCAAGTCGGTGTTCAAGTCCGAGTGGATTCGCGACATGGGCGAGTTCTACGGGATCAATCTGTTCCTCGCCGAAAGCAGTGCCACCACGGGCGGCCTCGACAGCCTGCTGGAGCCGACCGGCAACATCAAAAAGGCGCAGGAATACGCCGCGCGAGCCTTCGGGGCCGACCACGTGTTCTTCGTCACCAACGGCACCTCGACCAGCAACAAGATGGTCGTGCAGGCGCTGATGAAGCCGGGCGACATCGCCATCGTCGACCGCAACTGCCACAAGTCTCACCACTACGGCATGGTGCTGGGCGGCGGCCAGCCGATCTACGTCGAGGCCTTCCCGCTGACGCAGTACTCGATGTATGGCGCGGTGCCGCTGTCGGCCATCAAGCGCGCCATGCTCGACCTGAAGTCCGAAGGCCGGCTCGACAGGCTGCGCCTGATCGACCTCACCAACTGCACCTTCGACGGGCACATGTACAACACCCGCCGGGTGATGGAGGAATGCCTGGCGATCAAGCCGGACGTCATCTTCCTGTGGGACGAGGCGTGGTCCGGCTTCGCGCACTGGTCGCCCTTCCTGCGCCCGCGCACGGCCATGGGCGCAGCCGCCGCGCTGGAGGAGTACCTGGCGAGCCCGGCCGCGCTCGACGCCTACGAGACGCAGAAGGCGGCGCTCGGCAAGCACCCGAGCGACAAGGCGCTGATGGAGACGCGCCTCGTGCCCGATCCGCGCCAGGTGCGGCTGCGCGTCTACCAGACCAACTCCACCCACAAGTCCATGTCGGCCATCCGCCAGGGCTCGATGGTGCTGGTGCGCGACGTCGACTTTCCGCACGTCGAGAGCCAGTTTCACGAGGCGGTGTTCACCCACGCCTCCACCAGCCCCAACCAGCAGCTCATCGCCAGCCTCGACGTGGCGCGCCGGCAGATGGAGCTGGAGGGCTACGGCCTGGTGATGAACGCGATCTCGATCGCCCTGAAGATCCGAGCGGCGGTCAACATGCACCCGCTCATCTCGAAATATTTCCGCATCCTTGGCGCCGACCAGATGATCCCGGCCGAATTCAGATCCTCCGGCTTCGTCGACTTCCTGAAGCCGGGGACAAACTGGGGCGACATCGCCAAGGCGATGCGCGAGGACGAGTTCTATCTCGACCCGACCCGCATGACGCTGGTCTGCGGCACGGCCGGCTTCGACGGCACGCAGTTCAAGAACCTGCTCGCCAACACCTACAGCATCCAGCTCAACAAGACCTCGCGCAACTCGGTGCTGCTGCAGTCCAACATCAACAACACGCGCAGCGACATCGCCCACCTCATCCGCGTGCTCGTGGAGATTTCCCGGGGCATCGAGGAGAAGCTGCGCAACGGCGGCGAGAGCGCCAAGTCGGCGTTCGCGGCGCGCGTCAAGCAGCTGATGGAGGACGTGCCGGACCTGCCGAACTTCAGCCGCTTCCACGACGCGTTCCGCCGCGACGCCGGCAAGAAGACGAGCGAAGGCGATATGCGCACGGCGTTCTTCGGCGCCTATGTCGAGGCGGAATGCGAGTACCTGCCGCTGTCGAGCCCCGACGTCGACAAGCGGCTCGCGCACGGTCCCGAGCTGGTGTCGGCCAACTTCGTCATCCCGTATCCGCCCGGCTTCCCGATCATGGTGCCCGGGCAGGTGCTGACGCGCGAGACGATCGACTTCATGCGCAAGCTCGACGTCAAGGAAATCCACGGCTACGAGGCGGCGAAGGGGCTCAAGCTCCTGCGCGCCGACGTCCTCGCCGCCAAGTCCCGCTAATCGCTCCCCGACAGCGCCGACCCAGAAGGACGTCCCCCCATGGCCAGCTTCTTCCAGTTCCTCGGGGCCAACCCATTCATCCTGCTCTTCCTCACTGTCGGGCTCGCCGTTTGGCTGGGACGCCAGACGGTCGGCGGCTACGGGCTGGGCATGGTGGCGGCGGCCATCATCGTCGGCTGCGCCCTGTCCGTGATGGGCTCGGCGTTCGGGGTCAAGCTCGCCCTCGATAACTTCACCAAGTCGATGTTCTACTACCTGTTCATGTACGGCGTCGGCCTGCGGGTCGGGCCGTCCTTCGTGAACAGCCTGGGCGGCGACGGCCTGAAGTTCACGCTGCTGGCGGTGGTGAGCTGCGTCGTGGGCCTGCTGCTGGTCGTTCTCGGCGCCAACCTGCTCGGCCTGCCGCCCGGCGCGGCGGGCGGCATGCTGGCCGGCTCGCAGACCATGTCCGCCGCGATCGGCTCGGCGGAGGAGGCGGTCAAGGCCGGCGTCGTGACGCTGCCGGCGGGCACCACGCCCGACCAGGTCTCCTCGATGATCGCCTTGTCCTACGGCATCACCTACATCTGGGGCACGGTCGGCATCATCCTCATCACCAAGTACCTGCCGACCTGGTGGGGCATCGACGCGCGCGCCTCGGCGCGCGAGTACGAGAAGGAGCACGGCGTGGCCAGCGGCGACACGCCGACGCTCACCGGCTGGACGCCCGCCGGGCTGCGCGCCTATCGGCTCGAGAACGCCACGTGGAACGGCGCGACCGTCGGCAAGCTGCTGGGCGAGAACCCCGAGTACCGCGTGCTCAACGTCGTGCGCGACGGCGCGCCGCTGGCGCTGGCGGACACGCTCGTCCTCAAGCTGGGCGATGTGATCGCGCTCGGCGGCAGGCGCGAGACGATGACGGAGAAGATGGGCCTGATCGGCCCGGAGGTGTCCGACCGCGTCGCGCTCGACGTGCCGCTCGACGTCGCCGACGTTCTCGTCACCGACAAGAAGGCGCTGACGCTGACCCCCGGGGAGATGCGCAGCCTGCCGGACGTCAACCAGGTGCAGCTCGTCAAGATCGAGCGGGGCGGGGTGCCGATCCCGATCGGGCGCGACACCAGGCTCCAGCGCCTGGACATCGTCACCATCGCCGGCCTGAAGGAGGCAGTCAGCCGCGTGGGCGGGTTCTTCGGCCGCGTCGTGCGCCCGAGCACGGCCACTGACCTGCTCACCTTGTCGGTGGGCATGGTGCTCGGCTTCCTGATCGGGGCGATCCAGTTCCCGGCCTTCGGGGCGTCGGTCGGCCTCGGCAACGCCGGCGGTCTGCTGGTGTCGGGCGTGATCGTGTCGTCGGTGGTGTCGCGCGTGCGCTTCTTCGGCAACACGCCCAACGCCGCCCGCAACATCCTCGAGGATCTCGGCCTGGTGGTCTTCGTCGCGATCGTCGGCATCAACGCCGGCAACTCGCTGCTCAGCCAGCTCACGGGCGTGCTCGCCCTCAAGATCTTCGTGGTCGGCTTCGTCGCCTGCTCGATCCCGCCGGTGATCGTGTGGATGATCGGGCTCTACGTCTTCAAGATGAACCCCGCCGTACTGATGGGCGGCGTCGCCGGCGCGCGCAGCCACTCGGGTCCCTGCCGCGAGGCGGCGGTGGAGATCCAGAGCAACGTGCCGTGGATCGGCTTCCCCGTCGCCTACGCGGTGTCGGGGGTGCTGCTGACGGTCTTCGGCTACTTCGCCATGGTGCTCGCGCACTGAGGCGGGACGCGTACGGGCAAGGAGGTCTAGCCCATGATATCGATCCGTTTTCTCATTCCTCGGGCGGGGCCGCTTCTGGCGGGGATGGCAGGTCTGGCGGGCGGCCTCGCGTCGTTCGCCGCGCTCGCGGCGGACCTGCCGTCCGGCAAGGCGGCGGCGGTCGAGTATGTCAGGACGTGCCCCGAACGCGGCCGGGGCTTCTTCTACATCCCGGGCTCCGACACCTGCCTGCAAATCGGCGGCCGGGTGCGCGCCGAATATCGCTACGAGGAGCCGTTCAAGCGCACCGACAACACGATCCGCTTTCGCGGCCGCGGCTACCTGTCCTTCGACAGCTACACCAACACCGAGCTCGGCGCGGTGCGCGCGACGAGCCGCATCTACGTCACCAAGGACACCGGCAGCAGCGCCAGCACCACGCTCGACTGGGCCTATATCCAGTTCGCCGGGGTGACGGCGGGGCGGCTCGAATACTCCTTCTTCGATTTCTCGCCCATCGGCGACTGGGGCTATCTCGACGCCACGGTGGTCGGGCGCGGCGCCTACCACCAGTCCATCAACGCCCTCGCCTACACGTTCAAGCCGATCCCGGAGATGCTCGCGACCATCTCGATCGAGGACTCCACGGAGCGTCAGGTCGGCCTCTACACCTACACGCCGGCCGGCAATCCGTATGACCCGGTGCAGCTCGGCTACGGCGGCCAGTCGCTGCCGGACATCGTCGGGCGGCTGGAGTACAACCCGACCTGGGGCCAGATGGTGCTGGCCGGCGCGGTGCACCAGAACCGCTTCGGCGGTCCCTACGCGGCCGGGTTCAACGGTTCGACCGGCGGCGTGGTCGACACCGAGTACGGCTACGCCGTCAACGCCGGCTTCAAGGTCAACCTGCCCATGCTGGCGCAGGGCGACGCCTTCATGGCCTCGGCGGTGTGGGCCTACGGCGCGTCCAATTACACGGGCTGGACCACGGCCGGGGCGGCGGGATCGCTCAATCCGCTGCGCACCGACGTCATCGTCCGTCCGGATACGATGGATGGCAGCCTCGCGCACAGCTACAGCCTGTCGGCGGGCCTGCGGCACTTCTGGGCGCCGGAATGGGTGCAGTCGATCTTCGCCGCCTATGGCGGGCTGAACCAGCAGGGAACGGCCTTCGACGTGCGCGCGATCACCGTCGGCACCAACGTCGCCTGGGCCCCGTCGCGCTTCGGGCTGATCGGCGCGGAGATCTACTACAGTCGCCTGATCGACCCGCCGCCGAGCGCCTATCCGTTCGTGGCCGGCGCGTACGACCTCTCCGGCCAGTCCGCCGACAACTGGGGCGGACGCGTGCGCTTCCAGCGATCCTTCTGAAGTTCCGGCACAAGGCGGCCCACCATGGACTACGTCGTCACCGCGCTGCGGAACAATCCCGAACTGGCGATCTTCCTGACGCTCGCCATCGGCTTTCTCGTCGGGAAGCTCCGGTTCGGGAGCTTCAGCCTCGGCATCGTGGTGGGCTGCCTGCTGGCCGGCGTGCTGATCGGCCAGCTCGACATCAAGGTGTCGCCGCTGGTCAAGACGATCTTCTTCGATCTCTTCCTCTTCACCACCGGCTACAAGGTGGGGCCGCAGTTCTTCCGCGCGCTGAAGGCGGACGCGCTCCCGCAGGTGGCGCTGACGGTGGTGCTGTGCGTCTCCTGCCTGCTCACCGCCTTCCTGTTCTCCAAGCTGCTCGGCTACGACATCGGCACGGCGGCCGGGCTGCTGGCCGGCGCGTTCTCCGAGTCCACCGTCATCGGCACGGCCGGCGAGGCGATCCAGCGCCTGTCCCTGCCCGAGGCGGAGAAGGCGATGCTCGTCAACAACATTCCGGTCGCCTACGCCGTGACCTACCTGGTCGGCACGGCGGCGCTGGTCTGGTACATCCCGACCATCGGGCCGAAGCTGATGGGCGTCAGCCTCCGCGACGAGGCTGAGCGGATGCGAGGCGAGGTCGGCTCCGCGCGCGACGCCCCGGAAGGCGTCATGTCCGCCGCGCGTTCCTTCGACGCGCGGGCCTACCGCGTCGAGAATCCGGCCCTGTTCGACAAGACCGTCGCCCAGCTCGAGGCGATGCCGACGGACGCGCGCGTCTTCATCGCCCGCGTGCGGCGGGGGAACGACATCCTGGAGTCCGCGCCCGACCTGGTCGTCCGCGGGGGCGACGTCGTGGCGGTGCTGACCCGCATGGAGCTGCACGCGGCGAAGGGCGAGCTCGTGGGCCAGGAAGTCGCCGACAAGGCGTTGCTCGACATTCCGGTGGAGTCGCTCGACGTGGTGGTCACTCACCGCTCGGTGGCGGGCAAGACGCTGGCCGATTTGGCGGGGCGCGACTTCGCGCGCGGCGTGTTCCTGTCGCGCATCATGCGCTCCGGCGTCGAGATGCCGATCGCGCCGGGGGCCGTGGTGGACAGGGGCGACGTGCTGCGGCTCATCGGCGCTCTGCCGGACGTGGAGCGCGCCGCCAAGGCGCTGGGCTACCCCGACCGGCGCACGGCCGAAACCGACATGGTGTTCGTCGGGCTCGGCATTTTCCTGGGCGGGCTGGCGGGGCTGCTTTCCCTCGTGGTCTGGGGCGTGCCCCTGACGCTGACGGCGAGCGGCGGCGCGCTGGTGATGGGCCTGGCCTTCGGCTGGCTGCGCTCCGTGTTCCCGGCGTTCGGCCGCATTCCCGAGCCGGCAATCTGGATCTTCGACACGATGGGCCTGTGCATGTTCATCTCGGTGGTGGGCCTCAGCGCCGGTCCAAGCTTCGTCGCCGGGCTGAAGAGCTCGGGCCTCAGCCTCGTGCTGGTCGGCCTCGTCTCCGCGCTGCTGCCGCACACGATCGCGATCCTGTTCGGCCGCTTCGTGCTGCGGATGAACCCGCTGATCGTGCTCGGCGCCTGCGCGGGAGCAGGCACCATCACCGCGGCGCTGCGCGCCGTGCAGGACGAGGCCAAGAGCAGCATCCCGGCGCTCGGCTACACCGTGCCTTACGCCATCGGCAACATCCTGCTCACGGCCTGGGGACCCGTCCTCGTGGCCCTCATGTCGATCTGAACCGCCAATCTTCCTTCCCCCGATCCGGAGCCCCCGACGTGCCAGACAAACTTCATCCGATGGCGACGGAGCACCTTCCCATCTTCATCCCGGCGCCGGGCGGCACGGACGTGCTCATGGTTGTCGTGGGCGTGTTCCTGGTGGCCGTCGTGCTGCTGGTGGGGCTGCTGTTCTTCTGGCTGCACACCCTGCCGGAGCGCATGGCCCACAAGGGCAAGAAGCTCCAGTTCGAGATCGTCGCCGTGCTCGGCCTGCTGGCGCTGTTCACCCATGTCCACGCCTTCTGGGTGGCGGGACTGCTGCTGGCGCTCATCGATCTGCCGGACTTCGCGACCCCGATGCGCCGCATGGCGGACGCGCTCGAGCGCATCTCCGGCGTCGAGCCGGAACCTGATCCGAACGAAAGGCCGGATCGCGGCCATGCCGACGAGCCGCACGCAAGCCACGGAGCCTGAGCCATGTTGGAACTGCTCCTGTGTTCGCTGCTCACGATCCTCCCCGACTATCTCTACCGCCGCTACCGGCAGGGCAGGCGGCTGGGGCACGAGATCACGATCTATTCGGTGTGGTACGAGCTGCGCTGGGGCATCACGACCTGCCTCATGCTCACCCTCGCCCTCATCACGACGGTGTTCTACAACCACCCCTCCACGAGCAATGTCACGTCGCTCTACCGCGCCATCCCGATCCTTTCAGAGACCAGCGGGCGGGTCGCGGAGATCTATGTCGGCGTCACGGGCGACCGGAAGATCGGCGAGCCCATCTTCAGGCTCGACAGCAGCCGCCAGGATGCCGCGCTCGAAACCGCGAGACGACGCGTCGCCGAGGTCGATGCCTCCATGGTGATGGCGAAGGCGGACCTCGCCGCCGCCGACGGCCAGATCCAGCAGGCCAAGGGCGCGTACGACCAGGCGCTGGAGGAGTTGCAGACCAAGGAGGAACTGCAGCGCCGCAACGCCGACATCGTCGCGCAGCGCGAGATCGAGAAGCTGCGCAACCTCGTCGAAGGACGCCAGGGCGGCGTCGTGGCGGCGGAAGCCGCGCGGCTGGCCGCCGAGACCAGGCTGACCACGCTGCTGCCCGCCGAAAAGGCGAGCGCCGAGGCCACGCTGGCGCAGGCCCAGGTCGACGTCGACAAGACCATGGTCCGCGCCGGCGTCACCGGCCGCATCGAGCAGTTCGTGCTGCGGGTCGGCGACGTCGTGAACCCGCTGATGCGCCCGGCCGGCGTGCTGATCCCGGAAGAATCGGGCCGCGGCCGGCTCCAGGCGGGGTTCGGCCAGATCGAGGCGCAGGTCATGCGCACCGGCATGATCGCCGAGGTGACCTGCGTGTCGAAGCCCTTCACGATCATCCCGATGGTCGTGACCGGCGTTCAGGACTTCATCGCCGCCGGCCAGGTCCGCACCGGCGAGCAGCTGATCGACATCCAGCAGGTGAACCGCCCGGGCACGATCCTCGTCTTCATGGAGCCGCTCTACCAGGGCGCGCTGGACGACGTGCCGCCCGGCAGCTCCTGCGTCGCCAACGCCTACAGCAACAATCACGACATCATCGTCGCCAAGGACACCGGCACCCTCAAGGCCGCCTACCTGCACATGGTCGACGCGCTGGCGCTCGTCCACGCGCTGATCCTTCGCATCCAGGCCTTGGTGCTTCCGTTCCAGACGCTGGTGTTCTCGGGCGGCCACTGACGAGGCGCGCCGGGACGCGCCCGGCGCGGCGATCCAGGTCGCCTCAATGGTCCTCGCCGCCGCCCGGCGGCGGGGCGTGTTCGCCCACCGCCGGGACCCGGCCGTAGCGGCGCTCCTCTCCGGCGATGCGCGGCGCGGGGGCCGGCAGCGACACGGGGCCGGCCGGGGTGTCCACCTCGATGCGCCGCAAATGCGGGTGGCGCGACAGGGCCGCCATGTCGTTCACCGCCGCGAAGGCGGTGTCGGCCTGCGTGAGGCGGGCGACCGCCGCGTCGGCGGTCAGCGCCGCGAACGCCGACGCCACCGCGGCGTCGGTCTCCGGCCGGTTGCGGACGCGCGCCACGTTGGTGGCGAAGCGCGCGTCGCCCGCCAGCTCCGGCCGGCGCAGGAAGGCGGCGCAGAACGACGCCCATTCGCGATCGCTCTGGATCGAGACGAGGATGTCCTTTCCGTCGCCGGTGCGGAACACGCCATAGGGCGAGATGGAGGGGTGCGCGAGGCCGAGCCGCGGCGGCGGCTTCCCGCCCTCCGCGTGCAGCAGCGGCACGGTGAGCCAGTCGGCCATCACGTCGAACATGGAGACCTGGATGTCGCGGCCCTCGCCCGTGACGCCGCGCGCGATCAACGCCTCGAGCACGGCGGCGTGCGCCGTCGCCCCGGTGGCGATGTCGACGATCGAGACGCCGACCCGCGCCGGCGCGTCCGGGCCGCCGGTGATCGAGCTCAAGCCCGATTCCGCCTGGATCAGCAGGTCGTAGGCCTTGCGCGCGGCGTAGGGTCCCGTCTCGCCATAGCCGCTGATCGAGCACGTGATCAGGCGCGGGAAGGCGGCGCGCAGCTCCGGGATGGCGAGCCCCATGCGCGCGAACGCGCCGGGCTTGAGGTTCTGCACCAGCACGTCGGCGTCCGCCAGCAGGCCGCGCAGCGCGCTCCGTCCGCCCGGCGTGGCGAGGTCGAGCACCAGCGACTCCTTGCCCCGGTTCAGCCAGACGAAATAGCTGCTCTGCCCCTTCGCCACGTCGTCGTAGCCGCGGGCGAAGTCGCCTTCCGGCCGCTCGATCTTGATGACGCGCGCGCCCGCGTCGGCGAGCCGCGAGGTGCAGAACGGAGCCGCCACCGCCTGCTCGACGGCGACGACGGTGAGCCCCGCCAGAGGCAGGCGCGCCGTCATCAGAACGACCTCGGCAGGCCGAGCACGTGCTCGGCGACATAGGCGAGGATGAGGTTGGTCGAGATCGGCGCGACCTGGTACAGGCGCGTCTCGCGGAACTTGCGCTCGACGTCGTATTCGTGGGCGAAGCCGAAGCCGCCGTGGAACTGGATGCAGGCGTTGGCCGCCTCCCAGCTCGCCTTGGCGGCGAGGTACTTCGCCATGTTGGCCTGCGCCCCGCAGGGCAGGCCGGCGTCGAACAGCCGGCACGCCTCGAAGCGCATCAGGTTCGCCGCCTCCACCTCGATGTAGCTCTCGGCGATCGGGAACTGCACGCCCTGGTTCTGGCCGATCGGCCGCCCGAACACGACGCGCTCCTTGGCGTAGGCCGTGACCTTGTCGACGAACCAGTAGCCGTCGCCGATGCACTCGGCGGCGATCAGCGTGCGCTCGGCGTTGAGCCCGTCGAGGATGTAGCGGAAGCCCTTGCCCTCCTCGCCGATCAGGTTCTCGGCGGGGATCTCCAGGTCGTCGAAGAACAGCTCGGCCGTCTCATGGTTGACCATGTTGGCGATGGGGCGGGCCTCGAGGCCGCGGCCGAACGCCTCGCGCAGGTCGACGATGAAGATCGACAGGCCCTCGGACTTCTTCGCCACCTCGGCGAGCGGCGTGGTGCGGGCGAGCAGGATCATCAGGTCCGAGTGCAGCACGCGCGAGATCCACACCTTCTGGCCGTTGACCACGTAGCGGTCGCCGCGGCGCACCGCCGTGGTCTTCAGGCTGGTCGTGTCGGTGCCGGAAGTGGGCTCGGTGACGCCCATGGATTGCAGGCGCAATTCGCCCGAGGCGATGGCGGGCAGATAGCGCCGCTTCTGCTCCGGCGAGCCGTGCCGCACCAGCGTGCCCATGTTGTACATCTGGCCGTGGCACGCGCCGGAATTGCCGCCGCTGCGGTTGATCTCCTCCATGATGACGGAGGCCTCGGCGAGGCCGAGCCCCGCGCCGCCATACTCCTCGGGTATCAGCGCCGCCAGCCAGCCCGCGCGCGCCAGCGCGTCGACGAACGCCTCCGGGTAGCCGCGCTCGGCGTCGACCTTGCGGTGGTACTCGGGTGGAAACTCCGCGCACAGGGCGCGCACCGCCTCCCTGATCTCGCGATAGTCGTCGCTGGCTCGTCCGGTCATGGCGTCGCTTCCAGGCACGGCCGAACCGGCGGCCCACCCGCCGACCCGACCTCACCCTCCATACCCCGCCCGGGGGGTGCGGTGGAATGGGGGGCCGCGCCATGTCGCGATAAGCCGCGCCGTGGCGGCGCGCGCCTCAGCGTTCGCCGCGCTTCCAGCGCCTGTCCGGGAGGTGGCCGGTGCTGTCCGGCAGCATCAGCATCGCCACCTTGACCTCGCGGGCGAAGTGCACGAGCGAGCCCATCAGGAGGGCGAGCGCGGTGGAGAACAGCACCGCGACGCCGACCTGGTGGCGCGCGCCCACGAAGGCCGACCCGAAGGCGACGATGAGCAGCAGCGCGGTGACGAGCGCGCTCAGCACCGCGAGGTAGATCGCGCGGTGCAGCATGCGCATCCTGTCGTGCAGCAGGGCGATGTACTTCTTGTCCTCCTCTTCCGAGCCGGCCGCGTTGAGCCGGGCGCGCCACTGGTCGCCGACGCGCTCGGAGCGCGTCACGAGGATGGACAGGAACGCCGCGACCGCGCCGAGCATGAAGGACGGCGCGGTGGCGTGCGAGATCACCGCGTTGAGCCTCTCGGAGTCCAGGCTTTCGGTGAGGAGACTGGACATGAGCGGCCGACCGGGTTGCGGGGGACAACTATTTGGCGAGTTCGATCAGAAGTTCGTCCTGTCCCATGCTGAGCGTCAAGCCTTCGCTCTGCCCGACGAGGTGCATGATCGCGCCGGCCTTGTTCTCCAGCCACAATTCGCTGCGGCCGCCGGTGTCGAAGTCGAGGCCGAGCGGCCCCGTGCCTTCCACCCACACGCCCGCGAGCTGGGACGGGTCGTCGAGCTTGTAGATGTCGCCCGACACCTGCCGGCGGGAGACGCTGCCCGGGCCCATCACCGTGCCGACGACGCGGAACGGGTAGGTCTTGCCCTTCATCGTGAGCACGCCCTTGCCGACGCCGGCCCCGCCCACGAACGCCTCGGTGAGCGTCACTTTTCCGGAGGGCTTGAGGCCGGTGATGTCCTGCTGCGTCGGCGCCCTCATCGGCACCGGGCTGTCGGCCTCCATGGTGGCGCAGCCGGCCAGGGGCAGCGCGGCGCAGCCGGCCAGCAGGAGGACGCGAGCGGCGGTGAATGGCGCGCGGGCGCGCGCGGCGATGCGGTTCATCTGGGATCCCCGGGGGTGTGAGCGAGGGCGGGGCGCTGGCGCGCCCCGCCGGAGGGAGGCGTGGAGGGTCAGTTCCTGACCTTGACGTTGACGGTGACGATGGACGTGCCGCTGCCGGCGTTGCCCTGGCCGGTGAGGCTCATCTTGAACTGGTCCGGGCCGGCATAGCCGGCCGCCGGCGTGTAGCCGTAGGTCGTGCCGCTGACGAAGGCCGTGCCGTGGCTGGCCTGCTGCACGATGGCCGAGTTGGTCATCATCGCGCCCCACAGGTCGAGCGTGGCGGAACAGCCCGCGCCGCCGACATAGAGCAGCCAGGTCGAGTTCTGGCCGAAGCCGAAGGACGACGCCTCCGGCATGCACTGCGTGCCCTGCGAGGCGCTGACGCAGCCGCCGAGCGAAGCGACGACGCCCACAGCGAGAAGACGTTTCAACATGGCGAATCCTGTCCCGTGAGAGAGTGGCGGAAAAGGTGGGACGGGAGGCCGCGCCGGCGGCTCCGCGTCAGTAGCACGGCGGATAGGGGTAGTAGCCGCAGGGGGGCGGGGCGTAGTAGGGCCGCGCGGCGGCCGCCGCCGCGCCCACCATCGCCCCGGCGGCGAGGCCCGCGCCGACGCCGTAGACGGGCTCGGCCGGGTGCCCGTACCAGGCGCCGTGGTAGACCGGCGCGTGGTAGTACGCGCCGCCGAAGCCGCCGACATGGGCCACTCCGCCCCCGTAGGGACCGCGCACCGCGAAGGCGTCGATGAACACCGCGACCGGCCCGGAGGCTCCCGTCAGCGCGCCCTCGAGCACGGCGACGTCGAAGGTCAGCGTGGTCCCGTCGAGCTTGGGCGACTTCAGCACGACGACCGCGTCGGCGACCTCGCCCGGATTGGCGCCGAGCACCGACACCGTGGCGTTGGGCGGGTCCTTGGCGAAGTTGTCCTTGCCTTCGTCCCACTGCATGATGAACTGCTTCGTCATCTCGTGGCCGGCCGCGCGCACCGGCCGGTCGGCGAAGACGATGGTGTTGGTGGCGATCCCGGTCAGGACCAGCTTGCCGCCCTCGAGCTTGGCGCCGGCGGCGTTGAGCACGGCCAGCGACGGTACCGGGCGGCTCTGGGCGGCGGGCACGCCGATCGACTTCTCCAGCGGGACGTGCTTCTTCGCCTCCTGCGCCGAAGCGGCTCCGGCGGCGAGGCAGAGGAGGGCGACCAGCGCCAGCGAACGGACGGGCCGCGAGGACATCTCGGCGATCATGGCTAACTCCGATGTTGAAGGGGACGGCGCGGCGGCCGATCCGTCGCGCGGCGCCGCCGTCGCGCCCGCGAACGGGGCGACGGCGGACGCGGGTCGCGTCACTTCATCTTGATGCCGAGCTTGGCCCGCTCGTCCTTGAACACGACGGCGATGGCCTCGATGACCTTCTTGGACTGGTTCGCCTGGCAGTAGACGATGATCTGGTGCTCGAGGTCCTTGCCCCGGGTGACGTTGAAGGCGTGCTTCTTCGCCAGCCCGTTGTACCAGCCGGCATACCAGGTGGTGAGCGCGTCCGCGTCCTCCTGGTAGGTGTTGGCGAGCTGGGCGCAGGTCAGCGCCTGCACGTCGATGAAGCCGTCCTTGTCGGCGTAGGACGCCAGCGACACGGGGGACTGGGCCTGGGCCGCCGCGCCGAGCAGCATCGTGAAGCCGGCGGCCGCGAGAATACGCACGCTCATGGGGTTCTCCTGTGGGTTTTGGAAGTCAGGGGAGTGGGTCGCGACGGCGCGCCGCGCGCCGCGGCGGACCGCGGCGCGGGGCGTCCGGCGGGGTTACTTGGCGTCGCTGGCGGCGCGCATGGCATCCGCCAGCTTCTTCTCGTCGTCCGGCGAGAGCCTGGGCCGGTCGAGATCGATGGCGAGCCGGGCGAGCTTGCCGGTGAAGGCGAACGGGACCTGGTAGTCCTGGTCGTCGACCGGCGTGCCGGTGTCGGAGCCCACGTCGAACGTCTCGTCGACCGGCAGCGCCAGCGGCACGGTGCGGTCGAGCTGCTGGCGCGCGACCTCCTTGCCGTCGACCTTCAGCACGCCGACGCCGCCGCGGCCGATGCCGCTGAGATTGTTGAAGGCCAGCGTCGCGAAGCCGAGCCCGTCATACTTGAAGTCGAAGACGATCTGGTGCTTGCCGGGGGCGAGCGGCAGGTCGCCGGTCCACTTCACGCGGCGCAGGTCGAGCAGGTTCCAGGTGAAGGTGGGCTTGCCCTTCAGCAGGTACAGCCCCCAGCCGCCGAAGCGCCCGCCCTCGGTGACGACCACGCCCTCCGCCCCGGAGGCCGGGACCTCGATGTCGGCGGTGATCGTGTAGGAGGTGTTGAGCAGGCTGGGCGCCGCGCCGTCGGGGATGCCGGTGACGGGGGCCGTGTAGACGAAGTTCGAGCGGCCCGCCGACAGGCTGGGGCGAGGCGACACGAGGCGGGTGGCGACCGACGCGTCGAGCGGCAGCACGTTGTTCCTGCCGAACTCGGCGAACATCAGCTGCTGCATTTCCCTCAGCCGGCGCGGCTCGGCGGCGGCGAGGTCCTGGTTCTGCGTCCAGTCCTTGGCGACGTTGTAGAGCTCGAACTTGTAGGCGCTCGCCGGGTCCGCCGTCGCCGCCCCGAGCAATTGCCAGGGCGCGCGCACCGGCACGGCGCTGAGCATCCACCCGTCGTCGTAGAGGCCCTGGACGCCCATCATCTCGAAGTACTGCGTATGGTGCGTCGAGGGCGCGGCGGCGTTCGCCTTGTCCCACGTATAGGCCATGCTGACGCCCTCGATCGGCTTCTGGGCGATGCCGTCGACCGTCACGGGGGCGGGGATGCCGGTCGCCTCGAGCAGCGTCGGGACGATGTCGATGACGTGGTGGAACTGGTGGCGGACGCCGCCCTTGTCGGCGATCTTGCGCGGCCACGAGATCGCCATGCCCTGGCGCGTGCCGCCGAAGAAGCTCGGCACCTGCTTGGTCCACTTGAACGGCGTGTCGAAGGCCCAGGCCCACGGAACCGCCATGTGGTTGTAGGTGTACTGCGAGCCCCAGACGTCGAACCACTTCATCTGCTCGGCGGCGGTGAGCTCGACGCCGTTGAACTGCATCATCTCGCTCGGCGTGCCGTTGGGCGAGCCCTCGGCCGAGGCGCCGTTGTCGCCGCTGATGTAGATGACCAGCGTGTCGTCGAGCTTGCCCATGTCCTGCACGGCCTGGATGACGCGGCCGATTTCGTCGTCGGCATAGGCGAGGTAGGCGGCGTAGACATCGGCCTGCCGCACGAACAGCTTGCGCTCCTCGTCGGTCAGCGAGTCCCAGTTCTTCAGCAGGTCGGCCGGCCACGGCGTCAGCTGCGCGTCCTGCGGGATCACGCCGAGCTTCTTCTGGTTGGCGAAGATCTGGTCGCGCAGCTTGTTCCAGCCCTGGTCGAACAGGTGCATGTCGCTGATCTTCTTGATCCACTCCGGCGTCGGGTGGTGCGGCGCGTGCGTCGCCCCCGGCACGTAGTAGAGGAAGAACGGCATCTCGGGGTCGATCGAGTTCAGCTGGTTGAGCCAGCCGATCGCGTCGTCCGCCATCGCCGTGACGAGGTTCCACTTCGGATTGTTGACGTAGGGATAGATGGCGGTGGTGTTGCGGAACAGGTTGGGCTGCCACTGGCTCGTGTCGCCGCCGACGAAGCCATAGAAATATTCGAAGCCCATGCCGAGCGGCCACTGGTCGAACGGCCCCGCCTGGCTGGCCTGGTAGGTCGGCGTGTTGTGGTTCTTGCCGAACCACGCCGTGCGGTAGCCATTTTCCTTCAGGATGCGGCCGATGGTGGCGTTGTCCGGCCCGATGATGCTGTTGTACCCGGGAAAGCCCGTGGACTGCTCGGAGATGACGCCGAAGCCCACCGAGTGGTGGTTGCGCCCGGTGATCAGCGCGGCGCGCGTCGGCGAGCACAGCGCCGTGGAGTGGAAGTTCGTGTAGCGCAGCCCGGCGTTGGCGATGCGGTCGAGGTTGGGCGTCGGGATGACGCCGCCGAACGTCGACGGCGCTCCGAAGCCGACATCGTCCGTCATGATCAGCAGGACGTTGGGCGCGCCCTTGGGCGGGGCGACGCGCGCCGGCCAGAAGGGTCGGGACTGCATGGCGTTGAGGTTGATCTCGCCCCCGAACGGGGCGGGCGGCGGCGGCAGCACGCGACCGTCGATGGTCGTCGTCGCATTGGGCGCGCCGGGCGCCGGGCCGCGCGGCGTTCCGCCCGTCTGGGCGGTGGCGGCCACGCCGACGCCGGGCGCGGAAGGCGGGGCGGACTGGCCGAACGACGCGCCGGCCGCGAGCAGGCCGGCCAGCAGGGTGACGCGCCCGCAGCCGCGCGCCCATCCAAGCGATAAGTGAAACATAGTAAGCCTCACGCAACGTTCGGGTTTGGTAACGTTCATCAACTGTCAAGTTAGGCTACTTGGAGTTGACCGGTTTCTCTTTTAGGGACAATCTAACTCAATGAATGAGTTGGGTGATCGCAATCAGCGCGTGGGGCCGATCGCCGGGCTCGGGGCGCTGCTCCGCGAATTCGGCATTCAGCCGCGCGCCTTCGGCGAGGAGTTCGGCGTCGACCTGGACCGCCTCACCCCGGACGCGCGGGAGCCGTTCGGGCTGATGCTGCGGATGCTGCGGGAGGCCGCGGCGCGCACCGGCTGCCCGCATCTGGGGCTGCTGCTGGGATCGCGCTATCGCCCGACCGAGCACGGCCCCATTCACCGCCTGATGGCCACGGCTCCGACGCTGCGCGACGCGCTGCTCGATTTCGTTCACTGGCAGTTCGGCTACTCGACGGCCGCCACCGTCTATCTCGACCGCATCGGCGACGATTTCGCGTTCGGCTACGGGGCCTACGAGCGCACCGCGCCGGCGACGCCGCTGCTCTACGAGATGTGCGCGGCGATCGGCGTCACCATGATCCACGAGCTGACCGGCGGCGCGGTGTCTCCGGTCGAGATCCACTTCGCGCACCGCCCGGCCGCCGACCTCGCGCCCTACCAGCGCATCCTGCGCGCGCCGGTGCGCTTCAACCAGAACCAGACCTGCCTCGTGCTGCGCGCCGCCGCCCTCGAGGCGCCGCTGCCGGGCTTCGACCCGGTGGCCAGGGCGCGGCTGATCCAGGCGATGGCGGCGCACGGCTTCGCCTCGCTCTCGGCGGCGGCGCGGCTGCGCCGCATCGTGCGGCCGCAGATCCTCAGGGACGATCCGTCGATGGCGGGCGCGGCGCGCGTGCTGCGCGTGCATCCGCGCACGCTGCGCCGCCAGCTCGCCGCCGAAGGGGTTTCTTTCGAGCAGGTGCGCGACGAAGTGCGCTTCATGCTGGCGCGCGAGCTGCTGCAGCTCACCGACCTGCCGATCGGCGACATCAGCAACGCGCTCGCCTTCGCCACGCACGCCGCCTTCGTCCGCGCCTTCCGGCGCTGGAGCGGCGCGCCGCCGACCGTGTGGCGCGCGGCGGCCCGGCTGACGGCCTCGCCGCCGCCGTCCGCGAACGCGGCCCGGCCGCCCGAAGCGGCCTGAGGCCGGTCAGGCCGGCCCGAAGCAGGGCGCGGTCGCCGGGTCTCCCGTCAACCACGCGGCCAGCGTGCGTGTCCACGGATTCTGCGGCCGCTGCTGGTCCACGTGAATCCAGAAATGGTCGAACAGCGGGAACATCCAGCCTTCGGCCCGCGCCTGGCCCTTCTCCCGCAGGGCGGCGAGGAACACCGGCCCCTGCGCCTTGCAATAGGGGTTGTCGTTCTCCGACCACGTGACGAGGAACGGGGTGCGGTTGCCCTCGACCCAGCGGATCGGGGACGCCTCGCGCGCCGCCGCGTCGTCGCCCTCGGGCACCAGCCGTAGCGTCGAGGGCGAGCGGATGACGCTGCCGTCCGCGGCGGTGGAATAGAGGTCGTAGACGCCGCTATAGGGCAGGCAGGCCTTCACCACGCCCGGCGGCAGGCCGAAGCCGGCGTGCAGGTCGGCGCGCAGCGTGAGCAGCGCCGCGAGATGGCCGCCGGCCGAGTGGCCGCCGACCACGATGAGCTCCGGGTCGCCGCCGAAGCGGGCGATGTTGGCGTGCACCCAGGCGAGCCCCGCCAGGCAGTCGTGCAGCGGCGCGGGGTAGGTGTGCGCCGGCGCAAGCCGATACGACAGCGACACGTAGACCGCGGGGACGGCGGTGATGGCGGGCGCGTTGAGGCCCATCCACTCCTTGTAGCCGTGGCTCCAGCCGCCGCCGTGGATGTTGACGAACACCGGCAGGCCGGTCAGCGCCGTGTCGTCGGGCATGTAGACGTCGAGCCGCTGCCAGTAGTCCGGCCCGTAGGCCAAGTCGCGCTCGCAACGCGTCGTCATCTGGGCGAGGCGCGACAGGCGCAGCGCCGTCTCGGCGTAGGCGTCGGCGCGGATGTTGATCGGCGGCTGGGCGGGAAGGTCCTGGAAGGGCATCGGTCGGGTCCGGGGGCTGTTGCGAACGGGCCCCGGCAATGCAGCACAGTTCGCCCTGACATGACAGGCCCAAGCGCCGCTTGACCCCGCCCGCGCGATGCCGGAGCGTGCGCCTTCCCCTGCGGCAAAGGATCCCGACAATCATGGTGGAGCGTTTCGACCTCAAGCCCGGCTACACGATCTCCCGCATCCTCAAGGGCGGGTGGCAACTGGCCGGCGGCCACTCGGACATCGACCGCGAGGCCGCGATCCGCGACATGCAGTCCTATGTCGAGGCCGGCGTCACCACCTTCGACTGCGCCGACATCTATACCGGCGTCGAGCAGATGATCGGCGATTTCCGCCGCGACGCGCTGGCGCGCGGCCGGGTCGACCTCGTCGCTCCGCTCAAGGTCCACACAAAGTTCGTGCCGGACCGCGACGTCCTCGCCACCATGACCAGGGCCGACGCCGAGGCGATCGTCGACCGCTCGCTCGCGCGCCTCGGCCTGGAGCGACTGGACCTCGTGCAGTTCCACTGGTGGAACACCGACGTGCGGCGCTACGTCGAGGTCGCCAACTGGCTCGCCGAGTTCCAGAAGAAGGGCAAGATCGACTTACTCGGCGTCACCAACTTCAACGACGCGGCGACGCGCGAGATCCTCGACTCCGGCGTCGCGCTCGCCACCACGCAGGTGCAGTATTCCGTGCTCGACACGCGGGTCGAGAAGAAGCTGGTCGAGACGGCGCGCCGCCACGGCATGAAGCTCCTGTGCTACGGCACGGTGGCCGGCGGCTTCCTCTCCGAGGCGTGGCTCGACAAGCCGGAGCCCGTCGAGCCGCTCGAGAACCGCTCGCTCACCAAGTACAAGCTGATCGTCGACGACATCGGCGGCTGGGACGTCTTTCAGGCGATCCTGCGCGCCCTGCGGGCGGTGGGCCAGCGCCACGGCGTCGGCATCGCGGACGTGGCGATGCGCCACGTGCTCGACCGGCCGCAGGTCGCCGGCGTCATCGTCGGCGTGCGCCATGGCGGGCATCTGGCGGCGCACCGGCGCGTCACCGAGCTGGCGCTCGACGCCGCCGACCGCGCCGAGATCGACGCGGCGCTGGCGCTGCGCAAGGAGCTGGAGGGCGACTTCTACGACCTCGAGCGCGACGCCAACGGCCGCCACGGCCGCATCATGAAATACAACCTCAACGCCGCCTGAGCGCCGGACCCCCCGCATGATCCGCATCGATTCCCAGATTCCGTCCGGCCGCATCGAGGTGCTGGACGCCTCCGACCCCGCCGACATCCGCCTCGCCGTGCCGAAGGACCCGAACTGCGACCTGATGGGCTGGTACCATTTCCGCGCCTCGGGCGTCCGCGGCGTCGCGTGCCGCTTCTCCCTCGTCAACGCGGGCGAGAGCCTGAAGGTGCGCCTGCCCAACCGCGAGGACTACGAGGACCGCTGGACCAATACCGGCCCGGTGGCGAGCTACGACCGCGTCCACTGGTTCCGCCTCAAGGCGGAGTATGACGGCATGGCGTTCTCGTTCCGCCACACGCCGGAACACGACCTCTGCTACTACGGGCTGTGGGCGCCGTTCCCGCTCGAGCGCGACCACGCCATGATCGCCCGCGCCCAGGTCTCGCCGCGCGTGCGGCTGGAGACGGTGGCCCACAGCGTCGAGGGCCGCGCCATCGATATGCTGACCGTCGGCGAGCCCGGCCCCGGCAAGCGTGTGTGCTGGGTGATCGCGCGCCAGCATCCCTCCGAGACGCAGGGCGGCTATTTCCTCGAAGGCCTGTTCGACAGGCTGCTCGACCCCGACGACGCCACGACGACGGCGCTGCTCGACGCGGCCGTCCTGCATATCGTGCCGAACATGAACCCGGACGGCACGGCCAACGGGTTCAGCCGGAGCAACGCGCTCGGCGTCAACCTGAACCGCGAATGGGTGTCGCCGAGCCCGGAGCGCTCGCCGGAAGTGTTCGGCGTGCGCAGCCGCATGGAGGAGATCGGCGTCGATTTCTGCATCGACTGCCACGCCGACGCGGAGCTGACCTGCAACTTCATCTGGCCGTCGGAGAACGTGCCGAGCTGGACGCCGGAGCGGCGCGCGCCCTTCACCGCGTTCGAGACCGCCTGGGCCGCCGCCAACCCCGACTACGAGCTCGGCCATCCCTATCCGGGCGGCGTGCCGAAGCAGGCCGACCTGTCGATGGCGTGGAACTGGATCGGCGAGCGCTTCCCGCACGCCTTGTCCGTGCTGCTGGAGCAGCCGTTCAAGGACGTGTCGTGGCGCAAGACGCCCGAGACCGGCTGGTCGCCGGCGCGCGCCCGCCGCCTCGGCGAGAGCTTCCCGGCGGCGCTGCTGGCGGCGCTGAGGGCGATGTAGCGCTCAGTAGTGCGGCGGCGGCGGCTCGTCGCCGGGGTCGGACGCGGGGCGGTCCTCGACCGCCTGCAGCCGGTCGGTGAGCATCGCGAGGCGGCGCGTCAGGTCCTCGATCGCCGTCCACTGCGCGGTGACCGCCGCGTTCAGGTCCTCCATCGCCTGGTCCTGGTAGGCGAGGCGGGTCTCGATGTCGTCGAGGCGATCCTTCGGGTCCGGTTCCGGCATGTCGCGGCGCTCCTTCGCGTGACCGCGACAGGTGGCCCGCCGCCGCGCCCGCGTCAAGCGACGCGGAGGCGTCAGGGGCGGCCGGACCAGGCCGTGCCCCAGGCGGAGAGGCGCTCGGCGAGGAGCGGCGCGACGGGGAGCACGTCGAGCCGGCCGCCGGCGGCGGCGCGGACCGCTTCGGAGACGGGCACCGTGTCGGTGACGATGACGCGTTCGACGTCCGGCGAGCCGAACAGCGACGGCGCGCCGCCGGAGAACAGGCCGTGGGCGGCCACGCAGAGCACGCGCGACGCGCCGCGCCGCCGGCATTCGCGCGCGGTGCGCGCCATCGAGCCGCCGGTGGCGACGAGATCGTCCAGGATGATCGCGCAACGCCCCTCCACGTCGCCCGCGAACAGGTCGCCAGAGACCTGGCCGGAGCTGCGCACCTTTTCCATGAAGCCCTTGCCGACCGGCTGGCCGGTGGTCTCCTCCAGCGCGGCGCGCAGCGCCTCGACGCGCTTCATGCCGCCCGCGTCGGGCGACACCACGGCGAGCTTTTCGCCGGGCAGCGCGCCCGCCAGATGCGCGGCGAAGAAGCGCGTCGTCTCGATATGGTCGACGCCGCGCCGGAAGGCGTTCTCGAACGCCGCCGGGTTGTGGACGTCGACGGTCGCCAGGTGGTCGACGCCGACCGCCTCCAGGATCTGGCCGACATAGCGTGTCGTCACCGGGTCGAAGCTCTTGGTGCGCCGGTCCTTGCGCGCGTAGCAGAGATAGGGCGCGACGACGCTTGCGAAGCTCGCGCCGGCGTCCTTCAGCGCGCCGACGAAGAACAGCAGCCGGCAGAACTTGTCGTTGCCGCTGCCGCCGCCCGCGCCGTGCAGGCTGTGCAGAACCACGACGCGGCGGCCGCGCACGTCGACCAGCGGGCGGGACTTGTGCTCGCCGTCCTCGAACTCGCGTTCCTCGAGGGGCGCGAGCGTCGTCCCGAGCGCGGACGCGACCTCCTCTCCGAGAGCGCGGGTCGCGCCCAGCGCGAACAGCAGGAAGGGGCGGTCGCTGCCGGTCTTGTCGCTGTCGGTCATGGCATGGCTCCGTGTCCGCCGCGTCGGGTCAGCCGCGCGGCGGGTCGGCGGCGGCGAGGCGCAGATAGGCCTTGGCCTGCGCCATCCACCGCTTCGGCTCGCGCCGGGGCGGCTCCAGATAGTGGCGCAGCGCCAGAGCCGCGCGCAAGACGGCGCGGAACGACCGGTAGTGGCGCAGGATGTCGGGCGTCGGGCGGTCGTCGAGCGCCCGCGTGGCGGCGTCGAGCAGGATCGGACCCACCCACGGCGCGCCCAGCCGCTCGCATTCGAGGCCGAGGAAGCCCAGCTCGTCGAACGGATCGACGAGGCGCAGCGGACGGCTGAACTCCAGGCAGTCGATGGCCAGCGGCGCCCCGTCGAGCCAGACGTGCTCGGGCCGCAGGTCGCCGTGGCCCTCGACGGGCGGGCGCAAGGCGAGGCGACGGGCGAGCGGCCCGCCGTCGCGCGCGACATGCAGCAGCGACCCGCACAGACGCGTGACGCGCCGGCGCGACAGGCCAAAGCGCGGGTGCAGCAGGATGGCCCGCGCCGCGAGAATCTGCCGCCGCGCGGCGGCGACATGCTCGGCCGGCGCGGCGGCGACGAGCGTCTGGCGCGCGTAAAACCCGGCGAGGCGCTCGGCCGCCGCCTCGATGGAGCGGCGGTCGACGCGCCGCTCGGCCAGCGCCCGGTCGAGGAAGCCGTCGTCGAAGAGGCGGCGCATGCGCACGAGCCAGTCGACGGGCTCGCCGGGCCCACCGAGCGCGAGGCCGCCATCGGCGGCGCGCGCCAGCGGAACGACGCCGAGATAGACGGTCGCGGCGAGGCGGGCGTTGAGCCGCGTCTCCTCCTCGGCGTTGCGCCGGCGCGCCGCCAGCGTGGTGAAGTCCATCAGCGCGTCGCGGATCGGCTTCTTCAGCTTGTACGCCTCGGTCGGCGTCAGGAATACGAACGAGGTCCGCGTCTCGCGCACGGCGACCGGCGTGTCCGCCGGCAGGCCATACGTCTCCGGCCGCGACAGCAGGGCCACGCTCGCCGCGAGCGCGCCGTCCGCCTCGCTCCCGGAGGCTCCGCCGGTTTCCGCCACCCACGCGGCGCAGGACGCCATCTCCGCTCCTCCGATCGCGGCCCGAGCATCGGGGAAGCGGCGGCGCTTGGGAAGGGGCCTTGCCCGCCCGCCGCGTCCGGTGTCGTATGGCGGCCGACCGGGCGGAGAGCGGGGATGAGCGTCGAGCATTGGCTGGCCTTCACGGCGGCAACCATGGTGCTACTGGTGATCCCGGGGCCGACCATCCTGCTGGTCGTGTCCTACGCGCTGGGCCAGGGCTGGCGCACGGCGTTCCCGATGGCGGTGGGCGTGGCGCTGGGCGACTTCACGGCGATGACGCTGTCCATGCTGGGCGTGGGCGCGCTGCTGGCCGCCTCCGCCACCGTGTTCACCGTGCTGAAATGGATCGGCGCGGCCTATCTGGTCTGGCTCGGCGTCAAGCTGTGGCGGGCCGGCGGGGCGCTCGATGCCGAGCCGCGCACCGAACGCGTCTCGGCGGCGCGGATGACCGGCCATGCCTGGCTGGTGACGGCGCTGAACCCGAAGAGCATCACCTTCTTCGTGGCCTTCCTGCCGCAGTTCCTCGACGCCAGGGGCGATTTCTGGACGCAGATGCTCATCTTCGAGGCGACGTTCCTGACGCTCGCCTTCGCCAACGCCTTCACCTACGCGCTGGTCGCCTCGCGCGCCCGCGCCGTGGTGCGCGACGCGCGCGCCATCCGGCTCGTCAACCGGGTCGGCGGCGGGCTGCTGATCGGGGCGGGGGTGGCGGCGGTGGCGGTCGGGCGCGGCCAGGGCTGAGCGGCGCGGCTCACGCGGCCGGGCCGGGCTCTGGCGGCCAGGGGCGGTCGGGGTCCTCGGGCGGAACGGCGGCGAGCAGCGCCCGCGTATAGGGGTGGCGCGGCGCGGCGAACACGGTGTCCGTGTCGCCCGACTCGACCACCTCGCCGTGGCGCATCACCACCACGCGGTCGCACAGATAGCGCACGACGGCGAGGTCGTGCGAGATGAACACCAGCCCGATGCCGCGCTCCCGCCGCAGGTCGAGCAGCAGGTTGAGGATCTGCGCCTGCACCGACACGTCGAGGCCCGAGACAATCTCGTCGGCGACGAGCAGGCGCGGCGTCACGCACAGCGCGCGGGCGATGTTGACGCGCTGCTTCTGGCCGCCGGAGAGCTGCGAGGGATAGCGGCCGAGCAAGTCCGGCGACAGGCCGGTCTCCTCCAGCAGCGCGCGGGCGCGCGCCACGCGCTCGGCCTCGCTCCACCGCCCGTCGCCGGCCTCCATCGCCTGGGTGATGAGCCGGGACACCGGGCGGCGTGGGTTCAGCGCCGATTGCGGGTCCTGGAACACCATCTGCAGCGCGCCGAGCCGCACGCGCCGCGCCGCCGGATCGTTGACGGTGACGTCCTTGCCGTCGACCGCGATGCGCCCGCCGGTCGCCGCCTCCAGCCCCATGACGAGCTTGGCGAGCGTGCTCTTTCCGGAGCCGGATTCGCCGACGACGCCGACGAACTCGCCGGCGCGCACGGTGAGGTCGAGCGGCTTCACGGCGTCGACGCCGGGGCGGCGGCGGCCGAGCCAGTCGCGCTCGCCCGGGTAGTGCTTCGACACGGTCTCCAGCGCCAGCACCGTCTCGCCCGGCGGGGGCGCGGGCGGGCGCGGCGGCGCGGCGTCGACGATGGCGGCCGCCCCCGTCAGGCAGGCCTCGGTGCAGCGCACCGCCCGGCCCGGGGCGATGTCGCGCAAAGGCGGCGTCGCGGCGGCGCAGGCGGGGTCCTTCACGGGGCAGCGCGGCGCGAAGCGGCAGCCCGGCAGCGAGGCGAACGCGGCCAGCCCGGGCATGGTGTCTGGCAGGGTGACGAGCCGGCGCGCCGCGCCGTCGAGCGGCGGGTTGGCGGCCAGCAGGGCGCGCGTGTAGGGATGGCGCGGCGCGGCGCACACCTCGCGCGCGGGCCCGCGCTCCACCACCTCGCCGGCGTAGAGCACGAGAATGTCGTCGCACACATGCGAGGCGAGGCGCAGGTCGTGGGTGATGAACAGCAGCGTCGTGCCGTGGTCGCGCTGCAGGGCGCGGACGATCTGCACGATGTGGGCCTGCGTGCTCACGTCGAGCGCCGTGGTCGGCTCGTCGGCGACGATCAGCGCCGGCCCGCTGGCGAAGGCCATGGCGATCAGCACGCGCTGGCACATGCCGCCGGAGAGCTGGAACGGGTAGCGCTCCAGCAGCGATGCCGGGTCGCGCAGCCGCAGCTCGGCGAGCGCGGCGATGGCGCGCTCGCGGCGTCCGGCGCGCGGCGCGCCGAGCCGGGCGAGGTGCTCGTCGAACTGCCGCCCCACCGTCATCACCGGGTTCAGCGCCGTCAGCGGCTCCTGCGGGATGAAGGCGATCTTGTCGCCGAGCAGCTGCCGGCGCGGCTCGTCGGCGATGGTCACGAGGTCCTGGCCGAGGAAGGACAATGCGCCGCCGGTGACGGCGAAGCCCTCCGGCAGGTTGCGGGCGATGACGCGGCCGAGCATCGACTTGCCCGCGCCGGACTCGCCGACGAGGCCGAGCACGCGGCCGCGCCGCAACGTGAACGAGACGTCGCGCAGCACCTTGGCGGCGCCGAACGACACTTCGAGCCCGCGCGCCTCGAGCACGTCCATCACGCCTCCCCCCGCGAGGTGACGAGGCGCGGGTCCAGCGCGCGGCGCAGGCCGTCGCCCGTCAGGTTGAAGGCGAGCACGGTGACGAAGATGGCGAGCACCGGCGCGACGACGCCCCACGGGGCCTGGTTCATGGTCTGGCGCGCGTCGGCGATCATCACGCCCCACGCCGCGACGTTGGGCTCCACCGAGAGGCCGACGAAGGACATGATCGCCTCGACGATGACGGCGATGCCCATCTCCAGGCTGAACAGCGTGATCAGCAGCGGCAGCACGGCCGGCAGCACCTCGCGCAGGATCGTCTGCGCGTGGGTGAAGCCGGCGAGGCGTGCGGCGGCGACATAGTCCCTTCGCCGCACCACGATGACCTCGGAGCGCAGCACGCGGCAGAAGCGCGTCCAGTCGATCAGCACGATGGCGAGCACCACCTTGTTGACGCCCGCGCCGAGCCCGACCAGCAGGATCAGCGCCAGGATGACCGGCGGGAACGCCATCCAGATGTCGACGAGGCGGCTGACGAGCCAGTCGACCCAGCCGCCGAAATAGCCGGCCACCAGCGCCAGCGCCGCGCCCAGCAGCGCCGCGCCGGTCGCGGCCAGCGCCGCCACGTACAGCGCCACGCGCGCGCCGTAGAACAGGCGCGACAGCACGCAGCGGCCGAGCGAGTCGGTGCCGAGCGGGTAGTCGGCGACGCCGCCCGCCGCCCAGGCCGGCGGCAGCAGCGTGTTGAGCAGGTCCTGCTCCTGCGGGTCGTGCGGGGCCAGGAACGGGGCCAGGATCGCCACGGCGACGGCGGCGGCGATGAGCGCCAGGCCGATGACGACGCGCGGGCTGGCGAGGCAGCGGCGCAGCGCCGCGCGGGTGCGCGGCGTCATGCCGGCGTCCTCAGCCGCGGGTTCACCGCGAGATAGAGCACGTCGACCGCCGCGTTGATGCCGAGCACCAGCACGCAATAGACGAGGCCGACGGCCTGGATGACCGGCAGGTCGTGGTTGCGCACCGCGTCGACCATCAAATTGCCGAGGCCGGGATAGGCGAAGATCATCTCCACCAGCACCGTGCCGCCGAACATGAAGCCCGCCTGCACGCCGATCAGGCTGATGGTGGGCAGGGCGGCGTTGCGCAGCGCGTGGCGCACCACGACGGTGCGCTCCGGGATGCCGCGAAGCCGCGCCTGCGTGACGTAGTCCTCCTGGATCACGTCGAGCAGCGAGGAGCGCAGCACGCGCATCACCAGCGGCGCGACGCCGATGGCCAGCGCCACCGCCGGCAGCGCCAGATGCGCGAGCGCGCTGGCGAACACGTCGAGGCGCAGCCGCGCCAGGCTGTCGAGCAGCAGGAAGCCGGTGAGCGGGGCGGGCAGCGCGATGTCCGGGCTCAGCCGCCCGATGAACGGCATCACCGGCCAGGCGACGCCGAACAGCAGGATCAGAAGGATCGCCCACAGGAACTCGGGGATCGCCATCAGTCCCGCCGCGCCGAGGTCGAGCGCCTGCTCGCCGGCGCGCCCTCGCCAGGCGAACATGGCGAGGCCGCCGGCGACGCCCAGCGCGACGCCGAGCGCCAGCCCGACGGCGACCAGCTCCAGCGTGGCGGGGAGCGCGGTGGCGATCAACTCGGCGACGCTCCGGCGGAAATAGATCGACACGCCGAGATCGCCCGTCGCCAGCTTGCCGAGCCAGATCACGTATTGAACGGGCAGCGGGCGGTCGAGGCCGAAGGCCTGGCGCAGCTTCTCCATGTCCGCCGCGCTGGCGCCCGGCGGCAGCGACATGGCGACGGGATCGGCGGGCAGCAGCCGCAGGATCACGAACACCAGCGCCGACACGCAGAGCAGGATGGGGATGGCGAGCAGCGTGCGCCGAAACAGCAGAAGCAGGGCGATTCGGCTCATCGGCCGGGGGCGTCCGGAAGGCTTGGGGTCGGAGAACGGCGCCGGGCGCGGGGCCCGGCGCCGCGGCGGGGTCAGGCCTTGAAGGAGAAGGTCTGCGGCAGCACGAGGCCGTTGTCGTACTTGACGATGGCGACGTTGGCCTGGCTCACCACCGTCTTGACCGTCTGGTAGAGCGGGATCGTGTAGCCCTTCTCGGCGGCGAAGCGGTGCGCGGCGCGATATCCCTCGAGGCGCTTCTTCTCGTCGGTCTCGACCAGCAGCGGCTGGAACTTCTGGCCGAGGTCGTCGGACTTCATGGCCGAGAAGATCGACTTCGGGTCGAGCAGGTAGCCGCCATACATCTCCGGATCGCCGGCGGCGTTGCCCCACGAGAACAAAGTCGCCTCCGGCAGCGTGTTGGCGCGCAGCCGCTCCTGGTAGGTCGACAGCTCGATGGTCTCCAGCTCGGCGGCGATGCCGACCTTCTTCCACATCTGCACGATGGCGCGGGCGACGTCGAAGTCACCCGGGAACGCGCCGTTCGGCGACGAGAACTTGATGGCGATCGGGTTCTGCGGGCCGTGGCCGACCTCCTTCAGCAGCGCCATCGCCTTGTCCTCGGAGAAGGCGAAGGAATAGTCCTCCGGGTAGCCCGGCGTGTTGTGCGCCGCCGGCACCGAGATCGGCTTGGCCGCGCCGTTGAAGAACGCCTTCGACAGCGCCTCCTTGTTGATGGCGTGGTGCGCGGCGAGCCTCACGCGCTCGTCGGCGAAGCCGCCGTTCTTGGTGATCTGCAGCAGCGTGATGTCGGAGATCGGCTCGATCATCGACGTCAGGCCGGGCACGGTGGCGAGGCGCGCCGCCTCGCGGATCGGCACGTCGACCGACACGTCGACGCGCTTCGACTCGATGGCGGCGGTGCGCGCCGTGGGGTCGCGCACCAGCTCCACCGTCACGCGCGGAATGGCGGGCTTGCCGCCCCAGTAGGCGTCGTTCGCCTCCAGCACGATGCGGGCGCCCTGCTGGTACTCGACCAGCTTGTAGGGGCCGCTGCCGATCGGCTTCTTCTCGAACTCGGCGACGCCGACCTTCTCCAGATAGGCCTTCGGCACGACGTAGCTGGTGAGGAAGTACAGCCACGCCACGGCGGAGGGCATCGGCTCGCTGAAATGCATCACCACGCGGGTGGGCGAGACGATCTCGATGTCCTTGACGCGCCGCCAGATGAAGGCGGTGTCGAGCTTGCGGCCGCCCTCGGGCGTGGGCAGGCGCGGGCGGTCGAAGAACGAGTACTTGAAGTCCTCCGCCGTCATCTTCGAGCCGTCGTGGAAGGTCACGTCGGAGCGCAGGTCGAGCCCGAGCGCCAGGCCCTTGTCGTCGACATAGCCCCACTTGGTGGCGAGCGCCGGCTTCGGCGTGATGTCCGGGTTCTGGGTGATCGGTTGGTCGAACACCATTTTGTAGAGGGACTGCACGGCCGCCAGCGAGCGGGCGTTCGGGTCCCATGTCGGCACGTCGGCCGGGAAGGCCATGGTGAGCTGGCCCTTGGCGGCGGCCTGGGCCAGCGCGTCGGCGGACACGCCGAGCGCGGCGAGCGCGCCGGCCCCCGCGCCGAGTTTCATGAGCGACCTGCGGTCGATCCCCTGTCTCATCGGTTCCCCTCCGTTGTGTGTTGTCCCGGCGTCGGCTCAGGCGAGCCCGAGCCGCGCCGTCGCTTCCTCGAGCTTCGCCCCCGTCTCGTCCGCCAGCGCCGCCGCCCGCAGCTGCGCCAGCGCGGCGGCCGGCGTCGCCAGCGCGGCGACGCGCGGCAGCAGGCCGACGATGCGCGCGTAGCTGGCGCGGCCGCGCTCGTGCGTGTCGCCGTAGCCCTTCACGAGGTTGCGGCACTCCACCAGCTCCAGCGCCAGCGCGTAGTCGGTGGCGGCGGTGGCGCGGACCTGGGCCAGCCAGCCCTCCAGGTGATCCTGCTCCGCCGTGTAGCGCAGCGACTTGCGCCGCCACGGCTTCAGGCTCGCCACGGCGTAGAGCTGCAGGAAGCCGCGCACCGAGGTGGTCTTGACCGTGCGACCCTCGCTGGTGAGGCGCTCGATGAGGTTGCGCAGCGCGCCGGGGCGCAGCATCGCCTTGCCGAGCCAGGCGGGCACCGTCTCGGCGATCTCCTGCAGGCGCGGATGCAGATATTCCTCGATCTCCAGGATCTGCCCCGGCTTCAGCCGCACCTCCTTCGCCACGCGCTCGAACCGCGAGGCGCGGGTCTTCAGCTCGGCGACGCGGATGGTGTCCTCGTAGGCCATGCCGAGGGCGAGGTGGCGCGCCGTCTCGGAGGTCAGGCGGAACGAGCCGTCGCCGTGCGCGCGGTCCGCCTCCGCCACCGCCTTCAGGCGATGCAGATAGAGCCGCGCGTAGGCGATGTCCTGGTAGTCGGCCAGCCGCTCGATGCCGGCCTTGGCGATCTCCATCGCCTCGGCGGGGAGCGCGTCGGCGGCCTCGCGCTCCAGCGCGGCGGCGTCGTCGGGCGGCGGCCGATGGGCGAGGATCTCCGCCTTGCGCGAGCGCGGGTCGGGCAGGGGCGTGTCGGGCGCGCGCCCGGCGGCGACCTCGTACGCCTCGGCGAAGGCGCGCTTCGAGGCGGCGACGCCGACCCCGGCGCGCGCGATGGTCGCCTCGAAATCCTCGCGGGCGAAGGGCAGCACGCCGGCGCTCGCCAGCGCCCCGAACATAGCGGCGCTGATGACGCTGCCGGACCGCTCCGCGATGGCCGCCATGTCGCAGGCGATGAAGCGCTTCGCCGCCGTGCGGCAGGCGTCGCGCAGCACCGGGTCCTCGACGCGCCCGTCGGCCAGCGCGATCTTCTCCGTCATGGCGTAGACGCGGTTGGTCGAGGCGATCAGCGTCGTGCGGTCGGGCGTCACGAGGCCGCGCTGCACGGCGCGGCCGGCTTCCATCAGCTCGGAGGCGATGACGATGTCGACGTCGCCCGGCGCGGGCATCAGCGCCAGCACCGGCAGCCGGCCGGCGGCCTCGGCGGCGGCGCGCGGGAACAGCTCGAGATAGTAGATCGTCGCGCCGGTGCGCTGGGCGACGCCGGGCACCGAGGTCGACTGCGCGATGTAGCCGCCGTGCTCGGCCAGCGACACGATCCAGTCGGCCAGCACGCCGCCGCCCTCGCCGCCCATGGCGAGCACGGCGATGCGGATGGCGCGCGCCTGCGCGTGAGGGTTCACCGGAGCGTTCACGCCGCGACCGCCTTGCGCGCCATGCGGCGCTGCAGATAGCCGAGCACGGCGCGCCGGAAGCGGGCGCGGCGATGGTCCGCCGGGGTCGGGTTGTTCACGATCGACGCCTTGTAGAACGAGGGGCACAGCACGGCGGCGTGGCTCACCTCGCCGCACAGGCCGCAGCCGACGCAGCTGTCGATGACGCGCGTCACCGGGTCCTTGCGTAGCGGGTCCGGGTTCGGCGCGACGGTGAGCGACGGGCAGCCGGAGAGGCGGATGCAGGAATGGTCGCCGGTGCAGGTGTCGGGGTCGACGCCGAAGCGCTCGCGCACCACGCGTTTCCCGTCCTTGATCGCCTGGTTCACCAGCGGCTTCACCCGGCGCTGCCGGTTGAGCATGCATTCCGACTGCGCGACGATCACCTTCGGCCCCTTCTCGGGCGTGGTCAGCGCCTCGCGCAGCGTGCGCGTCATGGCCTTGAGGTCGTAGGTGCGCGTCAGCGTCCGCGCCCAGGTGACGCCGATGCCGCGCACCGCCTTCTCGATGCCGTTGCGGGTGGCGCGGATCGGGTTGGGAAGGTGCGAGGACAGGATGTCCTGCCCGCCGGTGGCGGCCGAGTAGCCGTTGTCGACCACCAGGAACACGTTGTCGCTCTTGTTGAACACGGCGTTGCCGATGCTCGACAGCAGGCCGTTGTGCCAGAAGCCGCCGTCGCCCATGACCGAGATGACGCGCTTGTCGGAGGGCGCGTTGAACGCCGCCGCGCCGGCCCCGCCCAGCCCGTAGCCCATGGTGGTCGCGCCGATGTTGAACGGCGGCAGGATCGAGAACAGGTGGCAGCCGATGTCGCAGCTCACGTGGTGCGGCCCCAGCTCGCGCTCCACCAGCTTCATGGCGGTGAAGATCGGCCGTTCCGGGCAGCCGGTGCAGAAGGAGGGCGGCCGGCCGTGGACCTTGCCGTCGAGCGCCGCCATCGCGGCCTTGCGGCGGTTGTCGCCCTCCGGCGGGGCGCCGGAGCCAGCCACGGCGTCGGGATGGTAGAGCGCGACGAACTTTCCGAGGCCGTCCTTCATGACCGCGCCGGTATATTCGCCGGCCATCGGCAGCAGGTCCTTGCCGTGCACCTTGGCCTGGATGTCGGCGCGGCGCAGCATGGTGTTGACGGCCTGCTCGATGAACTCCGGCTGGCCCTCCTCCACGATCAGCACGGCGCGCTTGCCGGCGCAGAAGCGCACGAACTCGGCGTCGACCAGCGGATAGGTGACGTTGAGCACGTAGAGCGGCACGCGGGCGTTGCCGAAGGCGTCGGCGAGCCCGTTCAGCTCGAGCGCGCGCAAGGCGGTGTTGTACATGCCGCCCTGCAGGACGATGCCGATGTCGGACAAATCGCCGTCGGTCATCTCGTTGAGCCCGTGCTCCTCGATGAACTTGATGGCGGCGGGCCAGCGCTTCTCGACCTTCTCCTTCTCGTGCAGGTAGCTCGCCGGCGGCAGCACGATGCGGTTGACGTCCCGCACCGGGTTCTCCATGGCGTCGCGCAGCGTGAAGCTCGGGCGCACGTTGTCGCGCGTCTTGAACCGGCCGTAGACGTGGCAGGCGCGGATGCGCACCTGCAGCATCACCGGCGTGTTGGACGCTTCCGACAGCTCGAAGCCCTTCTCCACCATGTCGACGATGGTCGGCAGGTTCGGCTTGGGGTCGAGCAGCCAGATCTGCGACTTCATGGCGAAGGGGTGGCTGCGCTCCTGCATGATCGAGGAGCCCTCGCCGTAGTCCTCGCCGACGATAATCATCGCCCCGCCTTTCACCCCGCCGGAGGCGAGGTTGGCGAGCGCGTCGGAGGCGACGTTGGTGCCCACCGTCGACTTGAACGTCACCGCGCCGCGCAGCGGGTAATGGACGGAGGCGGCGAGCATGGCGGCCGCCGTCGCCTCGCTGGCGCTCGACTCGAAGTGGACGCCGAGGTCCTCGAGGATGTCGTTGGCGTCGGCCAGCACGTCCATCAAATGGGAGATCGGCGCGCCCTGGTAGCCGCCGACATAGGACACGCCCGCCTGCAGCAGCGCCTTGGTGATGGCGAGGATGCCCTCGCCATGGAACTCGTCGCCATCGCCGAGATAGAGGCTCTTGACCTCTTCCTTGAAGGACCGTTCGGCCATCGTCGCAACTCTCGAACAGGGCTGGGCCTGACGGCCCCGGCCGCGGGGGAATGGAGGGGACGCCGCGCGGCGCCGCCGGTCGTCTCGGGAGCGCCGCGCGGGCGCTCCAGGCCCCGGGCGGCGCGCGCCCGGAGCCCGATGCAAGCCTCAGTCCACGTCGTCCTCGTGGACGAGCGCGAGCACGCGCAGCGGGCTGCCCGAACCGCGCTCGATCTTCAGCGGCGCGGCGATCAGCACCGCGCCGGTGGGCGGCAGCTTGTCGAGGTTGGTGAGGCTCGCGAGGCCGAACTTGTTGGCCCCGTGCATCAGCGCGTGCGCCGGGAAGGCGGGCTCGAACGAGAAGGCCTGGCCGGCGTCGGTGCCGACCGCCTCGACGCCCCAGCCGTTGACGTCGCGCTCCTCGATGAGGAAGCGCACCGCGTCGGCGTTCGGGCCGGGCACGTGCGGGCCGTCCTCCTTCATGTTGAGGAACTTCGCCGGGTCGGTGCGCTTCGACCAGTCGGTGCGCATCAGCACCCAGCACCCCTTCGGAATCTCGCCGTGCTCCTTCTCCCACGCCTTGATGTGCTTGGGGGTGAGCAGGAAGCGCTCGTCCTTGGCCGCCTCCTTCGAGCAGTCGATGACCACCGCCGGGGCGACGAAGCGCTGCACGTCGACCGTGTCGGTTGCGCCGTCGCGGTAGTCCTTGCCGGTCACCCAGTGGATCGGCGCGTCGAAATGCGTGCCGGTGTGCTCGCCGAGCGCGATGTTGTTCCAGTACCAGGCCGGGCCGCGGTCGTCGTAGCGCGAGATTTCGGAGATCTCGAACGGCTTGGTCGGCGCGAAGGGCGGCGGCAGCTGGATCACCGGCGTCGAGGGACGCAGCGTCTGCGTCAGGTCGACGATCTTGATCTTCTCCTTGGCGATGGCCTTGGCCAGCTTCATCAGCATGTCGGACATATGGCTCCCCTCCTGATTTCCATGTCTTGCGCCGCGCGTCAGAGCACGCGGCCGGGATTGAGAATGCCCAGCGGGTCGAGCGCCTGCTTGACGGTGGCCATCAGCGCCAGCTCGGGCCCGGTGCGGGTCATCGAGAGATAGGGCTTCTTCATCCGCCCGATGCCGTGCTCGGCCGACACCGAGCCGCCGAGCGAGGCGGTGAGGTCGTAGACGAGCTTCTCGATCTTCAGCTTCGCCTCCGGCGTGTAGCGCGGCGGCATCGCGTTGATGTGCAAATTGCTGTCGGCGACATGGCCGAACACCACCCAGATCACGCCATCGACCGCGTTCGGCATGTCGCGCCGCAGCGCCGCGACGGCCTCGGGCATGCGGTTGAGCGGGATCGACACGTCGAAGCCGATCTGCTTGGGCAGGTGCTTGCCGTACTCGTAGACGCTCTCGCGCAGCGCCCAGAGCTTGTCGCGCTCGGCGCGGGATTTGGCGACCACGGCGTCGCGCACCAGCCCCGCCTCGTACATCTCGCCGAGGAAATTTTCGAACGCCTCCGGCCCGGCGTCGCCGGTGGGGGCCTCGACCAACAGGTAAAGGTCGTGGCCGCGCTCGATCGGCGCGGGCACGCCGATCGTGGTCGTGGCGATGCCGTAGAACTCGCTCCACATCGCCTCGAACACCAGCAGCCCGCCCGGCAGCGCCTTCTCGGCGGCGCGCAGCACCTTGATGGCGTCGGAGACGTCCTTCACCGCCAGCACCGCGGTCTGGATGTTGCGCGGCCGCGCGTGCAGCGACAGCACCACCCGCGTCACCACGCCGAGCGTGCCCTCGGAGCCGATGAACATCTGCGTCCAGTCGTAGCCGGCGTTGTTCTTCATCATCTTGTTGAGCGAGCGCACGACCCGCCCGTCCGACAGCACCACCTCCAGCCCCAGCACGTTCTTGCGCGCCATGCCGTAGCGCAGCACCTGGTTGCCGCCGGCGTTGGTGGAGACGTTGCCGCCGATGGTGCAGGAGCCGCGCGCGCCGAGGTCGATGCCGCACATCAGCCCGGCTTCCTCGGCCGCCCGCTGGATCAGGTAGAGCGGCGTGCCGGCCAGCGCCGTCAGCGTGCCGGAGGCGGCGTCGACCTCCTCGATGCCGTTCATGCGCTCCAGCGACAGCGCCACCTCGCCCTCGCCGGGATGCGCGCCGCCGGCGAGACCCGTCATGCCGCCCTGCGTCACCACCGGCTGGCGGTGGCGGTGGCAGATGGCCAGCGCCTTCGACACGTCGTCGGTGGAGCGCGGCAGCAGCAGCGCCAGCGGCCGCTGCGGCTCCAGGCCCACCTGGTCGGCCCAGTTGCGCTGCGGAATGTCGTCGCCGACCTTGACGAGGTCGGGGCCGAGCGTGGCGAGCAGTTCCTGGACGGCTGCGTTCATAGCGGTCGGGCCTCGAAGCGGCAGAAGGGCGCGCCGGTCGCGGCGCACTGGGTCTCGATGACGGAGGCGGGGCGGTCGAAGATCAGCGTCGCGACCGCGCGCGCCATGCCGACAATGGCATGGCAGACCGGAATGGGCGAGGGGCCGAAGCCGGCCGCGAAGGGGCTGTTGCGCACCTCCAGCGCCATGGCGTCCGGCCGCGCGGCGAGGTCGAGCTCGAACCGCCAGATGCCCCAGCCGAGCTGCGGGGCGGTGGCGGCCACCACCTGCGCCAGCGCCGGGCCCTCGCCGCCGTGGCGGCGATAGGCGCGGGCGCTGTCGGAGCCCTGCTCGAAGATCGACGCGCCGAGCGCCTCCAGCGCCGGGCCGCGCATCGACTCGGGCAGGTTGCGGAACACGCCCATCAGCGCCTCGGGGCGGATCAGCATGTAGCGCCGCGTCTCGTCGAGAATCTCGCCCTTGGCGGCGTCCCAGACCAGGCGTTCGCGGAAGGGGGGCGGAGGCGTCGTCACGGGCGCGCCTCCCCGTTCAGCGCCGGCGGCGCGCCGTACACGCCGTCCGGCGGCAGCGCCGCGGCGGGGGCGGCTTTCTCGCGCGCCGCGAAGCCGGACGTGGCCTGCGCGAAGCCCTTGCCGAGCACGTCCATGTCGTTGGCGGTGACCACCATCCGGTAGCCGCGCTCGCGCTTGGCGCGGGCGGCGTCGAGCGAACCGGTGAAGGTGCCGCACAGCGTGTATTCCGCCTGGCAGGCGGCGTGGACCTTCGAGCACGCCACCTCGTGGCGCGCGTCGAAGTTCGGGAAGGTGCCGAGCGACAGAGCGAGGTCGCCGGTGCCGATGAACACCATGTCGACGCCCTCGACGGCGGCGATATCGCGGGCGTTCTTGACGCCCTTGGCGGTCTCCACCATCACGCACACCACGATGGCGCGGTCGGCGGCGTGGACGTAGTCGACGAAGTCGCCGAGCGGGCGGATGCCGCCGCCCGAGCGCGAGCCGCGCGGCGGGTAGCGCGCCGCGTCCACCGCCCTGCGCGCCTGCTTGGCCGTCTCGACCAGCGGCACGATGACGCCCTCGGCCCCGGCGTCGAGCGCCTGGCCGATGGCGACCGGGGAGTTCTCGGCGACGCGCACCAGTACCGGGATGTCGGAGGGCACGACGCCGATGGCGGCCTCCATCGAGGCGCGCTCCCACAGGCCGTGCTGGACGTCGAGCACGATGGCGTCCGGCCGGGCGCGCGCCGCGATCTCGGTGAGCGCGACGCTGCCGAGCGCCAGCCAGATGACGCCCAGCGTGTCGCCCTTGTCGAGGCGGTAGCGCAGGGTGGGGCGGTGGGGGTCGAGCATGGGGGATGTCCTCAGCCGGCGCTCAGGTAGCGGCCGTCGCCGTAGAGCAGGGGTTTGGCGTCGCGCCGCCCGGGATGCACGTCGATGACGCGCCCGACGACGATGTGGTGCGAGCCGTAGTCCATCACCTGGCCCACGACGCATTCGAAGGAGACGCGCGCGCCGTGCAGCACCGGCACGTCGTGCTCGCTGCGGCTCCATTGGCCGTAGACGAAGCGGCCGGCGCCCTTCACCGGCTTCTGCCCGCCGAAGGCCTGGGCCACGTCCTCCTGGTCCTCCGTCAGCACGTTGACGCTGAACTCCGCGTCCACCGCCAGCGCAGGGGCCAGCGCCGCGCTGCGGTTCACGCACACCAGCAGCGAGGGCGGGTCGGCGCTGAGCGAGCACACCGCCGTGGCGGTGAGGCCGGCGACCGTGCCCTGGTGGCCCTGCACGGCCACCACCGTCACCGCGCCGACGAGCGAGCGCATGCCCAGCTTGAAGGCGGCGGCGCCGGCGGCGCGGTGGGCGGGGGTGGCTGTCATGCTCAGTTCACGCGCAGCCCGGCCTGGCGCATCAGCGGCAGCACCCGGTCGCAGAAGAAGGGCAGCTCGTAGGTGTAGTTGACGAAGGTGAGCGCCGAGCCGGCATAGCCCTCGTCGGCGATGCGCAGCATGTCCTCGACGATCTTCTCCGGCGTGCCGACCAGCGGGTAGCTGCCCGCGCCGCCGGCGAAGCGCTGGCGGTAGAGGTCGTAGGCGTTCTTGTCGTGGGAGTTGGAGAACTCCTTCTTGCCCGCCATGTGGGCGTCGACGGCGGCGTGGTCGGCCTGGGCCACGGCGTATTTGTGGTAGTAGTCCTCCGCCTCCTTCTGCGTCTCGCGGCAGACGACGTGGCACACCGTGTAGATGCCCACCTCGCGGTGGACGCGCGCGGCGCGCTCGCGGATGTCGGCGACGTGGCGGCGGCCGTCCTCGATGTCGGTGAAGGTGGAGAACAGGAAGTCGCAGTTCTTCGCGGCGAAGTCGCGGCCCGGCCCGCCGAAGGCGGCGTTCATGGTGACGGGGCGCGGCACCTGCAGGCTCGCCGGGCGGCTCACCACGCCCTTGAGGTCGTAGTACTCGCCCTTGTAGTCGAACGGCTCGTTGGAGGAGTAGGCGCGCTCGATGATGTCGACCCACTCGGCCGCCTGCACGTAGCCCTTCTCGCCGAGCGAGACGCCGAACATGGCGAACTCCTGCGGGTTCCAGCCGCAGACGATGTTGAGCCCGGCGCGGCCCTTGCTGATGTGGTCCACCGTGGCCAGCGCCTTGGCGGCGTAGAGCGGATGCACGATGGGCACGTGGACGGTCATGAACAGGCCGATGTTCTCGGTGGCCGACGCCAGCCCCGCCGCCCAGGTGAACGTCTCGAACGACCACTCGCGCACGCGGTTCTTGCCGCCGAAGCCCTTCCACCGGGCGATGGGCAGGAAGAACTCCAGCCCCGCCCGGTCGGCGATGCCGACGGCGTTGAGGTTGTCGTCCCAGCGGGCGCGCCAGCGCTCCGGCACATCGGTGATGGCGAGCCCGCCGTCGGCGTTGGCGGAGAACACGCCGAGCTTGAACCGGTTGGGGCCTTTGAGCGGGTGGGGCTTGACGATCATCGCGTGGATTCCCGGGACGGGCTGGTCGAAGGGGGAGAGCGGCGCTCCGCCTCGAGCTGCGCCTTCCTCACCTTGAAGAAGGCCTGCTCGGCCGAAGCCATGAACTGCGTCATGCGGTCGGCGGCGACGGCGGGGTCGCGGCGCATGAAGGCGTCGTAGAGCGTCTCGAGCCCGTCGGCCACCACCTTGCGCGTCACGCGGTCGGTGAGCGTGCCGAGGCGGACGGTCTGCACGTGGTCGACGAAGCGGGCGATGGTGGTGGCGAGGCGCGCGTTGCGCACCGCGCCGAGCCAGGCGGCGCGGAAGCGGATATTGGCGCCGATCAGCCGCTCGGCGTCGTCGTCGGCCAGCGCGGCGCGGGTCTCCTCGATGGCCAGCGTCAGCTCGCGCCGCGCCGCGTCGTCGAGGTCGCGCGCGGCGTTGGCGGCGGCGCGCGGCTCCAGCAGGCGGCGCACCTCGAAGATGTCGCTGATGTCGTCCAGCGTCAGGCGCGGCACGGTGAAGCCGCGCGTGGTGCCCACCAGGTAGCCCTCGTTGGCGAGGCGCAGCAGCGCCTCGCGCGCCGGCATGCGCGAGGTGCCGTAGGCGGCGGCGATCTCGGTGTCGACGAGGCGGTCGTCGGGGCCGATCTCGCAGCGCTGCAGGCGCGCCCGCAGATCGCCGTGGATGCGCTCGCTCAGGCTGTCCGGCTTGCTCAGCCGGATCGGCGCGTCGCCGTTCGGCAGCGGCTTGCGGGGCATGGCGGGGGTCCCGGGATGCTCGATCCGAATACCGTATACGGTTGCCGCGCGGCCCGTCAATCGGCTGATCTCGCGCCGCATCATGCCTCGATCATGCGGCCCGATCCGGCGGCCGGCGCGGCGCTCCGGGCGCGGCTTGCGGCGTGAAAACCGGGCCCGTTCCGCCCTCCGCCGCCGGGCCGCGCGCCCGGCCTGGCGCGCCCGCATGAGGGGCGGTGTCGGCGCGGAGGTTTGACAGCGGCGTCGCGAGCGGCGAAGACCGTTGCGGAGACAACGCCATGACCGAGAGTCGGAACCGGGGCTCCGCGCGGGCCGCCCGCCGCGAGCCGATCATCGCCGAGGAGGGCGCGGCGGCGCTCGACCTGGAGTCGCGGCTGCGCGACGACCACCACCAGTCCGTGCGCCTGTGGCTGCGTCTGCTCTCCTGCACCAACATCATCGCGGCCGAGTTGCGCCGCCGCCTGCGCGAGCAGTTCGACTGCACGCTGTCGCGCTTCGACCTGATGGCCCAGCTCGAGCGCGCGCCCGAGGGGCTGTCGATGTCGGAGATCTCGCGGCGGATGATGGTGACCAACGCCGCCATCACGGGGCTGGCCGAGCGGCTGGTGAAGGACGGCCACGTCGAGCGCTCCGGCGACGCCGCCGACCGCCGCGCCGTCCGCATCCGCCTCACCCCCGCCGGCCGCGACTACTTCCTCGCCATGGCCCACCGCCACGAGGCCTGGGTCGTCGAACTCTTCTCCGGCCTCTCCGAAACCCAAAAAGGCCAGCTCCGCGACCTGACGGCCGAGCTGAAGACGCAGCTGAGGCGGTAGGGGGAATTTTTGCTTTAACCATTCATGGATTTCTAGCGTGCCGGATTTGGGGGTAAGTGATGTCGGATGCGCACTACAGGGTCCGAGTCGAAGGCGACCACCTGAAGAAGATTGCGAGCGCAAGGCCCAGCCAGGCAGTGGCTGAACTCATCTGGAACGCAGCTGATGCCGACGCCACTCGAATAGACATCGAGATCGAGACCGACGACATTGCCATGCGCTCGGTTACTGTCCGAGACAACGGCCACGGCATACCTTTCTCCGAGGTTGAGGCCGTATTTGGAAAGCTGGGCGGCTCCTGGAAGGCTCACGGAAACCGATCGAAGATAAAGGGCCGAATTCTTCACGGAAAGGAGGGCAAGGGACGCTTCAAGGCCCTCGCTCTGGGTCGCGTTGCGGATTGGACGGTTCGATACCGAGAGGGCGAAAAGCTGCTCGGTTACAAGATTACGGTGTTAAGAGACGACCTCGTGGACGTGCGCGTCACTAAGCCGAAGGAAGTGGACCTTGCGCTGGGAACGGGCGTGGAAGTCCGGGTCACGGAGCTCGACAGAAACTATCGCTCTCTCGATCCACAATACGCGGCCCAAGCCCTCTCTGAAATATTCGCACTCTACTTGACAGACTATACTGACGTAGGAATTTACGTCGAAGGGGAACGTCTTGATCCTTCCAAGCTGATTGCTGGACGCAAGGTGATCCATCTCGCGCCGATAGTAGATGAATCGAAAGAGTACCCCGCCGAGGTCGAAGTCATAGAGTGGACGTCGGCCGCAGAACGCTGGATTTTTCTCTGCGGTCCCGAAGGTTTCCCCTTCCATCGGGTAACGCCGAAATTCCATACGCCGGGTTTCCAATTCTCCGCTTATTTGAAGTCACCCTACGTCAGCGCTCTGCAGGAGCAGGGTATCTTAGACCTAGCGGAAATGAGCGCTCCACTTCAGGCGGCTTACGATGAGGCGTCCGCTCGCATCAAGGAGTACTTCCGCACAAAGGAGATCGCGGCTGCACAATCCGAAATCGAGCAGTGGAAAGCCGAGGAGATATACCCATATCGCACCGAGCCAGCGACAACCGTAGAAAAGGCTGAGCGACAGGTGTTCGACATCGTGGCGTTGAATGTCAACAAGCACCTCCAAGACTTTGCCGGGCAGAGCAAACGCACGAAGGCTTTTCAGCTTCGAATGCTCAGGCAGGCAATCGAACGCGGCCCAGACGAGCTTCAGCACATCCTCACTGAAGTGCTGGACCTGCCGGAGAGGACACAGAAAGAGCTGTCAAAGCTCCTAGAGGAGGCAGACCTCGCAAACGTGATCAGTGCATCAAAGCTGGTGGCTGATCGCCTCAAGTTCGTGCACGGCCTTGAAGCGGTGCTCTTTGAATCCGATAGCAAGAAACTCCTCAAGGAGCGAAGCCAGCTTCACAGAATTATCGCTGAAAACAACACTTGGATTTTTGGCGAGGAATTCAGTCTTACTGTTGACGATCAGTCCCTATCGGAGGTTCTGCGAAAGCATCGCAGTCTCATCGGTGATGCCACTATAATCGACCAGCCTGTCAAGCTCATCGACGGACGGGTGGGGATTGTTGACCTAATGCTCTCGAGGTCCGTTCCGCAGAACCATGCAGATGAGCGTGAGCACCTCGTGGTTGAACTCAAGCGCCCTTCTGTCAAGATCGGTGCCGAAGAGATCACCCAAATTCAAAAGTACGCATTCACGGTTGCGAATGACGAGCGATTTCGTCACCTGAACACCCGTTGGAGCTTCTGGGTCCTCTCCAATGACCTAGACGCATACGCCACTCATCAGACTCGGCAGATGGGCAAGGCAAAGGGCCTCGTGTATCAGTCCGACGACGGAAGAATTGAGGTCTGGGTGAAGACGTGGGCGGAGGTAATTGCCGCATGCAAGTCGCGGTTGAGGTTCGTTCAGGAGCACCTTCAAGCCAACGTGGATAGGGAAAGTTCCCTCAAGTACTTAAAGCGGACTTATGCAAAGTATCTTGCTGGTATTTCTGAGACGCCCGAAGGTGAGCGAACCGCTTCTGAGGTGGAGGAGGGAGTGGCACAATGACGCTCGGGAAGCTCAGGCCCCGATTATGACCGAAGAAGAATTTGCCGTGCGCCCCCCGGCGGGCCAACGCCGACGACCACGGAAGCCATAGGTTAGAGCTAATGGGTGATCACCGGAGACCTATTTAGAAGTTTGGAAAGCAAATGGGTGAAGCAAAGCGCAGGGCTATACAGCGAGAAAAGAGACATGCGTTAAGCCGCGCCATGAAACGGGAACGATTTGACCTATACGCGTTGGGCACACGACGTGCCTTGACGCGCTTGATGGGCGTCGAGTTGCAACATTGGAGCGACATCGGGGAACGCGTAATTGGTTCAGTTGTGTTGGATGTTACCGATCTTGATTTCGGCTGGGTTTTGCTCGCTAGGGACAAGATCGGACGATTCCGGTGCGTCGACTTGGAAACATCATTGACGTCGGAACAGGTTGCCGTGGACAAGCTCCGGGACAGGATCGGCCGCGCGGTCGAAGAAGGCGACTTTCTTGCCCTGGGTGATCAAGGTGATGAAACGAACTATCCAACGGACGTACTAGCCCTGCCGACAGGCACTGATCCAGATAAGCTCCACGCTTTCTTTAGACTGCTGCTCGACACACCCGGCCGCCATCCAGCGCGATCGGTGTTCAAGGAAATTGGCCCTTGGTTGGCCCCTACAGATCCTCATTTCGTGAGAGAGTTTCAGTTCACCCAATTCGACCAACGCCTTTGGGAGATGTACCTGTGGGCCGCTTTCCGGGAACTCGGATTTGATGTCACTCAACCGGAAGCGCCTGATTTTCTCTGCGAAGCGCCTGGGATTGCATTTACAGCTGAAGCCACGACCGTCAGCCCATCGACGAAAGGAGTTCTTGCTGAGCACCCCGATCCCAAAACCCCGGACGAGATGAAAAGTTTCTTGGCGGAATACATGCCGATGAAGTTCGGCTCAAGCTTAACGAGTAAGCTCGCCAAGAAGGATAAGGATGGCCGAAACTATTGGGAGCGGGGCGACGCTTCGGACAAACCTTTTCTGTTAGCCATAGCAGATTTCCATATCCCGGGCGGGGCGGACGAGATCGGATCAATGACCTACACGCACTCTGCTCTTTGGCCCTACTTATACGGGCATAGGGTCGAGTGGGAAATGATCGAGGGGCAACTGGTCGTTCGCGCGGTAAAGACACCGAATCATAGTTACAAGGGCAAGATCATTGAGACCGGCTTTTTCGATCTCGCCGGTGCCGAAAATATCTCAGCGATCATATTTTCGAATGCGGGCACTATTGCAAAGTTTGACCGCATGGGAATCGTCGCAGGTTTCATCCCAGAGGGGTTCAAATATATGCGGGCCGGATTCCGATTCAACCCAGCGCTAAACGCCGTGCACCCCACGCCTTTTATGGAAGAAGTCGGCAGTCCTGATTACGTCGAACACTGGTCGGATGAGCTCCAGATATTTCATAATCCCAACGCGAAGCGACCCTTGGACGAGAAAATTTTCGAAGGTATAACACAACACTTCTTCAGGGACGGCCAGCAGTACTCCCTCACGCCGGATGGTGTGGTTCTGGCTTCGCAGACAATTATCCTCGGTCCCAAAACCGGCGGCAAACAAGCTGCGCCGGACGGGAAGTGATGTGAATAGGCAGAGGCGGGAGGCGAACCCCTCGCGCAAGGTCCACCCAGCTCACGCCCACCCCCTTGGCATCGCCGCAAACTTTGCCTTGCGCGGGGGAGGGTTGTCCGGGGGCGCGAACGGGGCGATGTGAGGCGCATCGAGGCCGGGTTGCCCGGCGCGTTCGTTTCACCGGGAGTTTGCGATGACCAGGGTTCTCGTTCTCTATTATTCCGCCTACGGCCACATCGAGACGATGGCCAACGCCGTCGCCGACGGCGTGCGCGAGGCCGGTGCGGAGGCGGTCGTCAAGCGTGTGCCCGAGCTGGTGCCGCGCGAGATCGCCGAGAAGTCCCACTTCAAGCTCGACCAGCCCGCCCCCGTCGCCGAGCCCTCCGAGCTCGCCGACTACGACGCCGTCATCGTCGGCGCCGGCACGCGCTTCGGCACCGTCGCCAGCCAGATGCGCAATTTCTGGGACCAGACCGGCGGCCTGTGGGCGCAGGGCAAGCTGGTCGGCAAGGTCGGCGCGGTGTTCACCTCCTCCGCCACCCAGCACGGCGGCCAGGAATCGACGATTCTGGGCTTCATCCCCACCCTGCTCCACCACGGCATGGTCGTCGTCGGCCTGCCCTACAGCTTCGCCGGCCAGACCGGCATGGGCGAAATCCTCGGCGGCTCGCCCTACGGCGCGTCCACCATCACCGGCGGCGACGGCAGCCGCCAGCCCTCCGCCGTCGAACTGGACGGCGCCCGCTTCCAGGGCCGCCACGTCGCCACCGTGGCCGCGAAGCTGAAGGGCTGAGCGGCGGGCGGGGCCAAAGCCGGGGCGGACTATCCGCCCCGGATCGCCTGGGCCATGTAGCCCTGCACGCGGCCCCAGGCGCGGCCTTTCGCCGTCGACTGCCGCCACGAGGCGACGATCTCGCCGGCGAGCGGGGTCTTGCCCGCCATGCGGTCGATCACCGCGTCGGCGGCCTTGCGCGCGGCGGCCAGCACGTCGGGCGTGAAGGGCGTCGGCCGCGCGCCCTGCGCCAGCAGCTCGCCCAGCGCCTCGGCGTTGCCGCGCTCGGCGTCGGCGAGGCCGGCCTCGTGCTCGGCCATGCACGCGGTCTCGACGATCGCCCGCAGATCGGCCGGCAGGGCCTCCCACGCCTTCAGCGACACCAGCGCCTCGGCCGCGCCGTTCGGCTTGTTGAAGCCCGGCATGTAATAGATGGGCGCGACCTTGTGCAGCCCCAGCGGCAGGTCGTTGGCGGGAGACAGCAGCTCCACCGCGTCGATGACGCCGCGCTCCAGCGCCGGGTAGACGTCGCCGGGCGGGATCGCCTGCGGCGTCGCGCCGAGCTCCAGATAGACGTCGCCGCCCAGCCCCTGCACGCGGATGCGCAGGCCCTTGAGGTCGGCGGCGCTCCTCACCTCCTGCCGGAACCAGCCGCCCATCGACGGGCCGGTGTTGCCGGCGAGGAAGGCGCGCACGCCGAACGGCGCGTAGAGCCGGTCCCACAGCGCCTGCCCGCCGCCGAACAGCACCCAGGCGAGGTGCTCCGTCGGCCCCGGCCCGAACGGCGCGGTGGTGAACAGGGCCGCGCCGGGGGCCTTGCCCTCCCAGAAGAACGAGGCCGTGTGGCCCATCTCGGCGACGCCGTTCTGCACCGCGTCGAGCACGGCGAAGGCCGGCACCAGCTCGCCCGCGCCGAACAGGTCGACGACGAGCCGCCCGTCCGACATCGCGGCGATGCGCTCGGCCAGCCGGCGGGCCGAGACGCCCGGCCCCGGCAGGTTGCGCGGCCACGAGGTCGCCATGCGCCAGCGGCGCGGCGCGTCGGCGCGCGCCACGCGCGGGGCGGCGAGCGCGCCAATTCCCGCGCCGGCGAGCCCGGCCAGCGCGGCGCGGCGGCCGGGGCGGGTGTTATCGCTCATCGCGGCGCCCTCCCGGCGAGCCAGCGCGCCGCCGCCTCCGGGTCCGCCGCGGCGCAGATGGCGGAGACGACGGCGATGCCGTTGACCCCGGTCGCGCGCACGGCGGCGGCGTTGCTAGCCCCGATGCCGCCGATGGCGACCGTCGGCAGCGGCGCGATCCGCGCCAGCGCCGCCAGCCCCGCGACGCCGAGCGGCGGGTCGTGGTCGGGCTTGGTGGCGGTGGCGAACACCGGCCCGACGCCCAGATAGTCCACCACGTCCAGCGGCGCGGCGGCGAATTCCTCCGGCGTCCCCGCCGACAGGCCGACGATGGCGTCCGGCCCCATGCGCTCGCGCACTTGGCGCGGGTCGGCGTCGTCCTGGCCGACATGCACGCCGTCCGCGCCGATCCAGCGCGCCACCTCGACGCGGTCGTTGACGATCAGCGGCACGCCCAGCGGCCGCAGCACGGCGATGAGCGCGCGCGCTTGCTCGGCGAACACGTCGTCCGGCGAGGTCTTGTCGCGCAATTGCACGAGGCTGACACCGCCGCGCACGGCCGCGCGCACCAGCTCGGGCAGGTCGCGGCTGGCGGTCAGGCCGGGGTCGGTGACGAGGTAGAGGGAGAGGTCGAAGCGCGGCTTCATGGGCGTCTCACGGGGCGATGCGGGCGTCGCGGGCGAGGTCGTCGGGACCCAGCGCCGCGAGCGCGTCGAACAGGCGGACCTGGAAGGTCCCGGGGCCGACGTCCCCGGCCCCGGCGCGCTCGCCGGCCAGGCCGAACAGCACGAGGGCGGCGACGGCGGCGTCGAAGGGCGGCGCGCCGGCCCCCAGGCAGGCGGCCAGCACGGCGCCAAGCATGCAGCCCGTGCCGGTGACACGCGCCATCAGCGGATGGCCGTTGTGGACGTGCAGCTCGCGCTCGCCGTCGCTGACGAAGTCGACGAAGCCGGTGACGGCGACGACGCAGCCCTGCTCCTGGGCCAGCGCGCGCGCCGCCTCGCGCGCCGCCTCGCTGACGCCGGCTTCGGAGTCGACGCCCGCGCCGTCGGTCTCGCCCCAGGCCAGCGACAGGATCTCGCGCGCATTGCCGCGGATCACGGTGGGCCGCGCGCCGGCCAGCTCCCGGGCGAGGTCGTGGCGCCAGGGGCTGGAGCCGACGCCCACCGGGTCCATCACCCACGGGATACCGCCGGCGCGCGCGGCCGCGGTCGCCAGCCGCATCGCCTCGGCGCGCCAGCGCGTCGGCGTGCCGAGGTTGACGACCAGCGCCGCCGCGCCGGCGGCGATCCCGGCCGCCTCCTCGGGCGCGTGGGCCATCACGGGCGAAGCGCCCAGCGCCAGCAAAGCGTTGGCGGTGGAGTTCATGACGACGTCGTTGGTGATGCAGTGGACGAGCGGGCGCACGCGGCGCACGGCGGCGAGCGCGGCGGCGACATCGGGCTGGTGTGGGGCGGTGGCGGTCACGCTGTCCCTGCTCGATCTCGGCGCAGGGGGTGAGCCGCGGCCTCGCGGCCCTCGGCTCCGCCTTGTCCCTGCGCCGGCATTACCCGGATCCGGTTCGATGGGTCTGATCTCAGCCGCGTCGCCGCAGCACCCCATGGCGGACGGAATGTAGTCAGGACGGGTCGCCGCCGCAAGCGCGCGCCGCCGCGCTCAAGCCGGGAGCGGTTCAGGTTCCGCTTGCGGCTTGGGCTGCGCTTGTCTTAACTCGCTTGGGTTGCGTCCGGGGGCGGAGGTGGTCAGCGGTCCGGCATGGCGATGAACTCCTCACCGACGCGCGACGGCGGCCGGCCGCTACGCTCACACCTGATGTTCTATGGGCTGTCGATCGTCGTCCCGGTGCTGGTGTTCGCGGGCCTCGTCTTCATCCAGTTCGAGCGCACGGAGCACGAGCGGCTGCGCGAGCGGGTGCGCGAGGTTGCGACGAACGTGGCCGTGGACATCGACCGCGAGTTCGAGAACGCGATGGGCACGCTGACGGCGCTGGCCAGTTCCCCGGCGCTCGCCACCGGCGACATGGCGCGTTTCGACGAGCAGGTCCGCAGCGTGCAGCAGGCGACCGGGCTCAACTTCGTGCTGCGCGACATGACCGGGCAGCAGGTCGTCAACACGCGGCGTCCCTGGGGCTCGGCGCTGCCGCGCGTGCCGCTGATCGACATGGATTTCAAGGTCATCGCCACGCGCAAGCCGGTGGTGTCCGACATGATCGTCGGCGCGGTGCTGAACGCGCCGGTCTTCCTCGTCAACGCGCCGGTGTTCCGTGACGGCCAGCTCGTCTACCTGCTCAACATGGCGTTCGATTCGAACCGCTTCGTCGAGTTGCTGCGCCGCGAGTCGACGCCCGACGGCTGGGTCGTCACGGTCGCCGACGGCCAGATGAACATCGTGGCCCGCTCGCGCCTCAACGAGCGTTTCGGCGGGCGGAAGGTGCCGGAGGTCTATCGCTCCGCCATCGAGAGCGTCGGCGTGTGGGAAGCGACCGACCTCGAGGGCCGCCCGGTGATCGGCGCGACGGCGCGCCTGAACCAGGCGCGATGGTTCGTGTGGGCCGCCGCCCCGCGCGTCGCGCTCACCGCCCCGCTTTACGACACGCTGCTGCTGCTCGCCATCGCGGGCGCGGCGCTCACCGGCATGTCGCTCGTGCTGGCCGTGGTGCTGAGCCGCCGGCTGAGCAAGCCGGTGCGGGCGCTGGCCAGCCAGGCGTCCCGCATGGGGCGCGACAAGCGCGTGCATGCGCTCGACTCGCCGGTGCGCGAGATCACCGAGGTGTCGCGGGCGCTGGCCGACGCCGCCGGCGCGCTCGCCGCGCGCCGCCGCGAGCTGCGCGAGGCGGTGACGGAACTGGAGAGCCTCTACGGCACCGCGCCCATGGGCATCGCCCTGCTGGACCGCTCCGGCGTCGCGCTGCGCATCAACCGCTGGCTCGCCGAGGTCAATGGCGGGTCCGTCGAAGAGCTTCTCGGCCGCCCGATCTGGGACGTCTCGCCGGCGCTGCGCCCCGTCATCGAGCCGCTGGTCGCGCGCGTCTTCGCCACCGGCGAGGCCGTGCAGAACGTCGAGCTGTCGGGCGTGACGAGGACGCGTCCGGGCGAGCTGCGCCATTTCGTGGCGCATTGCTATCCGGCCAAGACGCAGGAAGGCGCGGTCGAGGCGGCCGGCGTCATCGTGGAGGACGTGACGGACCGCCGGCGCGCCGAGGCGTCGGCGCGCGAGAGCGACGCCCGCCTGCGCCGCCTGCTCGAGGCCAATCTGTTCGGCATGGTCACCATCTCCGGCGACCGCGTCGACACCGCCAACGAGGCGTTCCTCGCCATGGTCGGCGCGACGGCCGAGGACGTGGCTGCCGGCCGGCTCGACTGGCGGGCCATGACGCCGCCCGAATACGCGGCGGCGGACGAGAAGGCGCTGGAGGAATTGCGTGAGAGCGGCGCGTCCCGCCCGTTCGAGAAGGAGCTGATCCGCCCCGACGGGAAGCGCGTGCCGATCCTGATCGGCGCGGCCCGCCTCGACCGGCCGGACCACGCCATCTGCTTCGTCGTCGACCAGACGGAGCGCCGCGAGCGCGAGGCGCACCAGTTTTACCTGATGCGCGAGCTGACCCACCGGACCAAGAACATCCTCAGCGTCGTTCAGTCGATGGCGTTGCAGACGGCGCGCAACCTGCCCAATCTCGACGAGTTCCACCGCCGCTTCGCCGCCCGCCTCCAGGGCCTCGCCGGCTCGCACGACCTGCTGGTGCAGCAGGACTGGACGGGCGCCTCGATCAACGACCTCGTGCGCTCGCAGCTCGGCCACTGGGCGGACGCCATCGGCAGCCAGATCGAGGTGGGCGGGCCGCTGCTGCTGCTCACCCCCGAGGCGGCGCAGAACATCGGCATGGCCCTGCACGAGCTCTCCACCAACGCCGCCAAGTACGGCGCGCTGTCGATCCCCAGCGGGCGCGTGCGCATCTCCTGGGCCATCGAGAAGCGGCCGGACGGCGACAGGCTGGTGATGCACTGGACCGAGCGCGACGGCCCGCCGGTGACGAAGCCCGACCGCGAGGGCTTCGGCCACGTGGTGATGGCCCGCATCGTGGCCCGCGCGCTGGACGGCACGGTCGACCTCGACTTCGCGCCGGACGGCCTGCGCTGGACGCTGGAAGTCCCGGCCCGCTTCGCGCGGCCGTTCGGCCCGGTGGAACCCTCTGCCGCCGAGGCCAGGCCCAGTCCCGGCGCAGCCGCCGCCGGCGGATAGGGCCGCGTGCGCGGGCGGAGCCCGCCCGCCCCAAAGGGCGGACGCCAGTCCGCCCGTCCCCGGACTGCCGGAGCCCTTGGCGGAGGCAGATCCGGGGTCCAGCGCATGGATGATGCCGCGAAGCGGCGCTCCATGGAAAAGGCCGTCGGGACGCGCTTCGCGCGGCACATTCCGCTAGACCCCGGATACCCCTCCGCTGACGCTGCGGGGTTCCGGGGACGGGCGGGCCGGTGGCCCGCACTTTCGGGGCGGGCTTGCGCCCGCCTTGTAAGCTGTCGCTGCTCCGGGGGGCCGGGTACGAGCGGGGAGGCCCGCGCTCAAAATGGGCAGGCGTGTCCGCCCGTGGCCCGCCAGCCGCCCCGCCCCACTTCACACCACACCGGCGAGGCGGGCGGCTTCGCGCAGGTCGGCGACGAAGCGCGCCGTGTCGCGGCGGCGCGCCTCGGCGTCGGGCTGGCGCAGCAGGGAGGAGGGGTGGACGGTGACGAAGCCGGCGCGCCCGTCCGGCCAGCGCGTCGGCCCGCGCGACGCCGCGATGGTGAGGGCGCGCCCGGCGAGCGCCTGCAACGCCACCGCGCCCAGCGCGACGACGAGGCGGGGCCCGACCAGGGCGATCTCCTGTTGAAGCCACCAGCGCTCGCGGCTGATCTCGCCGGCTGTAGGGCGGCGGTGCAGGCGCTTCTTGCCGCGCTCGGCGAAGTGGAAGCGCTTCACCGCGTTGGTCACGAAAGCGTCGTCGCGCGCCACGCCCGCCTCGGCGAGCGCGCGGTCGAGCGCCTGCCCGGCGGGGCCGACGAACGGCCGGCCCTCCACGTCCTCGCGGTCGCCGGGCTGCTCGCCCACGAACAGCAGCGGGGCGCGCTCGCGCCCCTCGCCGGGCACGAAGCGGCCGACGCCGGGCCCGTTCGGCTCCAGGCCCGCCATGGACTCGTAGAGCCCGGTCAGGGTCGCCGGTTCGGCCTCTCTCATGCCGTCCTCCCGCACGCGGCGACAATTCTCCCGCCCATCGGGGGTTCCGGCGGTCAGGGCTGGGCGAGGCGCACCACCGTCACGGTGCAGGGGGCCTCGGCCACCACCTGGGCCGAGACGCTGCCGAGATAGCGGCGCAGCGCCGAATTGGCGCGCGCGCCCATGACGATGTGGTCGACCTGGTTCTTGCGGGCGTACTCGATCAGCGCCGCCGCCGCGTCGACCGCTTCCAGCACGTGGACGCTGACGCGCTCGTCGTCGAGGCCGATCGGCCGCGCCCAGTCCTTCAGCGCGATGAGGCGCTGCACGTAGAGATTGTTGCCCTGCGCGTCGACGCCCGACTCCACCTGCAGGAGCGCCGTCTTGAGGATGGTGACGCAGGCGAGCCGCGACTGCGGGTCGACGTCGAGCGCGCGCCGCGCGTGGATGCGCAGCAATTCGCCCAGCGCGTCGACGCCGTTGCCGAGGTCGACCGCCGCCATGACGATGGGCGCGCCGACCACCTGCTCGGAGATCGGCGGCTTGCGCTCCCAGCGCGGGTTGCCGGAGCGCAGCCAGCGGCGCAGCACGGTGAGCGGGCCATCGGCGCGCCACCTCTTGCCGCGCTCGGTCACCGTCACCTGGTCGGGGTGCTGCAGGGCGAACGCGACCTGCGCGGGGGTGGCGTAGCGCTGGTAGGGATCGACCTCGAGGCAGCGCAGCACGATTTCCTGCAGCCAGTCCGGGCAGGCGGGGTTGAGCTTGCGCGGCGGCGTCGGGTCCTTCCACAGCCGCCGCTTCATGCCGGCCTTGCGCTGCGGGTTGCCGAACGGCAGGCGGCCGGTGACCAGCTCGTAGAGGATGACGCCGAGCGCGAAGACGTCGCTGCGCGGCTCGGTGCGATCGCCCTCGATCTGCTCCGGCGCGATATAGGCGCCGGTGCCCATCGGCACGTCGGATTCCTCGCCCAGCAGGTCCGGCAACTCGTCGTGGCGGGACAGGCCGAAATCCAGGAACACCGCGTCGCCGCCCGGCCCGATCATGATGTTGGCCGGCTTGAGGTCGAGGTGCAGGACGCGCTGGCGATGCAACTCCTGCAATCCCCGCGCGATGCGCGCGCCCAGCTCCGCGACCCGCTCGGGCGGCAGCGGCGCGGCGTCGGCGATCTCGGCGAGGTTCTGGCCCTCGACTTTCTCCATGACGAGATAGGGCGTGCGCGAGAGGTCGGCCGCCGCCACGAAGCGTGGCACGTGCGCGCCCGTCAGGCGGGGCAGGATCATCCGCTCCACCTCGAAGCCGACGATGGCGGAGACGTCCTCGCCCTCCGCCAGGGACGGCAGCTTCATCACCATCGGCGTCGGGTCGCCGTCGCGGCTGACCAGCCACAGGCTGCTCATCGGCCCGTTGTGGATGCGGCGCTCCAGCCGGAATCCGTCGATGATGACGCCCTCGGCGGGCCTGATACTCGGCATCGATGCTCCCCTAGCGACCGTTGAGCAGGCGCGCGGCGAGCGACTCGGGAAGGCCGGCGGCGCGCACCCTGGCGGCCGCGGCGTCCGCGTCGTACGGCACGCGCGCCATCGTCAGTTCCGGGGGAGAATCGGACAGAAGGCCGTAGCAGGCGGCCGGGTCCCCGTCACGCGGCTGGCCCACCGCGCCGAGCACGGCGAGCCAGCGCCGCGTGCGGCTGAGCGGCACCGGCTTGTCGCGCGGCGGCAGGAACGCCACCGGCGGGCGCATCGGCGCCATGTGATAGAGCATCGGCGAGTGGGTGTGGCCGCACAGCGTGAGGCGGTAGGGCGTGGCGCGCAGGCTGCGCTCGGCGTCGATCTCGCTGCGCACATAGCCCCAGTCGCCCGGAGCCCAGCCATTGGCGTGCGTCCACAGCACGTCGTCCTCGACGACGGTCAGCGGCAGCGCGGCGAGGAAGGCCTTCTGGCGGTCATCGAGCTGGCCCCGCGTCCACTGGATGGCGCGGGTGGCGTCCGGGTTCATGCTGGCCTGGAGGTCGCCCACCGCCTCGTCGTGGTTGCCGCGCACGGCGAGCGCGCCGGCGGCGACCTCGGCGGCGACCGTGTCGACGCAGAAGCCCGGGTCCGCCCCGTAGCCGACCATGTCGCCGAGGAACACCAGGCGCTCCGCCCCACGCCGTCGCGCGTCGGCGAGGCAGGCGGTCAGCGCCTCGCGGTTGGCGTGGATGTCGGCGAAGATGGCCGTGAGCAAGGCGGACGTGACCTCCCGTTTGCCCACAGCATCGCGCCTGCCCGGCGCTCTGGCTAGAAAGACTTTATTCCGACGCCGCGCCGCCCCTGCCGCGCAGCTCGGCGATCAGCGCCAGCGTGCGGTCGCGCATCTCGGCGAGCGCCACCATCTCGCGCTCGACCTCCTCGCCGCGCCGGACCTTGTCGTGCAGCGCGCGACAGGCGCGGGCGAGGCCGGCGAAGCCCAGCATGCCGGCGGCGTTGAGGATCTCGTGGGCGTGGCGCGACAGCGCGTCGAGGCCCTGGTCGAACGCGCCCAGCCGCTCGGCGATCTGGTCGGCGAGCCGGCCCATCACGTCGGTCGTCTGCTGCCGCCCCAGGGCCTCGCTGATCGTAGCGAAGGCGTCGGGGTCGAAGAGGTCGGGGCTCGGGAGCTGTCGGTGGGTCACTCTGTCGCGTTCCGCGCGTCGGTGTGGAATGTCGGCTGGAGCTTGACCAAAGTCCAGTTTGGTTAGCATTGGCTGAATCCGTTCGGAATATCGCGGAATACGGCCTCCGAACCGTCAAGACATTGGAACGCATTTTATTCGACGCGACCATCGCGCCGAACACGGCGTGAAGAACCCGTTTCCACGCCGCCGTGGCGGGGGCTTTGGAACAACGAAGCGGCGCGAAGGCCGTTGACGACGGCGCGCCGCCGGTCCATCGCTGGAGCCGCCGGGCCGGGTCGCCCGGCCGTTCGGGGGCACTCAAAAATGACGACGACGACGCCGGCCACGGCCGGGAGGGAGGCGAATCCGCGCCTGCGCGCCGCCTGCGAAGTGGCGCTCGAGGCCGGCGCGCTGGCGCTGGCCCGGTTCCGCGACAAGGGCTCGATCCAGGTCTCCTTCAAGGGCCACCAGGACTACCTGACCGAGGTCGACGGGCTGGTCGAGCGCCTGATCATCGAGCGGCTCTCCGCCCGCTTCCCGGAGGACGGCTTCATCGGCGAGGAGGGCGGCGGTTCCGGCAGCGCGCGGGTCTGGGTCATCGATCCCATTGACGGAACCTCCAATTTCGCCCGCGGAATCGGCCATTTCTGCGTCTCCATCGCCTATGTCGACGATCGCGGGCCGGCCCTCGGCGTCATCTACGATCCCACCCGCGACGAGCTGTTCGCCGCCGAGCGCGGCGGCGGCGCGACGCTGAACGGCGCGCCCATCGCGGTGTCCGGAATCGCCGATCCGAGGCGCGCCTCCGTCGAGTGCGGCTGGAGCATGCGCCGCCCCATCGGCGACTACATCGCGCTGATGGGCCGGGTGGCCGAAATGGGCGCCGGGCTCTATCGCCTGGGCTCCGGCGCGCTCGGCATGGCCTATGTGGCGGCCGGCCGCACCGACGCCTATTGCGAGCTGCACATCAACTCGTGGGACGTGCTGGCCGGCCTCGTGATCGTCGCGGAGGCCGGCGGAGCGGTGAGCGATTTCACCGCCGGCGACTACCTGGCGAACGGGAATCCCGTGCTGGCCTGCTCGCCGGCCCTGGCCGAGAAGCTGGCCCGCGCCACCGGTATCCCCATGGATCGCGGACAGTCGTGTTGACGCCGCGTGCGGCGCGTTCCAATCTCGCGAGCAACAACAAGAACTTCCGGGGAGATATGACATGCATGTGACATCCAAGAGCGCCCGGCTGGCGGCGCTGTCCGCCGTCGCGTCGGCGACCGCCCTGTTGGCCGGCTCCGGCCCGGCCGCGGCGCAGGGCCAGCTCACCGTCTATTGCGGCGTGCAGGAGGAGTGGTGCCGGCCGATGGTCGACGCCTTCGAGAAGCAGACCGGCATCAAGGTCTCGATGACCCGCAAGAGCTCGGGCGAGATCTACGCCCAGGTGAAGGCCGAGTCGGCCAACCCGAAGGGCGACGTCTGGTGGGGCGGCACCGGCGACCCCCACATGCAGGCCGCCGAGGAGGGCCTGACCGAGGAATACAAGTCGCCCAAGCTCTCGGAGCTGAACGACTGGGCGGTTCGCCAGTGGGAGCAGTCCAAGGGCCGCGCTGTCGGCATCTATTCGGGCGCGCTGGGCTACGGCGTCAACACCAAGATGCTGGCGCAGAAGGGAATTCCCGAGCTGAAGTGCTGGGCGGACCTGCTCAACCCGAAGCTGAAGGACGAGGTGCAGGTCGCCGACCCGAACTCGTCGGGCACCGCCTACACGATGCTGGCGACCATCGTCCAGATCATGGGCGAGGACAAAGGGTTCGACTACTTGAAGGCGCTGCACAAGAACGTCAACCAGTACACCAAGTCGGGCGCCGCGCCGGCCAAGGCGGCGAGCCTCGGCGAGACCACGGTGGGCATCGCCTTCCTGCACGACCACGTGACCATGATCGTCGACGGCGCGCCGGTGAAGGCCGTCGCGCCGTGCGAGGGCACGGGCTACGAGATCGGCTCGATGTCGATCATCAAGGGCGCCCGCAACCTGGACAACGCCAAGAAGTGGTACGACTGGGCGCTGACGCCCGAGGCGCAGAAGCTCGGCGCGGCGGCCAAGTCCTTCCAGGTGCCGTCCAACAAGGCGACGCCGGTTCCCAAGGAGTCGCCCAACCTCGCCGAGATCAAGCTGATCAACTTCGATTTCGCGAAGTACGGCTCCTCGGCCGAGCGCAAGCGCCTGCTGGCGAAGTGGGACGCCGAGGTCAAGAACCTGCCGAAGTAGGACCCGGCCCGGCGCGCGTCCCCAAGGGCGCGCGCCTCGCCGACTTCCGCGCGTCCCTTCTCGAACGCTGACAGCGAGCCCGCGTGAAACGCACCACCTCGGCGCGCATCGACGCCGCCGGACTTACGATTGTCGCCTGGGCGGCCTTCGCGCTGGCGCCCTGGCACTGGCTCGACTTCTCGGGGGCGGGGCCGAACTGGTCGACCTATCCGCTCGGCGGCGCCGGCTCCGGGCTGGCGCTGGCTCTCGCCCCGGCGCTGGGATGGTCCGGCGAGTGGTGGCTGCTGCCGATCCTGGCCCCTCTGGCGCTCGCCTCGGCGGCGTCGCTCCCCGGGCGGGACGCCCGTGTCCGGGCGGGGCTGCTGATCGCGGCAGGGGCGCTCGGCCTCGCGCTGACGCTCGGGCAGGGCTTCGCGGTGGGACTGCGCGGGTGGAACGCGCAATGGCTCGCGGCCCTCTTCGGCGCACCCGGCCCGCGCCAGGAAGGCATGGGCCTGGGGGGCGTCACTGTTCTCGCCTGCTTCCTGTTCATGCTGTGCCGGGGCCTGGCGGGACGCGGCTGGTGCCGCGGCGACGCCTTCGTCGTCACCTCCATCGGCACCGTCGTCGCGCTGATCCTGCTGTTCGTGTTCTATCCGGTCGGCAAGATCCTGGTCAGCGCCGTACAGGACAATGACGGCGTGTTCGCGCCCTACGAGTTCGTCGCCAAGTTCGCCGACCGGTCGATCTGGGGGCTCGACTGCGTCGGCGGCAATCTGCGCTGCGGCGTCGCCTGGAACACGCTGCTGCTCGGCGTCCTCGTCGGGCTCGGCAGCACGGCGCTCGGCCTCGCCTTCGCGCTCATCGCGACGCGGTCCGGATTTCGGGCCAAGGGCGCGTTGCGCATCCTCTCCGTGCTGCCGATCATCACGCCGCCCTTCGTCATCGGCCTCGCGCTCATTCTGTTGTTCGGCCGCTCGGGAGTGGTCTCCACCACGCTGTCGGCGTGGTTCGACATTCCGCCGACGCGCTGGATCTATGGCCTGCCCGGCGTGCTGATCGCGCAACTCCTCGCCTTCACGCCGATCGCCTTCCTCGTCCTCGTCGGCGTCGTGCAGGGCATCAGCCCGTCGCTGGAGGAGGCGTCGCAGACGTTGCGGGCCGACAGCTGGACGACGTTCCGAACCATCACCCTGCCGCTGATGCGGCCCGGCCTCGCCAACGCCTTCCTGCTCGGCTTCGTCGAAAGCCTGGCGGATTTCGGCAACCCGCTGGTGCTCGGCGGCAATTTCGAGGTGCTATCGACCAAGATCTTCTTCGCGGTGGTCGGCGCGGCGACGGATCAGGGCCGCGCGGCGGTGCTGTCCATCGTGCTGCTCGGCTTCACGCTCGCGGCCTTCTGGCTGCAGCAGGTCTGGCTCGGCAAGAAGGTCTACACGACGGTCGGCGGCAAGGGCGATTCCGGCCTGCCGACGCCGTTGCCGCGCTTCGTGGCGTGGGCGTGCTACGCGACGGCGCTGCCCTGGGCGGCGTTTACCGCGGCGGTGTACCTGCTCATCCTCGTCGGCGGCTTCGTGCGCAGCCTGGGCCGCGACTACACGCCGACGCTGAACCACTACCTCACGGCCTTCCGCATCGACAGCGGCGCGTCCGGCCTGCGCTTCACCGGCAGCGCCTGGGACAGCTTCTTCGCCACCGTGCAGGTGGCGGCGCTCGCCGCGCCGGTGACGGCCGCCATCGGCCTGCTCACGGCGTGGCTGCTGACGCGCGAGAGCTTCAGCGGCAAGCGCGCCTTCGAGTTCGGCACGCTGCTCAGCTTCGCGATCCCCGGCACGGTCGTCGGCGTCAGCTACATCCTGGCCTTCAACGTGCCGCCTTTCGAGCTGACCGGGACCGGGCTGATCCTGGTGATCTGCTTCGTGTTCCGCAACATGCCGGTGGGCGTGCGCTCCGGCGTCGCCACGCTGAGCCAGATCGACAAGTCGCTCGACGAGGCGTCCCTGACGCTGGGCGCGCGCTCCTTCACTACCGTGCGGCTGGTGGTGCTGCCGCTGCTGCGACCCGCCATCGTCGCCGCGCTGGTCTATTCCTTCGTGCGCGCCATGACGGCGGTGAGCGCCGTCATCTTCCTCGTCTCGGCGCAGTACAACATGGCCACGACCTACATCGTCGGCCGCGTCGAGGCCGGCGAGTTCGGCCTCGCCATCGCCTATTCCTCCGCCCTCATCGTGGTGATGCTGGTCGTCATTCTCGGCATCGAGGCCGCGGTCGGCCAGCGCAGGCTGGGGCGGCGCGAGGCGACGCCGGTCGCCGCGGTGGCGGGCGGGTAAGTCATGCAGTCAGGATCGTCGCGATGAGCAAGGCCCCGGCCTCGGTGGAGTTCCGCAACGTCAGCAAGCGCTACGGCGCGGTGACGGCTGTGGACGACGTGTCGTTCGGCATCGAGCCGGGCACGCTGGTGACGCTGCTCGGCCCCTCCGGCTGCGGCAAGACCACCACGCTGCGGCTGATCGCCGGCCTGGAAATGGCGAGTTCGGGCACCATCTCGATCGGCGGCGTCGACGTGACGCGGCTGTCGGCGGCCGACCGCGACGTCTCGATGGTGTTCCAGTCCTACGCGCTGTTCCCGCACATGAGCGTGCTGGAGAACGTCGCCTACGGCCCGACGGTGCAGGGCGCGCCGAAGGCGCTGGCGCGCGAGATGGCGATGGAGAAGCTGGCGCTGGTCGGCCTTTCGGGGCTGGAGAAGCGCGCCCCCTCCGAGCTGTCGGGCGGCCAGCAGCAACGCGTCGCGGTGGCGCGCGCCCTGGTGCTGGAGCCGCAGGTGCTGCTGTTCGACGAGCCGCTCTCCAACCTGGACGCCAAGCTGCGCCGTCGCGTCCGCGAGGAGATCCGCGAGCTTCAGATCAAGCTCAACCTCACCGTCGCCTACGTCACCCACGACCAGGAGGAGGCCCTGGCCGTCTCCGACCGCATCATCGTGATGTCGAACGCCCGCATCGCGCAATCCGGCACGCCCTACGAGCTGTACGAGGAGCCGGCGAGCCTGTTCGTGGCCGATTTCATCGGCGACGCCAACATTCTCGACGCCGAACTGGTCGAGGAGCGCGGCCCGCGCGCCCTCGTCCGCCTCGGGCCGATGGAGTTGGATCTGCCGCGCCGCGGCGCCACGGCGGGGCCGATCAAGCTCGCCGTTCGCCCCGACGCGCTGCGGCTGGCCCCGGCGGACGGCGACGGCGCGGGGCGCGGCGTCGACGGACGGGTCGCCAAGGCGGCCTATCTCGGCAAGCAGCGCGAATACACGGTGGCGACGCCGGTGGGGGACCTCTTCATCGTCGACAGCGGCCGCACGCCGGCGCGGCTGGTGGACGCGCCCGTACGCGTCGCGTTCAGCGATTCCGGCATCGTGGTGCTGCCGCGCTGAGGCGGCGTCAGTCCGGCACCACCGCCGTCGCCTGGATCTCCACCAGCGCCTCGTCCTCGATCAGCCCGGCCACCTGCACCGCCGCCATCGCCGGGTAGTGCCGTCCGATCACGTCGAGATAGGCGCGGCCCAGTTCGCGGCGGCGGGCGACGTATTCCTTCTTGTCGAGCAGGTACCACGTCATGCTGACGATATGCTCGGGCCCCGCGCCGCCCTCGCGCAGGATGGCGACGATGTTCTCCAGCGTCTGGCGCGTCTGGCCCACGAGGTCGTGCGCCTCGAACACGCACTGGCCGTTCCAGCCGATCTGGCCGCCGAGGAAGATGGTGCGCCCGCGCGCCGCCACGCCGTTCGCGTAGCCGATCGGCTTGGCCCAGCCCTGGGGCTGAAGGATCACGTGCCCTTCGCGGGCTGTGTCGATGGCCGTCATGGTCTCGCCCTTCATCGGGGTCCCCCGTCCTTGAGCAGTTCGCGCGCGACGATGAGCTTCTGCACCTCGGTCGCGCCTTCGTAGATCCGCAGCGCCCGGATCTCGCGGTAGAGCCGCTCGACGATTTCGCCGGAGCGCACGCCGCGCCCGCCGAACATCTGCACGGCCCGGTCGATCACCGCCTGGGCGTTCTCGGTCGCCGTCATTTTCGCCATGGCGGCTTCGCGGGTCGTCGGCAGGCGCTGCACGTCGCGCCGCCACGCGGCGCGGTAGGTGAGCAGGGCGGCGGCGTCGACCTGTGTCGCCATGTCTCCGAGCGCCGCCTGGGTGAGCTGGAGATCGGCCAGCGTCGCCCCGAACATGCGGCGGGCCCGGGCGTGCGCCGTCGCCTCGTCGAGCGCCCGGCGCGCGAAGCCCAGCGCGGCGGCGGCGACCGAGGCGCGGAAGATGTCGAGGGTGCGCATGGCGATCTTGAAGCCCTCGCCCGGCGCGCCGATCCGCCGCGCCGCCGGGATGCGGCAGCGGTCGAAGCGGATGCGCGCGAGGGGGTGCGGCGCGATCACCGGAATGCGCTCGACGATCTCGAAGCCGGGATCGTCGCGAAACACGACGAACGCCGAAATGCCGCGCGTGCCGGGCGCCTCGCCGCTGCGCGCGAACACGGTGTAGACGTCGGCGATGCCGCCGTTGGAAATCCAGGTCTTCTCGCCGTGCAGCACGTAGTCGTCGCCCTCCGGACGCGCCTCGCAGCTCATCGCGGCCACATCCGACCCCGCCTCGGGCTCCGACAGCGCGAAGGCGGCGATCATCGCGCCTTCGGCCACGGCGGGCAGCACGCGCGCGCGCAGCTCCGGCGAGCCCGCGAGCGAAATGGCCCCTGAGCCGAGCCCCTGCATGGCGAAGGCGAAGTCGGCGAGCCCGTCGGCATAGGCCAGCCGCTCGCGGGCGATGCACAGCAGGCGGGAATCGATCTCATCTCGCGCGCCCCCGAAGGCGGCCGGCACGCAGGGGTCGAGCAGGCCGGCTTCGCCGAGCGTCGTCACCAGCGCGCGGCAGGCGGCGTCCGTGTCGTCGTGGTCGACGGCGTCGAGACCGCCCTCGACGATCCACGCGTCGAGGCGTTCGGCGAAAACGCGATGCTCCGGGCCGAAGAAGGGCCATTCCAGATGGGCGAGGCTCGGCCGTGGGGCGGAAGCGGGGTGCATGTCGATCGCCTCAGTCGCCCTGGAAGATCGGCTTCGCCTTGGCGGCGAAGGCCTCGAAGGCGCGGCGGAAGTCCTGCGTCATCATGCAGATGGCCTGCGCCTGAGCCTCCGACTCGACCATCTCCTCGATGCCCATCGCCCATTCCTGGTTGAACATCGTCTTGGTGATCCCGTGCGCGAACCACGGCCCGTCGGCGAGCCCGCGCGCCACGCCCTGGGCCTGGGCCAGCAAGTCTTCGGGCGCGTGCAGGGCGTTGTAGAAGCCCCACGCCTCGCCTTCCTGGGCGGTCATGGCGCGGCCGGTGAACAGCAGCTCCGCCGCCCGCCCCTGGCCGATGACGCGCGGCAGCAGGCCGCACGCGCCCATGTCCGCGCCGGCCAGCCCGACGCGCGTGAACAGGAAGGCGGTGCGGGCGCGCGGCGTCGCGTGGCGCAGGTCGGAGGCGAGGGCGAGGATCGCGCCGGCCCCGGCGCAGACGCCATCGACGGCTGCGATGATGGGCTGCGGGCACCGGCGCATGGCCTTCACCACGTCGCCGGTCATGCGCGTGAAGGCGAGCAGGTCCGGCATCGTCATGCGCGTCAGAGGCTCGATGATCTCGAACACGTCGCCGCCGGAGCAGAAATTGCCGCCCTCGCCGGCCAGCACGATGGCGCGCACGTCGCTGGCGTAGACGAGGCCGCGGAACAGGTCGCGCAGCTCGGCGTAGGATTCGAAGGTGAGGGGGTTCTTCTTGTCGGGCCGGTTCAGCGTCAGCGTCGCGACGCGGCCGTCCGCGTCGGTGCTCCACTGGAAGTGCCGCGCCTGGTAGTCGCGGAAGGGGCGCAGCGTCTCGCGCATCGTGTCCATCGTTTGCATCCTCATCCGGTCATGACTTCGCCGCCGGCGACGGCGATCGCCTGGCCGTTGATGGAGGCCGCGCCGGGCGAGCACAGCCACGCGACGGCGTCGGCCACCTCCTCCGGCGTCACCAGGCGGCCCTGCGGGTTGGCCCGGGCGAGCGCGGCGCGCGCCTCGTCGGGCGACCGGCTGGTCTTGGCCACGATGGCGTCCACCGCGCCCTCGAGCAGCGGCGTGTCCGTATAGCCCGGGCACACGGCGTTCACGGTGACCCCGGTCTTCGCGAATTCGGTCGCCAGCGCGCGGGTCAGCCCCACGACGCCGTGCTTGGCGGCGACGTAGGCGGCCACGTAGGGATAGCCCGTCAGACCGGCCGTGCTGGCCAGCATCACCACGCGGCCGTCGCGGCGCGCGGCCATGCCGGGCAGCGCCGCCTGCGCGCAGAGAAACGCGCCGGTGAGATTCACCGCCAGCGTGGCGTTCCAGTCGGCCAGCGAGACGCGCGCGAACGGCGCGCTCGGCGCGGCGCCGGCGTTGCAGACGAGGATGGCGAGCGGCCCGCGCGCCGCCTCGGCCGCGCGCACGCCCGCCGCCACGCTGTCTTGGTCGGTGACGTCCATCGTGACCGCCCCGTGAAGCTCGGCGTTGGCGAGCGTCCGTCGGGTCGCGTCCAGCCGGTCGAGCCGGCGGCCCGCCAGCGTCACGGCGGCGCCATCGGCGGCCAGACGCGCCGCGATGGCCGCGCCGATGCCGCTGCCCGCGCCGGTGACCAGCGCGTGGCGGCCCGCCAACGGCGGCGCGGCGCTCACTTCGGCCCCGCCGCGGCGCGCGCCAGGTTGGCCTCGTACTGGCCGCGCGCGGTGCGGTACTGCTTCGGCCAGGCGAGACCGCCATAGCCGATCTTCGCGGCCTCGTGCAGCGTCCAGGACGGGTCGGCGAGATGCGGGCGGGCGATCGCGCACAGGTCGGCGCGGCCCGCCGCGATGATCGAGTTGGCGTGGTCGGCCTCGGAGATCGCGCCCACCGCGACGGTCGGGATGCCGACCTCGTTGCGGATGCGGTCGGAGAACGGCGTCTGGTAGAGGCGGCCGTAGACCGGCTTGTCGCCCTTCAGGGTCTGGCCGGACGAGCAGTCGATCATGTCCGCCCCTGCCTGCTTGAACAGGCGCGCGAAGATAACCGCGTCGTCCGCCGTGTTGCCGCCGGGATACCAGTCGTGGCACGAGATGCGGACCGAGACGGGCTTGTCCTGCGGCCACCCCTCGCGCACGGCCCGGAACACCTCGAGCGGGAAGCGCGCGCGGTTCTCGTGCGATCCCCCGTACTCGTCGGTGCGCAAATTCGTGAGCGGCGAGAGGAAGCTGGCGAGCAGGTAGCCGTGCGCGCAGTGCAGCTCGAGCACGTCGAAGCCGATCTCGACGCCGTAGCGCGCGGCGCGCACGAAGTCCGCCTTGACGCGGTCCATGTCCTCGCGGTTCATCGCGCGCGGCGTCTGGCTGTGGGGAAGATAGGCGATCGGCGAGGCGGAGATCAGCGGCCACGCGCCCGCCTCCACCGGCTCGTCGCCGCCGCCCTCCCACGGGCGCTGCGTCGCGCCCTTGCGGCCGGCGTGGCCGAGCTGCAGCCCGGCGCGCGCGTCGGAATTCTGGCGCACGAAGTCGACCACGCGCCGCCACGCCTCGGCCTGCCGGTCGTTCCACAGGCCCAGGCAGCCATGGGTGATCCGCGCGTCCGGAGAGGGGCAGGTCATCTCGCCGAACACCAGCCCCGCGCCGCCCATGGCGCGCGCGCCGAGGTGGACGAGGTGGAAGTCGTTCGGCACGCCGTCCTCGGCGGAATAGACCGCCATCGGCGACACCACGATCCGGTTGGGGATGGTCACGCCGCGCAGCTTGAACGGCGTGAACATCGGCGGCGGCGGGGCGGAGCCGTCCGCCACCTCGACGCCGGCGCGGCGCGCGAACCAGCGCTCGTAGCCCTCCAGCCACTCCTTGTCGCGCAGCCGCAGGTTCTCGTGGCTGATGCGCTGCGAGCGGGTGAGCAGCGAATACATGAACTGCTCGGGCTCCAGCGTGTCGCAATAGCGCTCGCCGACGACCTCGAACCACTCCATGGCGTTGCGCGCCGCGTTCTGGATGCGCGCCACGTCGACTCGGCGGACCTCCTCGTAGGCGTCGAGCACGGCGGGGATCCGGTCAGCCGTATCGCCCAGGATCTTGAACTGGTTGACCAGCTCGATGGCGTCCTCCAGCGCCAGCTTGGTGCCGGAGCCGATGGCGAAGTGCGCGGTGTGGGCGGCGTCGCCCATCAGCACGACGTGGCTGCGTCCGTTGAAGGTCGACCAGCGGTCGCAGATAAGCCGGCCGAAATTGAGCCAGGCCGAGCCGCGCAGATGGCGCGCGTTGGTTTCGAGCCGCGCGCCGTCCAGCACCTCGGCGAACAGGTCCTCGCAGAAGGCGATGGACTGGTCCTGGTCCGCCTTGTCGAGCCCGTGGGCGCGGAACACCTCCTCCGTCGTCTCGACGATGAAGGTCGAGGTGGTGTCGTCGAACTTGTAGATGTGCGCCTGGAACCAGCCGTGCTCGGTCTTGCGGAAATCGAAGGTGAAGGCGTCGTAGAGCTTGCGTGTGCCGAGCCAGATGTAGCGGTTCGGCCGCATCACCATGTCGGGCCGGAACTCCGCCTCGTACTTCACCCGGATCCTGGAGTTGACCCCGTCGGCCGCGACGATCAGGTCGGCGTCCGGGTAGTCGGCGTCGCTGTCGACGTCGGTCTCGAACACCAGCTCGACGCCGAGTTCCTCGCAGCGCGCCTGCAGGATGTTGAGCAGGCGCTTGCGGCCGATGCCGACGAAGCCGTGCCCCGTCGTGCGCATCTTGCGGCCCTGGATGATGACCTCGATGTCGTCCCAGTGGTTGAAGGCCTGCTCGATGTCGGCCGCCGTCTGAGCGTCCCAGCGGCGCATGTTCTCCATCGTGGCGTCGGAGAACACGACGCCCCAGCCGAACGTGTCGTAGGGCCGGTTGCGCTCGACGACGCGGATGTGGTGCTCGGGGTTGAGCGCCTTCATGAGCAGGGCGAAATAGAGCCCAGCCGGACCACCCCCGATGCAGACGATGCGCATGCTCGTGTCTCCTGGCCGTGCGGCCGTGTGTCCCGCGCGAGGTCAGCCCGAATCGCGGGAGGAATTCGGTGTGGCGGAGGCGGCGGCCATGTCGCGCAGCGCCGCGCGCCTCAGCTTGCCGGTGTCGGTGCGCGGCAGCTCCGTGACGAACTCGATCACGCGCGGATACTTGTAGGGCGAGATCTCGGCCTTAACGTGCTCCTGCAGCTCGCGCGTCAGCGCGGCGTCCGGCGTCACGCCGGGGGCGAGCACGACATAGGCCTTCACCGCCTGGCCGCGGTCGATGTCGGGCTGGCCCACCACTCCGCACTCCTTCACGGCAGGGTGGGTGAGCAGGGCGGTCTCGACCTCCGGCCCGGCGATGTTGTAGCCGGACGAGACGATCATGTCGTCGGAGCGCGCCTGGTACCAGAAATAGCCGTCGGCATCCCGGACATAGGTGTCGCCGGTGATGTTCCAGCCGTTCTGCACGTAGGTGGCCTGACGGTCGTCGGCGAGGTAGCGGCAGCCCGTCGGCCCGCGCACGGCGAGCCGCCCTGGCGTGCCGTCGGGAACCTCCTTGCCGTGCGCGTCGATCACCTTCGCCACGTAGCCCGGCACCGGGCGGCCGGTCGCGCCGGGGCGCACGTCCTCCGGCGTCGAGCCGATGAAGATGTGCAGCATCTCGGTGGCGCCGATGCCCTCGACGATGGGCAGGCCGGTGGCCTCGCGCCAGGCCTCGAAGGTGGGGCGCGGCAGCGCCTCGCCGGCCGAGACGCACAGGCGCAGGCTCGAAATGTCACGGCCCGCCAGCATCGGGATCATGGCCCGGTAGGCGGTCGGCGCGGTGAAGCAGATGGTGGGACGGAAGGTCTCGATGCCGTCCAGCAGGTCCGGCGGGCCGGCTTTCTCCAGCAGCACGGTCGACGCCCCGGCGCGCAGGGGAAACAGCACCAGACCGCCCAGCCCGAAGGTGAAGGCGACGGGAGGCGAGCCGATGAACCGGTCCTCGGGGCGCGGGCGCAGCAGGTGCCGCGCATAGCCGTCGCAGATCGCCAGCATGTCGCGGTGGAAGTGCATGGTGCCCTTCGGCACGCCCGTCGTGCCCGAGGTGAAGCCGATCAGGCACACGTCGTCGTCGGCGCTGTCAAAGGCGGCGAAGTTCGGCGAGGCGGCGTCCGCCAGCGTCTCCAGGCTGTCCGGCCCGCCGTCGCCGAACGTCACGACGGTGGCGAGCTCCGGCACGGTCGCGCGGGCCTTGTCGAGCTCGGCGGTGAGGCGCGCGTCGCAGACCGCGAGCCCGATGCGCGCCTTCGCGGCGATCGTGGCCAGCTCGCGGGCCCGCAGCAGCGGCATGGTGGCGACCACGACGCCGCCGGCCTTGATGACGGCGAGATAGGTCGCGACCATCATCGGGTTGTTGGGCGCGCGCAGCAGCACGCGGTTTCCGGGCGCCAGGCCGAAGCGGTCGACCAGGACGTTGGCGATGCGGTTCACGCGCTCGGCCAGCTCGGCGTAGCTCCAGTTCACCCCCGGCGCGAGGATGCACGGGCTGTCGCCCCGACCCGCGGCGACCTGGTCGTCGACGAGCGCGACGGCGCAGTTGAAACGCTTCGGGTACTGGAACTCCGGGCGGTCGAGGAGGAACACGGGCCACTGCTCGCGCGGCGGAAGATTGTCGCGGGCGAAGCTGTCGACGGGCCTGGGCATTGGCGGGCCTCCACGGATCGCGAGCACGAGGTCGGCGGGCCGTCGCGGCGCGCCCGAACTATTTAACATCTAAAATAACCAGGAGGCGAGTTGTCAAGCGTGCGCCGGGGCTCTGGCCTCCCCGCGCGTCCTTGACAGGGCGTGAGATATTTTATCTGTTAAACAAATACGGAGACCGCCGGGGCTCCCGCCATGCCGGCGCGCGCAGCAGGATCGGGCTCTCCCGGCGGCCAGCGGCGGCGCGAAGGCCGCCCCGCCCGTCCCCGCGCGACGACAAGGACTCGCCATGGCCCCGCTGCTGCGTAACGCTCTCCCGGAAGACGCCCTGCGTCATGCCCGCCCCCAGATCCAGGACCTCTCCACCGAAAACATCGCGGAGCTGGCCGTGCGGGCGCGCGAACTGGGCGGGGTGATCCCGCTCTGGTACGGCGAAGGCGACCTGACCACGCCCGAATTCGTGCGCGACGCCGCCAAGGCGGCGTTCGACGAGGGCATGACGTTCTATATCCCCGACATGCGCGGCTACCCGCCGCTCACGGCGGCGCTGTCGGAATACCAGACCCGGCTGCACGGCCGCGCCATCGCGCCGGAACGCTCCACGGTCACGCCGAGCGGCATGCAGGCGCTGCTGATGGCGATGGAACTGGTCGCCGACGTCGGCACCAACATCGTCTATGTCGAGCCGCAATGGCCCAACATCCGCAACGTCATCCACCTCGTCGGCGCCGAGCCGCGCCCGGTGGCGCTCGATCTGGTCGACAACGACTTCCGGCTGGACCTCGACAAGCTGTTCGCGCGCTGCGACGCGCGCACCCGCGCCATCCTGTTCTCCACCCCGGCCAACCCGACGGGCTGGGTGTGCAGCCGCGAGGAGTTCGAGGCGCTGCTGGAGTTCAGCCGCAAGCGCGGCATCTGGATCATTTCCGACGAGGTCTACAACCGGCTCTATTTCCGCGAGCCCTTCGTGGCGCCGTCCATCCTGTCGCTGGCGGAGCCCGAGGATCTGGCCCTGTCGGTCAACAGCTTCTCCAAGGGCTGGGCGATGACCGGCTGGCGCGTCGGCTGGCTGACCCATCCCGCCTCGGTGGCCCCGCAGATCGCGCAGATGACGCAGCTCATGAACAGCGGCACGGCGGGACCCGTGCAGGCGGGCGCGCTGGCGGCGCTGACCAAGGGCGAGGGGCTGGTGACGACGATGCGCGAGCGCTGCCGCGCCGGCATCGACCTCGCCTACGGCATCCTGTCCAAGAACCCCACTTTCCAGCTTCCGGAAAAGCCGCGCGGCGGCATGTACGTGTTCTTCTCGCTGCCGGGCACACCCAACTCGCGCGAGGCCTGCATGAAGATTCTGGAGAGCTCGCGCGTGGGGCTCGCCCCCGGCTCGATGTTCGGGCAATCTTCGACGAGTTTCGTGCGAATGTGCGTGTGCCGCGACCCGGTGCAGCTCGAGGCGGCCCTGGAGCGCATGGCCCACGCGCTGAAGTGACGGACTGACGCAAAGCCCCGCAGTGGGCCTATGGGAGGGTGACGATGATCGCAGGACGCAGGACTTTCATGATGGCCGCGCTCGGCGCGGTGGGCCTCGCCGCCATCGCGGCGGGACCGGTCGCGGCGCAGCAGAAGCTGGCGGTGGGCGCGTACCCCTCGAACCCCCCGTGGGAGTTCAAGAACGAGAAGGGTGAGTTCGAAGGCTTCGAGATCGAAGTCGTCAAGGAAGTCGCCAAGCGCATCGGCGTGCAGACCGAGATCGCCGACATGGGCTTCCAGGCGCTGTTCGCCGCCACCAGCTCCGGGCGCATCGACGTCGCGGTGTCGTCGATCACCATCACGCCGGAACGCCTGAAGAGCCAATCCTTCACGCAGGCCTATTACGACGCCGATCTCGGCATGGCCGCCAAGAAGGCCTCGGGCCCGAAGACGCTCGCCGAGCTGAAGGGCAAGACGGTGGGCGTGCTCTCCACCTCCACGGGCGACAAGTGGTCCAAGGAGAACCAGGCCAAGTACGGCATCGCCAAGATCAACGGCTACAACGCCCAGAACGAGATGCTGCTGGACCTCGCCAACGGTCGCGTCGACGCGGCGATCAGCGACGTGCCGGGCATGGAGTACTCGTTCCTTAAGATGAAGGACCTGGCCGTCGCCGAGCGCATCAAGACCGGCGAGCAGTACGCGCTGATGATGCGCAAGGGCCATCCGCTGCTGGAGAAGGCCAACGACGCCATCACCGCGATGAAGAAGGACGGCACGCTCGCCGCCATTCACAAGAAGTGGTTCGGCACGGACGCCCCGGCCGATTCCTCCACGGCGCAGGTGCGCCCGATGCCGAAGGAGTAAGCGGCCACCGCCCTCGCGGGCCGCTTCTGAATCTTGCGGGTCCGGCTTCGTGCCGGGCCCGCCGCCCACCTCGCCCCGGCCTCCGTCCGCCCCGCCGCCAGGCGGCGATCCGTTTCCCGCACCCCGCTTCCCCCGCGCAACTCCCTGCCGCGCATGAGCCTCCTCGAAACCTTCTTCAACTGGGACGTGCTGGTCGCGACCATGCCGGCGCTGCTGCGCGGCGTGCTCACCACGATCGCGCTCGGCGTCGCCAGCATCGTGTGCGGCACCGTGCTGGGGCTCGGCGTCAGCCTGGTGCGTCTCTACGCCGCGCGGCCGCTGCGGCTCGCGGCGATGGTCTATATCGACGTGTTCCGCGCCCTGCCGATGTTGGTGGTGCTGATCATCATCTACTACGCGCTGCCGTTCGTGGGCGTGAGGCTGGATTCCTGGACGTCGGCGATCCTCGGCTTCTCGATGGTGCTCGCCGCCTATTCCGCCGAGGTGTTCCGGGCCGGCATCGAGGCCGTGCCGAGGGGCCAGTTCGAGGCCGCCGCCTCGCTCGGCCTGCATTTCATGATGACGTTGCGCAAGGTCGTGCTGCCGCAGGCGATGCGCCTGGTGGTGCCGCCGACGACCTCCAACTGGGTGTCGATGTTCAAGGACACCTCGCTCGCCTCGGTCGTGGCGATGCCGGAGCTGCTGAAAGAGGCGCAGGACGCCCAGGCGCTCAACGCCAATCCGACGCCGCTGATCGGCGCGGCGCTCGTCTACCTCGTGCTGCTCTGGCCGATGGTGCGGCTGGTCGGCCACCTCGAAGAACGCGCGCGCCGCCAGCAGGCCCGCTGAGCCCAAGCCGCGGCGGTTCCCCTCGCTGGACAGGGTCCGGCCGGCGGCGCAATACTGCGCGCCCTTTTCAACGCAGACCCTCGTCGACGGTAGCGCAACGCGCGCTGTCCTCTGCTAAACAGACGCCCGTACGACGACTATAAGACAGCCGGAGAGACGCCTTGGCCCATCTTGTGCTCGACACCGCCACCACCCTGCCGCGGGACGGCGCCGCCGGCGCGCTCGCCGGGCGGATCTGGCGGCCGGACCTCAACGGCCCCTCCGTGGTGGCGATCCGGCCGGCGGGCGGCGGCGTCGACGTGATCGACATCAGCCGGTCCTACGCGACGATGCGCGACTTGTGCGAAATGCCTGATCCCGCCCGCGCGCTGCGCGAATGCGACGGCGAACGCGTCGGCTCCCTGGACGACATCCTCGCCAACACGGCCGCCGAGGGCCGCGACGACAGCCGGCCATATTTGCTCGCCCCGGTCGACCTGCAGGCCATCAAGGCCGCCGGCGTCACCTTCGCCATCTCGATGCTGGAGCGCGTGATCGAGGAGCGCGCGCGCGGCGACGCCGCCGCCGCCGTCGAGATCCGCCGCGAGATCACCGCCCTCGTCGGCGACGACCTCTCCAAGCTCAAGCCCGGCTCGCCCGAGGCGATGCGCCTGAAGGAGGTGCTGATCGCGCAGGGCGCGTGGAGCCAGTATCTCGAGGTCGGCATCGGCCCGGACGCCGAGATCTTCACCAAGGCCCCGGCCATGGCGGCGGTGGGCACGGGAGCCGACGCCGGCATCCACCCGATGTCGACCTGGAATAACCCGGAGCCGGAGGTCGTGCTGGTGGTCGCCTCCACCGGCGCCATCGTCGGCGCGACGCTCGGCAACGACGTCAACCTGCGCGACGTCGAGGGCCGCTCGGCCCTGCTTCTCGGCAAGGCCAAGGACAACAATGCCTCCGCGACGCTGGGGCCGTTCGTGCGCTTCTTCGACGCCAGCTTCACGCTCGACGAGCTGCGCAAGGCCGAGCTGACGCTGGTGGTGGAAGGGCCGGAAGGCTACCGGCTGGAGGGTCATTCCAGCCTGTCGAAGATCAGCCGCGACTTCGCCGACCTCGCCGGCCAGATGCTCGGCAAGCACCACCAGTATCCGGACGGCGCGGTGCTCTACACGGGCACGCTGTTCGCGCCGATCGACGACCGCGACGCCCCGGGCAAGGGCTTCACGCACAAGGTCGACGACATCGTCACCATCGCCACGCCGAAGCTGGGCACGCTCGTCAACCGCATCCGGCACACGAACGAATGCCCGCCCTGGACGTTCGGCGCCTCTCACCTCATGCGCAACCTGGCCCGCCGCGGCCTTCTCTGATTCAAAAACACGAGGCTCTGACATGTCCGACCAGTTCAAGAACCTGATCGCCGGCGAGTGGGTCCAAGGGGCGTCCGTCAACGCCAACATCAACCCGTCCAACACCGGCGACGTCGTCGGCGAATACGCGCGCGCCAGCAAGGCGCAGGCCGAGCAGGCCATCGCCGCCGCCAAGGCCGCGCTGCCGGCGTGGGCGCGCTCCACGCCGCAGGAGCGCTATGAGATCCTGAAAAAGGCGTCGGACGAAATCCTCGCGCGCAAGGAAGAGCTCGGCCGCCTGCTGTCGCGCGAGGAAGGCAAGACCCTGCCGGAGGGCATCGGCGAGGCGACCCGCGCGGGCCAGATCTTCGCGTTCTTCGCCGGCGAATGCCTGCGCCTGAGCGGCGAGAAGCTGGCCTCGGTGCGCCCCGGCGTCGACGTCGACATGACGCGCGAGCCGGTCGGCGTCGTCGGCATGATCACGCCGTGGAACTTCCCGATCGCCATCCCGGCCTGGAAGATCGCGCCCGCGCTGGCCTATGCGAACACCGTCGTCGTCAAGCCCGCCGACCTCGTTCCGGGCTGCGCCTGGGCGCTCGCCGACATTCTGCACCGCGCCGGCCTGCCCAAGGGCGTGCTGAACCTCGTCATGGGCCGCGGCTCCGAGGTGGGCCAGACCATTCTCGACCACAAGGACGTCAACGCCATCACCTTCACCGGCTCGGTCGGCACCGGCCGCAAGGTGGCGCTCGCGGCCGTGTCCGGCCCGGTCATGAAGAAGCTGCAGCTCGAGATGGGCGGCAAGAACCCGCTCGTCGTCCTCGATGACGCCGACCTCAAGACCGCCGTCGAGTGCGCGGTCAACGGCGCGTTCTTCTCCACCGGCCAGCGCTGCACGGCGTCGTCGCGCCTCGTCGTCACCGCCGGCATCCACGACCGCTTCGTCGAGGCCGTGACGGAACGGCTGAAGGGCCTCGTCGTCGACGACGCGCTCAAGGCCGGCACGCATATCGGCCCGGTGGTCGACCAGGGCCAGCTCGACACCGATCTCAAATATATCGGCGTCGCCAAGGAGGAGGGCGCCAAGCTGCACTGGGGCGGCGAACTGCTCAACCGCGAGACGCCCGGCTACTACCTCCAGCCGGCGCTGTTCACCGAGACGACCAACGCCATGCGCATCTCGCGCGAGGAGGTGTTCGGCCCGGTCGCCAACGTCATCCGCGTCAAGGACTACGACGAGGCGCTGGCGGTGGCCAACGACACCGAGTTCGGCCTGTCGGCTGGCATCTGCACCTCGAGCCTGAAATATGCCTCGCACTTCAAGCGCAACAGCGAGGCCGGCATGGTGATGGTCAATCTGCCGACGGCCGGCGTCGACTATCACGTCCCGTTCGGCGGCCGTAAGGGCTCCAGCTACGGCCCCCGCGAGCAGGGCGCCTACGCCCGCGAGTTCTACACCACCGTCAAGACTGCCTACACCTTCCCGGGCTGACCCGGGCGGGACGCAGGCTGAAGCCGAGCGCGCGCGTCACCCGCGCGCGCTCTGGCTTTTTGGGGCCAGGCGCGCCGGTCTGGCGCTGCCGGGATCAGGCCTTGCGGCGGGGACGGCGGGGAGCGGGCTCGGGCAGCGTGGCGGCATCCTCGCCGAGGCGCAGGCGAAGGCGATAGCGCGAGCCGGAGAGGTGCTTTTCCATGGCGCGGCGGGCGGCGGCGGCGTCGCCCTTGGCGAGCGCGGTCTCGATCGCGCGGTGCTCCTGCTGCACGCGCTCGACATAGGCGCGGCGCGCGGCCGGGGTCTCGAACTCGATGCGGCGGCGCGGGATCAGCGTAACGCCGAGCGACTGCAGCAGCCGCGGGAAATAGGGGTTGCCGGAGGCCTCCGCCACGGCGACGTGGAAGTCGAAGTCGGCGTCGACGGAGTCGGCGCCGGCCTCGATCTGGCGGTCGAGCTCGGCCAGCGCCGCGCCGATGCGCGCGAGGTCGTCCGGCGAGCGCCGCTCGGCGGCGAGCGCGCAGGCCTCCATCTCGAGCGTGGCGCGCAGCTCGAGGATGTTGAGGATGTCCTTCAGCGAGGACGCCTCCTCCGGCGTCACCTGGAACGGCACGCCCGACGTCGTGGCCGTGACGAAGGCCCCGCGCCCCTGGCGGGTGTTGACGAGGCCCTCGGCGCGCAGCGCCGCGACGGCCTCGCGCACCACGGTGCGGCTGACGCCGTAGGTCTTCATCAGCTGCGCCTCGGTGGGGATCTGCGCCCCCACCGGCAGGCGGCCGCCGACGATCTCGGCCCTCAGCTGGTTCACGAGGCGGGCCGTGAGGCTCGGCGACGGAGTCAGCAGGTTGCGGTTCTCGGCGTTCATCGACGTGACGGCCCCCCATGCCGGTACGCCCGATACGTACAGCGTCCCGGGGGACGTGTCATGCCACGCTCAGGCTTTGACCAGATTGGCCTCGATATAGTCGAAGTCGATGTCCTCGCCGAGTCCCGGCTCGTCGCGCAGATGGACGTAGCCCTCCTGGTCCATCTCGTCGTCGATGCGCTTCATGTAGGCGGGCGGCGCGTCGTAGTCGATGTGCGGGTGCAGCAGGCCGCGCTCGTAGAACGTGGTGTTCTGGATGGCGGCCGCGACGGCGAGGTTGGCCGCGCCGGTGCCATGCACCTCGCAGCTCATGCCGAAGCTCTCGGCCAGCCGCGCCACCTTCATCGACGGGCCGATGCCGCCGACGTCCCACACGCCGGTGCGCACCATGTCGCAGGCGTTCTTGGCCACCCACTCGGCGCGGGTCCAGTGCTTCCCGAGCATGGTCTCGGGGCCGAGGATGTTGAGCTTGCCGAGATTGCCGGAGAGCCACTGGTAGGACGAGATGGAGGCCTCCTCCATCGGCTCCTCCATCCACAGGAAGCCCAGCTCCTCCAGCTTGTGGCCGAGCCATAGCGTGTCGGCGCGGCTGTACCAGTGGTTCGGATCGAGCATCAGCGGGATGTCCGGGCCCACCGCTTCGCGGACGGCCGCGCAGGCCAGGTAGTCGGACTTGACGTTGGGCGCGCCGGGGATGGGCGGCATCCAGGTGTGCAGCTTCACGGCCTTGTAGCCGCGCGTCTTCACCAGCCACTCGGCGAAGCGGCCGTAGTCCTCGGGGGTGGCCAGCCCGCCCTCGATGTCGTCGCCGCACATGGTCGAGCCATAGGCGAGGATCTTGTCGCGATAGCCGCCGAGCAGCTTCCACACCGGCTGGCCGGTGATCTTGCCGACGAGGTCCCAGAGCGCGAGGTCGACGGTGCACAGCGTGCGGTCGTCGAGAGCGAAGCCCGATCCGCGCTGCCACTTGTACAGCGCGTACCAGATTTTCTCCGTCCGCATCGGATCGGCGCCGAGCAGCACCGGGCGCACATAGGCGGCGAGCAGGTCCTCGCGGGCGTCGCGGGGGGCGACGGTGATGTGGCCCTGTTGGCCGTCGTCGGTGGTGATGGTGAACAGCGTGCGCCTGGCGTCCCGCCACGGGCCCGGATGGGAGTGGCCGTCGGAATCCTTCATCTGGTTCGTCTTGTAGACGAACGTCTTGGTGCTGACGTCGATGATCTTCACGGGAGGTCTCGCTGGGGTGGCGGGGCCGGCCCGCGCGGGGCCGGCCCGAACAGGAACGGGGGGAACATCCCCCCGCGAACTCAGGCGGTGAAGTACATCAGCTGCGTGCCGGCCGTGCCGGGGCTGCCGAAGCTCCACGAGTTGGGCATCTTCTGCGGCACGTTGCGCAGGTTGTTGCGCGCCACGCCGTTGGCGTTGACCGCGAGGCACACGCCGATGCTCTCGAACTGCTCCGCGGCGATGTCGAACACCTGCTTCATCAGCTCGCCGCGCTTCTTCAGGTCCGTCGTGCCGCTGGCCTCGGCGAACAGTTTCATGCGCTGCTTCTGGTGCTCTGGCGGCTCCTGCCCGTCCTTGCCGCCCGAGACGTACCAGAGCGTCCACGGGATCGCGTAGCGCGTGCCCTGCGGGTGCTGGGCGAAGAAGTCGCGCGGGTCGAGCATCGGGTCGAGCCCGCCCGGTCCGCCCCAGACGGCCGCGTCATGGTCGTTGTTGTCGCCGCGCGTGTAGTAGAGCGCGCGCTCGATGACGTTGACCTTCATGTCGATGCCGATCTGCTGCCAGTGCCGCTTCACCAGCTCCAGCGTGTCGATCTGGTAGGGGTTGGCGGGAATGACGTCGACGGTGATGAAGATCTTCTGGCCGTCCGGCCGCTGGCGGAAGCCCTGGCCGTCCTTCTTCCCGTAGCCGATCTTGTCGAGCAGCGCGTTCGCCGCCTTCGGGTCGTGCTCGGTGAACTGGCGGGCGGCCTTCTCGTGGTACCAGGGATGCTCGGGCCGGGGCCCGAACTGCCAGGGCTCCGACTGGCCGAGGAAGACGATCTCGATGATCTCCTTGCGGTCGATGCCTAGCGAGAGCGCCTGCCGGAACTCCCGGTTGGACAGCACCTCCCGCATCTTCGGGTCCTTGTGCGTGATGTTCAGATAGATCTGCACCATCTGGCTGTCGCTGTTGATCAGGTCGTACAGCCGGTAATTGCCCTTCTGGATGCCCTGCGACAGCGTCGGCTTGTTCTGGATGTTGTCGATGTGGCGGTCCTGCAGGTCCAGCCGGCCCGAAACGACGTCCAGCATCAGGGACTCGGAGTCCTGGTAGATGTTGAAGTTGATCCGGTCGACATAGGGCAGCTGCTGGCCGTCGGGGTCGACCTGCCAGAAATACGGGTTGCGCTTCATCGTCACGCGCGTCGCGCCGCCGGTGTAGGGCTCCTCGACGATCCACGCGTCGATGGTCGGCTTCTCGGGGTTGCCCCAGCGCGACGGGATCTCGATGTCGCCGCACTTGGCGCGGAACAGCGCCGCCCAGTCGTTATAGCCCGAAGCCTTGGCCAGTTCGCCGACCTTCGGGTTGAACTTGGGATGGAACTGCGAGCAGTAGTGCCGGGCCCACAGGGTCGGGTGCTGGCCCAGCGGCGTCGCGAGCTGTTCCAGGAACGTGCCGTAGGGGCTCGCGAAGCTGATCTTGACGGTGGTGTCGTCGACCTTGGTGGCCGTGCCCGCCTTGCCGTTGATGACGAGCTGCGAGGGGGGCGACTTGAACAGCTCGGTGTTCTTGGCGCAGTCCTCGATCGCGAACACGACGTCGTCGGCGGTGAAGGGCTGGCCGTCCGACCACTTCATGCCCTTGCGCAGCGTGAACACGTATTCCGTGGCGTCGGCGTTGACCGTCCACTTCTCCGCGACGTTGGGGCCGACCTCGGTGAATTGCGGGTTCCAGCGCACGAGGCCCTGATGGCCCACCATGCGCAGGATGCCGTTGTGGTCGGCCGAGCCGCGCAGGCCGCGCCGCAGCGTGCCGCCGTGGCGGCCGACCCCGTCGACCCCTTTCAGCACCAGCGGATTCTGCGGAAGGCGGTCGGCGAGCTTGGGCAGCTTGCCGTCCGCGGCCAGCTTGGCGAGCTCGGGCGACTCCTTGGCCGCGCCCTGGGCGAAGGCCGGGCCTGCGGCGACGGCCAGCGTGGCCGCTCCCGCGAATCCCTGCAGCACCTTGCGGCGATCGACGCCGCGCGTCCTGTCGTGTGTCATGGGCGATCCTCCCTGGATCGACTGGGGTGAAACCGATTGATCGGCGGCGGGCGCCTTTGGCTTGCCCGCCGGCGGAGGGGTTGGTCCCCTTCCGCCATCCTTGGGCCTTTACTCGGCGGCGACGCCGAGCGCGGGGAAGTTGCGTTCGAGCAGCGCGGCGAGGTCCGCCTCGTCCTTGGGCGTGAGGTCGATCAGCGGGGTGCGCACCGGCCCGGCCGGCTGGCCGATCAGCTTCAGCCCCGCCTTGATGATGCTCACCGCGTAGCCGGGGCGGCGGTTGCGGATCTCGAGGTAGGGCAGGAAGAACTCCCGCAGCATCCGGTCCAGCGCCTTCTGGTCTCCCGCGTGCAGGGCGCGGAAGAAGGAGAGGGCGAAGTCGGGGATGAAGTTGTAGACGGCCGAGGAATAGGTCGTGATGCCCATCGCCTTGCCGGCCAGCGCGTGAACCTCGGCGGTCGGCATGCCGCCGATATAGGTCAGCCGGTCGCCCAGCTTCTGGCGCACGGCCACCAGCAATTCGACGTTGCCGACGCCGTCCTTGAAGCCGACCAGGTTGGGGCAGGCCTCGGCGAGGCGCGCCACCGTGTCGGCGGTCAGCACGCAATTGTCGCGGTTGTAGACGATCACGCCGATCCCGATGCTGTCGCAGATGGCCTTGAAGTGGCGGAACAGCCCCTCCTGCTCCGCGCCGATCAAATATTGCGGCAGCACCAGCACGCCGTGCGCGCCGGCCTTTTCGGCGGCGCGCGAGAAGGCGATGGCGTTGTGCGTTCCGTAGCCGACGCCGGCGATCAGCGGCATCGAGGCGGGCATCGACTCCGCCGCCGCCTTCACGATGCGCGGATACTCCTCCAGCGTCAGCGAGAAGAACTCGCCGGTGCCGCCCGCCGCGAACAGCGCCGCGACGTCCTGCCCAGCCATGCGGGCGACGTGCTCGCGGTACGAAGCCTCGTCGAAGGCGCCGTCGGCGCGAAAATGCGTGACGGGAAACGACAGCAGGCCGGAGCCGACCTTGCCGCGCAGCGCGGCGTGGGAGAACGTCATGGGACCTCGCGAGGCGCGTCGCCGGCCGCATGGGGCCGGGGGTCGGCAGGGCTCATACGGTTATCGTACAACTACAAAGCCACGTCAATCCTGGGCCGGACGCCTGAGCCGGGCGCGGGCGGGCCCCAGGGGGATCGTTCGGCGGACGAGCATCCCGCCAGTTTGTCCTGAAGCTCCGGTTTCGCCGCCAGCGTGCCTCCGCAAGCCGACATTGGGCAGGCGAGGGGACCCGGCAAAGCAATCGCTTGTCGGCGGCATGATCAATGCTACGCTGAATTTTCCGGAAGCCGCTCGCCTTCGGGCCGCGGTACATAATCAGAAAGCGGGAGGGGAACCGATGACTGATCCGATGGAGCACCCGGTCCTGAAGGACGCCACGCGCGAGCTGCGGGAGGGCCGGCTGGACCGGCGCGCCTTCCTGCGCGTCGCCACGCTGCTCGGCGTCTCCGCCGGCGCAGCCTACGGCATGGCGGGTTTGCCCGCGCCCGCGCTGGCCCAGACCGCGCAGCCCAAGAAGGGCGGCACGCTGCGCCTCGGCATGCGCGTGCACGACCTGTCGAGCCCGCACACCTATTCGTGGATCGAGGCCGCCAACGCCGGCCGCCAGACGCTCGACTACCTCACCCAGACCGGCCCGGACAACGTCACCCGGCCGCACCTCGTCGCCAAATGGACAGCGAGCCCGGACCTCAAGGTCTGGACGTTCGAGCTGCGCAAGGACGTCAAGTGGCGCAAGGGCGGCCGCACCTTCAACGCCGACGACGCGATCTGGAACATCAACCGCGTGCTGGACGCCAAGACCGGCTCCTCCGTGGTCGGCCTGCTCAAGGGCTTCATTCTGGAGGAGTATGAAACGGGCGAGAAGGACGACAAGGGCGCGGCCAAGAAGTCGACCAGGCTGTGGGCGCCGAACGCTATCGAGAAGGTCGATGAGTTCACCTTCCGCCTCAACGGAAAGGCGGCGAACCTCGCCATCCCCGAGGCGCTCTATCACTATCCCTTCCTGATGCTCGACCCCGCCGAGGGCGGCAAGTTCGGCGTCGGCTCCAACGGCACCGGCGCCTACGAGCTGACGGAGCTCGAGATCGGCCGTCGCGCCGTGTTCACGGCCCGCAAGGACGGCTATTTCGCCGGCGGCCCGTGGATCGAGCGCTTCGAGATCATCGACATCGGCGAAGATCCCGCGGCCGCGGTGGCGGCGCTGGCCTCCAAGCAGATCGACATGGAGTACCAGGGCTCCATCGCGACTCTGCCGGCCATGGAGAAACTGACGCACCTGCAGATGTTCAAGGTCGACACCGCCTACACGGCGGTCGCCCGCGTGCATCCGATCAAGCCGTTCGACGACAAGCGGGTGCGCCAGGCGTTGCGCTACGCCACCGACACGGAGGCGACGCTGAAGGCGGCGCATCGCGGCCTCGGCCTGCCGGGCGACCACCATCACGTCGCGCCCGTGCATCCCGAGTACGCCCCCAACATCGCCCAGAAGCACGACGTCGCGAAGGCCAAGGCGCTGCTCGCGGAAGCCGGCTACCCCAACGGCATCGACGCGGAGATCGCCTGCCGCCCGCAGCCGGACTGGGAGCTCCTGGCCGTCCAGACCATGGTCGAGCAGTGGAAGGCGGCCGGCATCCGCGTGAAGATCAACGTGATGCCCTCGGCCCAGTACTGGGACGTGTGGACCAAGGTGCCGTTCGGCTTCACCACCTGGGCGCATCGCCCGCTCGGCACCATGGTGCTCGGCCTCGCCTACCGCACCGGCGCGTCGTGGAACGAGGCGAACTGGTCCAACGCGGAGTTCGACAAGCTCATCACCGAGGCCGAGGGCTATCTCGACGTCGAGAAGCGCCGGCAGGTGATGGCCAAGCTGGAGCAGATCCTGCTCGAGGACGGCCCGGTCGTCGTGCCGCTGTGGCGGGCGCTGTTCGCCCACGCCGACAAGAAGGTGAAGGGCTACCAGTTGCACCCGTCGGTCTACATCGACGTGTACAAGATCTGGGTCGAGGCCTGATCCGTCGCCACGCCCGTCCGCGCCGGAGCGCGGGCGGGCCGCCGGCCCGCCGCTCGCCGATGGGCGGCGTCTCGCCTGACGGCCGGCTTCGCGCCGGGCCTCCGGCCAGGGAGCATGGATGGCGCGCTACCTGCTGAAACAGCTCTTCAACATGGCGATCACCCTGTTCGCGGTGACGTTCATCGTGTTCGTGCTGAACGAGCTGACGCCGGGCGACGTCGTGCGCAAGCTGCTCGGCCCCTATGCGAGCGCCGACCAGGTGGAGAAGGTGACGCGCGAGATGGGCCTCGACCGGCCGGTTATGGTCCGCTACGCCGAATACATGGCCAACGCCGCGCGCGGCGATTTCGGCCAGTCCATCGTGTTCCGCCGCCCCGTCTCAGAGGTGCTGTGGGACAGGCTCGGCAACACGCTGCTGCTCGCCGGCGTCTGCTTCGCCATCATCGTGCCGTTCTCCGTGCTGCTTGGCGTGCTGGCCGGCATGCGCGAGCGCGGCTGGATCGACCGCTCGGTGTCGGTCTTCTCGTCGGTGTGCGCCTCCATCCCCGAGTTCGCGATGGGCGTGTTCCTGCTCGCCATCTTCGTCGTGCAGCTCGGCTGGCTGCCGGGCACCTCGCCGCTCCGCGACGACACGGGCTGGCCGATCTGGACCCAGCTCGTCCTGCCGGCGGCGGTCGTGGTGCTCTATGACGCGGGCTACCTGATCGCCATGATCCGCACCTCGATGGTGGAGGTGATGCGCCAGCCCTTCATCCGGACGGCGGTGCTGAAGGGCATGAGCTTCCGCCGCGTCGTGGTGAAGCACGCCCTGCGCAACGCGCTGATCGCGCCGTTCACGGTCATCCTGCTGCAGATCAACTATCTCGTCGCCGGGCTGGTGGTCGTCGAGATGGTGTTCGCCTATCCCGGCTTCGGCCGCATGATGCTGGAAGCGGCGCTGGCGAAGGACATCGCCATCGTCGAGGCGGGCACGCTGGTCGCCGTATCCGTGACCATGCTGACCCAGGTGGTCGGCGACCTCGGCTACCGCGCGCTCGACCCGAGGATCTCGATATGACGGAGACGGACCGCGCCGCGCCAGAGGGGCTTGCCGTCGCGCCTGTGCGACGGACCGGCCGCGCCTTCGCCGCGCGCGGGGCGAAGGGGCTCAAGGCCGCGCTCACCGCCTCCCCAATCGCCACGCTGGGCGGCGCGATCATCCTGTTCTGGGCGATCTGCGCGGTGCTGGCGCCGTGGCTCGCCCCCTACCCGCCCAACCAGCTCGATCCGATGGCGCTGGTCGATCCCTTCCCCTCGGCGCAGCACTGGCTCGGCACGGACCAGCTCGGCCGCGACATCCTGTCCCGCCTGCTGTGGGGCGCGCGCACGGTGCTCACCGTCGCCCCCGTCGCGGTGCTGGCGGCGGCGGTGGTCGGGACGCTGCTCGGGCTCGTCTCGGGCTATCGCGGCGGCGTCGTCGACGCCCTGGTGATGCGCGTCGGCGACGTCATGCTCGCCTTCCCGCAGATCATTCTCTACCTCATCGTCATCACCAAGTTCGGCGCGTCGGCGCTCAACATCGTGCTCGTCATCGCCGTCACCAAGGCGCCGATCATCGCGCGCATCGTGCGCGCCGTGACGCTCGACGTGCGCAACCGCGACTACGTGGCGGCGGCGCGCATGCGCGGGGAGAGCACGCTGCACATCCTGCTCGTCGAGATCCTGCCCAACGCGCGCGGGCCGCTGATCGTCGATATCTTCCTGCGCCTCGGCTACACGACCATCGCCATCGGCGTGCTCGGCTTCCTCGGCATCGGCCTGCCGCCGCCGGACCCGGACTGGGGTGGCATGATCAAGGAGAGCTACGGGCTGCTGTTCGTCTATCCGCACATGACGCTGATCCCGGCGGTGGCGGTGTCGTCCCTGGTGGTGGGCTTCAACTTCCTGGCCACCGGCATTCGCGAGGCGTCGTTCGATGTCTGACGTGCTGCGGATGGAGAATGTCGGCATCGACTACGCCAACCGTCGCACACGCATGCGCATCGTGGACGATGTCAGCCTGAGCATCGGCCCCGGCGAGGCGCTGGGCCTCGTCGGCGAGTCGGGTTGCGGAAAGTCGACGCTGGCGCTGGCGGCGCTGAGCTACCTGCCGCGCGGCATGCGGGTGAGCTCGGGGCGCGTCCTGTTCGACGGGCGAGACCTCGCGACGCTGGACGACGCGGCGCTGCGCTCGCTGCGCGGTAACCGCGTCGCCATGGTCTACCAGGACCCGATGAGCAGCCTCAACCCGGTGGTCACCATCGGCCGCCAGCTCGTCGAGGTGCCGATGCTGCACGGCGAGCGCAGCGCGGCCGCCGCCCGCGACCGCGCCATCGCCATGCTCGCCGAGGTGCGCCTGCCCGACCCCGAGCGCATGATGAGCCGCTACCCGCACGAGCTGTCGGGCGGCCAGCAGCAGCGCGTCGTCATCGCCATGGCGCTGATGGCCGAGCCGGCGCTGCTGATCCTCGACGAGCCGACCACCGGGCTCGACGTGACCATCGAGGCGGCGATCCTCGACCTGGTGCGCGAGCTGCGCCGGAAGTTCGGCACCGCCATCCTGTTCATCTCGCACAATCTCGGCACTGTGGCGCGCATCTGCGACCGCATCGGCGTGCTCTACGCCGGCCGGCTGGTCGAGACCGGCGACATCCGCGCCGTGTTCGGCGCGCCGGCGCATCCCTATACGCGCGGCCTGCTGGCGGCGCTGCCGCGCCTGGAGGCGGGGCGCGGCGGGGCGCGGCTGACGCCGGTCGCCGGCACGTTGACGGCGGCGGACCGGGCGCGGGTCGGCTGCGCCTTCTCGCCCCGCTGCTCCCACGCGCTGCCCGCCGCCTGCGACGCCGGGCCGGTTCCGATGCTGCCGGCCGACGCGGAGCCGGGCCACGTGGCGCGCTGCGCCCGCCTCGAGGCCGTGCGCGACAGCCGCCCGGCGACGCCGGCGGCCGAGGCGACGCGCGGGCGCGACGAGGACAGCCCGGTGCTGCTCGACGTGCGCGACCTGTCGATGGTCTACGCCATCGGGGGCGGGCTTTCGGGAGGGCCGCGCGCGGAGCTGCGCGCGCTCTCCGACGTCAGCCTGGCCGCCGACGCCGGCCGCACGCTCGCCGTGGTCGGCGAGTCCGGCAGCGGCAAGTCGACACTCGCCAAGCTCCTGTCCGGCCTCGTGACGGCGAGCGAGGGCCAGGCGCTGTTCGCCGGCGCCGACCTCGCCGCGCTCCCCGTCGACGAGCGGCCGGCCGACCTCAAGCGCCGCCTGCAGATGGTGTTCCAGAACCCGGATTCGACGCTCAATCCCAGCCACAGCATCGAGCACGCCGTGGTGCGGCCGCTGCGTCTGCTGCGCGGGCTGGGGCGGGCGCAGGCGAAGGAGGCCGCGGCGCGGCTGCTGGAGCGGGTGCGCCTGCCCGCCGATATGCTGCGGCGCATGCCGCACCAGCTCTCCGGCGGCCAGCGCCAGCGCGTGGCGCTGGCCCGGGCCTTCGCCGGCGACCCGCAACTCGTCATCGCCGACGAGCCGACCTCGGCGCTCGACGTGTCGGTGCAGGCCGCCATCGTCAACCTGCTGGCGGAGTTGCAGGACGCGTCCGGCATCGCGCTGCTGCTGATCAGCCACGACCTCGCCCTGGTCCGGCACATGGCCGACCGGGTCGCTGTGCTCTATCTCGGCCGCATCGTCGAATACGGGCCGGCCGACCTCGTCTTCGCGCCGCCGTGGCACCCCTACACCAAGGCCCTGCTGGCCGCCGCGCCCCGCCCGGACCCGGACGCGCCGGAGCCGGAGGTGATCCTGGGCGGCGTCATGCCGAGCCCCCTCGACCCGCCGAAGGGCTGCGTGTTCGCGTCGCGCTGCCCGCGCCGCATCGGGCCGGTCTGCGACACCACGCCGCCGCCGGTCCGCCACCCCGCGCCGGGCCTCACCGTGGCGTGCCATCTCGAGATCGCCGATCTGCCCTCCTGACGCGCCGCGAGGCTTGCGCGCGCCTGAGCGATCTGCCACTTCCCCGGCATGGCTTCTCCACCCATCCTTCTGCTGCAGGACATCCACCTCACCTTCGGCGGCACGCCGCTCATCGAGGGAGCTGAGCTGTCCGTCGCCCCGGGCGAGCGGCTGGCGCTGGTCGGGCGCAACGGCTCCGGCAAGTCGACCCTGCTGCGTATCGCCGCGGGCCTGATCGAGGCCGACAGGGGCACGCGCTTCGCGCAGCCCGGCGCGACGATCCGCTATCTGCCGCAGGAGCCGGACCTGTCCGGCTTTCCCAGCACGCTCGCCTATGTCGAAGCTGGCCTCGCGCCCGGCGACGACGCCTACCGCGCCGCCTATCTTCTGCGCGAGCTCGGCCTCACGGGCGAGGAAGACACGGCGCGGCTCTCCGGCGGGGAGGCGCGCCGCGCCGCGCTGGCCCGCGTGCTCGCGCCGGAGCCGGACATCCTGCTGCTCGACGAACCGACCAATCATCTCGACCTGCCGGCCATCGAGTGGCTGGAGAACGAGATCCGCACGATGCGCTCGGCGCTCGTGCTGATCAGCCATGACAGGCGCTTCCTGGAGAACCTGTCGCGCGCCACGGTGTGGCTCGACCGCGGCCGCACGCGGCGGATGGAGCAAGGCTTCGGCGCGTTCGAGGCGTGGCGCGACGCCGTGCTGGAGCAGGAGGAGCTGGACGCCCACAAGCTCGACCGGCGCATCGTCGCCGAGGAGCATTGGGTGCGCTACGGCGTCACCGCGCGCCGCAAGCGAAACGTGCGCCGGATGGCCGAGCTTTCGAAAATGCGCCAGGACGCGCGCGAGCGCCGCCGCGCCGCGGGCGCGGTGAAGCTCACCGTCTCGGACGCCGACATCTCCGGCAAGCTGGTCGTCGAGGCGCTGGGCGTGTCCAAGAGCTTCGGAGACCGCGCCGTGGTGCGCGATTTCTCCACCCGTATCCTGCGCGGCGACCGCGTCGGCCTCGTCGGCCCCAACGGGGCCGGCAAGACCACGCTGCTGCACATGCTCACCGGCGCGCTGGCGCCGGACTCCGGCACCGTGCGCACCGGCGCCAACCTGCAGAGTGTCACGCTGGAGCAGGGCCGCGACAGCCTCGACCCGGCGACAAGCCTCGTCGACACGCTGACCGGCGGCCGCGGCGAGACGCTGACGGTGGGCGGCGTGTCGAAGCACGTCATGAGCTACATGAAGGACTTCCTGTTCTCGCCCGAGCAGGCGCGCACGCCGGTGGGCGTGCTCTCCGGCGGCGAGCGCGGCCGTCTCGTGCTGGCCCGCGCGCTGGCGCAGCCCTCCAACCTGCTGGTTCTCGACGAGCCGACCAACGACCTCGACCTGGAGACGCTCGACCTGTTGCAGGAGATGCTGGCCGACTACGCGGGTACGGTGCTGCTGGTCAGCCACGACCGCGACTTCCTCGACCGCGTCGCGACTTCGGTGATCGTGTCGGAGGGCGACGGGCGCTGGGTGGAGTACGCCGGCGGCTATTCCGACATGGTCGCCCAGCGCGGCGAGGGGGTGACGGCGCGCGCCGCCGCCGCCGCGAAGCCGCGCGAGCGCGAGGCCGCCGCGCCGCCCCAGCCGCAGGCTCCTTCCCGCCGCAAGATGTCCTTCAAGGACAAGCACGCGCTCGAAACGCTGCCCGGCCGCATGGAGAAGCTGCAGGCCGACATGCGCGGCTGGCAGGACGAGCTGCACGACCCGGCGCTCTACACGCGCGACCCCGCCCGCTTCGCCAGGCTCACCGACGCCATCGCCAAGGCCCACGCCGACCTCGCCGCCATGGAAGACGACTGGCTGCGCCTCGAGATGCTGCGCGAGGAAATGGAAGGATAGGAGGCCCGGCGGGGCGCGGGCGACGCGCGGTCAGCGCCCGCCGGTGACCCGGTAGACCGCGCCGGTGACGTAGGCGGCGTCCTGCGAGAGCAGGAACAGGATGACGCGGGCGACCTCCTCGGCCGTGCCGCCGCGCTGCATCGGCACCATCGGCGCAAGGCGCTCGATGCGGCCGCCCAGCCCGGCGGTCTCGTGAATGTCGGTCTCGATCAGGCCGGGCGCGACGGCGTTGACGCGGATGTTCTCCGCGCCGAGCTCCTTCGACAGCCCGATGGTGAGCGAGTCGATGGCCCCCTTGGACGCCGCGTACCAGACGAAGTCGTTCGGCGCGCCCAGCCACACCGCGGCCGAGGAGAGATTGACGATGGCGCCGCCGGACCCGCCGTGGCGCGGCGACATGCGGCGGATCGCCTCGCGCGCCACCAGGATCGCGCCGGTGACGTTGAGGTCGATCACCCGGCGCACGTCGTCCGGCGGGGCGTCGTCCAGCCGGCTGGCGCGGCCGGTGATGCCCGCGTTGTTGACGAGATGGGTCAGCCGTCCGAGCTCGTGGTCGACGCGCGTGAACACGCGCTCGATGTCGGCCTCGTCGGACACGTCGCCGCGCACCGCGATGGCCTGCACGCCGTGGCCGCGGCACTCGGCGGCGAGCGCCTCGGCGGCGGCTTCCTCGCTGCGATAGTTGATGGCCAGGTCGTAGCCTTGGGCGGCGGCGAGGCGGCAGGTCGCCGCGCCGATGCCCCGGCTGCCGCCGGTGACGAGCAGGACGGGGCGGGGCGCGGCGGTCATCGCGGCCTCAGCTCTTGACCGCGCCGGCGGTGAGGCCGGACACCATGTAGCGGCGGAAGACGTAGTACACGGCGGCCGGCGGCAGCGCGTAGATGAGGCCCGTCGTCATCAGCAGCTCCCAGGGCGAGTCGTCGGCGGCCATGAAGTTGCCGAGCGCCACCGGCAGCGTCAGCGACGTGTCCTTGGAGAGCAGCAGGAAGGCGTAGAGGTACTCGTTCCAGGCCAGCAGGATGGCGTAGGTGCCGACCGCCACCAGCGAGGGGACCATCAGCGGCAGGTAGACGAGCCGGAACAGCTGCATCGCCGTCGCGCCGTCCATGATGGCGGCCTCGTCGAGCTCCACCGGCAGCTTGTCGGAGGCCTGCTTGAGCACCCAGATCGCGTAGGGCGAGGCGATCGTCATCATCGCGAGGATCAGCGACCACTGGCTGTTGAGCAGGCCGTACAGGCCCATCGTGCGGTACATCGGCACGGCCAGGAACGCGGCCGGAATGAAATAGGTGAACAGCGCCATGTTCAGCACGGTGCGCCCGCCGCGCACCTTGAGACGGCTGATCGCGAAGGCCGCGAAGGTGGCGACCACCAGCGTCAGCAGGCCGGTCATCCCGGCGATGAACACCGAGTTCCAGAGCTGCTGCCAGAAATGGCTGAGGAAGTAGTGCTTCTGGCCGAAGACGATCTCGAAATTGCGCAGGGTCGGGTTCGCCGGCCAGAGATTGCCGGAGAACGCCGACTGCTTGTCCGAGAAGGCGAACAGGCACAGATGATAGATCGGCAGCAGCGTCCAGATCAGCAGCGGCACGCCGACCAGCAGCAGCTTGGCCTCCTTGGAGGCGGCGCGCATGAAGTTGGTGCGGTTCATGGTGGTCGTGGTCATGGTCGCCCCGCTCACTTCGAGAGCCGCTTCATCATGAAGTAGACGAGCGGGAGGATCAGCGGCAGCGCGAACACGATCGTCGCCATCGACAGGTCCACCTCCGCCAAGCGCAGATAGCGGATGCCCAGCGTGGCCAGCACGTGGGTGAGGTCGGCCGGCCCGCCTCCGGTCAGCAGGTAGACGCTGTTGAAGTCGCCCAGCGACCAGATCGTCGACAGGATCAGGCAGGTCATGAAGAGCTGCTGCATCGACGGCCAGGTGATGAAGCGGAACTTCTGCAGCGTCGTCGCGCCGTCGACCGAGGCGGCCTCGTAGAGGTCCGCCGAAATGGCGAGGCGGCCGGAGACCAGGATCAGCGTCCAGAACGGCAGCGACTTCCAGATGTGGACGAGCGCCGCGAAGAACAGGCCGAGGGTCGGGTTGTTCAGCCAGTTCGGGCCGTCCTCGTAGGTCAGCCGGAAGATGGTCTGGTTGATCAGGCCCCACTCGGGGTTGAGCATGAACCGGACCGACAGGATGGTCGGGATCGACGGCACCGCCCAGGGCAGGATGAAGATGACCGCGAGGATCTTGATCCACCAGCGGTCGTTCAGGAAGAAGCCCGACAGGCCGAGCGCGACCGCCATCTTGAGGTTGATGGCGACGAACAGGAACACCAGCGTGTTGACGACGGAGCGGACGAAGATCGGGTCGTTGGCGAGCTTCACGTAGCTCTGCGGCTCGTGCGCCAGCCAGAACGCGTAGAACACCGGGTAGACGACGAACAGCGCGAAGACGAGCAGATACGGGACGACCAGGATCATCCCCCAGATCTGCCAGGAGGTCATCCGCGCCTGCGGCGGGCCGGCGGCCGGCGCGAGCGCCGGAGTGGACGTGCTGGTCACGGTCGACATGGGATCACCCCGGGGGGAAAACGGCCGCCCCAAGGGGCGGCCGCAGGAGTTTCGGGTGGGCGCGCGCCCGGTTTCGCGGCTCAGGAGCCGGCGACTTCCTTGATGCGCGCGATCATCTCGTCGACAGCCTTGTCGACCGGCACCTTCTCGTTCACGACGCGGTTGGCCGCCTTGGCCCACACGTTCTCATTGTTGAGGATCGTGAACTTCCAGTTCTTGGTGAACTCGAACGTCACCGTGCCGGACTTGTACTGGTTGTAGACGGACTGGCGATGACGGTCCGCCTGCCAGAACGGACGCTCCTGGCCGGCCGAGGTGACCGGGAACCAGCGGCCCAGCGCGCCTTCCACGTACGGGGTCAGGTTCTCTTCCTGCAGCAGGAAGGAGACGAACTCCTTGGCGCGCGCCTTGTTCTTGGCGTTCTCGAACACCACGCCGACCTTCACGGCGGTGCGGTACTGCATCTTCGAGCCGTCGGGCTTGTTGGGGAAGCCGGCGGTGCGGATCAGCTCCTCGTAGTTCTTCTTCGCCTGCGCGCGCTCGGCTTCCGACAGCGTCGCGTTGTTGGCGTCGTCGAGCCACTTGGCGGCGATCGAGATCGTCGCGTTGTGCGTCAGCACCGTCGTCTTGTTGTGGAAGGCGACGTTGTTGTCCGGGTCCTTCCAGCTCGTGGCGGAGGGCGGCACGCAACCCTTGATGTAGGGCTCGGTGTAGTCGGTCAGCGCGCCGATGAGTCCCTGCTTCACCTTGGGATCGTCGACCAGCAGCTTGCCGTTCTCGTCGACCATCTTGACGTTATAGGCGTCGGCGAAGGTCAGGAACGAATAGAAGCTGTCGGAGGAGTCGACGCCGAGCGGCTGGCCGATGCCGAAGTTGCGGGTGCCCGAGGCGCGGCGATAGGCCGGCTGCACCTTCTCGCACCAGAACGACCAGTAGCCCTTCCAGTCGGTCGGGATGTCGCTCTCCTTGAAGCCGGCCTGCTGCAGCATGTCGACCCAGTACTCGATATGCATGGTCTGCTGCTTGAGCGGGAAGGCGTAGTAGGCCTTCTTCTTGGCCTTGTCGTTATAGAGCAGCGTCGTCTCGACCGTGTTCGGGGCGAAATTGCCCTTGATCGGGTTGATGACGTCGGAAAGGTCCTCGAGGCGGCCTTCGAAGGCCCACTTGGCGGCGACCTGGAAGTCGTAAACGTCGGCGTAGGCCACGTCCGGCGGGGTGCCGGCGTCGAGCGCCGAGACCGTCTTCGGGATCATGTCCTGCACCGGGTACTGGGACAGATCGACCGTGACGCCCGTCTTGGCCTGGAACTTCTTGATGGCCTCGAACAGCGCGTCGTCCTCGGCCTTGTAGAAGCCCTTCACCCACCACACGGTGAGCTTTTCCTGGGCGTAGGCCTGGCTGACGGCCATGCCGGCAAACGCGGCGACGGCTCCGAGCAAGATCTTCTTCATTCGGTTTCCTCCCAATCAATTTCGTCGGTCAACCGGGGGCGGCGATCCGGCCGGATGTCTCTTGTCACGGATCGGCTTCGTCCCGGTTTGTATCCGGGAGTTTACGCAGGCCGTCCGCCGCGAGTCCAGCGGACGGGCCGCCCCGGGCAGAGGCGTTCAGAACAGGATTTTGCCGTCCGCGTCAAGAACCAGGGCATCTTCATCGATTTAAATGACCCGATTCGACCAGTTTGAGCGTTGCCGTGAGGGTCGGCGTCAGCGCACGAACAGCAGCGTGATGACCACGAAGAGCGGGACGAGGATGGCGCCGGACCACAGCATGAAACCGAAGAAGCTGGGCATGTTCACCCCCGCGCTGCGGGCGATGGCGTAGACCATGAAATTGGGCGCGTTGCCGATATAGGTGTTGGCGCCCATGAACACCGCGCCCATCGAAATCGCCGCCAGCGTGCCGCCGAGCGGGCCCATCAGCGTCGCGGGGTCGCCGCCGGCGAGCTCGAAGAAGACGAGGTAGGTCGGCGCGTTGTCGAGGAAGGACGAGAGCAGGCCGGTGAGCCAGAAATAGGCCGGCGGCGAGGGCTGCCCGTCCGGGCCGGTGACCAGCGCGACCAGCGGCGCGAAGACGCCGTGGGAGCCCGCCTGCAGCATCGCCAGAACCGGGATGATGCAGGTGAAGATGGCGGCGAACAGGATGGCCACCTCGACGATCGGCTCCCAGGTGAAGTCGTTCGCCTTGCGGTAGGTGCGCGGCGTCACCGCCAGCGACACCAGCCCCACGGCGATCATCGTCACGTCGCGCACGATGTTCTGCAGCGGCACCTCGACGCCGTGCACCGAGAACGACACGCCGGGCTTCCACAGGCCGCTGAGCAGGATGGCGCCGATCGCCACCGCGATCAGCACGAAGTTCGCCTTGCCGCGCAGGCGCAGCTTCTTGTCGGGCGTCGGGTCGCGCACGGGGCGCGCCGCGTCCTCGCGCCGGAACAGGACCGTGTCGATCACGAAGAACAGCCCCAGCAGCACCGCCGCCGCGAACAGCGTCTCCTTGTACAGCGCCTTGGCCGTCCAGAAGAAATCGACGCCGCGCAGGAAGCCGAGGAAGAGCGGCGGGTCGCCGATCGGCGTCAGCGAGCCGCCGATGTTGGACACCAGGAAGATGAAGAACACGACGACGTGGACGTTGTGCCGGCGCGCGTCGTTGGCGCGCAGCAGCGGCCGGATCAGGACCATCGACGCCCCGGTGGTGCCGATGACGCTGGCCATGCCCGTGCCGAGCGCCAGAAGCGCCGTGTTGGCGGCCGGCGAACCGTGGATGTTGCCCGCCACCATCACCCCGCCCGCCGCGGTGAACAGCGCGAACAGCATGACGATGAACGGGATGTACTCCAGCAGCATGGCGTGCAGGAACGCCTCGCCCGTCAGCGAAGGCCCGTGAATGGCGACGAGCGGAACCAAGAGCGCCAGCGCCCAGGCTGTCGCGACCTTGCCGTAGTGGCGGTGCCAGGCATGCGGCGCGACCAGCGGACCGAGCGCGATCGAGATCAGGATGCCGGCGAAGGGGAGCGCCCAGCCGAGCCCCAGCGTGGCGCCGTCGATGGCGTCGGCCGCCCGCGCGGGCGCGGCGGCCAGCACGGCGGCAAGGGTCGGGAGAGTGGCTCTGGGCAGTCGCATGCGGGGCTTCCGGAATGTGACGCGGGCGGGACGTGAGGCTTTCAGGTCGCACGTCGTGACGGCGCGCACAAGACGGCGACGCCTTGGCCCGCTTCACCGATTCAGGAACTGTTCACGATAGCGGTGATCAGTTACACGGCAGCGCAAGCTGCGGCGTCGCCGCTCACGGGGATTTGTCCATGTGCCGTTTCCTGGCTTACCGCGGAGAGCCGGTCTTCATGGAAGACCTGGTCTGCGCGCCCTGCCACTCGCTCATCCACCAGTCGCTGCACGCCGAGGAGGCCAAGACCGGCACCAACGGCGACGGCTTCGGCGTCGGCTGGTACGCGGCGCGTCCCCAGCCGGGCCTCTATCGCGAACTGCGCCCGGCCTGGTCGGACGAGAACCTGCGCTCGATCTGCGGGCAGGTGCGCTCGGGCCTGTTCTTCGCGCATGTGCGGGCGGCCACCGGCACGGCGACGACGCGCGCCAATTGCCACCCCTTCGCGCATGGACGCTGGATGTTCATGCATAACGGGCAGGTGGGCGGCTGGCCCCTGGTGCGCCGGAAGGTCGAGCAGCTGATCCCCGACACACTCTACGACAGCCGCTTCGGCACCACCGACAGCGAGGCGATCTTCCTGGCCGCGCTGGCCGATGGCCTCGAGGAGGATCCGGTGGGGGCGCTGGCGCGCACGCTGCGCCGGGTGAAGTCGATGATGGACGCGGCCGGCGTGCGCGAGGCGCTGCGCTTCACGGCGGCGCTCACCGACGGCGAGTCCGTCTACGCCGTGCGCTGGGCCTGCGACGCCAAGCCGGCGACGCTCTATTACCGCGAGACCGCCGAGGCGCTGCTGATCGTGTCGGAGCCGCTGGACCGGGCCCAGGACGGCTGGGTCGCCGTGCCGCGCGCCTGCGCGCTGGTCGCCCGGCCCGGCGCGGCGCTGAGCGTGGCGTGCATGGACGCCGAGATGGGCCGCGCGGCCGCCTAAGTCGGCGGTGAGTCGTCGCGAGTCGAGATGCGACAGGGACTCGAGCGACATACAACCTAAGCTTGCTCTTACGATAAAAATACAATCTGCAAGTTGGTTGTGGTCGCCTGTATTGCGTGGTTGAGTCCTGAAACCTTCAACGATTAGCGGTTGATCTCCGTGTATCGCCGGTTTCGGGCGCTCATTATCTTTTTGGCCTTGGGCCTCGCGATCGGCCTGATCCTGCGGCCGGGCGCTGCACGGGCGTCGTCGGTCGTCGGCGAGGTCACTTTCGTGCGCGCCGAGGCGGTGGCCCTGCTCGATGGCAGCGCGCGACGGCTGAGCAGCGGCGACCCGGTGCACCGCGACGAGGCGATCCGCACGGGCAAGGACGCGGCGCTCGTCATCACCTTCAGCGACAACACGACACTGGCCGTCGGGCCGGCCGCCGAGGTCGTGCTCGACACGTTCGTGTTCAAGGGCGAGCCCGAGCCCTGGCTCAGCTTCAACCTCATCCGCGGCGCGTTTCGCTTTATCAGCGGTTCGGGCTACCGGCCGCACCGCTACAACGTGCGCACGCCCAACGCGACCATCGCGGTGCGCGGCACCGCCTTCGACGTGCGGGTCGCCGGTCGCAATTCCGACGTGGCGCTGCACGACGGCGCCGTCTCGGTGTGCGGCGGCGGCGGCTGCCACGACCTCACGCCGGGCCTCGCCGTCGGCGCGCGGGGCGGCGGCCTGTCCGCGCCGCGCGGCATCGGCCAGCGCGACTGGACCTTCCTCGCCGCGACCACGCCGGCGCAGCGCGCGGCGTTGGCCGCCGCCGGCGCGGCGCTCGTCAACGCCGCCGTCAAGGCGGGCGTCAGCGTCCCGGCCGGCCTCTCGGTCCCCGGCGCGACGCCGGGCAAGAGCGGCGACGCCTCCGGCAAGTCGGGCGCCAGCAACGCGGGAGGCGTCGGCGCCGCCGCGAGCGGCAACGCCAACGCCGGGCCGGGCAACAGCAACGCCGGGGGGAACGGCGTCGGAAATGGCGCCGGCGGCGGCTTCGGCGGCGGCAGCGGGAACGGTAACGGCAACGGGAACGGCGGCGGGAACGGTAACGGTAACGCCGGCGGCAATGGCAACGCCGGGGGCAAAGGCAACGCCGACAGCGGCAACGGCAACGCCGGCGGCAACGGCAACGCCGGCGGCAACGGCAACGGCGGCGGTAATGGGAACGGCAACGCTGGCGGTAACGGAAACGGGAACGCCGGAGGCAATGGCAACGGCGGTAACGGCAACGGCGGCGGCAACGGCGGCGGTAATGGGAACGGCAACGCTGGCGGCAACGGAAACGGGAACGCCGGAGGCAATGGCAACGGCGGTAACGGCAACGGCGGCGGTAACGGCGGCGGCAACAACGGTAACGGCAACGGCAATGGCGGGGGCAATGGCAACGGCAGCGAAGGCCGCCGGGGCATGATCGTCGCACCGACCACGCTGGGCTGACGCGGCGGCGAGGGGCCAAAGGCTCGGTTCCGCCTCGGCCGGCGCGACGTCGCCGGCCGTCGGGTTCAAACCCCGCCGCCGGTACGCCCGCCGCTCGGTTCAGCCTTTGCCGACGCGACGCAGTCGGTCGCTGATTTCAACCTCCCCGCCGTGACGCGGGCCGCGCTCAGGCGGCGACCACCGCCTCCAGCTTCTCGGCGATCATGCCGCGCAGGGTGCGCAGGTCCTTGGCGAACATGCGGATGCCCTCGGCCAGCTTCTCGGTGGCCATGGCGTCCTCGTTGAGCGCGAAGCGGAAGCCGGCCTCGTCCACGGCGATACGCTCGCCGCCCGCCTGGGCGGCGACGATCGGGTCGAGCTTGCGCTCCAGCCGCGTCGTGTCGCGCGACAGCGCCTCCAGCAGCGACGGCGCGATGGTCAGCCGGTCGCAGCCCGCCAGCGCCTCGATCTCGCCGGTGCTGCGGAACGACGCGCCCATCACCACCGTCTTGTGGCCGTGCCGCTTGTAATAGGCGTAGATGCGCCGCACCGAGAGCACGCCCGGGTCTTCCTCGGGCTCGTAGCCGCGCCCTTCGGCCTTGGCGTACCAGTCGAGGATGCGGCCGACGAAGGGCGAGATCAGGAACGCGTTCGCCTCGGCGGCGGCCACGGCCTGGACCAGGCTGAACAGCAGGGTCAAATTGCAGTCGATCCCCTCGCGCTGGAGGATCTCGGCGGCGCGGATGCCCTCCCACGTCGAGGCGATCTTCACCAGGATGCGCTCGCGGCCGATCCCCCGCGCCTCGTAGGCGGCGATGATGGCGCGGGCCTTGTCCACCGTTCGCGCCGTGTCGAAGGACAGATCCGCGTCGACCTCCGTCGAGACGCGGCCGGGAACGATCCGCGTCAGTTCCGCGCCGAAATTCACCGCCAGGCGGTCGCCGATGGCGGCGACCACCGCCTCGCGCGAGCCGCCCTGGCGGCGGCCCCACGCCAGCGCCTCCTCCAGGATTTCCGCGTAGGCGGGCATCTGGGCGGCTTTCAGGATCAGCGTCGGGTTGGTCGTGCAGTCCGTCGGCCGGAAGGCGCGGATCGACTCGATGTCGCCGGTGTCGGCGACCACCACGGTCATGGTCTTGAGCTGGTCGAGCTTCGACGTCATCCCTGTCTCCGAATCGAGCGGCGCTGGCTTGGTCACGGCTGTCTCCGTTCCTAACACGCGGGGGAGGGCCCGAAAACATGGCGGCCCCGCCGGCGTCCTGTGGACAACGGCGAAACCCGGGCCGGGGTTTGCCGCGGGCGAATGCGTCGAGCCCCCGTGCGGCGCGGCTCCGCCCGGCTTAAGGTGCGTCGGGGCGGCGCGGTTCCGGCGCCCGCGCCGCCGTCGTTCCGACATGCTGACAGGATACACCCATGCTGAAATCGATCGACCCGCTTCTCGGCCCCGACCTGCTCGCCACGCTGCGGGCGATGGGCCACGGCGACGACATCGTCATCGCCGACGCCAATTTCCCGGCCGCCACGACGGGCCGGCCGCTGATCCGCCTGGACGGCGTCGACGCGGTGCGCATCCTCGACGCGGTGCTCTCCGTCATGCCGCTCGACACGTTCACGCCGGACGCCGCCTGGCGCATGGAGGTGGTGGGCGATCCCACCGCCGAGATGCCCATCTTCGGCGAGTTCCGCCGCGTCATGGCCGCCCGGGAGGGGGAGAGCTTCCGCCTCGCCTCGCTGGAGCGCTTCGCCTTCTACGAGCGCGCCCGCAACGCCTTCGCCGTGGTGGTCAGCGGCGAGCGGAGGCTTTACGGCAACATCATCCTGAAGAAAGGTATCGTCAGGCCGGAAGCGTGAGCGCGGCCTTCGCCACGCGCAGGCCGCATTGAGGGAGAGGCTGGGGGCATGACACTGCGAATCGACGCCCATCAGCACTTCTGGCATCTGGCGCGCGGCGACTACGGTTGGCTGACGCCGGAGCTGAAGCCGCTGTTCCGCAGCTTCGGCCCCGAGGATCTCGGCCCGTTGCTGGAGAAGGCCGGCATGCAGGGCACCGTGCTCGTGCAGGCCGCCCCCACCGTGGCCGAGACCGACTACATGCTCGGCATCGCCGACTCGACCGAGTTCGTGAAGGGCGTGGTCGGCTGGTGCGACTTCGAGGCGGCGGACGCCGTCGACGAGATCGACCGGCTGGCCCGCCACCCGCTGCTCAAGGGCATGCGGCCGATGATCCAGGACATCGCCGACGTCGACTGGATGTTGAAGCCGGAGCTCGACGCCGCCTTCCGCGCACTGATCGCCCACGACCTCGCCTTCGACGCGCTGACCCATCCCCGGCACCTGCCCAACCTGCTGCATCTGGCCGAGCGCTATCCCGAACTGCGCATCGTCGTCGACCACGGCTCCAAGCCAGCGATCCGCGACCGCGCGTTCGACGACTGGGCGCGCGACATGGCCCGGATCGCGTCGCGGACGCAGGCCTATTGCAAGCTCTCCGGCCTCGTCACCGAGGCCGGGCCGGAGTGGACCGTCGACGATTTGCGCCCGTACACGGACCACCTGCTCGACTGCTTCGGCGCGGGGCGGCTGATCTTCGGGTCGGACTGGCCGGTGTGCACGCTGGCCAGCTCCTACCAGCGCTGGGTCGACGCCGCCGAAACGCTGATGCAGGCGTGCGGCGCGGGCGAGCGCATCGCCGTGTTCGGCGGCAACGCGGTGGGGTTCTACCGGCTCAAGGTCTGAGCCGCCCCACCGCGCTCAGTGCGCCTCGTCCCAGTTGTGGGCGGCGCGCGCGTCCACCTGCAGCGGCACGGAGAGCGTCACCGCCGGGTGCGGCGCGTTTTCCATGACGTCGCGGATGATCGGGATGGCGCGCTCGACGTCGTCGTCGGGAACCTCGAACACCAGCTCGTCGTGCACCTGCAGCAGCATGCGCGCGTCCACCTTCGCGGCGTCCAGCGCCGGCTCCATGCGCACCATGGCGCGGCGGATGATGTCGGCGGCCGAGCCCTGGATCGGCGCGTTGATGGCGGCCCGCTCCATGAAGGCGCGCTCGGACGGGTTCTTCGAGTTGATCTGCGGGTAGTGCGCCTTGCGCCCGAACACCGTGCTGACGAAGCCGTTGGAGCGCGCGAACCGCCGCGTGCTCTCCATGTAGTCGCGAATCCCCGGGAAGCGCTCGAAATACTTGCGGATATAGGCCCCGGCCTCTTCGCGCGGGATGCCGAGCTGGTTGGCGAGGCCGAAGGCCGAGATGCCGTAGATGATGCCGAAATTGATCGCCTTGGCGCGCCGGCGCACGGCCGGGTCCATGCCCTTCACCGGCACGCCGAACATCTCCGAGGCGGTCATGGCGTGGATGTCGATGCCGTCGGCGAAGGCCTGGCGCAATTGCGGGATGTCGGCGATGTGGGCCAGCACCCGCAGCTCGATCTGCGAATAGTCGGCGGAGATCAGCTTGTGGCCCGGCGCGGCGACGAAGGCGGCGCGGATGCGCCGGCCCTCCTCGGTGCGGATCGGGATGTTCTGGATATTGGGCTCGGACGAGGACAGCCGGCCGGTCGTCGTCGACGCCATCGAGAAGCAGGTGTGGACGCGGTGCGTGCGCGGGTGGACGTAGCCCGGCAGCGCGTCCGCGTAGGTGGATTTCAGCTTGGCCAGCTGCCGCCATTCCAGGATGCGCGAGGGCAGTTCGTGGCCCTGCTCGGCCAGCTCGTCGAGCACGCCGGCGGAGGTCGACCACGCGCCGGTGGCGGTCTTCTTCGCGCCGGGCAGGCCCATCTTGCCGAACAGGATGTCGCCGAGCTGCTTCGGCGAGCCGAGGTTGAAGGTTTCGCCGGCAAGCTGGTGGATCTCCGCCTCGAGCCGCGCCATGCCCTGCGCGAACTCGCCCGACAGGCGCGACAGGATCTGCCGGTCGATGCTGACGCCGCGCGCCTCCATGCGCCCGAGCACGGTGACGAGCGGGCGCTCCAGCGTCTCGTAGGCCGCGGCCATGGCCTCGGCCGGCAGGCGCGGCTTCAGCACGCGCCACAGGCGCAGCGTCACGTCGGCGTCCTCCGCCGCGTATTCCGTGGCGCGCTCGATCGAGACGCGGGCGAAGCCGATGAAGCTCTTGCCCATGCCCGCCACTTCGCTGAACTGGATGGGGCGGTGGCCCAGCAGCTTCTCCGAAAGCTCGTCCATGCCGTGGCCGGTGCGCCCGGCGTCGAGCACGTAGGAGAGCAGCATGGTGTCGTCGGCCGGCCCGGCCTGGATGCCGTAACGACTCAGCACCTGCCAGTCGTACTTGAGATTGTGCGCGATCTTGAGGACGGCGCGGTCCTCCAGCAGCGGCTTCAACCTCTCCAGCGCCGCGCGCAGGTCGAGCTGTCCGGGCAGCAGGTCGGCCCCGCCGAACAGGTCGCCCTTGCCCTCGCCGCGGTGGCCGAGCGGGATGTAGCAGGCGCGGTTGGGCGCGGTCGCCAGCGACACGCCGACCAGCTCCGCCTGCATGGCGTCGAGCGAGGTGGTCTCGGTGTCGAAGGCGACGATCCCGGCCTCGGTCGCCTCGGCGATCCAGGCGTCGAGCCGGGCGAGGTCGCGCACCGTCTCGTAGCGCGAGCGGTCGACCGGCGTGGCGCGCGCGGCGGCCGCGGCGGCGCCGGCGGCGTGGGTGGGCGTCGGGCCCGCCGGCGCGGCGGGGCGCGACGGCGCGGCGGAGGCGGGATCGGCCGGCGAGGGCGGGCTGTCGAGGTCCGGCCCGCGCGCCGGCGCGACGGGCGCGCCGCCGGGAACCGCCCACACGCCGCCCGCGCCGGGGGAGGCGAGGGTTGCGTCGGCCTCGATGTCGCCGCTCTCCAGCCCGTAGGCGTCGCAGACGCGCCGGGTGACAGCGGTGAACTCCATCGCCTTCAGGAAGGCGACGAGGCGCTTCGGGTCGGGATCGTGCACGCCGACCGTGTCGAGCGGGTGGTCGAGCGGCACGTGCTTGTCGAGCAGCACCAGCTTGCGCGACAGGCGCGCCTGCTCGGCGTTGGCGACCAGCGTCTCGCGGCGCTTGGGTTGGCGGATTTCGCCGGCGCGCGACAGCAGGCTCTCGAGATCGCCGAACTCGTTGATGAGCTGCGCCGCCGTCTTGACGCCGATGCCCGGCACGCCCGGCACGTTGTCGACGCTGTCGCCGATCAGCGCCTGCACGTCGACGACCTTCTCGGGAGGCACGCCGAACTTCTCGATCACCTCGTCGCGGCCGATGCGCTTCTCCTTCATGGAGTCGTACATCGACACGCCGTTGCCGACGAGCTGCATCAGATCCTTGTCGGAGGCCACGATGGTGGTGGTCGCGCCGGCCTCGCAGGCGACGCGCGTATAGGTGGCGATGATGTCGTCCGCCTCGAAGCCCTCCTGCTCGACGCAGGGAATGTCGAAGGCGCGCACCGCCTCGCGGATCAGCCGGAACTGCGGCCGCAGGTCCTCCGGCGGCTCCGGCCGGTGCGCCTTGTACTGGTCGTACATGGCGTTGCGGAACGTGGTGGCCGAGTAGTCGAACACCACGGCGAGGTGGGTGGGCTTCTCGCCCGCCACGGAATCGCGCAAGAGCCGCCACAGCATGTTGCAGAAGCCCGCCACGGCCCCGACGGGCAGCCCGTCGGACTTGCGCGTCAGGGGCGGAAGCGCATGGTAGGCGCGGAAGATGTAGGACGAGCCGTCCACGAGGAACACGTGGTCCCCCTTGCGCACGGGGCGCTGCGGGCTGCGTCTGGTGGCGTCGTCGGACATGCGGCTTCCCGGTCGGCGAGTCGGAACAGGGCGCGGATATTGGCACGGGCGGGCCCGCGCCTCCACCCGCTCCCGCCATGGCGCGAGCTTTGCGGCGATGCGGCGGGGCGGCTAGTCTGTAACCGCCCGCCGCCGCGCCGGCCCCGCGAACAAGGACCCCCATGTCGATCCAGGCTCCCCGCATCGTGCCGCTCCTGGCGCTGGTCGCCGTCGCGGCGGCCGTGGCGGTGGGCGTGTTCGCCTGGCGGCGCTACGAGGCGCAGCGCGTGCCGGAGGGCTTCGCGCGGGCCAACGGCCGCATCGAGGTGGAGCGCGCCGACGTCTCGACCAAGTATCCCGGCCGCGTCGCCGAAATCCTGGTGCGCGAGGGCGACGCGGTGAAGCGCGGCGACGTCGTGGGGCGCATGGACGCCGCCGAGACGGTGGCGCAGGTCGCCGCCGCCCGCGCGGCGGTGCGGCGCGCCGAGGAGGGTGTCAGCCGCGCCAAGGCAGAGGTCGCCATCCGGGCGGCCGACCTCAAGCTGGCCGAGGTCGAGGTGGGGCGCACCGCCGAGCTGGAGCGCAAGTCCATCGCCGCCACGGCCGAGCTGGACCGCCGCACCGCCCAGCGTGACGTGGCGACCGCCAGCCTCGCCGCCGCCAACGCGGCGGTGAGCGACGCCGCCGCGGCCGTCGAGGCCGCCCGCGCCCAGCTGGCGCAGGTCGAGGCGGTGCTGAACGATTTGACCCTGCGCGCGCCGGTGACCGGCCGCGTCGAGTACAAGCTGGCCCAGCCGGGCGAGGTGATCGCCGCCGGCGGGCGCGTGGCGACGCTGCTCGACCTCAGCGACGTGACGATGACGCTGTTCCTGCCCACCGGGGAGGCGGGGCGCGTGGCGCTCGGCGGCGAGGGGCGCATCGTGCTCGACGCCGCGCCGAACTTCGTCGTGCCGGCGACGGTCTCCTTCGTCGCCGGCGAGGCGCAGTTCACGCCGAAATACGTCGAGACGGCGGACGAGCGCGAGAAGCTGATGTACCGCGTCAAGCTCGCCATCGAGCCGAAGCTGCTGGACACCTATTCGCGCTACGTCAAGGCCGGGCTCACCGGCGTCGGCTACGTCAAGCTGGCGCCCGACGCGCCGTGGCCGGCGGCGCTGGCGCCGAACCTGCCCGATGCCCGCTGAGCCGCTCGCGGCGCGCCTCGCCGGCGTCACGCACCGCTACGGCGCCACGCTGGCGCTCGACGCCGTCGACCTCGACGTGCCGGCCGGCCTCGCCACGGCGGTGATCGGGCCGGACGGCGTCGGCAAGTCGACGCTGCTGGCGCTGGTCGCGGGGGCGAAGCGCATCCAGCAGGGGACGGTGGAGGCGCTGGGCGGGTCGATGGCGCTGCCCCGCCACCGCGACACGGTGTCGCCGCGCATCGCCTACATGCCGCAGGGACTGGGCGCGAGCCTCTACGCCACGCTGTCCGTGCGCGAGAACATCGCCTTCTTCGCGCGGCTGTTCGGCGTGCCGGCGCAGGGCGAGCGCATCGACCGGCTGCTGCGCGCGACTGGACTGTCGCCGTTCCCGGACCGTCCGGCGGGCAAGCTCTCCGGCGGCATGAAGCAGAAGCTCGCTCTGTGCTGCGCGCTGGTCCACGAGCCTGACCTGCTGGTGCTCGACGAGCCGACCACCGGCGTCGATCCGCTGTCGCGGCGGCAGTTCTGGCGGCTCGTCGACGAGTTCCGGGCCGAGCGCCCGGGCATGACCGTGCTGGTCTCCACCGCCTACATGGAGGAGGCGGCGCGCTTCGACCGCGTGGTGGCGCTGGACGAGGGCAAGGCGCTGGCGCAGGGCACCCTGCCCGAGCTGCTGGCGCGCGCCGGCGCGGCGACGCTGGAGGCGGCCTACCGCTCGCTTCAGCGCCCCGAGCGGCGCGGGCCTGACGCGGCCTTCACGGTCGAGCCGCGCGTCCCGCGCGAGGGGCCGCCGGCCATCGACGCGACGGGGCTGACCAAGCGGTTCGGCGACTTCGTGGCCGTCGACCAAGTGAGCTTTCGCATCGAGCGCGGCGAGATCTTCGGCTTCCTCGGCTCCAACGGCTGCGGCAAGACGACGACGATGAAGATGCTCACCGGCCTGCTGCCCGCCAGCGAGGGGGAGGCGCACCTGCTCGGCGCGCCGGTCGGCGACGGAGACATCGAGGTGCGCCGGCGCGTCGGCTACATGTCGCAGTCCTTCTCCCTCTACGAGGAGCTGACGGTGCGCGCCAACCTCGCGCTGCACGGCCGGCTCTATGGGCTCCCGGGCCGGGAGGCGGACGCGGCCACGTCCCAGGCGCTCGAGCGTTTCGACCTCTCCCGCGTCGCCGACGCGCTGCCGGCCTCGCTGCCGCTCGGCATGCGCCAGCGCCTGCAGCTCGCCGCCGCCTGCCTGCACCGTCCCGAGGTCCTCATCCTCGACGAGCCGACCTCGGGCGTCGATCCGGGCGCGCGCGACCTGTTCTGGCGGCTGCTGCTCGACCTCTCCCGCCGCGAGGGCGTCACCATCTTCGTCTCGACGCACTTCATGAACGAGGCGGCGCGCTGCGACCGCATCTCGCTGATGGACGCCGGCCGGGTGCTGGCGGTCGGCGCGCCGGCCGAGCTGGCGGCCGAGCGCGGCGGAGGCGACCTGGAGGAGGCGTTCGTCGCCTGGCTGGAGGAGGCCGCGGCCTCGCGCGGGGAGGCGGCGGGGCCGGCCGCGTCCGACGCGCCGCGGGCCCGCCCGGCGGAGGCGCCGCCGCCTACGCCGATGGCCGCCTCGGGGGCGCGCATCGCCGCCTTCGCAAGGCGCGAGGCGCTGGAGCTGTGGCGCGATCCGATCCGCCTCGCCTTCGCCGTGCTGAGTCCGCTGCTGCTGCTCGTCACCTTCGGCTACGGCATCTCCTTCGACGTCGAGCGCCTGCCCTTCGCGGCGCTCGACCGCGACCGCTCGGCCGAGAGCCGGGAGTTCATCGCCGCCTTCTCCAGCTCGCGCTATTTCGACGAGCGCCGGCCGCTCGTGTCCGAGTTCGACATCGACCAGCGCCTGAAGGCGGGCGAAATCCGCCTCGCCATCGACATCGCTCCCAATTTCGGGCGCGACCTGATGCAGGGCCGCGCGCCGCAGATGAGCCTCTGGCTGGACGGCAGCAACACCTTCCGCGCCGAGACGGCGCGCGGCTACGCCCAGGGCGTGGTCATCTCCGCCCTGCAGGATCTGGCGCGGCGCTCCACCGGGCGCGGGCTGGAGGTGCTGCCGCTCTCCATCGAGCCGCGCTTCCGCTACAACCAGGCTTTCCGCAGCGTGTTCGCCATCACGCCGGGCATCATCATGCTGCTGTTGATGCTGATCCCGGCCATGCTCACCGCCGTCGGCGTGGTGCGCGAGAAGGAGATGGGCTCCATCGTCAACCTCGCGGTCTCGCCCGCCACGGTCGGCGAGTTCCTGCTCGGCAAGCAGGCCCCCTACGTCGCCATCGGCTTCGTCACCTTCATCACGCTCAGCCTGCTCGCCGGCCTCGTCTTCGGCGTGTGGCCGCGCGGCTCCCTGCTGGCGCTGGCCTGCGGGGCGCTGCTCTACGTCGCGGCGGCGACCGCCTTCGGCCTGCTCGTCTCCACCTTCGTGCGCACGCAGGTCGCGGCGATCTTCGCCACCGCCATCCTCACCATCCTTCCCGCCGTGAACTTCTCGGGCCTGTTGTACCCCACCGGAGGCCTGGAGGGCGTATCGCGCTGGATGGGCCTGCTGTTCCCGGCCTCGTGGTTCCAGTCGATCAGCATCGGCGTGTTCGCCAAGGGGCTGCCGCTGAACGCGTTCCTCGTGGATTTCGCGGCGCTGGGCGCCTTCGCCATGGCGTTCATGGCCGCCGCGCGGTTGCTGCTGCGCAAGCAGGAGGCCTGACATGAGCCGCTGGTTCGCCAACGTCTTCCGCCTCGGGCTCAAGGAGCTGGCCAGCCTGCGCCGCGACACGGTGATGACGGTGCTGGTCGTCTACGCCTTCTCGGTGGCGGTCTACTCCGTCGCCAACGGGACGCGGATGGACGTCCACAACGCCAGCATCGCGGTGGTCGACCTCGACCGCTCGATGCTGTCGGCGCGCATCCGCGACGCGCTGCGCCCGCCCTTCTTCCGCACCCCGGTGCTGATCGACGGCTCCGAGCTCGACGCCGGCATGGATCGCGGCGCGTACACCTTCGTCATCCAGGTGCCGCCGCGCTTCGAGGCCGACCTGCTGGCCGGCCGCAAGCCGTCGCTGCAGATCAATGTCGACGCCACGGCGATGACGCAGGCGCTGACCGGGGCGAGCTACATCCAGTCCATCGTCGCGCAGGAGTGCGCGGCGGCGCTGGGCATGGACGGGCTGCTCACGGCGGCGCTGGAGCCGACCTCGCGCGCGCTGTTCAATCCCAACCTCGAAGGCGTGTGGTTCACGGCGGTGATGCAGGTCATCGAGAACGTCACCATCCTGTCCATCGTGCTCGTCGGCGCGGCGGTGGTGCGCGAGCGCGAGCACGGCACCATCGAGCACCTGCTGGTGATGCCGCTGCGGCCGAGCGAGATCGCGGCGGCCAAGATCTGGGCCAATGGCGCGGTGATCCTGCTCGCGGCGGTGCTGTCGCTTCACCTCGTGGTGCGCCTCGCGCTCGGCGTGCCGATCCCCGGCTCGACCGCGCTGTTCACCGCCGGCGCGACGATCTACCTGTTCGCCGTCACCTCGCTCGGCGTGCTGATCGCCACCGTCGCGCGCTCGATGCCGCAGCTCGGCCTGCTGGCGATCCCGATCTTCGTGGTCATGAACCTGCTGTCGGGCGCGACGACGCCGCTGGAGACCATGCCGCAGGCGCTGCAATGGATCATGCAGCTCTCGCCCTCGACGCACTTCGTCGCCTTCGCCCAGGCCATCCTCTATCGCGGCGCAGGCATCGACATCGTCTGGCCGCAGATGCTGCTGATGGCCGGCATCGGCGCGCTGTTCCTCGGCGTGGCGCTGGCGCGCTTCCGCTCGATGCTCGAGGCGCAGTCCTGACCGAAGCGCGGGGATGGACCGGCCGGCCATGATCTGTTCAAAATGGACACCCACCAGTTCAGACCTGCCTCCGGGGTTCCCATGTTTCGCCAGCTCCTGAAAGCCTCGCTCGTCGCCTCGGTGGTGGCGTTCGCCACCGCCGCCTCGGCGCAGGGCGTGCATCTGCGCTTCGGCCTCGCCGATGACGCCGACGCGCTCGACCCGCACCTCAACCGCACCTCGGCGGCGGAGACGATCCTCAACGCGCTGTGCGATCGGCTGGTCATGCTCGACCAGTCCATGCAGTTCCAGCCGGGCCTCGCCACCCAGTGGACGTGGTCGCCGGACGGCAAGACGCTGACCATGACCATCCGCGACGGCGTGGTCTTCCACGACGGCACTCCGGTCAACGCCGAGGCGGTGAAGTACAACATCGACCGCGCCATGAACCTGACCGGCTCGGCGCGCCGCGCCGACCTCACCGCCATCGACAAGGTGACGACGGACGGCTCCAAGGTGATCGTGCAGCTCAAGGAGGCCAGCGCTCCGCTGCTCGCCAAGTTCGCCGAGCGCACCGGGGCGATCATCTCGCCCAAGGCGGCCGAGGCGGCGGGCGCGAATTTCGGCCGCGCCCCCGTCTGCTCCGGGCCGTACAAGTTCGTCGAACGCGTCGCGCAGGACCGCGTCGTGGTCGAGCGCTTCGCCGACTACTGGAACAAGGCCGCCTACCCGATCGACCGCATCACGTTCCGCGTCATTCCCGACGACACGGTGCGCCTGGCCAACCTGATGTCCGGCGACCTCGACATCATCGAGCGGCTGAGCCCGGCCGACGCGGTCACCGTGCAGAAGAACCCGCAGCTCAAGCTGCTGGCGGTCGACCCGCTCAACTACCAGAGCATCGTCGTCAACATCGGGAACTCCAAGGCCGCCGACAACCCGATGGGCCGCGACCCGCGCGTGCGCGAGGCGTTCGAGCTGGCGCTGGACCGCCAGGCGATCAACGAGGTCGCGTTCAACGGCCAGTACGTGGCCGGCAACCAGCCGGTGCCGCCGAGCTCCCCCTATTACGAGAAGAGCCTGCCGATGCCGCCGCGCGACGCGGCGAAGGCGAAGCAGATTCTCAAGGACGCCGGCTACACGCAGCCCGTGCCGTTCGAGCTGCTGGTGCCCAACCGGCCGCTGGCGGTGCGCGTCGCCGAGATGATGCAGTCGATGGCGAGCGAGGCCGGCTTCGACATGAAGCTGAAGGTCGTCGAGTTCGCCACCACGCTGAGCATGACCGAGCAGGGCGATTTCCAGGCCTGGGGGCCGATCGGGCCGCAGAACGCCAACGATCCCGACGCCGTGACCTACATGTCGCTGCACTCGGCCGGCAACCGCAACGTCGGCAAGTACGCCAACCCGCAGGTCGACCGCATCGCCGCGCTCACCCGCACCGAGACCGACCCCGAGAAGCGCAAGCAGGCCTTCCACGACCTCGCCAAGGCCATCGGCAAGGACCGCGCGGTGATCTATCTCTACCACCAGCGCCCGCTCTTCGCGCTCAGCGCCAAAATCTCCGGCGTCGAGGTGTCGGGCGACGGCTACGTGCTGTTCCGCAACATGAAACTGGCCAAATAGGCGGCCGGCGCCTCCCGCCCGCGCCGGCGCAGGCTTGCGCTGGCCGGGCAGGAGAAATGACGCGACCCCCCTCGCCCCGGCCAACCGACGCGCTAAACTGATCCAGGCCCCCGGCTCTCCCGGGCGTCGCCGCGGCCGCCTCGCGCCCGTCCGGCCCCGCCCCCCATTCGACCCATGGTGTGTACATGAACGTGCGGACGCCCCCCGACGATGTCGCCACGATGCAGTTCGGCATCGGCCAGCCCGTCAAGCGCCAGGAGGACCCCATCCTCGTGCGCGGCGAGGGCCGCTACACCGACGATGTCAGCCTTCCCGGCCAGCTCTACGCGGCCTTCGTGCGAAGCCCGCACGCGCACGGCGTGCTGAAGGGCGTCGACGCCGAGGCCGCCCGGGCGATGCCCGGCGTGGTAGCGGTCTACACCGCCGCCGACCTCGCTCCCATGAATTACGGCGCGCTGAAATGCGTCATGGGCTTCGCCAACCGGGACGGCTCGCCGATGACCAAGCCGGTGCGGCTGGCGCTGGCCTCCGACAAGGTGCGCTTCGTCGGCGACCCCGTGGCGGTGGTCGTCGCCAAGACGGCGCTGCAGGCGCGCGACGCCGCCGAGGCGGTGACGCTCGACATCGACGTGCTGCCGGCCGTCACCCGCGTCGAGGACGCCATCAAGCCCGGCGCGCCGCTGCTCTACGACGAGGCCCCGGGCAACCGCATCCTCGACTATCACTACGGCGACGCCGAGAAGGTGGCGGCCGCCTTCGCCAAGGCGGCGCACGTGACGCGCCTGTCGCTCCTCAACAACCGCGTCGTCGTCAACGCCATGGAGCCGCGCGCCGCGGTGGCGAGCTACGACCGCAAGTCCGGCCGCTTCACGCTCTACGCGCCGAGCCAGGGCGTGTTCGGAAAGCGCAACAACCTCGCCGACGCGATGGGCGTGCCGCACGACAAGATGCACCTCGTCACCGGCCATGTCGGCGGCTCGTTCGGCATGAAGGGCTCGGTGTTCCCGGAATATGTCTGCCTGATGCACGCCGCCCGCGAACTGCGCAAGCCGGTGAAATGGACCGACCAGCGCTCCGAGAGCTTCGTCTCGGACCATCACGGGCGCGACATGGAGGTCGTGGCGGAGCTGGCGCTGGACAAGCGCGGCCGCTTCCTCGCCACGCGCTTCACCGGCTACGGCAACATGGGCGCGTACCTCACGGCCGTCGGGCCGATGATGACGACGCTCAACATCGCCAAGAACTCGATCGGCATGTACCGCACGCCGCTGGTGGAGGTGAACACGGTCTGCGCCGTCACCAACACGGTGCCGATCGGCGCCTATCGCGGCGCCGGCCGGCCGGAAGGCAACTACTACATGGAGCGGCTGATCGACACGGCCGCCGCCGAGATGGGCATCGACAAGGTCGAGCTGCGCCGCCGCAACATGGTGACGCCGGAGCAGCTGCCCTGGGCGACGCCGGCCGGCACCGTCTACGATTCCGGCGACTTCCCCGGCCTGTTCGACCGCGCGCTGGAGGCGGCGGACTGGAAGGGCTTCACCGCGAGGCGGCGCGACAGCCACCGGCGCGGCAAGCTGCGCGGGCGCGGCATCGGCTGCTACCTCGAGGTCACCGCGCCGCCGAGCAACGAGATGGGCGGCCTGCATTTCGAGGCGGACGGCACGGTCACCATCGTCACCGGCACGCTCGACTACGGGCAGGGCCACTGGTCGGCCTTCGCCCAGGTGCTGCACGAGAAGCTCGGCGTGCCGTTCGGCCGCGTGCGCCTGCTGCAGGGCGACAGCGACAAGCTGATCGCCGGCGGCGGCACCGGCGGCTCCAAGTCGATCATGGCCAGCGGCGCGGCCATCGTCGAGGCGAGCGAGCTGGTCGTCGAGAAGGGCCGGCGCGTCGCCGCCTGGGTGCTCGAGGCCGGCGTCGCCGACATCGAGTTCGCCAAGGGCCGCTTCACCATCGCCGGCACGGACCGGGGCATCGACATCATGGATCTCGCGGCCCGGCTGAACGAGGGCCTCGACCTGCCGCCCGACCTGCCGAAGACGCTGAGCGTCGACCACGTGTTCAAGCAGGCCCCCTCCGCCTACCCGAACGGCTGCCACATCGCCGAGGTCGAGATCGACCCGGCGACGGGCGAGACCGAGGTGGTGAGCTACGTCATGGTCAACGACTTCGGCACCGTGGTGAACCCGATGCTGGTCGAGGGCCAGCTGCACGGCGGCGTCGTGCAGGGCATCGGGCAGGCGCTGATGGAGCAGACGCTGTTCGACGAGGACGGCCAGCTCGTCACCGGCTCCTACATGGACTACCGCCTGCCGCGCGCCGCCGACGCGCCGCCCGTGTTCACCTTCGAGAGCCGCCCGCGCCCGACGCCGCACAATCCGCTCGGCGCCAAGGGCTGCGGCGAGGCCGGCTGCGCCGGCTCGCTGCCCTCGGTGATGAACGCGGTGGTCGACGCGCTCTCCGGCTACGGCGTGCGCCACGTCGACATGCCGGCGACGCCGCTGGCGGTGTGGACCCTCATCCAGGAGGCCTCCCGCAAGGAGGCCGCCGAGTAGCGCGAACGCGGGCGGCCGCCGGGCCGCCCGTCCCTCACTTCGACAGCGCGTCGAGGATGCGCGCCCACGACCTGATGCCGTGGTGGAAGCTCGACAGGTCGTATTTCTCGTTCGGCGAATGGATGCGGTTGTCGAACCGCGCGAAGCCGACGAGCAGCGAATCCATGCCGAGCAGGCGCTTGAAGTCGCCGACGATCGGGATCGACCCGCCCGTGCCGGCGAGCGCGGCCTCGCGGCCCCATTCGCGGGTGAGGGCGTCGAGCGTCTTGCGCAGCACCGGGCTGTCGACCGGCAGCGCCAGCGCCGGGCTGCCGCCGTGTTGGTGGAACTCCACCGTGCAGTCGGCCGGGACCATGGCGCGCACATGGGCGCGGAAGGCGGCGCGGATCGTCTCGGGGTCCTGCCCCTCCACGAGGCGGAACGACACCTTGGCCGAGGCCTTCGACGGGATCACCGTCTTGAAGCCCTCGCCGATATAGCCGCCGACGATGCCGTTGACCTCGCAGGTCGGGCGCGTCCACACCTGCTCCAGCACCGAACGCCCGGCCTCTCCGGCCGGGATCGACAGCCCGACATCGGCCAGGAAGGCGGCCTCGTCGAAAGGCAGGCGCTCCCACTGCGCGCGGATTTCCGGGGCGAGCTCCTTCACGCCGTCGTAGAAGCCCGGCAGCGTCACCCGCCCGTCGGCGTCGCGCAGGCCGGCGAGGATGGCGGTGAGCAGGTGGATCGGGTTGCGCGCGGCGTTGCCGAACATGCCTGAATGCAGGTCGCGGCTGGCGGCGGTGATCACCACCTCCTCGCCCACCAGCCCGCGCAGCATCATCGTGATGGCCGGCGTCTCGCGGTCCCACATGTCGGTGTCGCAGACCAGCGCCACGTCGAGCGACAGCTCGTCCCGGTGCGCCTCCAGGAACGGCCGCAGACTCGGGCTGCCCGACTCCTCCTCGCCCTCGAACAGCATCGAGACGTTGATCGGCAGGCCGCCGTTCACCGCTTTCCAGGCGCGGCAGGCCTCCACGAAGGTCAGCAGCGCGCCCTTGTCGTCGGAGGCGCCGCGCCCGGTGATCCAGGTCTCGCCGTCGGGCTGCTTCTCCAGCCTCGGCTCGAACGGGTCGGAATGCCACAGCGCCAGCGGGTCGACCGGCTGCACGTCGTAATGGCCGTAGAACAGCGCGTGCGGGCCGGGCTTGCCCTTTCCGTCGGGGTCGTGCGCGACCACCATCGGGTGGCCGGGCGTGTCGCGCACCGAGGCGTCGAAGCCGATGGCGGCGAGTTCGGCGGCCAGCCATTCGGCGGTGCGGCGGCAGTCCGCCTTGTGCGCCGGATCGGTCGAGATGCTCGGGATGCGGATCATCGCGAAGAGCCGGTCGAGGCTCGCGTCGAGATCGGCGTCGATGCGGGCGAGAACCTGGTCGAGTGCGCTCACGCCTGGACTCCTTGTTGGGTGAAAAAGGTCAGCGCCGCCCGGCGTCGGGCAGGATGCAGCATTGCTGCGCGAGGGGCACGAGGCGCGCCGCCTGGCCTGTTTCCAGCGGCCGGTCGAGCGGGCCGTCGGCGACGAGCGCGCCGCCCGGCGTGCGGCACTGGTACTGATAGGCGCGGCCGAGATAGGTGCGCAAGCCCAGCGTCGCCGGGATGCCGAGTGGAGCGTCCGCGTCCGTCACGGCGAGGCCAGCCGGGCGCGCGCCGAGCACGAAGCGGTCCGGGACGCGGCCGAACTCGGCCTCCGGCAGGGCGAGCCGCGTGCCCTCCGCTCCCTCCGCGATCGCCACGCCGGCCTCGCGGCGCGTCACGGCGAGCGGAATCATGTTCTCGAACCCCACGAAGCGCGCCACGAACTCGGAGTTGGGTCGCTGGTACAGCGTCTCGGGCGTGTCGAGCTGCACGATCCTCCCGGCGTCCATGATGGCGACGCGGTCGGAGATCGAGAACGCCTCCTCCTGGTCGTGCGTCACGTAGACGGCAGTGGCCCCGTTGGCGCGCTGCAGCTCGCGGATCTCGACGCGCATGTCGACGCGCAGCTTGGCGTCGAGGTTGGAGAGCGGCTCGTCGAACATCAGCAGCTGCGGCTCGATGACGAGCGCGCGGGCCAGCGCGACGCGCTGCTTCTGGCCCCCCGACAGCGCCGCCGGGTAGCGGTCGGCCAGCGCGGCGAGGCCGACGCGCTCCAGCATGGCGGCGACGCGGCGGCCGCGCTCGTCCGGCGCGACGCCGCGCTGGCGCAGCCCGAAGCCGACATTGTCGGCGACGCTGAGATGCGGGAACAGCGCGTAGTTCTGGAACACCAGCCCGATGTCGCGCCGGTGCGCGGGCAGCCGCGTCAGGTCGCGCTCGCCCAGGCGGATCGTCCCCTCGGTCGGGGTCATGAACCCGGCGACGAGGCGCAGCGTGGTCGTCTTGCCGCAGCCGCTGGCGCCGAGCAGCGACACGAGCTCCCCGGCGGCGATGCGGATCGAGAGGTCCTCGAGCACCCTTGTGGTGCCGTAATGCGCGGTGACGTGGTCGAGGGCGAGGCTCTGGGTCACGGGACTACTTCGTGAAGGTTGTGAGGCCGAGCGTGCGCTCGACGGCGGCCATGACGGCCACGGTGAGGACCATGAGCAGCACCGAGACGGAGGCGACCGTCGGGTCGAAGAACTGCTCGACATAGGAGAGGATCTGGATGGGCAGCGTGCTCACCCCCGGCCCGGTCAGGAAGACGCTGATCGATACGTCGTTCAGCGAGGTGATGAAGGCCAGCACGAAGGCGGCGATGACGCCCGAGCGGATGTTCGGCAGCACGATGGTGACGAACGTCTTGAGCGGCGGCGAGCCGAGGCTGATCGCCGCCTCCTCGGCGCTGAAGTCGAACGCCGCCAGGCTCGCGCCGATCACCCGCACCGTGTAGGGCAGCACCAGCAGAGCGTGGCCGAGCAGCAGCGCCGCGACGACCGGCAGGCCGAGCGACACCTGCAGGAAGCGCAGCATCGAGAAGCCGGCGACGATCTCCGGGATCAGGATCGGCAGCACGAACATCACCGACAGCGCCTTCGGCAATTGCACCCGGTAGCGGCTCATCGCGTAGGCGGCCGGCACGCCCAGCAGCAGCGCCAGCCCGGTCCCGCCGAACGCCACCTGCATCGAGGTGACGAAGGAGGCGCGGAAGGCGGAGTTGGCGAAGGCGTTCTCGAACCAGCGCAGCGACAGGCCCTGCGGCGGGAAGGCGAGGAAGGTGGTGTTGCTGAACGCCGCGCCGAACACGATGACGAGCGGGCCGAGCAGGAACAGATAGACCACCGCCGTGGCGGCGATCAGGCCGGGATGGGTGCGATCGAGCGGAGAGCGGGGCGCGGCCATGTCACACCGAGGCGGGGTTGAGGCGGCGCGCCAGCCGGTTCATCAGCAGCACGACGATGACAGTCATCACCACCATGGCGCTGGCGATGGTCGACGCGCCGTTCCAGTCCAGCGTCACCATGGCCTTCTGGTAGAGCAGGGTGGCGAGCACGGTCTGCTCCTCGCCGCCGAGCAGCTGCGGCGTGGCGAAGGCGGTGAAGCTGCCGGTGAACACCAGCACCGAGCCGACGATCAGGCCGGGGGTGGCCAGCGGCAGCACGACCTGGCGGAACACCGCGCGGGGCGGCGCGCCCAGCGAGGCGGCGGCGCGCGGCAGGTCGGTGTCGATGTTCTCCAGCACGCCCACCAGCGACAGGATCATCAGCGGGGTGAACAGGTAGACGAGGCCGACCACCACCGCGAACTGCGTGTAGAGGAGCTGCACCGGCTCGCTCGTCAGGCCGAGCTTCAGCAGCGCGTCGTTGGCCATGCCGTTGCGCCCGAGGATCACCATCCAGGCGAAGGAGCGCACGACGGTTCCGGTCAGCAGCGGGAACACGGCGGCGACGATGAGCAGGCTCTTCAGCGCGGCCGGCGCGCGCGACACCACGTAGGCCGCCGTGAAGCCGAGCGCCAGCGAGACCAGCGTCGTCACCGAGGCGACCTGCAGCGTGCGCAGGATGACGCCCTGGTTGTAGGAGCCGAAGAAGAAGCGCTGGTACAGCGAGGCGGCGCGCCCGGAGGCGAACGGCATCACGCCGGTGTTGAGCACCGGCGCGAGCAGCACCACGACGACGAGCAGGAGGCCCGGCGCCAGCAGCAGCCAGGGTGTCAGGCGACGCATGGGGGAACCGGGGACAAGGCGGCCGGGGGACGGGCGGGGCGGCGGACCGCCCCGCGAGGCGTGGAAAAGGAAGGCGCGGGCGCGGTCACTTGCCGAAGACGTCGTTCCAGCGGTCCTGCCAGTCCGGCTTCGCCTTGTTCAGCTTGGCGTAGTCGATGCGCTTGAGGCTGGAGATCACGCCGGCCCCGTAGGTCCACGGCGCGGCCTGCTCGGGCGTCAGCTCGACCTTCATGTTGGCGGGCGCGTCGGTGCCGGCCACGGCGAGGTTCTTCTGCACCTCGGGGGAGAGGTGGAAGTTGATGAACTCCTCGGCGAGCTGCTTGTTCTTGGTCCCGACGACGATGCTCACCGTGTTGAACGTGGCGAAGGCGCCGTCGCTGAGGTCGGCCCACTTGGCGGTCGGCACGGCGGCCTTGACCTGCGGGAAGGTGAAGTCCTGCGCCGCCGCGGCGACGATCTCGCCGGTCGAGAACAGGTTCACCATCTCGGAGCCGGTGTTGTAGCTCTTGACGATGTTGGGCTTCAGCTCGGTCAGGCTGGCGAAGGCGCCGTCGGGGTTGGCGTAGGCGTCCACGTTCTTGCGCGCGGCGGCGACCAGCACCGTCACCGGCCCGGCGGTGGTGTTGAAGCCGGGGATGGAGACGCGCTTCTTCAGCTCCGGCTTCCACAGGTCGGCCCAGGAGGTGATGTTCACCTTGGCGCTGTCGTAGATGATGCCGTAGCGGCCGAGCGTGTAGGCGATGCCCATGCCCTCGCCGAGCGGCGCCTGGGCGGCGGGATAGATGTCCTTGAGGTTGGGGATGCGGCTGCTGTCGATCTTCTCGAACAGCTTGTCCTCCAGCCCGACCTGCGCGAACACGTCGGAGAGATAGATCAGGTCGACGCCGCCGCCGCGGATCTTGACCTTGTTCAGCCGGTCGCCGGCATTGCCGGTCTCGAGCACGATGTCGACGTTGTGCTTCTCCTTGAACGGCTTGAACAGGTAGGCCTCGAGCTTGTCCCCGTTGAAGCCCCACATCGAGATGGTGAGGGTCTTCTTCTCCTGCGCGGGCGCGGGGCCGGCGGCCAGCGCGACGCCCAGCACGGCGGCGGCGCAGGCGAGAAGGGAACGGGTCGTCATCGCAGGTCTCCGTCGATTTTGGCGCGGGTCGTCCGGGGCCCGGCGCGCGCAGGCAGGAAAGCGGGTCCGCCGCGCGGGCGGCGTCACGGCTGGCAAGACTCATGCTAAAGCGGCGGAAGTCAACTCCGGGATGTGGGTAGAAAGGTCAGCCATGAGCGAAACGCGCGGCGCGCCCGTCATCATCGACACCGACCCCGGACTGGACGACGCGCTGGCGCTGTTCCTGGCGTTCCGATCCCCGGAACTCGACGTGCGGGGCGTGGTGACGGTCGCCGGCAATATCGGCATCGACCACACCACGCGCAACGCCCGCGCCTTGCTGCGCGTGGCCGGCCGGGAGGATGTGCCGGTGGTGCGCGGGGCGGCCCGCCCGTTCGCCCGCGAGCCGTTCCACGCGCCCGGCATCCACGGCGAGGACGGGCTGGGCGGCATCGACGTGCCCGAGCCTCGCGCGCCCGAGCACCCGGCCGCGGCGCTCGACTGGCTGGCCGACGAGATCGACTCCCACCCCGCCGGCGCGGTGCGCATCCTGGCGCTGGGGCCGCTGACCAACGTCGCGCGGCTGATCGTCGAGCGGCCGGAGCAGGCGCGGCTCATCGGCGGCGTCGTCGCCATGGGCGGCGCGGTGCGCGACCGGGGCAACGTCACTCCCCATGCCGAGTTCAACATCGCCGCCGACCCGGAGGCGGCCGCCGTCGTGCTGGCCTCCGGCGTTCCGGTCACGCTCGTTCCGCTCGACGTGACGCGGCAGGTCGCGGCGGACGAGGCGTGGGCCGAGCGGCTGGCGGCGCGCGGCGGCGCGCTCGCGGCGCTGACGCGGCAGCTGCACGGGGCCTATCTCGACAACATCGCCGCTTTGCGCGCCAGCCTCGGCGTCGCGGAGGCCGAGCGCCGCCCGCACGCCTTTCCGCTGCACGACCCGTGCGTGATCCTGCACGCGGTCCGGCCCGAGCTGTTCCACCCGGAGCGCCTGCGCCTGCGCGTCGTCCGCGACCGTTCGGAGCGCGACGGCGCGACGGTCATCGACCCCGCCGGCGACGCGGCCGACGTGCTCACCGGCGCCGACGCCCCCGCCGCGCTGGCCTTCGTCGCCGACCGCCTCGCCGGCTGAGGCTAGCCGGCGCGCCGAGCCATTTCCCGCAGCCCAAAGGGCGGGCGAAGCCCGCCCGTCCCGTCCCCGGGATGCCGGAGCCTTGGCGGAGGCAGGCCCGGGGCCCAGCGCATGGATGCTGCCGCGAAGCGGCGCTTTATCAGCCTTTTCCATTCAGACGCGCTGCGCGCGAGCAGATTGCGCTGGCCCCCGGATGCGGTTCCGCTGTCGCTGCACCGCTCCGGGGCCGTGCGGGCTGGGAGCCCGCACTTTCGGGGGCGGACTGGCGTCCGCCTTTGCGCTGGCGCTGCACCGGGCCGGGGACGGGCGGGCCGGAGGCCCGCGCAGCTCGATGGGCGCGCCATCTACGCCCCCGCGCGCGTCCAGGTCTCGACGATCCGCGTCCCCGCCTGCCGCAACAGCGTGTGGAGGGGCGAGAAGCGCGGCAGGTCCTCCCGCCACACCGCCAGCCGCGCGTCGTCGGCGTCGCTGTCCACGGCGACGCGCAGGCGGACCTCGATCCACGGCAGGTCGACGGGCTCGGCGAGCCAGACGCCGCGACGGTCGAGCACGGCTTCCAGTTCGACGCCGACATGGCGGATGGCGACGCCGTCGCGCGCGCCGAGGCGGCGCAGGATGACGTTGGTGACGCCGGCCAGCGAGCACAGGAACATCTCGGTCGGCGCGGGCCCGAGGTCGCCGCCGCCGCGCTCCGGCGGCTCGTCGATCTGGACCGCGTGGCCGCGTACCCGCACGACGCTGTGCGCGTAGCCTCGCCCGTCGGCGGAGACGCGCATCGTCACCGGAGTGAGCAGGGCGGGGTCGACCGGCAGAACGCCGCGTTCGGTCATGGGCGCGATCCTTGGCGCGATTTTAGGCGCGGTTGCCTGGGCGTGAGGCCGCGCGTCGGCGGACATCGGGAGGACATCTCCGTTCGCCGTGGTCGTCGCAATCCCGCGAAGTGTCAACCGGGGACACATTTCATGAGTCTCTGTTTCGCCCGCTGACGCTTGCAACCATTTGCAACGCCGCCGTGCCGCTCGCGCGAGCCGTCCGAGGGGCGGCTGTCCGAAGTGCCGCACCCGGCCGGCGGCCTTCACGTCGGTCGATGACTCCGGGGACCGTCGCAAGCCTTGCCGCGAACGGGAAACAACTCGCGCCCAAAAGTAACGCCGGGGCGGGAACGAACGAAACACTGGCCTGAGAACGTATCCCGCAGCGGGGGTTCGGCCATGATGTTCGTTCAGCGCAAGCAGAAGCAATCGGTTAACCTTGCGGAGAACGCTGGAGCGGCGGTTCGCCGCGTCTTCGCCCGCCCGGCGGTGATGCTCGCCGCGCTGGCGGCGCTGGCGCTGGCGGTTGCGGCGACGCCGGTCTCCGCCGAGCAGGCCTGGAGCGGCGCATTCGGCGCGCCGGTCGTCAAGGTCGCCTCGGTGCGCATGTCGGCGCGCTGGAAGGAAATCCTGGCGGAACGTCCGGAATTGCTGTTCTCCGGCGCGTGCGGCGAGGCCGCCGCCTGCGACGACCCTCTGGTCCAGAAGTGGCGGGCGCTGCGCGCGCGGCAGGCGACCGGGCTGGTGAGCGAGGCCGACGCCATCCAGGCGGTGAACGCGATGGCGAACCAGGGCGTCCGCTTCGTCGAGGACGACCGCCTCTACGGCGTCGCCGACTACTGGGCCTCGCCCGCCGAGACGCTGCGCAAGGGGGCGGGCGACTGCGAGGACCTGGCCATCCTGAAATGGGCCATGCTCGTGGCGCTGGGCGTCGACCCCGAGGGCCTGCGCCTCGACATCGGCGTCGACACCAACCGCCGGCAGGGCCATGCCGTGCTGGTGGCCGACGCTGACGGCGCCCGGCTGGTGCTGGACAACCTGGCCGACGCGGTGCGGCCGGATACGGAGAGAAAGGGATTCCAGCCGCTCTACGCGCTGGGCGTCAACGGCGCGTGGCTGCACGGGGCCGTGCGCCGGCAAGACAAGATCGCCGCCTTCTGAGCATAACAAAAGATAAGCTTTAAATTGTTTGCTCGAATTGCAAAGTCGACGTTTACTTTTCTTAGCACGATTGCTGTGTTGTCTGGATTGTGGTGATCACGGATTGAGGTGTCACTCGTATTAAGTTAACCCCAGACAGGCGACGTTCTCGCCGCTGGAGATCTCCGTGCCGAGTGGACAGGCCGAACAGACGAACGCCGCGCCCGCGCGGCCACGCCACGTGGGGCGATACGGGTCGGTTTCGCTGATTCTCGGCGGCTCTGGCGCGGCCATCGCCATGCTCGTGGTCATCGCCGCCGCGTTCCTCGTGTCGGAGGCGCGGCGCGATAGCGTCAACCAGTGGCGCAACACGCTGGTGCAGTTCGCGCGCGTGCTGGCCGGCCACGCCGACCAGGCCCTGCGCGCCGCCGACCTCGTGATCGTCGCGGCGCGCGACGACGTCTCGCAGATGAGCGGCGGCGACGCCGACCAGCTGAAACGCATGCGCAGCGACCGCGAGCTGGCCAACCGCCTCACCGAGATCGCCGCCACCTCCGGCAATGTCGGCGCGATCGCGGTCTACGACCGCGACGGCAGGCTGCTCGGGGCCTCGGGCTCCGACGTTCCCCCCTCGGAGTTGACGGAGGGCGCGGACGTGCGCGCCGCGCTGGCCGCGCCGTACGACAGCTTCTTCATCGGCGACGCGGCGGTCAGCAAGATCACCGGCAAATGGCGCGTGCCGCTGGCGCGGCCGCTGTTCGACCAACACGGCTCCGTCATGGGCGCGATCAGCGTGACCATGCGCGACCAGTTCTTCACGGATTTCTACAAGAACCTCGACCTCGCCGCGACGGTGACGCTGGCGCGGCAGGACGGCGTCGTGCTGGCGCAATACCCGCAGCGCGAGAACATCGTCGGCAAGTCGCTGGGCCCCAGCACCGCCTTCAAGCGCTTCCGCGAGCTCGGCCCCGGCGCGTGGGAGGTCACCGAGCCGCGCATCCTCGCCGACAACGAGGTGTCGACGCGCATCGTCGCGGCGCAGGGCGCGGCGACCTATCCGGTGATGGTCTTCGCCACCACGCTGGACGGCGTCTACCTGTCGCGCTGGCAGTCGATGGTGGAAATCATCGGCATCGGCGCGGCGGCCGGCTGCGCGCTGGTGCTCGGCTTCACCTATGTCGTCGTGCAGCTGCAGTCGGCGCAGCGCCAGCTCGCCGCCGAGCTGGAGGCCGGCATGGTGGCGGCGGAGGCCGCCAGCCGCGCCAAGTCCGACTTCGTCGCCATCATGAGCCACGAGGTGCGCAACCCGCTCAACGTGGTGTTCGGCATGGCCGAGCTGCTGCGCCTGTCGCGCCTCGATCCCGAGCAGCGCCGCCACGTCGAGGCGATCCAGAGCACGTCGAAAGGCCTCGTGGCGCTGCTCAGCGACGTGATGTCCCTGTCGCGGCTGGAGGTCGGCCGCTCGGAGGTCAAGCGCGTGCCCGTGCTTCTCGGACGCCTGGTGGAGAGAACCGTCGAGCAGGGGCTGATCCTGGTGAAGGGCCGGCCCATCGAGGTCGTCGGCGAGGTCGCCCCCGACCTGCCGGAGAGCATCGTCGGCGATCCCGAACGCCTGCAACAGGTGCTGCTCAACCTCGTCGGAAACGCCGTCAAGTTCACCCGCAGCGGCCGCGTGACGGTGCGGGCGCGGCTGGCCGACAGCCGCCCCGGCGCGCCGCCGGCGCTGCGGCTGGAGGTGCAGGACACCGGCCCCGGCGTCGAGCCGGAGCTGCGCGACCGCCTGTTCGAGCCCTATGTGCAGGGCTCCGGCGACGCCACCGTCCGGGCCGCCGGGTTCGGGCTGGGCCTCACCATCTCGCGCTCCATCGTGTCGCTGCTCGGCGGCGAGATCGGCTTGGCGGCCTCGGGCGAGCCCGGCGCGCTGTTCTACATCGAGGTGCCGTTCTCGCCCGCCGAGGCCCGCCCCGCCGCCGTTGCGGAGCCCGCCGCCGTCGCGCCATTTCCAGCGCCGACGCCCGCCGAGAATGCGCTGCGGGTGCTGGTGGCGGAGGACGAGCCGCTCAACCGCAGTTTGGTGCAGATGCTGCTGCAGCGGCTCGGGCACGACGCCGTGCTGGTCGAGAACGGCGCGCAGGCGGTGGCCCGTGTCGAGGAACAGCCGCCCTTCGACGCCATCCTGCTCGACATCCAGATGCCGGTGATGGACGGGCTCGCCGCCGCGCGGCGCATCCGCGGGCTCGGCGGCCCGCGCGGCGCGGCGCGCCTCGTCGCCATGACGGCGCAGGTCGGCAAGCCGGAGTTGCAGCGCGCCGCGCAGGTCGGCTTCGACGATGTGCTCGCCAAGCCCTTCGCGCTGACCGAGCTGCAAGCGCTGCTCGACCCCGCCACGCCGAAAGGCGCGTACCTGCGAACGCTCGCCGAGGGAGACGCCGCATGACCCCGCACGGACCGGCGGTGGACGCCGCCCATCTCGCCTCGCTCAGGGCCCTCTACGGCGCCGACAACTTCGCCCGCCTTCGCGGCATCTTCCTCGACGAGACGCGCGACCGCGTCGCCGAGCTGCGCGGCGCGGCGGCGGCCGGCGACGGCGCGGCGGTGAAGCGCGTCGCCCACCGCATGGTCAGCCTGCTCGGCGCGTTCGGCGCGCGCGCCCCGGCCGAGATGGCGCGCGCGGTGGCCGATTCCGATTCGGGCGACGTGGCGGAGGGCGCCGAACCGCTCGCTTTGGCGACCGAGGCGGCGCGCGACGCCGTGCTAGAGCTGGGTGACGCGGGCGACGGCAGCGTGTAACAAGGCGGTGGATTCGTAACTTCGGCAATGTTGTCGTCGTTATTCGTGATTATCGTCAAGTCCAAGCTGGATTTTAGTGTCACGGTTAGGGAGAAGTGGGAGACAGTTCGGTGCGAGTGTTGCTCATCGAAGACGAGCCTCTGACCCGCGAGAGCATGGCCCTGTATCTCCGTTCCGAAGGAATGGACGTTCAAGAGGCGCAGAATCTTGCCGATGCCGGGCGGAAACTGTCACGCGACAAGCCCGACGTGGCGGTCGTCGACATCATGCTGGGCGACGGCAGCGGGTTCGATCTCATCAAGTCGCTGTCCAGCTCCGGGGTCGGCATCATCGTCGTCTCGGCGCGCGGCTCGGCGCTCGACCGCGTCCTCGGGCTGGAGCTCGGGGCGGACGACTACGTCACCAAGCCGGTCGAGCCGCGCGAACTGGCGCTGCGGATTCGCAAGCTGCACGCGCGCATGGCCCCGGCCGGCGCGCCGGGCCGCGACCGCGGCGTGTACGAGTTCGCCGGCTTCGAGCTCGACACTGTCTCGCAAACGCTGCGCGACGCGCAGGGACATTCCGTCGAGCTGACCGGGGCGCAGTTCCGCCTGCTGGAGCTGCTGGCGCAGAGCCCCAACCGCGTCTTCGAGCGCGACGCCATCGCCGAGCACATTCACGGCCGGCAGTGGATCGCCGAGGGTCGCGCGGTGGACGTCCTCGTCAGCAAATTGCGCTCGAAGATCGATCCGCCCAACGCCCCGTCGCTGATCCGAAGCGTGCGCGGCGTCGGCTACCTCTTCGCCACCGAGGTGCGCCGCAAGAGCGTCCGGGCCGAGTGAGCCGGCCTCCCCGCGGCCACCTTTGGCCGGGCGCATAAGCACAGATTTCGTTTGTAGATTGGAAACAAAACGACCCACTTCTTCGCAAGTGGAAACTTGAGCAAAGCAGGGCGCGCGCGCACAAAGGATTGAGCGGTAGTCAACATTGGCTATTCGAAAAACTACTTATTACCCCGGTTCTGACGTGAAATCGTCATGCCGGCAGCGCGGAGATTGCCATGCGCCCCGAGGACGTCGCCCGAATCAAGACGCTCCCGCTATTCAAGGACGCCAACGAGGACACGCTGCGGCAGGTCGCTTCGGTGGGCTTCGTCCAGGTCTTCCCGTCCGGCGTGATGCTGCAGGAGCAGGGCACGAGGCCAGACTCCCTCTACGTCGTGATCGAGGGCTCCGTCGAGGTCGCCGGCCATCATCGCGGCGTCGACGCGACGGTCGAGGTCATTCGCGCGCCTCTGCCGGTGGTGCTGTCGGCCGTGATCGCCGACGAGGCGCTGCTCGCCTCGGTGACGACTCTGACCCGCTCCACCCTCTTGATGACGCCGGCGCAGATCGTGCGCAACGCCATGACGACCGATGTCGGCTTCGCCGCCGCCGTGGCGCGCGAGCTGTCGGACCAGTGCCGACGCACGATCCGCGAGCTGCACAATCAGAAGCTTCGCACCGCCACCGAGCGCCTCGCCAACTGGGTGCTGGCCGCGCATCTCGAGGCGCACGAGTCGGAGGTCATCGAGCTCCCCTTCAAGAAGCGCGTGCTCGCCTCGCTGCTCGGCAGCTCGCCGGAGAGCCTGTCGCGCAACATCTCGGCGCTGGAGCGCCACGGCGTCGCCTTCGAGGGCAGCCGCATCCGTATCGCCGACCGCGACGCCCTGTTCGCCCTGGCCTGCCCGACGCCGCTGATCGACGCCTTCACGCCCGAGACCGCGGGCATGCGGCCCTCCTGAGGGGCGCTTTACAGGCCTTTTGATAAGGACGCGCTTCGCGCGCCCTATTGCGCTGGCCCCCGGATGCGGTTCCGCTTCGCTGCACCGCTCCGGGGACGGAGCCTTGGCGGAGGCAGGCCCGGGGCCCAGCGCATGGATGCTGCCGCGCAGCGGCGCTCAATTGGAAAACCCCATCAGGACGCGCTGACGCGCGCCATAGTGCACTGGCCCCCGGATGCGGTTCCGCTGTCGCTGCACCGCTCCGGGGACGTGCGGGCTGGGAGCCCGCAAACGAAAAAGGGCGGGCCTTCGCCCGCCCGTCCCGTCCCCGGGATGCCGGAGCCTTGGCGGAGGCAGGCCCGGGGCCCAGCGCATGGATGCTGCCGCGCAGCGGCGCTCAATTGGAAAACCCCATCAGGACGCGCTGACGCGCGGCATATTGCGCTGGCCCCCGGATGCGGTTCCGCTGTCGCTGCACCGCTCCGGGGACGTGCGGGCTGGGAGCCCGCACTTTTGAGGGCGGGCTTTCGCCCGCCTCGCGTCAGGCCTTCTGGCTGCCGAAGGCCGCCTGGTAGCGGGCTTTCGTCTCGGCGTTCATGGGGTAGAGGCCGGGCAGCTGCACGCCCTTGGCGACCTCGTCCATGATCCACGCCTCCATGCGCTCCTGCTCGGGGGCCTCGGCCAACACCGCGTCGAGCAGGGCGGCCGGGATCAGCACCGCGCCGTCGGCATCCACAACCACCACGTCGTCCGGGAACACGGCGACGCCGCCGCAGGCGATCGGCTCCTGCCAGTTGACGAAGGTGAGGCCGGCGACGGAAGGCGGGGCCGCCTGGCCCTGGCACCACACCGGCAGGCCGGTGCCGAGCACGCCGGCGAGGTCGCGCACCACGCCGTCGGTGACGAGCGCGGCCACGCCCTTCTTCGCCATGCGGGCGCACAAAATGTCGCCGAAGATGCCGGCGTCCGTCACGCCCATGGCGTCCACCACCGCGACGCAGCCTTCCGGCATCGCCTCGATGGCGGCGCGCGTCGACTTCGGCGACGACCACGATTCCGGCGTCGCCAGGTCCTCGCGGGCCGGCACGAAGCGCAGCGTGAAGGCGCGGCCGACGACGCGCTTCTGGTCCGGACGCAGCGGCCGCGTGCCGCGCATCCAGACGTTGCGGAGCCCCTTCTTCAGCAGGATGGTCGTGACGGTGGCCGTCGACACGGCGGAGAGGGTTTCAACGATCTTGGGGTCGAGGGTCATGCCGGTCTCCGGGCCCAGTTTGCAGCGCTGAGCCGGGTTAGTGCGCCCCCCGCGCGGATGCAAGAGTGTTGGCAAGACTTTTGGCGCAAGCGGGGCCGCGATGAAACTCGGCCCGAGCGCCTGCAACTTTCCCGCGAGAGCCCGCGTTGTGCCGGCATGAGCATCCTGTGGACTATCATCATCGGCTTCGTCGCGGGCGTCATCGCCAAGTTGATCATGCCCGGCGACAACGAGCCTTCCGGCTTCATCCTCACCACGATCCTCGGAATCATCGGGGCTTTCGTGGCGACCTGGCTTGGTCAGGCCATCGGCTGGTACCACGCGGGCGAAGGCGCCGGCTTCATCGGCGCGATCGTCGGCGCGGTCATCGTCCTGGCTATCTGGGGCGCGATCGCGGGCCGGCGGACGCGTCCGACCGTCTGACGACGTCGCCCGGCCCGCCCGGGCGACGTCCTTTCCCTTCTCCGCTCCGTCGCCGTCGCGCGCCGGCGGGTCCCATTCGCTGTCGAGGCGTCGATGTCAGCAGGCCAGAACCAGGCCACCTCCGGCCAAGTCACCTCCGCCTTCTTCGCCAGCCAGGCGGCCGCCAGCGAGGCCGTCAACCGGCTGACGCGGGCGGGCTTCCGCGACCACGAAATCGAAATGAATCCGGTGACGGGCGGGCGGGGCGTCCGCCTCACCGTCAGCGCCGAGGGCGACCGCCTCGGCCACGCCATGCGCGTACTGGACGACGACGCGCTGATCCGTCAGGACGAACGGGACGCCGCCCGCCGCGCGGAGCGCTGGCTGCCGGACCTCGGCCAGCCCGGCGGGATGAGCGAGTACGTGCGGGACAATCCGCTGCTGTCAGTGGGGCTCGCCTTGCTCGTCGGCGTCGCCGTCGGCGCGCTGGCGCGCCGCGTGTGACGGCCGGCCGGAGCCGGTCAGCGGCTCGAGGCCACCAGCGCCGGCGCGTCGGCCGGCGTTTCGACGGCGGCCCACGCCATCTCGTTCTCGACCGACTGGCGCTTGAGGAACTTGTAGCCCGTCTCCGTCCACGGCAGCACGGCGTCGCGCAGGTTGTCGAGCACGAAGTCGCCCCGGTCGGTGCGCACGGTCAGCACGGCGTGGCCGTCACCGTGCGTGTCCAGCACCACCGTGATCAGCAGCGAGGAGCGCGGCAGGCCGAGCGCTATGGCCGCGCGGCGCTTCAGCAGCACGTAATCCTCGCAGTCGCCGCGCCCGTCCTCGGCGAAGTCCCAGCGCTCGACCACGCCCCAGTGCTCGTTGTCGGGCACGCCGACGATGACGTCGTTGAACGTCTGGTTGATGGCGACGATCAGCCGCCAGGTCTCCGGGGTCAGCGGGATCGGGGCGGCGTCGGCGCGGACGCGGGGGTGGTTGCACTCGCTGGCGTAGCGCTGGCAGAAATCCGCCCAGCCGCTGGGGCCCGACGTGGCCGCGCCCGTCGCGGTGGCGCTCGCCAGCCGCACGGGAAACGCCTGCTCCGCGCTGGCCGGCGCGGCGGCGAGAAGGGCGCCCAGAAGCGCGAAAACGACGGCTCTAGCCATGGGGGACAGCTCAGGCGGGCGCGATTCGGTTCGTTTTCAGCCTAAACTGCACGGGTAGGTTGTACATCGGGGAAATTACGAGGTCGGCGTGCGCGGCGCTCGCGGCGGCGTCCGCGCGGGCGTCGGCGTTTCAAGTAAAATTCTAGATGTATGATGACCCGACGCCTTAACTTGCGCTCAAGCTTGCAATTTCGCGAAAAGCTCCGTTTGATGTCGTTAGCCGTAAGGGCGAATAGTTCGCCATCTTATCGGGCTTGGAATTGAGAGAGACGATGGCGACGGGTACCGTGAAGTGGTTCAATGCCACGAAGGGATATGGCTTCATCCAGCCGGATAGCGGCGGCAAGGACGTGTTCGTCCACATCAGCGCCGTCGAGCGTTCGGGCCTCAGCAACCTGAACGACGGACAGAAGATCTCCTACGACGTCGAGCCCGACCGCAAGACCGGCAAGGAAGCCGCGGTCAATCTGCGTATGCCGTGATCTTCCGGCGCGGGAGGGGCTCGCCGCTCCCGCCCTGACCTTCGAGCATCCGGGTCGCCCCGCGATCCGGATCCTCCTCCGCCGCGCCACCGCGCGGCGCGCCCCGGACGAGCCGCTTCCCGGAAAAGCGCGGCGACCTTGATCGATCACAAATCGGACCGCCCTGGGGCGGGGTAGAAGGACCACGATCCGGCGCGCGCGCCGGCCGTCGATCCCCTGCCCCCGAGGCCCGACCATGAACCAGCATGTCCAGCCCAGCGCCGACCGCACGGACGCCGACCACGCCATCGCGCTGCGCTACGGCGAGGAGCGCCTGCCGCGCTACACCAGCTATCCCACCGCGCCGCAATTCGCGCCCGCCGTCGACGAGGCGACCTATCGCGCCTGGCTGGCGGCGCTGCCGGAGCGCGCTTCGGCCTCGCTCTACCTGCACGTGCCCTTCTGCCGCTCGATGTGCTGGTATTGCGGCTGCCACACCACCATCACCAAGCACCAGGCGCCGATCTCCGACTATCTCGAGGTGATGCGGCGCGAGATCGGCCTCGTCGCCGACGCGCTGCCGCGCCGGCTCAGCGTGCGCCACGTCCATTTCGGCGGCGGCACGCCGACCATCCTCGAGCCGGCCGAGTTCATCGCGCTGATGGGCCTGCTGCGCGAGCGCTTCGCGCTGGAGCCCGACGCCGAGGTGGCCATCGAGATCGACCCGCGCACGCTGAAGCCGGCGATGATCGCCGCGCTCGGCGAGGCCGGCGTCAACCGCGCCAGCCTCGGCGTGCAGAGCTTCGATCCCGTCGTGCAGCGCGCCATCGCGCGCATCCAGACCGAGGCGCAGACGCTGGCGGCGCTGCGCGGCCTGCGCGACATCGGCGTCACCGGGGTGAACTTCGACCTCATCTACGGCCTGCCGCACCAGACCGTGCAGTCCTGCCTCGATACGGTGGCGCGCTGCGTCGCCATGCGGCCGGACCGGTTCGCCGTGTTCGGCTACGCGCACGTGCCCTCGTTCAAGAAGCACCAGCGCAAGATCTCCGAGGCCGACCTGCCTGACACGGCGGAGCGCCATGCCCAGGCCGAGGCCATCGCCGCCGCGCTCGTCGCCGCCGGCTATCGCCGCATCGGCCTCGACCATTACGCCCTGCCGGAGGACGCGATGGTGAAGGCGCAGGAGGCGGGCGAGCTGCACCGCAACTTCCAGGGCTACACCACCGACCCCGCCGACACGCTGATCGGCTTCGGCGCGTCGTCGATCGGCAAGCTGCCGCAGGGCTACGTGCAGAACGAGGTGCAGCTGCCGCGCTACGCCGAGCGCGTCGCCGCCGGCGAGCTGCCCGTCGCCAAGGGCTACCGCCTGACGGCGGACGACCGCCTGCGCGCCGACATCATCGAGCGGCTGATGTGCGACTTCGCGGTCGATCTGGACGAGGTGTGCGCGCGCCACGGCGCGTCGGCGGCGGCGCTGCTGGCGGCGACGCCGCGCCTCGCCGCGCTGCGCGACGACGGCGTCGTCGGCCTCGACGGCGCGCGCCTGACCGTGACCGACGCCCGCCGCTTCCTGGTGCGCACCGTGGCGTCGTGCTTCGACGCCTATCTCGGCGCCTCCGGCCGGACACATAGCCGCGCGGTGTAGGCGGAACCGCTCAGTTGCCCGGGGCGGCGCGGTCCTCGCGCCAGGTCAGCGCGCCGAGCACATTGCCGACGACCTTGCCGTTGTCGACCAGCAGGAAGCGCGGCGTGCCGCCCTTGTCGGAGAACTGCGCCAGCAGCGGGCGCAAATCGTCCGGCCACTCGGCGGCGACGCGGATGTCGCCGAACGAGGCGACCTCGACCACGCGGAAGGGCACGCCCCTGGCAGCGCAGCGCGCCGCGAAGGCGTCGCGCTTGGTGGCGTTCCACTCGCGGCAGATCGGGCAGTTGCGCGCGCTGATATAGACGACCGTCAGCCCCTTCGCCGAGGCGGCGGCGCGCGCCTCGCCCCCGGGCAGACCCAGGGCGGCGGCGAGGGCCGCGCCGGAGAGCAGCAGGCGACGGCGGTGCAGGTGCATGACGGCCTCCCGGCGCGGACGGCGGCGCGCCCGGCGAAGCATACTACGCCAGCCCTTGATGAAACGGAAAACGACGAAACGGAAGACGCCGCCGGACGCTACGAGAGCCGCAGCAGCGCGATGCCGGCCACCGCCATCGCCGCCGCGCACCAGCGCAGCCAGCCCACCTTCTCGTGCAGCACGGTGGCGGCGAGCAGCATGCCGATGAACAGGCTCGTCTCGCGCAGCGCCGACACCGCGCCGGAAGGTCCGTGCGCGTAGCCGTAGAGGATGAACAAGTAGGAGCCGGTGGAGGCCATCGAGGCGAGGAAGCCAAAGCCGCCCTCCTTGCGCAGCATGCGCGGCACGTCGACGCCCTCGACCGCCAGCATCGCCGCCATGCTCAGCGAGTTCACGATGCAGACGGTGAAGCCGTAGGTCAGCGCGTCGCCGGTGGCGCGCACGCCCTGCGCGTCGCTGACCACGAACAGCGCGTTGAACACGCCGGCGAACAGCGCCAGCGCCAGCCCGACGCGGTCGAAGGTCACGCCGCGGCGCGCCGATTCGCCCAGCAGCAGCACGCCGGCCGAGATGGCGGCGATGCCGGCGATGGCGAGCGGCGAGGGCGTCTCGCCGAACACCGCGAAGCTGATGCCGGCCACCCCGACCGGCGCGACGCCGCGCACCAGCGGGTAGCCGACGGCGAAGGGCAGGCGGCGATAGGTGGCCATCAGCGCGCGCATGGTCAGCATGTTGGTGACCATGCCCATCGCCAGCCATTTCCACGCTGTCATCGGGGGCGGGCCCCAGGCGATGGCGAAGGGCATCGCCAGCACCCCGGCCATGATGACCACGCTCGCCACGGCGTGGCCCGGGTCCGGGCGCGTCCGCGCGGCGGCGTTCCAGCCGGCGTGCAGCAAGGCGCTGGCGAGCCCCGAGAGAAAGACGAGGAGGGTCAAGGACGGGCCGTGGACGGAGGACGCGAAGCCGTTGGCGTAGCGGATCGCGATGCCCCGCGCCAGTGGCGGGGCCGCGCGGTCAGTCCAGCACTTTCTGCATGAGCACGAGGTCGAGCCAGCGGTCGAACTTCCAGCCCACCTCGGTCAGCCGCCCGGCCTCGACGAAGCCGAAGGTGCGGTGGAAATGCAGCGAGGCGGCGTTGCCGGCGTCGATGCCGCCGATGATGGCGTGCTTGCCGAGCTTGCGCGCCGCGTCGATCAGCACCGGCATGAGCTGCTTGCCGACGCCCTTGCCGTGGTGGTGGTGGTGAACGTAGATCGTGTGCTCGACCGTGTGGGCGTAGCCGTCGCCCTTGCGGAACTCGCCGAAGGTGGCGAAGCCGATCACCTCGCCGGCGATGGTCGCCACCACGAACGGATAGCCGTGAACGCGGCGCTCGTGCAGCAGCAGGCGGCGGCTCTCCAGGTTCACCGCGTGGGTGGTGAAGGTGGCCGTCGTGTTGAGGATGGCGTCGTTATAGATGTCGAGGATGGCGGGAAGGTCGCTCTCCTCCGCGTCGCGGATGTCTATTCCGTGGGCAAGGGAGGCTGGTTCCACCGCTCTTCGCTCGTTTCGTCTCGGATTCTCTGGCGCGCCACTGTAGCGGGCGGCGGCGCTGGCGCAAGCGCGGCGCGGCGAGCCGGGCCGCCGGCGGCGGCCCCATTCCCCGCTGCGCGCTTGGAAAAGCCACGCCCTGCTGCTATCTCCCGCGCATGACCACGCACCCCATCGACAACATCCGCAACTTCTCCATCGTCGCGCATATCGACCATGGCAAGTCGACGCTCGCCGACCGGCTGATCCAGACCACCGGCGGGCTGGCCGAGCGCGACATGGTGGAGCAGGTGCTGGACTCGATGGACATCGAGCGCGAGCGCGGCATCACCATCAAGGCCAACACCGTCCGCCTGGAATACAAGGCGAAGGACGGCAAGACCTACATCCTCAACCTCATGGACACGCCCGGCCACGTCGACTTCGCCTACGAGGTCAGCCGGTCTCTGGCGGCCTGCGAGGGCTCGCTGCTGGTGGTCGACGCCTCGCAGGGCGTCGAGGCGCAGACGCTCGCCAACGTCTACCACGCGCTCGACGCCAACCACGAGATCGTGCCCGTCCTCAACAAGATCGACCTGCCGGCCGCCGACCCCGAGCGCATCAAGGCGCAGATCGAGGAGGTGATCGGCCTCGACGCGTCCGACGCCGTGCCGATCTCCGCCAAGACCGGCATCGGCATCGACCTCGTGCTGGAGGCCATCGTCAACAAGCTGCCGCCGCCCAAGGGCGACGAGACCGCGCCCCTCAAGGCGCTGCTGGTCGACAGCTGGTACGACGCCTATCTCGGCGTGGTCGTGCTGGTGCGCGTCGTCGACGGCGCGCTGCGCAAGGGCTCCGAGATCACCATGATGGGCACCGGGGCCCGCTACCAGGTGGACCGCATCGGCGTGTTCAAGCCGAAGATGGCGGACGTCGCCCAGCTCGGCCCGGGCGAGGTCGGCTACATCACGGCGCAGATCAAGCAGGTGGCCGACACGCGCGTCGGCGACACCATCACCGAGACGCGCCGGCCGACGGCGAAGGCGCTGCCCGGCTTCAAGCCGGCCCAGCCGGTGGTGTTCTGCGGGCTCTTCCCGGTCGACGCGGCGCAGTTCGAGGATCTGCGCGCCGCGATGGGCAAGCTGCGCCTCAACGACGCCAGCTTCTCGTTCGAGATGGAGTCCTCCGCCGCGCTCGGCTTCGGCTTCCGCTGCGGCTTCCTCGGCCTGCTGCACCTCGAGATCATCCAGGAGCGGCTGGAGCGCGAGTTCAACCTCGACCTCATCGCCACCGCGCCGTCGGTCATCTACCGCATCAAGCTGCGCGACGGCGAGGAGATCGAGCTGCACAACCCGGCCGACATGCCGGACCCGATGAAGATCGAGGAGATCGCCGAGCCCTGGATCCGCGCCACCATCCTGACGCCGGACGAATATCTCGGCTCCATCCTCAAGCTGTGCCAGGACCGGCGCGGCTCGCAGGTGGACCTCAACTATGTCGGCGCCCGCGCCATGGTGGTGTACGACCTGCCGCTCAACGAGGTGGTGTTCGACTTCTACGACCGCTTGAAGTCCATCTCGAAGGGCTACGCCTCGTTCGACTACGCGATCACCGACTACAAGCCCGGCGACCTCGTGAAGATGTCGATCCTCGTCAACGCCGAGCCGGTGGACGCGCTCTCCATGCTGGTCCACCGCACCCGCGCCGAGAGCCGCGGCCGGGCCATGTGCGAGAAGCTGAAGGAGCTGATCCCGCAGCACCTGTTCCAGATCCCGATCCAGGCGGCCATCGGCGGCAAGATCATCGCCCGCGAAACCATCTCGGCCCTGCGCAAGGACGTGACGGCGAAGTGCTACGGCGGCGACATCTCGCGCAAGCGCAAGCTCCTCGACAAACAGAAGGAGGGCAAGAAGCGCATGCGCCAGTTCGGCCGCGTCGAAATCCCCCAGGAAGCCTTCATCGCCGCCCTCAAAATGGACAGCTGAGGGCGCTCAGGCGTCGGGCTCGTCGCCGTCCGGATCGACGGGCTCGCCGGCCAGGAAGGCCCGGCCCGGCATGGACAGTCTATCCACCGCCGTGCATGATTCGGCCATGCCTGCATCCGCCTTCGCGCGCGGCCTCGCCGCCTTGGGACTGTCGCTTGTGGTCGCTTCGCCCGCTGTTTCGGCGGAGCCGGCGGCGCGGGATTTGTTCGGGGCGGCGGGGCGGCCGGCGGCGTTGCGGGAGGGGGCGATCGGCTCCTACGCGCGGGGGTGCCTCGCGGGCGGGGAGATGCTGCCGGCGGAGGGGCCGCACTGGCAGGCGATGCGCCTGTCGCGCAACCGCAACTGGGGGCATCCCCGGCTCGTCTCGTTTCTCACCGCGTTCTCGGCCAGGGTTCCCGCGCTCACCGGCTGGCCCGGCCTGCTGGTGGGCGACATCGCCCAGCCGCGCGGCGGGCCGATGAGGAGCGGACACGCCTCGCACCAGATCGGGCTCGACGCCGACATCTGGCTCACGCCGATGCCGCCGCGCGTGCTGTCGCGCCAGGAGCGCGAGGACATGGAGCCGGTGAACCTGGTCGCCGCCGACGGCAGGGACGTGATCCCGGAGCGCTGGACGCCGGCCCACCGCGCGCTCATCCGCGCGCTGGCCGAGCAGCCCGGCGTCGAGCGCGTCTTCGTCAATCCGGCGATCAAGAAGGCGCTGTGCCGCGAGGCGGGGACCGACCGCGACTGGCTCGGCAAGGTGCGACCGATCTACGGGCACAACTACCACACCCATGTCCGCCTCGCCTGTCCGGCCCGCGAGGCGGGCTGCATGAGGCAGACCCCGCCGCCCGGCGGCGACGGCTGCGGCGCGGAGCTGGCGTGGTGGTTCACCGACGAGGCGATGCACCCCAAGCCGAGCAAGCCCGCCCCGCCGCTGACCCTCGCCCAACTCCCCCCCGCCTGCCGCATCGTCCTCTCCGCGCCGTAGGGGGGAGGGCTGGGCTGAACGCCGCGCGGGCCTCCGGCCCGCCCGTCCCCGGCCCGGTGCAGCGACTGCGGAACCGGAGCCGGGGCCCAGCGCAATATGTCGCGCGTTAGCGCGTCCAAATGAAAAGGCTGATAAAGCGCCGCTTCGCGGCATCATCCATTCGCTGGGCCCCGGGCCTGCCTCCGCCAAGGCTCCGGCATCCCGGGGACGGGTTGCGGCTTGCGCCGCACCGATCCAGAGCGGATGCGGGGTTCCTGGAACGGGACGGGCGGGCGTCCGCCCTTTCCGCTCCGGGAGATGGCTCCGGGAACGGGACAGGCGGACTGGCGTCCGCCCTTTCAGCTTCGCCGCGGGCGTCCGAAACCCGGCCCCGCTCACCCCGCGCTGGCGACGCCGAGGCCGATGGGGCAGGAGACGCCGGTGCCGCCGAGGCCGCAATAGCCGCGCGGGTTCCTGGCGAGATATTGCTGGTGGTAGTCCTCGGCGAAGTAGAACGGCCCGGCGGGGGCGAGCTCGGTGGTGATCGGGCCGAGGCCCCTGGCGGCCAGCGCCTGCTCGTAGGCGGCGCGCGAGCGCGCCAGCGCGTCGCGCTGGGCGTCGCTCGTCCAGTACGCCGCCGAGCGGTACTGCGTGCCGACGTCGTTGCCCTGCCGCATGCCCTGTGTGGGGTCGTGGCTTTCCCAGAACGTCTTGAGCAGCGTGTCGTAGGAGAGGCGCGAGGGATCGTAGACCACCATCACCGCCTCGGTGTGGCCGGTGAGGCCGGTGCAGGTTTCCTCGTAGGTGGGGTTCGGCGTCGCGCCGCCCATGTAGCCGACGGCGGTGACGATGACGCCCGGCAGCGTCCAGAAGGCGCGCTCCGCGCCCCAGAAGCAGCCCAGGCCGAAATAGGCGATCTCCGCGCCCGGGGGGTAGGGGCCCTTGAGCCGCTCGCCGTTGACGAAATGGCGCTCGGCCGTCGGCAACGGTTGCGGCCGCCCAGCCAGGCTCTCCTCGGGGGTGGGGACCGTCAGGCGCTTGCGCATGGAGAACATGGGGTACCTCGCTCGTGCCGTCCCAATGTGGCGATGCCGGCCCGGATTGGCGAGCCCCCGCGCATCAGGATCGCGTGAGGGTCAGGCCCGCGTGTCGAAGCCGATCTCGGGCTCGCGCCGGCGCAACGCGACGACCAGCAGCACGCCGGGAACCGCGAGCGCCAGCGCCAGCGGCACCGCCAGCACCGACGCCGCCACCGGGTCCCACAGCACGGGCGAAAGCTGCGAGACGGCGCCGCGCATGGCCGGCACGAGCGCCGGCCATGCCTTGTCGAGCGCCGCCCGCAGCGAGGTGGCCGCCACGGCGGACGAGGCGATGGAGCGCGTGCCGTCGACGACGAGACTGACGAAGGCGCCGGCCAGCATGACGTAGCCGAGCGCGACGAGAAGAAAGCGGGTCATCGAAAATCCGGGCGTCGCGAGCGCGCATGATAGGCAGGCGGCGGGCGCGCCGCAATCGAAGGGCGGGCCGCAATTGTCAGCGGGAATATTGCAATCTTGGATTGTGGAACCCGCAACGCGGTGAGACACTGGCCAAGTCCGATAACCCCCGTGCGTCGGAGGTCCCCCCAATGAAAGCGTCGTCTCTGAGCTTCCAGGCCGCTGTCCTGCTCGTCCTCGTGGGCATGGGATGGGGCCTCGCCATGGCCATCTCCGGCGACCACGTGACCCATCCCGGCCACGCCCACCTCAACCTGCTGGGCTGGGTGTCGCTGTTCCTGATGGGCATCTTCTACCACCTTCACCCGGCCCTCGACCGCACCCGCGTCGCGGTGGCGCAGGTATGGGTGTGGATCGTCGCGACGGTGATCATGGCGCTGGGCGTCGGCCTGGTGCATTCGGGCCGCGACGCCGCCGAGCCGCTGGCGGCGATCGCCTCGCTGCTCATCTTCGCCGACATGATCCTGTTCGCCTGGATCGTCTTCCGGCGCGACCGGATGGTCGGCGTGCCGACCGGCATGCCGGCGGAATGACGAACGGCGCGGCCCGGCCGGCCGCGCCTTTTCAATTTCTTCGACCCTCTTTTCCACGGAAGTCCCGATCGCGGCGGACCACCGCATGCGATGATCGGATCGTGGCCCATTTCCGCGCCGTGTTCGGCGCGGAAAATGGGCGTTTATCGGGCCTGATTCGAACGAAAACCTCGCTCCATGGTCCTCTCCGGCCTTTCCGCGCGGCATATTTACAGAAAAGTTTGTGAATAGAAGATGCGGCATTTTCCTGCCGTATTTTGTTTGACATAAAGAACGCGTCGATCTACAAAACAAACACGCGCCGATTTGAGCGAGCAGCTTGCTGGGCGCGAAGGTGGCCGGAACGGGTCCGGTCGCCTGGACAAATGCAGCTAAAGCGCCGCGGGCGTTCCGGTTTCTCCGGCCTGGCCCTCGACCGCGTCCCTGCAGCGTGGAACTGGAGGACCGATGTTCACGATCAACCGCCGCATCACCCTGGGCCTGCTGGCCGCCCTCGGCCTGACCCTGCCGCTGGGCGTGACCGCCGCCCGGGCGCAGGCCGTCAAGGAAATCCGCATCGACTGGGCGACCTACAATCCGGTCAGTCTCGTCCTCAAGGACAAGGGCCTGCTCGAAGAAGAGTTCAAGAAGGACGGCATCTCGATCCGCTGGGTGCAGTCCGCCGGCTCCAACAAGGCGCTCGAATTCTTGAACGCCGGCTCGCTCGATTTCGGCTCGACCGCCGGCGCGGCGGCGCTGGTCGGCAAGATCAACGGCAATCCCATCCAGTCGATCTACGTCTACTCGCGGCCGGAGTGGACGGCGCTGGTCACCAAGGGCGACAGCGCCATCAAGACGGTCGCCGACCTCAAGGGCAAGCGCGTCGCCGTCACCCGCGGCACCGATCCCCACATCTTCCTGGTCCGGGCCCTCGCCGAGTCCAAGCTGACCGAGAAGGACGTCAAGCTCGTCCTCCTCCAGCACGCCGACGGCCGCCTCGCCCTGGAGCGCGGCGACGTCGAGGCCTGGGCCGGACTCGACCCGATCATGGCGTCGGCCGAGATCGAGGGCGGCGCCCGCCTGTTCTACCGCAAGCCGGAGGCCAATACCTGGGGCGTGCTGAACGTCCGCGAGGAGTTCGCCGCCGCCAACCCCGAGATCGTCAAGCGCGTCCTCAAGGTCTACGAGCAGGCCCGCAAGGCCTCGCTCGCCAACCCCGCCGACCTGACCAAGACGCTGGTCGCCGCCACCAAGCTGCCGGACGCCGTCATCGCCCGCCAGCTGGAGCGCACCGAGCTGACCCACGGGCCGATCGGCAAGCCGCAGGCCGACTCCATCCTCGCCGCCGGGCTCGCCCTGCAGGAGGCCGGCGTCATCGAGTCGGGCGTCGACGTCAAGGCGAGTGTTGCGGCGCTGATCGAACCGAAGTACCTCCCGTCCACCACGCAGTGAGGACGCAGGTTCGGGCCCGGCCCGGCAGCAGCGCGAGACTCTAGACCCATGAACGCTCCGTCGACCTCCCCTCTGACGGATGTCGTCGACGCGGCGCCCCCCCAGGCGCCGCGCTCGCGCGTTCACGCACCCGGCCGCTGGCTGATCGGGCTGGCGCTGCCGCTCGCGCTGGCGCTCGGCTGGGAGCTGGCCGTCCGCTTCGGCCTCGCCCAGGGCCGGCTGATGCCGCCGCCCTCGCGCATTTTCGCCGCCCTGACGGCGCTGGCGCGGTCCGGCGAGCTGACCACGCACATCATCGCCACGCTGATGCGCGTGCTCGCGGGCTTCGCGCTGGGGGCGGTCGCCGGCACGCTCATGGGGGCGCTCGCCGGCGCGTCCGAACTGTCGCGCCGCATCTTCGATCCCACGCTGCAGGCCCTGCGCGCGGTGCCGTCCATCGCCTGGGTGCCGCTGTTCCTCCTCTGGCTCGGCATTTTCGAGGCGTCCAAGGTGGCGCTCATCGCCGTGGGCGTGTTCTTCCCCGTCTATCTCGGCGTCGCCGGCGCCATCGAGGGCATCGACCGCAAGCTCCTGGAAGTCGGCCGCGTCTTCCGCCTGTCCCAGGCCGGGATGGTGCGGCGGGTGATGCTCCCGGCCGTCCTGCCGGAGTGGCTGATCGCCCTGCGCTCCGGGCTCGGGCTCGGCTTCATGTTCGTCGTGGCGGCCGAATTCATGGGCGCCTCGGAAGGGCTCGGCTACCTGCTCGTCGACGGCCAGCAGATCGGCAAGCCGGACCAGATCCTCGCCGCCATCATCACCTTCGCGGTGCTCGGCAAGATCTGCGACGCGGTGCTCGTGGCCGCCACGCGGCCGCTGGTGCGCTGGCAGGACACGGCGCGGAGCAGCCTGTGATGTTCACCATCGAGCGTCTCACCAAGACCTACGCCGACGGCACCCGCGCCCTCTCGGACGTCTCCATCGCGCTCGAGGCGGGCGAAATCCTCGGAGTCGTCGGCGGCTCCGGCTGCGGCAAGACGACGCTGCTGCGCCTCGTCGCCGGGCTCGACCGCGCGACGGGCGGGCGCATCGCCGTCGACGGCGAAACCATCGAGGGGCCGCACCCGGCCGTGGGCATCGTGTTCCAGGAGCCCCGCCTGCTCCCCTGGCTCAGCGTCGCCGACAATGTCGGGTTCGGCCTGGTGGACCGGCCGCGCGCCGAGAGGCTGGAGCGGGTGGCGGACGCGCTCGCGCGGGTCGGGCTCGCCGACTACGGCGCGCGCTGGCCGCGCGAGCTCTCGGGCGGCCAGCAGCAGCGCGTCGCCATTGCCCGCGCCTTCGTCACCAGCCCCAAGGTGCTGCTGCTCGACGAGCCCTTCTCCGCCCTCGACGCCTTCACCCGCGCCAGCCTGCACGAGCACCTGCTGTCGCTGTGGGAGGCGGGCCGGCAGACCATCGTCATCGTCACGCACGACGTGGAGGAGGCCGTCACGCTGGCCGACCGGGTCGTCGTGATGCGCCCGTGCCCCGGCCGCGTCTACGAGACGATCTCTGTCCATGCCGAGCGTCCGCGCGACAGGCTCGGCGTGGGATTTGACAAGGCCAAGCGGCGCGTGCTCAACGCGCTGGACAGATCGCTTCGCGCGCCCGACGTCGAACGGGACCGCGCGGCCGCCCAGGGCGACGCGCTCTGGTGGTGAACACCCCCGAAGGAGACCCATCCATGGACGCCATCGACGCCGACGCCCTGCGCGCCCTCCAGGCTCCCATCAAGTCGAAATACCGGGAGAACCCGGAAGCGGCGGTCATCACGCTGCGCGCCACCGGCGAGCTGGACGAGTCGAAGATCGCCTGCAAGGTCGAGACCGGCCGGGCGCTCGCCGTGGCGGGGTTGCATCCGGCCTCCGGCGGCACGGGCCTGGAGCTGTGCTCGGGCGACATGCTGCTCGAGGCGCTGGTGGCCTGCGCCGGCGTGACGTTGAAGGCGGTCGCCACCGCGCTCGAGATTCCGCTGCGCAAGGGGACGGTGCGGGCCGAGGGCGACCTCGACTTCCGCGGCACGCTGGGCGTCGACCGCGAGGCCCCGGTCGGCTTCCGCGAGATCCGGCTGGCGTTCGACATCGACACCGACGCGCCGCAGGACAAGATCGACACGCTGCTGAAGCTGACGGAGCGCTACTGCGTCGTGTTCCAGACGATCAACCGCAAGCCCGAACTCACTGTCACGGTGAACCGGGCCGCCTGACAGGAGGGAGCGGCGCGCCCTCAGCGCGCCAGCTTGTCCTCGATGCACTCCCAGATCGACATGGCGAGATCGGGGCCGCCGAGGCGCTTGATGGCGCGCAGACCGGTGGGGGAGGTGACGTTGATCTCGGTGAGGTTGCCGGCGATCACGTCGATGCCGACGAAGATCAGCCCCATCTCGCGCAGCGCCGGGCCGATGCGCGAGCAGATCTCGCGCTCGCGGTCGCTGAGCTGGGTCGTCTCGGCCGCGCCGCCGCGCACCATGTTCGAGCGGATGTCGTTGGCGGCGGGCACGCGGTTGACCGCGCCCAGCGGTTCGCCGTCGACCAGGATGATGCGCTTGTCGCCCTCGCTCACCTGCGGCAGGAAGCGCTGGACGACCCAGGGCTCCCGGAAGGTGACGGAGAACAGGTCGTAGAGCGAGCCGAAGTTCGGGTCCTTTTCCGCCACCTTGAACACCGCCGCGCCGCCGTTTCCGTACAGCGGCTTCATCACGATCTCGCCGTGCTCGGCCCGAAACGCCTCGATCTCCGCCTTGTCGCGGGTGATCAGCGTCGGCGGCATCAGGTCCGGGAACTCGGTGACGAAAATCTTCTCGGGCGCGTTGCGGACATGCTGGGGATTGTTGACGACCAGCGTTCGCGGATGAACGCGCTCCAGCAGGTGGGTGGTGGTGATGTAGGCGAGGTCGAAGGGCGGGTCCTGCCTCAGCAGCACCACGTCGACCTCCGCCAGATCGCGCTTCTCCGGCTCGCCGAGGTCGAAATGCGCGCCCTTCACGTCCTGCACCGTGACGTGCCGCATGGTCGCGGTGACGCGGCCGTCGCGCATCGAGAGCTGGTCCGGCGTGTAGTAGTGCAGCCGGTGGCCGCGCGCCTGGGCCTCGAGCATGAGCGCGAAGGTCGAGTCGCCGGCGATGTTGATCTTGTCGATGGGGTCCATCTGGACGGCGACGTTCAGCGTCATGGGCGGCTCCCCGAAGCGGGCGGTGTCGATGCGGCGCACCATTGCCCGCTTCGGCCCCGCGAGGCAACCGTGACGCCGGCAGGGCTGCCGGGCGCGCGGCGACGCTCAGGCCGGAAGGCCGAACGCGTCCTCGACATGGCGGGGCCAACGCGCCGGGGCGACCAGCACGGCGTCGCAGCGCAGCGTGAAGCCCGTGCTCCACGGATGGCGCGCCCGCCAGTGGTCGACCGCGCGGGCGAAGCGCCGCTGTTTCTCGGGCGTGATCGCCCAGCCGGCGGCGAGCAGGTCTGCGCGCGCCTTCACCTCGACGAAGACGACCGTGTCGCCCCGGCGCGCCACCAGGTCGATCTCGCCGCCCCCGCCGGAATAGCGGCGCGCCAGGATGCGATAGCCCTTGAGCGTCAGCACGGCGGCGGCGGCGAACTCCGCCCAGTGTCCGCGGCGCAGCGCGGCGCGGCGCTGCGCCGGGGCGCGGGCGCTCATCGCTTCACCAGCGCGACGGCGCGCGCGTAGACGCGCTTGCGCGGCAGGCCGGTCTCCTGGGCCGCCACGTCGACCGCGTCCTTCACCGAAAGCGTCTCCAGAAGCTCCGCCAGGCGGGCGTCGAGGTCGGCGTCGCTGGCGCGCGGGGCCGCGTCCTCGCCGGGGGGGCCGATCAGCACGACGATCTCGCCTTTCGGGGTCGGCTCGGCGGCGAACTGCGCGGCGAGCGCGTCCAGCGGGCCGCGCCGCACCGTCTCGAACATCTTGGTCAGTTCGCGCGCCACGGCGGCCGGGCGGGGTCCCAGCGCCTCGGCGGCGTCGGCCAGCATCTCGGCGACGCGGCGCGGCGATTCGAAGAACACCAGCGTGCCGGGAATCGAACGCAGGGCCTCCAGCCGTTCGCGCCGCGCGCCGGCTCGTGGCGGCAGGAAGCCCTCGAAGAAAAACCGATCCGTCGGCAGTCCCGCCACCACCAGGGCGGCGAGCACGGCGGACGCGCCCGGCACGGTGGAGACGCGCAGCCCCTCGGCCTGGGCCGCCTCGACCAGCTTGAAGCCGGGGTCCGACACCAGCGGCGTGCCGGCGTCCGAGACGAGGGCGAGCCGCTGACCCTCGCGAAGCCGCTGCAGCACGCGCGGGCGCATCTCGGCGGCGTTGTGCTCGTGATAGGCGACGAGCGGCGTCGCGATGCCGTAATGGGCGAGCAGCGTCTTCGTCACCCGCGTGTCCTCGGCGAGAATCGCATCGGCGGCCGCCAGCGTCGACAGCGCGCGGAACGAAATGTCGCCCAAATTGCCGATCGGCGTCGCGACGACGTGCAGGCCGGGGGCGAGCGGCGTCGCCTCGGCGCGGATTCCGAAGGCGGTGAAGGAGGAGGGCGCGTGCGTCGACCGGCGGGACGCGGCGTGCGGGTCGTGGGGTTGGCTCATGACGGCTCCGGTGAGTTTCGACCTTCGCACGCGAGCCAGAGCTTCGCCAAGCTTTGCAGCGCCCGATGCATCGGGTTTAATGAGAATGAAAGACAAGTTTCGTCGAATAACGCCGGATTTTATTGGAATTCGGGCGGCCACGCGCAACCTTCGAAGCGCGCCCGCGCCGCCCCGCCTGCAGGAGGATCGCTGACGTGCCGTTTCAAGCCATGACACGCGGATGGACGGACGAAGCGCGGCGCGCGGCGCGGATCGCCGCGGCGGGCCTCGTGGCGGGGATCCTGGCCGCCTGCTCGGGCGGGCCGAACATTCCCGGACTGAGCAATCTGGGCGCGAGCCCGACGCCCCAGGCGGAGGCTCCGCCGCCGGTGCCGGGCGGACTGCGCGTGGGCGTCATCCTGCCGGTCTCGGCGGCCGGCAATGTCGGGGCGGCGGGCGTCGCGATGCGCAACGCCGCCGAGATGGCGGCGGCCGAATTCAACAATCCGAAGGTGCAGCTGCTGGTCAAGGATGACGGCGGCACGCCCGACGGCGCGCGCGCCGCGGCGCAGCAGGCGCTGGCGGAAGGCGTCGACGTCATCGTCGGCCCGCTGATCGCGCCGTCCGTGCAGGCGGTCGGGCAGGTGGCGCGCGGGGCCGGCAAGCCGGTCATCGCCTTCTCCACCGATTCCAGCGTCGCCGGACCGGGCGTCTACCTGCTGAGCTTCCTGCCGGAAACCGAGGTGGACCGCATCGTCGAGTACGCCAGCTCGCGCGGCAAGAAGTCGATCGCCGCCCTCGTGCCGAACACGGCCTACGGCAACGTGGTCGCCGCCGCCTTCCAGGAGTCGGCCGCCCGGCGCGGCGTCCGCGTCGCGGCGATGGAGCGCTACACGACGAACGACCGCGCCGCGCTGGCGGCCTCCGCCCAGCGCATCGCCGCGATGGGCGACCTCGTCGACGCGCTGTTCCTGCCCGAGAACGGCGACGGCATGGCGGCGGCGGCCGGCGCAATCGCGGCGGCGGGCCTCGACGGGCGCAAGGTCCAGCTCCTCGGCACCTCGGCGTGGGACGACCCGCGCGTCACCTCGATCAAGACCGTCCAGGGCGGATGGTACGCCGCGCCCGACCGGGCAGGGTATGGCGGCTTCGCGTCGCGCTACCGCGCCAAGTTCGGCGGCGATCCGGTGCGCAGCGCCAGCCTCGCCTACGACGCGGTGTTCCTGGTGGAGGCGCTGTTCGCCAAGTCCGGCGTGGCGGGGCTGAGCGAGGCGACGCTGACCAACCCGGACGGCGTCATCGGCACCGACGGCCTGTTCCGCTTCCGGCCGGACGGCGTCAACCAGCGCGGTCTTGCCGTGTATCAGGCCGGCGGCGGCGTGCTGAGCCCGGCTCCGCGCGCCTTCGCGGCGGGCACCTGACGCGGCGGCCTGGCGGCTCAGGCCGCCAGGTCGGCCACGATGGCGTCGAGCACCGGGAAGCCTTCGCGGGAGACGCGCAGGCGGCCGTCGGTCAGGCTCTCCACCAGGCCCTGGGCGCGCAACTCGCGCAGGCGCGCCTGGTCGATGCGACGGCCCGACAGGCGCGCGAAGCGCTCGGGGTCGATCCCCTCGGTCAGCCGCAGCCCCATGAGCAGGAATTCGTCCCCCTCCGCCTCGGGCGACAGGCGCTCGGTCTCGACGATGCCGTGGCCGACCGTCTCGACGCGCTCCAGCCAGGCTTCGGGGGACAGCTCCGTGGAGAGCGCCAGCCGGCCGGAGTCGGTCACCAGCCGCGCGTGCGCGCCCGGCCCCACGCCGGCGTACTCGCCGTAGCGCCAATAGACGAGGTTGTGCCGGCACTCCGCGCCCGGACGGGCGTGGTTGGAGATCTCGTAGGCCGGCAGGCCGTGGCGCTCGCAAACGTCCCGCGTCGTGTCGAACAGGGCGCGCGCCACCTCCGGCTCAGGCGTCACGAGCTTGCCGGCGTCGCGCAGGCGCTCGAACACCGTCCCCGGCTCGATGGTGAGCTGGTAGAGCGACAAATGCTCCGCCGCGCGGCGGATGGCCTCGTCCAGTTCCGCCGCCCACGCCGCCGGCGTCTGACCCGGGCGGGCGTAGATCAGGTCGAACGAGGTGCGCCCGAACACTGAATTGGCGGTTTCCACCGCGTGCATCGCCTCCTCGACCGAGTGCAGCCGCCCGAGGGCGCGCAGGTCCACGTCGTTCATGGCCTGCACGCCCAGCGAAACGCGGTTGACGCCGGCGGCGCGGTAGCCGCGCAGACGGCCCGCCTCGACGCTGGTGGGATTGGCCTCCAGCGTCACCTCGACGTCGGGGGCGACCGTCCAGTTCGCGGCGATGGCGTCCAGCACGGCCGCGACGGTGCCGGGCTGCATCAGGGAGGGCGTGCCGCCGCCGAGGAAGATGCTGCCGACGGTGCGCCCCCGCGTCATTTCCGCCTGGTGCGCGATCTCGCGCGCGAACGCCGCCGCAAAGCGCGGCTCGTCGACGCGCTGGAAGCGGACATGGCTGTTGAAGTCGCAATACGGGCACTTCGACGCGCAGAAGGGCCAATGGACATAGACCCCGAAGCCGGCGTCGAAGGGCGGCAATGTGCTCATGGCGCCTGTTTGGGGGCTCGACGCCGCGAAAGCAAGGGAAAGGCGCGGACGGCCCGGCTGCGGCCGACGCGATGGTTTCCGGTCAGTCGCGCCCGTTGAGACAAGCCGAGGCGAGCATCAGGAAGGCCCGCGCCCGGTGCGACAGGCCGAGGCCGCGCGGCGGCAGCCCGTGCTTCTCGTCCGAAGTCATTTCGCCGAAGGTGCGCGAGTGGCCCTCCGGCAGGAACGCGGGGTCGTAGCCGAATCCGGCGTCGCCGCGCGGCGGCCACACCAGCACACCGTCGACGCGCCCCTCGAACTCCTCGACATGGCCGTCCGGCCAGGCAACGCAGAGCGCCGACACGAACCAGGCGCGCCGGTCGTCGCCGCCCTTGTCGCGCACGGCGTCCTCGACCGTCCGCATGGCGTGGGCGAAGTCCTTGTCCGGCCCGGCCCAGCGCGCCGAGTAGATGCCGGGCGCGCCTTCCAGCGCCGCCACGCACAGCCCGCTGTCGTCGGCGATGGCGGGAAGTCCCGTCGCGTCGGCGGCGGCGCTCGCCTTGATGCGCGCGTTGGCGAGGAAGCTGTCGCCCGTCTCGTCAGGCTCCGGCAGGCCGAGTTCGCCGGCCGAGACGGCCTCGACGCCGTGCGGGGCCAGCAGCTCGCGCATTTCGCGCAGCTTGCCGGAGTTGTGCGTGGCGATGACGACCTTTCCCGCGAGCTGGCGCGCCATGGTCACATCACCGCCAGCTTCTGCAGCTCGATGAGCCGGCCGACGCCCTGCCGCGCCAGGCGCAGCATGGCCAGCAGCTCCTCCTCGGAGAACGGCTTGCCCTCGGCGGTGCCCTGCACCTCGACGAGGCCGCCCGCGCCCGTGATGACGAAATTGGCGTCCGTTTCCGCGCTGGAATCCTCGGCGTAGTCGAGGTCGAGCACCGGCACGCCCTGCGCGACGCCGCACGAGATGGCCGCCACGTGGTCGCGCAGCGGATTGCCGGAGACCATGGAGCGCCCGCGCATCCATTGCAGGCAGTCGTGCAGCGCCACCCAGCCGCCGGTGATGGCGGCGGTCCGCGTGCCGCCGTCCGCCTGCAGCACGTCGCAGTCGATCACGATCTGCTTCTCCCCGATCGCCGCCAGGTCGACGACGGAGCGCAGCGAGCGGCCGATCAGGCGCTGGATCTCCTGCGTTCGGCCGGAGGGCTTGCCGGCCGTCACCTCGCGGCGGGTACGCTCGTGGGTGGCGCGCGGCAGCATGGCGTATTCCGCCGTCACCCAGCCCTTGCCGGTGCCGCGAAGCCACGGCGGGGCGCGCTCCTCCAGGCTGGCCGTGCACAGGACGTGGGTTTCGCCGAACTTCACCAGGCACGAGCCCTCGGCATAGCGGGCGACGCCGCGCTCGAGGCTGACCTTGCGAAGCTCGTCGGCGGCGCGTTTGGACGGGCGCATGGCCTCTCCGGGAAGGTGTCGATCAGGGAAGGGGGTTCTAGGCCCGCCGGCCCGAGACCGCAAGCCGGCGTCTTGATCGCGGGCGGGTCCATGCCCACACTCAAGGTTGGAACCGGGCCGATTCCGGGCTGCTGTCGGATGAGATGATCAAGGACGTCTTTCCCCACGCCGGCGGGACGCTGGTGGATATCAACGATCGTTCGCGGGAGATCTTCCGGCGCATCGTCGAGAGCTATCTCGCGACGGGCGACCCGGTCGGCTCGCGCAATCTATCGCGCATCCTGCCGATGTCGCTGTCGCCCGCCTCCGTGCGCAACGTGATGGCCGATCTCGAGGCGGCGGGGCTGATCTACGCGCCGCACACCAGCGCCGGCCGCCTGCCCACCGAGGCGGGGCTGCGCTTCTTCGTCGATGCGCTGCTGGAGGTCGGCGACGTGTCGGCCGAGGACCGCCTGCGAATCGAGGCCGAAGTGAAGGCCTCCGGGCAGAACAAGACCACCGAAGGCATCCTCGCCGAAGCGTCGGCCCTGCTCTCGGGCCTGTCGCGCGGGGCAGGCGTGGTGGCGACATCCAAGGCGTCGGCCCGGCTCAAGCACATCGAGTTCGTGCGGCTCGAGCCCGCCAAGGCGCTCGCCGTGATAGTCGCCGAAGACGGCGCGGTGGAAAACCGCATCGTCGACCTGCCGCCCGGCCTGCCCTCGTCCGCGCTCGTGGAGGCCTCGAACTACCTGTCGGCGCGCATTCGCGGCAAGACGCTGGCCGATCTCGGCGCGGAGATCGCCGCCGAGCGCGGCCGCGCCGAACAGGAGTTGGACGCGTTGACCGCCCGGCTCGTCGAAAGCGGGCTGGCGAGCTGGGGCGGCCAGGCGGAGAGCCGGCAGCTCATCGTGCGCGGCCAGGCCAACCTGCTGGACGACCTCAAGGCCATCGAGGACCTCGAGCGCATCCGTCTGCTGTTCGCGGACCTCGAGACGAAGAAGGACGTCATCGACCTGCTCGCCCGCGCCGAGCAGGGGGAGGGCGTGCGCATCTTCATCGGCTCCGAGACCAAGCTGTTCTCGCTCTCCGGCTCCTCGCTCATCGCCGCTCCGTTCCGCGACGCCAGCCAGAAGATCGTCGGCGTCGTGGGCGTCATCGGCCCCACCCGGCTCAACTACGCCCGCATCGTGCCGATGGTCGACTACACCGCCAAGGTCGTGAGCCGCCTGCTCAACGGGCGCTGAGCGCCGCGAGGGTTTACGGACTTGCGCGCGGGCCGTCGCCGGTCGTTCTGCGTGGATCCCTGCCGACGTCGTCGCCCTGATTTTCGCCCGCCCGCGCCTCCCGAGTGGCTTGGGGAGCGCGGCGAAACCTCGCTTGCGCTCACCGCGCCGTCCGCTATAAGGGCTCGCGCCCGCCGAATGGCGTGCCGTGGAGGGGTGGCCGAGTGGCTGAAGGCGCACGCCTGGAAAGTGTGTATACGGGAAACCGTATCGCGGGTTCGAATCCCGCCCCCTCCGCCATTACCCAGAATTGCGAACAACTGCGCAGGATCCCGCTCCACCCCGTAGGAGCGGACGAAATCTGATCAGATGCGGCAGCTGCAAACTGTATCCCGGGTGATCGCTGCGCTTGTAGAAGTCGGGGTCAGCGCCCCAGCGCCTGCACGATGAGTTCCGCGGCGGGCCCGCCTGAGAATTGCTGCTGACCGGTGATGAGGTTGCCGTCGCGCGCCGCGAAGGGCTTGAACATGCCCGAGACGATGAAGTTTGTGCCTTCGATTTTACTCGCCTCCTCCTCGATCCAGAAGGGCTGGATCTTTGGCCGACCCAGGCGTCCGCATAGGCCTCCTCGCTGTTGGCGAAGCCGGTCCAGGTCTTGCCTTTGACCAGAAGATCTCCGTTCGACAGGCGAGTCTTCAGCAAGATGCATGTGCCATGGCACACGATGGAGATGATCTTCCCCGCTTCGTAGGCTTTCGCCAGGAAGGTGTGCAGGGCTGTGTCGTCGATCATTGTGACCATCGGTGATTGTCCGCCCGCGAGGACGATGGCGTCATAGGCGGTAGGGTCCACTTCGGTGATGGACTTCGTCCCCTTGAGACCTTGCGGCGCACGAGAATGGTCACCGGAGCACTGGCCTCCGAGAGTTGCGCCATGGCTTAGCCCGCGACGGCCGCGAAGGCCCAGTTGCGGCCCTTGCCGCGGAACATGGCCTGGTTGATCCACAGCATGCCGAAGGGTTCGAGCAGGCGGGCCTTGGTGAGACCGCCTGCATCGAGCGGTTCGAAGCCGAGATCGGCGAGGAGGCTCGCCGCCTGTTGCTTGGCGGCTTCGCTGTCTCCCGCCATGAACATCACCGGGCGGTGGGGCAGATGACCGTTCTTCGCCATGATCTCGGCGCCCACCTGGTTCAGCGTCTTGACGACATGCGCGCCAGGGAGCCAGCCTGCCACGGTCTCGCCGCCGCTGGTCGTATGGCCGACAGTGAGACCGAGCGCGCCGCCCGACATGCCCAGCGGGTTCATGCAGTCGATCACGATCTTGCCCGACAGGTCGCCAAGCGACTTGATTGCCGTCTCGGCGGCGCCCCAAGGCAGGGCGAGGATGACGACGTCTGCTACCCTTGCCGCCTCGGCGGGCAGGGTTGCCATTGCGCCGGTTTCGGCGGCAAGCGTGGCGACTTCGCTGTTCCGCGCATCCCGCGCGCCGAGCGTCATGGCGTGGCCCTTGCCCTTGAGTCCACGGGCGATGGCGCTGCCGACATTGCCGGTTCCAATGATGGCCACCCGCATTCGAGTTTCTCCTTGCTTCATCCTCATGAGCAAAGATATTCAGGGCCGCATAGAAATCCCAATGAATTACGATCATGTCTGAATTAAGTGATACTGAACTGAGGCGACTGGACCTCACCTTGCTGCTGGTGTTCCTTGGCCTCATCCGGCACCGCAAGGCGCTGAATGTGGCGGTCGACCTGGGCCTGACGCAATCCGCGATCAGCCAGGCGCTGAAGCGCCTTCGCGAAATCTTCGGTGACGACTTGTTCCTGCGCCGCCCGCATGGATTGGACCCCACCGCTACTGCCCTGGCACTCGAGGCGCCCGTCGCCCGGGCGGTAGATGCCCTGCGTGGCGCACTGGGCGTCGCACGGGCCTTCGACCCTGGCCAGGCCTCCGGTGTCCTGCGGATTTCAGCGCTGGACGCCGAACAGGCCGTGCTCATCCCGCCGCTTGCAGCGCGTCTGCGCGGACGCGCGCCCGGCGTCACCCTCTCGGTCTTGCCGCTCGGACGAGGCGCGGCGATGGAGGCGCTGGCGGAAGGGCGGGCCGATCTGGCGCTTGGCTTCGTCTGGGATGTGCCGGAGGCCATCTCCGGTGAAAAACTCTATGAGGAGTCTTTTCTTGTTGCCGGCCTGCCGAAGGTGTTGCCGAGGGCGCCGCGCCTCAGCCTCGCGGCCTATTGCGCAGCGGACCATGTGCTGATCTCGCCCGGCGGCGATCTTCGCGGCGTGGTCGACGACCGGCTTGAGGCAATGGGCAGGAGCAGGCGGATCGTGCTCGGCCTTCCCGCCTTTCTGCCCGCCCTCGCCGCCGTTGCGGCCTCAGGCGGGCTGGTCACGCTTCCGGCGCGGCTGGCGCTGGCCTTCGCGGGCGGCTTCGGCCTCGTGACGGCAAAGCCGCCCGTCGAGATCCGCAGCTTCCCGGTCTCGGTCTTCTGGCACCGCCGCAATGATGCTGACCCACGTACAGTCTGGATGAGGCAGCAGGTGAAGCTGTCGGTCATTGAGCGGCGGGTAGAGGCGTAATGCTGCATGAAAGAGGTTGGAGATCAGTTTCCGCAATCGTACCAAGGGTTGCGCTGCATCCCGGCGAGAGAGTTTGCGCTCAGCCCCTTTCCCTCCTCCACCTGACATCTGAAATCGGGATCGAGACGGCGTCGCTCCGTTGCTTTGTTTTCGATGCTAGGCCGAGACACATCGCGGCGCTCGCCTGCTAGATGGCGTCGATCCCAACAGCGAGGTCGCGCAGGGTCGAGGGGATAGGAAACCCATACCCTTTCTCGTTTTCGTATGCCCGCAGACGTCCTTCCTGGTGATAGGTGCTCGAATAGAGCTCGGCGCCAATCATTTGAAGCGCCAGAACCAGCGCCTGAAGGGCGTCGTACCCTGCCGACGCAAAGACCCTTTTACCTTCCGGCCAGTCGATGTCGTACTGGCATGACCAGACCTTGCCCCGTTTTTCGGGCCGGTGGATGTCGATGGAAACGGGCGACTCGCCGTCCGCGTTTCTCAAATAAATCGTATGCGACACAATGATCATCACACGCCTCAATGATCTAAAAACGGAAGTTCGGAGATCGGCAAAGCAGCTGGATTGACGCAATAGACCCGAGGAACGAACGCGCCGGATGGCCCTAACGTAGCATCGTTCAGCCGTTCCGACGCTCGCCCACCAGGGACTTCTGGTCCGGGGCCGAAGGGGACTCTCCCCCGCGCTCGGCCGATGCGCCCGATGGCACCTCGTCGCCGGGCTCGACAGGGCCTTCGCGGGTCGCCTCGATCTCGTCGAGCACGGCTTCGGGGGCCACGTCGCGCTCGATTTCGCGGATTTCCGGGTCGACCGCCGCGTCGATGCCCATCCGGCCGGCGATGGCGGTCAGCAGCGACGCGAGGCGGGTGATCTCGTGTTCGGCCAGCAGGCTGATCTGCAGGTCGAGGTCGGCCCGCTTGTCGGCGGCCGCGGACATCCGGTTCTGCGCGATCATCACGAAGGTCGACAGGAAGATCGCCTCGACCGAGGCCATCATGCCCAGCATGACGAAGGAATCGTCCCAGGCCCGGACGCCCGGGATGAGGCCGAAATTGGCGGCGAGCCAGAACCCCACCGCGGCGACGTGCAGGTAGACGAACAGCATGCTGCCGGTGAAGCGCGTGATCGCCGCCGCGAAGCGCTCCTCCCGCGTCGCCTGGGCGTCCTCGCGCCGTCGCCGTTCGCTGAGCGACTGGATGTTGCGGGCAAGCACGGAACTGAGGCCGTTGGAGTCGGCTGATCCGGTGTCGGCGGCCCTGTCGCGGGCCCGAGGGGACGTCATGGTCGATCTCTCGCGCGTCGCTTGGCAACGTCTCCGCCGCGCTTTCGGTTCGCGGCTGGGTGACGCCGCTCCGGCCGGGGTGGTAGCGTCACCCGCATGAGCGACCCGCGCGCGCCCTCCTCTCCCGCCGACGCTGCCTGGCTGTGGCGGGACGACGTCGACGCCCTCGCCTTCCGTCCGCCGGGCCGCGCCGGGCTGTGCTTCGTGCATCGGCTTGCCTTCCGCGCGCTTTTGCGCGCCGAGCCCGCGCCCGTGGCGTGCCTGGCCTTCTTCCGGCGCCACGCGGCGGCGTTTGAGGCGGCGGCTTTGGCCAAGGCGTCGGCCCGTGCCCTGCCCGACGACGCGAACTTCCACCTGACCAGCCGCGACGTGGCGCGCCGGTTGACCGTGGCGAAGGCCGAGTCTACGGTCGAGCCGTGACGGTTCCCATCCGGGATCAAAAGGGAACGCCGTGAAGCCGCGAGGCCGAGGCGGCGACTGCCCCCGCAACTGTGAGCGGCGAGCTCTCCAGTCAACACGGCCACTGGGCGACCGGGAAGGCGGACTGGGAAGCGGCGACCCGCAAGTCAGGACACCTGCCGTCACGTTGGACCGACGACCGGGCGGGGTGTCCCGAGAGCAGTCATGGGCAGCAAGCCGGCGCGGTCGCCGGGGTCGCTTCTCCTGCCTCTCTCCACGACTCCCGGGCCGGGGCAGACAGGAGAGAACCGTGCACGCCGCCCAGACTTCCGCCTCGGTTTCCACCGGCATCCGTTCCGCCAGCGCCACCATGCAGGCCGTGCTCGCGCTCGTGTTCGGCATCTTCATCGTGGGAATGGTCGGCTTCTCGCACGCGAGCACGATCCATAACGCCGCGCACGATGTGCGCCACTCGGCGGGATTCCCCTGCCACTAAGTCCCTGATGTCCGTTTTCCGGTCCATCGTCTTTTCGGCCGCCCTGGCCGGGCTCGTCGTCGGCGGGGTGGTGACGCTCGTCCAGCATCTGCTGACGACGCCGCTGATTCTCCAGGCCGAGCAGTACGAGAGCGCCGGCGCCGCGCCGCCGGCCGCTCACGAGCACGCCGGCGCGGATCATGCGGCGCACGAGCACGGCGAGGCGGCATGGCAACCCCGGGACGGCCTGGAGCGCACGCTCTACACGGCCGGCGCGAACGTGCTGAACACCACGGGTTTCGCCTTGATGCTGCTGGCGTTCTACACGCTGCGGGGCGGCAGAATCGGCTGGCGGCAGGGACTTCTGTGGGGTCTGGCCGGCTTCGCCGCCTTCAGCCTCGCCCCGGCGCTCGGCCTTCCCCCGCAATTGCCCGGCGCGGCCGAAACGCCGCTCGGGCCTCGCCAGCTCTGGTGGGTGGCGACGGCGGCCGCCACGCTCGGTGGCCTGGGCCTGGTCGGGCTCCTGCGCACGCCGCTGGCCATCGTCGCGGGCCTGGCCCTGATCGCCCTGCCGCACCTGATCGGCGCGCCGCAGCTCGCCGAGGCGGGGTCCAGTGTCCCGCTGGCGCTGTCGCGCCAGTTCGTTCTTGCGGCGCTCGCCACCAGCTTCGTGTCCTGGGTGATGCTGGGCTGGCTCACGGGCCTGCTGCACGCCCGCTCCGCCTGAGGCGTGCCGAAACGCACCGACGCAGACGGGCCCCGCGCGCCCTCATCCGCCGGTGGGGTGCATTCCTCCCTCACACAGACTCGAGCCGCCGAGGGCCTCGGCGGCTCTTTTTCGGGCTCAGGCGCCCCACATCCCTCTCACGCGCGCGCCGATGTCGACGGTGGCCATGGCCGGTCGTGACGCCGCGCGCGGGTCTGACGCGGCAGGCCAGCCGCGCGTCTCGAACAGGCCCAGCAGGCCGGCAGGGATGAAGCGCGTGCGAGAGGCGAACACCGATCGATCGCCGCCGCGCGCCTGCTGCGCCACGTAGAAGCGCTGCGGCGTGACGAGGTGCAGGGAGTCGCGGGCCCGCGTCATGGCGACGTAGAGCAGGCGGCGCTCCTCCTCGATCTCCTCGCGCCGGCCGGTGGCGAGGTCGGAGGGCATGCAGCCGTCAATCACGTTGAGGCAGTAGACATTGGTCCATTCCTGCCCCTTGGCCGAATGGATGGTGGACAGGATCAAATAGTCCTCGTCGAGCAGCGGCGGGCCGGCCTCCGCGCTGGTCGCGTCCGGCGGATCGAGCGTCAGTTCGGTCAGGAAGCGTTCGCGCCCCGGGTAGGAACCGGCGATCTGCTCGAGTTGCAGCAGGTCGCCGGCGCGCATCGCGGCGTCGTCATAGCGCCTTTCCAGGTGCGGCTCGTACCAGGCGCGCACGCGCTCGATCTCGGCCGGCCAGCCGAGCCCGTCGGCGTCGAGCCCGGTGAGGAGTTCAACGAGGCCCGGCCAGTCCTGCGCGGCGGCGGCGGGCGGCCGCAGCCCGGCCAGGCCCTCGCGCAGGCTCGCCGCATCCGCGACGGCGTCGAGCATCCGCCCCGCGGTGGCCGGACCGACGCCCGGAAGCAGTTGCAGCACCCGGAACCCGGTGACGCGGTCGGCCGGGTTGCCGGCGAAGCGCAGGACGGCGAGCACGTCCTTGACGTGCGCGGCCTCGAGGAAGCGCAGCCCGCCGAACTTCACGAACGGGATGTTGCGCCGGGCCAGTTCCACCTCCAGCGGCGCGCTGTGGTGCGAGGCGCGAAACAGCACGGCCTGGGATTTCAGCCGCACGCCGGCCTCGCGCGCCTCCAGCACGCGCTCGGCGACGTAGCGGGCCTGGTCGGCCTCGTCGCGCACGGTCACCAGCAGCGGGCGCTGCGCCGAGACGCGTTCGCTGCGCAGGTTCTTGGTGAAGCGCTCGGCGGCGAGGCCGATCACGGCGTTCGAGGCGGCGAGGATGGGCTGGGTGGAGCGGTAGTTCTCCTCCAGCGTCACGACCCGGGCGGGAGGATCGAACTGGCCGGGAAAATCGAGGATGTTGCGCACGGTGGCGGCGCGGAACGAGTAGATCGACTGGGCGTCGTCGCCGACCACGGTGACGCCTCGCCCGTCCGGGCGCAGCCCCCGCAGGATGGCGGCCTGCAGCCGGTTGGTGTCCTGGTATTCGTCGACGAGGACGTGGTCGAACTGCCCGGCGATCTCTCCGGCGACCTCGGGAGCGTCCATCACGCGCGCCCAGTAGAGCAGAAGATCGTCATAATCGAGGACATTCTGCGCCTGCTTCGCGTCGACATAGGCGGCGAACAACGTCTTCAACTCCTCGACGAATGCGGCGCACCACGGAAACGAGTCCGCCAGGACCGGCTCGAGCGCCGACTCGGCGTTCACGGCGCGCGAATAGATCGCCAGGCACGTGCCCTTGGCCGGGAAGCGGGTCTCCTTGGCCGACAGGCCGCGCTCGTGCCGGACCAGGTTCATCAGGTCGGCCGAGTCCTCCCGGTCGTGGATGGTGAAGGCGGGCGACAGCCCGATCCGGTCGGCCTGCTCGCGCAGGATGCGCGCGCCGACCGCGTGGAAGGTGCCGGCCCAGGGCAGGCCCGCGCGCACCGAGGGATGGTCGGGCCCCAGCACCTTGGCGGCTATGCGTTCGGCCCGGCGCGTCATGTCCTGGGCGGCGCGGCGGGAGAAGGTGAGCAGCAGGATGCGGTAGGGATCGGCCCCGTCGGCGAGCAGACGGGCGACGCGGTGCGCGAGCGTGTTCGTCTTGCCCGATCCCGCTCCGGCGATGACCAGTAACGGCCCCGGCGCCGGGTCGCCGCGTCCATGCTCCACGGCGGCGCGCTGGGCCGGATTCAGCCGCGCGAAGGGATCGTCCTGCGTGGTCTTCGCCAGCGATTCGCTCATGAAGAAACACAACCATGTTTCTCATTTGTTCGGAAGGCCTGCGCAATCGCCCCCGGCGCGGGGTGCGGCGTCCCGCCCCACGGGTGCAGGTCGTGAATCGTTTGTCGGTCCGGAACCGTTCGTTGCCGCAGGCGTCAACCTGCACGCGGCGGTCAGATGCGGAGCCCGACGATGCCCATCATGGAAGACGATTTCAGCCCCGCAGCGGGCTGTTCGTCAGACGACGCCGCCTTCATCATGCGGCGTCTCGGGCGCGCCCTCGCGCCCGCGCTGGACGACGTTGTGGAGCAGAGCCTGCCGCCCCCGATGCTGCAGATGCTGAGCCTGCTGGAACGCGTCGAACGTCAGCGGCGCGACCGCGAAGGCGGCGACGAGGCGGCTTAGCCTTGACCCGGGCCACCGCCCGGCTTCTATCATCGGGGCATGAACCTCGCCCGAATGCTCCGCGCGGCCTCCCGCGCCGCTCTCCCCGCCGCGTTCGCCGTGGTCGTCTCGGCGCCGCTGTCCGCCCAGCAGGTCAAGCAGCCTGTCGGCATCGAGGCCTGCGCGCCGTGCCACGGCTACGACGGCATCGCCAAGGACGTGGAAGTGCCCCATCTGGCGGGGCAGAACGTGGTCTACCTCTACAACCAGCTGCGCGCATTCCGCACCGGCGAGCGGAAGCACAAGGAGATGCGCTACATGTCGCGCCATCTCTCCGCCAAGGAGCTCGAGGCCTTCGCCGAATACTACGCCTCCCTGCCGCGAATCTGACCCGGGCCTACCCGAAGAAGGCGCGCAGGCCCGACCACGGATCGGGACCGATCAGCCAGGCGTGGCCCGCCAGCAGGAACCACGCGTAGAACGCCAGGGACGCGAGCAGCGCGGCCGCGAAGGCCGGGGTCGGCCGAAGCCTCGCGCGGCCCGCCAGCATCGCGGCGAACGGGATCGACGACGCGCCCAAGTTGAGCCGCCGCCATTCCGCCTCCCCGAGCCGCGCGCGCGCCTTGCGGTCGAGCAGCGGAAGCCCGGCGGCGGCCAAAGCGGCCATGCTGCCGAACAGGATCAGCGGAACGAGGCGGCCGTTCGGCGGCACGTGGGCGAGCGCCCAGATGAGAAATCCCCAGGGCAGCGGGTGCCGCGTGATGGCGATGACGGCCGCCGGCCGCTCGCCCTGGAGCAGGCTGATCGACAGGGGATTCGGTTCGACCAGCCCGGTGAAGATGAGAGCCAGCGAAATGGGCATGGCGACCACGGGCGCGAGCCACTGCCAGGCCGCCGGCGCCCAGAGCTCCACGACGTCGGCCCGTCCGGCCGCCACGACGATCCAGCCGAGGAGCACGAGAGACAGGATCGAATAGACGGCCAGATAGGCCGTGCGCCCGGCCGTCGCGACCAGCCGCGCGCGCACGCCGGGCAGGGCGGGCACGAGGTGCGCGACCATGAAGGCGGAAAGGGCGAGAACAAATTCGGTCATGGAGGAGATGTCGGCGATCCGCTGGGCGGCGTCCTTGTCGTACGGCAAGGAGGGCGTCGCGTCCTTCTACTGAGAGTTTGCGCCGGCGCAACAAGCAAGCGTGGGGATGGGCGTATCCGTCTGGCATAGGCCCCGAGCCTTACGGTCCCGAACACAGGAGCGACCCATGGCTGCGATCCCCCGCACGCGCCCCCACGCCGGGCCGGACATCCTGTCCTATGGATTCCGGCCGTTCTTCCTGCTCGCCTCGTTATTCGCCGGGGCCGCGATCCTCGTCTGGCTGCCGGCCTTTTTCGGCGAAATCGAGATCCCCACCGCCTTCAACCCGCGCGACTGGCACGTCCACGAAATGCTCTACGGCTTCCTGCCGGCGGTCGTCACGGGCTTCCTGCTCACAGCGATCCCGAACTGGACGGGCCGCCTGCCGCTGCAGGGACGGCCGTTGCTGCTGCTCGTGCTCGCATGGTCGGCCGGGCGATTGGCGGTGTTCGCCTCGGCCTGGATCGGCGCCGGCGTCGCGGCGGCGGTGGACCTGAGCTTCCTGGCGCTGGTTCTGGCGGCGGCTGGGCGCGAGATCGTGGCCGGGCGCAACTGGCGCAATCTGCGCGTGCTGGCCATCGTCTCCGTGATGCTCGTCGGCAACGCCGTGTTCCACTGGGAGGCCGCCTGGCACAGCGCGGCCGAATACGGCGTGCGCATCGGGCTGGCCGGGGCTTTGCTGCTCATCATACTGGTGGGCGGCCGCGTCGTGCCGAGCTTCACGCGCAACTGGCTGGCGCGCGAGAACCCGGGCCGGATGCCCGTCGCCTTCAACCGGCTGGACGCCGCCGCGCTGATCGTCGCGGGTGTGGCGTTGCTGGCGTGGATCGTCGCGCCTGAGGCCGCCGCGACGGGCGTGCTGCTTTCGGTTGCCGCGATCCTGCAGGCCGTGCGTCTGGCGCGCTGGGCGGGCGACCGCACATGGCGCGACCGGCTCGTGCTCATCCTGCACGTGGCCTACGCCTTCATTCCACTCGGCTTCGCGCTCGAGGCGGCGGCTGCCTTCGGGGTCGTGCCGGCGAGCGCGGGCATTCACGCCTGGACCGCCGGCGCGTTCGGGTCGATGACGCTCGCCATCATGTCGCGCGCCAGCCTCGGCCACACCGGCCGGGCGCTGGTGGCCAGCCTGCCGGTGCAGATCGTCTACGGCCTGCTGGTGCTCGGCGCCGTCGCCCGCGTCTGCGCGGCCCTGCGTCCTGACTGGAGCGTGGCGCTGCTGCACGTCGCCGCCTTGTCCTGGTCGGCGGCCTTTCTGGGCTTCGCCGGCGCCTACTGGAAAGTGTTCACCGGCCCGCGGATCGGGCGATAGGTCGCGCGCTTGCCGGGCCGGTCCGCCGCGCCGACGCGGCCACGGAAGACCGAACGAGAGATCAGGAGCATACCGGATGCAACCATGAGGCGCGAAAGCGTACGGTGCGGCCGCTGAATGGAGTCCCCCGCCATGGCCGTCGCTTCCCCGTGCGTGCGCGTTTGCGCCATCGATGTCGATACCGGGCTGTGCATTGGCTGCGGTCGCACGCGCGACGAGATCTCCTCCTGGCCGGCGCTGACGGACCCTGAAAGGCTGGCGGTGCTGCGGGCCGTGGTCGGGCGTCTGCGCGAGTCGTCCGGCGCGGTCGACGTCATGGACTGCGCCGCCTGCGGCCTCTGCGCCGGGCGTCACGGCTGAACCGATCCTTCCGTCTTTCGGCGCGGTGTTTGCGCGCCGACAAAAAACGCCTGCGCCGGAGCGGCTAGGTGTCGGGGGACGTTTCGTCGATCCCCCGGTGTCTTCATGGTCGCTCTCGATATCTCCCATTCCCGCCCGCGCCCGCTTGCCCGCACGCAGGAGGGCGGCGGCGGCCAGCCCTCTGTCCAGGGCAAGGCCCGCGCGGCGACGCGGCGCGGCCCCGCCGGCGGGCCCGTGGTGCCGCAGTCGGTGCGCGGCCGGTTCCGCCGGATCAAGTGGACGACCCTCGCCTTGGCCCTCGCCGTCTTCGGCCTGTTGCCCTTCCTGCGCTGGGACCGCGGGCCGGGCGAGCCGGACCAGGCCTTCCTGTTCGATCTGGTGAAAGGCCGCCTCTACCTTCTCGGGGTCGGGCTGTGGCCGCAGGAGCTCTATTACCTCACGGGCGCGCTGGTGCTCGCCAGCCTCGTCCTCATCCTTCTCAACGCGGTGGCGGGGCGCGTCTGGTGCGGCTTCCTGTGCCCGCAGACGGTGTGGACGGACCTCTTCCTCGCCGTCGAGCGTCTGGTCGAGGGCGACCGGCGCGAGCAGCTGAAGAAGCGCGGCGCGCCGCTGTCCGTTCGCCGCGCCGCCGAGCTGGGCGTCAAGCACGCGGCCTGGCTCGCCATCGCGGCGTGGACCGGCGCGAGCGCCGTGTTCTACTTCGTCGACGCTCCCACCGCCTTGCGCGAGATGGTCTCGGGCCAGGCCTCCGTGCTCATCTACTCCTGGGTCGGCATCGGCGCCGCGCTCACCTACATGCTGGCCGGCTTCGCCCGCGAGCAGGTCTGCACCTGGATGTGTCCCTGGCCGCGCCTGCAGGGCGCGATCTGGGATCCCGAGGCGCTGACGGTCAACTACCGCGACTATCGGGGCGAGCCGCGCGGCTCCGCCAAGAAGGCGGTCGAACTGCGCGCCGCCGGCGAAAAGGCGGGCGATTGCGTCGACTGCCTGCAATGCGTGGTCGTTTGCCCGATCGGCATCGACATTCGCCAGGGGCCCAATTTCGCCTGCATCAACTGCGGCCTGTGCGTCGACGCCTGCGACACGGTGATGGTCAAGCTCGACCGCCCGACAGGGCTGATCGCCTATGAGAGCTGGACGAACATCGAGCGCGGGCGGCGCGGCGAGGCCCCGCGCCGGCGCGTGCTGCGGCCCAAGACGATCGGCCTCGCCGCGGCGGCGGTGGCGCTGGCCGGCGGCATGGGCGTCGTCCTCTCCGGCCGCTCCATGGGCGGCCTCACCGTGCAGCACGAGCGCAACCCGATGGCGGTTCGCCTCTCGGACGGCCGCACCCGCAACGTCTACACGCTGCGCATCGCCAACAAGACGGGCGCCGAGCGCCGCTACGCGGTGGAGGCGGAAGGACTGCCGGGCCTCCAGCTGGCGATGGTCGGCCCCGCCGAGGTCGTCGTCGGGCCGGACGCCACCGCGGAAGCGCGCGTCACCCTCACCGCGCCCGCCCGGGAGGAAGGCGCGGTGCGTTTCGTCGTGCGCGCCGACGAGCAGAGCTATTCCGCGCAGGACGTCTTCGTGGGAGCGACGATGCCCCAGTGAGCGGAACAGGCGCGGCCGTTCCGCCGCAGCCTTCGCGTCCCGCCCCAGCCTGGGCGAATTGACGGCCAGGGCGAAAGGGGGCAAGCACGCGCGATGGTTCTCCGGGACGCGCCCATGGCCTCGACCTCGCATCCGACCCCGGCCGACGCGCCGGATCGCGCCGCCCTCGAGCGCGCGCTGCGCGATGCGGTCGCCAAGGCGGGCAGCGACGCCGCCGCCCAGCGCGTCGCGGTGGTGGCCATTCTGCGCGACCTGCTGACGGAGGGCCGCGAAGCCGCCCGCGCCGAGCTGGAGAGGGAGCGCGACGGTTTGCGCTGCGCCACGCGGCTCTCTGACCTGATGGACCTCGTCGTGCGTCTCCTGCACGGCGTCGCGGTGGGCATGTCGGGCGGCGGGGCCCAGCCGCTCGCCTCGGAGCGACTGGCGGTGGTTGCGGTCGGCGGCTATGGCCGTGGCACGCTGGCGCCCGGTTCGGACGTCGACCTGCTCTTCCTGCTGCCATGGAAGGCGACGCCGTGGACCGAAGGCGTCGTCGAAACGATCCTCTACGCGCTATGGGACCTGAAGCTCAAGGTCGGCCATTCGACCCGCACGGTCGACGAGTGCATCCGCGAGGCGCGGGCGGACATGACCATCCGCACGGCCCTGCTGGAGGCGCGCTTGCTGCTGGGCGACGCGCAGCTCTTCAGCGAGCTCCAGGATCGCTACGATCGGGAGGTCGTCCAGGGCTCGGCCGCTCAGTTCGTGGCCGAGAAGCTTGCCGAGCGCGAGCGCCGGGTGAACCGGGCGGGCTCGTCGCGCTACCTCGTCGAGCCGAACGTCAAGGATGGCAAGGGCGGGCTGCGCGACCTGAACACGCTGTTCTGGATCGCCAAGTACGTCTACCGCGTCCGCGACACGGCCGATCTCGTCCAGGCGGGCCTGTTCGACCGCGAGGAGCGCGAGCTGTTCCGCCGCTGCGAGGAATTTCTGTGGCGCGTCCGCTGCGAGATGCACTTCGTCACCGGCCGCGCCGAGGAGCGCCTGACCTTCGACCTGCAGCGCCAGATCGCCGAGCGCATCGGCTACGCCGGCCATGGCGGCCTGTCGTCCATCGAGCGCTTCATGAAGCGCTACTTTCTGGTGGCCAAGGACGTCGGCGACCTCACCGCCATTGTCTGCGCCGCGCTGGAGGCGCGCCACGCCAAGCCGCGCCCGATGCTCGACCGGCTGGTCGGGCGGCTGCGCCGCAAGGGCAAGTCGATCGCCGACACGGCGGACTTCGTCATCGAGAACGAGCGCCTCACCGTGGCCCGGTCCGACGTGTTCGCGCGCGACCCGGTGAACCTGCTCCGGCTGTTCCGATACGCCGACAGGCTGAACCGGGCCATCCACCCGGACGCCACCCGCCTCGTCACCCGCTCGCTCAAGCTCGTTGACAGCCGCCTGCGCAACGACCGGGAGGCGAACCGCATCTTCCTGGAGCTGCTGACATCCCGCAACGCGCCGGAAACCGTCCTGCGCCGCATGAACGAGTCCGGCCTGCTGGGCCGTTTCGTGCCCGAGTTCGGCCGCGTCGTCGCGATGATGCAGTTCAACATGTACCACCACTACACGGTAGACGAGCACCTGCTGCGCTCCATCGGCGTGCTGGCCGAGCTTGAGGCGGGGCGGCTGAAGGACGAGTTGCCGGTCGCCCACGAGATCCTGCCCAGCGTGCGCAACCGCCTGGTGCTGGCGGTGGCGCTGTTCATCCACGACATCGCCAAGGGCCGCCCGGAGGACCACTCGACCGCCGGCGCGCGCATCGCGCGCCGCCTGTGCCCGCGCCTCGGCCTCTCCGAACCCGAGACCGACACGATCGCCTGGCTCGTCGAGCACCACCTGCTGATGTCGACCGTCGCGCAGAGCCGCGACCTGTCCGACCCGAAGACGATCGAGACGTTCTCGGCCGTGGTGCAGTCGCTGGAGCGGCTGAAGATGCTGCTGGTGCTCACCGTCTGCGACATCAAGGCGGTCGGCCCGGGCGTCTGGAACGGCTGGAAGGGGCAGCTCCTGCGCACGCTCTACTGGGAGACGGAGATCGTGCTGGCTGGCGGGCATTCGTCCATCGACCGCGCCCAGCGCGTCAAGCGCTCCCAGGAGGAGCTGCGGCGCGCCTTGCCGGCCTGGTCGGACGCCGAGATCGACGCCTATGTCGCCCGCCACTACCCGGCCTATTGGCTCAAGGTGGACCTGCCGCGCCGCGTCAAGCACGCCAACTTCCTGTTCGGGGCGGAGCGCGAGATGCGCTCCCTCGCCACCGAGGTCGCGACCGACCGGTTCCGGGGCGTCACCGAGCTCACCGTCACCGCGCCCGACCATCCGCGCCTGCTCGCCATCATCACCGGCGCCTGCGCCGCCGCCGGCGCGAACATCGTCGACGCGCAGATCTTCACGACGACCGACGGCATGGCGCTCGACACCATCTTCATCCGCCGCGCCTTCGATCAGGACGAGGACGAATTGCGCCGGGGCGCGCGGGTGGCGCAGCACATCGAGCGGGCGCTGAAGGGCGAGATCCGCATCGCCGAGGCCGTCGCCGCGCGCTCCACCGAGCGCGCCGGGAACCTCAAGGCGTTCCAGCTCGCGCCCGACGTGCTGCTCGACAACGCCCTGTCGAGCCGCCACACCGTGATCGAAGTGAGCGGCCTCGACCGGCCCGGCCTTCTCTACGAGCTGACCACCGCGCTCGGGAAGCTGAACCTCAACATCGCCTCCGCGCACATCGCCACCTTCGGCGAGAAGGCCGTCGACGTGTTCTACGTGACCGACCTCACCGGCTCCAAGGTCACTCACGCGAGCCGGCAGGCGACGATCCGGCGGCAGCTGCTCGAGGTCCTGCACGGGCGGGAGGGCCACGCGCCGGCTCATCCACCACGGCCGGCGCGCGCCGCATCCCGTTGAGGACGCGCCCGAATCGGCCTTCCGGCCTTGATTTTTGCGCGCAGGACCCTGATATCCGGGCCGACAGTCCGGTGACGACAGCAACACCAAGAGCGCCATGACCGACCACAACGCGACCGATCCGAACCAGAGCGCCCCGCAGGCCGACCCGAACGCCGCCCAGGCGCAGCCGGACGCCGGCGCGCCGGAGGCCGCCGACGAGGCCGCCAAGCTGCACGGGATCATCGAGGCGCTGAACGCCGAAAGCGCGCAGCTCAAGGACAAGGTGCTACGCACCCTGGCCGAGATGGAGAATTTGCGCCGCCGCACCGAGAAGGAAGTGGCGGACGCGCGCGCCTACGCCACCACCAATTTCGCCCGCGACATGCTCACCGTCGCCGACAACATGCGCCGCGCGCTGGAGAACGTCGCCGGCGAGGCCCGCGAGGCGGCCGACGGCGCGCTCAAGGCGGTGCTGGAAGGCATCGAGCTGACCGAACGCGACCTGCTGAAGACGCTGGAGCGCCACGGCATCCGCAAGATCGACCCCAAGGGGGAGAAGTTCGACCCCAATCTCCACCAGGCGATGTTCGAGGTGCCCGACCCCTCGGTCCCGAACGGCACGGTCAGCCAGGTGGTCCAGTCCGGCTTCGTCATCGGCGACAGGGTGCTGCGCCCCGCGCTGGTGGGAGTCGCCAAGGGCGGTCCCAAGCCGACCCCCGCCAACGGAGCGGGCGTCGACAAGGAGGCCTGACGGCCGCATGATCCGGCCCCATGGAGGGGGCGAGCCTCATCGCTGAATATGTGGGCGTCGGCGTGTTCGCGCTGACCGGCGCCATCGTGGCCGCGCGCAAGGGCATGGACCCGTTCGGCTTTGCGCTGCTCGCCACGGTCACCGGGGTCGGCGGCGGCAGCGTGCGCGACATGCTGCTCGGCGTCCCTGTCTTCTGGGTGCACGAGCCCGTCGACCTCGCCGTCTGCCTCGGCGTCGGCCTGCTCACCTACCTGGCCGGCTCGCGCATCCCGGGCGCGATGACGGGGCAGCGGCCTCGCACGGCCCTGCTCTGGGCGGACGCGCTCGGCCTCGCCATCTTCAGCACCACTGGCGCGCTGAAGGCGTTGTCCAACGGTGCGCACCCCTTCGCCGCCGTCGTGCTGGGCACACTCACGGCGAGCTTCGGCGGCATCATCCGCGACATTCTCGCCGGGGACGTGCCGCTTGTGCTGCACCGGGAGATCTACGTCACCGCCGCCGTGGTGGGCGCGGCCGTGTTCGTCCTTGGGCTCGGAGCCGGGCTGCCGCCCGCGCTGGCCGCCGGCTTCAGCATCCTCGCGGCGTTCACCCTGCGCGGCTTCGCCATCCAGCGCGACTGGTCGCTGCCGCCGTTCCGCCCCCGCGCCGAGTAGGGAACAAGCGCGCCGGTCGGGTGTTGGCGTGGTCGCCACCGGAGCACGCCCACCGCCATGCCGCTTCACCCCGCGCCACTCGCCGCCGCCTGTCTCCTCGCCGCTTGCGCGGCCGCCTCGGCCCAGAACCCGCCGCCAAGCCCCGAGATCGAGGCATGCCGCGCCTCGGGCCTCGTCGCCTTGCAGGAGAAAAGCCCATCGGTGAAGGACATTACCTTCGACGTCGAGGGCCTCACCGTCGCCAAGGCCGACACGCGCGTGGAGGACACGCCCATCCGCACCGTGGTGATGGGCGAGGCCTATCTGCAGCGCGACAAGTCCGACAAGGCCTATCAGTTCGTCTGCCTGATCGGCGACAAGGGCAAGGTCGTGCTGACCTTCTTCACCCAGCGCTGAGCGGTCAGATCTGCTTGTAGAAGAACACCGTGTCGCAGGGGCGTCCGTCCGGCCACAGGGCGTAGCCGGGGATCGTTCCGATGGCCTGCCAGCCGAGCCGGCGATAAAGGCGGTCGGCGGCGTCGCCTTCCTGCGTGTCGAGCGTCAGCAGCGACTTGCCCAGGCTCTTCGCGTGGGCCTCGGCGGCGCGCATCAGCCGCTCTCCGTGCCCGGCCCTGCGCGCGTCGCGGTGGACGAGCATCTTGGCGATGTCGCAGCGATGCGGCTGGTTGGGCTTGTCGGCCGGCCACAGCTGCACGGTCCCGACGAGGTGGTCTCCCTCGAAGGCGGCGAAGAGATAGGCCTGCCCGGCTTCGACCGCTTCCACGACATCCGCATAGAAGCCGACGGCCTCGGCCATCGAAAACCCGTCCATGAAGCTCACCGACGCGCCACCCTCGACGCAGTCCAGGAGAACGGCGGCAAGGTCGGGGATCCGCCGGCGCGCCTCCGCCGGCGCGAGCAGGCGGACGCTCATCCGGCGAGCACCTGCTTGGACGCCACGGTGGAATCGGCGTTGAGGCGGTAGACGAGCGGCACGCCGGTATCCAGTTCCATCGAGGGGATGGTCTTGGGGGTCAGCCGGTCCAGCACCATCACCAGCGCGCGCAGCGAGTTGCCGTGGGCGGCGACGAGGACGCGCTCGCCGCGCAGCACCCGGGGCAGGATCTCCTGGCAGTAATAGGGCAGCACGCGCGCGACCGTGTCCTTCAGGCTTTCGCCGCCGGGGGGCGAAACGTCGTAGGAGCGCCGCCAGACATGCACCTGCTCCTCGCCCCAGCGGGCTCGGGCGTCGTCCTTGTTGAGGCCCGACAGGTCGCCGTAGTCGCGCTCGTTGAGCGCCTGGTCGCGCACGGTGGCGAGCCCGGTCTGGCCCAGTTCCTCCAGGATCAGCGTGCAGGTGTTCTGGGCGCGGGTCAGGGCCGAGGTGTAGGCGACATCGAAGGACAGGCCGAGGTCCTTCAGGCGACGCCCGGCGGTGCGCGCCTCATCGACGCCCTTCTCGGTCAGGTCCGGGTCCTTCCAGCCGGTGAACAGGTTCTTCAGGTTCCAGTCGCTCTGGCCGTGGCGGACGAGGACGAGCAGGCGGTCCATGGGCGGTCTCCGGTTGAAATCAGTCGTCGAGGCCGAGCACGTCGGCCATGGAATAGAGCCCGGGCTTGCGGCCCTTTCCCCACAGTGCGGCCTTGACCGCGCCGCGGGCGAAAATGCCGCGATCCTCGGCGGCGTGCGACAGCACGATGCGCTCGGAGGGGCCGGCGAAAATGGCGCTGTGCTCGCCGACCACGGTGCCGCCGCGCAGCGAGGCGAAGCCGATGGCGCCCGGCTTGCGCGCCCCCGTGATGCCGTCGCGCCCGCGCTCGGAATGGTCCTTGAGGGACACGCCGCGCCCCTGCGCGGCGGCCTCGCCCAGCATCAGCGCGGTGCCGGAAGGGGCGTCCACCTTCATGCGGTGGTGCATCTCGACGATCTCGATGTCGAAGTCCTCGTCGAGCGTCCGGGCGACGCGGCGCACCAGCGCGGCGAGCAGGTTCACGCCGAGGCTCATATTGCCCGAGCGGACGATCACGGCATGGCGCGCCGCGGCGTCGAGCGCGGCGAGGTGCTCGTCCTCCAGCCCGGTGGTGCCGACGACGTGGACGATGCGCGCCTGCGCCGCGAGGCCGGCGAATGCGACGGTGGCGTCGGGGCTGGTGAAGTCGAGCACGCCGTCCGCCTTGGCGAAGACGGGCAGCGGGTCGTCGGTGATGACGACATTGGCCTTGCCCGTGCCGGCGAGCAGGCCCGCGTCCTGCCCGAGCGCGATGGAGCCTTCGCGCTCGATCGCGCCGCACAGCGTTGCGCCCGGCATGTCATGGATCGTGCGGATCAGCATCCGCCCCATGCGTCCGGCGGCGCCGACCACGACGAGCCGCATTTCCGTCATGACACTCTCCCCAGTTCGCAGGGCGGTATAACGCGCCCGCGCCGGGGACGGAAGCGGCGGTTCGGTTCGCCGCCCCCCGGCTCAGGCCGGCTGCGGCCCGTCATAGCCCTCGATAATGAGGAGGTCGGCCGTCGCAACGTGCTGGCGCAACGTCAGGGCGCGCTTGTACTCGGGCGAATCGTAGCAGGCGGAGGCGGCCTCGAAGCTGGGGAACTCGATCACCACGTTGCGTGCGCGGGCGCTGCCTTCCCGCGTCTCGTAGCGGCCACCGCGCACCAGGAACTTCGCGCCGTACTTCGCGAAGGCTTCGGCGTTGGCTGCGACATAGGCCTTGTAGGCCTCGGGGTCCGACACGTCGACGCGGACGATCCAGTAGCCCTTGCTCATGTCACGCCTCCCGGCTGCTCTCCGTCGAAGCCCTCGACCAGCACGAACTCGCCCTTGCTGCCGTTCACGCGGTGCTTGCGCGCGGCCTGGTACTCCGGGGAGTTGAAATACTTCTTCGCCTGCTCGTAGCTGTCGAATTCGAGGATGACGTTGCGCTGACGCGCCTCTCCTTCCAGCGCTTCCGACCTGCCGCCCCGCGCCAGGATGCGCGCCCCGTAGATCCCCATCGCCTTGAACGCGCCCCGCGCGTACTCGGCGTAGGAATCCGCGTCGTCGACGGACACGCGCGCGATGATGTAGCCCTTCGGCATGAGTGCTGCCTCTCCCTCAAAGGCGGCCAGCGAACTCCATCCCGCGCCGCCGGTCAACTCGCTGGCGACCGCCGGCTTCAGGCGGATGCGATCTCCACGACAATGGCTTCGGCCGCCGCGCGCGGGTCCGCCGCCTGGGAGACGGGGCGTCCCACCACCAGCCGGTCCGCGCCGACGGCGATGGCCCGCGCCGGCGTCATCACGCGCTTCTGGTCGCCCGCCTCGCCGCCGGCCGGGCGAATGCCGGGCGTCACGAGATCCATGCCGGGACCCACCGCCTCGCGCATGGCGGCCACCTCCTCGGCGGAGAGGATGAGCCCGTCGATCCCGGCCTCGCGGGCCTGCAGGGAGCGGCGGCGCACCAGCTCTTTGACGCCCATGGCGTAGCCCGCGGCGGCGAGGTCGGCGTCGTCGTAGCTGGTCATCACCGTCACGGCGAGCAGCCGGAGCCCGGAACCGGCGCGGCCTTGCGCGGCGGCCCGCATGGTCTGGGGGAAGGCGTGGACGGTGAGGTAGGTGGCGCCGAGGTCGGCGACCTGTTCCGTTGCGCGCTGCACCGTGTTGGGAATGTCGTGGAACTTGAGGTCGAGGAAGACCTGCTTGCCGGCCGCGATCAGGTCGCGCGCGAAGGGAAGCCCGCCGGCATACACGAGCTCGAGCCCGACCTTGTAGAAGCTGACGCTGTCGCCGAGCTTCGCAACCAGCGACTCGGCCGCCGAGACGCTGGGTAGGTCGAGCGCGACGATCAGGCGGTCGCGCGGGGCGAGGGAGGCGGGCTTGGCGCTCATGGCAGGTCTCCGATTCGCGAGAGCTTCGGCCCGGTGGAGCACAGGAGCGCGGCCCCGGTCAAAGCGGCGGTCGGCGTCAGCGCCGCCGTGTGCGCCGCGCCTCAGCGTCGGCGCGAGCCCGCAGGTCCCGATCCGCCTCGCGCGGCGCGTCCGGCCCCTCGAGATGCTCGCCCAGCCGGCGCAGCAGGTCGATCGTGGGGCGGATCGCCGGCTCGTCCAGCGCCTTGCCGCGCAAATCGCGCCAATCGCTGCGGACCTTCTCGGTGCGCTCCAGCAGCTCGTCGCGGACCTTTTCGGTCTGGCGCTTGAGCCGGTCGATCAGGTCCGGTTCGAGGCGGTGCACGGAGGGCGCGTCGGCGCTGCCGTCCCGGCGGTACACCCACACGCGCGCCGGCGGCAGGTTGAGCCAGATCGGCGGAGACACGTCGGCGGTGAAGCCCCCCGCCTCGCGCGGAACGGGCGAGACGAGCCCATAAGTGAACTGGACGAAGGGCGCGCCGGGGCTGAGCAGCCGGAATGCGTCGGCGAGCAGGGCGACACGGTCAGGCTCGGGCCGCGTCAGCAGTGGCAGGCTCGACACCACGGCCGCGGCCGGCTGGTGCAGCACGCCCTTCAGCGTCTGCGCCAATGCGTAGGCGTCGCCGCGCACGATCCGCGCGCGGGGAAAGCGCCGGGCGAGAAGCCGGCAGAACTCGGGGTCGAACTCGACGAGCACCAGCCGGTCCTGCGCCACGCCGCGACGCAGCAGCGCCTCGGTGACCGGGCCGGTCCCTGGTCCCAGCTCGACGACCGGACCGGGGCGCGACGGATTGACCTCCCGCGCCATGGCCCGGGCCAGCGCCGGGCTCGACGGCATGATGGCGCCAGCGACCTTGGGGTTTTCCAGCCAGCTCTTGAGGAAGCGCGCCTCGTCCTGCAGGCGCTCCGCGAATTTCGGCCCGTCGCGGCCGCGCGGCGGCTTCGCGTTCGGTCCTCTGGCGTGGAGCATCTGGAAGCCCTTCCCAGCTCAAAGGTCGGAAGGAAAATAGGCCGCGCCGCTCGGGCCGGTCAACCGGGCGCGGGGCATTACTCCTATTCCGCGCTTCCGGCGAAGAAGTCGCGCACCTTGGAGAAAAAGCCGTGGCTTTCCGGCTGCGTCTCCTTCGAGCTCTCCTGGTCGAACTCCCGGAGCAGTTCGCGCTGACGGGGGCTCAGCTTCTGCGGCGTCTCGACGACCACCTGGATGTAGAGGTCGCCGACGTCGCGCGAGCGCAGGATCGGCATGCCGCGCCCGCGAATGCGGATCTGCTTGCCGGTCTGGGTGCCTTCGGGAATCTTGACGCTGCAATCCTGCCCGTCGAGCACCGGCACCGTGACCTCGCCGCCGAGCGCCGCCGTGACCATCGACACCGGGACGCGGCAGAACAGGTCGGCCCCGTCCCTCTGCAGGAAGGCATGCGCCTTCAGCGACAGGAAAATGTACAGGTCGCCCGCCGGGCCGCCGCGCAGCCCGGCCTCGCCTTCGCCGGCGAGGCGGATGCGCGTGCCGTCCTCGACGCCGGCCGGGATGTTGACCGAGAGCGTGCGCTCCCGCGTCACGCGGCCCGCGCCGCCGCAGGAGCGGCAGGGGTCGTCGATCGTCTCGCCGCGCCCCTGGCAGGCCGGGCAGGTGCGCTCGATCGAGAAGAAGCCCTGGCTGGCGCGCACGCGGCCATGGCCGCCGCACGTGGCGCACTGGCGCGGCTTGGAGCCCGGCTTGGCGCCGGTGCCCGAGCACGCCTCGCACGCGATCGAGGTCGGCACCTTCAGCGTGGCGGTCTTGCCCTTGTAGGCTTCCTCGAGCGTGATCTCGAGGTTGTAGCGCAGGTCGGAGCCGCGCTCGCGCCCGTTCGGGCCCCGCTGGCCGCGACGGCCGTTCATGTCGCCGAACAGGTCTTCAAAGATGTCGGCCATCGACGACGCGAAGTCGTTGCCGAAGCCCGGGCCCGGCCCCATCCCGCCATTCTCGAACGCGGCGTGGCCGAAGCGGTCGTAGGCGGCCCGCTTCTGCGGGTCGGACAGCGCCTGATAGGCTTCGTTGAGCTCCTTGAACTTGGCCTCGGCGTGCTGGTCGCCGGGGTTTTTGTCCGGGTGGTGCTTCACCGCCATCTTGCGGAAGGCGGATTTCAGCTCCGCCTCGGTGCAAGTCCGGCTCACGCCGAGCAGCTCGTAGTAGTCAACCTTGGCCATGGGGGTCCGGCGCTGTCGGGAGGGGCGGACATCGGGGCCTGGCGAGCGCGACGACGCCGGCGCCGGAGCCCGCCTGGCCGCAACCGGCCGCGTCGGCCCCCGAGTCCGGCGTCACGTCCTCACATCGGCCCGGCGACGTCGCCGCCAGGAAACCTACGGTTCAACGACGAACACCCCCGGGTCAAGCCGGGGGTGCTCCACTCTCGCGCGGTCAGGCGCGCTTCTTCTTGTCGTCGTCGCCGACCTCGCGGAAGTCCGCGTCGATCACGTCGTCCGACTTCTTCTCGTCCGTCTCGCCCTCGGCTCCGCCGCCGGCGGCCTGCTGGGCCTCGTACATGGCCTGGCCGAGCTTCATCGAAAGCTGGACCAGCTCCTCGGTGCGAGCCTTGATCGCCTCGACGTCCTCGCCGCCGAGCGCCGACTTGAGTGACTCGATGGCGCCCTCGATGGCCGACTTGTCGGCCGCGGCCGCCTTGTCGCCCAGCTCGGTCAGCGTCTTCTGCGTCGAGTGGATCAGTCCCTCGCCCTGGTTGCGGGCCTCGACCAGCTCGCGCCGCTTCTTGTCCTCGGCGGCGTGGGCCTCGGCGTCCTTCACCATCTTGTCGATGTCGGTTTCGGAGAGGCCGCCCGACGCCTGGATGCGGATCTGCTGCTCCTTGCCGGTCGCCTTGTCCTTGGCCGACACCTGCACGATGCCGTTGGCGTCGATGTCGAAGGTCACCTCGACCTGCGGCACGCCACGCGGTGCCGGCGGCAGGCCGACGAGGTCGAACTGGCCGAGCAGCTTGTTGTCCGCCGCCATCTCGCGCTCGCCCTGGAACACCCGGATGGTCACGGCCGTCTGGTTGTCCTCGGCGGTCGAGAAGACCTGGCTCTTCTTGGTCGGGATCGTGGTGTTGCGGTCGATCAGGCGGGTGAACACGCCGCCCAGCGTCTCGATGCCCAGCGACAGCGGGGTCACGTCGAGCAGCAGCACGTCCTTGACGTCGCCCTGCAGCACGCCGGCCTGGACCGCCGCGCCGATGGCCACGACTTCGTCCGGGTTGACGCCCTTGTGGGGCTCCTTGCCGAAGAACTGCTTCACCACGTCCTGGACCTTCGGCATGCGGGTCTGGCCGCCGACGAGGATCACCTCGTCGATCTCGGCCGCCGTCAGGCCGGCGTCCTTGAGCGCCTTGCGGCAGGGCTCGATGGTCTTCTGGATCAGGTCGTCGACCAGCGCCTCGAACTTGGCGCGGGTCAGCTTCAGCGTGAGGTGCTTCGGCCCGGAGGCGTCGGCGGTGATGTAGGGCAGGTTGATCTCGGTCTGCTGAGCGGAGGAGAGCTCGATCTTGGCCTTCTCGGCCGCCTCCTTCAGGCGCTGCAGCGCGAGCTTGTCCTTCTTGAGGTCGATGCCGCTTTCCTTGCGGAACTCGTCGGCGAGATACTCGACGAGGCGCATGTCGAAGTCCTCGCCGCCGAGGAAGGTGTCGCCGTTGGTCGACTTCACCTCGAACACGCCGTCGCCGATCTCCAGGATCGACACGTCGAAGGTGCCGCCGCCGAGGTCATAGACCGCGACCACGCCGGATTTCTTCTTGTCGAGGCCGTAGGCCAGCGCGGCGGCCGTCGGCTCGTTGATGATGCGCAGCACCTCGAGGCCGGCGATCTTGCCGGCGTCCTTGGTGGCCTGGCGCTGGGCGTCGTTGAAGTAGGCGGGGACCGTGATGACGGCCTGCGTGACGGGCTGGCCGATGAACGCCTCGGCCGTCTCCTTCATCTTCTGCAGGATGAAGGCGGAAATCTGCGAGGGAGAATAGGTCTTGCCGTCCGCCTCGACCCAGGCGTCGCCGTTGCCGGCGCGCGAGATCTTGTAGGGAACGAGACCCTTGTCCTTCTGCGTCATCGGGTCGTCGTAAGTGCGGCCGATGAGGCGCTTGATGGCGAAGAAGGTGCGCTCGGGGTTCGTCACCGCCTGGCGCTTGGCCGGCTGGCCGACGAGGCGCTCGCCTTCGTCCGTGAAGGCCACGATGGACGGCGTCGTGCGCGCGCCCTCCGCGTTTTCGATGACCTTCGGCGTCGTCCCTTCCATGATGGCGACGCAGGAATTCGTGGTGCCGAGGTCGATACCGATGACTTTAGCCATATGACTGTCCTCTTTCGCGGCGAGACCGCCAGGCCCCGAAGGCGCTCCGGTTCAGCCGTCCAACCCTGTTTCGCAACGCGGGCCGGCCGGTCGGTCCCCAAGGATTTGCGGGTATTTCCCGCAGGTCAGCGGGTATATAAGGACCGGTCTTCGGGGCCGCAAGGCGCATTGGAGCCCGATCTCGGCCAACTCTCCGGCGACGGTCGCGGCGGGGCTGGCCGGCGGCGCGCGGCATGGTAAAAGGCGGCCCGGAAACCTTCGGGGGTAGGATGAAGCTGACCGTTCCGATCGCCGTGCTCGGATGGGCTGGGCTGGCCTTGGGCGTCGCCGGGCCGGCGAGGGCGCAGCTGATGCTGCCGAATGCGTCCGGCCCCGCCCCCGGACAGGAGGGCGTGGTGACGGCGCCGGCCGCGCCGCCGCGTCCGCCCGCTCCCAAGATCGCCTCCGAGTCGTCGGTCATCGGAAAGACGCTGTACCTGAACGGCTCGAAGGGCAAGCTGGTCATCGACCGGAAGGGCCCGTCCGGGCTGCAGGCGAGCCTCGTCGCGGTGGGAGATCGCATTTCGAACCCCACCGAGAGCTGCGGCCTCGACCTCGGCGGGGGCAAGCCGCTCGACATGACGCCGGTCGGCCGCGCCGCCGGCGCCCCGCGCTACGAGATTCGAATCCCCTCGTGCCCGATTACGGTGGACATCCTCGAAGGGGCGGCCCTCGTCTCCAACCCGGAGCAGGCCTGCGTCTTCCCGGAGGGCGACTGCAAGGTCAACGCGACGGGCCTGTGGGGCCCCACGCCGGCCTCGCTGGAGGGGCAGGCGGCGTCGATCGAGAAGGATCGCGGCCGGGCCGACCGCGTGGTCATCGAGAGCTACAAGGCGCTCTACGCCCGCACGAAGGACCGCAACGAGATCAAGAAAATCGCCGCCGAGCAGGCCGATTTCTCCTCGGCCCGCGAGACGATGTGCCGCGACTATGCCCGCGAGGCGGTGCACGGCTTCTGCGCGACGCGCTTCACCGAGCTGCGGGCCACCGAGCTGGTCGAGCGAATCAGCAAGATGGACGGCCGCGAGTTCGTGCCGGAGAGCACCCGGCCCCGCGCGCCCCGGCCGCCGGCCGACGTCGACCAGCAGCAAGCGCCGCCGCCGGTGGCGGCCGCGCCGCCACCGCGCCGGGAGCAGTCCGGCTTCTGGCTCTTCAACCTGTTCCGCTAGGACGGCTCAGGCGGCCCCGACCCCGGCTTCCCAGCCGAGGATGGCTTGCTTGCGCGTGAGGCCCCAGTGATAGCCGGTGAGCGCGCCGGAGCGGCCGAGCACGCGGTGGCAGGGGACCACGAACGACACCGGGTTGCGCCCCACTGCGGCGCCGACGGCGCGAGCGGCCTTGGGCTTGCCGAGGTGGCACGCGATGTCCGAATAGGTCGTGGCGCGGCCGAACGGGATGCGCAGCAGCGTCTCCCAGACGCGCACCTCGAAATCCGTGCCGATCATCACAACGCGCAGTGGCGTGTCGGGCCGCCATGTCTCGCGGTCGAAGGCGCGACGGGCCAGCGGAGCGGTCGCCCCTGAATCCTCCACGAACCGCGCCTTCGGCCAGCGCCGGCGCATGTCGCCAAGGGCGGCCGCGCGGTCGCCGTCGTCGACGAAGCCGAGCCCGGCGAGCCCGCGCTCGGTCGCGACCACGATGGCTTCGCCGAACGGTGAGGGATGGAAGCCGTAGCGCAGCAGCAAGCCCTCGCCGCCGGCCTTCCATTCGCCCGGGCTCATCGCCTCGTGGGTCACGAACAGGTCGTGCAAGCGGCTCGGCCCCGACAGGCCCACCTCGAACGTCGTCTCGAGAACGCTCGCCGAGTCGCGCAGAAGGGCCCGCGCGTGGTCGAGCGTGAGCGCCTGCAGGAAGGCCTTCGGGGTCAGTCCCGCCCAGCGACGGAAAACGTGATGCAGGTGCGAGGGGGACACGCCGAGCGCGGCGGCGATCTCCTCGTGGGAGGGCTGGTCGCGCCAGCGCTCGGTCATGAAGGCGAGGGCCCGCCGGACGTGGTCGTAGTCCGAGCCGGCGGCGGGGCGCGCCGCGTCGAGCGCGTCGGCGGCGAGGGGGGGAGCGAAATTGTGGGTCATGGCGGTGTTCCCGATCATGCCGCCACAATAGAACTCGCCGCGCCGGCTCGACACCCGAAAGCTGCGGCGGATTCAGGAGTGGTCGTAGACGGGCCCGCGCCGCGCATCCGACAACGCGACGCTGAGGCGGTCGCCGAAACGTTCCTTTTCGTCCGGCGACAGGAAGTGGCCGACCGGGACGGCCAGGCCGCGCGACACCAGCGACAGGCGCTGGACGCCGAACTCGGCGTGAATATCGCGCCGCAGCCGGGTCCATAGCGGATTGAAGCGCCACTCCGCCGCCGCGCCGCGAACCGGAACCTTGCGGACCAGCAGCTCCACCGGGCTCACCACGATTTCCTCGTAGGACCGCGCCTGGTCGAGGTTGCCGCGCAGGGCGAAGAACAGCAGCAGCACGTCGAGCCCATAGAATCCGGCCACCGGCCAGAACCCCATCACGATGAAGGGAATGCTCGCCACAAGGCTGGCGAGGCCCACCAGCACCAGCACGAGCTTGACCCCGCGCACGCCCATGGAGCGGTGCGGGCGAATGGTGGCGCTGAACAGCGGACGCGCCGCGGCGTCGTGTTCGTGGCCTTCGGGGTGCCCGGGCGGGGGATGCGCGTCCATCGTGACCTTGCCGGTGTCGAGCGTCGCAATCTATAACCGGGCATGCCTCCGACAAAGCCGGTATCCCGATCCGCCGCCAGCAAACCCGCCGCCGAAAAAGCGGCGCGGGGAGCCGCCGGACAGGGCAAGGAACGTTCCTCGAAGTCCGCCGTTCCGCCCGTGCTGCCGAAAGGGCGCAAATCGGCCCCGGGCGCGGCCGTCAGCCCCAAGCCGCTCGAACCGGCGCTGGTGCGCGAGGTGTTCTCACGATTTCGCGAGGCCAACCCCGAGCCGAAAGGCGAGCTGGAGCACGTCAACCCGTTCACGCTGCTCGTCGCCGTCGTCCTCTCGGCGCAGGCGACCGACGCCGGCGTGAACAGGGCGACGCGCGCGCTTTTCGAGGTCGCCGACACGCCGGAGAAGATGCTGGCGCTCGGGGAGGACACGGTCCGCGACTACATCAAGACGATCGGCCTGTTTCGCAACAAGGCCAAGAACGTCATCGCGCTGAGCCGCAAGCTCGTCGAGGAGCACGGCGGCGAGGTGCCGCGCGATCGCGAATCGCTGGAGATGCTGCCGGGCGTCGGTCGCAAGACCGCCAACGTGGTGCTCAACATCGCCTTTGGTGAGGAGACGATGGCCGTCGACACGCATGTCTTCCGCGTGTCGAACCGCATCCCGCTCGCCCCGGGCGCGACGCCGCTGGAGGTGGAGCTGGGCCTTTTGGACATCGTGCCGGCCGAATTCCGCCTGCACGCGCACCATTGGCTGATCCTGCACGGGCGCTATGTCTGCCTCGCCCGCAAGCCGGACTGCCCGCGCTGCATCATCAGCGATCTGTGCCGCTACGAGCCCAAGACGAGGCTGTGAGCGGGCGTCAGCCCCAGACCCACAAGGCCGCCAGCCCCGCCGAGCCGACCAGGATTCGCCACCACGCGAAGGTCGCGAAGCCGTGGCGCGACACGAAGGTCAGCAGCCCCTTCACGACGAACAGGCCGGACACGAAGGCGGCGGCGAATCCGATCGCGATCAGGCCCGCGTCGCTCGTGTCCAACGTCTTGTAATTCTTGAACAAATCGTAGGCGAACGCGCCGGCCATGGTGGGCATCGCCAGGAAGAACGAGAACTCCGCCGCGGCGCGCTTGTCCGCCCCCAGCGCCATGGCCCCGACGATGGTCGCGCCGGACCGCGACACGCCGGGAATCATGGCGAGGCACTGGAGCAGGCCGATCTTGAAGTACATCGAGAGGGGGAAGGCGGTGGCGTCGTCGTAGCGCTGGCGCAGGGGGAGGACGTCGACGACCAGCAGGATGAAGCCGCCGACGATCAGCGCCACGCAGACGATCAGCGGGTTGAACAGCACATCCTTGATGAAGCCGTGCAAAACGGCGCCGATCACCGCCGCCGGCAGGAAGGCGATCAGCACGCCGAGCGTGAAGTTACGGGCCTGCGGGCTGGTCGGCAGGGCGATGAAAATCGTCAGAAGTCGACGGAAATAGACCAATAACAGCGCCAGAATTGAGCCGAGCTGGATCAGAACCGCGAATGTCTTGTCGAACTTGTCGTCGTGGAAGCCCAGTCCGAGAATGTGCTCGGCCAGCAGCAGGTGTCCCGTCGACGACACCGGCAGATATTCGGTGAACCCCTCGAGCGTGCCCAGGATGAGGGCCTTGAGCGCGGCGGCAAGCTCCATGCGGGTTCCTCGAACATTCGGTCGTGAAAGTGTACAACCGCGAATCGTGGTTGTCGGTCGCGCGAACGGGTTTTATACGGGTCGCCCGGCTTTCGCCATCGCCCGCCGGTTCGGGGCCGCCACGGTCTCGCCGCACTCGTCCGCTCGCTGTCTCGCCGCGGGTCTTTCCTCCCGCGTTGCTCGGAGTCCGATCCGCTGCCCATGGCGACGCTGTACCATCACCCATTCTGTCCGCATTCGCGCTTTATTCGCCTTGTTCTGAGCGAATTCGGCATGGAGCCGCTGCTCGTCGAGGAGCGGACTTTCGAACGTCGCGAGGAATTCCTGCAGATGAACCCGGCGGGGACGACCCCGGTGTTCACCGAGGACCAGATCGGCGCGGTGCCGGGCGCGTCGATCATCGCCGAGTATCTCGACGAGACGCGCGGCCTCGCGCTGGGCGACCGGCGCATGCTGCCCTCCGACCCCGCCGGCCGGGTGGAGGTGCGCCGGCTGGTCGAATGGTTCAACGGCAAGCTGTTCGACGAGGTCAGCTCGTATTTGGTGACCGAGAAGGTCTTCAAGCGCTATATGCCGGCCAACATGGGGGGCGGCGCGCCGGACATGGCGGCGATTCGCGCCGCGCGCTCCAACATCCGCTATCATCTGGCCTATGTCGGCTGGCTGATCGGCAGCCGGAACTGGCTGGCGGGCGACAGGCTGAGCTATGCCGACCTCGCCGCCGCGGCGCAGATCTCGGTGGCGGACTACCTGGGCGATGTGCCGTGGCACGAGAACGAAATGGCGAAGAACTGGTACGCGCGCGTGAAGTCGCGCCCGTCGTTCCGGCCGCTGCTGGCGGACCGCGTTCCGGGCATGGAGCCCGCGCCGCACTACGCGGACCTGGACTTCTGACCGGCGCGTCGCTGCGCGCCGCCGTCGAGGCCGCCGCGCGGCGGGAAGGGTTCGACCAGGTCGGCTTCACTACGCCCGACGCCATCCCCGAAGCCGCCGAACGCCTCGCCGCCCACCTCGCCGAGGGCCGCCATGGTGACATGGCGTGGATGCAGGAGACGGCGGAGCGCCGCTCCTCGCCCTCGCTGCTCTGGCCTGAGGTGCGCGGCATCGTCATGCTGGGCATGAGCTATGCGCCGGAAGCGGACCCGCTCGCCGTCCTCGGTCGGCCCGACCGCGCCGCCGTCTCGGTCTACGCCCGTTCGCGCGACTACCACGACGTGGTCAAGGGCAAGCTGAAGCAGGTCGCCTCCGCGCTGGCCCGTCACGCCGGCTGCGAGGTCAAGGTGTTCGTGGACACCGCGCCGGTGATGGAAAAGCCGCTGGCCGCCGCCGCCGGACTGGGATGGCAGGGCAAGCACACCGTGGTCGTATCGCGCGAGCACGGGTCGTGGCTGTTCCTCGGGGCGATCTTCACCACCGCTGAGCTGCCGGCCGATCCGCCCGCGCGCGAGCGGTGCGGCTCCTGCACGCGCTGCCTCGACATCTGCCCCACCGACGCGTTCCCCGCGCCCTTCCAGCTCGATTCGCGCCGCTGCATCGCCTACCTCACGGTCGAGCATCGCGGGCCGATCCCGCGCGACCTGCGCGCCGGCATCGGCAATCGCGTGTTCGGCTGCGACGATTGCCTCGCCGTCTGCCCGTGGAACAAGTTCGCCGCCGCGACGCGCGAGACCAGGCTGAAGGCCCGCGACGATCTGGGCGAGATGAAGCTGCGCGACCTGGCGCGGCTCGACGACGCCGCCTTCCGCGCGCTGTTCGCCGGAACCCCCGTCAAGCGCACGGGGCGTGACCGTTTTCTGCGCAACGTGCTGATCGGCATCGGCAACTCCGGCGACCCGTCGCTGGCGGAAGAGGCGCTGCGCCTGCTGGCGGATGCGTCGCCGCTGGTGCGCGGGGCCGCCGTGTGGGCGCTGTCGCGCCTGTTGCCCGAGCCCGAATTCGCCGCGCTCCGGTCACGGCATGCGCGGGACGAGCCGGACGCCGACGTCCGTTCCGAATGGGAGCCCGCTGCATGAACCTCGTGATCCTCGGTTACGGCTACACGTCGCAGGCCTTCGCGCGGCGGGTGCGCGGCCGTTTCGCCCGCATCGTCGGGACCGTGCGTTCGCCTGAACGCGCGGCGGCGCTGGGCGGCGACGGCGTCGAGGTGCGCGCGTTCGACGATCCCTCCATCGCGGCCGAGATCGAGGCGGCGGACGCCCTCCTCGTCTCGATCCCGCCCGACGGCGAGGGCGACGTGGCGCTGCGCCGCTTCGCCGACGCGCTGGCCCGCGCGCCGCGGCTGCGCTGGATCGCCTATCTCTCGACGGTGGGCGTCTATGGCGACCACGGCGGCGCGTGGGTCACGGAGAGCACGCCCCCGCGCCCGACCAGCGAGCGCTCGGTGCGGCGCGTGGCGGCGGAAGCCGACTGGCTGGCCTTCGGCGAGCGCGCGGGAAAGACGGTGCAGGTGTTTCGGCTGGCGGGCATTTTCGGCCCGGGCCGCAACGGCCTCGTCAACCTCGCGGAGGGCTCGGCCCGGCGGGTGATCAAGCCCGGCCAGGTCTTCAACCGCATCCATGTCGACGACATCGCCGGCGTGCTGGAGGCGGCGATGGAGCGGCCGCGCGCCGGGGCGATCTACAACGTCTCCGACGACGAGCCGGCCCCGCCGCAGGACGTGGTGACCTTCGCCGCCGATCTGCTCGGCGCGGCCGCCCCGCCCGCGGTGCCGTTCGAGGAGGCCGAGATGTCCGCGATGGCGCGCAGCTTCTACGGCGAGAACAAGCGCGTCTCGAACGCCCTGCTGCGGGGCGAGCTCGGCTATCGCCTGCTCTATCCCACCTATCGCGAGGCCTACCGCGCGCTGGCGGCGTCAGGCGAAGGGCAGGCGTGACGCTCAGGCGGCGTGGCGGCTGGCGTCCGCGCCGAAATAGCCGATGTAGCGCGGGTTGATGTGGCTCACCGGCAGCACGACGAGCACGTCGGTGGTGCCGAAGCGGCGATCGGCCACGGCTCCTTCGCCGATGCTCGCGCCGACCCGGAGATAGCCCTTGATGAGCGGCGGCAGATCCGACAGGGCGCGCCGCGCGGCGATCTCGTTCCGGGGCGCGTGCCGGACGTCCAACGTTCGGTGGGGCAGGGCGGACGCGCGCCACTCGGGGGCGGCGAGCGCGTGCTCCCGCAGGAAGCTCAGCGGCGCTTCGAGCGCGGCGGGATCGAGCGTGTCGAAGCTGGCGCAGCCGAACATGACGTCGACGCGGTGGTGGAGCACATAGGCCCAGATGCCGTGCCACAGCAGCTCGACGGTGCGCTTGTCGCGGTAGGCCGGCATGACGCACGAGCGACCCAGCTCCAGGAAGCGCTTGCCCGGGTGGCGCGCCAGCAGCGGGGCCACGTCGAACTCGTCTTGCGTGTAGAAACCGAAGTGGCGCTCGGCGACCTCCTGCCGCAGCAGGCGGTACGTGCCGACGATGCGGGGCTTCGCCGCGCCGCCGTCGCGGGAGGCCCCGGCCGCGTGATCGATCACCAGCAGGTGGTCGCAGATGGAATCGAACGGGTCGACGTCGAGGCGCCTGAGCCGGTTCATCGCGCCAGCCATGGCGTTCATCTCGCGGAAGAAGACATCGTAGCGCAGCCTCTGGGCGCGCCTGATGTCCTTGCGTGAGCGGGCGAGGCGCACCTCGAGGGAGCCGATTCGCCCGAGCGGTCCGTCGATCCCGGCGTTCGGGCGTGGCGGTCGCGCGCGGAGTGGGACGGCGCGTGGCGCGGTCAGCGCGGCGACGACGCGCGCCAAGCGGGAGCGGCCGTCGTGGGAGGCGGGTACCGGCAGGTCGAGCATGGAGAGCATGGGTCGTCCGCTTCCGGCGGCTCGGGACAGTCGCGACATCGCGCGCCGAACCGCATTCGCGGATTCTCTATCGGTCGCGCCGGCGACACTATCATGACGGGCGCGGCCCGCGCGAGACGCGCCGCGGCCACGCCGCACCGAAATGCGCCGGTCAGGCGCTGCGGGCGCGGGGTTCGGCCCCGACCGGGGCGGCCGCCAGCGTCTCGGCCAGCCGTGCCTCGCTCACCGGCTTGGCGATGGTGTCGTCCATGCCCGCGGCGAGCGCGAGGCGGCGGTCCTCCTCGAAGGCGTTGGCGCTGAGCGCCACGATGCGCGTGCGGGGCCGTCCCAGTTCGGCCTCGATGGCGCGGATGCGTCTCGTCGCATCGTGGCCGTCGAGCCCGGGCATGCGGACGTCCATGAGCACGAGGTCGAACGGCGGGACGAGGCCGTCGCAGCAGGCGCGGAACTTGTCGACCGCGGCGAGTCCGTCGCGCGCCCATGTCACCTTCGCCCCGTGGCGCTCCAGCAGCTTGGTGGTGAGCAGGGCGTTGATGTCGTTGTCCTCCGCCAGCAGCACGTGCCGCTCCGGCCCCGCCGGACCGACGAAGGCGGACGGCGGCGGGACGGCGACCGACGCGCCGTGCCGCTCCATGCCCGGCGCGCGCAGGCGGGGCGCCAGCGCGCGCTCGCGCACCGGCTTGACGAGATAGCCGTCGAAGCCGACGGCCGTCGGCGGCCCGAAGGCGCGGCGCTCGAACGGCGAGAGCATCACCAGCCGGCGCGGGACGCCCAGCCGCTGCCCCTCGTTGGCCAGCGTGCGGGCGGCGTCCTCGCCCATCCCGCCGTCGACGACGAGCAGGTCCATCCGCTTCACCCGCAGCGCGGTGACGGCCGAGGCGACGTTCGGAACGAGGTCGACGTCCATCCCGGCGGCCTGCAGCCGCTGGCGCAGGAACGGCGCCTCGAACGGCGACTGCGACACGATCAGCGCGGACTGTCCGCGCACGCCCGCGTCCACGCCCCAAGGCTGGCCGGCGTCGGGGGCGGGAACGATCGGCAGGGTGAAGGAGAACGTCGAGCCGTGGCCGGGCTCGCTGGTGACGCTCAGCTGCCCGCCCATGCCGGCGACGAGACGGCGCGAGATGGCGAGGCCGAGGCCGGTGCCGCCGTAACGGCTGGCGCTGTGGCCTTCGACGCGCTCGAACTCGTCGAAGATGCGGCCGATGCGGTCGTGCGGGACGCCGACGCCGGTGTCGCACACGGCGAAGCGCAGCCGGTCGCCTTCGCGGGTGACGCGCACGCCGACGCCCCCCTTGTCTGTGAACTTCACGGCATTGCCGGCGAGATTGGTGAGCACCTGGCGTAGCCGGGCGGGGTCGCCCATCAGGCGGGTCTCGACGTCCGGCGAGATGAGACTGGCGATCTCCACGCCCTTGCCCTGGGCGCGCGGGGCCAGCAGCTCGATGGTGCCCTCGACGAGGGCCAGCAGGTCGAACGGCTCGTGCGAGAGTTCCAGCCGCCCCGCCTCGATGCGGGAGAAGTCGAGGATCTCCTCGATGATCGACAGCAGCGCCTCGCCCGAGGTCTTCACCGCCCGCACATAGGTGGTCTGCTCCGGCGTGATGCCGGTGCCGAGCAGCAGGTCGGCCATGCCGAGCACGCCGTTGAGCGGCGTGCGGATTTCGTGGCTCACCGTGGCGAGGAAGCGCGACTTCGCCTCGTTGGCCGCCTCGGCGCGCAAGCGCGCCTCCGCCAGCTCCGCCTCCACCTGGCGGCGGGCCGTCACGTCGCGCCCGACCACCTGGATTTCGTGCCCGTTGCGGCCCGAGCCGACGCGTGTCTCGACCCACGAGATCCAGCGCTGGCCGGCGGCCGACAGCACCGACTGGTCGTAGGTGACGGAGCCGTCCTCGCCGGTATGGCGCGGCATCGTCTCCCGCGCCGGCAACTGGAACACCAGGCCGATCAGGGACTCGGGCGGGCGGCCGGCGGCCAGCGCGAACGCCTCGTTGACATAGGTGAGGCGGTTGCGCTCGTCGCGCCGGTAGATGAGGTCGCCCTGCGCCTCGATGAGGCTGCGGTAGCGTTCCTCGCTCTCGCGCAGCATGGCGACTTCTTCGTTGAGGGACTCGATGCGCGTGGCCTGGCTACGCGCTCGGCGCTCGAGCCCGAAGTGGTCGCGCAGCAGCATCACGCACATGGTCAGCGCGAACACCGCGACGGACCCGAGCACGAAGGTGAGCGCCGACGGCGCGGCGAAGGCGACGGATTCGAAAATCCCGCCCCGCAAATCCATTCCGCCTTCGAACAGCGCCATGCAAGCCTCCGCCGGAAAGCTTGGGCGCGAGGCATTGATTTTTGGTGAGTCGGCCTTTGTGGCCGCCCCCGGATGCGCGGCATCCTGCGCTTTAGATTAACGATCGGTTGGCGACGCGGCGGCTCAGTCGGCGCGGGTGCGGTAGAGCAAAGCCTCGCTGAGGTGGATGCGCCCGACCTTCGCGTCCCCGTCGAGATCGGCGATCGTGCGGGCGACCTTCAGCGTGCGGTGATAGCCGCGCGCGGTGAGCCGCATGCGGTCGGCGGCGTCGCGCAGCATGGCGAGCGCGCCCGGGTCGAGCTGGACGGCGTTCTCCACCGCCGAGGCCGGGCAGGCGGCGTTGGTCGTCACGCCCGTCAGGCCCAGGGCGGCGTAGCGGTCCGTTTGGCGGCGGCGCGCGGCGGCGACCCGGGCGGCGACCTCCGCCGAGCCTTCGGCGGGGGCCGGGAGAATGAGGTCGGCCGCGCTCACGGCCGGCAGCTCGACGACGATGTCGACGCGGTCCATCAGCGGCCCGGAGATGCGCGCCTGGTACTGCGCCATGCAGCGCGCGTTCGGCCCCATGCGGCAGGCGTAGCCCGGCTCGGCGCCCCGCCCGCACCGGCACGGGTTCATCGCCGCGACGAGCTGGAAGCGGGCCGGATAGCAGACCCGCCGGTTGGCGCGGGCGATGTGGACTTCGCCCGTCTCCATCGGCTGGCGCAGGCTGTCGAGCACCTGCGGCTGGAACTCCGGCAGCTCGTCGAGGAACAGCACGCCGCGATGGGCGAGCGACACCTCGCCGGGGCGCGCCTGGATGCCGCCGCCCACCAGCGCCGCCATCGAGGCGGAGTGGTGCGGGGCCCGGAAGGGCCGGCGATCGGTCAGCGCGCCCTCGGCGAGCAGCCCGCCGACGGACTGGATCATCGACACTTCGAGCAGTTCGGCGGGGGTCAAGGGCGGCAGGATGGACGGGAGCCGGGCCGCCAGCATCGATTTGCCCGCCCCCGGAGGGCCGTTCATCAGCAAAGAGTGGCCGCCCGCCGCCGCCACCTCCAGCGCGCGCTTGGCGCTCTCCTGTCCCTTGATGTCGCGCAGGTCCGGCAGGGACGGCCCGTCGACACGAATGGACGGCTCGGGCGGAGACAGCACCTGGACGCCGCGCACGTGGTTGGCGAGCTGGATCAGCGAGCTCGGGGCCAGGATCCGCATGTCGCGGGCGGCCCACGCGGCCTCCGGCCCGCAGGCCTGCGGGCAGATCAGCCCGTGTCCGCGCGCATTGGCCGCGATGGCGGCGGGCAGCACGCCCGCCACCGGGTTCACCGCGCCGTCGAGCGCCAGCTCGCCCAGCACGGTGTAGCCGTCGAGCGCGTCGGCCGGGATCGCGCCGATGGCCGCCATGATGGCGAGCGCGATGGGCAGGTCGTAATGGCTGCCCTCCTTGGGCAGGTCGGCCGGGGCGAGGTTAACGGTGATCCGCTTGGCCGGCAGCGCCAGGCCCGAGGCGACCAGCGCCGCGTGCACGCGCTCGCGCGATTCCGCCACCGCCTTGTCGGGCAGCCCGACGACGGTGAACACCACCCGCCCGGGCATGATCTGCACCTGAACGTCGACGGGACGGGCCTCGATGCCCTCGAAAGAGACCGTTGCGACGCGAATTGCCATGTGGCGACTTTGCAGTCGAGGACAGGAAAAGAAAAGGCCCGTCGTACGTTCAACTTCAGGTCGCAATATTATTTCGCGCGACTTGAAGATGTAATGTTCCATCGAAACGCAGTATAGCGCTGATAATCCGAATACTGATAAGACAATCTTTACAAAAATGTCATCTGTTCAAACGGCGGGATGGGGGAGATCCTGAGGTCATCTTTAGGATGACCCCAACAGCGTTTGAGACGGATGATGCATCTGAGGATTTTGGCGGGGGACGAGGCGCGGGCGCGCGACCTTGCTTCCCAACTGCCGCCCGAGGTGACGTGCCGCCTGCTTCCGCCGGCCGGACCGCTGTCCGACATCGAGCCGGACGAAAGCGTGCTGGTCGACATCGACCTCGGCAATTCCTGGGTGACGGCCGAGCTGCGCGACGGGCTGCGCGCTCTGCGTCGGGCGCGGCGCGTGCTCGCCTTCGCCATCGACGGCGCGTCGCGCGCGCAGCACGCCGCCGCCTCCTCGATGGGGGCGACCCACATCCTCTCGCGCCCGCTGTCGGCCGGCAAGCTGCTCGACCTGTTCCGGGAGGCGTCGCAACCCGCCCTGGCCCGCATCGGGCTGCCACCGGAGATCCAGGCCTCGTTCGAGACGAACGGCGCGATGCTGGCCAGGCTGCTCAACGGCGGGCAGGCCCCGCAAGGCACCCGCCTGCAGGTCGAGACCGCGACGGACGAGACGATCGAGGCCATCGCGCAAGCCGGTCTCGCCACGTGGATCGAGGCGGTGAAGTGCCACCACGACGCCACCTTCCGCCACTGCCTGCAGGTCAACGGCCTCGCCATCGCGTTCGCGCGGACGCTGGGCTTCAGCCGGGCCGACATCAGGCGTCTCGGAGTGGCCAGCGCCGTCCACGACATCGGCAAGGCGCGCGTGCCGGTGAGGATCCTGGACAAGCAGGGCCGGCTGTCGCCGGAGGAGATCGACATCGTCAAGCTGCACCCCCGCTGGGGCGCTGACATCCTCGGCGAGGCGGCGGAATTCGAGCCCGAGGTCGTCGACGCCGTGCTGCACCACCACGAGATGCTCAACGGGTCGGGCTATCCGGACGGCATCTGCGGCAGGGAGATCGGCGACCTCACCCGCCTCGTCACCATCGTCGACATCTTCTCGGCGCTGCTCGAGGAACGCGCCTACAAGCCGTCTTTTCCCCCCGAGAAGGCGTTCGAGATGATGCTCGGCATGGGCGACAGGCTCGACGGGCCGCTCGTGCGCGCCTTCCGCCCGATCGTCGAGGCCCTGCAGGCGGCCATGGTGGGCCGGGCGGCCTCCTAGTCCGCCGCCCCCGCCTGCTTGAGCCGGTAGAGCGCGTCCAGCGCCTCGCGCGGCGACATGGCGTCGGGGTCGAGGCCGTCCAGCAGCACGCGGACGGGGTCGGGTTCCGGCTCGCGCTCCGCCGCCGGCGGCGCCTGGCGAGACGCCGCGGCGAACAAAGGCAAATCGTCGATCATCCGCTCGACCGGGGCGCGCCGGTCGGAGGCCTCCAGCTCGTCGAGGATCACCCGCGCGCGCTCCACCACCGCGCGCGGCAGGCCCGCCAGCTTGGCCACCTGGATGCCGTAGGATCGGTCGGCGACGCCGGGGACGACCTCGTGCAGGAACACGACGTCGCCCTGGAACTCCGTCACGCGCACTGTCGAGGTGACGAGGCGCGGCAGGCGGCGGGCCAGCGCGGTCAGCTCGTGGAAATGCGTCGCGAACAGCGCCCGGCAGCGATTGGCCTCGTGCAGGTGCTCGATTGCGGCCCAGGCGATGGAGAGTCCGTCGAACGTCGCGGTGCCGCGCCCGATCTCGTCGAGGATGACGAGCGAACGCGGCGTCGCCTGGTTGAGGATCGCCGCCGCCTCGATCATCTCGACCATGAAGGTCGAGCGTCCGCGCGCCAGGTCGTCGGCCGCGCCGACGCGGGAGAACAGCCGGTCCACCACGCCGATATGGGCGCGTCGCGCCGGCACGAAGCTGCCCATCTGCGCCAGCACGGCGGCGATGGCGTTCTGGCGCAGATAGGTCGACTTGCCGGCCATGTTGGGGCCGGTGACGAGCGCGATGCGGCCGCCCGCGCCGCCGGGCGGGGCCGACAGTTCGGCGTCGTTGGCGACGAAGGCCTGCCCCTCGCGCTTCAGGGCGGCCTCCACCACGGGGTGGCGCGCGCCTTCCAGCGCGAAGGCGAGGCTGTCGTCGACGGTCGGGCGCACCCAGCCGCCGGCGTCCGCCAGCTCCGCCAGCGCCGTCGCCACGTCCACCACGGCGAGCGCGTCGGCGACGCCCTTGATCGGGTCGCCGAGGGCGACCGCGGCCGCGGCCAACCGGTCGAAATGGCTAAACTCGATGGCGAGCGCCCGTTCGCCCGCCGACGCGATGCGGCTTTCCAGGTCCGCAAGCTCGGCCGTGGAAAACCGCATCGCGCCCTGCATCGTCTGGCGATGGATGTAGCGGGCGTTGAGCGGGGGCCGCAGCAGCTCCTCGCCCGCCGCCTGCGGCGTCTCGATGAAATAACCGAGGAAATTGTTGTGCTTGACGCGCAGCGTCCGGCAGCCGGTCTCCTCGGCGTAGCGGGCCTGCAGGTCGGCGACCACCCGCCGGCTCTCGTCGCGGAGCGCGCGGGTCTCGTCGAGCGCGCTGTCGCAGCCTGCCCGGATGAAGCCGCCGTCGCGGCGGTTCAGCGGCAGCTCGTCCGCCAGCGCCGCCGCGAGGTCGGCTTCAAGCGCCGGGTCGACGCCGGCCAGCGCTTCGGCCGCGCGCGCCAGCTCCGCCGGCGGCAGCGCCGCGCCGGAGAGGGCCGCGCCGATGGCCCGCCCGGCGGCCAGTCCGTCGCGCAAGGCGGCGAGGTCGCGCGGCCCGCCGCGCTGAAGCGTCAGCCGCGCCAGAGCGCGGGCCAGGTCCGGCGCGCCCTTCAGCGCCTGCCGCAGCGCCCCGCGCAGCACCGGGTCGTCGACGAACCACGCGACGGCGTCGAGCCGCTCGTCGATGGCGGCGACGTCGGTGAGCGGGCCGGCCAACCGCTCGGCCAGCAGCCGTCCGCCGCCCGGCGTCAGCGTGCGGTCGATGGTCGCGAGCAGGCTGCCGGCGCGCTCGCCCCCGAGCGTGCGCGAGAGTTCGAGGTTGGCGCGCGTGGCGGCGTCGATCTGCACGCAGGCGCCGGGTTCGGCGTGGCGGGGCGGCGACAGCGGCGGTCGCGCGCCGAGCTGCGTGCGCTCCACATAGGCGACGACGGCCGCCGCGGCCGCGATCTCCGCCCGGCTGAACGCGCCGAAGCCGGCCAGCGTGCCGACACCGAAAAAGGCGCATAGCCGCCGCTCGCCCGAGAGGGGGTCGAGGCCGTCGCGGCCCATCGGCGTCACGGCGGCGCGCGTCTCCCGCCACAGCGCCTTCAGCGCCGGCTCGTCGAGCGCGCTGTCGGGGACCAGGATTTCGCGCGGCTCAAGGCGGGCGATCTCGGCCTGCAGCCCCGCCGCCCCAGTCTCGCGCACGGTGAAGACGCCGGTGGAGATGTCGACGGCGGCGAGCCCGTAGACCCACTCCGCCTCGGAAGCGCGCACGCGCGCCACGGCGGCCAGCAGGTTGGCGCGGCCGGGCTCCAGCAGCGTGTCCTCGGTGATCGTGCCGGGCGTGACGAGGCGGACTACGGCGCGACGCACGACGGACTTGCCGCCGCGCTTGCGCGCCTCGGCCGGGTCCTCGGTCTGTTCGCAGACGGCGACGCGATGGCCGGCGCCGATCAGCCGATTGAGATAGTCCTCGGCGCGCTCCACCGGCACGCCGCACATGGCGATATCCTCGCCCAGGTGCTTGCCGCGCTTGGTCAGCACGATGCCCAGCGTGCGCGAGGCGATCTCCGCGTCCTCGAAGAACAGCTCGTAGAAATCGCCCATGCGGTAGAACAGGAGGCAGTCCGCGTTGGCGGCCTTGATCTCCATGTACTGCGCCATCATGGGCGTGGCGCGCGCGTCCCCCGCCGCGCGGGCGGACGAATCGGGGGTGGGTTCGACGGGGAGCGCGCTCATGGCGCGGACGCTAGCAAAGCCGCGCCGCCATGGCACGGCCAGGATAACGTGCGCGGCGGCTTATCCGCAGCGTTTCCGCGCTTGAGCCCGCCCCCCCGCGCTGCTTAAGTTGCCAGCCCCGCCTCTTTCGGACACCCGCCATGGCCAAGCCCGACGACAAACCCAAGCGCACCCGGCCCACGATCAGCGATCAGGAGGCGCTTCAGTTCCATCAGGCCGGCCGGCCGGGGAAGATCGAGATCGTCGCCACCAAGCCGATGGCGACCCAGCGCGACCTGTCGCTGGCCTATTCGCCGGGCGTCGCGGTGCCCGTGCTCGCCATCGCCGAGGACGCCAGCCGGGCTTACGACTACACCGCAAAGGGGAATCTCGTCGCCGTCATCTCCAACGGAACGGCCATCCTCGGCCTCGGCAATCTCGGAGCGCTCGCGTCGAAGCCGGTGATGGAAGGCAAGGCGGTGCTGTTCAAGCGCTTCGCCGACGTCGATTCGATCGATATCGAGGTCGACGCCGAGGACCCGCAGAAATTCATCGACGCGGTGCGCTACCTCGGCCCGTCCTTCGGCGGCATCAACCTGGAGGACATCAAGGCACCCGAGTGCTTCATCATCGAGGAGAAGCTTCGGGAGCTGATGGACATCCCGGTCTTCCACGACGACCAGCACGGCACGGCGATCATCGCCACCGCCGGCATCCTGAACGCGATCCAGCTCACCGGCCGGGACATCAAGACCACCAGGCTCGTCTGCAACGGCGCCGGCGCGGCGGGCATCGCCTGCCTCGAACTCATCAAGGCGATGGGCTTTGCGCCCGAGAACGTGTTGCTGTGCGACACCAAGGGCGTCGTCTGGCGCGGCCGCACGGAGGGCATGAACCAGTGGAAGTCCGCCCACGCGACGGAAACCTCGGCCCGCACGCTGGAGGACGCGATGCAGGGCGCGGACGTGTTCTTCGGCCTGTCGGCCAAGGGCGCGCTGTCGGCCGAGATGGTGCGCGCCATGGCGCCCAACCCCATCATCTTCGCGATGGCCAATCCCGATCCCGAGATCACGCCTGAGGAGGCGCACGCGGTGCGCGACGACGTGATCATCGCCACGGGCCGCTCGGACTATCCCAACCAGGTCAACAACGTCCTCGGCTTCCCCTACATCTTCCGAGGCGCGCTGGACGTGCGCGCCACGACCATCAACATGGAGATGAAGATCGCCGCGGCGCTGGCGCTGGCGAAGCTGGCGCAGGAGGACGTGCCGGACGAGGTCGCCGCCGCCTACCAGGGCGCGCGCCCGCGCTTCGGCCGCGAATACATCATCCCGGTGCCGTTCGATCCGCGCCTCATCCACACTATTCCGCCGGCGGTGGCGCAGGCGGCGATGGACACCGGCGTGGCGCGCCGCCCCATCGTCGACATGAACGCCTACAAGGCGCAGCTCTCGGCCCGGCGGGACCCCATCGCCGGCACCCTGCAGCGGACCATCGAGCGCGTGCGGCGCTATCCCAAGCGGGTCGTCTTCGCCGAGGGCGAGGAGGAGCAGGTCATCCGCGCGGCGGTGTCCTTCGTCAACCAGGGCCTCGGCACCGCCATCCTGGTCGGCCGCGAGGACCGCATCTTCGAGACGGCGGCTTTCGCCGGCATCGACATCGAGGCGCGCGACGGCATCGAAATCCGCAACGCCCGCCTCTCCCACCGCAATTCGGCCTATGCGCAGTACCTCTATGACCGGCTGCAGCGGAAGGGCTACCTGTTCCGCGACTGCCAGCGCATGATCAACCAGGACCGCAACCATTTCGGCGCGGCCATGGTGGCGCTGGGCGACGCCGACGCGATGGTGACCGGCGTCACCCGCAACTTCTCCATCGCGCTGTCGGACGTCCGCAACGTGATCGACACGCGCCCGGGCCACAAGCTCATCGGCGTGTCGCTGGTGGTGGCGCGCGGGCGCACCGTCATCGTCGCCGACACGGCGATCACCGAGATGCCCACGGCCTCCGAGATCGCCGAGATCGCCACCGAGGCCGCCGGCGTGGCCCGCCGGCTGGGCTACGAGCCGCGCGTCGCGATGCTGGCCTTCTCCACCTTCGGCCATCCGCCGGGCGAGCGTTCGGCCAAGGTCATCGAGGCCGTGCGCATCCTCGACCAGCGCCGCGTCGACTTCGAGTACGACGGCGAGATGGCCGCTGACGTGGCGCTCAACAAGGAGCTGATGGCGCAGTACCCGTTCTGCCGGCTGTCCGACACCGCCAACGTGCTGGTGATGCCCGCCTTCCACTCGGCCTCCATCTCCACCAAGATGCTGCAGGCGCTGGGGGGATCGACGGTCATCGGGCCGCTGCTCGTCGGCCTCGACAAGGCCGTGCAGATCGTGCCGCTGGGCGCGAAGGACAGCGACATCGTCAACATGGCCGCGCTGGCCGCCTTCAACGTAGGCGGGTGACGATGCAGCGTCCGCCCCGCGTCGTCGTCTTCGACATCGGCAACGTCCTGCTCGACTGGGACCCTCGCCACCTCTACCGGCGCGTGTTCGACGACCATGCGCGCATGGAGTGGTTCCTGTCCGAGGTCTGCACCCCGGCCTGGAACCTCGAGCAGGACCGCGGCCGCCCGTTCGCCGATGCGGTGGCCGAGCGCATCGCGCTGTTCCCCGACATGGCGGCCGAGATCCGCGCCTATGACGAGCGCTGGCTGGAGACGCTGGCCGGGGCGATCCAGGGCTCGGTCGACATCCTGCTGAGGCTGCGCGCCGCCGGCGTGCCGAACTACGCCATCACCAACTTCTCGGCCGAGAAGTTCGTCGACGCCTGCCTGCACTACCCGTTCCTGACCGGCTTCGACGGCGTTGTCGTGTCGGGCGCGGAGAAGCTGATCAAGCCGGCGCCGGAGATCTACGGGGTGCTGTTCACCCGCTACGGGCTGGACCCGGCCGAGTGCGTGTTCATCGACGATTCCGAGAAGAACGTGGTCGCCGCGCGCGAGGTCGGGATGCGCGCCATCCACTTCACGAGCCCGGCCGCCCTGCGCGACGAGCTGGCCGCGCTGGGCTTTCCGGTCTGAGAGTCGGGAGCCCGCCGCGCCGCGCGGCGGGCTTGCCTTCGCCGCGCGCCCCCGTACAACGCCGGCCATGGCCCGCTTCCCAACCGAACTGCCGATCGACGAGGCGCTTCCGGCGCTGACGGACGCGCTGCGGGCGCGCAACGCCGCCGTGCTGGTCGCGCCGCCCGGCGCGGGAAAGACCACGCGGGTGCCGCTCGTCCTCCTCGACGAGCCCTGGGCCGAGGGCGGCCGCATCCTCGTGCTCGAGCCGCGGCGGCTCGCCGCCCGCGCCGCCGCCGAGCGGATGGCGACGCTGCGAGGCGAAAAGGTCGGCGACACGGTCGGCATCCGCGTCCGCATGGGCTCGAAGGTGGGGCCCAGGACGCGCGTCGAGGTCGTCACCGAAGGCGTGTTCGGGCGGATGATCCTGGACGACCCGGAGCTGACCGGCGTGCGCGCCGTGCTGTTCGACGAATTTCACGAACGCTCGCTCGACGCCGATCTCGGCCTGGCGCTGGCGCTCGACTGCCAGTCCGCGCTGCGGGAGGATCTGCGCCTGCTCGTCATGTCCGCCACGCTGGACGGCGCGCGCGTCGCGGCGCTGCTCGGCGACGCGCCGGTGATCGCCAGCGAAGGCAGGGCCTATCCGGTCGAGACCCGCTATCTCGGCCGCGACACGCGCCGGCGGATCGAGGAGGAGGTCGCCGCCGCCGTGCTGCGGGCGCTGCGGGCCGAGACCGGCTCCATGCTGGTGTTCCTGCCCGGACAGGCGGAGATCCGGCGCACCGAGGCGCTGCTGCGCGAGCGGATCGACGACCACGACGTGGACCTCGCGCCGCTCTACGGCGCGATGGACCAGCGCGCGCAGGACCTCGCGGTCGCACCCGCCCGGCCCGGCCGCCGCAAGATCGTGCTCGCCACTTCCATCGCCGAGACCTCGCTGACCATCGAGGGCGTGCGCGTCGTCGTGGACAGCGGGCTCGCCCGCGTGCCGCGCTTCGAGCCGTCGATCGGGCTGACGCGCCTGGAGACGGTGCGCGTGTCGCGCGCCGCCGCCGATCAGCGGCGCGGCCGCGCCGGGCGCACCGAGCCGGGCGTCTGCTACCGTTTGTGGGAGGAGGCGGGCACCGGCGCGCTCGAAGCATTCTCGCGGCCCGAAATCCTGTCGGCGGACCTGTCCGGCCTCGTGCTCGACTGCGCCGCCTGGGGCGTCACGGACCCGCGCCGCCTCGCCTTCCTCGACCCGCCGCCCGAGCCGGCGTTGAAGGAGGCCGTCGCGCTGCTGCGCGAGATCGACGCGCTCGACGCCGATGGCCGGCTGACCGACGAGGGCAGGGCGATCCGCGCGTTGCCGCTGCCGCCGCGCCTCGCGCGCATGCTCGTCGACGCCGGGCGGCGCGGGCAGGCGCGGCTGGCCGGCGACATCGCGGCCATCGTCACGGAGCGCGGCCTGGGCGGCGATTCCACCAGCCTCGTCGACCGCCTTCACGCGCTGCGCCGCGACCGGAGCCGCCGCGCCGAGGAGATGCGCCGCCTGGCGCGCGGCTGGGCCGAGGCCGTGGGCGGCGACGGCGATCCCGGCGATCCGGCGCAGGCCGGCGCGGTGCTGGCCCTCGCCTATCCCGACCGGGTGGCGAAGGCGCGCGGCGGGCAAGGCGCGTTCCTGATGGCGAACGGCCGGGGCGCGGCGCTGGAGCCGGGCGACCCGCTGGCGCGCGAGCCGTTCCTCGCCATCGCCGAGATCGCCGGCGGCGCGGCGTCCGCCCGCGTCCTGCTCGCCGCGCCGATCGCGCTGGAGGAGATCGAGGCCGAGTTCGCCGGGCGGATCGAAACCCGCGAGGAGGTCGCGTTCGACAGGGCCGCCGCCGCGCTGCGGGCGCGCCGCGCGCGCCGCCTCGGCGCGCTCGTGCTGGCCGACCGCACGCTGCCCACGCCGGAGGGGCCCGAGGCGGCGCGCCTGCTGGCCGAGGGCGTGGCCGCGCTCGGCGTCCACCGCCTGCCCTGGACCAGGGCGCAGTTGCAGCTGAGGGCGCGCGTCGCCTTCCTGCGCCGCGCCGATCCGTCGTTCCCGGACCTCTCCGACGCCGCGCTCGCCGCCGCCGCCGCGGCCTGGCTTGCTCCCTTCGTGGAAGGGCGCGCCAGCCTCGCCGCCATCACAACCGACGATCTCGGCCAGGCGCTCGCCGCGCTGCTGCCCTGGGACCTGGCGCGACGCCTCGACGCCGAGTGCCCGACGCATTTCGAGGCGCCGACGGGGCAGCGCCACGCCATCGACTACGAGGCCGAGGGCGGCCCGGTGCTCGCCGTCCGCGTGCAGGAGCTGTTCGGGCTGCGCGACCACCCGGCCGTGGCCGGCGGCCGGCTGCCGCTGGTACTGCACCTTCTGTCGCCGGCCCACCGGCCGATCCAGATCACGCGCGACCTGCCGGGCTTCTGGCGCGGCTCCTGGGCGGCGGTGAAGGCCGAGATGAAGGGGCGCTACCCGCGCCACCCCTGGCCGGACGACCCCGCCAGCGCCGCGCCGACCACCCGCGCCAAGCCGCGCGGGACGTGAGCCGCTAGGCCCTGCGCCGGAACGCGGCCTCGAAGCCGGCCACGACGAGGTCGGCCGTCGAGGGATTGCAGGCCATCGGGATGTCGTAGACGAGCGCCAGGCGGGTCAGCGCCTTGACGTCGACGTCGTGCGGGTGCGGCGACAGCGGGTCGACGAAGAACACGAGCCCGTCGAGCTGGCCCTCGGCGATCAGCGCGCCGATCTGCTGGTCGCCGCCCAGCGGGCCGCTCTTGAAGCGCGTGATCCGCAGCTCGGGGCAGCGCTCCAGCACGCGCGCGCCGGTGGTGCCGGTGGAATAGAGGTCGCACAGGGCGAGCTTGCGCCGGTGCCGCTCGGCCCACTCCACCATGGCGGCCTTCTTCTGGTCGTGCGCGATCAGCCCCAGCCTGAAACGAGCCATACGCCCCTCGAAGTCATCGGTTCAGTTGCCCCAGCGCTGCTGCCAGGAGCGTTCGCCGAACGTGCAGCTCGACGACGGCGCCTCCGGCGTCGCCTGCGCGGGGATCACGTTGTGCGGGCGTTCACGCTGCGGCGCAAGCGCCACTTCGAGCAGGATCTTGGTGCGGATGGCGTCGACGAACTGGCTGCGCTCGCGGATCGGGATGGTGAAGGCCGCCGGCCCGCCGATCACGCAGTCGGTGTAGTACTGGTCGAGGTGGGCGACTTCGGGATAGCCGAAATTCGGCCTGTTCAGCATGATCGGCAGGCCGTTGATGGTGATCCCGGCGGCGAGCGCGTCGTCGCGCGCCTGGGTCACCGGCCGTCCCTGGTTGTTGGAGCCGTCACCGGAGACATCGATAACGCGCTTCAGGCCGCGATAATTGTTGGTCTCGAACATCGAGACCGCGAAGTCGAGCGCCCCGGAGATCGAGGTTCGGTAGAGCCGCCGGATCGGCCTGGCGGCGAGCTTGGCGGCGAACTCCTGCGCCGTCTCGATCCCGTCGATCACCTGCCAGTCGACCACGACGTCCTGGTTGCCGGTGCCCGCCCATTCCATGTAGGCGACGGCGATGCGCCCGTTCACGCCCTTCGAGATGGCGTCGAGGATGACGGGGGATCTGAACGCCTCGACATAGCCCTGGCGCTGCAGGGCCTGCTCCTCCGGGTCCATGGAGTAGGAAATGTCCACGGCGAGGACGAGCTCGACGTCCACCTCGATGGAGCCGTCCCGCGCCAAAGCGGGTCGGCCGCTCGCGGCGAGGAGGGCCGCCAGCGCGGCCAGCCCGGCCAGCGCCGATCGAACGCCCGTGTGCGTGCGTGACGAGAAAACCGTGGACGCAAGATGGAACATGCCGTCCTCCGTGGTCTCCGAGAGGCCAGTGTGCCACTGCAGCGCGCGAACGCCAATGGCCGCACGCCGCCTCAAGCGCCACTTCACCTGCGCCGGTGCTCGTGCCATCTTGGCCGCAGTGCGTCCGGCCGCCGGCCAACGGCGGCGCGACGAGGGTTTTCGAGACGGGAGAGCACGGCGATGCGCGGGTGGATCTTGGGGGTGGTGGCGGCGACGGCGATGGGCGGCGCGGCCTGGGCGCAGGAGGTGAAGCCCGCCATCGTGTACGACCTCGGCGGCAAGTTCGACAAATCCTTCAACGAGGGCGTCTACAACGGGGCCGAGCAGTTCAAGAAGGCGACCGGGATCGAGTACCGGGACTTCGAGATCCAGAACGACGCGCAGCGCGAGCAGGCCCTGCGCCGCTTCGCCCGCGACGGCTTCTCGCCCATCGTCGCCGTCGGCTTCAGCCAGGCCAGCGCCGTCGAGAAGGTCGCCAAGGAGTTCCCCAACGCCAAGTTCACCATCATCGACATGGTGGTCGACGCGCCGAACGTGCAGTCCGTGGTGTTCAAGGAGCACGAGGGCTCGTTCCTGGTCGGCCTTCTCGCGGCCAAGGCCTCGAAGACCGGCAAGGTCGGCTTCGTCGGCGGCATGGACATCCCGCTGATCCGCAAGTTCGCCTGCGGCTACGTGCAGGGCGTCAAGTTCGCCAACCCCTCGGCCGAGGTGTTCCAGAACATGACGGGCACCACGGGCGCGGCCTGGAACGACCCGGTGAAGGGGGCGGAACTCGCCAAGGCGCAGATCGACCGCGGCGCGGACGTCATCTATCACGCCGCCGGCGGCACCGGCATCGGCGTGCTGCGCGCCACCGCGGACGCCGGCAAGCTCGGCATCGGCGTCGACTCCAACCAGAACGGCCTGCACCCGGGCAAGGTGCTCACGTCCATGCTGAAGCGGGTCGACACCGCCACGGTCGCGACCTTCACCCAGGCCAAGGACAACAAGTGGAAGGCGGGCGTCAGCGTGCTCGGCCTCGCCGAGGGCGGCGTCGGCTGGGCGCTGGACGACAACAACAAGGCCCTGATCACCGCCGACATGAAGGCCGCAGCCGACAAGGCGGCCGCGGACATCATCTCCGGCGCCATCAAGGTTCACGACTACATGTCCGACCAGAAGTGCCCGGGTTGAGCGCAGGCGGCGAGGGCGCGGGCTCCCCGGAGCCTGCGCCGTCGCTCGAACTGGTCGGAATCGACAAGCGGTTCGGGGAGGTCCACGCCAACAAGGCGGTGGACCTCGTCGTCCGGCGCGGCTCCATCCACGGCATCGTGGGAGAGAACGGCGCCGGCAAGTCGACGCTGATGTCCATCGTGTACGGCTTCTACGAGGCCGACGCCGGCGAGATCCGCGTCAATGGACGCCCGGTCCGCATCCGCGCTCCGCGCGAGGCGATCGCGGCCGGCATCGGCATGGTCCACCAGCACTTCATGCTGGTCGAGCCGCTGAGCGTGCTCGACAATGTCATGCTGGGCGCGGAGGGCGGAGCGCTGCTGCGCGCCGGCGCGCGCAAGGCGCGGGCCGAGCTGGAGCGGCTGTCGACCGAGTACGGCCTCGCCATCGACCCCGACGCCATTGTCGGCGACCTGCCCGTCGGGTTGCAGCAGCGCGTCGAGCTTCTCAAGGCGCTGGTGCGCGGGGCCGACATCCTGGTCCTCGACGAGCCGACGGCGGTGCTGACGCCGGAGGAGGCCGACCACCTGTTCCGCCTGCTGCGCGTGCTGGCGAGCGAGGGCAAGACGGTCATCCTCATCACCCACAAGCTGCGCGAGATCATGGCCGTGACGAGCCGCGTCTCGGTGATGCGGCGCGGCGAGATGGTCGCCACGCTTGACACCGCCGACACCTCGCCGGGCCAGCTCGCCGAGCTGATGGTGGGCCGCCGCGTGCTGCTGCGGGTCGAGAAAGGCCCGGCGCGGCTCGGCGCGCTCCGCCTCCAGGTCCAGAACCTCACCGTGGTCGACGCGAAGGGCACGCCCCGCGTACGCGACGTGAGCTTCGGCGTCCACGCCGGCGAGATCGTCGGGGTGGCCGGCATCTCCGGCAACGGGCAGAGCGAATTGCTGGAGGCGCTGGCCGGAATGCGGCCCATCGCCGGCGGCCGCATCACGCTCGGCTCCACCGAGATCGGGCCCGAGCTGCGCGACCCGCACGTGCTGCGCCGGCGCGGCCTGCTGCACGTGCCGGAGGACCGGCTGCGCATGGGCCTCGTACCTCCGTTCGAGGCCTGCGAAAGCGCCATCCTCGGCTTCCACGAGGAGGAGCGCTATCGCGCCGGGCCGCTGCTGAGCCGCGACGCCGTCATCGAGGACACGCGCGAGAAGATGGAGTCCTACGACGTGCGCCCGCCGGCCCCGCTGCTGCGCACCTCCAAGTTCTCGGGCGGCAACCAGCAGAAGCTCGTGCTGGCCCGCGAGATCGAGCGGTCCCCCAAGGTCCTGCTGGTCGGCCAGCCGACGCGCGGGGTCGACATCGGCGCCATCGAGTTCATTCACCGCCGGCTCGTCGCGCTGCGCGACGCGGGCGTCGCCATCCTGCTCGTCTCGGTCGAGCTGGACGAGATCATGGGCCTCGCCGACCGTGTCGTGGTGATGTGCGGCGGCCGCGTCACCGGAGAGCGGCTGACGTCGGAGACCGACGAACGCGAACTCGGCCTCCTGATGGCCGGGGTGTCGGAGCAGGCGGCATGAGCGCGCCCATCGAGGTTCCGCGCTGGGTCGACCTCGCGCTCGTCCCGGCGCTGGCGGTCGTCGCCGCTTTCCTGGTCGCCGGGCTGGTCGTGCTCGCCATCGGCGAGAACCCGTTGTCGGCGACGCTGATCCTGCTGCGCGGCGCGCTCGGCAGCGGCGAGGGCCTGGGCTTCACGCTGTACTACGCCACCAACTTCATCTTCACGGGGCTGGCCGTGGCGGTGGCGTTCCATGCCGGCCTGTTCAACATCGGCGGCGAGGGCCAGGCGACGCTCGGCGGGCTCGGCGCGGCGCTGGTCTGCCTGCGGCTCGATTTCCTGCCGGCCTGGGCGCTGGTTCCGCTCGGCGCATTGTCGGCGGCCGCCTTCGGGGCCGCCTGGGCGTTCATCCCCGCCTGGCTGCAGGCGAGGCGTGGCAGCCACATCGTCATCACGACCATCATGTTCAACATGCTGGCTTCGGCGCTGCTGGTCTATTTGCTGGTCAACGTCATGGGCAAGCCGGGCTCCATGTCGGTGGAGACGCGGGTGTTCGCCCCGGCGGCGCACGTGCCGTTCGTGCACGAGCTGGCCGCCCAGTTCGGCGTCCCGATTCCAGCCTCGCCGTTGAACCTCTCCTTCGTGCTCGCTTTGGCGATGGCGGCGTTGATGTGGGTTGTGCTGTGGCGCACGCGGCTCGGCTACGCCATCCGCACCGTCGGCGCGAGCCCGACGGCGGCGGCCTATGCCGGCATCTCCAACACCCGGGTCATCGTGGTCGCCATGCTGATCTCCGGCGGGCTGGCGGGGCTGGTCGCGGTCAACGAGATCATGGGCGTGCAGGAGCGGCTGCTGCTGGAGTTCACCTCCGGCGCGGGCTTCATCGGCATCGCCGTGGCGCTGATGGGCCGCTCGCATCCGTTCGGAATCGTGCTGGCGTCGATCCTGTTCGGCGTGCTCTACCAGGGCGGCACGGAGCTCGCCTTCGACATGCCCTCGATCACCCGCGACATGGTGGTGACGATTTCCGGCCTTGTCATCCTGTTCGCGGGCGCGCTGGACGGGCTGTTTCGCCGGCCGCTCGCCGCCGCCTTCGCCGGCCGTGGGAAGGGGGCGTAGGCGATGGACGTTTTCGGTTTCGGCATCGCCATCTTCGATTCGGGCGTGCGGCTCGCCGTCCCCCTGCTGTTCGCGTGCCTCGCCGGGCTGTGGTCGGAGCGCTCGGGCGTGGTCGACATCGGGCTCGAGGGCAAGCTGCTGGTCGCCGCCTTCGCGGCGGCCGCCGCCTCGCACCGCTTCGACAGCGCCTGGGTGGGACTCGCCGCCGGCATCGCGGCCTCCATCGCTTTTGCCCTCGTCCACGGCTTCGCGGTCATCAGCCAGCGCGGCAACCAGATCGTCTCGGGCGTCGCCATCAACATGCTGGCGGCGGGCCTGACGGCGCTCGTCGGTAACGCCTGGTACGGGCAGGGCGGCCGCACTCCGCCTCTCGAAGGCGCGATGCGCTACCAGCCGCTGACGCTGCCGGGGGCCGAGCAGGCCGCCGCGGTCCCGGTGGTCGGACGCCTCTACGCCTATGTCGTCTCCGGCCACTCCGTGCTGGTCTACGTCGCCATCGCGGCGGTGGTGGCGACGTCGTTCGTTCTGGCGCGCACGCGCTTCGGCCTGCGGCTGCGCGCGGTGGGCGAAAACCCGGCCGCCGTCGACACGGCCGGCATCTCCGTCACCGGCCTGCGCTACGCCGCCGTGGTGATCGCCGGCGTTCTGTGCGGCATGGGCGGGGCCTATCTCTCGCTGGACCAGGCGGCGGCATTCCTGCCGCTGATGACGGCCGGCAAGGGCTTCATCGCGCTGGCCGCGCTCATCTTCGCCAAGTGGCGCGCCTGGCCGGCGTTCTGGACCTGCCTGCTGTTCGGCCTTCTCGACGCCGTGGCCATCCGCCTGCAGGGCGTCGTCGTGCCGGGCGTCGGCCAGGTGCCGGTGCAGGCGATCCAGGCGCTCCCCTACGCGTTGACGGTGATCCTGCTGGCCGGTTTCATCGGCCGCGCCATACCGCCCCGCGCCTCCGGGACGCCCTATGTGAAGGAACGCTGACATGTCCGAGCAGGACGCTCCCGCCGACCTCGTCGAGGCCGCGACCCTCGTGCGCGACCGGGCCTACGCGCCCTATTCGCGTTACAAGGTCGGAGCGGCGCTGCGCGCCGCGTCGGGCCGGGTCTATGCCGGCGCCAATGTCGAGAACGCCGCCTATCCGGTCGGCGTCTGCGCCGAGGCGAGCGCGATCTCGGCCATGGTCGCCGGCGGCGACACGCGGCTCGTCGAGATCGCCGTCGTCGCCGAGGGCGGCGCGCTGGTGACGCCGTGCGGCGGATGCCGCCAACGTATCTTCGAGTTCGGCGGGGCCAAGGCGGTGATCTGGGCGGCGGACTTGCGCGGGCGTCGCCGCCGCTTTACCGCAGACGAATTGCTGCCGCTCGCCTTCGGGCCGGATTCGATGGCGGCGTCGGAGACCGCGCCGTCATGACCCCAGCCCACGACCAGGCCGCCTTAGACGCGCGATGCGAGGACGCCGTGGCGCGTCTCGCGCCGCTGCTGGGACGGGTGTCTGTCGGCCTGGTGCTCGGCACCGGGCTCGGCGCGGTGGCGGACGCGGTCGAGGACAAGGTGGTCGTGCCCTACGCCGACATTCCGGGCTTTCCGGAGAACTCGGTGTCCGGCCATGCCGGGCGCATCGTCGCCGGCACCCTGGCGGGCCGGCGCGTCGCCGTGATGCAGGGCCGCGCCCACTATTACGAGACGGCGGACTCCGCCGCGATGCGCGTGCCGCTGGAGACGCTGCGCCGCCTCGGGGCCGGGACGCTGGTGCTGACCAACGCGGCCGGCTCCTTGCGGCCGGACCTCGCGCCCGGCCGGCTGTGCCTGCTGACGGACCACCTCAACCTCTCGGGCACGAACCCGCTGCTCGGCGACCGCGGCGACGGGCGCTTCGTGTCGATGACCGACGCCTACGACCCAGGCCTGCGCCGCGCCTTCCATGCGGCGGCGCGCGCCTCCGGCGTCGACCTCGACGAGGGCGTCTATTGCTGGGTGTCCGGACCCAGCTTCGAGACGCCGGCCGAGATCCGCATGCTGCGCATTCTCGGCGGCGACGTGGTCGGCATGTCGACCGTGCCCGAGGTGATCCTGGCCCGACGCCTGGGCCTACGCGTCGCGGCGGTGTCGACGGTGACGAATTTCGGCGCGGGCATCGAGAACGCGAGCCCGTCGCACCACGAGACCAAGGACGTGGCCGCGAAGGCCGGCGCGGCGCTGTCGCGCCTGCTGATCGCCTTCCTCGGGGGACTCGACGATGCCTGACGACGCCGCCCTCGCCCGCCGGCTTCTCGGCCTTCTGGACCTGACCAACCTGGAAGCCAATTGCGGGCCGGCCGAAATCAAGGCGCTGTGCGCCCGCGCCGTCGGGCCGCACGGCAAGGTCGCCGCCGTGTGCGTCTGGCCGCAATTCGCCGGTGACGCGGCGCGCGCCCTCAAGGACACCGGCGTCCACGTGGCGACGGTGGTGAACTTCCCGGCCGGCGGCGAGGACGTGGAGCGCGTTCTCGACGACATGGGCGAGGCGCTCGGCGACGGGGCCGACGAGATCGACCTCGTGCTGCCCTACCGCGCCTTCCTGCGCGGCGACGCGGCCGTCGCCGGCGACATGGTGCGCGAGGCCAGGCAGATGCTCGCCCCACGCCAGCGCCTCAAGGTGATCCTCGAGACCGGCGCGTTCCCGGACCGCGACGCCATCGCGGCGGCGAGCCGGCTCGCCATCGAGGCCGGGGCAGACTTCCTCAAGACCTCGACCGGAAAGATCGCCGTGTCGGCCACGCCCGAGGCGGCCGAGACGATGCTGACGGCGATCCGCGACTCCGGCCGTCCGGTCGGCTTCAAGGCCGCCGGCGGCATCCGCACGCTGGCCGACGGGGCGCTCTACCTGGAGCTCGCCGAGCGGGTTATGGGCGCGGGCTGGGCGACGCCGGACATGTTCCGCATCGGCGCGAGCAGCCTGCACGCGGCGCTGGTCGCGGCCATCGACGGCGCGGCGGACGCGCCGGGCGGGGAAGGTTACTGACCCATGCTGCCGCAGGAGATCATCCGCAAGAAGCGCGACGGCGGCGAACTGGCCGCCGCCGAGATCGAGTTCCTGATCGAGGGGCTGACGGCCGGCCGCGTCACCGAGGGGCAGGCGGCGGCCTTCGCGATGGCCGTTTTCTTCCGCGGCATGACGATGGAGGAGCGCGTCGCACTCACCCGCGCCATGGTGCGCTCGGGCGCGACGCTCGACTGGTCGGACCTGTCCGGCCCGGCGCTCGACAAGCACTCGACCGGCGGCATCGGCGACAATGTCAGCCTGATGCTCGCCCCCGCCGTCGCCGCCTGCGACGGCTTCGTCCCGATGATCTCGGGCCGGGGGCTCGGCCACACGGGCGGCACGCTCGACAAGCTGGACTCGATTCCCGGCTACCGCTCGCAGCCGGACATCGCGCTGTTCCGCAAGGTGGTGCGCGAGGTTGGCTGCGCCGTCATCGGCCAGACGGCGGACCTCGCCCCGGCCGACAAGCGCCTCTACGCCATCCGCGACGTCACCGCGACGGTCGAGTCGATCCCGCTCATCACGGCGTCGATCCTGTCGAAGAAGCTGGCTGCGGGGCTCGACGGCCTGGTGATGGACGTGAAGACAGGTTCCGGCGCGTTCATGCCGAGCTTCGAGGGCTCGGCCGAGCTCGCGGAAAGCCTTGCCATGGTCGCCACCGACGCCGGCCTGCCGACCACGGCCCTGATCACCGACATGAACGAGCCGCTCGCCAGCGCCGCCGGCAACGCCGTCGAGGTGATGAACGCCATCGACTATCTGCGCGGCGTGCATGTCGACCCGCGCCTGCACGAGGCGGTGGTCGCGCTCGGCGGCGAGATGCTGCTGCTGGGCGGCATCGCCGAGAGCATCGAGGACGGCTGGGCGATGATCGACGCCGCCATCGGCTCGGGGCGCGCGGCCGAGCGATTCGGCCGCATGGTCGCGGCGCTTGGCGGGCCGACCGACCTGATGGAGCGCCCCGCCGCGCATCTGCCCAGGGCGGCGATCACGCGGCCGATCCTGCCGCACCGCGCGGGGTTCGTGGCGAAGGTGGACGCGCGCGCCATCGGGCTGGCCGTCATCCAGGTCGGCGGCGGCCGCACGCGGGCCGAGGACGCCATCGACCATGCCGTCGGGTTCACCTCGCTGGCCGGCCACGGCGACCCGGTCGGCCCCGACGCGCCGCTCGCCATCGTTCATGCCCGCGACGAGGCGCACGCCGATCTCGCCGAGGCGGCGATCCGCGCCGCCTACACGGTGGCCGACGACGCCGCCGAGCGGGGCCCTGTCGTTCTGGCGCGCTTCGCCGCGGCGGAAGACGGGCCCGACGCCGCGTGACGCCCCGGCCATGCCGCGCCTCGTTCCCGTCACCCGCATCGGACCCTACGCATGACCCTGCTCGTCGCCCTGCGTGAATGGGACCTCGCCGCCTGGGTGGCGCGGTTCCGGCGCGAATTGCCCGGACGCGAGATCGTCGCGCTCGGCGATCCGTTCGACCGCCGCGCGGTCGAGTACGCGGTGTCGTGGAAGCACCCGCCCGGCTCGCTCGCCGGGCTGCCGAACCTCGAGGCGATCTTCTCGCTCGGCGCCGGCGTGGACCACCTGATGGGCGACGATCGGCTGCCCGACGTGCCCGTCGTGCGCGTCGTCGACCCGGACCTCACCAGCCGCATGAGCGAATATGTCGTGCTGCATGCGCTCAAGATCCTGCGCCAGCAGATGCGCTACGTGCGCCAGCAGCAGGAGCGAGTCTGGCAGGACGATCGCGACCAGCCTTCCGCCGCCGACGTGCGCGTCGGCGTGATGGGCCTGGGCGTGCTCGGCCTCGACGCGGCGCGCAAGCTGCGCGTCATGGGCTTCGACGTGGCGGGCTGGAGCCGCTCGCCGAAGGAGAGGCTGGACTTCCCCGCCTTCTCGGGCGCGGACGGGCTCGCGACCTTCCTGGCCCGCACCGACATCCTCATCTGCCTGCTGCCGCTGACGCCCGACACGCGCGGCATCATCGACCGCAAGCTCTTGGGCGGGCTGGCGCGCGGCGGACGGGTCGGCGGCGCGCACCTCGTCAACGCCGGACGCGGCGGGCTGCAGGTCGAGGCCGACATCCTCGCCTGCCTCAAGGACGGCACGCTCGCCAGCGCGACGCTCGATGTGTTCGAAACCGAGCCGCTGCCGCAGGCCTCGCCGCTCTGGGACCACCCGCGCGTGACGGTGACGCCGCACAACGCCGCCATGTCGGACCCGGTGACCATCGCAAGGCTGATCGCCGAGCAGATCCGTCGGGTGGAGGCCGGAGAGCCGTTCCAGAACGTGGTCGACCGGACGCGCGGCTACTGAAGCGTCAGCCGGGCAGCCGCCGCACCGTGGTCACGCCGGCGCCGGTCTTGGCGAGGATGCGGGCGCAGGCCGCGTCGAAATCCTCGCTTTCCACCAGCATGTGGTGGCCGTTGGCGTGCAGCAGCGTGTCGGCGTCGCGCAGCATGCCGACATGGCCCTTCCAGAACACCAGGTCGCCGCGCCGCCGTTCGGCGCGCGGCAGGTCGGCCGGGAGCGCCGCGCCGACGGTCGCCTCCTGCATGTCGCTGTCGCGCGGAACGGCGACGCCGCACATGGCGAGCGAGAGCTGTACGAGGCCCGAGCAGTCCAGGCCCAGGCTCGTCTTGCCGCCCCACAGATAGGGAACGCCGACGAAACGCTCGGCTACGGCCACGAAATCCGCCTCGGTCTCGGCGAGCGGGCGCAGATGCTGGGCGAAGACCGCGCCGAGCGGCGTCACCGCGAAGTCGCCCTGCATGCGCAGCACCTCGACCTCGCTGCCGAGCGACAGCGCCGCCACCGGGGGCAGCTTGATCGACGGTCCGGGGTAGACGAAGGTCCGCAGCGCGTGAACGCGGTGGGTGGGCGCGGGCGCCCCCTCGATCAGCGCGGCGGCCGGCATCCAGCCCACGTAGGAATCGCGGGCAAGCTGGCCCCACACCCAGCCCTCGGCGTCGAATTCGTAGGCGGTCACCGCCTCCCCGTGCAGGGCCTCGGTGTCGAGCGCGCCGCCGGGCGAGGGCTCGCGGCGCACGGCGGCCGAGGCCTCCAGCACGCGCATCGCCCGGCCCTCGACATAGCGAGCCGCCTCGACGACGCCCCGCAGATGCGCCGCGGCGAGGTCGGGCCGGGCCGGGGTGAGGCGGCGGTCGAACGAGCGGGGAGCAAGGGTCTGGCTCATCGGGGGACTGTCCTCAGTCGGGCGACGATGGCGTCGCCGAGTTTCTCCACGTGGAGCGCGCCCTTGACGGTGCGCTGGACGACCACGTTGCGGCGGTCCGCCTCGTCGCGGCGGCGCGACACCAGGTCCAGCTTGCCCATCGTGTCCAGCGCCCGCGTGATCGCCGGCTTGGTGACGCCGAGCTTGGCGGCGAGCCCGCGCACCGTGTGCGGCGGCGTCTCCAGGTAGACGGTGAGCAGGATGGCGGTCTGCCGCGCGGACAGATCCTGCTCGCCGTCCCGCACGAGGTCGAGCGTGACGTCGTGCCAGAGCCTCAGGGCCTGAAGAGGGCGCAGCGCGACGGACATGCCACCTGGGAGCAGATCGTTTCGGAGCCGTATTATTCGCGACGCCGCCCGATCCGGCAAGTGGTTTGCCGCGCCACGTCAGCGAGCGTAGCGCTCCTGCAACAGCGCGAAGACCAGCCGCGCCGCCTGCGGCTCGCCGCCGAACGGCCGGCCGGGCTTCTCGGCCGGCGTCCAGCCGTAGATGTCGAAATGCGCCCACGCCTTCGCCTTCTCGACGAAGCGGCGCAGGAACAACGCCGCCGTCACAGAACCGGCGAACCCGCCCGTGGTGACGTTGTTCATGTCGGCGATCTTCGAATCGAGCATGGCGTCGTAGGGCTTCCACAGCGGCATCCGCCACACCGGGTCGTTTACGGCGGCGCCGGTTCGCGCCACGTCCGCCGCCAGGGCTTCGTCGTCCGTGTAGAAGGGCGGAAGGTCGGGGCCCAGCGCGACGCGCGCCGCCCCGGTCAGGGTCGCGAAGTCGACGAGCAGGTCGGGCTGCTCCTCGTCCGCCAGCGCCAGGGCGTCGGCGAGGATCAGCCGGCCCTCGGCGTCGGTGTTGCCGATCTCGACCGTCAGCCCCTTGCGGCTGCGCAGCACGTCGCCGGGGCGGAAGGACGTCCCGGAGATGGCGTTCTCGACGGCCGGCACGAGCACGCGCAGGCGCACCTTCAGCCGGGCCTCCACCACCATCTGGGCGATGGCGAGCGCCGTGGCCGCGCCGCCCATGTCCTTCTTCATCAGGAGCATGCCGGCGTCGTTCTTGATGTTCAGCCCGCCCGTGTCGAAGCAGACACCCTTGCCGACCAGCGTCACCTTGGGCGCGGACTCCTCGCCCCACGTCAGGTCCAGCAGGCGCGGCGCGCGGCTCGAGCCGCGGCCGACGGCATGCACCATCGGGAAGTTGGCGGCGAGCAGGTCGTCGCCGACGGTGACGGCGAGCGCGACGCCGCGTGCCTGCGCCCAGTTGCGCACGGCCGTCTCCAGCTCGGCCGGACCGAGATCGGAGGCCGGCGTGTTGATGAGGTCGCGGCCCATGGCGACGGCCTCGGCGACACGGCGCACGGCGTCGCCGTCGACGCCGTCCGGCATCACCAGGCGCACGGCGCGCGGGGCGGGCCTGGCGCGGTAACGGTCGAACCTGTAGCCGCCGAGCGCGAAGGCGAGGGCGGCGAGAGTGGCGTCGCCGCCGAAGCCGTCAAGCCGGTAGACGCCCTCGGGCAGTTGCGCCAGCTTCGCCGGCAGGAACGGATCGGACGGGCGGACGCCGTCGCCGACGCCCCACAGCACCGCGGCGGGCTTGCCGCCGGCCCCGGGCGCGAAAGCGGTCTGTCCGGCCTTGCCCTCGAAACCCTGGGCCTGGGCGAAGGCGGCCACGCCGTCGCCCAGCGCGTCGGCCCGGCTTCGCCAGTCGGCGGCGGACACGCACAGCACCGGCGTTGCGCCGGCGGCGGCCGGATCGGAAGGATCGACGAGGGAAAGAGCCACGGCGCGGTCTCCGTTCAGGAACAGGATCGACCCGTGCTAGTGCATTTCGACCGCCGATGACAACCGCGCGGGGCGGTGCGGGGTCTTGTTCCAATGGAACGGGGCGACGATGAGCTCCCAAAGCGCTACCCAGGAGGCGGCCGTCAGCAGCAGAAGATAGGGAATGGCGCAGAGCGCGTCGGCGAAGCGGAGGCGCAGCCCCCGCGTCCGCGCGGCGCGCAGGATCGGCCACAGCACCGAGATCGGACCGAGCGCCAGGACGGCGGTGGACAGGCTGAAGGTGAGGGCGGGCTTGATCCCCGGATGGGATGCCGCGTCTCCCGTCGCGAGCTTCCAGACGAAGATCAGCAGGAACAACGGCCCGCCGAGCGCGGCCAGCAGCGTCGCCAGCGTGTGGGTCGCCACGGCGAGGCTGCCGCCGAAGCCGAGCCGGACCCAGGTGTCGCGGCCGAGGCGGCTGTGCACGACGGCCGTCTGCATCCAGCCCTTCATCCAGCGCCGCCGCTGCATGAACCAGTCGCGCAGGCGGGTGGGCGCTTCCTCGTAGGTGGCCGAATCGAGCGCGCCGACGCGCAGGCCCAGCTCCGCCAGCCGCAGCCCCAGGTCGGCGTCCTCGGTGACGTTCCAGGCGTCCCACGCCAGCGCCGCGTCGAGCGCCCGCGTGCGGAAGTGGTTGGACGTTCCGCCGAGCGGAATGGGCAGGCCGAGCAGGGCGTAGCCCGGCATGACGGCGTCGAACAACAGCGCGTATTCCAGCGAGAACATCCGCGGCAGCCAGCCCTCGTGCCCGTTGTCGATCGCCAGCGCGCATTGCAGGCAGGCAAGATCGTCGGGGCCGTCTTGAAACACGGACGCCGCCCGGCGCAACTGGTCCGGGGCCGGCCGGTCCTCCGCGTCGAACACCACGACGAGGTCGCCGCGCGCGAAGCGCAGACCGATGTTGAGGGCTCGCGGCTTGGTGCGCGGCTCGCCGGGCGGGCAGACGACGACTTCGAACGGCGCGTCCGGCGCGACCTCGCGGGCGACCCGGATGGTCTCCTCGTCGTGCGCTTCCACCAGCAGCTTGATGTCGAGCTTGGCGCGCGGATAGTCCAGCGCGCGCAGATGCGCCACGAGGGACGGCAGGATGCCGGCCTCCCGATAGAGCGGGACGAGCACGGTGTACACCGGCAGGTCGGCGTCCTCGATCGGCCCGCCGGCCACACGGCCCAGCCTGTAATGCGTGTCGACCGCCGCCAGACGCAGAACGAGGGCGAGCAGGAATACGACCGAGCACGCCAGGCTGAACGCATCCAGCGCATGGGCCGGGTGCAGCGCAAGGCCGAGCGCCGCCGCCACGGCCAGGGCGACGAGCGCGACCAGTTGCGGGTCGCTCGGCGCGTCGCGGAACGAGGCCCGCGGCCGCTCGCTCGGCAGGCGGTTCACGGCGTCACGTGCGGCGCGCCCGCCGAACTCGCGCAGCAGCTCCGCGTCGAGCCGCGCCGGCGTCGTCAGCGAGAGAGAGGCGGGAGCGCCCGTCGGCCAGTGACGCAGCAGCCAGCCGATCTGCGCGCCCCGCGGCGCGGCCACCCAGCGCGCCGGGCCGGGGCCGGCCAGGAGAGCCAGCCCGCTGCGCGCCGCATCGCGGGGCTCGAAACGCGCCGGCGTGAAGGGAACCGAAAGGAATTGCAGGCCGAGCCGGCGCGCCAGCGCGGCGTAGAACGCGTCGCTGCCGATGACGCCCTCCGCGATCAGCACCCGGTCGGCGGTCGACCCGATGCGCCGCGCCGTCCGGACGGCTTCCGCCAGCGCGAAAGGCGACACGCCCTCCTCCAGCAGGAACGCGAGATCCGCGACGACAAGCTCGTCGTCGGGCAGGCGGGCGCGGCCTATCGCGGCCATCGCATCCCAGTGGCGCATGGCGTGGTTCCGTTCGGGGCATGGAACTGCTAGACATGTACTGCCCAGCCGATGCGCGAAACGAAGTCGCCGCGTGGGGGCGCGCCGAAAATCGGCCTCGTTTCCGCGTCTCGAGCGATTCGGCATGCCGACATGAAGCTTGTCAACAGAATTTTAACGCTCCTTTCCGCTGGATTGCTTGGAGTTGCTTTTGCAATTCCCGGTAGCGCCCGTGCGGAAGACGCCGTCTTCACACCGAATTATTTCGATAATTCCCAGCGCATTGAAAAACCGGATCTGTCCGGATTGCGCGTCGTTCGCTTTCTCACCGACGACGACTACCCGCCCATGCATTTCCAGGCGGAGGACGGACGGCTCAGCGGCTTCAACGTCGACCTCGCCCGCGCCATCTGCGAGACGCTCAACGTCTCCTGCACCATCCAGGCGCGGCGCTGGGACACGCTGCTGGATTCGCTGCGCGAGAACCGGGGCGACGCGGTGATCGCCTCGATCCGGCCGACGCCGGCCCTGCGGGCGGAGTTCGCGTTCAGCGCGCCCTATCTGCGCACCCCGGCGCGCTTCGTGGCGCGCGCGGCCGGCGCGCCGCCCTCGCCGGAGACGATCGCGGGCCGCACGGTGGCGGTGGTGTTCAACTCGGCCCACGAAGCCTATCTGCGGACCTTCTTCCCGAAGGCGTCGATCAAGGGCTTCGACGACCTGGAGCGGGCCCGCAACGCGCTGGCGCGCGGCGAGGTGGACTATCTGTTCGGCGACGGCCTGACGCTGGCCGTGTGGCTCAACGGCTCGGACGCGGCCGGCTGCTGCACCTTCGCCGGCGGGCCCTACACGGAGAGCCGGTACTTCGGCGAGGGCGTGGCGATCGCCATGCGGCGCGGCGACGCGCCGCTGCGGCGGGGCATCGATTACGCGCTGCGGCAGCTCTCCGCCAAGGGCGCGCACGCGGAGCTTTACCTGCGCTACTTTCCCGTCGGTTTCTACTGAGCGGCGCGGCGACGCGCCCGTTTCCCCTCGCGCGGGAAATCGTCTAAATGTGCCGCCGCGGCCGCCCGGCGGCCGGCCTCCACCCGATAAGACCGCCCGAAAGACACGACATGACTGCGTCGCCCGCGACCGCCGAACCCCTTTCCCTCCCGCAGGCCGCCGGGCAGTCGCCCGCCTGGCCGTTCGAGGAGGCGCGCAAGCTCGTCGCGCGGGCGGAGCGGACCGGCCAGAAACAGGTGCTGTTCGAGACCGGCTACGGCCCGTCGGGCCTGCCGCACATCGGCACGTTCGGAGAGGTGTGCCGCACCACCATGGTGCGCCACGCCTTCCGCGTGCTCACCGAGGACCGTATCCCGACGCGTCTCGTCGCCTTCTCGGACGACATGGACGGCCTGCGCAAGGTGCCTGACAACATCCCGAACAAGGAGCTGGTCGCCGCCCATCTCGGCAAGCCGCTGACGCGCGTGCCGGACCCGTTCGGGACGCATCCGAGCTTCGGCGAGCACAATAACGCCCGCCTGCGCGCCTTCCTCGACCATTTCGGCTTCGAGTACGAGTTCGTGTCGTCGACTGAGGCCTATCGCTCCGGGCGCTTCGACGACACGCTGCTGCTGATGCTGGAGCGCTACGACGCGGTGATGGAGGTGATGCTGCCGTCGCTTCGGCAGGAGCGCGCGCAGAGCTATTCGCCGTTTCTGCCCATCCACCCGGTGACCGGCATCGTCATGCAGGTTCCGGTCGACGAGATCAGGAAGGCTGCCGGCGCCATCGTGTGGCGCGACCCCGCCACCGGCGAACGCTACGAGACGCCGGTGACCGGCGGTCATTGCAAGCTCCAGTGGAAGCCCGACTGGGCGATGCGCTGGGTGGCGCTCGGCGTCGACTACGAAATGGCCGGCAAGGACCTCATCGACAGCGTCAAGCTCTCGGGGGAGATCTGCCGCGCGCTCGGCGCGACGCCGCCGGAAGGCTTCAACTACGAGCTGTTCCTCGACGAGAAGGGGCAGAAGATCTCGAAGTCGAAGGGCAACGGCCTCACCATCGAGGAGTGGCTGGCCTATGGCAGCCCGGAGAGCCTGTCGCTGTTCATGTACAACAAGCCGCGAGAGGCCAAGCGGCTGCACTTCGACGTCATCCCGCGGGCAACGGACGACTACCTGACCTTCCTCGAGAAGTATCCGAAGCAGGCGCTGCGCGAGCAGCTCGGCAACCCGGTGTGGCACATCCACGCCGGCGAGCCGCCCGAGCCGGAGACGGTGCGCAGCGCCGACGGCTCGGCCCCGGCCACCACCATCTCCTTCGCCATGCTCCTCAACCTCGTGGCGGTCGCGAACTCCGAGGATCCGCAGGTGCTGTGGGGGTTCATCCGCCGCTACGCGCCGGGCGTCACGCCGGAGAACCACCCCAAGCTCGACAAACTGGTCGGCTACGCCGTCGCCTATTTCCGCGACTTCGTGCGGCCGTCCAAGGTCTACCAGGAGCCCGGCGAGGCGGAGAGCGCGGCGTTGCGGGATCTCGCGGCGGCGCTCGCCCCGCTGGAGGGCTCCACCGACGCCGAGGCCCTGCAGGCTGTGGTTTACGAGGTCGGCCGAACCCATTTCCCGGACCTGTCGGGCAAATCGAAGAGTCCGGACGGCCGGCCCGGCGTGCTGCAGGCGTGGTTCCAGACGCTCTACCGCATCCTGCTGGGGCAGGAGCGCGGCCCGCGCTTCGGCTCCTTCGCGGCGCTGTATGGCGTGGCGGAGACGCGGGAGCTGATCGCCAAGGGGCTCTCCGGCGCGCTGCGCGCCGAGCACGAGGCGTTCCTGGCCGGGCGCAAGGCCGGCTGAGGTGGTGGGGCCGCTGCTGGCGGCCGCCCTGGCCGCTGCCGTCCTCGCGACGTCCTTCCTCTCCGGCATTTTCGGCATGGCCGGTGGGATGATCCTGCTCGGCGTGCTGCTGCTGATCCTGGACGTCGCGCCGGCCATGGTGCTGTTCGGCGTCACCCAGTTCGCCTCGAACGGCTGGCGCGCCGTGCTGTGGCGGCGGCACATCCAGTGGGGCATCACGGCGCAATACGCGCTGGGCTCCGTGGCGACCTTCGGCCTGATGAAGCTCGTCGCCTTCGTCCCGGACAAGGCCACGCTCTATATCGGGCTGGGGATGATGCCGTTCCTGGTCGACCGGCTGCCTCCGTCCCTGCAGCCGGACATCACGCGGCGTTTCGCGCCGTTCCTGTGCGGATGCGTCATCATGGTGCTGCAGTTGCTGGCCGGCGCGGCGGGCAACGTGCTCGACGTGTTCTTCCAGCAGAGCCAGCTCGACCGCAAGACGATCGTGGCGACCAAGGCCGCCACGCAGGCGCTCGCCCACGTGCTGCGCGTGCTCTATTTCGGCTCCTTCGCCGTGACGCTGCACGAGACGCTGCCGCTGTGGGTGTTCGCGCTGGCCATCGCCGTCGCCTTCACGGGGACGTCGCTCGCCGCGATGGTGCTGCACCGCATGAGCGAGGCGAATTTCCGGCGCTGGAGCAAACTCCTCATCCGCACCGTCAGCGCCTCCTACGTGCTTTACGGAGCGTGGCTGCTGGCCCGCTGAGCTACTGGCTCGCCCACATGATCCGCGCCAGCCACTCGACGTCGGCGAGCGGCAGCACGCGGTCGGCGTGATCGGGGTTGAGCGACGACAGCTCCACGGTTTTCGCGGTGCGCCGCTTCAGCTCCTTCACCATCACCTCGCCGTCGCGGGTCTTCACCACGACGCGGTCGCCGCGCCGCACGGCGGCGGCGGGCGAGCAGATGATGACGTCGCCGTGGCGGTAGAGCGGCTTCATGCTCTCGCCGCTCACCTCGAGCGCATAGACGTGCGGGTCGCCGAGGTCGGGGAACTCCACCTCGTCCCAGCCGCCGCCGACGGGAAAGCCGCCGTCGTCGAAGAAGCCGCCCGTCCCGGCCTGCGCGAAGCCGAGCAGCGGGATCGCCCGGTTGGCGGCTTCCGGCTGGCGCGCCGTGATCAGCGACATGAACTCGTCGAGGCTCGCCCCCGTCGCCTCCAGCACCTTCGCCACCGATTCGGTGGACGGCCAGCGCAGGCGGCCGTCGGGCGAGACGCGCTTGGACTTGTTGAACGTCGTGGGGTCCAGCCCCGCCTTGCGGGCAAGTCCCGACGCGCTGAGGCCATAGCGGCTCGCCAGCCGATCCAGCGCGGCCCAGATCTGATCGTGTGTCAGCATCGTCATATCCCGCACAAAGGATCACGGTCCGATTGCAGGAAATAAAGCCTTTAAGGCGAAAAAGCAACCGGGTTCCGCGTCCCGTCCGCGCTGTCCGGTTGATCGGTGTCGCCGCCCGGCCTAAGAGGCATCGACGGAGGCGCGGCGTGCTCATCTACAAGATCTGTCCCGAGGCGATGTGGCGGCAGGCCGAGGCGGCGGGCGTCTTCGCCGGCGCGCCTGTCGACCTCGCCGACGGCTACATCCATTTTTCGACGGCGGCGCAGGCCCGCGAGACGGCCGCGAAGCACTTCGCCGGCCAGCGCGACCTCGTGCTCGTGGCGGTCGAGGCCGAGGCGCTCGACGAGGCGCTGAAATGGGAGCCGTCGCGCGGCGGAGCGCTGTTTCCGCATCTCTACGCTCCGCTCCCCGTCTCGGCGGCGCGCTGGGTGCGCCCGCTGCCGCTCGGCTCCGACGGGGCGCATCGCTTTCCGGAGGACATGGCGTGAGCCTTCGCGACCTCGTCAGCCGGGCCGGCGCGTTCGCGTTGCCGGTGCTGCGCCGCTTCGACGCCGAGACCGCGCACGGCATGACCATCGCGGCCCTGCGCGTCATGCCGCCCGTCGAGCCTGCGAAATCGCCGCGCGAGCTGGCCGTGCGGGCGTTCGGCCTCGATTTCCCCAATCCGGTGGGCATGGCGGCCGGCTTCGACAAGAACGCCGAGGTCCCCGACGCGCTATTGGCGCTGGGCTTCGGCTTCGCCGAGGTCGGCACGCTGACGCCGCTCGCCCAGCCCGGCAACCCTAAGCCCCGCATGTTCCGCCTTCCGGAGGACGAGGGGGTCATCAACCGTCTTGGCTTCAACAACGAAGGGCACGCGGCGGCGCTGCGCCGCCTGCGCGAGCGGACGGGGCGGGGCGGCGTCGTCGGCGTCAATATCGGCGCCAACAAGGATACGGCGGACAGGGCCGCCGATTACGTGAAGGGCGTCGAGGTGTTTGCGGAGCTGGCCTCCTACTTCACCGTCAACGTCTCCTCGCCCAACACGCCCGGCCTGCGCGACCTGCAGCACGAGGCGGCGCTGGACGACCTGCTGGCGCGCGTCATCGCGGCGCGCGACGCGGCCCGCGTCCGCCGCCCGGTGCTGCTGAAGATCGCGCCCGACCTGACGCTCGGCGACCTCGACGGCGTGGTCGCGGTGGCGCGCCGGCGCGGCGTCGACGGGCTGATCGTCTCCAACACCACCATTTCGCGCCCGCCCACCCTACGCGATCCCGCGAGGGCGGAGCAGGGCGGCCTGTCCGGCAAGCCGCTGTTCGCGCTGGCGACGCGCATGCTGGCCGAGACCTTTGTGCGCGTCGAAGGCGCGTTCCCGCTGGTCGGGGTCGGCGGCATTCACTCGGCGGAGAGCGCGCTGGCCAAGATCGAGGCCGGGGCGACGCTGATCCAGCTCTATTCCGCGATGGTCTATCGCGGCCCGGCGCTGGTCGACGAGATCAAGGCGGGGCTCGGCGCCGCGGCGCGCCGCGAGGGAGGCCTCGCGCCGCTGGTCGGCCGGCGCGCGGCGGCCCTGTGCGCCGCGCCGTTCCCGGTCTAGCGCGCCTTGCGGAAGGCGCGCCGCGTCATCGGCGTGAAGGTGAGCGCCTGCCCAATCCCGCGCGATCCGAGGAAAACAAGGAAGGCCGTCCACAGGCCGGCATTGCTCCAGCCGCGCGCCGCGTAGAACGTCGCGAGGTAGAGCGCCAGCGAAATCAGCATCAGGTTGCGCATGGCGCGCGTCCAGGTCGCGCCGATGAAGATGCCGTCGAAGGCGAAGGCCGTCGCGCCGACCAGTGGCGTCAGTGCCGCGAAGAGGAGATAGGCCGCCGCTTCGCGGCGCACGTCGGGGTTGGTGCTGACGAAGTCGATGAAGGCGGTTCCCCCGGCCAGCAGGATCAGCGTCACCGCTGCGCCCGCGCCGACGCTGAGCGCGAGAACCGACCGCGCCGCCTTGCGGAAGCCGCCCTCGTCCCGCGCGCCGATCGCCTGCCCGCATAACTGCTCGGCCGCGGTGGCGAAGCCGTCGAGGAAATAGCTGCCGAACAGGAACAGGTTATAGAGCACCGCGTTCGCCGCCAGCGTCAGGTCGCCGCTGCGCGCGCCCTGCGCGGTGAAGAACCCGAACGCGGTGAGCAGCGCGAGGGTGCGGATGGCGACGTCGCGGTTGACGGCCAGCATCCGCTTCAGGGCGCGGGCCTCCAGCACCTCGGCGAGACTGATGCCGCGCGGCAGCGCGCCAATGCGCGCCAACAGCGTGAGCCCGGCCGCCGCGCCCAGGATTTCGGCGATCACCGTGGCGGAAGCCGCGCCGGCGATGCCCCAGCCGAGCCCTGGCACGAAGGCGAGGGTGAAGCCGATCTTGCTCAGATTGATGAACACTTGCAGCCCGAGCGCCAGGTCGGTCCGCGCCCGCCCGACCAGCGAGCCGAGCACGGCGTAGTTGGCGAGCGCGAACGGGGCCGACCAGATGCGGATGAAGATGTAGACGCGCGCCGCCTCGGCCACCGGCGGGCTGGCCTCCATCAGCCGCAGCGTCGCCGCGGCGATCGGAACCTGGAGCGCGATCAGGGCCGCGCCGAGCAGTCCCGCCAGAGTCAGGGCGCGCGCCATGGCGCGGGCCACCTCGCGATCGTCGCCGGCCCCATAGGCCTGGGCCGTGAGTCCCGCCGTGCTGAGGCGCAGCGAGCCGAGGCCCCAGAACAGCACGTCGAACACGATCGCCCCGATGGCGACGGCCCCGAGCAGATGAACCTGTCCCAGCCGCCCGATGACGGTGGCATCGACGAGGCCGAGCAACGGCTCGGTCAGGTGCGCGAGCATCACCGGGGCGGCCAGGCGAACGATGACGCCGAGGCGCGCGTCGACGGCGCGGGCGCGGGGCGCGTCCACCGGGGGCTGGGTGTCGTTCACCGGTTCAGCGCCGGCCGCCGAACAGACGCGCCAGCAGCCAGATCGGCACCACGATCACCGCGCCGTAGACCAGGTACTGGAAAACCTCGCGCACCGCGCCGAAGCCGAGCGCCCACAGGCGGTGGAACAGGTTCTGGATGCCGCGCAGCAGGTCGGGCGGAGTCAGCCCGAACAACGACAGGAAGGCGCCGACCAGGATCGACATGAACACCAGCTTCAGCACCACCGCCCCCGGCGAGCCGCCGAGCCAGCGCGATAAATCCGAATTGGCCATGCAAGACTCCAACGTGACGCCAAGGACCTCTGGACCCGGTCGGGCCGACGCTGTTTCATGGCCCGTCGTCCCCCGGATGGCAACTCCGTCGCGCCCAGGACCGCCCATGCATCTCGATCCCGCCTGCTTCCTGCCCGCCTCCGTGTCCGAGGAGACGAAGGCCCTCAACGCCTCCATCGTCGCCAAGCTCGCCGCTCTGCCGGACCAGTGGTCGGTTCCGCCCGCCGTGATCCGCGAGCGCCGCCGCCAGGGCCTCGGGCCGTTCCCGTCGGAGCAGCCGAGCCCGCGCGCCCGCACCGAGACGATCGACGGCCCGGCGGGTCCGCTCGCCTTGCGCGTCATCGCGCCCGACGCGCCGCGCGGCGTCTATCTTCACATTCACGGTGGCGGCTGGACGTTCAACACCGCCGACATGCAGGACGAGCGGCTGGAGCGCATCGCGCGAAACTGCGGGCTGGCCTGCGTCTCGGTGGAATACCGCCTCGCGCCCGAGGATCCGTATCCCGCCGCGCCCGACGACTGCGAGGCGGCGGCGCTGTGGCTGGTGCGCCAGTCGAAGGCGCTGTTCGGAACCGACTGGCTGGCCATCGGCGGCGAATCGGCCGGCGCGCATCTGGCCGCGGTGACGATGCTGCGGCTGCGCAACCGCCACGGGCTGACGCCGTTCCGCGCCGCCAACCTCGTGGCCGGCTGCTACGACCTCGCGCTGACGCCCAGCGTGCGCCGCTGGGGCGACGAGAAGCTGGTGCTCAACACGCGCGACATCTGGATGTTCGCGCAGAACTTCCTGCGCCTGCGCGGCGACGTGCGCGATCCGGACGTGTCGCCGTTGCATGCCGACCTGACGGGCCTGCCGCCGGCGCTGTTCACGGTGGGCACGCGCGACCCGCTGCTCGACGATTCGCTGTTCATGGCGGCGCGCTGGGAAGCCGCCGGAAACGCCGCCGAACTCGCGGTGTGGCCGGGCGGGGCGCACGTGTTCGTCGCTTTTCCGGGCGCGCTGACCGAGCAGGCCCTGGCGCGGATGGACGCTTTCCTGTCGCGCTGAAAGGGGTGGCCGAGCCCTTACTCGGAGCCGAGCGGCAGCGGCTGGCCCGCCGCGATCTTCGAGGCGGCGATGACCGCCTGGGTGCGGCTCTCGACGCCGAGCTTCTGCAGGATGGCGGAGACGTGCGCCTTGACGGTCGCCTCCGAGACGCTGAGCTCGTAGGCGATCTGCTTGTTGAGCAGCCCTTCCGACAGCATCATCAGCACGCGCACCTGCTGCGGCGTCAGGCTGCCGAGGCGCTTGACGAGGTCGCTCGTCTCGCGGTCCACCGGCGCGGACAGGTCGACGTCGCTGGGCGTCCAGGCCCCGCCGTCGAGCACCTCGCGGATTGCGCCGCGCATCGTGTTCACATCGACCGATTTCGGGATGAACCCCGACGCGCCGAACTCGATGCAGCGCCGGATGACGCCGCGGTCCTCGTTGCCCGAGACGACGATCACCGGCGTCCCCGGGTGCTGCGCGCGCAAATACATCAGGCCGGAGAAGCCCTGCACGCCCGGCATGGTGAGGTCGAGCAGCACGAGGTCGACGTCGGCCCCCTTGCCGAGGTGCTCGGTCACGTCGTCGAAGGTGCCGGCTTCCAGAATCGAGACGCCCTGAACCAGTCCGGAGACGGCTTCACGCAACGCGCCGCGCACCAAAGGATGGTCGTCGGCGATCATGATCCGGGTCTGCGACGCGTCCAAATGACAATCCCCCTCGGCGGCAGCGTGTCGTTCGCTCTTGTCGTTGGTTTTCATCATTCTGCGACTCCGCGTGCCGCGCAAGCGATTCATGGCAATCTCGGCATGGGTGCTTGCACGTATGCCCGGCATCCGCAAGCTTGCGCTGTCGGGGCGGATTTCGCCCCTGTTCGAGCGCTCTCATGACAGCATCGTCCGCCCGCGCCGTCTTTTTCGCCGCCTCCTGCGCCGCCGCGTGGCTCGCCAGCGTGGGGCTGGCGGTCGTGCTGGCCCGCATCGGCCTGTCGCCGCAGATCATGGTGGCGCTGCTGGCGGGCCTCCTCGTCGCCGGCGCGGCCTTGGGCGGCGCGCTGGGCGGAACCATGCGCTTCGGCGTGTTCCTCGTGGGCGGCCGCGCCTTGCCGCCCGTGCCGCTCGGCCTCGCCATGGCGACGGGCTGGGCGGCGCTGGCGACCGGCCCGGCCGGACGGCCCGCCGGCATGCTGGGCCTCGGGCTCGGCCTCGCGCTCGTGCTGGCGCTCGTCGGGCCGGCGATCCGCCGGTCCGGCGCGCCGACGCTGCCGATGTTCCTGCGCCACGCCTTCCGCAGCCCGGCGCTGAGGGCGGTCGCGGCGGCGGTGGTGGCCAGCGCCGGCGTGCTGCTCGGCGCGGAACGGCTGCTGTCGTTCTACGACGCGGCCGCGCCGCTGTTCGGGCTCGGCCGCGCCGCCTCCGGCGTGCTGCTGTTCGCGCTGATCGCCACGATCCTGGCGCCCGGCGGCGCGCGCGGGCTGGCGCTCGCCCTGCTGGCGCTGGGAACGGCGGGGCTCGTCGCGGTGGCGAGCATCGCCTGGTGGCGGGGCGGGGCCGGTCTGGCCACTCCGGCCGCCTGGACGGCGGGGGGCTTGGACTGGACCGTCACGCAGGCCGCCGCCGCCGCGATGACGGTCGCAGCCCCGCACCTCGCCACGCTCGCGGGCTCGGCTCGGCATCCCGCCGACCTGCGCCGGGCTCTCGTTCCGGCGCTGCTGGCGGCGCTGGCGTTCGGCGCCGCGGCGGCGCTCGCCGGCCCCGGCGCGACGCTGGGGCCGACGCTGGCCCTCGCTCTGCTCGAACTGGCGCTCGACCTCGCCTGCGCCGCCGGCCTGCTGCTCGCGGCGGGCTCGGCGCTCGGGTTCGACCTGCCGGGACGGGCGAAGCCCCGTCGCCGCTCGCTCTCGGCGCGCTTCGCCTGGCTTCGGCTGGCGACCCTGCTGGTGGCCGGGGCGGCGGCCTGGATCGCCGCCTCCCGGCCGGACCTCGTGCGCGGCCTGTCGGCCGCCGCCGCCGCCGTGCTGGCCGCCGCCCTGGCGCCTCCGGCGCTGCTGGCGGCGCTGCGGCCGGGCTCGTCTCCCGGCTCGGGGCTGGCGGCCTGCCTCGCCGGGTTGGCGACCGCGCTCGCCTTGCTCGACGGACGGGTCGCGGCGCTCGGCGAGGTCGCGGCGTGGCTGGCGGCGGAACCGGGCGCGGCGGGGCTCGTGGTCGGCTTGGCCTGCGGCGGCGCGGTGGCGCTGGCGACGGCGCGTCGACCGCCGCGTCCGCCGATCGAGGACGAGGCGTTCTGACCCGTCGGCGAGGGGGCTCGCTCGGGACGTGGCGAAGGCCCGTGTTAACCCGGCGTTAGTGTTAACGGCTTATTGCTGAGGCCATGCCGCGAGCGCCCGGGCGGTCCGCCCGGCCTCCTTTTCCGCAGCGGGAGTTCGCCGATGGGCCCGTCCAGCCCGATCCCCAGCCCTGTCCTCGTTCCGATGCCGCGCGCCGCGAGGCTCGCCGCCGCCGCCGTGGTCGCGCTCGCGCTCGCCGGGTGCGTGGGAGCCGGCGGACCGGACTCCACCGGCTCGCTCAAGGCCAGCGCCGCCTCCGGCACCGCCGAGGGCTGGAAGGCCTACGCCGAGGAGTGGGGCAAGCGCTACGAGGCCAACCCCGGCGAGAAGACGGCGTCGCTCAATTATGCCCGCGCGCTGCGCGTGCTCGACAACAAGCAGCAGGCCGTCGCGGTGCTCGAGTCGGCGGCGATGAAGGCGCCCAACGATCCCGACGTGCTGGGGGCCTACGGCAAGGCGCTCATCGATGTCGGCCAGCTCGCCCGCGCGCAGGACGTTCTGAGCCGCGCCCACTCGCCCGACCGGCCGGACTGGCGCATCCTCTCCGCCCAGGGCGCGGTGGCCGACCAGCTCGGCGAGCACAAGCGCGCCCAGGGCCTCTACCAGGCCGCGCTCAAGCTGCAGCCCGACGACCCCGGCGTGCTGTCCAATCTCGGCCTCTCCTACGCGCTCGACCGCCGCCTGCCCGAGGCGGAGGTGACGCTGCGCAAGGCGGTGGACCAGTCGGGAGCGGACCCGCGCGCCCGGCAGAACCTCGCCCTCGTGCTCGGCCTGCAGGGGCGCTTCGCGGAAGCCGAGGAGATGGCGCGGCGCGACATGACGCCGGTCGAGGCGGCGCAGAGCGTCGCGGCGATGCGCCAGATGGCGTCGCGCTCCGGCGCGACCGGCCTGAAGCCGGCCGGCAAGCCGGCCCGCGCCGCCGCCCAGCCGGCGGAGGAGCCGTCCGTCACCGCGGAACTGCGCGGCTGAGCGGCCCTATTCGGCCGCCGGCTGGCTTTCCAGCCGGTAGGGATGGGCGCGGTAGCAGCCCAGGATGCGCACTTCCTTGGAAAAGAAGGCGAGCTCCTCCAGCGCGAGCTTGAGGCGCGGGTCTTCCGGATGGCCGTCGACGTCGGCCAGGAACTGCGTGGCGGAGAACTCGCCGTCGACCATGTAGCTCTCGAGCTTGGTCATGTTGACGCCGTTCGTCGCGAAGCCGCCGAGCGCCTTGTAAAGCGCCGCCGGGACGTTGCGGACGCGGAACAGGAAGGTCGTGACGAGCGGGCCCTCGTCGAGCGGGGCCCAGCTCGGCGTGCGCGACAGCACCACGAAGCGCGTGGTGTTCGAGGACTCGTCCTCGACGTCCTCGGCGAGCGTTTCCAGGTTGTAGATCTCTCCCGCCAGCCGCGTCGCCAGCGAGGCGCGGGTCGGGTCGCCCCACTCGGACACCTCGCGGGCCGAACCGGCCGTGTCGCCCGTGATGACGGGCTTGAGGCCGAGCTTGCGGATGATCTTGCGGCACTGTCCGAGCGCGTGGACGTGGCTGTACACGGACTTGATGGTCGCCAGCGACGCTCCCTTGATGGCGAGCAGCTGGAAGTGGATCGGCAGGAAGTATTCGCCGATGATGTGCAGTCCCGAGGCCGGCAGGAAATGGTGGATGTCGGCGACGCGCCCGGCGATCGAGTTCTCGATCGGGATCATGCCCAGCGTCGCGGCGCCGTCCTTGATCGCCGCGAAGGCGTCCTCGAACGTGGCGCAGGGCATGGGCTCCCAGTCCGGATACATGTCGCGGCAGGCGATGTCGGAATTGGCGCCGGGCTCGCCCTGGTAGGCGATGACCTTCTTGCGGTCGGGCATGATGCTGTCCTGTCGGGGTTTCAATGGGTGCGCGGGCGGGCCGCCAGAATGGCGCGCGCGCGCTCGAGATCGTGCGGCGTGTCCACTCCCAGCGGCACGTCGTCGACCACGACGACGTCGATCCGCATGCCGTTCTCCAGCGCCCGCAACTGCTCCAGCCGCTCCCGCTTCTCCAGCGGCGAGGGCGGCAGCGCCACGAAGCGCGCCAGCGCCTTGCGGCGATAGGCATAGAGGCCGATGTGATGATACAGCGGCCCCTCGCCGGAAGGGGCGGTGGCGCGCGTGAAGTAGAGGGCGCGCATCTGGCCCGCGACGGTGGGCGTGGCGACCGCCTTGACGACGTTGGGGTCCGTCCGCTCCTCCTCACGCGCGATCACCGCCGCCAGCGTGGCGATGTCGACGGCTGGGTCGGCCAGCGGCAGCACCGAGGCCTGCACGGCGCGCGGGTCGATGGTCGGCAGGTCGCCCTGCACGTTGATGACCACGTCGTGGCGGCCCTCCGGGTCGAAACGCTCGACGGCCTCGAAGATCCGGTCAGAGCCCGACGGGTGGTCGGAACGCGTCATCACGGCGATGCCGCCGGCCCCCTCCACGGCCTCGACGATGGCCGGCTCGTCGGTGGCCACCACCACTGGCCCGAGGCCGGTCTCCATGGCGCGCCGCCAGACGTGGACGATCATCGGCTCGCCGAGAATGTCGGCGAGGGGCTTGCCGGGCAGGCGCGTCGAGGCCATGCGCGCCGGGATGAGAATGACGGGGTCGGACATCGAGGCGGGAACCTGTGGGGCGAAGGGCGCGCCGGGCCTTGCGGTCCGGGGCGAAAGTATCGTGCTGAAATGCGCTTATACGAGTTGCCAAAGGCGCGGCAAAGCGGGTAATCATCCGCCGCCCGGCCGCGGCAGCGCCCGGGATTCCGCCCGGCTGCGCCGCGTGTCGCGCCGGTCCCGGATTTCGGAGAAATCTAATAGCCACACCGGCACGCCCGGCTCGGCCGTTCGGAGAGGTTCGCATGTTCGGGATGGATTCCTTCGAGTTCAACAAGATCGCGGGCGCGGTCCTCGGGACCCTCCTGTTCGCGATGGGCCTCGGCATCCTGGCCGAGACGCTGTTCTCGCCGCGCCACCCGCCCGTCGCCGGCTACGCGCTGCCGGCCGGCGAGGAAGCGCCCGCCGAAACCGGCAAGCCGGCCGCCGCAGCCGTGCCGCTGCCGCAGCTCCTCGCCAAGGCCGACCCGGCCAAGGGCCAGGCCACGGCCAAGGTCTGCACCTCCTGCCATTCCTTCGATAAGGGCGGCGCCAACAAGATCGGTCCCGCGCTGTACGGCGTGGTCGAGCGTACGCCCGCCTCGCACGAGGGCTTCAACTACTCGGCCGCGATGAAGGAGAAGGGCGCCAAGGGCGAAAAGTGGACGTTCGAGGCGCTCGACGCCTTCATCGCCAACCCCAAGGGCGCGGTGCCCGGCACGGCCATGAGCTTCGCCGGCCTCAAGGAGCCGGAGAAGCGCGCCGACGTCCTCGCCTATCTGCGCACCCTCTCCGACAGCCCGGTCGAGCTGCCCAAGCCCTGAGCCTCCGGCGACGGCGACCGCCCAATTCGGCTGACCCGCGACGACCCGAGCGCCGTCGCGCCGCCGGCCCCCGTCGGGGCCGGCTTTGTCATGTCCGGGGCCGTGGAGCGCCGCTCGCCCGCGCGCGCCGGCGACCGCCTTCGTCCCCGCCGCGAGCCACGCGCCTTCCCGCCGTGGCCGGACGGGTGGCCGGCCGGCCAAAATGCGACATAATCGGTTGCACTGTGGGCGTGTCGGCGCGTGGGAGGTGACATGAGGTGGAGCGCGAAGGGGCCGCGGGCCCTCGTCGTGGCGGCGGTGGCGCTGGCGGCCTTGTGGGTCGCCGCTCCGGCGGCGCGGGCCGCGGACCCGGAATGGCGCATCGGCCTGTCGCTGATGGGCGCGCCCAAGTACCAGGACGGCTTCACCCACTTTGACTATGTGCGCCCCGACGCTCCCAAGGGCGGAACGGTGCGCCTCGGCCGCCAGGGCGCGTTCGACAATTTCAACCTGGTCGTGGCCGGGGTGAAGGGGCAGATCGAGGGCGGCGTCGGGCTCGTCTACGAACAGCTGACGGAACAGGCGCTCGACGAGGTGTCGACCGCCTACGGGCTCCTCGCCGAGGCGATGCGCCATCCCGACGACTTCTCCTCCGTCACCTATCGCCTGCGCGCCGAGGCGCGATGGCAGGACGGCAAGCCGGTGACGCCGGAGGACGTGATCTTCTCCTTCGACGCCTTCAAGGCCAACAGCCCGCAATACGCCTTCTACTGGCAGCACGTGGTGAAGGCCGAGAAGACCGGCGAGCGCGAGGTGACGTTCCGGTTCGACCAGCCGGGCAACCGCGAGCTGCCGCAGATCGTCGGCCAGCTCACCGTGCTGCCGAAGCACTGGTGGGAGGGAACCGGGCCGGACGGCCGCAAGCGCGACATCACGCAGACGACGCTGGAGCCGCCGCTGGGCTCCGGCCCCTACCGCCTCAAGGCCTTCGACGCCCAGCGAAACGCGGTCTACGAGCGCGTGAAGGACTATTGGGGCGAGAAGCTGCCGGTTCGCGTCGGCACCAACAATTTCGACGAGATCCGCTTCGAGTACTACCGCGACTCCACCGTGCTGTTCGAGGCGCTGAAGGGCGACCAGTACGATTTCCGCATCGAGAACAGCGCCAAGAACTGGGCCACCGGCTACGACTTCCCCGCCGCCAAGGACGGCCGCGTGCTGCGCGAGGAGTTCGCCGAGCGGGCGTCGGGGCGCATGCAGGCCTTCGCCTTCAACCTGCGCCGGCCCAAGTTCCAGGACGCAAGGGTTCGCCGGGCGTTCAACCTGGCCTTCGATTTCGAGGAGCTGAACAAGCAGCTCTTCTACGGCCAGTACCAGCGCATCAAGAGCTATTTCGAGGGCACGGAACTGGCCTCCTCCGGCCTGCCGGAGGGCAAGGAGCGCGAGATCCTGGAGAGCGTGCGCGACAAGGTGCCGCCGGAGGTGTTCACCACGCCGCACGCCACGCCGGTCAATGGCGGCCCGCAGGCCGTGCGCGACAATCTGCGCGAGGCGGACCGCCTGCTCAAGGAGGCCGGCTGGGAGATCAAGGGCGGCAAGCGCGTCAACGCGAAGGGCGAGCAGCTCGCCGCCGAGTTCCTGGCCTACGACCCCACCACCGAGCGCTATGTGCTGTTCTACAAACCGGCGCTCGAGAAGCTGGGCATCGGCGTGTCGCTGCGGGTCGTCGATCCCTCGCAATACGAGAACCGGATGCGGGACTTCGACTTCGACATCACCACCGAGCTGTGGGGCCAGTCGCTGTCGCCCGGCAACGAGCAGCGCGACCTCTGGGGCTCGGCCAGCGCCAACCGGCCGGGCTCGCGCAACACGCTCGGCGTGCGCGACCCTGGCGTCGACGCGCTGATCGACAAGGTGATCTTCGCCCGCGACCGTGAGGAGCTGGTGGCCGCCACCAAGGCTCTCGACCGTGTGCTGCTGGCGCACGACTACGTGGTGCCGCAGTGGACCTACCCGTTCACCCGCACGGCGCGCTGGAACCGCTTCGGCCGGCCCGAAACCATGCCGAAATACGCCGCCCCCGCCTTCCCGACCATCTGGTGGTGGGACGCGGAGCTGGCGAAAAAGACGGGGTCCGGCCGATGACCGACCGCCGCGACGTGCTGCTCGCCGGCGCGGCGGCCCTCGCCGGCCTGGCGCTGCCGCGCGCGGCCCGCGCCCAGGCGGGGGCGGCCGAACGGCACGGCATGTCGACCTTCGGCGACCTCAACTATGGTCCCGACGCACGGCATTTCGACTACGTGAACCCCGCCGCGCCGAAGGGCGGCGTCGTGTCGCTGCAGATCTCGTCGACCTTCGGCAACCAGGCCTTCGACACCTTCAACACTCTCAACGTGTACGTGCTCAAGGGCGACGGCGCCGCCGGCATGAACATGACGTTCGACAGCCTGATGAGCCGCGCGCTGGACGAGCCCGACGCGCTCTACGGGCTGCTGGCCCGGAGCGTCGCGACATCGGCCGACGGCCTGACCCAGACCTTCCGCCTGCGGCCCGAGGCGCGGTTCCACGACGGCTCGCGGGTGACGGCGCACGACGCCGCCTTCTCCCTGACCGTGCTCAAGGAGAAGGGCCACCCGCTGATCTCGCAGACCATCCGCATGATGGCGGCCGCGGAGGCGCTCGACGACGCCACCCTGGTGGTGCGCTACGACAAGGGCCGCTCGCGCGACCTGCCGCTCACCGTCGCACAGCTGCCGATCTTCTCGAAGGCGTACTACGCAAGCCGCCCGTTCGAGGAGGCGACGCTGGAGGCGCCGCTGGGCTCCGGGCCGTACAAGGCGGCGCGGTTCGAGCAGGGGCGGTTCATCGAGTTCGCCCGCGTGCCCGACTACTGGGGCCGCGACCTCGCCGTGAATGTCGGCCAGAACAATTTCGACCGCGTCCGTTTCGAGTACTACCGCGACCGCCAGGTGGCGCTGGAAGGCTTCAAGGCGGGTACGATCACCTTCCGCGAGGAGTTCACCTCGCGCGACTGGGCGAGCGCCTACGACATCCCGGCGGTGCGCGAGGGCCGCGTCAAGCGGGAGACGATCCCCGACGAAACGCCCTCGGGCGCGCAGGGCTGGTACTTCAACCTGCGCCGCGACGCCTTCAAGGACCGCCGCGTGCGCGACGCCCTCGGCCAGCTGTTCGACTTCGAGTGGACCAACGCCAACATCATGTTCGGCGCCTACCGGCGAACCGCCTCGTGGTTCGAGAACTCGCCGATGAAGGCCGAAGGGCCGCCCTCGCCGGAGGAACTGGCGCTGCTCGCGCCGTTCCGGGGGCGGGTGCCCGACGAGGTGTTCGGCCCGCCCTTCACGCCGCCGGTGACGGACGGAACCGGGCAGGACCGCAACCTGCTGCGTCGCGCCGACGCGCTGCTGCGCGAGGCCGGGTGCCGGCGCGAGGGCGCCACGCTGCGCCTTCCCGGCGGGCAGGCCTTCGAGGTGGAGTTCCTCGACTTCTCCGGCTCGCTGCAGCCGCACACCGCCTCGCTCATCAAGAACATGAAGCTGCTCGGCATCGAGGCGCGCTACCGCATCGTCGACGCGGCCCAGTACCAGCGCCGGGTCGACGCGTTCGACTTCGACATCATCACCCGGCGCACCAGCATGGGCGTCACGCCCGGCGAGGGCCTGCCGCTGATGTTCGGCTCGCGCGCCGCCGCCATCCAGGGGTCGAGCAACATCGCCGGCATCGCCGACCCGGCGGTCGACGCCATGATCGCCGCCGCGCTCGCCGCCGACACGCGGGACGAGCTGACCACCGCCTGCCGCGCGCTCGACCGCGTGTTGCGCGCCGGCCGCTACTGGATCCCGATGTGGTACAAGCCCGAGCACTGGCTGGCCTACTGGGACATGTTCGGCCGCCCGGACACGAAGCCGAAATATGACCGCGGCGCACCCGGCACGTGGTGGTATGACGAGGCGAAGGCGAAGCGAATCGGCAAGGCCTGAGACGAGCAGGGGAGAGCAGTCCGCTTCATGTTCGCTTACGTCGCCCGCCGCGCGCTGCTGATGATCCCGACGCTGTTCGGGATCATGCTGATCTCCTTCCTCATCGTGCAGTTCGCGCCGGGCGGCCCGGTGGAGCGCGTGCTGGCGCAGTTGCAGGGCAACGACACGTCGGCCACCTCGCGCATCGCGGGGGGCGGCGGCGGGGATTTCGCCGGCGGCCAGCAGCAGCCGGGCGGCGGGGCGGCGGAAACCACCTCGAAATATCGCGGCGCGCAGGGGCTCGACCCCGCCTTCATCAAGCAGCTCGAGGCGCAGTTCGGCTTCGACAAGCCGCCGATCGAACGCTTCGGCCTGATGCTGTGGAATTACGCGCGGTTCGATTTCGGCAAGAGCTATTTCCGCGACGTGCCGGTGCTGCAGCTCATCAAGGAGAAACTGCCCGTCTCCATCTCGCTCGGCCTGTGGATGACGCTGCTGTCCTACGCCATCTCGATCCCGCTCGGCATCCGCAAGGCGGTGAAGGACGGGTCGACCTTCGACACCTGGACCTCGGCGGTGGTCATCGTCGGCTACGCCATCCCCGGCTTCCTGTTCGCCATCCTGCTGATCGTGCTGCTAGGCGAAGGCTCGTCCTTCCTGCCGATCTTTCCGCTGCGCGGCCTGACCTCGGAGAATTTCTGGCAGCTGCCCTGGTACGCCAAGGCGGCCGACTACCTCCGGCACATCTTCCTGCCCATCCTCGCCATGGCGCTCGGGGCGTTCGCCACGTCGACCCTGCTGACCAAGAACTCGTTTCTCGACGAAATCCGCAAGCAATACGTGCTGACGGCGCGGATGAAGGGCCTGAGCGAGCGGCAGGTGCTGTACGGCCACGTCTTCCGCAACGCCATGCTGATCGTCATCGCCGGCTTTCCGGGCGCGTTCATCAGCGCCTTCTTCACCGGCTCGCTGTTGATCGAGACGGTGTTCTCGCTGGACGGGCTGGGCCTGCTGTCCTTCGAGTCCATCGTCAACCGCGACTACGCCGTCGTGTTCGCCAACCTCTACATCTTCTCGCTGCTCGGCCTGGTGGTGAACCTGCTCTCCGATCTCACCTATACGTGGATCGACCCGCGCATCGACTTCGAGACGCGGGAGGTGTGAGCGTGACCGAGCTCGCCGACGCCCGCGCCGCCGCTCCCCTCGCCCCGCCCCGGGGCGAGAAGCTGGCCCCGCCGCTGCCGCGCAAGGGGCTGTTCCGCCTGTCGCCGATCAACGAGCGCCGCTTCGCCAATTTCCGCGCCAACCGCCGCGGCTACTGGTCGTTCTGGATCTTCTCCATCCTGTTCGTGCTCTGCCTGTTCGCCGAGTTCCTGGCCAACGACCGGCCGATCCTCGTCAGCTACAAGGGCGAGCTGCTGGCGCCGGTGTTCGTCGACTATCCCGAGGAGAAGTTCGGCGGCTTCCTGGCGCGGACGGACTACCGCGACCCGGTGATCGCCCGCGAGATCGCCGACAACGGCTGGGCGCTGTGGCCGCCGATCCGCTTCGCCTCCAACACGATCAATCTCGACCTTCCCACCGCCGCGCCCTCGCCGCCGACCTGGCGGCTGCCCGAGGACGTCTGCAAGCCGATCGCCGAGAAGCGCGGCGCGCCGCCCGCCACCGCCTCCTGCCGCGACCTCGAATGGAACTGGCTCGGCACGGACGACGGCGGCCGCGACGTGCTGGCGCGCGTCATCTACGGGTTCCGCATCTCCGTGCTGTTCGGCCTGCTGCTGGCGGGCGTGTCGTCCGTCATCGGCATCCTGGCCGGGGCCGTGCAGGGCTATTTCGGCGGCCGCATCGACCTGTATTTCCAGCGCATCATCGAGATCTGGTCGGCGATCCCCTCGCTCTATCTGCTGATGATCCTGTCTAATTTCTTCCAGCCGTCCTTCTTCACCCTGCTCGGCATCCTGCTGCTGTTCTCGTGGGTGGCGCTGGTTCATGTCGTGCGCGCCGAGTTCCTGCGCGCGCGCAATTTCGACTATGTGCGGGCGGCGCGCGCCCTGGGCCTTTCGGACGCGACCATCATGGTCAAGCACGTGCTGCCCAACGCCATGGTCGCGACGATGACGTTCCTGCCGTTCATCCTGAACGGCTCGATCACGACCCTCACCTCGCTCGACTTTCTCGGCTTCGGCCTGCCGCCCGGCTCGCCCTCGCTCGGCGAGCTGCTGCTGCAGGGCAAGAGCAACATCTCCGCGCCGTGGCTGGGCCTGACCGGCTTCACGGTGATCGCGGTGATGCTGTCGCTGCTCATCTTCATCGGCGAGGCGGTCCGCGACGCCTTCGACCCGCGCAAGACGTTCGGCTGAGGGGGCTGCCCGCCGCATGACCGCGCCACTGCTGTCCGTCCGCGATCTCTCCGTCGCCTTCCGCCAGGGAGGGAAGGAGACGCTCGCCGTCGACCGCGTCTCGTTCGAGGTCGGGCGCGGCGAAACCGTGGCGCTGGTCGGCGAGTCCGGCTCGGGCAAGTCGGTGACGGCTTTGTCCGTGCTCAAGCTGCTGCCCTATCCGCCGGCCTTCCACCCCTCGGGCGAGATCGCCTTCGACGGGCGCGACCTCATGCGCGCCTCCGACGACGAGATGCGCAAGGTGCGCGGCAACGACATCACCATGGTGTTCCAGGAGCCCATGACGTCGCTGAACCCGCTGCACACGATCGAGCGGCAGATCGGCGAGATCCTGTCGCTCCACAAGGGCCTGTCGGGCGAGACGGCGCGGCGGCGCACGCTGGACCTGCTGAAGCAGGTGGGCCTGCGCAACGCCGAGGACCGCCTGGGCGCCTATCCGCACGAGCTCTCCGGCGGCCAGCGCCAGCGTGTGATGATCGCCATGGCGCTCGCCAACGAGCCCGCTCTGCTGATCGCCGACGAGCCGACCACGGCGCTGGACGTCACCGTGCAGGCGCAGATCCTGCAACTGCTCGCCGAGCTGAAGTCGCGGCTCGGCATGTCGATGCTGTTCATCACCCACGACCTCGGCATCGTCCGCAAGATCGCCGACCGCGTCTGCGTGATGACCGGAGGCCGCATCGTCGAACAGGGGCCGGTGGAGGACGTGTTCGAACGGCCGGCCCACGCCTATACGCGCAAGCTGCTGGCCGCCGAGCCGAAGGGGCAGCCCGAGCCGCCGCGCGAGGACGCGCCGGTGGTGATCAGCACGGACGACCTCAAGGTCTGGTTCCCCATCCGCAAGGGGTTCTTCAAGCGCGTGGTGGGCCACGTGAAGGCGGTGGACGGCATCAGCGTCAGCGTCCGCGAGGGCGAAACGGTGGGGGTCGTCGGCGAATCCGGCTCGGGCAAGACGACGCTCGGCCTCGCCATGCTGCGGCTCATCTCCTCCCAGGGCCCGGTGGTCTATCTCGGCCGGCGGCTCGACGGCCTCTCGCAGAAGGACATGCGCCCCCTGCGGCGCGACCTTCAGGTCGTGTTCCAGGACCCCTACGGCTCGCTGTCGCCGCGCATGTCGGTGGCGGAGATCGTCGCCGAGGGCCTGACGGTGCAGGGCCGCGATCTCTCCTACGAGGACCGCCGCGAGGTCGTCGCCCGGGCGCTCCTCGACGTCGGCCTGGAGCCGACGGCGATGGACCGCTACCCGCACGAGTTCTCCGGCGGCCAGCGCCAGCGCATCGCCATCGCCCGCGCCATGGCGCTGGAGCCGCGCTTCGTGGTTCTGGACGAACCCACCTCGGCGCTCGACATGTCGGTCCAGGCGCAGATCGTCGACCTTTTGCGCGACCTGCAGAAGCGGCGCAGCCTCGCCTACATGTTCATCAGCCACGATCTGCGCGTCGTCCGCGCGCTGGCCAACCACGTCGTGGTGATGCAGAACGGCAAGGTGGTGGAGCAGGGCCCGGCCGCCGAGCTGTTCGCGCGGCCGCGCACCGACTATACGCGCGCTTTGTTCGCCGCCGCCTTCCGGCTGGAGACGGCGGACGCCGGCATCGTGCGGGAGTGAGCATGGGACGCGCCTTCCTCATCGTGCTGGACTCGGTCGGCTGCGGCGCGGCGGAGGATGCCGCCGCCTACGGCGACGAGGGCGCCAACACGCTTCTGCACATCGCGCAGGGCTGCGCGGACGGGCGCGGCGACCGCCCGGGCCTGCGCGCCGGCCCGCTTCGCCTGCCCGTCATGGGCGGGCTCGGCCTGTCGCTCGCCGTCGCCGCCTCGTGCGGCGAGGCGATGCCCGGCCTGCCGAGCCCGGACCGGGCGCGCGGCATGTGGGGCTACGGCGTCGAGACCTCGTCCGGCAAGGACACGCCTTCGGGACACTGGGAGATCGCCGGCGCGCCGGTCGCCTCCGGGTGGGGCTACTTCCCGGACACGCGGCCGAGCTTCCCGCCCGACCTGACGGCGGCGCTGATCGCCGAGGCCGGGCTGCCCGGAATCCTTGGGGACCGCCACGCCTCCGGCACCGCCATTCTCGACGAGCTGGGTGAGGAGCACATCCGCACCGGCAAGCCGATCTGCTACAGCTCGGTCGACAGCGTGCTGCAGATCGCCGCGCACGAGGAGAGCTTCGGCCTGGAGCGGCTTTACGACGTCTGCCGCGTGGCGCGCCGCCTGTGCGACCGCCTGCGCATCGGCCGAGTCATCGCGCGGCCCTTCCTCGGAGACGCGGCGTCGGGCTTCGTGCGCACGCCGCGCCGCAAGGACTTCGCAATGCCGCCGCCGGAGGGCAACGTGCTCGACCGCGCCGCCTCCGCCGGCCGCGACGTCGTGACCCTGGGCAAGATCGGCGACATCTTCGCCCACCGCTCCACGGGCCGCGAGGTCAAGGCTCCCGGCAACATGGCGCTGTTCGACGCGCTGCTCGCCGAGACGGCGAGCCTGCGCGACGGCGGCTTCCTGTTCGCCAATTTCGTCGATTTTGACACCGAGTTCGGCCACCGCCGCGACGTGCCGGGCTACGCCGCCGCGCTGGAGGCGTTCGACGCGCGGCTGCCGGCCTTTGTCGCCGCCCTGCGCCCCGGCGACATCGCCATCGTCACCGCCGACCACGGCAACGACCCCACCTTCCGCGGCACCGACCACACGCGCGAGCACACGCCCATCCTGGCCTTCGGCCCCGGGCTGCCGGGGGGATCCATTGGCCGGCGCGAGACGCTGGCGGACATCGCCGAGACGGTGGCCGCGCATCTCGCCCTGCCGTCCTCGGGGCCGGGACGGAGCTGGCTCGCCGGGCGTTAGAAGCCGCGCCGGCCCAAAAACGCGTGGATGGCCCCGGCGGGGCGCTGCCCTCGCGTCGGCGACGGCGCTAGAGTGGCGCACGTCCAGCGTCTGTCGAGGAGCGTTCCATGGAAGCCGTCACCGTCGTCGCCCACCCGCTCGTGCAGCACAAGCTGACGCTGATGCGGGACAAGAAGCGCTCGACCAAGGGGTTCCGGCAGCTCCTGAACGAGATCGGCATGCTGCTCGCCTACGAGGTGACGCGCGACCTGCCGCTCGAACTGGTCGAGACGGAAACTCCCCTGACCACGATGATGGCGCCGACCATCGCCGGAAAGAAGCTGGTCTTCGCGCCGATCCTGCGCGCCGGCGTCGGCATGCTGGACGGCATGCTCTCGCTGGTGCCCTCCGCGCGCGTGGCCCATATCGGCCTCTACCGCGACCCCGAGACGCTGACCGCCGTGGAGTACTACTTCAAGGCCCCGTCCGACGTGGCGGAGCGGCTGGTCGTGGTCATCGACCCGATGCTCGCCACCGCCAACTCGGCCGTGGCCGCGATCGACCGGCTCAAGGATCGCGGCGCCAGGGATATCCGCTTCGTCTGCCTGCTGGCCGCGCCGGAAGGCATCCAGCGCCTCACCTCGGCCCACCCCGACGTGCGCATCTGGACGGCGGCCATCGACACGCACCTCAACGACCACGGCTATATCGTCCCCGGCCTCGGCGACGCCGGCGACCGTATGTACGGCACGCGCTGAGCGCGAGGCGCGGACGCCGGTCCGCGCCGCCCGGCGGCTCCGGCGTTCTCGGCCTCAATCGCCGATGGCGACGCCTTCGCGGCGGGAGTCCGCGCCGCCGATGAAGCCGGTCGGGGTGAGCACGATGGCCTGGATGCCGGACGTCATCTCGATGGCCCGGACCTCGTGGCCCTTGGCCTCGAGCGCCGCCTTCCAGCCCGCCGCCTCCGTGCCGGCCTCGATCTCGGTCGGGCCGTTGCGGTTGCCGACATTGGGCAGGTCCACGGCCTGCTGCGGGTCCATCTTCCAGTCGAGCAGCGCGACCAGCGTCTTGGCGACGTAGCCGATGATCTGGCTGCCGCCGGGCGAGCCGGTGACGGCATAGAGCCGGCCGAAGGCGTCGAACACGAGCGTCGGCGACATCGAGCTGCGCGGGCGCTTGCCGGGCTCGACCCGGTTGGCGACCGGCTTGCCGTCCTCGGTCGGGGCGAAGTTGAAGTCGGTCAGCTCGTTGTTCAGCAGGAAGCCGCTCTTGGTCATCAGCCGCGCGCCGAAGCCGTCCTCGATGGTGGTCGTCATCGACACGGCGTTGAGCGCGGCGTCGACGATGGCGACGTGGCTGGTGCCGTGCTCGATGCCGTCCGACGGCGCGAACAGGAAGGCCTTCTTGCGCGGCGGCTCTCCCGCCTTGGCGCGTCCCATCGCCTTGTCGGTGGCGATCAGCTCCGACCGGCTCTTGACGTAGTCGGGATCGATCAGCCCGGCGAGCGGCACGTCGACGAAGCCGGGGTCGCCCAGATAGAGCGCGCGGTCGGCGAAAGCGAGCTTGCCGGCCTCGGCCAGCAGGTGCGTGGCGTCCGGTCCCTGCTTGATGCGCGCCATGTCGAAGCGCTGCAGCATGCCCATGATCTGCTGCACGGCGACCGCCCCGGAGCTCGGCGGGCCCATGCCGCACAGCGTGAAGACGCGATAGGCGCCGCATACCGCCGGACGCTCGACGGGCTTGTAGCCCGCGAGGTCGGCCAGCGTCATGTCGCCGGGGTTCGTCTTGTGGCCGGTGACGGTGGCGACGATGTCCTGCGCGATCTCGCCCGTGTAGAAGGCGTCCGCGCCCTTCTCGGCGATGGCGCGCAGCGTCGCGGCGAAGGCGGGGTTCTTCAGCACCGTCCCCACCGCCTTCGGCTTGCCGTCGGCTTCGTAGAAATAGGCGCGCGCGCGCTCGTCGTTGCCGGCCAGGAACTTCTCCTGTCCGAGCAGCCCGTTGAGCCGGGGCGACACGGCGAAACCGTTCTCGGCGAGCGCGAGGGCGGGCTGGAACAGCCGCGCCCAGGGCAGCTTGCCCCATTTGCGGTGGGCAGCTTCCAGCATGCGCAGCGTGCCCGGCACGCCGACCGAGCGGCCGCCCACCACCGCGTCGTAGAACTTCATCGGCTTGCCGTCGGGGCCGAGGAAGCGTTCCGGCGTGGCGGCGGCCGGCGCCGTCTCGCGCCCGTCCATCGTGGAGACCGAGCGGTTCGCCTGGTCCCAATGGACCATGAACGCGCCGCCGCCGATGCCGGAGCTCTGCGGCTCGACCAGGTTGAGCACCATCTGCACGGCGATGGCGGCGTCGACGGCGCTGCCGCCGTCGCGCAGGATCTCGCGCCCGGCGGCGGCGGCCAGCGGGTTGGCGGCGGCGACCATGTACGAGCGCGACTCGCCGAGCGCGCGGGCGGAGCGCCCGGTCGCGGCTTCGGGCGCGGCGGTTTGCTGGGCGAAGGCGGGCCCGCTCCAGGCGAGCGGCGCGGCGAGCAGGGCGGCGAGCGCCAGGCGGGGCAGGGCTGACATCGGGAGGCTCCTCCGGTTGTCCGGGAAGCGTAGCGCGGGCTTTGGCCTTGCGCCAAGCCCGCGCAGCGTCAGGCCGCGCGGGCCAGCGCCTCGTCGGCGGTCAGCGCCGTCTCGGGGGTGCCGGAGACGATCAGCTCCAGCACCTCGTGCTCGTTGGTGTTGCGGACGTAGCGGTCGCCGACGTTCTCGCCGCGCTTGAGCACCATCACGCGGTCACCGACCTCGAAGATGTCGGTGAGCCGGTGGGAGATGATGATCTGCGCCACGCCCTGCTTCTTCAGTTCCGCCATCGTCTCGAGCAGGCGCTCGGTGGCCATGACCGAGAGGTTGGCGGTGGGCTCGTCGAAGATGACGACGCGCGGGTTGAAGGAGATGGCGCGGGCGATGGCGACCGATTGCTGCCGCCCGCCCGACAGGCTCTCGACCTTCTGGTAGACGGAATTGACGTCGACCTTGAGCCGCTTCAGCACGGCCTGCGCCTCGTCGTACATGCGGGCGCGGTCGACGAACAGTCCGTAGCGGCGCGGCCAGCGCCCCAGAAAGATGTTCTGGCCGACGTCCATGTTCCCGCACAGCGCGAAGTCCTGGTAGATCATTTCGATCCCGGCGTCGCGGCTCTCCTGCGGGCTGCGGAAATGAGTGGGGCGCCCGTCGACGAGCACCTCGCCGCCGTCGCGCTGGTAGGCGCCGGTCATCGTCTTCATCAGCGTCGACTTGCCGGCGGAGTTGTCGCCCACCAGCCCGAGGATCTCGCCGGGCATCAGGCGGAAATTGACGTTGCGCAGCGCGTGCACCGCGCCGAAGTGCTTCTGGATGCCGCGCATCTCGACGATGGGGGTCATGTCAGGCGTGTCTCCCGGAGGCTGAGCGGGACGAGAACAGGCGGCCGAGGATGTTCTCCTGCCGGATCCAAATGTCGCCGACGACGGCGCCGATCAGGATGAGGCCGATGAAGACGTTCATCCAGTGTTGCGGCAGCACGAAGGACGAGCCGTCCGGCATGATGATCTGAAGCGACAGCAGCGAGCGGATGAGGGTGATCGCCGCCGCGCCGGCGAGCGAGCCGACGATGGTGCCGAAGCCGCCGAAGATGGAGCCGCCGCCGATGATGACGGAGGCGATGCCGTCGAGCTCGCGCAGCGTGCCCGCCGACGGGTTGAACGAGCGCAGATAGGCCACGTAGATGATGCCCGCGGCCGAGGCGCACATGGCGCTGAACACCAGCGACCACAACCGCACGGCGTCGGTGCGGATGCCGGCGTAGCGCGCCGCGCGCTCGTTGCCGCCGACCGCGTAGACCATCTGGCCGATCACGGTGCGGCCGAGCGCCACCGCGGCGACGAGCGCCACGACGCCGAGCAGCAGCGTCTGCGTGCTCACCGCCTTGGCCACCGCCAAACCGAGCCCCCCCGACGGTTCCAGCCCGAAATAGGCCAGCAGCTCGAAGAGGTTGCGGCCGAGCAGGTTGAAGCTCTCCGGGAAGCCGGACAGCTGCCGCCCCGCCACCAGCCACGCGCCGAGCCCGCGCGCGATGTAGAACATGCCGAGCGTCGCCACGAAGGCCGGCAGCCCGTAGCGGATGGTGAGCACGCCGTTGACGAGCCCACACGCCGTGCCCGCCGCGAAGGCGATGGCGGCGGCGAGCCAGGGGTCGACGCCCAGCTCCTTCATCAGGAAGGCGGCCGTCGCCCCGGCGAAGGCCAGCACGGAGCCCACCGAGAGGTCGATGTCTCCATTCGCGATGACGAAGGTGAGCCCCACCGAGACCAGCGCGATCTCGGTGAAGGCGAGCAGCAGGTTGAACGAATTGTCGAGCGATCCCCAGAAGTCCGGCCGCAGCGCCATGCCCACCAGCCACAGCGCGACAACGAGGATGATGGCGGCGGCGTCGCGGCGGGCGAGGAAAGCGCGCAGCCCGCGCGCGCCCATCGCCCTCGCGTCCGAACGCGCGCCCTTGGTCTGCGCCCCGACGATGGCGGCTTCGCCCCGGTCCGGGGCGGGCGGGGCCTCGTGGCCGCGCAGCCGGGCCCAGACGCGGGCCGCGCCGCCGCCCTTGATCGCCCATGGCTCGATCAGCACGGCGGCGAGCAGGATGATGCCGAGGAAGGCCTGCACCGCTCCGCCGGGGAGCTGCGCCATGGCCTGGACCTCCATCTTGATCCCGCCGACGTCGATGGTGCGGGTGATGGGCACGCCCTCGCGCAGCACCTTGTCGATCAGCACGACAAGCGCCGCGCCCATGCACGCGCCGAGCACGCGGCCGCGGCCGCCGGCGATCGACGCGCCGCCGACGATGACGGCGGCGATGACGATCAGCTCCGCGCCCTGGCCGTATTGCGAAGTGATGCCCTTGTCCTGGGCGACGTTCATCAGCCCGGCCAGCGTCGCCGCGAGCGCGGTGAAGAGGTAGGCGCGCAGCCGCACCCAGCGGGCCGGGATGCCGGCATAGGTGGCCGCCTGCTCGTTGCCGCCCACCGCGTAGGTCTGGTAGCCGGTGCGCGTCTTGGCCAGCACGACGGCGCCCAGCGCCGCGACGGCGAGGAAGATCAGGATCTGGGAATTGAATCCGAGCGCGTTGGTCTCGCCGAGCGAGAAGAACCACGGGTCGTCCGCCGCCTTGCGCTCGTAGGCGATGGTCTTGCCGCCGGTGAGGCCGAGCACCAGTCCGCGCCCGATGAACAGCATGGTCAGCGTGGCGATGAAGGCCGGCACCTTGAGCCGCGTCACCAGCAGGCCGTTGACGAGGCCCGCGAGGACGCCCGTCACCACCGCGCCGAACACCGCCCAGCCGACGCCGGCGTCGACATGCGACGGCGCGTAAAGGATGGAGAACACCGTGGCGACGAGGCCGAGCACCGAGCCGACCGACAGGTCGAGCTCCTTGTTGACGATGACGAAGGTCATCGCCACCGCCATCACGCCGAACCGCGCGGTGTCGCGCAGCACGGCCGAGAACGCGTCCGTCGAGCCGAAGAAGGCCGGATTGATGTACACGCCCGCCCCGTAGAGCAGGACCATGAAGAGGAGGAGCCCGGCCTCCCAGCCGCCCACCAGCTGGAGCGGGAGCCTGGACGGGGCCCGGGCCGCCGGCGGGCTCGTGGCGATGCTGCTCATCGGTCGGGTCGTCTCCGCGAAGGGGGCGCGGGGGAGCGGGCGGGACGGCGTTGGCGCCGCCCCGCCGCCGCGTTCGCGTCAGTTCTCGAAGCGCTTGCCTACCTTGTCGACCGACTCCTTCGTCACGAGCTGGGCGCGCGTGTCGAGGTTGGCGGCGGAAACGCCGCGGTCGATCTGCAGGTAGAGCTGGGCCACCGGCCAGAAGCCCTGCAGGAAGGGCTGCTGCCCGAGCGAGCCGGTGAGCGCGCCGGTGCGGATCTGCTCCTGCTGCTTGGGACCGAGGTCGAAGCCGAAGGCGCAGATCTGGCCGTTCTTCTTGAGCTGGCTGATGGCGTCGCCGAGCGCCGGGGTCACGAAGCCGTTGGCGGCGAAGGCGCCGACCACGTCCTTGCGGCTCTCGATCAGGTTCACCACCGAGTTGACGATGCTGTCCTTGTCGACGTCGATGCCGATGTTCTGCGGGCCGGCGTCGACCTTGAAGTCCTTCAGCTTGCCCGCGGCGTTCAGCGACTTCACCGTGGCCTCGAAGGCGGCCTTGATGCGGTTGTTGACCTCCACGTTCCCCAGCGTCGTGGTGTTGGGGAAGATGATGGTGCCGCCCTTGACGTTGTTCTTGATCAGGCAGGCCGCCAGCGCCTCGCCGCCGATCGCCGCCGCCGAGGCGTCCTGCCCGGTGTGCGAGATCGCGTTCCGGTTGAGCAGCTTGCCGTCGTAGGAGTTCGTCGTCGCGACCGGGATGCCGCGCTCGGTGAGCTTCTTGACGAGATCGTCATAGGCGCCCGACTGCGGCGTGGTCATGATGACGCCGTCGATGGTCGGGTCCTGCACGATCTGGTTGAGGATGGCGATCTCGCGCGGGATGTCGTCGACCGGGGCTTCGGAGCCGAGCATGATCAGGTTGACGCCGAACGCCTTGGCCGCGACCTGCGCGCCGACATAGGTCGGGTCGAAGAAGCCGTTGCCGGCGGTGTGGGTGACGATGGCGAAGGTGAGCTTGCCGTCCTTGGAGTTGAAGTCCTTCGTCGCGGGCGATTCCTTCGCGGCGTCCTCGAACGAGTAACCGCCGACCGCCTTGTTCAGCGTGCCCGACTGGGCGTGCGCGGCGACGCTCGCCAGCGAGATTCCCGCGGCCAGCGCCGCGAGCCGGATGACGCTCCTCATGGGTCCTTCCTCCCGAATGCTCGTTCCGCCGCGCTGCCGAGAGCGGTCCGCGGCGATAGGGCGACGTTAGCGCGAGGCCGAAAAAAATCAAAGGCCGAAGCTGATGGGCGAACATGGTTCCGCTCGCGTTGAACAGCGGAAATGAGTTCAGCGACAAGGAATAAGAAATGAGGTGCGCACGTCTTTTTGCACCTGCCGCCTCTTGCCGCCGCGGCGCGCGCCCGTGTAGACATAGCCGACAGGACCGAACCGCCCCACGCCAGACCAAAGCCGACGAGGGCGGCATCACAGGAGGACACGCTCCATGGCTCAAGGCGCCATCTATCCCGATCTGGAAGGCAAGGTCGTCATCGTCACGGGAGGCGGCAGCGGCATCGGCGAGGCGATCGTCCGCCACTTCGCTCGGCAGAAGTCCCGCGTGGCGTTCCTGGACATCAACGAGCAGGCCTCCGCCCGCCTCGTGGCCGACCTCGAGGCGGCGGGCACGCCTGTGCTGTTCGAGCGCTGCGATCTCACCGTGATCCCGGACCTGCAGGCCGCCTTCAAGCGCATCCGCGCCGCGCTCGGCCCGGTCGGCGTGCTCATCAACAACGCCGCCCACGACGAGCGCCACAAGACCGAGGAGGTCACCGAGGCGTACTGGGACGGCCGCATCGCGGTGAACCTCAAGCACCAGTTCTTCGCCGCGCAAGCGGTGCTCGACGACATGAAGGCGGCGCGCGCCGGCGCCATCGTCAATTTCGGCTCCACCTCGTGGATGGTCGGCCAGGGGGGAATGGCGGCCTACACGGCGGCCAAATCGGCCGTGCTGGGGCTCACGCGCTCACTGGCGCGCGACTTCGGGTCTTACAACGTCCGCGTCAACGCCATCGCTCCGGGCTGGATCATGACGCAGCGCCAGCTCGACCTGTGGCTCACCCCCGAGGGCGAGCAGGAGCTGATGCAGCGCCAGTGCCTGAAGCGCAAGATGATGCCCGATGACATCGCCAAGTTCACGGTGTTCCTCGCGTCGGACGAGGCCAGCGGCTGCACCAACCAGCAATACGTCGTCGACGGCGGTTGGGTGTGAGGCTACAGTCCCGGCCCGTTTGCCGGAGGCTGTCATGAGCGCACCCAAGCTGATCGCCGTCGACTGGGGCACGACGCGCCTTCGCGCCTGGCTCGTCGACGCCGACGGCGGCGTGCTGGCCCGCGCCGGCGCGGACGAGGGCATCATGGCGGTGCCGCCCGGCGGCTTTCCCGCCGCCCTGCGCCGGCAGGTCGGCCCGTGGCTCGGCGCGCATCCAGGCCTGCCGGTCGCCATGGCGGGCATGGTCGGCAGCCGCAACGGCTGGGTCGAGGCGCCCTATGTCGAGTGCCCGACCACCGTCGCCGGCATCGCCGCGAAGCTGGCGCGGGTCGATCTTGGAGACGGTGTCGAGGGGCTCATTGTCCCGGGCCTGGCGGCGCGCGACAGCTCCGGCGCGCCCGACGTCATGCGCGGCGAGGAAACCAAGCTCGCCGGCTGCGACGTCACCGACGGCGCGGTCGTCATGCCCGGCACCCACGCCAAGTGGGCGCGCGTCGGCGACGGCGAAATCCGCGGCTTCTCCACCTTCATGACCGGCGACTTCTACGCAGCGCTGACCGAGCACACGATCCTGGGCAAGCTCGCCGAGGAGCCCGAGGATGAGGCGGGGTTCCTGCGCGGCGTGCAGGCGTCGCGCCGGCCGGGCGGCCTCACCCACCAGGCCTTCTCCGCCCGCACGCTCGTGCTGATGGGCGAGATGCCCGGCGCGCAGGTGAAGCCCTACGTCTCCGGCCTGCTGATCGGCGGCGAGGTGGCGCAGGGGCTCGCCATGAGCGACGACAAGGGCGGCGTCACCGTGGTGGCGGACGGGCCGCTCGGCCGATTCTACGAGCTGGCGCTGGCCGAGCACGGCCGCGAGTGCCGGCTGCTCGCCCCCGAGGACGTGTTCGTCAGGGGCCTGCTGCGCATCCTCGACGCCGCCTGAGCGTTCACGCCGGGGGCCGAGGGCCCGAACCCACCGGGAGATCCGCCATGTCCCATCGCGACGACTTCGACGCCGCCTTCGCCCGCTGTCCCCTCATCGCCATCCTGCGCGGCGTCGAACCGCGCGAGGCGGTGGCTGTCGGCGAGGCCGTGGTGGCTGCGGGGATCGCCATTCTCGAGACGCCGCTGAACTCTCCCGAGCCGTTCGAGTCGGTGCGTCTCATGGCCGCCGCCCTGAAGGGCCGGGCGGTGATCGGCGCGGGCACCGTGCTGCGGCCGGAGGACGTCGACAAGGTGGCGGAGGCGGGCGGCACGCTGGTCGTCTCGCCCAACATGAACCCGGCGGTGATCGCGCGCGCCAAGGCGCTGGGGCTGGTCTCGGCGCCCGGCGTGATGACGCCGACCGAAGCCTTCGCCGCGCTCGACGCCGGAGCGGACGTGCTCAAGCTGTTCCCCGGCGAGATCATCTCGCCGGCGGCGGTGCGCGCCATCGCGGCTGTGCTGCCCAAGGCGGCCCGGCTGGTGCTGGTCGGCGGCGTCTCGCCGGAAAGCATGAAAGGCTACGCGGCGACCCCGGTTGCCGGCTACGGCATCGGCTCCGCCCTGTACAAGCCAGGCCTGAGCCCGGAAGATGTCGGCGCGCGGGCGCGCGCCTTCGCGGCGGCCTGGCGCGATCTGGGTTCGCGCGCATGATCGTGGTGTTCGGCTCCGTCAACGTCGATTTCGTCACCCGCGTGGCGCGCATTCCGCGCCCGGGCGAAACGGTGCTGGGGCCCGGCTACGAAGTGATCCCGGGCGGCAAGGGGGCGAACCAGGCGCTGGCGGCGCGGCGCGCCGGGGCGGAGGTGGCGCTGGTCGGCGCGGTCGGCCGCGACCCGTTCGCCGACATCGCGCTCTCGCTGCTCGCCGAGGACGGCGTCGACCTGTCGCGCGTGGCGCGAGCGGCCGCGCCGACCGGTGCGGCCTTCATCAGCGTCGACGACGCCGGCGAGAACGCCATCGTCGTGGCCTCGGGAGCGAACGCGGCGGTGTCCGCCGCGCAGCTCGACGGCCTGCGCCTCGGCGCGCGCGACACGCTGCTGCTTCAGCGCGAGGTTCCGGAGGGCGAGGCCGCCGAGGCGGCGCGGCGCATGCGAGAGGCCGGCGGCCGCGTCATCCTCAACGCCGCCCCGGCCGGCGCGATCGCGCCGGAATTGCTCGCCGCGCTCGACATTCTCGTCGTCAACGAACACGAGGCGGCGATCGTCGGCGCGGCGCTGGGCATCTCGGGCGAGCCGGACGCCATCGCCCGGGAGATCGACGCGCGTCGGGGTGTGGCCACCATCGTCACGCTCGGTGCGGAGGGGGCCATCGGCTGGACCGGCGGCGTCCGCCGGGCGGCCCCGTCGCTGCCGGTCACGCCAGTCGACACCACGGCGGCTGGCGACACGTTTTGCGGAGCGTTCGCCGCCGGGCTCGACGCCGGCTTCGGCTTCACGACGGCGCTCGCGAGGGCGGCCGCGGCGGGCAGCCTGGCCTGCACCAAGGCGGGCGCGCAGCCCAGCATTCCGCGGCGCGAGGCGATCGACGACGCCGTCGCGGGCTTCATGGCCTGAGAAGGGATCGCGCCGGGCGAAAAGCCCGCGGCGTCACACGCAGGGGCCGGGCGAGGGGCTCGGCTTGCCGAGGCTCGCGGCGTCGGACTTCTCCACGTACTGGATGTTGCGCGGGTTCATCAACTGCCCCGAGCGCAGCACGAAGGAGCCGGTCAGCAGCACGGCGATCGGCGGGGTGTAGGGATATTCCACCTGGGAGAGGATGAACGACACGTTGCTCTGGGCCCGCATGGCGGCCGGCACCAGCGTCGTGTCGAGCACCGTGCCGCGCGCGTAGGTGGTCCAGTTGCTGGCGTAGCTCCAGCACACGGTGGCCGTGGCGGTGGAGCCGGTGCCGGAGATCGAGATGCTGGTCAGCCGGACGCGCGTCGCTCCGGCTGGAAGCGGCGACAGCACGGCGCTGCCGGCGGCCACCATGCCGGCGAGGTCGGCGTCCTTCACCTTGCTGGCCTGCGAGGCGAGGTCGGCCAGGGTCGCGCCGAGCAGCGTCACCCGCCGGTCGGCGGTGAGCAATTGGGTGGTCTCGACCGTGCCGACATAGAGCGTCAGGAGGATCGGCAGGATCAGCGCGAATTCGACCGCCGCCACGCCGCGCCGGTCGCGCCCGAAGCGGCCACGCCCGATGGCGCGCGCCAGTGCTCCGAGGCGGGCGAGGGCGAGGCGCGCGCGCATCAGAACGCCTCGTTCTTGAAGGCGGCCGAGGCCATGATCAGCATTTTGTTGCCGTTGAGATTGGCCATCGACGTGCCGATCATCGGCAGCACCAGCGGGTAGGAGATGGCGGTGCGCAGCACCACCACCGAGCCGCCCGTGCCGAGATTGAAATTGGTCCCGAAGGTGGTGGTGTCGATCTGGCCGCCAACCACCGGCACGCTGGGCGCGGGGGCGCTGGCGAACGAAGAGTACGACTTCACGTCGACCAGTAGCATCGACTGGCAGTTGAACGTTACCGTGATGCGGCTGCAGATGGCGTTGCGGAAGTCCGCCGCGGTCATCGCCTTGGCCTGGCCGGTGCGCACCAGCCGCGCCACGTCGGTGACGGCGGTCTGCATCATCGAGCCGCTGACATAGACCATTGCGGTCTGGAACACGGCGAAGATGACGGCGAGGAAGGGAATGGCGATGAAGGCGAATTCGAGCGCCGTGTTGCCGCGCCGGTCCTTCGCAAACCGCACGACGAGGCGTCGCAGCTTGCCGCCGTCACGCCGTTTCGCTGCGCCAGGGCTCACGGCCGATAACTCCCCCAGGTTGCCGGTAACTCTTGGCGCAGCTAAGCACCAGCTCCAGAAGATCGTCTGAATGGGATGCCTAAAATTCGAGGGATCGGACGGCGCGGCGCGGGTTCTGGCCGTTACTTGGCGAGCCCGTTGCGCACGTTGGCCTGGTTGGCTGTCGCCTCGAAGAACTTGGGAACGTCGCCGAGGCTGATCGTGGGCTGGCAGCGCGGCGTGCAGGAATAGGTCTCGCGCTCGAGGCCGCGCTGCACCAGCACCTGCCCGTCCGTGGCGGGCTCGACATGGATCAGCCGCTCCGAGATCACCGAACCGGTGGCGTCCTGCGAGATCAGGTTGGTGGTGCCGTAGGCCTTTCCGGTGATCACCACCGAGCCGTTCTTCTGCACTGAGATGTCCGCGATCGACGGATTGCCGACGATGACGGTGGTGGTGGAGGGCGGCAGCTTCAGCACGGCGGCGCGGTCGGTGAGCACCGTCACGCTGTCCAACGCGAAGGCCGGGGCCGCAAGCGCGAGCGCGCAGGCGGCGAGGGCGGCGGAAAAGGCCGGTCCACGGCGGCGCGCCGGACGGCAGGGCAGCGGAGACGGGGGCACGAGCGACATCCTCTTCACCGGGGCAAGTCTCGCGTGAAGGTTGCGCTTGATTGGTATACAATCCGTGAACGCAGCGGCGGCTCCAACCGATCGTTAACCCTGCCCTTAACCGATCCAATTGTCGCGGGCCGCGAGACTTGCGCTTAACCGCTCCGAAAGGCCGGCGGCCTAGCGTCGGACCTGTCGGCCGCGGCGTCCAACGGGACGCGGACGGGCGGGCGCCGGGCGCCCGGCCTGGGCGGCCCTTCGGCGGGACGACGCGCAATGCTGGCACTGCTTTCACGGTTCGCGGGCGACGAACGGGCGAACACGACGGTCGAGTTTGGCCTCATCGGCGGCATCATCATGATCGGCCTGATCGGGGCTTTCGCATCGCTGCGCGGCAACTTGCAGATGACGTTCCAGCCCAAGACGTTTCCGTGACGCGGACGGCGGCGGCGCGATGACGGACCTGCTCATCCTCCTGCTCTTCCCGGCGCTGATGGCCTACGCGGCGACCAGCGACCTGATCTCCATGACGATCTCCAACCGCGTCTCCCTGCTGCTGGCGGCGGGGTTCCTGGTCGTCGCGCTGGCGCTCGGCATGCCCGCCGGCGCATTTGCCTGGCACGTGGCGACGGGCGCGTTCGTGCTGCTCGTCACCTTCGGCATGTTCGCGGCCGGTTGGATCGGCGGCGGCGACGCCAAGCTGGCGGCGGCGACGGCGCTGTGGATGGGCTCGGAGGCCGTGGTGCAGTACCTCGCCTGGTCGTCGGTGTTCGGCGGCGTGCTGACCTTGCTGCTGCTCCAGTACCGGGCGCATCCGATGCCGCGGATGGCGCTCGGCGTGCCGTGGCTGGTCCACCTGCACCAGCCGCGCACCGGCATTCCGTACGGCATCGCACTGGCGGCGGGCGGGCTCACGGCATATCCGGGGTCGCCTTTATGGACCCTGGCAAGCTTGCATTAGCCGCTTACCAAATGAATGCTCGCCCCTTGGTTGTAGTGAAAACGATTTGTTAACTGTAAGTAGAAGATGTTGATGCCTGTTTCAGGGACGCACGACGTCGTGCATCCAGGAGTGGGACAGGCGCATGAATCCGCTACGCCTCGTAGTCTTCGCCGTGGCGCTCGTCGCCGGCGGCATTGCGGCCTACCTCGCCGCCAGCCCCGGCCAGGGGCCCGCCACGACCCAGTTCGCCCCAGTCGCGCCAGCGGCGGAAGTGCTGGTCGCCGCCACTGACATCCCGGTCGGCGCCACCGTCTCGGCGCGCGAGGTGAAGTGGCAGGCCTGGCCCGGCGACGGTGTCGGGCCGGGCATGATCACCCGCGCCTCCCAGCCCAACGCCGTTCAGGACTTCACGGGCGCGCTCGCCCGGACCACGCTGATGACGGGCGAGCCGATCCGCAACGAGCGGCTCGTCAAGGCCAACCAGGGCGGCGTGATGTCGGCCCTGCTTCCGGCCGGCCAGCGCGCGCTCGCCATCACCATCGACAATCGCGGCAGCAACTCGGCCGGCAACTTCATCCTGCCGAACGACCGCGTCGACGTGATCCGCATCTTCAAGAACGACGACGCGAGCCACGCCGAGCAGCGCGAGGTCTACGCCAGCGAAACGCTGCTGCGAAACGTCAAGGTGCTGGCCATCGGCCAGAACATCCAGGAGCGCAACGGCGAGAAGGTCGTGGTCGGCGAGACGGCGACGCTGGAGCTCGATCCGGGCCAGGTGGAGCTGGTGCTTCTCGCCCAGCGCGTCGGCCAGCTCTCGCTGGCGCTGCGCAGCCTGCAGGACATCGCCAAGGCCGACGAGCCGGTGAAGCGGCCCGACGACAACAGTCTCACCATCGTACGCTACGGCGCCGCCACGCAGCGCTGAGCGTCGGCGGACAGCGAGGAACACTGGAATGACACGCTCACCCGAACGGCTCCGGCGTTTCCTGCCCGCTCTCGTCATGCTGGGCGGGGCCGCCTTGTTCGTCCCCGGCGTCGCCGTCGCGCAGATGACCGAGACGCAGATCAGCATGACGGACGGCCAGGCGCGCCGCCTCGACATGGGCATCGGCAAGTCGGTGATCGTCGACCTGCCGCGCGACGCCAAGGAAGTCTTCGTCGCCAACCCGAAAGTGGCCAACGCCATCGTCCGCTCGACGCGCAAGCTGTTCGTCATCGGCCAGGCCGACGGCCAGACCAGCGTCGTCGTGATGGACACCGAGGGCCGGCAGATCGCCACGCTCGACGTTAATGTCGGGCGCGACCTCAACCTGCTGCGGCGCACGCTGAAGGCGGCGGTCCCCGCCGGCGCGATCAACGTGGTGCCCGTCGGCGACACCATCGTCCTCACCGGTACGGTCAACTCGCCCGGCGACGCGCTGCAGGCGATGGACATCGCCAAGGGCTTCGTCGCCACCAGCGCGATCGGCGCGACCGCGGTGACCGGCACGGTGGTCAACTCGTTGACGGTCCGCAACAAGGACCAGGTGATGCTGAAGGTCACCGTGTCCGAGATCCAGCGTTCGGTGCTCAAGCAGCTCGGGATCAACACCAGCGGCCAGTGGCAGGTGGCGGGCGCGAGCGGCAGCTTCCTCACCGACACGCCGTTCTCGCTGGCGCCGCAGGCGCTCGCGGCCACGGCGATCACCGGCGGCAGCGGCCTCGGCCCGCTGCCCAACGTCACGCTGCGCGCCGCCGAGCGCGCCGGCGTCATGCGCACCCTCGCCGAGCCAACGCTGACCGCGATCTCCGGCGAGAGCGCCCAGTTCACGGCGGGCGGCGACGTGCCGGTGCCCTCGGGCGAATCCTGCACGGCGGGCCTCGTCGGCACCACCTGCACCACCTCGATCACCTATCGCCAGGTCGGCGTGGTGCTGAACTTCACTCCGGTCGTGCTCTCCGACGGGCGCATCAGCCTGCACGTCTCCACCGCGGTGACGGACGTCGACTACGAGAGCCAGATCCGCATCTCGGCCGGCGCCTTCGCGCCGGGCTTCAAGACCCGCAAGATGGACACCACCGTCGAACTGCCTTCCGGCGCGTCGCTGGTCTCGGCGGGCCTGATGCAGCAGGGCAACGCGCAGGCCGTCAACGGCGTGCCCGGCCTGATGAACCTGCCGGTGCTCGGCGCGATGTTCCGCTCGCGCGACTACCAGCGCAGCGAGACCGAACTGCTGATCACGGTGACGCCCTACATCGCCAAGGCGACGTCGGAGCGCAACGTGGCCCGGCCCGATGACGGCTTCGCCGACGCCAGCGATCCCCAGACCGTGCTGCTCGGCCGGCTCAACCGCCTCTACGGCCCGCCCGGCGCGCGTCCCGTCGCGTACCGCGGCAAGGCCGGCTTCGTGATCGATTGAGCCCATGCGGACCGCGACAGCGACACCAGGAGCCACGCAGATGCCCGCCGCTCTCCACTCTCTCGCCGCCCGCCCGCTCGCGCGGGCCGCGGCCGCCCTCTCCCTGCTGCTGGCGCTGGGCGCGTGCCGCTCGGAGATCGCCCAGCCCGATCTCGGCTACCCCAACGACTACCGCGTCCGCCATCCCATCGCGCTGGCTTACGCGCCGACCGAGCTGGACCTGTTCCTCGGCCATAACGGCTACGGGCTGGACGAGCGCCAGGCGCGCGATCTCCAGCAGTTCCTGCAGGACTACCGCGAGCACGGGCGCGGCGGCATCCTCGTCCTGGTGCCGGTGACGGGCGGCAAGGGCGGCGGCGGCGCGCAGTCGGTGCGCGCCTCGCTCGCGTCGGCGGGCCTGGCGGGCCACCAGGTCCGCTACCAGAACTATTCGACGCCGGACGCGGCGCTCGCCTCGCCGGTGCGGCTCAGCTTCACCAAGATGCAGGCCAAGGTGCTCGGCGCCTGCGGTGACTGGCGGCAGGACCTCAACGGCGAGGCCGCGAGCGTCGAGGGCTGGAAGAACAAGCCCTATCCGAACATGGGCTGCGCCTACCAGACGGCGCTGGCCAACCAGGTCGACGACCCCGTCGACTTCGTGAGGCCGCGCGCCGAGACGCGCTCCGACATCGCGCGCCGTATGAAGGCGATCGACGATTTGCGCAAGGGCCAGGACCCCTCGACGAACTGGAAGTCGCAGGCCGCCGACGTGTCGACCGCAGTGGGGAGCAACTGATGGACGGGGGCTGGACCGGAGGGGGCGCGCCGGATCGCGTCGTGATGCCCGTGCCGCGGATTTCCGTGCACGCGTTCTGCGAGACGCAGCCGGTGGCCGCGCTCGTCGAGGCGGCGGCGCGCGACCGGCGCATGGACAAGGCGCAGGTCGTCGTGTCGATGGGCGGCGCGCCGGCGGCGGTGGAGATGTTCCGCACCGCGCCCACCCCGAACCTCATCGTCATGGAGTCGCTCACCGGCGACGGGAACCAGTTGCTCGGCCTGCTCGACGCGCTGGCCGAGACCTGCGACCCCGGCACCAAGGTGCTGGTGATCGGGCACATGAACGACGTGCTGCTCTATCGCGAGCTGATCCGCCGCGGCGTCTCCGACTACCTGATCGCCCCGCTCGACCTGATCGGCCTCATCCAGGCGATCTCGGACCTCTACAGCGGCGCGGAAAGCGGGCCGCTCGGGCGCACCATCGCCGTCACCGGCGCCAAGGGCGGCGTCGGCGCGTCGACCATCGCGCACAACCTCGCCTGGAGCCTGTCGGTCAGGGTCGGCACGCCGACCGTGATCGCCGACCTCGACCTGCCGTTCGGCACGGTCGGCCTCGACTTCAACCAGGATCCGCCGCAGGGCATCGCCGACGCGGTGTACTCGCCGGACCGCCTCGACGCGAACTTCCTCGACCGCCTGCTGTCGAAGTGTTCCGAAAACCTGCACATGCTGGCCGCGCCGGCCACGCTGGACCGCATCTACGACCTCGATGAAACCAGCTTCGACCTCACGGTCGAGCTGCTGCGGGCCTCGACGCCCTGCGTCGTGCTCGACCTGCCGCACCAGTGGAACGGCTGGACGCGCCGCCAGCTCGTGACGGCCGACGACATCGTCATCGTCGCGGCGCCCGACCTCGCCAATCTACGCAACGCCAAGGTGATGATGGACGTGCTGTCCAGCGCCCGTCCCAACGACCGGCGGCCGCGCGTGGTGATCAACATGACCGGCGTGCCCAAGCGCCCGGAGATCCCGGTGCTGGAGTTCGCCAAGGCGCTCGGCGGCGACCCGGAGACGGTGATCGCCTTCGACCCGCAGCTGTTCGGCACGGCGGCCAACAATGGCAAGCTCGTCGTCGAGTCGCAGCCGAACGGCAAGGTCGCCGAGGCGCTCGAGACCCTCGCCGCGCGGCTCGTCGGGCGCAGCGAGGCCAAGTCGCAGAGCCGCGCCTTCCTCAAGCCGTTGCTCAACCGGCTGAAGCGGGCGCGCGGGTGATGCCGGGGCGACAACCTCCGGTCGGTCCGGGCGGGGGTTGCGCAACGTAAATGTAAGGTCTTGTCGGGGACACTCGGGACGCCATGTTCGGAAAACGAGCTACCATCGGAACGCCGCAAGCCGCGTTCGGCAAGACGTCCCCGGCGACCGGATCGGTCGTCGGGCCCGCCCCCGTGCTCGGCCCCACGCCGCCGCCGGCCTCGCCGGGTTCGCCGATGGCCGACCCCGCCGCGCTCGGCCTGCCCGGCCGCTCGGAGGAGTACTACCAGACCAAGAGCATGGTGTTCGGCGCGCTGATCGAGGCCATCGATCTGTCGCAGCTGAGCCGCCTCGACGCCGACGCGGCGCGCGAGGAGATCCGGGACATCGTCACCGAGATCATCGCGCTCAAGAACCTCGCCATGTCGATCGACGAGCAGGAGGATCTGCTCGACGATATCTGCAACGACGTGCTCGGCTACGGTCCGCTCGAGCCGCTGCTGGCGCGCGACGATATCGCGGACATCATGGTCAACGGGCCGTCGCGCACCTACATCGAGGTGGCCGGCAAGATCCAGCTCACCAATGTGCGCTTCCGCGACGCGTCGCAGCTGATGAACATCTGCCAGCGCATCGTGAGCCAGGTCGGCCGTCGCGTCGACGAGGCCTCGCCGATCTGCGACGCGCGCCTGCCCGACGGGTCGCGCGTCAACGTCATCGCGCCGCCGCTGGCCATCGACGGCGCGGCCCTCACCATCCGAAAGTTCAAGCGCGACAAGCTCACCCTCGACCAGCTCGTGCGCTTCGGCTCGGTCTCGGCTGAGGGGGCGCAGTTGCTCCAGATCATGGGGCGGGTCCGCTGCAACGTCGTCATCTCGGGCGGAACCGGCTCGGGCAAGACGACGCTGCTCAACTGCCTCACGCGCTACATCGACAACGACGAGCGCATCATCACCTGCGAGGACGCGGCGGAACTGCAGTTGCAGCAGCCGCACGTCGTGCGCCTGGAGACGCGCCCGCCCAACCTCGAGGGGCAGGGCGCCATCACCATGCGCGACCTCGTCAAGAACTGCCTGCGCATGCGGCCCGAGCGCATCATCGTCGGCGAGGTGCGCGGACCGGAGGCGTTCGACCTGCTGCAGGCGATGAACACCGGCCACGACGGCTCGATGGGCACGCTGCACGCGAACTCGCCGCGCGAGGCGCTGTCGCGCATCGAGTCGATGATCACGATGGGCGGCTACTCGCTGCCGTCGCGCACCATCCGCGAGATGATCTGCTCCTCCGTGGACGTGATCGTCCAGGCGTCGCGCCTGCGCGACGGGTCGCGCCGCATCACCCACATCACCGAGGTTCTGGGGATGGAAGGCGACACCATCATCACCCAGGACATCATGCTCTACAAAATCACCGGCGAGGACGCCAACAATCGGCTGATCGGCCGCCATGTCTCGACCGGCATCGGACGCCCGAAAATGTGGGAGCGCGCGCGCTACTACAACGAGGAGCGCCGCCTCGCCACCGCGCTCGACGCCATGGAGGTGATCGACGATGCGAACCTGGGCTGATCCGCACGGGACGCGCGCATGGACCTGAGCAAGCTGGCCATCGGCGCCCTCGCCGCCGTCGCCGTGGGCGCGGCGGCCTACGCTCTTCTGTACCCCACCCTGTCGGGAACCGGCCGGGCCGCGCAGCGGCGCAAGTCGCTCGTCGGAACTGGTGCGCGCACCACGGAGGCGCGCGGCGCCGCCATCGCCGCGCAGGCGCGGCGCGACAAGATCAGCACCAGCCTGAGCGAGATCGAGCAGCGCCAGAAAGAGGCGAACACCGTCAACCTCGATAAGCGCCTCGCCCAGGCGGGCCTGTCATGGAACCGGCGCCGCTATTACCTTGTCAGCGCTGTCATGGGCTTCGTCACCGCCGTGCTCGTGCTGGCGGGCAGCGGCCATCCGGCCGGCTTCGCGATGGGCTTCTTCGTCGGCTTCCTCGGCCTGCCGCGCTGGATGATCGCACGCATGCGCAAGAAGCGCATGGCGCGCTTCACCGACGAGTTGCCCAACGCCATGGACATCATCGTGCGCGGCATCCGCTCCGGCCTGCCGCTCGGCGACTGCCTGCGGCTGATCGCCAACGAGGCCGTCGAGCCGCTGCGCACCGAGTTCCGCGTGGTGATGGAAAGCCACACGATGGGCATGCCGATCGGCGAGGCGGTGGGCAAACTCTACGAGCGCGTGCCGGTGCCCGAGGCCAACTTCTTCGCCATCGTCATCAACATCCAGCAGAAGTCGGGCGGCAATCTCTCGGAAGCGCTGGGCAACCTCTCCCGCGTCATCCGCGACCGCAAGAAGATGCGCGGCAAGATCAACGCGATGAGCATGGAGGCGAAGGTCTCCGCCATCATCATCGGCATCCTGCCGGTGGCCGTGGGGCTGATGGTCTACGGCACCAGCCCCGACTACATCCGCCTGCTCTGGACGACGATGAGCGGCCGGCTGTGGATGGCCGGCGGCGCCTTCATGATGGTGGCCGGCACGCTGGTCATGAAGAAGATGATCAGCTTCGATATCTGAGGGAACGGTCGCGATGCTTTCCGCCCTGATGGCCAAGGTCGCCGACCCGCACTTCATCGTGATGGCGCTCGCCGCCATCGCGGCGGCGGCCACGGTGCTCACCCTCGCCATGCCGCTGGTGGAGGGCGACGTCCTCAACAAGCGCATGAAGGCGGTGGCGCTGGAGCGCGAGCAACTGCGCGCCCGCGAGCGCGAGCGCCTCGCCCGGCAGGCGGACAGGCCCTCGCTGCGGCAGGCCCCCAAGGCCTACATGAAGCAGATCGTCGACCAGTTCCAGCTCGGCCGCTGGCTGGGCGCGGAGCACGCCAAGTCGCGCCTCACCATGGCCGGCTATCGCGGCCCGCAGGCGGAAGTCGGCTTCCTGTTCTTCCGCCTCGTCACGCCGATCGTGCTGGCGCTGGTGGCGCTGGCCTACGCGTTCCTGCTGTGGGACACGAAGCAGCCCTTCATCGTCAAGATGGGCTGCGGCATGGTGGGCGCGTTCGTCGGCATCAAGCTGCCGGAAGTGTTCATCAAGAACCAGATTCTGAAGCGGCAGCAATCGATGCGCCGCGCCTTCCCCGACGCGCTCGACCTGCTGCTGATCTGCGTCGAGTCGGGCATGTCGATCGAGCAGGCGTTCCGCCGCGTCTCGCAGGAAATCGGCACCCAGTCGGTGCCGCTGGCGGAGGAGCTGTCGCTCACCACCGCCGAGCTGTCGTTCCTGCAGGACCGACGCCTCGCCTTCGAGAACCTCGCCGCTCGCACCGGGCTCGAACCGGTGAAGAGCGTCTGCCAGGCGCTGGTCCAGGCCGAGAAATACGGCACGCCGGTGGGTCAGGCGCTGCGCGTGCTCTCCCAGGAAAGCCGCGACGAGCGCATGATCCAGGCCGAGAAGAAGGCGGCTTCGCTGCCGCCCAAGCTCACCGTGCCGATGATCCTGTTCTTCCTGCCGGTGCTTCTGATCGTGATCCTGATCCCGGCCGCGATCCAGGTGTTCAAGTGGCCGTAAGCCAGGGGCTCGGTCTCTAGGGCTCCTGCCCGTCGACCGCCCAGGCGCGCATGATGTGGTGCGCGATGGCGATGGGCGGCGGGCAGCCGAGGCCGGCGGGGTGCGTGCCCTCGAGCATGGCGCGCGCTTCCTCCCGCGTGAACCAGCGCGCGTCCTCCAGCTCGTTGGAGTCGACCGTCAGCTCGTCCGAGGTCGCGAGCGCCAGGCAGCCGATCATCAGCGAGGCCGGGAACGGCCAGGGTTGGCTCGCCAGGTAGCGCACCCGCGAGGTGCGGACGCCGGCTTCCTCGTGCAGTTCGCGCCGGACCGCGTCCTCCACCGTCTCGCCCGGCTCGATGAAGCCGGCGAGGCAGGAATACATCATCGGCGCGAAGCGGGCCTGCCGCCCCAGAACGCAGCGATCGCCGCGTACCGCCAGCATGATGGCGACGGGGTCCGTGCGCGGGAAATGCTGCGCCCCGCAGCCGGGGCACTCGCGCCGCCATCCGGCGGCCGCGCTCGCGGTCGGCTGGCCGCAATGCGCGCAGAAGCGGTGGCGCTGGTGCCAGAACAGGAGGCTCTTGGCCTGGGCCAGCCGGCCCAGCGCCGGCGGCGGCAGCAGGCCCTGCACGGCGAGCGTCCGCAGGTCGATCGACACCAGCGCCGACTGGCCCTGGTCGTCCGGCGCGCGCGCGTCGAGCAGCGTCGCGAACACCGGCGCGTCGCCGTCGAGGCCGAGGAAGGCGGTCTCGCGCAGCTGCCCCAGCTCCTCCGCCTCCGCTAGGTGGAACAGCGCGTCGAGCCCGTCGCCGGCCCGGCGCAGCAGCGGGATGTCGCCGGCCACCACCACGGTGCGCGCCAGCGGGGAGGCGCGAAGCCCCTCCATGCGCGCGGCGTCGTCGCGGTGTTCGGCCAGCCGGTCGAGCCCGTTCTGGGCGTAGCCGAGCCGGGCGGAGAGTTCGAGGGGGAGCGTCATGGCGGGTCCGGGTCAGAGATGGCCGAGGGCGGCGGAGAGGCGGGCCGTCTCCGCCGCCAGCGCGTCCGGCGCGTAGGGGCGGGCGGTCCCGAAGCCGAACACCGGCGCCGGCCAGGCGGCGTCGGCGGCGAAGCGGGCGACGATATGCACGTGCAGCTGCGGCACCCTGTTGCCGATGGCGCAGGTGTTCAGCTTGTCGGGCTTATACAGGGCCTGCACGACCCGCGAGACGTCCAGGATCTCCCGCCACATCGTCGCCTGATCGGGCTCCGACAGCTCGATGAATTCGCGGATGCCGGCGCGGCGGGGCGTCAGGATCAGCCACGGGAAGCGGCTGTCGTTCATCAGCAGCACGCGCGACAGGCCGAGGTCGCCGACCGGCGCGGTGTCCCCGGCGAGTTGGGGATGCAGGGAAAACGGCTCGCTCATGGGCGGACTCTCGGGAAGGGCGTTCGGGCCCACTGAGGCTAGAGGAGTCGCGGCCGCGATGCACCCCTCGCGACGCGCGCCTTGCGGCTTGTAATCCGGGGTCCGATGTCCGATATAGGGCGCGGGAGGTTGGCGGTGGACGTTCCACTCGCCAACCGGGTCAGGTCCGGAAGGAAGCAGCCCTAACGAGATCGGGCGGGTCTCTGTCCAGCCTCCCACCTCATTCGAACGATCGCAGCCTGCCGATCCGCCGCTCGGGACGCGATCCGGGCCGAGACGACAGGGCCCGATGACCGACCAGCCCACGCTCGATCACGCCGCCGTCTCGGCGGATACCGACGGACCCGGCCTGCCGGGCCTTGCGCCGCCGCAAGCCGCGTCGCAGGGCGGCTATCGCGTGCTGGCGCGCAAGTATCGTCCCCAGAATTTCGACGACCTGATCGGCCAGGAAGCGATGGTGCGCACGCTGCGCAACGCCTTCGCCACGGGCCGCATTCCGCAGGCCTGGATCCTCACCGGCGTGCGCGGCGTCGGCAAGACGACCACCGCCCGCATCCTGGCGCGCGGGCTCAACTACGTGCGCGAGGACGGCTCCGGCGGCCCCACGGTGGAGCTTCGCGACGAGGGCGTCCACTGCCGCGCCATCATGGAATCGCGGCACGTCGACGTGCTGGAGATGGACGCCGCCTCCCACACCAGCGTGGAGGACGTGCGCGCCATCACCGACGGCATCCGCTACGCCCCGGCCTCGGCGCGCTACAAGGTGTACATCATCGACGAGGTCCACATGCTGTCGGAGAAGGCGTTCAACGCCTTCCTGAAGACGCTGGAGGAGCCGCCGCCGCACGCCAAGTTCGTGTTCGCCACCACCGAGATCCGCAAGGTCCCGGTGACCATCCTGTCGCGGTGCCAGCGTTTCGACCTGCGCCGCGTCGACGCCTCGCTGCTGGTGAGCCACCTCGAGTCCATCTGCCGGCAGGAGGGCGTTTCGGTCGAGCCCGAGGCGCTGGCGATGATCGCGCGCGCCGCCGAGGGCTCGGTGCGCGATTCGCTGTCGCTGCTCGACCAGGCCATCGCCCACGGGGCGGGGCGCGTCGACGCCGAGACGGTGCGCGCCATGATGGGGCTCGCCGACCGGGCCCGCGTCATCGACCTGTTCGAGGCGGTGATGAAGGGCGACATCGCCACGGCGCTCAAGGAACTGCGCGACCAGTACGATTCGGGCGCCGACCCGGCCGTCGTGCTCACCGACCTCGCCGAGTTCGTGCATCTCGTCACCCGCCTCAAGGTCGTGCCCGAGGCTGCGCGCGAGGCCAGCGTGACCGAGGTGGAGCGCGTGCGCGGCGAGGCCTGCACGACGCTGTCGATGCGGGTGCTGTCGCGCGCCTGGCAGATGCTGTCGCGCGGCATCGCCGAGGTGCAGTCCTCGCCCAAGCCCGTGGCCGCCGCCGAGATGGTGCTGGTGCGCCTCGCCTACGCCGCCGACCTCCCGACGCCGGACGACGCGCTGCGCCTGCTCTCCCAGCAGGGCGGCGTGAACGGCGCGGGCGGCGGTTCCGGCCCGGCCCCGGGCGGCGGCGGCGGAGCCCGCGCCGTCGCCAACGGCGCGCCGCGCGCCGACCAGCGCGCCGACCCGGGCCTCGGGCAGCCACGCGTCGGGGCCAGCCTGTCGGTCGCCTCGCGGGCGGAGCCGCAGGCCCGCGCGCCCTCGCAGACGCCTGCCGGCGCGCCGGCGGTGCGGGTGGCGCGGTTCGAGGATCTCGTGGCGCTCGCCGCCGAGAAGCGCGACATCGCCGCCAAGATGGCGCTGGAGCGCGACGTGCGGCTGGTCCGCTTCGAGGACGGGCGGCTGGAATTCGCCGCCGGCGAGAACGCCTCGCCGACGCTGGCCGGCGACCTCTCCAAGCGTCTCGCCGATTGGACGGGACGCCGCTGGATCGTCGCGCTGTCCTCGGAGGAGGGGCAGCCGACCCTGCGCGAGAAGGCGGACGCCGAGGCGCGCGAGCGCATGACGGGCGTGCGGGCGGACCCGCTGGTGCGCGCCGCGCTGGAACGCTGGCCGGGCGCGCAGATCACCGCCATCCGCGACATGGAGGCCGCCGCCCCCGCGCCCGCCGAACCGGACGAGGATGCCCAGGTGGCGGACGCGCCTTTCGATTTCGACGGCTTCGACGACGATTTGTGACGGACGATTGGAGATCCCTATGAAGGACATCATGGGCATGATGAAGAAGGTCCAGGAGATGCAGGCCAGGATGGCCGCGCTCCAGGACGAGCTCGAGTCCATGGAGGTCGAGGGCGCGGCCGGCGGCGGCATGGTCAAGGTGACGATGACGGCCAAGGGCGCGGTCAAGGGCGTCGCCATCGACGACAGCCTGATGAAGGTCGACGAGAAGGACATCCTGGAGGATCTGCTGGCCGCCGCCGTCAACGACGCGCGCGGCAAGGCCGATCGCGTGGCGCAGGACAAGATGTCGTCGATCACCGCCGGTCTGCCGATTCCGCCCGGGATGAAGCTGTTCTGAGCGGACCATGGCGTCCGTTACCGGCCCTGAGATCGAGCGGCTGATCCAGCTCCTGGCGCGCCTGCCGGGGCTCGGCCCCCGCTCGGCCCGCCGGGCGGCGCTGCACCTCATCAAAAGGCGGGAGCAGTTGCTGGCCCCGCTGGCCGAGGCCATGCGCGTGGCCAACGAGACGGTGCGCGTGTGCTCGTCCTGCGGCAATGTCGACACCAGCGATCCCTGCACGATCTGCCGCGACCCGCGCCGCGACGAGTCGATCCTGGTGGTCGTCGAGGACGTGTCGGATCTCTGGGCGCTGGAGCGGGCCGGGGTGGTCAATGCCCGCTACCACGTGCTGGGCGGCGTGCTGTCGGCGCTCGACGGGGTGGGGCCGTCCGACCTCAACCTCGACCGGCTGCTCGCGCGCGTCACCGACAGCCCGGTGAAGGAGGTTATCCTGGCGCTCAACGCCACGGTCGACGGGCAGACCACCGCGCATTACGTAACGGACCTGCTGGCCCCCACCGGCGTCGCCGTGTCGCGGCTCGCCCATGGCGTGCCGGTGGGCGGCGAGCTGGACTATCTCGACGAGGGCACGCTGGCGGCGGCCCTGCGCTCGCGCACGCGCGGCTGACTCCGCCTCTGGCGCCGCGTCAGGCGTTGGCGACGCGCAGTTCCGGCCGCGCCGCCGGTTCGGGCGCCAGGCGCTCGCGGCACTTTTCGTAGAACAGGTCGAGCATCGGGAAATCGCGGCTCGCGATGCGCGCGCACGCGACGAGGCGGCGCTCGATTTCGTCGACGTCGCCCGTCTCGCTGGCGCGCACCAGGCCGGCATGCTCGCGCGCCAGCTGGTGGAAGGCGTCGCCCTGCGCGACCGCCTCGTCGCCGACCAGGATGAACATCCGGGTCTGCTCGTGCCGGCCACGCAGTTCCACCTCGCCCGCTTCCAGCCAGGCGAAGGCGGGGACCTCGGAATGCACGGTCTCGGTGACGAGGCAGTCGACGCCGAGCTCCTTCGTGAGCCCCTGGACGCGGGCCGAGACGTTCACGGCGTCTCCCACCACCGAGTAGTTGAAGTGGTGCTCCGAGCCCATGTTGCCGACACAGGCGCTGCCCCGGTTGATGCCGATGCCGATGCGGATGTTGGGGCTGGCGTAGCCCTTGCGATGCAGGCCGAAGGCGTCGCTCGCGTTCAGTTCGGCCAGCCGGTCGCGCAGGCGCAGCGAGGCCAGGCAGGCGAGCTTGGCGTGGTCGGGCACGTCCAGCGGCGCGTTCCAGAACGCCATGATGGAGTCGCCGATATACTTGTCGATGGTGCCGGCCTGGTCGACGATCACCTCGCTGAGCTGACCGAGCACGCGGTTGAGGAATTCGATCAGCTCGGTCGGCGACAGGGTTTCGCTGAGCGAGGTGAAGCTGCGGATGTCGAGGAACAGGATGGTGAGGTCGCGCTCCTCGCCGCCCAGCCGCAGCGCCTGCGGGTTCTCCTCCAGGCGCGCCAGGATGGCGGGCGAGACGTAGCGGCCGAAGGCCCGGCGCACGAACCGCTTGTCGCGGTCCGTCACCAGGTAGCGGAAGCTGGTCAGCGAGAAGTGCAGCACCAGCGACGATCCCAGCGCGAACACCGGGTCGATCAGCAGGCCGAAGGCGCTGAACGCGAACCAGGAGCCGGCGCACAGGCCCAGCGCCAGCAGCCCGCCGAGCCCCAGCGCCAGCATCGGCCCGCCCAGCGTCACCGCGACGGCGACCGATATGCCGAACACGACGACCAGCAGGGTCTCCAGCGGGTCCACCCAGTCCGGACGCAGCAGGAACTTGCCGCTCAGCGCCTGTTCGAGCACCTGGGCGTGCACCGAGACGCCGGGCACGGTTTCGCCCAGCGGCGTGGTGCGCACGTCGAGAAGGCCCACCGCCGACGTGCCGATGAAGACGATGCTGTTCTCGACGAGCGGGCGCAGCGACTCGTCGGGCGGGTCCTGCAGGAACCGCGCGATCGAGACGTAGCGCTCTGGCGTCTCGCGCGTGAAATAGACCCGGAATTCGCCGCGCGCCGTCGTCGGCGCCTCGACGTCCCCGGCGCGCACCGAGAGGGCGGCCGCCGGCTCGCTCGGCGTTGAGCGCACCAGCAGCGTGTCGACGCCCTGCGCGACGCGCAGCGCCTCCAGCGCGAGGCTCGGATAGACGCGCTGGCCGTCGCTCCAGATCAGCGGCACCTGACGCACGATGCCCTGGTTGTCCTGCGGCGAGATCGAGATGGCGCCGAGCCCGGCGGCGCTCTCGTCCAGCGCGGGCAGATTGTCCACGGCGGCCCCGAACCCGACGATGGAACGGGCCGGGTCGAGGCCGGTGAAGGCGAGCCCGCCCTTTTTGGGCGGCCGCGTCGCGTTCTCCCCGGGCAGGATGCCGAAGCCGAGGACGACATTGCTGCCCTCGATCGCCTTGGCGAACACCGCGTCGTTATCGGGCAGCTTGCTTTGCAGGGCGTCGGCGACGGCCGGGCCCACCACGTCGCGCACCTCCGGTCGCGCGCCGAGGGAAGCCGGCGACAGCCGGTCGGGTTCGGCCAACACCATGTCGAACGCCACCGAGGCGGCGCCCATTTCGCGCAGCCGCGTGACGATCTTGGCGAGGGCGTCGCGCGGCCACGGCCATTGGCCGACCGTCGCCAGCGACGCCTCGTCGATGTCCAGAATGCGGATGGGCAGCGGCTCGTAGGCGCGCGGCTGGAGACGCTGGTACTGGTCGAACAGCAGTTCGCGCGCGATCCGCGCCGGCATCGGGTCGGCGACGCGCAGGCCCGCGCACAGGCCGACGAAGATCGCGCCGACCGCGAGCGCGGAGATGTGCAGGCGGTTCATGCCCGGCGCGTCAAGACGAACCCGCAGCCCGGCCGCTCGCGGCCGGGCGCGCCGGGATCAGTTGCGGCCATTGCCGTTGCCGTTGCCGCCCGCGTTGCCGTTTCCGTTGCCGCCGGCGTTGCCGTTGCCATTGCCGCGGCCTCCACCGTTTCCGCCGCCGTTGCCAACGCCGCCGTTGCCGCCATTGCCGCCGTCGCTCGCCGCGGCGGAGCTGCCGCCCGACCTGCCGCCGCCATTGCCGCCGGCGCCGCCGGTGCCGCCGCCGGAACCGCCGCCGCCGATCGTATCGAGGCTGAAGCTCGTCGTCGTGATGGCCTGGCCACCGCCGCCGCCACCGCCGACGCCGCCCCGGCCCTTGACTCCGTCATTGCCGAAATTGCCGCCGCCGGGCGTCTCGCCGGCCTTGCCCACGGGCTTGCCGTTGCCGGGGTTGGCCGGCAGGGCCGGCGGGGGAGGCGGAGGCGGGGGCGGTTCCACCGGCGGAGGCGGCGGGGGCGGCGGCGGGCGCACGGCCGCGACGGCCTGAGGAGGCGGTGGTGGGATCGGCTTGCCTTCGAGCACGGCCCGCTGGTCCGAGCACGAGGAGGTCTGCGCCCGGAAGTCCTGGCGGACCGTGGCGTTCTGGTTGCTGATGTAGGGGAAGTCCGCCTTCAGACGCCGGTCGCGGTCTTCCATCGAGGTGATCTGGCGCGGCGAGCCGCCGCGCGGGATCTCGATCATGCTGCAGGCCTGCGTCGCCTCGATGCAGGAGCCCGCGCCGCAAATGGTCGCCGCGCCGCTGAGCAGCACGAACTGCGTCTGGCCGTTAGGGCGGACGTTGAGGTCGAATTCCGTGCCGCGGATGCCGATCGTCGCCGTCGGCGTCTTGATGGCGTAGGACGGCTTGGGGCTGTCGCCGGTGATGAACCGGAAGGTGCCGCGCAGCGCGTTGATCGAGAACCGGCTGACCGTGTTGGTGCTGGCGCTCTGGAGCAGATACTGCTCGAGCATCAGGCTGGAGCCCGGCCCGACCACCAGCCTCGTCTCGTCGCTGAAGAGTAGCTGGGCCTGGCCGACAGGTCCCGTCTGGATTCGGTCGCCCATGTACACGGGCTGCATCGCCACGACGTTGCGAACGTTGCCCCCGCGCGCGGCGGCGACGTCCGGAAGCACCTCGACGGCGCGCCCGCTCACGTCCTGCGCCTGGACCGCCGTTCCCGCCAGCCCGAGGAAGACCGCGCCCAGCAGTCCGGCGCGCAGCCTGTGCCCACTCCCGCTCACAGACCCACTCCGTTTTAATCGTTAATGATGTGTTTAATTAACACATGAGTAACAATTTGCCGAGTCACGGATTGAGTAGTTGTGCGGGCGCGCACGCTTGATGCTCAAGGGAAATTCCGGCGGATGCGACCCGCAGCTTAACCATATTCGCGAATTCCGGGACAAAAGCGGGGCTGGTCGCGGGCTATAGGGGGATGCGGGCTCCAACCACCGACGGCGGACTTTGGCCATGCGTCCCAGGATCGGCGAAGCGCCGTCGCATGCGGCGTGGAACGGCGCGCGGGGGACGTTCCCCCGGAGCTCCAGGCGGCTCGCCCCCAAGGCGCATTGCTGCATTGCAAAATCGTATGTTGCAATGCAGCATGAAAGGATTCAGTGTGCGGTCTGCCCTCCTAGGGCGTTTCCTCCCTTGACTTGGGCCGCGGGACATCTGTCCGGCGGCCCCTTTCTTTTCCGGCCGCCGCGCGGCCCTAGGAGGAGCGGAAACGGCCCGGAGCGAGCCCGAGCACCAGCGCGCAGCCCAGCACCACGCACGCCGCGCCGGCGAGCTGCATCGCCGAGATCGGCTCGTCGAGCGCCAGCGCGCCGACCAGCACGGCGACGAGGGTGACGGCGAACTCCACGCTGATCGCCCTGGTCGCGCCGATGGTGGCCACCAGCCGGAAATAGAGCGTGTAGGTGAGCGCGCTCATCAGGCAGCCGGCGATCAGCAGATAGAGATAGTCGACCGGACGTGGCCAGCCCGGAACGGGAACGAGCGCCAGCAGGGGAAGCGTCATCGCCCCGCCGAACAGGAAGGCGGCGATGGTCACCTCCCACGCCCCCACCTTGCGCAGCGCGCGGCTGGCGTAGACGCTGCCGAACGCCGCCGAGAACGAGGCGGCGAGCCCGCACAGGCACCCGAGCAGGAAGGTCCAGCTCGGCTCGACGGGCGGAAAGCCCACCAGCATCACGATGCCCAGCAGGCCGAAGCCGAGCCCGACCAGCCGCGCCGGCGTCATGCGCTCCAGACCCCAGGCCTGCGCGATCACCATCGAGAAGAGCGGGATCGAGGCGACCAGGATGGCCGCCATCGCGGTGCCGATGCGCGGCGTCGCGTAGTTGAGGCCGATCAGCTGCCCGGCGACCGTCGTCGCCCCCACGGTCGCGTATTGACGCCAGCGCGCCCCGCCGAAGCTGAGCCGCCGGCGCGTCAGGGCGGCGACGATGAGCAGCGTCGCCCCGGCCACGAAGGCGCGGAAGCTGACCGCGCCGACAAAGCCGAACGCGGCGACGATGCGCAGGATCACCAGAAAGGACAGGCCCCAGATCAACGCCAGGGCGACGAAGGCGGACAGGTCTCTGGGCGACACGCGGTGGACTCCCCGGGCGCGGGGGTGCGCGAAGCCCGGCCCGCGTCCGCTACAATTGTTTCCGGCCTGCGTCCAGCCGGGTCCGCTCGTGCGGCCGCCTCGTGGGGTGGCGGGGGCCGAAGCCGACCCGCTTCAGCGCCTCGGCGCAGGCGAGGTAGAGCGCCACCAGCCCGACAATGCAGGCCAGCACCGCGCCGGGCAGCGGCTCGAAGCCGACGAGCCGGCCGAGCGGCGTCATCGCCACCCCGAGCGCCACGGCGAGCGCCCCGAGCGAGGTGACCACCAGCACGCGGTGCGGCCGGCTGGTCCAGAACGGCAGCGAGGTGCGGATAAGGAACACGACGAGCAGCTGCGTCGCCATCGATTCCACGAACCAGGCGGTCCTGAACGTCTCCACCGGCGCGTCGAACACGAAGGTCAGCGCCAGGAACGTGGCGATGTCGAACACCGACGAGAGCGGCCCCATCACCAGCGCGAAGCGCCACACCTCCGGCATGCTCCAGTCGTGCGGGCGGGCGATCTCCTGCTCGTCGACCGCGTCGAACGACACGCCGGTCTCGCTGATGTCGTAGAGCAGGTCGTTGAGCAGCACCTGCACCGGCGTCAGCGGCAGAAACGGCAGGAACAGCGAGGCGAGCGCCATCGAGATCATGTTGCCGAAGTTCGACGAGGTGCCCATGCGGACATACTTCATGATGTTGGCGTAGGTGCGCCGCCCCTCGATGACGCCGTCGGCGATGACGCCGAGATCGTGCTCCAGCAGGATCAGGTCGGCGGCGGCGCGCGCCACGTCGGACGCGCCGTCGACGGACAGCCCGGCGTCCGCCGCCTTGATGGCCGGCGCGTCGTTGATGCCGTCCCCGATGAACCCCACCGTGTGGCCGCTGGCGCGCAGCGCGCGCACGATGCGGGCCTTCTGCTCGGGCGTGACGCGCGCGAACAGGTCCACGTGCGCCACCCGCCCGGCGAGCGCCACGTCCGTCAGCGTCTCGACCTCCGCGCCGGTGATCAGCCGGTGCGCCTTCAGGCCGAGCGCCTCGACAATGTGGCGCAACACCGGGGCGGTGTCGCCCGAAATGATCTTGATGCGCACGCCGGCGCGCTCCAGCCGCGCGATGGCCACGGCGGCGGACGGCTTGGGCGGATCCACGAACACGCAGAAGCCGGCGAATGTCAGGTCTGTCTCGTCCTCGGCGTCCGCCGACGCCTGGTCGGCCGGCATGGCGCGCCAGGCGATGCCGAGGCAGCGCAGCCCCTGCGCGGCCTGCTCCTGCTGGAAGGCGTCCAGCCGCGCGCGCAACGCCGCGTCGAGCGGCGCCAGCCCGCCGCCCGCCTGCTCCACCCGCGTGGCGCGCTCGATGATGGTCTCGGGCGCGCCCTTCACCACCAACAGCCTGTCGCCGCCATGGGCGGCCAGCACCGAGACGCGGCGCCGTTCGAAGTCGAACGGCGCGTCGGCCACGGCGCTCCAGCCCGTCAGGTCGACGGCCTCGCCGCTCTCGAGGATGGCGTCGTCGAGCGGGCTGCGGATGCCGCTCTCGAAGCGGCTGTTGAGCGTGGCGAGCTCCAGCACGCGGCCGGAGGTCGCGCCGACGGCGTCCACGTGCGCGACGAGCGAGATGCGCGCCTGCGTCAGCGTGCCCGTCTTGTCGGCGCACAGCACGTCCATCGCCCCGAGGTCGTGGATGGCCGACAGGCGCTTGACGATGACCTTGCGCCGGGCGAGGCGCAGCGCGCCGCGCGACAGCGTCACCGTCATCACCATCGGCAGCAGGCCGGGCGTGAGCCCGATGGCGAGCGCCACGGCGAACAGGAACGCCTCCATCGCCGGCCGCCCGAGCGCCAGGTTGGCCAGCAGCACGAGCAGCAGCAGGAACGTCGTCATGCGCACGATCAGCATGCCGAGGCCGTGCAGCCCGCGCTCGAAGGCGGTGGGCGGCTGGCTCGCCTCCAGCGCCGCCGCGATGCCGCCGAAGCGCGTCCGCGCGCCGGTCGCCACCACCAGCATCGTCGCCTCGCCCGCCACCATCGCCGTGCCGCCGAACAGCGCGTTGAAGGCGTCGGCCGGCAGCACGGATGCGCAGACGCCCGGCCGCTTCTCGACCGGGAAGGCCTCGCCGGTGAGGATGGCCTCGTCGGAGTGCGCGCCGCGCGCCTCCAGCACCACGCCATCGGCCGGCACGAGGTCGCCGGCGCGCAGGGCGACGATGTCGCCGGGGACCACCCCCTCCACCGGGACCCCCGCCAGCGCGCCGTCGCGCCGGACGCGCGCCTGGACGCCGACAGAGCGCTTCAGCGCGTCGGCGACGCCCTCGGCGCGATGCTCCTGGCTGACGTCCAGCGTCGTCGAGATGGCGATGATCGCGACGATGATGACGAAGCTGGCGTGATCGCCCAACGCCGCCGACACCAGCGCCGCGACGATGAGGATGGCGATCAGCGGCTCGGCGACCCGCCGGACGATTTTGGCGATCAGCCGCCGGCGGATCGGCTCCTGCACGACGTTGCGGCCGAACTCGGTGAGCCGCCGCTCGGCTTCGGCCGACGTCAGCCCCTCGAGGCTCGCGCCCGCCGCGGCCAGCAGCGCCGGCGCGGGCTGCCGCCAGAACGGCTCGTCAGTCGCCGCCGCGGCGGCCGGACCGGCCGGCGGAGAGGAGAGCGACGGAGGTGTCGACATGAATCTCGACTCGATGAAGCATGAGCTTGATGCCGGGCAATCGTCGAACGCAAGAAGACTCGCGCGCGATTGTCGGAAGACGGAAGCAGATACAACATAACGAATCTGTATATTGACCGTGACCTACGCGGATTCAATCATGAAGTTGCTCGGTTCGCGGGTCATGGCTTCCACCCTGTTGCAACAGCGAGCCCAGCCTCCCCTCGGTCGTGACAGCCCACCGGGGGTTTGGAACACATCGCCCCGGGTCGCGCGGCGCGGCATCCCCCTCAGGAACGCGCCGCCGCCTCCCGTTTTCGTTCCCCCTTCGTCGTCTCCGATCTAGCGCAGCCGTCGCGGTGCTATGGCCTGCCGGCGCGCAGCGTCGCGCTGACGCGCCACAGCACGCCGACGAGCGCCAGGCTTGCGAACGCCGCCGCCACCAGCGCCCATAGCAGCACGTCGCCCCCGAAACGCTCCATCGCCAGCGCCGACAGGGCGGGGGCGGCGGCCTGCGCCAGCAGGGCGGGCATCGCCAGCCGTCCCATCAGCCGCGCGTACTGGCCCGGGCCGAACAGGCTGAGCGGAAGCGTGCCGCGCGCGATCGAATAGACGCCGTTGCCCGCTCCGAACAACGCCAGCGCGAGGGCGGCCAGCGGCGTCGCGGCGGCGAGCAGCAGGAGGCCGAGCGCGGCCAGCGCCACCGCCGTCGTCATGGTCCAGATCGGATGATAGTGGCGCGCCAGCCCGCCCTCCACCAGCCGCGCGCCGACCTGCGCCGGGCCGAACAGCGCCCCCAGCGCGACCGCCTGGTCGAGGCTCATGCCCCGCCCTTGCAGGAGGTTGATCAAATGCACCAGCAGGGCCGTCGGCACGACGGCGAACACGGTGAGCAGCGCCGCCAGGCACAGGAACACCGTGAGGTGATCGCGGGGCGCTTGCGAGGGAGCGGTCGCGGCCGGCGCCTCGCCGGCGGCGACGCCCGGCGTCGCGGCGGGACGCGCCGGCAGCGCCGGCACCAGCCAGGCGTACAGCGGCAGAGCCACGACGAGGTGCAGGACGGCGTAGACGGCGCAGGCGCCTCGCCAGCCCAGCTCCGCCCCAAGCCAGGCGCTGAGCGGCCAGCACACCGTGCTGGCGAAGCCGCCGAACACCGTGACGGTGGTGATTCCGCTGCGGGCGTCTCGTCCGTAGAGCCGTCCCAGCGTGCTGAACGCCGCGTCGTAGAGGCCGGAACCCATGCCCGTGCCGATCAAAAGCCACGCGGCGAGCCAGAGCGGCAGGGTGGGCGCGAGCGACAGCGCCACCAGCCCTGCCGCGAACAGCACGGAGCTGGCCATCAGCACGGGGCGGCCGCCCCGCCGATCGATGATGCGGCCGATGCGCGGCGCGACGAGGCCCGCGCCGAGCAAGCCCAGCGACGAACCGCTCATCACCCAGCCGAGGCTCCAGCCCGTGTCGGCCGCGATGCGCCCGCCGAGCGGCCCGGTGAGGTAGTAGGTCGAGCCGAAGGCCAGCACCTGGGTGAGCCCCAGCACGCAGGCGGCGCGCGTGATGGGCGTCATGGTGGAGGCGATCCGGGAGCCGCCATGCGGGTCTCCTGCCCGGTGCGGGCGACGGGAAAGGACAGCACCGTCATAATCTGATCCGCGCGATTCGGGGTGGCGCGCGCGGCGCGGCCGCGCAAGGGGCCGCGATTGACGGAACTGGCGGGCTGGCGTCAACGTTGCCGTCCGATACGGTCCCGGAGATGAAGCCGATGAAGCCTGTCCTGTTCAGCTGCGCCGCCGCGCTCGCCCTCGCCGGGTGCATGCCGCAAACGCGGACCGTGTACGAGCCGCAGCCGGCGGTCGCCATGGCGCAGCTGGGCGACAACGTGCTGTGGGCGCGCACCGACGGCCGGCGCATGGCCACCGATCCCGCCTTGCGCGCGCAGGGCGAGGCCGACAAGGCGCGTTGCGAGGAGGAGGCGACGACGAGCGGCGTGCTGCAGTGGCGAGCCTTCGCGTCGTGCATGAACCGCGCCGGCTACGTGGAGATGCGCCAGCCGGGCTGAGGCCCGCCCGATCCTGATTCGCTCCCGCCCGGGATGCAGGTTCAGGTTGTGTTGCGGGCTTATTCTACCTCCCTGAGTAGTATCGTTCGACCAAATTCGCTATTCCGCCGTACGTATTCGGTGGTATCGTGAGTTGGCGCTAGTCAAGACTTACTTGCTGGCGTAAGGATTGACGGTCTTATTCGGTGGGGAGAAGGTCACTTGGACGACAAGTCTATTTCGGGCGGACTGGTAGAGCACGCCGCGACGATCGTGGCTGCCTACGTCAGCAATAATTCGATCCCGGCCTCGGGGATTGCTGCCCTGATCGCGTCCGTCCACTCGGCCCTGAACAGCGTGGCGACCGCGCAGGACCCGCATAACGGCCCGGCGGCGAAGCCGGCGCCCCCGGTTCCGATCCGCAAGTCCGTCACGCCTGACTACCTGGTGAGCCTCGAGGACGGCCAGCGCTACAAGTCGCTGAAGCGTCATCTGGCCGGCCGCGGGCTGACGCCCGAGCAATATCGCGAGAAATGGGGCCTGCCGTCGAACTATCCGATGGTCGCGCCCAATTACGCGAAGCAACGCTCGGAACTCGCCAAGGCCGCCGGGCTCGGCAAGATCAGGGTCAGCCCCAGCGCGGCAAAGACTGCCGCCGCCAAGCCGCGCGCCGCGAAGGCCCCCAAGGCCTAGAGACACGCGGGGGCAAAGCCCGGCCGGCGATCCGGCGACGCGAGCGCCGACGCCGCCAACGTCAGAAAGGCGAATGCCGTTCGACGGTTTCCGGACTCTCGCCGCGAAGCTGAGAAAGAGTGCGCCATTCGCTGAGCCCCGAAGCGATGGCGCAAAGAGCGGACGGCGTCCGCCCGGCTCCGAATCTCGCAGAGGGCAGCGCCAAGGGCGGGCTTCCGCCCGCCCGTCCCCGGAACCCCGCAGCGACAGCGCAAAGGGCGGACGCCAGTCCGCCCGTCCCAGAACCCCGCAGCGAAAGCGCCAAGGGCGGGCTTCCGCCCGCCCCGTTCCCGGAACCCCGCAGCGTAGCGGAGGGGTATCCGGGAGCCAGCGCATGGATGCTGCCGCGAAGCGGCGCTCAATGGAAAAGGCCATCAGGACGCGCTGGCGCGCGACATATTGCGCTGGGCCCCGGGCCTGCCTCCGCCAAGGCTCCGGCATCCCGGGGACGGGCGGGCCGGAGGCCCGCAGCCCGACTGACGGAAGCCAGCCCGCCACCCCGTTCCCGAAACCCGGGGGCGACAGCAATGGGTTTCGGCGACCTCTGCTCAAGTCGAGCTTGACATTCGCAGGAATTTATGCCTATATGGCTCTCGTCCTCACCCGAGGAAGGGGCGTCTGCAGCGTGGCCGAT